>NZ_JBGXBV010000001.1:0-1572850 GCF_046078285.1 Aeromonas bivalvium
TTCCGGGCAACCAGATCCTCAAGGGTTATGTGGACGTGAACGGGGTGCGGGTCGAGGTGCTGCAGGTGGAGATCAGCGGCAAGCTCGACAACGCCGCCAGCAACGCGTTCGACTACAAGGTGACCCTGTTCGAGGGGGTACACCAGGCAAATGGCAGCAGCACCGAACTGCCGTTCAAGGTCAATGTCGTCGACAGCGACAAGGGGGCGGGCAACAACGACAGCACCACGGGCACCCTCAACATCAGCATCGCGGAAGGGGACAAGCCGACCCTCAGCCTCACCGGCGTCACCCTGACCGAGGGGCGCTTCGACGGGGCCGCGAGCAACCAGACCGCGGACGATCAGCACGCCAGCGGCACCCTGACCATCACGGCGGACTCGGATCCCGTGGTGGATGTGCGCCTGACCCTCTCCGGCCAGGTGGTGGATGCCAATGGCAACCCCATCACCCACAACGGGGAGACCCTCACCTGGCAGGAGGTGCCTGGCAGCAATGGCCACGGCTTCCAGGCGGTCACCGCCAGCGGCACCCTGGTGCTGAGTGTGACCCTGCCGAGCGTGCCGGTCAGCATAGGGGCCCACAGCACTGTGACCCTGGACTACCAGGTGACGGTGCACACCAACCTGGATCACGGGGCGGATGACAGGCTCAATCTGACCCTGCCGGTCAAGGTGACCGACAGTGACGGCTCCGTGATCACCGGCGAGACCACGGCGGTGATCACGGATGCTGCCGATCCCGTGATCACCACCATAGAGAGCGTCACCGTCAAGGAGTCGGATCTCGATGGCGGCAGTGGTCAGCACGGGGGTACCAGCCCGTCTGGCACGGGAGAGGTGGCCATCGGTCAGGTGACCATCGCCGCCGGGAGCGACCGGGTGGCGTCCCTGCAACTGGATGTGGCCCGCTTCAACGCCCTCAACCAGCTGACCTCGGGGGGCAAGGCGGTCACCCTCAGCGCAGACAGCCAGCCGGGTGTCTACCTTGGCAAGGACAGCGGGGGCAAGCTCATCTTCAAGCTGACCCTGGATGTGTCCGGCCGCTATACCTTCGAGCTCACCGGCAATCTGGATCACAGTGTCCAGGGCAAGGATCTGCTGGATATCCAGCTGCCGTTGCAGGCCCTGGACAGCGACGGGGATCTGAGCGCCGAGGTGATCGGCCACGTGAGCGTGCAGGATGACGTGCCCGTGGCTGTGGATGCGGGCAAGACCCTGAACGAGGGCGGCAAGGTGAGTGGCGATCTGCTGGCCACCGCCAGCGAGGGGGCGGACGATGCCGTGGTGAGATCGGTCACCATCAACGGGGTCGAACACGAGATAGCGCCCCGCGGCAACACCACCATAGCGGTCACAGACGGCACAGGTCAGCCCATCGGCACCCTGGTGATCAATGCCGAGGGCAGATACAGCTTCACCGCCCTGAGCGGGATTGACCACAACAACAAGACCCTGGTGCAGACCATCGATTTCCAGCTGGTGGACGGGGACGGAGATACCGATGATGGGGTGCTGACCCTGACCATCAGGGACGAGGCGGGCACGTTGACCGTCAGCGCCGTCACCGGTGCCGAGGACGCGGGGGCAACCGATCCTGGCCAGGGCATCCCCATCAACATGAGCCTGGACGTCGGCGACTATGATCGGGGCGAGCATGTGGAGACTTTGCTTATCCAGGCGCCCGCCAATGCCCAGGGCACCTTCTACTTCAACGGCATCGCACTGACCACCATCACCCAGGGCGGCAAGACCTGGTATCAGGTGCCGCCGGAGGCCATGGTGGCGGTGGCCAATACCGATGACAAGTTCCAGCTCAGCGGTGTCACCTTCGTGCCCGATCATGACTACTCGAGCTACAACAATGCAGGCAATCCGCTGCGCTTCCCGGTGCAGTTGCAGGTGGGGGTCACAGAGGGGAGCAAGCCCCCGGTGCTGACCGGCAACCTGGAGATCACGGTGCAGGGCATCGCCGACAAACCCCTGTGGGAGTCCGGCAGCACGCACCAGCACTACACCACGGATGAAGACAGCAACGGCATCACCCTCAACGTCAAGGCGGGCCTCACCGACACGGACGGCTCCGAGACCCTGAGCTACCAGATAGAGTGGGCCTCCGGCCAGGGCACGCTGACCCTGAACGGCCAGGCGCTCACCCCGGGGGCGAACGGCCTCTACACGGTGGCCGGTGGCGACATCAACAAGGTGACCGTGGTGCCCGGCAAGGACTACAGCGGCGACATCAAGCTCATTGTGACCCCGGTCAGTACCGAGAAGACCCCTGTGGTCACCGGGCAGGAGACGGCCCTTGGGGATCCCATCGAGCTGGTGATCAACGTCAACCCGGTGGCGGATGACGCCAGTCTCACCATTCGTGATCTTCAGGGCAAGGAAGACACCCTGCTCGATCTGGGCAGCAAGATAGTGCTGGCCCACCCTGGCGACGCAAGTGACGGTTCAGAGACCCTGTTCGTGCGTATCGAAGGGCTGCCCGCCGGCGCCACCCTGCTGCTGGGCGGTGTGGTGGTCACCCTGGATGCCAACGGTTACTACGAGGTGCCCTATGACCAGATTGGGAACCTCAAGCTGCAACCTGCACCGGAGAGCAACGTCGACTTCACGCTCGTCATCACAGGGGTGGTGAAAGACACCGCCATCCTGACCGATGCCAATGGCCAGACCCATACCGTGGTCAACGAGAAGGTGACCGGCAGCCAGAACCTGCACGTGGATCTGGTGGGGGTGGTGGATACGCCGCTGCTGGATCTCGATACCAGTCAATGGCAGCCTGCCAGCGACAGGGGGTTCGAGATCACCATCCAGGAGGACGGTAGCGCTCCTCTGGACTTCAAGCTCATCTCGGGGGAGTTCCCCAATGCACCGGGGGATACCTCTGAAACCCTCAACCTGGTGCTCTTTGGCTTGCCAGATGGTGCTCAGGTGCTCGATGGTCAAGGCAATCCGCTGACCCTGACCTATGCAGGGCTCGATGGGAACGGTCACCCCATCTATCAGGTGGACATTGGCAGTCTGGGCAACATCCAGGTCAAGCCCCCCCTCAACAGTACCGAAGACATCCATCTGATCGGTCGTGTGGTGGTGACCGAGAACGACGGTGACAGCAAGTCGTTCGAGACACCGCTCACCATCAAGGTGGAGCCGGCCATCGACGCCACCGACTATGCCAAGACCAGCCATGGTCTGGAGGATCAGTTCACCGTCCTCGACTGGCATCCGATCTTGACCGATGGCGCCGAGCAGGTGACCCACCTCAGCCTCTCCGGTATCGAACCCGGTTACGAGATCTGGATCCGGGTCGGGGGAGTGGATACCCAGCTGACGGTGAGCGGCGGCGCCGTGGACTTGAGCGACGCCGAGTTGCAGAGCCTGCTCGGCGGCGGCCAGCTGCTGGTCAAGGGGCCAGAGGATAGCGACAGGGACACCACACTCCAGAGCCATGTCACTGTGACCCAAGTGGATGTGGACTCCAGCGCCACCGCCCAGAAGGTGATCGACGGCACCCTGCACGTGGATATCCAGGCGGTGGTGGAGCCCGATGGCAACCTGGTGCAGACCGGTCAGCTGGAGAGCCCGGACGGGCACGACATTCCCCTCAAGGATGTGTTCGTGTTCGAGGATCTGGACCCCAGCAGCGTCGAGACCATCGACTACCTGGTCATCAGCGATCTGCCCCCCGGCTTCGTGGTGGTGGGCGGGATCAACGACGGTCAGGGCAACTGGACCGTGCCCCACGACGCCCTCGGCAGCTATGCCCTGCGCTCGCCGGATGGCTATACGGGTACCGTCACCTTCAAGGTCAGCGCCAGGGTGATCGACCTTGGCGACAACAATGAAGGGGATGTGAGCGCGCCGGTTGTGCGGGAGATCACCGCCAGCGCCGACTTCAATGGCGCTACCCACTCGGGCCAGATTGCGGCCGACGTCGATTTCGACAACAGCGCCCCCATCACGGGGGTGGAGGATCACGGCGTCGACTTCGGCAGCCAGCTCAAGCAGATGGTGACCCTGGGCACGGCGGATATCGGCGATGACGAGCTCAGCATCGTCATCACAGGCTTGCCACCGGGCGTCAACGTGCAGGGGCTCACCTATGACTTCGTCAACGGCGAGTACCTCATCAAGCTGCCGGGTGGCCTCGATGATCTCGACCGCCTCACCCTGACCTTGCCCGAGGATTACGCCGGCGACGGCCTGGGCTTCAAGGTGCGCCTGGTCAATACCGACACCGTGAGCGGTGATTCCAAGGCGGTGGAGAAGGAAGTCACCCTCTCCATCACCCCTGAGGTGGACATCAAGGGGGGGGCGGACGGCCTGCCCGAGCTGCAGCTGAACGTGAAGGATGTGAACGGCGACGGCAAACCGGACAACCTGGAAGACACCGAGATCCACCTCGATCTCTCGGTCAAGCTCGCGGACATCAGCCCCTCGGTGACCGATGGCGGTCTCGAGACCGTGGAGCGGGTGGTCGTGACCGTGGATCCCCAGTATGGGCACTTCCTCGACGGCAACGGCCAGCCGGTCACCACCCTCACGGTGAATGACCCGGCGGATCTCAAGGATCTGGTGTTCGTGCCCAAGGAGCACTTCAGCGGCAAGGTGCCGCTGGCGGTGGCGGTGGATATTCTCGACACCGCCACCACGGGCACGGATCGGGGCAGCTGGAGCGGCAATGCGAGCTTCGAGGTGCTGCCGGTCAATGATCCGGCCAACCTCACGGTGAAGGATGTGAGCGGCAACGAGGATGGCAGCGTGAGCCTCGGCGGGCTCGGCGCGACCCTGATTGACAATGATGGCTCCGAGCAGATAGTGGCGCTGCAGATAAAAGGGGTGCCGGATGGTTTCACCCTGTCGGCCCCGGCGGTCAACAACGGCGGTGGCGTCTGGCAGGTGCCTGTCGGCACCGACTTCTCCAAGCTGACCCTGATCCCGCCTGCGGACTTCAGCGGCACCGTGGATCTGACCCTGAGCGCCTTTACCCTGGACAAGGGGCTCACCCAGCCCCTTGAAACCAGCGCCGGCTTCACCGTCACCGTCAATCCGGTGGGGGATGCCATCATCGCCGACATAGAAAGCAAGGCGAGCGGCACCGAAGGGGATGTGATCACCCTGAACCTGGGGGTGGAGACCCGGGACACCCAGGCCACCGGCGGCAGCGCCGGCAATGTGCACGAGAACGGCCCCGAGCAGGTGCGCGTCACCCTGGAAGGGGTGCCCGATGGCGCAGAAATCCGGCTGCCGAACGGGGTGGATGGCACAGTGGTGGATCTGGGGGGCGGCCGCTGGCAGATCACCACGGAGGGCGGCAAGCTCGATGGGGTGGAGCTGGTGACCCATGACGCCAACGGCACTCTGGACATCAAGGTCACGGCCCAGAGCCTGGACAACGGTGCCCTCGGCCCCGAGGTCAGTGGCACCATCCAGGTGGAGGTGAGCCCGGTCAACGACGCTCCCGTCAATGTGCTGCCCGGGGATCCCCAGGTGGCCCAGGAGGACACGCCTTTTACCATCAATGGCTTGCAAGTGATCGACGTGGATGCGGGCAGCGGTACCATGGAGGTGCGCCTGTCGGTGGAGCACGGCACTCTCACCCTGCCGGCAGGGAGCGGCGTGACCGTGACTGGCAACGGCACCGACTCCCTGGTGCTGACCGGCTCCCTGGCGGATCTCAACGCCCTGCTCTCCGGTGGCGTGGTCTATCAGGGCAATGGGGACTTTTATGGTGACGACGCCCTGACCATGGTCACCAATGATCTGGGCAACACCGGCAGCGGCGGCCCCTTGAGCGACACTGACGTGCTGCCCATCGAGGTGCAACCGGTCAACGACGATCCCGTCAATATCCTGCCAGGCACCCAGGTTGCCCAGGAGGATGCGCCTCATCTGATCCAGGGCCTGCGGGTGCAGGACGTGGATGCCGATAATGGCGATATCCGGGTGACCTTGAGCGTGGACAACGGCACCCTGACGGTGGTCGATGGCAGTGGCGTCACAGTGAGCGGCGATGGCAGCGGCAATCTGGTGCTGCTGGGGTCCCAGGACGCGATCAACGCCTTGCTGGACAAGGGGGTCTCCTACCAGGGGGATGCCGACTTCAACGGCCAGGATCGCCTCACCATGGTGACCAACGATCTTGGCAACACCGGCAGCGGTGGAGGTCAGGACGTCAGCAGCACCCTGGATATCGAGGTGGCGCCGGTCAACGACGCCCCCGAGCTGACCCTGCCTGCGGGTGCACTCTCGGTGGATGAGGACGGGGATCTCATCTTGGGCGGCATCAGCGTCAAGGATCTGGATGCGGGCACGGCGCCGGTACAGGTCACCCTCAGGGTCGAGCACGGCCTGCTGGTGGCCGGGGCCGGCGCCGGGATCACAGTGCTTGGCAGCAACAGCAACAGCCTGACCCTGACGGGCTCCCAGGATGCGCTCAACGCCTTCCTGGCCGGCGAGGTGCACTATCAGCCAAGTCCCGACTACTGGGGAGACGACAACCTGAGCCTGGTGGTCTCGGATCTCGGCAACACGGGGGCGGGGGGCGCCCTGGAGGCGAGCGGCCAGGTGGGCATCGCGATCGCGGCCCAGGCCGATCAGCCCACCCTGACCCTGGACAGCCACGACGTCACCGCCCTGGCGGGGGGCTGGGTCCCCCTCAGCCTGAGCGCCTGGGTCGCCAATCCCGAGCCCGGTGAGCTCAGCATCCGGCTCAGTGGCCTGGGCGGTGCCCAGGTGCTGGATCAGGATGGCCATACCGTGGGGCAAGATCTGGGCAACGGCGACTGGCTGCTGCCCGGGGACAGCAACCTGCCCCTCTTCCTCGATGGGCTGGGGGTCGGGGATCACAGCATTGCCCTGCAGGCTGAGTCCAGTTCGGGCGGCAGCGTCATCAGCTCGCTACCGGACACATTGGCCGTGCACACGGTGGCGGGCAATGAGCTCCATGGCAGCGGCGGCGATGATCATCTGGTGGGCGGTCAGGGGGATGACATCCTCTATGGCGGCGCCGGCAATGACATCCTCACGGGGGGACTGGGCAGCGACACCTTCGTCTGGCAGTTGCCGGATGCGGGCACGGCCGGCCAGCCGGCCCTCGACACCATCACCGACTTCAACCTGGCACAGGGAGACAGGCTGGATCTCAGCGACATGCTCAAGGGGAGCGGCGCTGGCAGCATCAACGACCTGCTCGCCCATGTCCAGGTGTCGGTGACGGCGGGCAGCGATGGTGCCAGCGATCTGCGGCTGGATATCTCCCCCGATGGCAGCGGTCAGGTGACCCAGTCCATCGCCCTGAGGGACGTGGATCTTTCCAGCCTCGATCTGGGCGGGGGCAGTCAGAGCGAGATCCTGACCTCCCTCATCGACAGTCAGCACCTCATCATCAACCACCCCTGATGCAACAAGGCCGCCCTCGGGCGGCCTTGTCATGTCTGGCGCGTCAGCGTCTCACCCGCAGCACTTCTTGAACTTCTTGCCACTGCCGCACGGGCAGGGATCATTGCGCCCGGGCAGCGGCCGGGGATCGACCGCAAACTGCTCCCCGTCGGTGTAGACCCAGCGCCCCGCCAGGCGCACGAAGCGGGATCGCTCGTGCAGGCAGTGGCGCTGTCCCTGCTCGGCAAACCAGGCCTTGAACTCCACCTCGCCCTCCTCATCGCTTGCCTCGCCCCCCTGGGTGGCCAGGATCTCGAGCCCGGCCCAGCGGGTCTGCTGACGCGACAGCTCGGCGGCCGTGAGATCGCCGAGATAATCCGGGTGCCAGCTCTGCACCAGGTATTCCCCCAGTCCCAGCACGAAGGCGCTGTAGCGTGAGCGCATCAGCTGCCGGGCGCTGGGGGCCGCCTGACCCTGATGGAAGGGGGCGCAGCAGCTGGCATAGGGGAGGGTGGAAGTGCAGGGGCAAGGGGTCATGGCATCGGTCGTCTGTGGATCATGGGAGCGCAATTGTAGTCAAAGCGGGGGGCCGCAGACCAGCATTGCGGCCGGTTAAGTGATCGGGGCCGGGAACTTGGTGGCGCGATTTGGGGATTGGCCGAGAATATGGGAACATTAGCCATCTTTCGCCCGCTTCGTTAACAGACCCTATGAATGAGATCGTCAAAGGCAGTATCGATTTGATCCGTCAGCTCAATTACGGCCTGGTCTATGCCAGTCTGGAGGAGCACAAGGAGCTGTCCCGCACCGATCTCTCCCGCCTGACCGGGCTCTCCCCCGCCAGCATCACCAAGATCACCCGGGAACTGCTCGATGGCGGTCTGGTGGTGCCCTGCGGCGAGAGTTCCGTTGGCCGCGGTCGGCGCCAGATCCTGCTGCGCATCAACGAGCGCCGCTTCCAGTTTCTCTCCATGCGTCTGGGGCGGGGCTATGTGGACATGGCCCTGTTCGATCTGGCGGGGCGCTCCCTGGCTCGCCATCGCCATCAGTTCAGCGACGGGGAGCGCGGCGACCTGCTGCCCAGCCTGATCCAGGCCATCGAGGCCTTCTTGCCCAAACGGGCCCTGCGCCTGGCCTGCATCGCCCTCTGTCTGCCCGGCCAGGTGGAGCGTCACTCCGGCATGGTGCGCCACTTCCCCTACTATGATCTGCGCAACTGGCCGCTCGGGCCGACCCTGGAGCAGGCCTTCTCCGTGCCCGTGCTGGTGAGCGGCGACGTGCGCACCTGGATCCAGGCCGAGCGCGAATGGGGCGCGGCCAAGAATTGCGCCGATGCGGTGCTGGTGTTCGTCCACAACGACATAGGGGTGGGCATGGTGGTCAATGGCCAGCTGATGGAGAGCGAGTCCGCCATGCTCGGGGATCTCAGCCATCTGCAGCTCGAACCCTATGGTCAGCGCTGTTACTGCGGCGGGTTTGGCTGCGCCTGTACCCTGGTCACCAATCAGGCGCTGGAGGCCCAGTATCGCGAGCTGCGCGAGCGCATGGCGGGCACGGAATCCGATCTGCCCGAGAGCGTCACCATCCGCGAGCTGTGCGAGCTGGCCCTGGCGGGCAACAACCTGTGCCAGGACATCCTGCACCAGGCGGCGGGACGCCTGGCCCGGGTGCTGGCCAACCTCATCTGCCTGCTCAATCCCGGCAAGCTGCTGCTGGGGGGCGAGATCACCCGGGCCGATCGCCTGCTGTTCCCCATGCTGCATCAGGCCCTGGCGAGCCAGCTGCCCGCCGATTACCTGGTGCGCCTGCAGATCGAGTCCACCCATTTCTACGAAGATCCCACCAAGCCCACCTCGGTGCAGGTGCACAAGGCCCTGCGCGACGGCAGCCTGCTGCTGGAGCTGCTTCGCGGCGGGAGCGGCGAGTCATGAGGGGCGGCAAGGCCCGCGCCTTCAAGGCGACGGGAGGGGGGCGATGAAACTGGGACTGCAGGGACGCTTCCTTCTCATCTTGTGTTTTATCAGCCTGTTGCAACTCATCCTGCTCAGCACCGCCAGCTATTACTATGTCTCGGAGCAGCGCTACCGGGAGATAGGGGATCAGGCCCTGGACGTGGCCCAGCTGGTGGCCCGGAACCCGGCGGTGATCGCTCAGGTGCGCCGGGCCGACACGGCACGCCTCAATCCCCTGGTGGAGCGGATCCGCGCCGATGTGGGGGCCAGCTTCATCGTCATCGGCGACAGCAATGCCCTGCGGCTGGTCCACCCCAGGGCCGATCGCATCGGCAAGCCCATGGTGGGGGACGATCCGACCCGGGCCCTGGTGCATGGGGAATCTTATGTCTCCCACGCCCAGGGTTCCCTCGGGGTCTCGGTGCGTGGCAAGACCCCGATCCGGGACGAGCTGGGCCAGATCATCGGCGTGGTATCGGTCGGCTACCTGGTGCGGGACATAGATGCGGACTTGCGGGGCTTCCTGCGTTTTGGCCTCTTCATCACCCTGCTGATCGTGCTGCTCAACAGCCTGGCGGCGGGCTGGCTGGCGCGGCGCTACAAGAAGGCGATTTTCGGCTTCGAACCCGAGCAGATAGGGCGCCTCTACGCCGAGCTCGACTGCACCTTGCGCACGGTGCGCGAAGGGATCCTCACCATAGATGGCGAGGGGCGGCTCACCTCCCTCAACCCCAACGGCATCAAGTTGCTGCGCCTGGAGGAGGGGCAGGCCAGGCGGGCCATCGGTCGCCCCGTCAACGAGCTGCTGCCCGAGACCCGCATGCTCTCTCTCATCGACGATCCCACCCCACAATATGACGAGGAGATCTGGCTCAACGGCCAGCAGCTGATCGTCAACCGCCTCCCCCTGGTGCGGGGCGGCGAGCTGATCGGTGCCGTGTCGAGCTTTCGGCGCAAGGACGAGTTGGCCGAGCTGACCGCCCAGCTCAGCCAGGTGCAGGCCTACAGCGATCTGCTGCGGGTGCAGACCCATGAACACAACAACCAGCTCGGCACCATCGCCGGCCTCATCGAACTGGGGGCCTATGAGGAGGCCCTCGCCTTCATCGGCCGGGAGGCGGAGACGGAGCAGACCCTGCTGGCCTTCCTGATGGAGGCGATCGCCAAGCCCAAGGTGGCGGCCCTGCTGCTGGGCAAGTATCACAGGGCCCACGAGCTGGGGCTGGAGCTCATCGTCGAGCCGGGCTCGCGGCTGCACGACATTCCCGCCCGGGTCTCTGGGTCCCAGCTGGTGACCCTGCTTGGCAACCTCATCGACAACGCCTTCGAGGCGACCCGCCGCCACGGCGCCCCCTATCAGCCCATCCGGGTCTCCCTGAGCGATCTGGGGCAGGATCTGGTGCTGGAGGTGGAAGATGGCGCCGGCGGCGTCGATCCGGCGCTGGCGGATCGACTGTTCGAGCCCGGGGTCAGCTGCAAGGCGGAGCCCGGCCACGGCATCGGCCTGGCCCTGGTGCGCAAGACCCTGGATGCCCTCAAGGGGCAGATCCACATCGAGCCCACCGAGCGGGGCAGCTGTTTTGTCTGTTACATTCCCAAGGACGTGTGAATGATCAAGGTATTGATAGTGGAGGACGATCCGGCCATCGCCGAGATCCACCGCCGCTTCGTCGAGCGGCTGCCGGGCTTCGTCCTGTGCGGCCTGGCCCTCACCTTAAGTGATGCCCGCGAGCAGATCGCCGTGCTCAGACCCGATCTGGTGCTGCTCGACGTCTGGCTGCCGGACGGCGAAGGGCTGGGGCTGCTCAAGCAGTTGCGCCAGGAGGGGGCGGAGGTGGATGTCATCTTGCTCACGGCGGCGCGGGAAGCCGCCACCTTGCAGGAGGCGATGCGGCTCGGGGTGGTGGATTTCATCTTGAAACCCGTGGTATTCGAGCGGCTCAAGAGCACCCTGGAGAAGTATCAGCAGAGCCGGTTGGCCCTGGCCAGCCTGGCGGACATCAGCCAGCAGGATGTGGACGCCCTGTTTGGCGCCGGCACTGGCGCCGCCCAGCCCCTGACCCTGCCCAAGGGCATCGATGCCCTCACCCTGGAGCGGGTGCTGAGCGCCCTGGTGGGCCAGGGGGCGAGCGCCGAGGAGATTGGCGCCAGGGTGGGGGTGAGCCGCACCACGGCGCGCCGTTACCTGGAGTTTCTGGTGGGCCAGCAGCTGGCTTTCCCCGAGCTCGAATATGGCACGGTCGGGCGCCCGGAGCGGCGCTATCGTCGCCGCTGACGCCGGAGTCTGCCAAGCAAAAAAAGAGCGCCTTTCGGCGCTCTTTTCATTCATGACGGAGTATCACTCATCAAGGTCTCTGCACTTTATGGGTAGGGTACAGGGCGGCAGAGTGCCAAGGATTCAGTGATCCGTGACCGGGGTGCCCTTGGGCTCCTTGCGAGCCTGCCACCACTGCCAGAGCGGGATCAGCAGCATGGTCAGGGTGATCAGGGTGAAGGCCAGGGTGATGGGGCGCTCCCACAGGAAGCTCAGGCTGCCGTCGTTGATCACCAGGGCGCGGCGCAGGTTGTCCTCCAGCATGCCCCCCAGGATGAAGCCGAGCAGCATGGGCGCCATGGGGAAGGTGAGCAGACGCAGGCCGATGGCGATCAGCGCGACCAGGGTCATCACATGGATGTCCATGGTGTTGAACGACACCAGATAGACCCCGGTCAGGGAGAAGAGCAGCACCATGGGGATGAGCACGGGGCGCGGCACCGCCAGCACCTTGGCCAGATAGGGAATGAGCGGCAGGTTGAGCACCAGCAGCACCACGTTGCCCAGATACATGGAGATGATCACCGACCAGAACACATCCGGATGCTCCATGAACAGGCGCGGGCCCGGCTGGATGCCGTAGGCGACCAGGGCGCCCAGGATCAGGGCCGTGGTGCCCGAGCCCGGGATCCCCAGGGTGAGCAGGGGCACGAAGGAGCCGGTGGAGGCGGCGTTGTTGGCCGCTTCCGGCGCCGCCAGGCCGCGCAGGCTGCCCTTGCCGAACTGATCCTGATGCTTTTTGCCTGCGATGTTGCGCTCGGCACCATAGGCCATGAAGGCGGCGATGGTGGCGCCAGCCCCCGGCAGCACGCCGATGAGAAAACCCAGCACCGAGGAGCGGGCGATGGGGGGCGCTATCTCCTTGACCTCTTCCTTGCTGAGCTTGAGGCTGCCGAGCTGCTGCATCTGCTTGGCCTCTTCCTCGCTGTTGTCCTTGCCCGGGCGCAGCACCGCCATCAGGATCTCCGCGAGGGCGAAGGTGGCCATGGCCAGCAACAGGAAGGAGAAGCCGTCGCGCAAGTCCGGCAGACCGAAGGTGAACCTGTCCACCCCGACGCTGCGGTCGATGCCGATGGTGGAGATCATGATGCCGAACAGCGCCATGATGAGGGCCTTGAGCACCTGGCCCTTGCCGGCAAACGCCGCCACGGCGGAGAGGCCCAGCACCATGAGGGCGAAGTAGTCCGCCGACTGGAAGGAGAGGGAGACCTTGGCCAGCAGGGGCGCCGCCACCATCAGCATGATGGCGGAGAGGGTGCCGCCGGTGAAGGAGGCGTAGGCGGCGATGGCCAGCGCCTTGCCCGCCTGACCCTTGCGTGCCAGGGGGTAGCCGTCGAAGGCGGTGACCACGGTGGCCGAGCAGCCGGGGGCGTTGATCAGGATGGAGGAGGTGGATCCGCCGAAGATGGCGCCGTAATAGACCCCCGCCATCAGGATGATGCCGGAGGAGGGATCCAGGCCATAGGTGATGGGGATCATCAGGGCGATGGCGGTGACGGGCCCGAGACCCGGCAACATGCCGATAAAGGTGCCGACGAAGCAGCCGAGCACCACCATCATCAGGTTGACCGGCAGCAGCGCTGTGCCGAGTCCTTGCAAGATTCCGTCTAACATGGTGACTCCTTAAAACCCGAGCAGGGTGAACAGGCGACCCGGCTCCAGATAGACGTTGAGCCCCTTGGTGAGCAGGGCCCAGAAACCGAGGGAGAAGGGGACGCTGATCATCAGGCCGTAGCGCAGGCTGGGCTCACCCAGTACCCGTATGCCCACGGTCAGGAAGGCGATGGTGGAGAGCACGAAGCCAAACCAGGTCAGCCCCAGGCCATAGACCACCATGAGCCCGAGCAGGATGAAGACCCGGCGCCAGTCTCCCTCTTCCCGGCGCAAGGGTTCGCCCCCGGGAAAGATCACCAGCAGCAGGGAGAGCAGCACTCCGAGCCCGGCCAGGGCATAGGGCAGGGTGCTGGCGGTGAAGGGTTCATACTCGTCGCCGGGGTAGCCCGGGATCTCGGTGGCGTAGTAGCCATAGGCGAGAGAGAGCAGCAAAAACAGCAGGCCTCCCAGTCGCTCCTTGGTGATGTTCATGGGTCTTCTCTCCAACATGGACGGCGGGGCAGCGCCCGCCTGTTATGTGACAACGAGGATTACTTGATGAAGCCGAGCTCGCGCATCAGGCCGCCGATCTGCTGCTCCTGGCCATCGAGGAAGGCGGTGAACTCGGGACCGGACTTGTAGAGGTTGGTCCAGCTGTTGCGGCTGCGGACCACTTCCCACTCCGGCTTGTCGTACATCTGCTTGAGCAGGGTGGCAAACTCGGCGGATTTCTCCGGGCTGATGGTGGGGGAGGCGAAGTAGCCGCGCCAGTTGGCGAAGACGGTGGGGTTGTTCTGCTCGCTGAAGGTGGGGATCTGATCCGCCCCCGGTAGACGCTGGTCGGAGGTGACCCCGAGGATCCGCATCTGGCCGGACTTGACCGCTTCCATCGCCTCGCCAAAGCCGGTGGAGATGGCCTGGGTTTCACCCGCCAGCACGGCGGCCATGGCGCTGCCACCGGCATCGTAGGCGACGTAGCGCAGCTTGCTGGCGTCGGCGCCGGCATTCTTGAAGGTCAGGGCGGCGACCAGGTGATCCAGGCTGCCACGGGCCGAGCCCCCGGCGATCTTCACCTTGGCCGGGTTCTCCTCGTAGGCGGCCAGCAACTGGGCCCAGTTCTGATAGGGGGAATCCGCCTTCACCGCCAGCGCCTGGTAGTCGGCGATGATGGCGGCGACCGGGGTCAGGTCCCGGAAGGACTGGGGCAGCTCCTTGGAGAGGGATTTGACGATGATGGGGGTGGAGTTGACCATCAGGGTCTTGTCGGACTGGGCCGAGGTCTCGATGAGGTGAGCGATGGCCTTGGCGCCGCCACCGGCGGACATGTTCTGGTAGGAGACGGTCTTGATCAGGCCGGACTTGGCCAGCACTTCACCTGTGCCGCGGGCCGTGGTGTCCCAGCCGCCGCCAGCGCCGCCGGGGATCAGGAAGTGGACTTCGTCGATCTGGGCATGGGCGCCGAAGCTCAGTGCGAGCAGGCTACCGATCAGGGTGCGCTTGAAGGTTCCTTGCAACATGGTGCTCTCCTTGTGATTGTTGCAGGAAGGTTAATGCGAGGTGGCCAGCCGGAAAAGATTGTGACCGAAATGGTTATTTCGGCTGTTGTGGCCATTGTGTTCATTCTGTTCGCGCCTTTCCCTGGGCGGGATTGCCGCAAGACCGAAGAATGAGGGGACGTGCCGGGGAGGCGGAGCCGGGTCTGCGCCGGGCCCGGGAGGCAAAGGCGGGCGAGGCCTGGGGCGACAAGGGGGCAGATAAAAAAACCGGCGCCTTGGCGCCGGTTTTGATTCACTGCGACTGGTTTACAGCGATGCGGTGAAGGTACGGGTGATGACGTCCTGCTGCTGCTCTTTGGTCAGCGAGTTGAAGCGAACGGCATAGCCGGATACGCGGATGGTCAACTGCGGATATTTCTCCGGGTTTTCCATGGCGTCCAGCAGCATCTCGCGGTTCATCACGTTGACGTTCAGGTGCTGGCCACCCTCTACGTTGGCTTCGTGGTGGAAGTAACCGTCCATCAGGCCGGCCAGGTTGGCTTTCTGGGCTTCCATGTCTTTACCCAGGGCGTTCGGCACGATGGAGAAGGTATAGGAGATACCATCTTTGGCGTAGGCGAACGGCAGCTTGGCGACGGATGTCAGGGACGCAACGGCGCCCTTCTGGTCACGACCGTGCATCGGGTTGGCACCCGGGCCGAACGGCGCACCGGCACGACGGCCATCCGGGGTGTTGCCCGTCTTCTTGCCGTACACCACGTTGGAGGTGATGGTCAGCACGGACTGGGTCGCCACGGCGCCGCGGTAGGTATTGAGCTTCTGGATTTTCTTCATGAAGCGCTCGACCAGGTCGCAGGCGATGTCATCGACGCGGGCGTCGTTGTTGCCGAACTGCGGGTATTCCCCTTCGATTTCAAAATCGATGGCCACGCCATCTTCGTCACGTACCGGCTTGACCTTGGCGTACTTGATGGCAGACAGGGAGTCGGCCGCCACGGACAAACCGGCGATGCCGCAGGCCATGGTGCGATAGACGTCACGGTCGTGCAGCGCCATCAGGGAGGCTTCGTAGCTGTACTTGTCGTGCATGTAGTGGATGATGTTCAGGGCGGCGACGTACTGCTTGGCCAGCCAGTCCATGAAGTGATCCAGACGGTCCATGACGTTGTCATAGTCCAGGTACTCACTGGTGATCATCTCGGTCTTGGGACCGACCTGGATCTTGAGCTTCTCGTCCATGCCGCCGTTGATGGCGTACAGCATGGTCTTGGCCAGGTTGGCACGGGCACCGAAGAACTGCATCTGCTTGCCCACGATCATCGGGGAGACACAGCAAGCGATGGCGTAGTCATCGTTGTTGAAGTCGGCACGCATCAGATCGTCGTTCTCGTACTGGACGGAAGAAGTCTCGATGGACACCTTGGCACAGTACTTCTTGAACGCCACCGGCAGCTTCTCGGACCAGAGGATGGTCAGGTTCGGCTCGGGGGAGGGGCCCATGGTGTAGAGGGTGTTCAGCATACGGAAGCTGTTCTTGGTGACCAGGGTGCGGCCATCCACGCCCATGCCGGCCAGGGTTTCGGTGGCCCACATGGGGTCGCCTGAGAACAGTGAATCGTATTCCGGGGTACGCAGGAAGCGCACCATGCGCAGCTTCATGACCATGTGGTCCATCAGCTCCTGGGCTTCCTGCTCGGTGATCAGGCCCTTTTGCAGGTCACGCTCGATGTAGATGTCCAGGAAGCTGGAGGTACGACCGAAGGACATGGCGGCACCGTTCTGGGACTTGACTGCCGCCAGGTAGGCGAAGTAGGTCCACTGCACGGCTTCCTTGGCGTTTTTGGCCGGTACCGAGATGTCGCAGCCATATTTGGCGGCCATCTCTTTCATCTGATCCAGGGCGCGGTATTGATCGGAGATCTCTTCGCGCAGACGGATGGTGGCTTCCAGGTTGACGCCGTTTTCGAGATCGGCTTGCAGGGACTTGAACTGGGCCAGCTTGTCGGCCATCAGGAAGTCGATGCCGTACAGGGCCACGCGGCGGTAGTCACCTATGATGCGGCCACGGCCGTAGGCATCGGGCAGACCTGTGATGACGCCGGATTTGCGGCAGTTCAGTATGTCCTTGGTGTAGACATCGAACACGCCCTGGTTGTGGGTCTTGCGGTACTCGGTGAAGATCTTCTTGACCATGGGGTCCAGCTCGCGGCCGTACACCTTGCAAGAGGTCTCTACCATCTTGATACCGCCGTTGGCGATGATGGCGCGCTTGAGCGGCTTGTCGGTCTGCAGGCCGACGATCTGCTCCAGGCCCTGGTCGATATAACCGGCATCGTGAGCGGTAATGGTGGAGGGCAGGTCGGTATCAAAATCGACCGGCGCATGGGTGCGGTTCTCGATCTTGATCCCTTCCATGACCTTGTCCCACAGCTTGGTGGTCGCGTCGGTCGCGCCAGCCAGGAAGGACTCGTCACCTTCATACGGGGTGTAGTTCTTCTGGATGAAGTCGCGGGTGTTGACAGAGGTCTGCCACTCACCGGCCGCGAAGCCTTCCCATGCTGCCTGGAACTGCTCGTTAAGTTCTGCCATTTTCATTACCTCACACGGTATTGATGTAGTACCCCGTCATCATCCTTAATGATGGCGACGGAAGATAAACCAGTAAGTCAGACCAACCATGACGCCGCCACCTATGATGTTGCCAATGGTCACGGGGATCAGGTTGTGAAAGACGAAGTTCGAAACGGTCAGGTCGGCAAACTGCGCCGGGCTCTGGCCGATGGCCTGCCAAAACTCCGGGCTTGCGACGCTGTGGATTGCGATGCCAACCGGGATCATAAACATGTTTGCGATGCTGTGCTCGAAGCCCGATGCCACGAACATGGCCACGGGGAGCAGCATCACCATCACCTTGTCGGTGGCACTGCGGGCGCCGAAGGACATCCAGACGGCGAGGCACACCATGAGGTTGCACAGGATGCCGAGGGCCAGGGCCTCGAAGAAGGTGTGATGCAGCTTGTGCTGGGCCACTTTCATGGCGTTCAGTCCCCATTGACCATCCGCCGCCGTGTACTCGGCCGACATGATGATGAGGGCGACTATGATGAGGCCGCCGATGAGGTTGCCGAAGTAGACCAGGCCCCAGTTCTTGAACAGCTGGCTCCAGCTGATGCGATTCGCCGCCTTGGCCACCAGGGTCAGGGTGGTGGAGGTGAACAGCTCGGCACCGAGCAGGACACAGAGGATGAGGCCGAGGGAGAAGCACAGACCGCCCACCAGCTTGGCCATGCCCCAGGCCATGCCGTTCGAGCCGGTGGTGACTGTGATGTAGAAGACAAAGGCGATGGCGATGAAAGCGCCTGCTGTGATGGCCAGGGGGATGACCTTGTATGCGGGCTTGGTGGCCTTGGCATAGGTGATGTCTTCGGCCAGTGCGGCTATGGTTTCGGGCTTGAGACAGTCAAAGGGGGATTCTGCTTTCAATTGTCATTGTCCTGGGATTTTGCCTGTGGAAATCATAACAAAGGGGGTGATCCCCGAAATTGATGCCGATCAAGGTTGGCCGATTGCGAATGTAATTTTACTACAGTTTTATGGCCGCAATGGCGCCGCTCCCTCGGTGCTAGTTTCAACTGATATATAAATGATATTTTTATAACTAAATGATTATGTTCAGGTTATCAAGCTCCAGTCCGGCTGAGTCCTGATCGAACCTGGTCACACCCTCCGCCTGCGTCCCCTCTGAATGCCCTCCCTCCAAAGGGGTGATTTTTGTTGGTTATTATCATGACGGGAAGCGGCGCCACCAGTATAGCCGAGGTAAAGTCGGTTACATATGACAACTATCTGTCCGGATGCACTGACACGGGGAGGAAAGGGGGTGAACTGCGTCTGGCGCGGACAGGCCTGGATGAGGAGACCGGGAGTGCGGGCGGGGCCGAAGCAGGGAGGGCAGGAGGGGGCGAGCCTGTGTGGTGGCCATAAAAAAACCGGCGCCTTGCGGGCGCCGGTGTTGCTGCGAAGGGAGCGGAAGCGGGTTACACCACGCCCTGGCTGCGCAGGTAATCCTCGTAGGTGCCGCCGAAGTCGCGGATGCCGTTCTCGGTCAGTTCCATGATGCGGGTCGCCAGGGAGGAGACGAACTCACGGTCGTGGGAGACGAAGATCAGGGTCCCCTTGTAGAGCTCCAGCGCCAGGTTCAAGGATTCGATGGATTCCATGTCCAGGTGGTTGGTCGGCTCATCCATGATCAGGATGTTGGGGCGCTGCATCATCAGCTTGCCGAACAGCATGCGACCCTGCTCGCCACCGGAAAGCACCTTGACCGGCTTCTTGATGTCGTCCTGGGAGAAGAGCAGACGACCCAGCACCGAGCGTACCGCCTGCTCGTCTTCGTTGGGCTGCTTCCACTGGGACATCCAGTCGAACACGTTGAGATCGGTGTCGAAATCGTCGGCGTGATCCTGGGCGTAGTAGCCTATCTGGGCGTTCTCGGACCACTTGATGGTGCCGCTGTCCGGCGCCAGCTCCCCCATGAGGGTCTTGATCAGGGTGGATTTACCGATGCCGTTGGTCCCCAGGATGGCGACCTTCTCGCCCACTTCCAGCATCATGTTGAGGCCCTTGAACAGCGGCTCCTCACCATACCCCTTGGACAGCCCTTCGATCTCCAGGATGTTGCGGTAGAGCTTCTTCTCCTGCTCGAAGCGGATGAAGGGGTTCTGACGGCTGGAGACCTTCACTTCCTCGATCTTGATCTTGTCGATCTGCTTGAGGCGGGAGGTGGCCTGGCTCGACTTGGAGGCGTTGGCACTGAAACGGGAGACGAAGGATTGCAGATCGGCGATCTGGGCCTTCTTCTTGGCGTTGTCGGCGATCAGACGCTCCCGGGCCTGGGTGGCGGCCGTCATGTACTCGTCGTAGTTGCCCGGGTAGACCCGCAGCTCGCCGTAGTCCAGATCCGCCATGTGGGTGCAGACGGAGTTCAGGAAGTGACGGTCGTGAGAGATGATGATCATGGTGCTCTCGCGATCGTTGAGCACCTGCTCCAGCCAGCGGATGGTGTTGATGTCCAGGTTGTTGGTCGGTTCGTCCAGCAGCAGGATGTCGGGGTTGGAGAAGAGCGCCTGTGCCAGCAGCACCCGCAGTTTCCAGCCCGGGGCCACTTCGCTCATGGGGCCGTTGTGCAGTTCGATGGGGATGCCGGCACCCAGCAGCAGCTCGCCGGCGCGGGATTCGGCGGTATAGCCGTCATACTCGGCCACCAGGCCTTCCAGTTCGGCGGCCTTCATGTAGTCGTCGTCGGTCGCTTCCAGATTCGCATAGATGGCATCGCGCTCGGCGATGGCGGCCCACAGCTCGGTGTGACCCATCATGACCACGTCCAGCACGCGCATCTCTTCGTAGGCGAACTGATCCTGACGCAGCTTACCGATCCGCTCGTTGACGTCCAGGCTCACATTACCGCCAGTGGGCTCCAGATCGCCGCCGAGGATCTTCATGAAGGTGGACTTGCCACAGCCGTTTGCGCCGATGAGGCCGTAGCGGTTGCCGCCGCCAAACTTGACGCTGATGTTCTCAAACAACGGCTTGGCGCCGAACTGCATGGTGATGTTGTTGCTGCTTAACAAAGGATCTGTCCCGGGTTGTCTGCCAAATGGCGCGCATTATGGCACAAGCTCCCCGAAAGTTTTAGCGAGAAGTGTGATCCGGGTCGTCCGAGGGGGTGGTTCGGGGGGAAAGCGGGGGCGCGATGGCGGCCAAAACGGGCGTCATAAGAGCCTGTTAAGACTAAAGTCGTGATTTCCTAAAGACAAACAGCTGCTAGATTGAGCGTGAAACATTTCGTTAACAAATGGAGTTGGGAAATGGCATTTGAAAGTGAAGACAAGGCCAAGGCCTACTGGCGGGAGAATCTCTCCCTGATGCTCAAGTTGCTGCTGGTGTGGTTCGCCGTCTCCTATGGGGCGGGCATCATACTGGCCGACTGGCTCAATCAGTTTCATCTCTTTGGCTTCAAGCTGGGCTTCTGGTTTGCCCAGCAGGGGGCCATCTATGTGTTTGTCGTCCTGATCTTCGTTTACGTTCACCAGATGAACAAACTGGATCGCAAATATGATGTTCATGAAGACTGAGGTGTGAAATGGATTTACAGACACTGACATACATAGTGGTCGGCCTGACCTTCGCGCTCTACATCGGGATCGCTGTCTGGGCTCGTGCCGGATCAACCAAGGAGTTTTACGTGGCCGGTGGCGGGGTCCATCCCGTTGCCAATGGCATGGCCACGGCCGCTGACTGGATGTCGGCCGCCTCCTTCATCTCCATGGCCGGTCTCATCTCCTTCATGGGGTACGATGGCGCCGTCTACCTGCTGGGCTGGACCGGTGGCTATGTGCTGCTGGCACTGTGCCTGGCCCCTTACCTGCGCAAGTTCGGCAAGTTCACCGTGCCCGACTTCATCGGGGATCGCTACTACTCCCAGACCGCCAGAACCGTTGCCGTGGTCTGCGCCATCCTGATCTCCTTCACCTATGTGGCGGGTCAGATGCGCGGGGTGGGGGTGGTCTTCTCCCGCTTCCTCGAGGTGGACATCACCACTGGGGTGGTCATCGGCATGGCGGTGGTCTTCTTCTACGCCGTACTCGGTGGCATGAAGGGGATCACCTATACCCAGGTGGCGCAATACTGCGTGCTGATCTTCGCCTACATGGTGCCGGCCTTCTTCATCTCCATCATGATGACGGGTCATATCCTGCCCCAGACCGGTTTCGGTGCCACCCTGGTGGATGGCTCCAACACCTATCTGCTCGACAAGCTGGACACCATTTCCCAGGATCTGGGCTTTGCCTCCTACACGGACGGGATCAAGTCCAAGATGGACGTGTTTGCCATCACCTGTGCCCTCATGGTCGGCACCGCCGGTCTGCCCCACGTGATCGTGCGTTTCTTCACCGTGCCCAAGGTGCGTGATGCCCGCATCTCTGCCGGCTGGGCGCTGCTGTTCATCTCCTTCCTCTATACCACGGCCCCTGCGGTTGCCGCCTTTGCCCGGGTCAACATGGTCGACACCATCAATGGTGCCGATGGCCAGGGTACCGAGTACGCCAATGCCCCCGCGTGGGTGCAGAACTGGGAGAAGACGGGGCTCATCTCCCATGAGGACAAGAACGGCGATGGCCGCATGTTCTACTCCAACGATGATCGCAACGAGATGAAGGTGGACCGCGACATCATAGTCCTGGCCAACCCCGAGATAGCCAAGCTGCCGAACTGGGTCATCGCCCTGGTGGCGGCCGGCGGCATCGCCGCGGCGCTCTCCACGGCGGCGGGCCTGTTGCTGGTCATCTCCACCTCCATCTCCCACGATCTGCTCAAGCGCAACCTGATGCCCAACATCACGGACAAGCAGGAGCTGCTCTATGCCCGTGGCGCCGCCGCCGTGGCCATACTGGTGGCCGGCTATCTGGGCATCAACCCGCCGGGCTTCGTGGCCGAGGTGGTGGCGTTTGCCTTCGGTCTGGCCGCGGCCAGCTTCTTCCCCGCCATCATCATGGGGATCTTCTACAAGAAGATGAACAAGGAGGGGGCCATCGCCGGCATGCTGGCGGGGATCGTCTTCACCATCGGCTACATCATCTACTTCAAGGGCATCTTCATCACGCCCATGGCCGCCAACGTGCCGGAAAACTGGCTGTTTGGCATCTCGCCGGAAGGGATAGGCACGGTCGGCATGGTGATCAACTTCGTGGTCTCCTACGTGGTGAGCCTGCTCACCAAGCCGGTGCCTGACGAGGTGCAGCACATAGTGGAGAGCATTCGCTTCCCGAAAGGGGCGGGTGAAGCCCACGAGCATTGATCCACTCAGGGAGGGGCTTGGCCCCTCCCGTCGGAGGCACCATGGCCCTGGTTGAGATAAGTGAGTTTCTCGCCCGAACCACCCCCTTTCAGCAGTTGGGGAAAGAAGAGCAGACCGAGTTGGCGCGAGCCATCTCGGTTTATTATTTTCGGGCCCACGAGGTGGTCCCCGCCCCGGCCGGGCGCTTGATGATAGTGCGTACCGGCTTGTTTGCCCGCCACGACGGACAGACGCTGCTGGAGAAGCTGCAAGAGGGGGACTTTGATGGCTACCAGCAGCCCGAGGGGCGCAGCGACCGGCTGATCTGCGAGGAAGACGCCCTGGTCTACTGGCTCGATGGCGAAGCGTTTGGCCGCTGTCGGCAGCGCTGGCCCGTGCTGGACAACTTCTTCCTGCGCCTGGCGGCCCGCACCCTGCACCAGCAGACACCCCCCCCGACCGAGGGCTACTTCACCCTCAAGGTGCGGGATCTGGTGCAGGATCACAAGATAGTGACAGGCCCCCGGCAGACGGTGCAGGCCGCGGCGCAGCTGATGAGCGAGCGGCGCGTCTCCTCCCTGCTGGTGGAGGAGGAGGGGCGGCTGCTTGGCATCATCACGGACAGGGATCTGCGCAGCCGGGTGCTGGCGCTGGGATTGCCTGCGCAGACACAGGTGGCCCAGGCGATGACCCGGGATCCTATCACCATCGATCGGGAAGCCTATCTGTTCGAGGCCCTGCAGCAGATGGGGCGTCGGCGGGTGCACCATCTGCCGGTGATGGGGGAGGGGCGGGTGGTCGGCATGGTGACGGTCACGGATCTGGTGCGGGCCCAGCAGGAGCATCCCGTCTATCTCCTGACCGACATAGAGCGCCAGCCCGATCTCGAGGGTCTGGTGCGCTGCAGCCGACAGATCCCCAGGCTGACCCGTATTCTGGGGCGCCAGGGGGTGCCGGCCCACGAGGCAGCCCACATCCTGGCCACGGTGACGGACGCCTTGACCGAGCGGTTGATCGCCCTGGCCCTCTCGGCCCTGGGGCCGGCCCCTTGCGAGTTCTGCTGGCTCGTGTTTGGCTCCTTCGCCCGCCGGGATCAGGGACTGAACGGGGATCAGGACAACGGCCTGCTGCTGGCCGAGCCCGCAGTGGGGGCGGTGGCCGACTACTTTGCCCGCCTGGCGCGCCTGGTGTGCGACGGCCTGGCCCGCTGCGGCCTGCCCTATTGTCCCGGCAACATCATGGCGACCAACCCGGAGCTGTGCCTGGACGAGGCCGCCTGGCTCGCCCGGTTTCGAGGCTGGTTCCAGACCCCGACCCCCCAGGCCCTGCTCAACGCCACCGTCTTCTTCGACGTGCGTCTGGTGGCGGGCAGCCAGGCCCGCTTCGATGCCATGTTCGGCGCCATGGTGGCGCAGGCGGCGGCCCAGCCCCTCTTCCTGCTGCACCTGGCCCAGACGGCGTTACAGCGGCGGGCGCCCCTTGGCCTGTTCAAGCACTTCATCCTGGAGCCGGACGGGCAGCAGCACAGGGGGCTGGATCTCAAGACCCGGGGGCTCAGCCTCATCACGGATCTGGTGCGGGTCTATGCCCTGGCCGCCGGGGTGACCGCCGTCGGAACCCGCCAGCGCCTGCGCGACCTCGAGGCGGCCGGCGCCATGGACAAGACGCTGTGCCGCAACCTGGGAGATGCCTTCGATCTGCTGGCCGAGCTGCGCTGGAAACTGCACCTCGAACAGCAGGAGGCGCAGGAGACGGATCACCTCTCCAATCACCTGGATCCCGGCACCCTCTCTGGGTTGCAGCGCCATCAGCTCAAGGAGTGCTTCGCCGTGATCGAGGAGGGGCAAAGCCTGCTCTCTTACCGCTTCTGCCGCCAGCTATGAGCGCGACAACCTGGTTTGGCCGCTGGCCCCACCTCTGGAGAGCCATGAGATCGGGACAGACCCTGACCGAGCGCCGCTGTCTGGCCATCGATCTGGAGCTGACCGGCCTGGATCCCCGCCGGGATCACATCGTCAGCCTGGGATGGGTGCCCATCGAGGGGCGCGAGATCCGGCCTGCCCAGGCGCGCTACTTCCTGGTACGCCCCCCCGTCAGCGTGGGACAGAGCGCCATCTACCACGGGGTGCATGACAGGGACTTGCAGGAGGCAGAGTCCCTCGAAACCGCCCTGCGCGCCCTGATGGATGCGGCCCAGGGTTGCCTGCTGGTGGCCCATAACAGCGCCCTGGAGCGTCGCTTTCTCGGGGCCGCCTGTCGGCAGACCTTCGGTCATGAGCCGGGCTGGCCGTTTCTCGATACCCTGCGCCTCGAGCTGGCCCAGCTGCACCGGGCGGGGCGCACGGTCGGGGATGATGCCCTGACCCTGGCCCGCTGCCTGGCGCGCCACCACCTGCCCCCCCTCACCAGCCACCATGCCCTGGAAGATGCCTATGGTTGCGCCCTGCTGCTGCTGGCCCAGACCCGGCCAGAGACCCGGCTCGCCTCGTTGCTGCTGCAAGCCGGTTGAGGCGCTTGTGCTCCACCTCCTTCGCGCTTAGTCTAGTGGTTCGACCAGTTTCCACGACAAGGATGACCCATGGAAATGACAGCAAGGGCGCCCATATCGGGCCGGCCCAGGGTGAGCCTCACCTTCGATGAGGGCATCGCCGAGGTGGCGCTGACGCGCCCGGACAAGCTCAACGCCCTGGATCTGGCCATGTTCCGGGCGCTGGCGCAGACGCTGGAGCAGTTGCAGCAGACGCGCGGCTTGCGGGCGGTGATCCTGCGCGGCGAGGGGCGGGGCTTTTGCGCCGGGCTGGATGTGAAATCCATGCTGAAGCAGCCGGTGGCGGCCCTCGATATCCTCAAACGCGAGGCGGACGAGGCAACCAACCTGGCCCAGCGGGTGGCGTACGGCTGGCATCAGCTGCCGGTGCCGGTGATTGCGGTGACCCAGGGGGTCTGTTTCGGCGGCGGTCTGCAGATTGCGCTCGGGGCCGATTTTCGTTTCAGCACCCCGGATTGCCGCTTCTCTGTGATGGAGATCAAGTGGGGCATCATCCCCGACATGAGCGGCAGCGTCACCCTGCGCAACCTGATGGGGGTGGACAGCGCCATGGCGCTGGCCATGAGCGGCCGCGAGCTGGAGGCCACCGAGGCCAGGGCGCTCGGGCTGGTGAGCCGGGTGTGCGAGGATCCCCTGGAAGAGGCGCGCGCCTTTGCCCGCACTCTGATCACCAAGTCGCCGGATGCGCTGGCGGGGATCAAGCGACTCTACCATCAGGCCTGGGCCCGTAGCGACGAGGTGATGCTGAAGGAGGAGACCCGGCTGCAAAAGCAGATCCTGGGGCGACCGAATCAGTGGCGGGCCACCCTCAACAGCCTGTTTCGCTGGCGGCTGCGGTTCGGGCCGCGTCGCAACGCCCTCTGAGGAGGGTCAGGAAAAGAAAATGGCAGCCGAGGCTGCCATTTTTGATGGTGGTGTACGTGTGCTTATTTGGCGATGGTATCGGGATCCGCCTCGAAGGGGTGACCCGTGTTCTCGCGCATCAGGTTCACTTCGGCACGGTTGTCGATCCAGTAGTCCGCGTTCTTGATCCCCAGTTTCTCCGGGTGGAACACGGGGTCAACCCCTTGTGCCAGCTGGGCCTCGTAGTCCTTGAGGCAGACGAAGGCGGTCTTTTGCAGCAGCAAGATGGCGACGATGTTGAGCCAGGCCATCAGACCGACGCCAATGTCACCCAGACCCCAGGCCAGATCGGCGGTCTTGACGGTGCCGTACACTGTGGCGGCCATCAGGGCGATCTTCAGCAGGAAGGTGAGCCAGGGGCGGCGGATCTTGCGGTTGATGAAGGCGATGTTGGTTTCGGCGATGTAGTAGTAGGCGACGATGGTGGTAAAGGCGAAGAAGAACAGGGCGATGGCGACGAAGTAGTTGCCAAAGCCTGGCATCATGCTCTCCATGGCCGTCTGCACATAGCCAGGGCCTGCGGCAATGCCGGCGATGCCGGTGTAGATGGCGGCGCCATCCGGCCCTTGTACGTTGTACAGGCCGGTGATCAGCAGCATGAAGCCGGTGGCGGAGCAGACGAACAGGGTGTCGATGTAGACAGAGAACGCCTGCACCAGACCCTGCTTGGCCGGGTGGCTCACCGCCGCCGCGGAAGAGGCGTGGGGGCCGGTGCCCTGGGCCGCTTCGTTGGAGTAGACGCCGCGCTTGACGCCCCACATGATGGCCAGACCCAGAATGGCACCGAAACCGGCTTCCAGACCGAAGGCGCTCTTCCAGATCAGCAGAATGATGGAGGGCAGCTGACCTATGTTGAGGGCGATGATGACGCAGGCGACGATGATGTAGCCCAGCGCCATGAAGGGAACCACGGTACTGGCGAAGTGAGCGATGCGCTTGACGCCGCCGAAGATGATGAAGCCCAGCAGCAGGGCCAGCACGGCCGCGGTGACGTTGGGGCTGATATCAAAGGCGGTCTGCAGGCTGGAACCGATGGAGTTTGCCTGTACCCCTGGCAGCAAGACACCGCAGGCGAAGACGGTGGCGATGGCGAAGATCCAGGCGTACCAGCTCATGCCCAGGCCCTTCTCGATGTAGAAGGCGGGGCCGCCGCGATACTCACCGTTGATCTTCTCCTTGTAGACCTGACCCAGGGTGGATTCGACGAAGGCGGAGCTGGCGCCGAGGAAGGCCACCATCCACATCCAGAACAGGGCACCCGGGCCACCGAAGGTGATGGCGGTGGCGACACCGGCGATGTTACCAGTGCCGACCCGGCCCGCCAGGGTCATGGAGAGCGCCTGGAAGGAAGAGACCCCGGCGTCGTTGGATTTTCCCTTGAACATCAGGCGGATCATGCCTTTGAGGTGACGCAGTTGCAAAAAACGGCTGCGCAGGGAGAAGTAGAGGCCGACCCCCAGGCACAGATAGATGAGCGCAGGGCTCCAAATCACGCCATTGATGGCATTCACGATCTCGTTCATGTACAACAACTCCTTTGTTGTGGGTCTCATGGCGGGCTTTTGCCCACTCGATGCTTGTTATTTGGTCATTTCTGCTGTCGGCATTGGCCGAGGCGTCTAACATATCGACTTGTTTCGGCGCTTCCCAGTGAAATTTGCGATCATGTTGCCAATTTGTGAACTGGTAGTGGTGTCGGGCCTGATCACTGGGCTATACCGGTGGGGTTAACTGGGTTATTTTCTCCTGAAACAGTACCTTGGCAGTGATTAAGCAAATTTGGGGCCAACCATGAAAGAGAAGCAAGACGCGACCCGAGGGGCCGGACTGATCCGCACTGTGTGCGGTGAGGATGTCGAGGCGGTGGCCAGGTTGCTGGAGCAGCTTGGTTATGAGCAGGAGACCAGGCGACTGGCTGCGGCCCTGGCCGAGGACGAACCCGATCGCCGGGTGCTGGTGGCCGAGGAGAGGGACAGGGTGGTGGGCGTCCTGGTGCTCCACCTGTTGCGCCCGCTCCACCTGGCCAGCGGCTGGGGCCTCATCTCGGCCCTGGTGGTCGATGAGCAGGCGCGGGGCCTGGGGATCGGATCCGCCTTGCTGGCGGCGGCCGAGGCGTTGGCCCGCTCGGCCGGCTGTGGTCAGATGGAGCTTTCCAGCAGCCTGCATCGGGAGCAGGCCCACCATTTTTATCTGGGTCAGGGCTATCTGGACAAACCCAGGCGTTTCGTCAAATCCCTGGCCGTCACGGCAACATGAAGAGGAGTCGAGCAGTGGGAGTTGCATCATGGTGGGCAGGGACCCGCGTCGGTCGCTGGCTAAGCCGGCGGTTGGCTGCACCGAGTCAGTGCAAATCCAGGGCTGATGCCCGCACATCGGGCACCGTGATGGGGGAGGAGTGGCGTGAGTCGCTCGCGGCCATTCCCATCTTGCAGGGACTGAGCGAGGGGGAGGGGGCACGGCTGGTGGCCCTGGCCGAACGACTGCTCGCCCGCAAGAGCTGGACCCTGATCGGAGTCGAGCTCAGCGAGCGGCAGCGCCGTATCCTCGCCCTGCAAGCCGCTCTGCCGGGGCTGGCCCTGGGCCTGGAGTGGTATCGCGGCTTTCACGAGATCATCATCATTCCCGAACCCGTTTCCCGCCGTCAGCAGGTGCAGGACGAGTTTGGTCTGGTCAGCGAGTTTGAAGAGGAGAACGCCGGAGAGGCCTGGCCCCAGGGACCTCTGGTGCTGGCCTGGAGCGAGTTGCAGCAAGACGGTGACTGGGATGGCTACAACCTGATCATTCACGAGCTGGCCCACAAGCTCGACATGCTGGGAGGGGAGGCCGACGGGGCGCCGCCGCTCCCAAGCGGCATGGATCAGCGGCAATGGACCCGGGCGCTGCAGTGCGCGTTCGACGAGATGAACGACCAGCTGACCAGGGGGGAGGTGACGCAGATAGACCCTTATGCTGCCTCCCATCCCGCCGAGTTCTTTGCGGTGTGCAGCGAGAGCTTCTTCACCGATCCCCTGCGCCTTCGCGCCGTCTATCCTGCCGTCTACCAGCAGCTCGCCCGCTTCTACGGCCAGGAACCCGCCGCTCGCTTCCCGGCCACCCGATGGCTGGCGGGGGATCCCGAGGGCACTGGCTGACAGAGCGCTGGCCTGGGCGGCACAAAAACAAAAAGGCACCCGAGGGTGCCTTTTTCACATCAGCCTGTCTGGCTTGAGCGGTGCAGCTTACGCGGCAGCCTTGAGCTGGGCGGTAGCGGCTTTCTTCTGCTCGCCGATGGGCAGCACGGTGCGACCGAACTGTTCGTTGATCACGGTGGCCATGGCCAGGTAGATGGCGCTGGCGCCACAGATGATCCCTTCGAAACCGGCGATGGTACCGATCAGGGTGCTGCCGGTGAAGTCACGGGCGGCCAGCAGGAAGAAGAGCACGGTCAGGGAGGCGAACACGAACTGCTTCACGCGGGGGAAGTTGACGGTCCCGATCAGCATGAACAGGGTGAACATGCCCCACATCAGCAGATACCAGCCCATGTAGGCGTGGGGCGTGGCGTCGGCCAGACCCATGGTCGGCATGACCAGCAGGAACACCAGGCTCCACCAGAAGGTGCCGTAGGAGATGAAGGCGGTGACACCGAAGGTGTTGCCACGCTTGTACTCCATGATGCCGGCGATGATCTGGGCCAGACCGCCATAGCACAGACCCATGGCCAGGATCATGGCGCTGATGGGGAAGAAACCTGCGTTATGGATGTTCAGCAGAATGGTGGTCATACCGAAACCCATCAGACCCAGAGGGGCAGGGTTGGCCAATTTTTCGCTCACTTGGTGTTCTCCAAAAGATAGAGGTGGGGGGTTGATCAAAGGACGCGGGATTTTAGGCAGGGCCCCACGCCCTCGCAAGGGGGGAGGGGGGATTAATGATAAAAAAACTGCAACTTGGACCAGAATGGCAAGAAGTCGTGGAAAACTGGTGGTTATCTGGTAAATGAAAAGCGTTTTTTAGGTTATTTTTTTGTGTTCACCCGCAACGGGAAAGCCATGCCCAGGCACGCCCCTGGCCTGCTTCGTCCCGGGTATGGCTCGTCTGGCCCCTTGTCTTGTCCTCAGCATACAGTCAGTCGCGCAGAAGCGTGCAGACCAGCCTCGCCAGCAGGCGGTTCAGACCCTTGCCCGGCGATGAGTTGCCAGGGGAAATCGGGATAAAGGGCCCTTTCACTCTCCCTTGGTGGTGAATGCCTAGAGAACCAGGGCCCGGGGCCCGGCTCTGCACTGCCGTGCTCTTGGGATTTCTGCATGTTTTTCAATCAGATATGCCATCAAACTAGAGGCGTTAAAAACCACAATGCGCTGCCGCCAGCCCCGGGGAAGGAACCCGCCATCAGCATGAAAGAGGCCTGGACCAGAGGACACCTCAGCCAGCAATAGGCCAGTGGGCTCCGTCGTCAGAGTGGGGGAGAGGACCTGGGGTCATATCATCTGCGCCAGCAATGTACGTCAGCAGCCGGGGTGATGGGGCAGAGAGGGCGGCGCCGGGGGAGCGCGACGGGGCGCTGTATTCTGGGCCATCCAGTGCGAAGGTGTCGCCAGCCGCCAGCCGCCAGCCGCCAGGGGGCGGGAAATCCGGCGCCATGACGAGGGGGCGGCGCCGGGCACGAGGAAAAGCGTGGCTGATGATATTGAGCTGCTTGCCCCGAGCAATGGACCCTAGATCCAATGGGGGATAGGGAGGCATAGGCTAGTGTGCGGCACCGAAGCCATCGTCAGCGCCAGGGGCGCATTGCCAGCCGCCGAGGGAAAGGCAGGATGCAATGACAGGGCCGCCAGGAGCGTTGCATCATAACTTCAACGACAGGGATCACCGCCAGTCGCCAGGGGCAAGTAAAAGCCATGGCCTGCCCTGTCCCCGGGGTGGTCAAGAGGTCTGGCTGCGAGGCTGGCCGTCCCGAGCCGCCAGCAGATCCAGGGCGCCGCTGCAGCGGCGCTCCGCCGCCTCCAGCTCGGCCAGCACCATCTGGATATCTTCTTGCTGCTGGCGCAGGGCCTCGCGCTTGGCCTCTATCAGCTGCACCATGGAGAGCAGCTGGGTACGGCTGGAGCGGTCGGTGTCATACATGTCAAACAGCTCGCGGATCTCCGCCAGGCTGAAACCGAGCCGCTTGCCGCGCAGGGTAAGTTTCAGCCGGATCTTGTCCTTGTGGCTGTAGATGCGGTTCTGGCCCTCCCGGGTCGGCGAGATGAGCCCCTCGTCCTCGTAGTAGCGGATGGTGCGGGCCGTGATATCAAACTCCTGGGCCAGCTCGGAGATGCTGTAGGTGACCTCCTTGCCTGCGTGATCATGTGGCATGGCAGTTCCCCTCCTGGGCGTCCACGGTATGACCCGTTCTTCGGGCGGACAGGGCCCGCCCTACCCGGGAGCCGTTGGGACGGCCGAGCTGCTCGCTCACCCACTGGCCGGTGGCGGCCAGGGCGTCCAGCTTGACCCCGGTGCTCATGCCAAGGCCCTGCAGCAGATAGACCACCTCCTCCGAGGCGACGTTGCCCGAGGCCCCGGGGGCATAGGGGCAGCCGCCTAGCCCGGCCACCGAGCTGTCTATGGTGCGGATGCCCCGCTCCAGGGCGGGGATCAGGTTGGTCAGGGCCTGGCCATAGGTGTCATGAAAATGCACCGCGAGGCGCCCAGCCGGGATCTCCCTCAGCACCGCATCGAGCATGGGGACTACGGTGCCCAGGGTACCGACCCCAGTGGTGTCCCCGAGGGAGATCTCGTGGCAGCCCAGATCCAGCAGGCGTTCGGCCACGGCGGCCACCCGCTTGGGGGAGGTGGGCCCGTCGAACGGGCAGGCGATGACGGTGGAAAGATAGCCGCGCACCTTGATGCCGAGGCGACGGGCCTCTGCCACCAGGGGGGCGAAGCGCACCAGTGACTCCTCCACGCCGATGCCGATGTTGGCGCGGGTGAAGCCGTCGGAGCAGGCGGTGAAGAGGCCAATCTCGTCGACTCTGGCCTGGATCGCCGCCTGCAGGCCCTGCAGGTTGGGCACCAGGGCGCCATAACGGACTGGGCCTTGGCGGGGCAGCATGGCCAGCAGTTCGGCGGAGTCCGCCATCTGCGGCACTCGCCTGGGGGAGACGAAGGCCCCTACCTCGATCCGCTGCAGGCCGCTGGCCGCGAGCCGGGTGATCAGCTCCCGCTTCTGGGGCAGGGTGAGGCGGACGGCCTCGTTCTGCAGGCCGTCCCTCGGTCCCATCTCGACCAGGCTGACCCTGTCATCGCCCTCAATGATGTGCGTCATCTTGCCTCCTCATGGTGACTCTTCATGCGCTCTCCTGCTCTGTGGATGCTGGCTCGGCGCCCTCCCGGGCCGCGTCTTGAAAGCGCACCAGGGAGGCGCCCTGACTGATCTGCTGCCCCACCTGGCAGAGCAGCTCGGCGATCACCCCATCCTGCTCGGCGCGCACCTGATGTTCCATCTTCATCGCCTCCATCACCAGCAGGGGTTGCCCCCGACTGACGGATTGCCCGGCCTCGACCAGCAGGGCCACTACCAGGCCATGCATGGGGGCGCTCGCCCCCTGGGAACCCGGGGCCTGGTGATCATCATGGTGCTGATGGCGGTGATCATCGGTTGCGAAGGGAATGCGGCGGCCCTCGAGTTGCAGCACCCAGGCCCCGTCTGCCGCCGGTGTGACGGGGCAGCGTAGCCAGCGTCCCGATCGCAGCAGGCGGAGATGATCCGCGTGCAGCTCATAGGGATACTCTTGCCCCTGCCATGTGAGCAGGCCCGTACGCCCGATCAGGGTCAGCACCCTGGTCTCCTCGCCGATCCGTACCGCCGCCGTCAGGCTGAGGTCCGGGCCGAGCCGAAAACCGGGGGCCTGCTGCCAGGGGGAGGGGCCGGTGCGACTGGCGAGCCAGAGGGTGGCGAGCGGCCAGGCGAGGTCCGGTATGGCCAGGGGCTCGGTCGGAATGGGCCACTGGGTGTGGTGCGCCATGGTCAGCACGTCCGGCTCCTGGCACAGGCGCAGCAAGAGCGGGCCATTGTGCACCAGGGGGCCGAGGCTCAGGGCCGCCAGGGCATCGGCCAGTCTGGCGAAGGCCTCGGCGCGGCTCTGGCCGTGGGCGATCAGCTTGGCGATCATGGGATCGTAATAGGGGCTCACCGCGTCACCGGCGCTCACACCGGTATCGATGCGCACCCCCTGTGGCCAGTGGAGCCAATGGATGGGGCCGCTCGCTGGCAAGAAACCGGCCTCTACGTCCTCGGCATAGAGGCGCGCCTCTACGCCATGGCCGCGCAGCACCACCTCCTCCTGGGTGAGGGGCAGTGGTTGGCCCTCGGCCACCGCCAGCTGCCAGGCCACCAGATCCTGGCCGGTGACCGCCTCGGTGACCGGGTGCTCCACCTGCAGCCGTGTGTTCATCTCCATGAAGAAGAACTCGTCCCCGCACAGCAGAAACTCGATGGTGCCGGCCCCCACATAGTCGATGGCCCGGGCGGCGGCCACGGCGGCCTCGCCCATGGCGCGGCGCAGCGCCGGGGCTATGTTGGGGGCGGGGGCCTCTTCGATCACCTTCTGGTGGCGGCGCTGCAAGGAGCAGTCCCTGTCCCCCAGGTAGATGGCGTGGCCCAGGGTATCGGCGAAGATCTGCACCTCCACGTGGCGGGCGCGGGGGAGGTAGCGCTCGAGCAGCACTCTGTCATCCCCGAAGGCGGCCAGGGCTTCCCGTTTCACCGCCGCCAGGGCTGCGTCAAATTCATCGATCTGCTCGACCCGGCGCATCCCCTTGCCGCCGCCGCCGCTGGCGGCCTTGATGAGCAGCGGAAAGCCCACCAGGCTTGCCTGATGGCGCAACGTGTCGGGACGCTGATCCGCGCCGTGGTAGCCGGGCAGTACCGGCACCCCGGCCGCCTCCATCAGCGTCTTGGCGCCGGACTTGTCCCCCATGGCGAGGATGGCGGCGCCGCTCGGGCCGATGAAGCGCAATCCCTGCCCGGCGCAGGCGTTGGCAAAGTCGCTGTTTTCCGACAAAAAGCCGTAGCCGGGGTGGATGGCATCGGCGTTGGCCTGCTGGGCGATGCGCAGCACCTTGTCGGTGTCGAGGTAGCTCTCCCGCGCCGGGGCCGGCCCCAGATGCCAGGCCTCGTCGGCTTGCCGCACATGCATGGCGCTGGCGTCGGCGTCCGAGTAGAGGGCGATGGTGTGAATGCCGAGGCGGCGCGCGGTCTGGATGATGCGCACGGCAATTTCGCCGCGGTTGGCGACAAGCAGGCGTTTGATGGGCTGGTATTGGGTCATGTCTCATCCTTGAAACGGGGGCGCCAGCTGGGGGGGCGCTTGTCGAAGAAGGCCTGGATCCCCTCCTGGGCCTCGAGGCCGACCCGCACCCGGGCTATGGTCTCGACGGTTCTCTCTTCGTGCTGATGGCCGGGCTGGTGTTCGATGGCGGCCAGCAGCCGCTTGGTCTCCTTCATCGCCTGTGGGCCGTTGCGGCAAAGACGCATGCCGAGGGCCCGCCCCTCAGAGAGCAGCGTCTCAGGCGCACAGAGCCGGTGCGCCACGTTGAGGCGGCAGGCGGTGATGGCATCGAAGGGCTCGGCGCTCAGCATGTAGCGGCGGGCCTGGCGCATCCCCATGGCGCGCACCACATAGGGGCTGATCACCGCAGGCACCAGCCCCAGGGTCACCTCGGAGAGGCAGAAGCGGGCGTCCTCGCTGGCCAGCACTATGTCACAGGCACAGAGCAGACCCAGGGCCCCGCCATAGGCCGCCCCCTGCACCAGGGCCAGGGTGGGGAAGGGCAGCTCGTCCAGGGCTTGCATCAGGTGCGCCAGCACCCGGGCATCCTCGCGATTCTTGTCGAAGGCTGCGGGGTCGAACTCCCCCTCGGCCATCTTGCGCATCCAGTTGAGATCGGCGCCGGCGCAAAAGTGGTTGCCCTCGGCCCGCAGCAGCAGGGCATGGGGGCGGTCGGCCTCGGGCTGGCCGTGGGCCAGCTCCCTCAGGCAATCGAGCAAGCCCTGCATCAGCGCGGCGTCCAGCGCGTTGTGGCGGGCGGGGCGCGCCAGCACTAGCTCCGCCAGCGGACCGTGGCGCTCAAGGCGACAACCGGCCAGGGGGTCATTGCACAGTGGATCGGACATGTTAACTCCTTACATCCGGAAGATGCCGTACTGTTCCGGGCCTGTCTCGGCCCCCTGGCAAGCGGCCAGGGCCAGGGCCAGCACGGTGCGGCTCTGGGCGGGATCGATGACGCCGTCATCCCAGAGCCTGGCGCTGGCGTAGTAGGGGTGCCCCTGGCGCTCGTACTGCGCGATGACGGGGGCGCGCATGGCGTCCGCCTCCTGCTCGCTCAGGGACTTGCCCTCGGCCGCCAGCTTGTCCCGGCGTACCTGTACCAGCACGTTGGCGGCCTGCTCGCCCCCCATGACGGAGATGCGGCTGCCCGGCCAGCTGAACAGAAAATCGGGCTCATAGGCGCGCCCGCACATGCCGTAGTTGCCGGCGCCAAAGCTGCCGCCGACGATCAGGGTGATCTTGGGCACCCGGCTGCAGGCGACGGCGGTGACCAGCTTGGCGCCGTGCTTGGCGATCCCCTCCTTTTCCGCCTGGCTGCCCACCATAAAGCCGGTGATGTTCTGCAAAAACAGCAGGGGAATGGCACGCTTGTTGCAAAGCTGGATGAAGTGGGCCCCTTTCTGGGCGCTGTCGCTGTGGAGCACGCCGTTGTTGGCGAGGATCCCCACCGGCATGCCCTGGATGCGGGCAAACCCGGTGACGAGGGTGGTGCCGAACAGGGCCTTGAACTCGTCCAGCACAGAGCCATCCACCAGGCGGGCGATGAGCTCCCGGGCGTCATAGGCGCGCTTGAGGCTGGTACCCACCAGGCCGTAGAGCTCCTCCACGGGGTAGAGGGGCTCGTCGTAGCCTGGGTTGCGGGGCGCGAACTCCGAAGCCGTGTTTTCCCCCAGATTGCTCACCAGGGTGCGGGCGATGGCCAGGGCATGGGCATCGTCCTCTGCCAGGTGGTCCGCCACCCCGGAGTGGGCGCAGTGCACCAGGGCGCCCCCCAGGGCCTCGGCGCTGATCTCCTCGCCGGTGGCCGCCTTGACCAGGGGGGGGCCCGCCAGAAAAATGGTGGCCTGTTCCCTGACCATGATGGACTCGTCCGCCATGGCGGGCACATAGGCGCCCCCTGCGGTGCACAGCCCCATCACCACAGCGAGCTGGGGGATGTTCTGGGCCGACATGCGGGCCTGGTTGTAGAAGATGCGGCCAAAGTGCTCCCGGTCGGGGAATACCTCGTCCTGCATGGGCAAGAAGGCGCCGCCGGAATCCACCAGATAGAGGCAGGGGAGGCGCAGCCGCTCGGCGATGGCCTGGGCGCGCAGGTGCTTTTTCACCGTGAGCGGGTAGTAGGTGCCCCCCTTGACGGTGGCGTCGTTCACCACCAGCAGGCAGAGCCGACCCGCAATCTGGCCAAGCCCCGTGATGATGCCGGCGGCGGGCACGGGGTCGTCATAGACCTGCCAGGCGGCCAGGGCCGAGAGCTCGAGGAAGGGGGAGCCGGGGTCCAGCAGCCGATTGATGCGCTCCCGGGGCAGCAGCTTGCCGCGGCCCTGATGGCGGGCATTGTTGGCCGCGCCGCCGCCCTGGGCTATCTCGGCGAGACGGGCATCGAGATCGGCCACCAGGGCCTGCATGGCGGCCCGATTGGCGGCAAACTCGGCGCTGGTGGTATCCAGGCGGGAGTGGATCTGGCTCATGGGTTCTCTCCCATCTGGTTGTTGTTGCCGATGGCAGGTGACAAAGGGAGCAACATCATGGGTTATCTCCCATCAGCTCGCGGCCGATGAGCCAGCGGCGGATCTCCGAGGTGCCTGCTCCTATCTCGTAGAGCTTGGCGTCCCGCAGCAGGCGGCCCGTGGGGTATTCGTTGATATAGCCGTTGCCGCCGAGCAGCTGGATGGCATCGAGCGCCATCTGGGTGGCGTTTTCGGCGGCAAACAGGATGGCGGCGGCGCAATCCTTGCGGCTGGTATGGCCCTTGTCGCAGGCGCTTGCCACCGAGTAGACCAGGGCGCGGCTGCTGGCGAGGCGGGTATACATGTCGGCGAGCTTGCCCTGCACCAGCTGAAACTCGCCGATGGCCTGGCCGAACTGCTTGCGCTCGCGCACATAGGGGAGCACCACATCCATGCAGGCCTGCATGATGCCAAGGGGGCCGGCGGCCAGCACCACCCGCTCGTAGTCGAGGCCGCTCATCAGCACCCGGGCCCCTCCGTGCAGGGGGCCGAGCAGGTTCTCTGCCGGCACGGGGCAATCCTCGAACACCAGCTCGCAGGTGCTGGAGCCGCGCATGCCGAGCTTGTCGAGCTTCTGGGCCGTGGTGAATCCCGGGGTGCCCGCCTCGACGATGAAGGCGGAGATCCCCTTGGCCCCGGCAGCGGGATCCGTCTTGGCATAGATGACGAAGGTGTTCGCATCGGGCCCATTGGTGATCCACATCTTGTTGCCGTTCAGCACATAGTGATCCCCCTCGCGCACTGCGGTGAGCCGCATGCTGACCACGTCTGAGCCGGCCCCCGGCTCGCTCATGGCCAGCGCTCCCACCTGTTTGCCGCTCACCAGATCGGGCAGGTAGCGCGCCTTCTGGGCGTCGGTGCCGTGGCGGTGGATCTGGTTGATGCAGAGGTTGGAGTGGGCGCCGTAGGAGAGGCCGACCGAGGCGCTGGCGCGGCTCACCTGCTCCATCACCAGCACGTGGGCGAGATAGCCCAAATCCACCCCGCCACAGGACTCCGCCACCGTGATGCCGTGCAGTCCCAGCTCACCCATTTGGGGCCAGAGATCCCGGGGGAAGCTGTTGCTCTGGTCAATCTCGGCGGCCCGCGGCGCGATCACTTTCTGGCAGAAGGCCTCGACCTGCTCGGTCAGGGCGCACAGGGTCTCGTCCATCACTGCGTGCATCCTTGCTCTCCTCGTTGAAGGGGGTGGTTTCAATGGGCCCCGTATGGGTTCAGGCAGGGGCCAAACTGGTCAGTCCATCACTCGAATAAGTTTACGTTAGCGTAAACGTAAATCAATTGTTAGTCTAAGGTAAATTCCGGGCAGGCGAGGGGCGCCGCCGTGCCAGCCCCTGCCACCCATTCGGCGAACAAGACTCAAAGGAGTGAGGAAGATGACCAGCCATGCCACCCTGTACGGGGATCTGCCGCTCTATATCCATGGCGGGCCCCACGCCTCGACCACGGATCAGTGGATCGAGGTGACCAATCCGGCGGATCAGAGCCTGCTGGCGCGCGCCCCCAGGGCCACGGCCGAGGAGGTGGATCTGGCGGTGCGGGCCGCTCACGACGCCTATCTGTTGTGGCGAGAGGTGCCGGCCCCCGAGCGGGCCCGAGTCATGTTCAACTATCAGCATCTGCTGAAACAGCATCACGACGAGCTGGCGACCCTGCTGGCCCAGGAGACCGGCAAGAACTTCGCCGATGCCAGGGGGGATGTGTGGCGCGGCATCGAGGTGGTGGAGCAGGCCTGCGGCGTCGCCAGCCAAACCATGGGGGAGACCATGGGCAATGTGGCGCGCCGGGTGGATGGCCACTCCTGGGTGCAGCCGCTCGGGGTCTGCGTCGGCATCACGCCGTTCAACTTCCCGGCCATGATACCGCTGTGGATGTTTCCCCTGGCGGTGGCCTGCGGCAACGGCTTCGTGCTCAAGCCCTCCGAGCAGGATCCCCTCACCCCCATGCGCCTGGCCGAGCTGTTTACCGAGGCGGGGGCCCCCCCAGGCATCCTCAGCGTGGTGCACGGCGGCGCCGAGCAGGTGGACGCGCTGCTCGCCCACCCGGACGTGAAGGCGGTCAGCTTCGTCGGCTCGGCGCGGGTCGGGGCCCACGTCTATCGCACCGCCACCGACCACCTCAAGCGGGCCCAGTGTTTCGTCGGCGCCAAGAACCACATGGTGATCATGCCGGATGCCAACAAGGCGCAGGTGCTCGGCAACTTGGTGGGGGCCGGGGTGGGGGCCGCCGGTCAGCGCTGCATGGCCATCAGTGTGGCGGTGTTCGTGGGGAGCTCGAGGGAGTGGATCCCGGATCTCGCCGCCGAGTTTGCCAGGGTCAGACCCGGGGTGTGGGACGATCCGCAAGCGGCCTATGGCCCCCTCATCAGCCCGGAGGCCAGGGTGCGGGTGGAGAACCTGATCGAGGCCGGCAAGCAGGAGGGGGCCGAATGCCTGCTCGATGGCACCCTGTGCCAGGTGCCGGGCTACCCGGTGGGCAACTGGGTGGGGCCCACCCTGTTTCGCGGCGTCACCCCCGAGATGCGCATCTATCAAGAGGAGATCTTCGGCCCCGTGCTCGCCTGCCTGGAGGTGGAGAGCCTGGACGAGGCGCTCGCCCTCATCAACGCCAACCCCTATGGCAACGGCACTTCCCTCTTCACCGGCTGCGGCGCAGCGGCCCGCAAGTTTCGCCACGAGGTGGCGGTGGGCCAGGTGGGCATCAATGTCCCCATCCCGGTGCCGCTGCCCTTCTTCTCCTTCACCGGCTGGCGCGGCTCCTTCTACGGGGATCTGCACGCCTACGGCAAGCAGGCGGTGCGCTTCTACACCGAGACCAAGACGGTGACCGAACGCTGGTTCGACGAAGACATACCCACCGGCCCCAACATGACCATCAATCTGCGCTGAGGGAGGCGAGCTGCCCATGAATTTCAATCTGACCGAGGATCAGCGCGCCTACTGCGAGGCCGCTACCGCCTTTGCCAACGAGGCGCTCAAGCCCAATGCCGCCCGCTGGGACAGGGAGCACGAGTTCCCCATCCCCACCATCAGGGAGGCGGCGGCACTGGGCTTTTGCGGCCTCTACACCCCGGAGCAGTACGGCGGTCTTGGCCTGTCACGGCTCGATGCCAGCCTCATCTTCGAGCGTCTGGCCATGGGCTGCACCTCCACCACGGCCTATCTCACCATCCATAACATGGTGAGCTGGATGCTGGGCAGCTGGCTACCGAGTGAGGTGGCAGCAGAGTGGGTGCCAAGGCTTAGCTGCGGCGAGCTGCTGGGCTCGTATTGTCTCACCGAACCGGGGGCGGGATCGGATGCCGCCGCCCTCAAGACCCGGGCGGTGCGCGATGGCGATGACTACCTCATCGAGGGCAGCAAGGTGTTCATCTCGGGGGCGGGCAGCACGGATGTGCTGGTGGTGATGGCCCGTACCGGAGGGGAGGGGGCCAGGGGCATTTCTGCCTTTATGGTACCCGCCGATACGCCCGGTGTGAGCTACGGCAAGGCAGAGGAGAAGATGGGCTGGCACAGCCAGCCGACCCGGGAGGTGGCCTTCAACGCCGTGCGCATCCCAACCCGATACCGGCTGGGGGAGGAGGGAGAAGGGTTCAGGTTCGCCATGCAGGCCCTGGATGGCGGGCGCATCAACATCGCCAGCTGCTCGGTGGGCACCGCCCAGCAGGCGCTGGATGACGCCCTGGCCCATGTGCAGCAGCGCCAGCAATTTGGCCATCCCATCGGCGAATTCCAGAGCGTGCAGTTTCGTCTGGCGGACATGGCCACCGAGCTTGCCGCCGCCCGCCTGCTGGTGCGCCAGGCTGCCGACAGGCTCGATGGCGGCAGCCCGGACAAGAGCGCCTGGTGCGCCATGGCCAAGCGTCTGGCCACGGACGTGGGCTATCGGGTCTGCGACGAGGCCCTGCAACTCTTTGGCGGCTATGGTTATATCCGCGAATACCCGCTTGAACGCTACCTGCGTGACACCCGGGTCCATCGCATTCTGGAGGGAACCAACGAGGTGATGCGACTCATCATCGCCCGCCGCCTGCTGGCGAACCCTTCCCTGATCCTGGAATGAGGGGCGCCAGATGCCGCCCACACACAAGGATGATCCCATGACGAGGATACAGCTCGAATACCATGGCCACGTGGCCTACATCACCCTCGACCATCCCCCCGCCAACACCTGGACCCTGGCCAGCCTGCGCGCCTTCGTGCAGATGATGGCCGAACTCGATGGCAAACCCGAGATAGTGGCCCTGGTCGTGCGCGGGGCCGGCGACAAGTTCTTCTGCGCCGGCGCCGATCTCAAGATGTTTGCCGATGGCGATAGCCAACATGCCGAGCAGGTGGCCCAGGCCTTTGGCGAGGCGTTCGAAGCCCTGGCCCGCTTTCACGGGGTCAGTATCGCCGCCATCAATGGCTTTGCCATGGGAGGGGGCCTGGAGGTGGCGCTGGCCTGCGACATTCGCATCGCCGAGCAGCAGGCCATCATGGGGCTGCCGGAGGCGTCGGTGGGCCTGCTGCCCTGCGCTGGCGGCACCCAGCGCTTGACCGAGCTGGTGGGGCCGGGCTGGGCCAAGCGTATGATACTGTGCGGCGAGAAGGTGGATGCCACCCTGGCCTATCAGATCGGCCTGGTGGAGGAGGTGGTCAAGGTGGGTCGCGCCTGGGAGGCGGCGCGCCAGATGGCGGCCCATGCCGAGCGCCAGAGCCCGGCCGCCCTGCGCGCCTGCAAGCAGCTCATCAACGAGGGGCGCCGTCGCCCCAGGGATCAGGCCCTGCCCATGGAACGCACCCTCTTTCTTCGTCTCTTCGAAGACCCCAATCAGCGGGAGGGGGTGGCCGCCTTTCTCGAGAAACGGGCGCCGCGCTGGCGTTATGGGGAGACAAGCGAGCGCAATGAAGCGAGCCAGCAGCCAGGATGAGGGGGTATCGATGACGTCTGAGATGAGAGAGGGAGTCCGGGCAGAGCGGTTGCCGACCCGGGATGGCCGATGGCTCGGGGTGTTGACCCTGGACAGCCCCGCCTCCCTCAATGCCTTGAGCCTGCCGATGATCCAGGCCCTGACTCGGCACCTGCGCGACTGGGAGCAAGATCCCCGGGTGTGCGCCGTGCTGCTGGAGGGGGCAGGGGAGAAGGCATTTTGCGCCGGGGGGGATATCCGCTCCTTCTACCATGAGCGCCAGCGCATGAGCGATGGCGAGCTGTTTCGCTATGCGCGGGACTTCTTCTTGCAGGAGTACCGGCTCGACCTGTTGATCCACCAGTATGGCAAGCCCCTTGTCTGCCTCGCCGACGGCATCTGCATGGGGGGGGGCATGGGACTGCTGGCGGGGGCCCGTTTTCGGCTGGTCACGGAATCGAGTCTGCTGGCCATGCCGGAGGTGAGCATAGGCCTCTACCCCGACGTGGGGGCGAGCTGGTGGCTGAGCCGCCTGCCCGGGCGGCTCGGACTCTGGCTCGGCCTCACCGGGGCCCGCTGCAACGGCGCCGATGCCCTGGGGCTGGGGCTGGCGGACTGGGCCCTGGCCCGCACCGATCGCCCGCGCCTGATGGCGTCGCTGCTGGCGCTGGACTGGCAACAGGAGGGCGAGGCCCTGGATGATGCGCTGGCGTTGTGCTTTGCCGCCCTGGCGGATCAGGCGACCCTGCCGCCCCCCCTCTTGCTGCCCTGTCGGGATCAGATTGATGCCTTGCTGGCGGGCCTCAGCCTGGAAGGGGTATTGGCCCGCCTGTTCGAGGCCCCCCTGGAGGGGGCGCTGGCCCAGCAGCGTGAGACCTGCCGCGGCGGCAGTCCCTTGAGCCGGGCCTTGCTGTGGCGTCAGTATTGGCAGGGGCGCCACCTCTCCCTGGCCGAGGCCTTCGCCGAGGAGCTGACCCTGTCGGTGAACTGCGTGCTCAGGGGCGATTTTATCGAAGGGGTCAGGGCGCTGCTCATCGACAAGGACAAGGAGCCTCACTGGCAGGGGCCCCAGGCCCTGGACGGGATCGCGGACTTCTATCGCTGGCCGGCCCTGGCGGGAGAGACGGACAACCCGTTGTGGCGCGAGCTGAAGGAACAAACGGACAAGCAAGGGAGAGCATCATGATCACAGGGGTAGGGTTTATCGGCCTTGGCAACATGGGGGGGCCCATGGCGGCCAACCTGGCCAGGGCGGGGCTGAGGGTGCAGGTGTTCGATCTGCTGCCCGATCATCTTATCGCCGCCGGGCAGGCGGGTTGTCATTGCGCCGCCAGCGCCGCCCAGGCGGTCGCGGGCTGCGATCTGGTGATCAGCATGCTGCCCGCCGGGGAGCATGTGGTGGGACTCTGGCTCGGCACGGGATCTGGGGACATAGTGGGCAACGGCCTGCTGGCGGCCCTGAGCCCGGACACCCTGGTCATCGACTGCTCCACCATAGACGTGGCCTCGGCCCGCGCCGTGGGGGAGGCCGCCAGGGCCCTGGGCCATCGCTTCATCGATGCCCCCGTCTCCGGCGGGGTGGCCGGGGCCGTGGCCGGTACCCTCACCTTCATCGTCGGTGGCGAGCGTGCCGATTTCGAGGCGGCCAAGCCCATCCTGGCCCACATGGGGCAGAACCTGTTCCATGCCGGGGCCCTGGGGGCGGGCCAGATCGCCAAGATGTGCAACAACATGCTGCTCGCCATCCAGATGGCGGGCACCGCGGAGGCCCTGGCGCTGGGGGTGAAGGAGGGGCTGGATCCGGCCGTGCTCTCCGGCATCATGGCCAAGAGCTCGGGCAGCAACTGGAGCCTGGAACGCTACAATCCCTGGCCCGGGGTGATGGAGAAGGTGCCCGCATCGCGCGGGTATGAGGGGGGCTTCATGACCCGGCTCATGGTGAAAGACCTTGGGCTGGCCATGGCCCTGGCCGAGCATGCCCACAGCGCAGTCCCCCTGGGGGCCCTGGCCCGCAACCTGTTCAACCTGCACGCCAGCCGGGGGGAGGGGGAGAGGGATTTCTCCAGCATCCTCAACCTCTATCGGGAACCCGAGTGAGGCGAGATGGCCAAGGGGCGGGCCGCCGCGGGCCCGTCGACAGAGACAAGGAGGAGCCGAGATGGAACTGAACAACAAGCTGATCGCCGTGACAGGGGCGGGGCGGGGACTGGGGCGAGCCATCGCCCTGGCATTGGCGGCACGGGGGGCCAGGTTGGCCCTGATCGATGTCAACCGGGCGGATCTTGAGATCACCGAGGCCGAGCTGCAGAGCCGGGGCGGAGTCTGCTCGCTCCATGTCTGCAACGTGGCCGACGAGCAGGAGGTGGAGGCGAGCTTTGCCGCCATCCAGCACCTGGGTTCCCTTGCCGGCCTCGTCAACTGCGCCGGGATCCTGCGGGACGGCATGCTGATCAAGGTGAAAGGGGGAGAGCTGGTGGAGAAGATGAGCCTGGCCCAGTGGCAGGCGGTGATCGACGTCAATCTGACCGGCATCTTCCTGTGCGGCCGCGAGGGGGCGGCCCTGATGGCGCGCCACGGCGAGGGAGGGGTCATCATCAACATCTCTTCCATCGCCCGGGCCGGCAACATGGGGCAGAGCAACTATGCCGCCAGCAAGGCGGGGGTGGCGGCCCTGGTGGTGACCTGGGCGCGGGAGCTGGCGCGCCACGGCATCCGGGTGATGGGTATTGCCCCCGGGGTGTTCGCCACCGAGATGACGGCGGCCATGAAACCCGAGGCCATGGATCGCATGCTGCAAGCGATCCCCGCGGCTCGCCTGGGGGAGGCCGATCAGCTGGCCGATGCGGTGGCCTTCATTCTCGGCAACGACTATCTCTCCGGACGCATGATAGAGCTGGACGGCGGCTTGCGGCTCTAGCTCAAGACGGCCACAGGCGGCCAGCGACGGGGAGCCCTGGGCTCCCCGTCGCCATTTGCAGTGGGCGCCATTTGCATGGCCATGCAGCCATGCCATGGGGCGTGCAGAGGGAAAAGATGGCGGGATCTGACCCCAATCCGGCAGAGTTTGACCCAGCTCACACGCCGATCCCCGTACTTCTGTAAAATTGCGCCCGGTCAAGGTGGTCAACGATTGATATGGCGAAGGATTGCGAGCCGTATAGTCATGCAATATAGTTGCCGCCTTTTTCAGGGGCAGGGATAGTCGCTCCCAGATGATGCGAGTCGAATTGAGCAGGGATCCTCAACCGCCGCCCAGACAAGCAACAGGATAGCGATGGACAAGAAACTCGGGCTCGGTGCGCTCATCTCCCTGGTGATCGGCTCCATGATAGGGGCGGGGGTGTTCAGCCTGCCGCAGAATATCGCCGCCCATGCCAGCGTCGGGGCCGTGGCCCTGGGCTGGACCATCACCGGGCTTGGCATGATCTGCCTGGCCCTGGTCTATCAGACCCTCTCCCTGCGCCGCCCGGATCTCGATGGCGGCATCTTCAGCTATGCCAAGGCCGGTTTCGGCGACTTCGTCGGCTTCAACGCCGCCTGGGGTTACTGGATCTGCCAGCTGCTGGCCAACGTCTCCTATGCCGTGGTGGTGTTCAGCGCCCTGAGCTACTTCTTCGACACCCCGGACAGGGTCATCTTCGGCGATGGCAATACCCCGATCGCCATCACGCTCGCCTCTCTGCTCATCTGGTCGGTACACGCCCTGGTGCTGCGGGGGGTGCAGGTGGCGGCCCTGGTCAACATAGTGACCACCATCGCCAAGATGGTGCCCCTCATCGTGTTCTGCGTCGCCGTGCTGCTTGCCTTCAATCTGGATACTTTCACCCTGGATATCTGGGGCCAGGGCAATAGCGAGCTTGGCTCCGTGATGGAGCAGGTCAAATCCACCATGAAGGTGACCCTCTGGGTCTTCATCGGCATCGAGGGGGCCGTGGTGGTGTCGGCCCGGGCCCGCCATCGCAAGGACGTGGGGCGCGCCACAGTGCTGGCCCTGCTCGGTGCCCTGACCCTCTACGTCATGGTCACCCTCTTCTCCCTGGGGGTGATGAGCCAACCCGAACTGGCGACCCTGAAAAATCCCTCCACCGCCATGATACTGGAGGCCGTGGTCGGCCCCTGGGGCGCCTGGCTCATCAACATAGGTCTGGTGATCTCCGTGATGGGGGCCTTGCTGAGCTGGACAGTGCTGGCGGCTGAGGTGCCCTTCATCGCCGGCAAGACAGGGGTCTTTCCGGCCTGGTTCGCCCGGGAGAACGAACGGGGCTCTCCCAGAGTCGCTCTCTGGTGCTCCACCTGCCTGGTGCAGGCCTTCCTCATCATCATCTATTTCCAGAGCAGCACCTATCTGGCCCTGGTCAACATCACCACGGCCGCGGCCCTGGTGCCTTACGTCTTCTCCGGCGCATATGGTCTCAAATTGGCCCTGAGTGGCCAGACCTATCAGGGCCAGCCCCATCAGCGCAAACGGGACATGCTGCTGGCCCTGGTGGCCACCGGCTACGGCTGCTGGCTGGTCTATGCCGCCGGGATCGAGTACCTGCTGCTGGTGGCCCTGCTCTACAGCCCGGGCATCTTCATCTACTGGAAGGCGCGTCAGCACCATGGCCTGCGTGGCCTCAACCGGCTGGAGCAGGGGATGACGGCGGCCCTGCTGGGGTTTGCCGTGCTGGCCTTCTACAAGGTGATGGACGGTACCATTCCTCTGAGTTAGTCGGCACAATAGCGAGGTGGCCCCTGGGCCACCTCTTTTTTTTTGCCCAGGCCGTCGTCCAGCCGGACGGCCGCCTGGGCTGGTCACAAGGACACGAGATGCTGTTTCTGGGTTATCTGTTGCTGGGAGCCTTTGCGGGCATATTGGGGGGGCTGTTTGGCATAGGAGGCGGCCTCATCATAGTGCCCGTGCTGGTGGTGAGCTTTCATGCCCAGGGCATTCCCGGCGAGATAGTGACCCACCTGGCCCTTGGCACCTCCATGCTCACCATGATCTTCACCGGCCTGAGCTCCCTGCGGGTGCACTACAGCAAGGGAGTGGTACAGTGGCCCCTCATTCGCCGGCTGGCGGGGGGCATGATGGTGGGGGCCTGGCTCGGCGGCATGACGGCCAACCTGCTCAGCGCCGGCACCCTCAATCTCATCATCGGTTGCTTCGCCTGGGCCATGGCGCTGCAAATGGGCCTCAATCTGAGGCCCAAGGCGGAGCGGCACCTGCCCGGCCCGGTGGGAACAGGCATCGCCGGCACCCTGATTGGCTGGCTCTCCGCCATGTTTGGCATCGGCGGCGGCTCGCTGACCGTACCCTATCTCACCTGGAACAGCGTGCCCATGAAGCAGGCGGTGGCCGTCTCGGTGGCCGGCAGCATTCCCATCGCCCTGGCGGGGAGCCTGAGCTATCTCTACGCAGGCTGGGGTCATGCCGCCTTGCCAGCATGGAGCCTGGGCTATGTCTATCTGCCCGCCTGGCTTGGCATAGTGCTGACCAGTACCCAGTTTGCCCGACTCGGCGCCCGGTTGGCCCATCGCCTCTCTCCCCAGCGTCTGCGCCAGGGATTTGCCCTGCTGCTGCTGTGCGTCGGTGCCAAATTCATGATTTTTAGCTAGATTGCCGACTCTTTGCCCAGGTTGCTGGAAAATCCGTCAGTCGGGGCGCAGCAGGGCAGAAAGCCATTGCATTGACCGGCCAGTTTGCCTATTCTCCTCGCCGGTGGTCCTATTGGTCCTCTCGCATTGATAACCCGTCGACCTGGTCAGGACCGGAAGGTAGCAGCCAAGGTGGGGGACTCGAGTGCCGGGATGTGGCTGGTAGGGCCACCACCTGTTTCTGCCATTCAATAAGTTAGCCTCCAGGAGCCCCTTGGTCATCCACTCTGTGTGGACGACAGGAGCGCTCGACATGAATCTCTGGCTCAGTCCCCACGGCATCTGGTATTACCGGAAAGTCACCACGCTCCCCTGTGGTCGTCGCAAAGAGATCAAAAAATCCCTGCATACCCGAGACAAGCTTTGTGCACGCCACAAGGTGACCCAGCTGCTTGCTGCCTGTGTGCGTTCCAGACCCAAGCCCATTCAGTTACCCGCAGACGCCACAGTCGACCCACAAGAACAATCAGTCACCCAGCCCATGACTCCGGCAACCAAACCGCTTGCTCCGCTCCTGTCGGATGAATCGCCCCTGCTTTTCTAGCTGCTCAGCCGTTTCTATTAACGCAATCTTAATGGTTTGGCGCGTTTGGCAAGTAAATTGGCGCGTTCTGCATATAGGTTATGTCTTGCCCCTTGTATTGTTCTGTTCTGCCTCAATTTGTGACCAATCTCCCGTTTTGGCGACGATTTGACCATCGCACATCACGTTTTTTTTCCTATTCCACAATTGGAATCATCTATATGAAAAACATACATATTTTACGGTATGACGCATCGCCTTTGTTGGTAGTGTTGACCTTGGGTACCCTGTTGCTTGCCGGTTGCAACGACAAGTCCGTCCCAGTATCGATGGCGCCGCCCGAGGTGAGCGCGGCGCAGGTTGTGTTCAATCCGGTGACCCAGTGGGATGAATACAGTGGCCGCATTGAAGCGATTCAAAGTGTCGAACTGCGTCCCCGTGTATCTGGGTATCTCGAGAGCGTGAACTATCGGGAAGGTCAGGAGGTGAAACAAGGCGATGTGCTGTTCACTATCGATGCCCGCAATTACCGCGCCGAGCTGGCGCGTGCCAATGCACAGCTTGCTCGTGCGACCAGTGTGGCGGCACAGAGCCGCAACGAAGCGCGCCGCGCCAAGGTGCTGGTCGCCCAACACGCCATTTCTACCGAGCTGTGGGAGCAGCGCAACGCTGCCGATAAAGCGGCCCAGGCCGATATGATGGCGGCCCAGGCGGCGGTCGATACGGCAAAGCTCAATCTGGAATGGACCCAGGTACGCGCGCCGATCGTCGGTCGGGCAGGGCGTGCACTGGTGACCAAGGGCAACCTGGTCACGGCAGACGGCGCTGCGAGCGTGCTGACCACACTGGTGTCGCAAGACAAGATGTATGCCTATTTCGACATCGATGAGAATGCATTCCTGCGTTACACCCAGCGCGCCCGCACTGACCTCGGTGGCAACAGCGCCAAGATCCCGGTTCAGGTCGGGCTCTCCAATGAGGAGGGCTTCTTCCATACCGGCGAGGTCGACTTTCTCGACAACCGGGTGGAGCGCAGCAGCGGCACCCTTCGCGTACGCGCCATTCTGGATAACAAAGATCGCTTTTTGACCCCAGGTCTGTTTGCCCGTGTACGCCTGCAAGGTGGCCGCATTCCCGATGCCGTGCTGATCGACAACAAGGCCCTGCTGACTGATCAGGACCGTAAATATGTCTATGTGGTCGACAAAGATGGCAAGGCCCAGCGTCGTGACGTGATTCCGGGACGGGAAGCCGAGGGGCTTCGCATCATCGAGAAAGGATTGGTAGCTGGCGATCGCGTGATCATCGAAGGCTATCAGAAAGTGTTCATGCCGGGCATGCCGGTGAACGCCAGAGAGGTGCCGATGCAGGGCGCTGCAGCATTGACGGCGGCGATGAAATGACCGCCCCAATGTCCACCGCGGCGCGTGTGCTGACGCGCCCGGTCTCTCTCGAACAGTCTGTTTAAGGACCTATTCCATGGGCTTTTCCCGTTTCTTTATTGATCGGCCAATTTTTGCGGCTGTGCTGTCGATCGTGATCTTCGCTGCCGGATTGATCACCATTCCGAACTTGCCGGTGAGTGAGTATCCGGAAGTGGTGCCGCCGTCGGTAGTGGTACGAACCGTCTATCCGGGCGCCAACCCCAAGGTGATCGCTGAAACCGTGGCCACGCCGCTGGAAGAGGCGATCAATGGCGTCGAAGGCATGATGTATTTCAAGTCGGTGGCTGGCTCTGACGGCGTGTTGCAGATGACCATCACCTTCCGTCCGGGCACTGATCCCGACGAGGCCGCGGTCAAGGTACAAAACCGTGTGGCGCAGGCACAGGCTCGTCTGCCGGAAGATGTGCGCCGCCAGGGCGTGACCACCCAGAAGCAGTCTCCGACGTTTCTGATGGTGGTGCATTTGACTTCGCCAGGCGGCAAGTACGACACCCTGTACTTGCGTAACTACGCGCGTCTGCATGTGAAAGATGCGCTGGCGCGGATCCCGGGGGTGGGGGATGCCCAAGTGTTTGGTGGTGGTGACTATGCCATGCGCGCCTGGCTTGACCCGGACAAAATTGCCTCTCTGGGCCTGACGGCCAGTGATGTGGTCAGCGCCATGCGCGAACAGAACGTGCAGGTGTCGGCTGGCCAACTGGGTGCCGAGCCGATGCCAAACAGCCAGTTCCTCACGCTGATCAACGCCCAGGGGCGTCTGCGCAGCGAGCAGGAATTCGGCGATATCGTGCTGAAAAATGGCGATAACGGAGAAGTGGTGCGTCTGGCCGATGTGGCCCGCGTTGAGCTCGGCGCCGGCGATTACACCCTGCGCTCCCAGCTCGATGGCAAGAATGCGGTCGGTATCGGTATCTTCCAGTCGCCGGGCGCCAATGCGCTCGAGATCCGCGATGCGGTCATCAATGCGATGAACCAGATGCAGAAGACCTTCCCGTCTGATGTGAAGTATGAAGCTGTTTACGACACCACCATCTTTGTGCGTGATTCGATCAGTGCGGTGGTGGACACCCTGCTCGAAGCAGTATTGCTGGTCGTGCTGGTGGTGATCCTGTTCCTGCAGACCTGGCGTGCCTCGATCATTCCGCTGATCGCCGTGCCGGTGTCGGTGGTGGGGACCTTTGCTGCCCTCTATGTACTGGGTTTTTCCATCAACACCCTGAGCCTGTTCGGTCTGGTGCTCGCCATCGGGATTGTGGTGGACGATGCCATCGTGGTGGTGGAGAACGTCGAGCGTAACATCGAAGAGGGGCTCTCGCCGGTGGCTGCGGCGCATCAGGCGATGCGTGAAGTCTCCGGGCCGATCATTGCGATCGCGCTGGTGCTGTGCGCCGTGTTTGTGCCGATGGCGTTTTTGTCCGGTGTCACCGGCCAGTTCTACAAGCAGTTCGCCGTCACCATCGCCATCTCGACCGTGATCTCGGCCATCAACTCCTTGACCTTGTCGCCGGCGCTGGCCGCTCGTCTGCTCAAACCGCACGATGCGCCCAAGGATGGCCCGAGCCGACTGATTGACTACTTGCTGGGATGGTTGTTCCGTCCGTTTAACAGGATCTTCAAGTCGAGCTCCGAGCGCTATGAGCGCAGCATCTCCCGTATCCTTGGTCGCCGTGGCGCCGTGTTTGTGGTTTATGCCCTGCTGCTCGGCGCTACCGGTGTGATGTTCAAGCAGGTGCCACCCGGATTTATCCCGACCCAGGACAAGCTCTATCTGATCGCCGGGGTAAAACTGCCGGAAGGTTCGTCGATTGCCCGCACCGACGAGATGCTGCGCAAGGTCGCCCAGATCGCACAAGAGACCGACGGGGTGGCGCACACCATTTCGTTCCCGGGTCTTAACGCGCTGCAGTTCACCAACACACCCAATACCGGGGTGGCGTTCATACCGCTCAAGCCGTTTGCGGAGCGCAATGGTCGCACAGCGGCCCAGATCAATGCCGAGATAAACCAGAAGATCGCTGGTCTGCAAGCGGGCTTCGCCTTCTCGATGATGCCGCCGCCGATCCTGGGGCTCGGCAGCGGTAACGGCTATCAGATGTTTATCGAGGACCGTGGCAATTTCGGTTACGGCAAACTGCAAGAAGCCGTGCAGGCCATGCAGGGCACAGTAGCCCAGACACCGGGCATGGCGTACCCAATTACGAGTTATCAGGCCAACGTGCCGCAACTCGATGCCCATGTGGATCGCGTCAAAGCCAAGGCGCAAGGGGTCGCGCTGACCGAGCTGTTCGATACCTTGCAGACCTATCTGGGTTCGACCTATGTGAACGACTTCAACCAGTTTGGTCGTACCTGGCAGGTGATTGCGCAGGCGGACGGGGCGTTTCGCGATAGCGTGGAGGACATCGGCAAGCTGCAAACCCGCAATGCCCGCGGCGAGATGGTACCGATCGGTTCGATGGTGACCATCAAGGAAACCTACGGTCCGGACCCGGTGCTGCGTTTTAACGGCTATCCCGCCGCCGATCTGGCCGGTGAGGCCGATCCGCGCATGCTTTCGTCGGCACAGGTGATGGGCAAATTGACCGATATCGCCGGGCAGGTATTGCCGGTGGGGATGGCCACCGAGTGGACTGACTTGAGCTATCAGCAGGCCACTCAGGGCAATGCCGCCTTTATCGTCTTCCCTGTGGCTATCTTGCTGGTGTTCCTGGTGCTGGCGGCACTGTATGAAAGCTGGACCCTGCCGCTGGCGGTGATCCTGATTGTGCCGATGACGCTGCTCTCGGCGCTGTTCGGGGTCTGGATGACAGGTGGTGATAACAACGTCTTCGTTCAGGTGGGGCTGGTGGTGCTGATGGGGCTGGCGTGCAAGAACGCCATCCTGATCGTCGAGTTTGCCCGTGAGCTGGAGATGGACGGTCGTGGCATTGTCGAGTCCGCGTTGAAGGCATGCCGGCTGCGGTTGCGCCCGATTGTGATGACATCAATCGCCTTTATCGCCGGCACGGTTCCGTTGGTGCTCTCCACGGGCGCCGGGGCGGAGGTGCGCTCGGTGACCGGTATCACGGTCTTTGCCGGGATGCTGGGGGTGACGCTGTTTGGCCTGTTCCTGACCCCGGTGTTCTACGTGGCGCTGCGTAAGCTCTCCGGTCGGCCCTTGGTCCAGCATGGCGAGTCGACCTTCGTGGGCGATCCGCTCTGAATTCGGGCGCATTCCAACCTCTTTTTGGACGAGTGACTTTGCTATGTATGTGAACTCGAAAGCCAATCCATTCCGTCGCGTGCTCACAGTGAGCCTCGCCGCACTGTTGTCAGCGTGCAGTGTCGGACCGGACTTTGAACGTCCGGCCCTGCCGGCCGTGAGCAGCTATGCCCGTTTGGAGGCCACAGAGCGTCAAGAGCCGGCTCCTGATGCGGGGCCGGCGTTCTGGCGCGGATTTAACGACCCGGAGCTCACCAAACTGGTTGAGCTTGCCCTGCGTCATAACCACGATGTGCAGCTGGCACTGGCCAATTATCAGCAGGCCAATGCCATGCTGGGTAGCGCAAAGTACGACTTGCTGCCTTCGCTCACCGCCAGCTCGCAGGCAAGCAATGAGCGCAGCAGTGCCAGTCAGCAGCCCGGCGTCGCGGCTGCCGATCGCGATTATCACCAATATCAGGGTAGTGTCGGCTTTAGCTGGGAGCTGGATCTGTTTGGCCGCGTGCGGCGTTCCGTGGAAGCGCAGCGCGCCGACACCCGTGCCAGTGCCGATGATATGGCTGCCATGCAGGTGGCGGTGGTGGGGGAACTGGCCCAGACCTACTTCCAGCTGCGCGGCTGGCAGGAGCAGCTGGGCATCGCCCGTGACAACGCCGCCAACCAGGCGCAAACCCTGTCGCTGTTGCAACTGCGGCAAGGGGCGGGCATGGCCAGCGCGTTTGATGTGGATAGAAGCCGTACCCAGCTCGAAACGACCCGCGCCAGCATCCCGCCACTGGAGGCGCAAATTGCGCTGGCCACCCACCGGATTGGCGTGCTGACCGGTAATGTGCCGGAGTCATTGATTAGCGAGCTGGCGGCGCCGGCAGCGCTGGCGCAGTTGCCTGCCAATGTGCCCATGCAGGCGCCCGGCGAGCTGCTTCGCCGCCGTCCGGATGTGGCTGCTGCCGAGCATCGCCTGGCCGCGTCGACAGCGCGCATCGGTGTGGCCACTGCCGATCTCTTCCCCCGATTTACCCTGGGGGGCTTGATCGGTACTCAGGCATTGGATGCCGGCTCTCTGTTTGCACAGGACAGTGAGACCCGGTCGCTGATACTCGGTGTTGATGGCTCATTCTTGAATGTTGGCCGCGTTCGCGCGCGTATCGCTGCCAGCAATGCGCAGGCAGCCGGTGAGCTGGCCAGCTATCAGAAGGCTGTCCTCACCGCGCTGGAAGAGACCGAGAATGCACTGGTTCAGGTGTCACGCAGTGAGCAGCAGCGCCAGCATCTGGAGCAGGCTGCTGCAGCCAGCGTGCGTGCCACCGAGGCGGCCAAGGTGCGCTTCGACCAGGGCGCCATCGATCTGCTGGCGTTGCTGGATGCCGAAAACGTGCGTCTGCAAAGCCAGGATGCGTTGGCACAGAGTCGGGTCGGATATACCCTGGCCGTGGTGTCGCTCTACCGAGCCATGGCCGGCGGTTGGCCGGAATATGTGGCCGATGAGGCATCCAACAAAACCTGAGCAATGGGCCCTTGGGTGAGCCGATGACATGGCACCTTCACATATCAAGAACGTGAATGACTGCATGGTGTGATGTCAGATATTTTTTTGCTAACAAGCGGCATTGGCCCACCAATGCCGCCAAGCGGTATCAGCGACCTGACAAGGTCACGTTATCTACTTTGATTGAGTACACCACACGATGATCGATCGTTTTCGAATTTCCAAACAGTGGATGCTGCGCATTGCAGAGCGGGGTCTCTCGTTAGAGATGTTGCAGCGCAAAGCCGGACTGCCTGAGCTGTTTTTTCAGCAAGATAAGATCTATGCCTCCACGGCAGAGTTGTTTTCCCTGTGGAGCACGATCTCAGACCATTGTGGCGATGTGGCATTTGGTCTCACGTTGGGTGCAGATATGCGACTCGAGCGCAATCATCCGATGGCGATTGCGGCGGTGTGCAGCAGTTGTTTACGAGATGCACTGCAGCGTCTGGCCCGTTACAAACGGGTCGTCTGCCCGGAAGAGATCCGTGTCGAGGTAAACGGCGATGAGGTGATCATCGGCTCCCATTATCTGGCAACCAGTGAGCAACCGCCCCATATCATGACTGATATGGGCTTCTCTTGGATGACGGCCATGGCACGACACAGCTCTGACGGGCATATTCGCCCGCTGCGCCTCGAATTGACGCGTGGCCCCGAGCATCGTGCGTTGCTGGAGGGGCACTTTGGCTGCCCGATCACCTTCAATGCGTCGCGCAATGCGCTGGTGTTTCGCTCCAGCGATCTGGATTTTCCCTTTTATACCCACAACGAAGAGCTGCTCGCCGTGATTGCCCCGCAGCTCGATGCCGAGTTGCAGGAGCATGACCAAAACACCAGAATCACCTACGCGGTGAAACAGGTGCTGAAACGCACTCTCGCAGGCCGGCGTCCGACGCTGCAATCGTTGGCCAAAGAGCTGGCGATGAGTACGCGAACTCTGCAACGGCGGTTGACCGATGAGGGCATCACTTTTCAGCAACTGGTGGAGGAGACCCGCCGCGAACTGGCGCGCTCCTATTTGCAGACTGGCGCGATAGAGCCCAACGAGACGGCGTACCTGCTCGGCTACGAAGATTCCAACTCGTTTTATCGAGCGTTCAACGGCTGGGAGGGGGTATCTCCCGGTGAGTGGCTCGAGTTGCAGCGCAGAGTCGCCAGAGGTGCGGTAGAGTATGGTTCTGGAAGGGGGGCGTTTGAGGCTTGAAGCGAACCGGCGTTTCAGTCCAGGTAATGGTGAGACACTCGTATCGCGGCTTAGCGGCCGAATGAGTCGCTTTGGCCGCGCAGCTATCCAGAGTCCATAACAAGATCATCCTGGCCTTCTCGGCCTTTTGAAATGCACCTCTCTCCTCCATGACTGACAATATTCACAGCGGCCATTGGCTTCTACGTCTTTGACGAGCTTTCTCTATATTGAAAAATTCAGCCCACGAGTCCTGACGGAAAAGTGGGCTGAGCAATATAAAAACACTTCAATTACTGATAAAAAATGACACTCTCACTAAGGGGGGCTTTATTAATCCTGTATTGATTTGCGGGGTGAGTCATGTCGGGGTAACCCAGAGAGATGCCAAACAGCAATTTCGATGACGTTTCAATAGCGAGTACTTTGCGAATGGTTTCGCCGTAAAAACCCAGCATAGTCTGCGGCACACCGCCTAAGCCGTGAGCAGTCAGAGATAGCAGAAGCGTCTGAGCGTACATGCCTATGTCTCCCGCTACACGAACGTTATCGCCCACTTCCGGCATAAAAAGCAGCGCAACATGTGGCGCACCAAAGAATTCCAGGTTACGACGTGAAGCATGGCGACGCTGATCATAAGCATCGCGTTTAATGCCGATAGCCTGATAATAGGCCGCGCCTTGCTCTTTGTAACGTTCACGATAGACGCCAGGGAAATCATTGATGCCAAAACTGAAATCCGGCGTCAACTGTCCTGCGTCATCCGCCGCTAACATGGCCTTGCTCAGTGCATCTTTTTTTGAACCTGAGACAAGATGCGTTTGCCATGGCTGGGTATTACAGTTTGAAGGTGAGAGCTGTGCATCCTCCAATACCGAACGGAGAATGCCTTCCGGTACAGGTTGAGGAAGAAAATGACGCACTGAATGACGTTTACGCACGACATCCCGAAAAAGCATTGATTCAGACATAATGTACCTCTTATAAAAGTCAGGCATAAAAACCATTTCTGTCTGACTAATGGATTTGACAACGAAAAATCCTGTGCCGGTGGACACCATATTCTCGACATGATTGCCGGGCCTCACAGTCTGCTACTGCGGATGGATGCCATTAATCGCTTTAAAGTGTCTTGTTCGTCTAGCCTATGTCCGAGATTTTACCCTTTGCAAAATGGAATGGAATGGCCAAAAATAAGAACTTAATGACCAAGCATGGAAAGAAAAATGGATTTCAACGCAACCAAATTGTTCATCGCGGTAGTGAATGCAGGTAGTTTTTCCGCCGCAAGTGAAAGAATATCAGTTCCGATAGCAACGTTAAGTCGTAAAATTAATGAGTTAGAACAGGAGTTGAAAGTCCAGCTCCTGGAGCGCTCGCGGCAAGGCGTTAAACCCACCTACAAAGGGCAACAATTCTTTGAACAGGCCCGTCTGGGTGTGGAGTTACTGGAGGATGCGCATAAGTCCGTCACTGCAACCCATTCACTGCAGGGGAAATTGCGCCTGTCTATCCCACCAAATTTTTCATTGTGGTGGGATTTATTGATTGAATTTCAGCAACGTTACCCTGATATCACAGTGTTCTGTCATTCCAGCGAAAGGGTCGTTGATTTGTTCGGCGACAGTATTGATGTGGCGCTCAGGTTTGGTGACCTGCATAGCGATGATGTCATAGCCAAATTACTTATGAACCTGGAAACGGTGTTTGTAGCAAGTCCTAAATTATTAGCTGATCGCGGTACTCCTGAGACTCTCACAGAAATGGCCCAGCTTCCAGTCGCTGCCTGGGAGAGTCTGAATTATGGTTTTTTTGAATGGGCTTCTGGAGCCGAAAAAGTTAAATACACCCCCTTCTTTTCCACTAATCACTTGCAGGCCATAATTCATTACGCTCTGAACGGTAAGGCGGTTGCTCAGTTACTGGATTTTTCGGCCAGACCCTGGCTAGAAAGCGGTGAACTGATACAGCTTTTGCCAGGCATAGCTACTCAAAAAATTCCGCTACACCTTGTGTACTCTCGTCAAAAACACCCTTCAGCACTGGTGCGAGCATATATTGATTTTTGTACGGAATGGATTGGAAAGCTGGCCTGAAGTTATAGCTAACCCTGATTAACTATCAGGGGTCCTGTCATTACAACTTGTAAGTAGGCTTGACGTAGAATATTTGCCATCTTACAAAAGACCTCGGAAATACCTGAGCGCAGAACATAGGTAGAATGTCATGATAAAGCTCCGGAGCATAGCTTTTCCGGAGCTGGGTTAATCATGAAACAGCGAGTGTTATTTCATTATCTTAGGAAAGGCAGTTGTCCGATATAATCCATCTTCCCGATCCTAACACCTTTGTGTCGAAGGATCGCGTATGCTGTCACCATGTGAAAGTAAAAGTTGGGAACTGCGTGTTGGTAGAAATAATCTATACCAAGGAAAGCTCCGGCCCAGCCCGGAGGGGCAACTATTCTTTCTTCCCAACCTGAGAAGTCGTTTTCTTTCATCGATGTGACATATCCGATGGTCTTTTCAATGCTAGTTTTGAGATCCTGGATCGTTTCTTCAGCGTCTCCAAAAACCGGAGCCTGTTTGCCGGTTAAGACTGAGGTGGCTAGTCTCGCAGTATCACACGCCATCTGCACCTGACTCGTGAAGGGCAACATATCTGGTGAAAGACGGGAGTTCAAAAGAACGTCTGGTTCAAATTCATTCGCCTCAGCATGCTTTTGTGCTTTATCGATAAGAAGGGAAAGATTGCGGAGCATTTTTGTGAACTGCATTATTTGTGCATACATCATGAATGTCCTTTTGTATGTGGTGATGTGATGGCGCCCCAGCTCTTCTTAGATAGTTTGGATCCCGATGGAATTAGTCGGTATGAGACCGAATCCTGTATATCCACCCTCGTTCTTTTACCAAGGGATGTTGCAGCTTATCGCTGGTAGCGCATAGCTAAATATATAGTGCTGCAACAACGAGGTTCATTTTTAAATTTCGCTCCAATTCGGATGGATAAATTTTATCCCTCTAAAGATGGAATGGAAGCACTAATAATAAAAACCTAATTCTCAATAATGGAAATTAGCGTGGATTTTACCGCAACAAAAATGGCTCATCATGGTAGTGAATGTCGGAGGGCTGTTGATCAAATTCTTCGTGGGGTAGCTGTTCCCCAACCCTTCGTGAACACTCATTCCAATAACTGGCGAGCAGGTAGACCAAGCCCTGTCATCTTGTTCATTTCCTTCACACCTGCCAGGGTCTCGCTCATCTGGGTATTGTTGTCGACGGTCTTGGCGCGCGTGCTGATACAGCTATAGTCCAGCGATTGCAAAGGCCCCGCCATTAATTGGAACAAGGTGTTGATGAAGTCTTCCATGGTTCGCAGCGACAACTCGAGCTGACTGCAATATAAAGATGCGATAACCATGTGTGAGCAATGGTAGGGGCGATTCACCATGGCGTCTGGCCATCGTCTGTATGCCCGTTGTTTGAGGCGTTGTTGGGTAACCCCGGCGCCTTGTCTGCGGTTGTGAACCACGTGACCTGAGGTCGGTGCAATGCGTCCTGCTGGCATGTCACTGGGCCCGCGCATGGCAGGCCCCGCGACGGTTTCACTCAAGGGGGGCGACGGCAACCTGCCGCTTGAAGGGGGTGGGCTTGCCGGCCTTGCGCTGTTCCGAGACCAGGATCAGCAGGCGCTGCAGGGCGATGAAGCAAAACAGCAGCAGGCCGATGATGATCTTGGTCCACCAGGAGCTGAGAGTGCCGTCGAAGTTGATGTAGGTCTGGATCAACCCCTGGATCAGCACCCCGAACAGGGAGCCGAAGACGGTGCCCACCCCGCCGCTCAGCAGGGTGCCGCCGATGACCACGGCGGCGATGGCATCGAGCTCCACCCCGACGGCGGCGAGCGGATAGCCCGCCGAGGTATAGAGCGCAAACACGATGCCTGCCAGGGTCGCCAGGGTGGTGGAGAGCAGGTAGATGCGAATGGTGGTGTGGCGCACCGAGATCCCCATCAGGGCTGCCGAAGTGGCGTTGCCGCCGATGGCGTAAACGTTGTTGCCAAAGCGGGTGCGGTTGGCGAGCAGGATGCCGAAGACCACCACCGCCAGCATGATGAGGGCCAGCAGGCTCAGGCGACCGCCCCCCGGTATCTTCCACGACAGGCTCGACAGGTAGGTGAAGGTGGGGTGATCGATGGGCAGGGACTGCTCGGAGATGAGAAAACTGGCCCCCCGCAGGAAGAACATGCCCGCCAGGGTGATGATGAAGGCGGGGATCTTCAGGGTGTCGATGAGCCAGCCCATGAGGGCGCCAAAGCCTGCTCCGAGTACCAGCACCAGAGGGATGGCCAGCACGGGGCTGACGCCCAGCTTCCCGATGAGGGTTGCCAGCAGCACGCCGGTGAAGGCGATGACGGCCCCGACCGACAGATCGATGCCCCCCGAGAGGATGACGAAGGTCATGCCCACCGCCACAATTCCCAGAAACGCGTTGTCCGTCAGAATGTTGCAGATGATGCGGGTGGACATGAAGGCAGGGAAGGAGGCCAGGCAGAGCAGATAGCCCAGCACGAAGACCATGATGGTCACCATCAGGGGGAGGTTGCGTTTAAACATGGCGAGTCCCTCGCTGGAAGAGGTGGTTGAGGGCCGGTGATTGCATGACCAGCACCGCCAGCACCACCAGGGCTTTGACGATCTGGTTCCACTGGGGTTGGTAGCCGGAGAGCAGGATCCCGGTGTTCACCCCCTGGATGATCAGTATGCCGATCAGGGAGAGGGCGAGGTTGAAGCGCCCCCCCATCAGGGAGGTGCCCCCTATCACCACCGCCAGAATAGCGTCCATCTCGAGCCAGAGCCCGGCGTTGTTGGCATCGGCACCCCGGATGTCGGCGGCGACTATCATGCCGGCGACGGCGGCCATCATGCCGCTCAACAGGTAGGTGGCGATCACCACCATGGGGGTGTTGAGCCCGGCGTTCTTGGCGGCCTTGATGTTGATCCCCACCGCTTCGATGAAGAGGCCGAGGGCGGTGCGCTTGGTCAGTAGCCAGAGCAGCAGCGCCATGCCCAGGGTGATGATGACCGGGGTGGGCAGATAGAAGAGGGAGCCGCTGCCGATCCAGGCGAGTGCGTCGTTGTTGAAGGTGATGATCTGCCCCTCGGTGATGAGCTGGGCGATGCCCCGGCCCGCCACCATGAGGATCAGGGTGGCGACGATGGGCTGGATCTTGAACACCGCCACCAGCAGGCCGTTCCACAGGCCGCACAGAAGGCCCACCCCGATGACGGCGGCGAAGATGACTGGCAGGCTGTGACCGCCGGTGGCCAGGCTGGCCATGGTGGCCCCGCTGATGGCCATGACGGCTCCCACCGACAGGTCGATGCCGCCGGTGGCGATCACCAGCGTCATGCCGAGGGAGAGCAGGGCCACCGGGGCACAGCGGTTGAGGATGTCGATGAGGCTGCCAAACAGCCGCCCATCCTGGATGTGGATGGCGAAGAAGTTGTCGGCGACCAGGGCATTGATGAGCAGCACGCACACCAGGGCGGCGCACTGGGCCGAGCCCGTGGGCCACTCCCTGCGGGCGCGCGACCCCTTGGCGAGGGGAAGAATGGATGACGTCATATCAGGCCTCACATGCAATGGCGTTCATGATGGCAGGGACGCTCAGGGCGTCCGTCGCAAGCTCTGCCACCTGTTTTCTGTCACGAAGGACGATCACCCGATCGGCATAGCCCACCAGCTCCTCGAGCTCGGAGGAGATGACCAGCAGGGCCAGCCCGTTGGCGCAGAGGGATTCGATGAGGCGGATGATCTCGGCGTGGGCCCCCACGTCGATGCCCCGGGTAGGCTCGTCCAGGATCAGGAACTGGGGTTTGGTGAGCAGCCAGCGGGCGAGCAGCACCTTTTGCTGGTTGCCCCCGGAGAGAAACTGGATGGGCTGCTCCGGTCCCGGGGTCTTGATGGCCAACTGCTCGATGAGGCGGGCGGTGATCTCGTCCTGCTCCTTGCGAGACAAGGGATGCAACCAGCCCCGCTGGGCTTGCAGGGCCAACACCATGTTCTCGCGCACCGAGGCCGAGGCGATGATGCCGGCGCTCTTGCGATCCTCCGGGCAGAAACCAAAGCCGTTGGCGGCCGCCTGGCGTGCAGAGCGGATGGTCACCGGCTTGCCCCGCACCCGGCACTCGCCGCAATCCTTTGGCACTATGCCGAACATCAGCTCGGCGGTTTCGGTGCGGCCCGACCCGAGCAGGCCGGCGAGGCCCACTATCTCCCCGGGCATGACGTCGAGACTGAAGGGGGCGATGACCCCCCGCTTGCCATAGTCCCTGAACGACACCATGGGCTGGTGGCTGCGCAGTGTCTTGCCCGCCCGCTTGAGGGCATTGTCGTCCAGCTCGCGTCCCAGCATCATCTTGACCAGCTCCAGTTGTGGCAGTGCCTGGGTGTCGCGGGTGCCGACCAGCTCGCCGTTGCGCAGCACCGTGATGCGATCGCTGATGGCGTAGACCTGATCGAGAAAATGGGTGATGAAGATGAGGCTCACCCCCTGATCCCGCAGGCGCGTCATCAGGGAGAAGAGCATCTGGACTTCGCTGGCATCCAGGCTGGCGGTGGGCTCGTCCAGGATCAGGATCCTGGCGGAGAGTGACACCGCCCGGGCGATGGCCACGATCTGCTGCATGGCGACCGAGTAGTGGTCGAGGGGCAGGGTGACATCCATCTCGAAGCCGTGGCTGGCCATGATGGCGCTGGCCTGCCGGGTCATGGCGCCCCGGTCGATGAAGCCGAAACGGCGGGGCTCATGGCCGATGAAGAGGTTGTCCGCCACCGACATGTTCGGCAGCAGGTTGACCTCCTGATAGACGGTGCCTATTCCCAGACGCTGGGCATGGGCGGTGTCCGTGGGGGAGATGGGGACGCCATCGAGTTCGATACGGCCCGCATCACGCTGATAGACGCCGGTGAGGGTCTTGACCAGGGTGGACTTGCCGGCCCCGTTCTCGCCGAGCAGCGCCATGATCTCTCCCCGGCGCAGGGAAAAGTCCACTTGGTGCAGGGCTCGTACTCCGGGAAACGCCTTGCATATTCCACGGGCATTCAATACGACATCGTGAGTGTTCTCTGACATGAACATTGGCTCTCCGATATAACACGCCATATCGCAACCCAGCCGATATGGCGTGTTATTCAACTGGCAGGCTCAGCGGGCGAGCGGCATTAATAACCCATGTCTTTTTTCAGCTCGAGCTGCGCCTCGGCACTCCCGGGCTCGAACAGAATAGACGCCGTCTTGATATGTTTGGGGGGCAGGGTGCCGTCTTTCTTATAGGCCAGCAGGGCATCGAAGGCGGGGCCTGCCATATTCGGCGTCAATTCCACCGAGGCATTGGCTTCGCCGGACATCATCGCCTTGAATATATCCGGCACGCCATCGATGGAGATGATCTTGATATCCGTGCCCGGTTTCAGCCCAGCCTCTTTAATGGCCTGGATGGCGCCGATGGCCATGTCATCGTTATGGGCGTAGACGGCGCAAATATTCTTGCCGCTATTTTCCGCCTTGATGAAGCTCTCCATCACCTCCTTGCCCTTGCTGCGGGTGAAGTCGCCGGACTGGGTGCGGATGATCTTGATGGTGGGCACGGCCGCGACGGTGTCGAGGAAGCCCTTCTTGCGATCCAGCGCCACGCTGGCACCCACCGTGCCCTGCAATTCCACCACGTTGCACGGTTTGCCATCCTGCTGCTTGATGAGCCACTGGGCCGCCACTTCCCCTTCGTGGACGCTGTCGGCGGCGACCCCGGTCATGAAGAGACCGTCATCTTTTACCGTGATATTGCGATCCAGCAGGAAGACCGGGATCTCGGCCTCTTTCGCCTCCTGCAATACCGGCTCCCAGCCAGTCTGTACCACGGGGGCAATAAAGATGGCATCCACCCCCTGGGCAATAAAGGAGCGAATGGCCTTGATCTGGTTCTCCTGTTTCTGCTGGGCATCGGCAATTTTCAGGATGATGCCGCGTTTTTGGGCTTCGCTCTTGGCGACCGATGTTTCTGCAGCTCGCCACCCGGATTCAGAACCAATTTGCGAGAAGCCCACGGTCATCTCTGCAGAATATGCAGTGGCCGAGAGAATAAGGGTGCTGATAATGCTCGCCAGTTTCACTTTTTTATACATATGACACTCCTTTGTGATGCATGGTGAAATAAACCGGAACACGTCAGGTTTTTATTGTACGGGTCAAGGTTATAGGCTCTTTAATTAAACGGCGGGAGGTGGCTCACAGAAAATTTTCAGCAGCACGATGCTTCATACAAACAGCAGAAGAGTTCATATGTCGGGCGGGTTGAACCGTGTTTTCAGTGCATATTTATTCGTATGTCGGCGCTCGCGCCAGGATGATGCTGGGCGAGAAGGCGAAGGGGACGCACTGTGCCGGGCCCTGATCTTGTGCCCCTGAGCTCGATATCATCTGAATGCCATGGGCCTGAGCCCTCGCCCCCGGACGCACCGCCCAACTGGCTAGATGCCACCCAGCGCCCAGGGAGGACGCCGATGGGCAGCCTTAGACCATGAGGCGCGTCAGGGAGGAGGTGGGTGGCATCAAGGAACATGGATCCGCATCAGCGCCGAGGGGTGGCCTTGCACAAAATGGCGCCAGACATGGTCATAGAGCGCCTGCTGGCCGGGGAAGCTCACCAGTCCCTTGGCCTCGGTGAGGGAACACCAGCGATACTCGGTGTGCTCATCATTGAGGGTAACCGTTTGATTGGGCGGGCAATAGATCACGAACACTGGCACCACCATCACGGTATTCGTGGTCGCGTCGTAAAACTGCTCCAGATACTGGCCGTTATAAAGCTCGGCCACTTTGATGCCCGTCTCCTCGCCAAACTCGCGCACTATGGTCTGCCAGCCGGTTTCACCCGCCTCGACCGTGCCCGCCACATGGCACCAGAAACCGCCCTTGACCCGTTTCATCACCAGCAGCTTTGTTTCACCATCAATCGTTGAGAGGGCGACACCAGAGACGGTTTTACAGCGAATGGGGATCATGGGAGAGGCTCCAAAAACAGGTTCAATGGACGCCTATTGTTCGGCCGCCGACGGGAGGCTGGCAAGTATTTTCCTTGCCGATACCACCGGTGCGGGCCACAAACGTGACAGGGGCATTCAGCCCCTGTCACGCGTGCGGTCAGCCTCCCATCATGCGGGCGGTCTGAATTGCCTCGATCAGCGCGGCCCGGTTGATGCGGGGGCGCTCCTCGTCCAGCAACTGCTGCCACAGGGCGATGGCCCGGGAGTAGCGGCCGTGCAGGAAGTGATCGGAGGCGAGCAGCATCAGGGCGCTCACCTCGCCCTTGTCCTGCTTGAGCGCACTAGCCAGCAGGCGCTGCGCCTCCGGGGTCAGCTGCTGGCCCGCCTGGTAGTAGAGCACGGTGGCCTGGGCGGCCTGAGTCGCGGCGCTGGCGCCGCCCTCCAGCAGGGCGAGGCGCTGGTAGGCGAGCAGGGCGTTGGTGTACTCGTCCCGATAGAGATACAACTGGCCGAGCGCCGCCCAGGCCTCGAGATCCGCCGGGTTGGCTTGCAGGCGCTGGTGCAGGGCGCCCAGCTCCTTGTCCTGCAGATCCCGCGGGCTCAATCCCGCCAGCGGATCGGGGCGCGACTGATAATCCTGCCACGCCTGATAGCGGCCAGTGCCGGCATAAATGCCGGCCATCAGCGCCAGCAGCAGGGCCCCAACTAGTATCCATGGCCGAAACCTAAGCTGCGGATGGGCGGTGCTATCTCTTATCAGCCGGTCGCGCAGGGCCTGCTCGGCGGTTGGGGTGGCGTTGGCGAGGCGGGCCAGCTCCAGCTCCCGGTAGAGACGGCTGTTGGGGGCAAGCCCCGCCTGCTGCTCGGCCATGATGAGGAGGTTCAGCTCGGCCCTGGGGTCGTGGGCAAGCGTTCCCTCGGCTCTGTCGCCGACAAGCGGCGCCCGAGCCGGTTGCCGGCGATGCAGGCTCCTGCGCAGGCGATTGAGCGCCAGCAACAGCAAGAGGGCGGGGCCGCCCCACAGCAGTATTGTGCTGCCCTTGAAGGGGGGATCGTAGCGCACGAAGTCACCGAAGCGCGCCGTCATGCGGGCGATCACCTGCTCATCAGACTGTCCCTCGTCCACCCAGCGGTAGACCTCGAGGCGCAGATCCCTGGCGATGGGGGAGTTGGACTCCACCAGGTTCTGGTTCTGGCACTGTGGGCAGCGCAGGGCGCGGGCCAGCTCCTGAGCGCGGGCCTGCCGCTCGGGGTGGCGAAACTCATAGGTGTCGACCCCGCTGGCAAGGGCCCCGAGGCTCAAGGCCAGCAAGAGTGGCGCGATCAGGGCGTGGCCGAGACGGCTCATGGCTTGCTCTCCTGCACTTGTCTCTTTACTTCTCTCTCCACTTTTCTTTCCACTTCGGGCTGGCCGGCAGTGTTGCTGCGGGCCTTTGCAAGCAGGGGGGCAAACTGGCGTTGCCAGACTTCCCGGGTGAGCAGGCCGGTATGACGGGTCAGCAGGGTGCCGTCGCCGGCGAAGAGATAGGTCTCCGGCGTGCCGTAGACGCCGAGCTCCAGCGCGAGTCGGCCGTCGGGGTCGGCCAGCACGGCGCGATAGGGGTTGCCCGCCTGGGCAAGCCAGGCGCGGGCGGCATCTCCCTTGTCCCGGTAGTTGAGGCCATAGAGGGGCACGGTGCTGGCCAGCTCACCCAGCAGCGGATGTTCGGCGCGGCAGTTGGGGCACCAGCTGGCCCAGACGTTGAGCACGAAGGGCTCCCCCTTGAGCGCCGCGGTGTGGATGGGGGCGCCACCAAACAGATCCTCACTCTGCCAGGCAGGCAGGGTGCGCCCTGCGATGGCCTCATCCTGGCTGTAGGGGTTGTTGCCAAGGCCGAGCCAGAGCAGGGCACCGAGCCCCAGGGTGAGCACGAGCGGCACGAACAGGCGCAGACGGGCGTTCATAAGGACTCCTGTTCAAGCCGGGGGCAGGGGGCGGTCGCTGGCGCAGGATGGTTAGCCAGCAGCGGCCGGCGGGCGAGCAGGCGCAGGGCGCCACCCGCCATCATCAACAGGCCGCCGAGCCAGATCCAGCGCACCAGCGGCTTATGGTGCAGCCGCATGGCATAGGCGCCGGGTCCCATCTTCTCGCCAAGCACCACGTAGAGATCGCCGAGCAATCCCCATTTGATCCCGGGCTCGTTCATGTTCATGGTGCGCACGCTGTAGTGACGCCGCTCCGGCGTCAGCCGCGCCACCTCTTTACCGTCCTTATGCGCGCTAAGCGTGATGCGCTCGGCGGTGTAGTTGGGGCCGATGATGGGCTCGCTCCCCTCGTAGCGAAACTCGAAGGCGCCGAGCCGATAGGGCTGGCCTGCGGCGAGTACGGCGCCCCCCTCCTGACTGTGGTGACTCACCTGCGCAATGCCGAGGGCGCACACCGCCACCCCGAGGTGGGCCAGCAGGCTGCCGAGCCGATTGAGGGTGAGCTCGCGCAGGGCGACCGGTTGCAAGAGCGGGAGCAGCAGGCTGGCCATCAGCCAGAGGCTCAGCACGTTGGCCGCAAGCCCCAGCCAGCTTGCCCGCAGCGGCTCGGGATAGGCGAGGCTCAGCAGGCCGCCCCCCAGCAGGCCGAACAGGCATGGGAGCAGCGCCTTGATGCGGCGCTGGGCTGCCAGATGCTGCCAGCGCAGGCGCGGCAGCTGGGTCATCAGCGCCATCAGGCACAGAGCCAGCGGCACGAAGAGGGTATTGAAATAGGGGGCGCCCACCGAGAGCGAGCCCAGATGAAGCGACTGGAACACCATGGGGTAGAAGGTGCCGAGCAGCACGCTGGCGCAGGCCACGCTGAGCAGCAGGATGGCGGCGCCGAGCAGTCCCTCTTTTGACAGCAAGCCAAAGCGGGCATAGGGGGCGCGAATGTCCGCCCGCAGGGCAAACAGGGTGAGTGCGCAGGTCAATAGCAAGCCGAGCAGCAGCAAGAGGGTGAGACCGCGGCTGGGGTCCACCGCGAAAGCGTGCACCGAGGTGAGCACCCCGGAGCGCACCACGAAGGTGCCGAGCAGGCTCAAGGCAAAGGTAAAGATGGAGAGCAGCAGCACGCCGTGGCCGTAGGCGCCGCGCTTCTCGCACACCACCAGAGCGTGCAGCAGGGCGGTGCCGAGCAGCCAGGGCAAGAGGGAGGCATTTTCCACCGGATCCCAAAACCACCAGCCGCCCCAGCCGAGCTCGTAATAGGCCCACCAGGAGCCCAGCACTATGCCGGCGGTGAGAAACACCCAGGAGCCGAGTGCCCAGGGGCGGCTCCAGTGGGCCACGGCGCCATCGAGCCGGCCCGAATGCAGCGCCGCCATGGCGAAGGCGAAGTTGACCGCAAAGCCGACATAGCCGAGATAGAGCAGGGGCGGGTGGATGATGAGGCCGATATCCTGCAGCATGGGGTTGAGATCGCGCCCCTCCAGCGGCCCCGGGAACTGGCGGTCAAAGGGGCTGGAGAAGATCAGGGTATAGAGGCCGAACAGCCCGACGATCAGCCCCATGATGGCCAATACCCGGGTTGTAATAAGCGGATCGACCCGCCTGGAGCAAAGGGCCACCAGGGCGCCCCACAGCCCCAGCGCAAAGACAAAGAAGAGCATGGAACCCTCGTGGCCGCCCCACACGGCCGCCAGCTTGAAGCCAAGAGGCAGGGCGCTGTTGGCGTGCTGGGCCACATAGACCAGGGTAAAGTCATCGAGGCCAAAACAGCTGGCGAGCAGCAGCAGGGCGGCCCCGAGCAGGAGCGCTACCAGGAGGGCCAGCGGCTTTGCGCAGCCCAGCAGCGGGCGTGAGGCGAGCCGCAGCCCCAGCCAGGGCAGCAGCCCTTGCAGCAGGGAGAGCCCGGTCGCCAGCAACAGTGAGAGATAGCCGAGCTCCGCCAGCACACAACCTCCAGTCAATCATTTGTCTATGTTATGCCGCAGCGTCTGCACCGTACCGGCGCTGGGGGATAACATCTACATTTCTGGCAACAACCAATCGCAACAACTCATCGCAACAAATCAGCGCCAGTCACCCGAGGGCGGCTGGCGCTTGTCCCCAGCTTTCAATAACCGGTTCACGATCCGTCGCGAGAGGTTGTCAGCAAGGTAAAGAGCAGCGCAGGAACCGGAGTGTATGTGAATACATGAGGATTCCGAGCAGCGCATGAGCCTTGATCACGGCCTCGCAGCAGGAGCGTGAACGGTTTTTTAAACTACCGTCATCTGGCCGGCATAGAGCACGAAGTAGCGCAGCAGCAGGATCCCCACCAGGGTCAGGCTGCAGACCAGCACCAGATAGCCGTTCCTGGCCCGCAGCGGTGCGGGAGCCAGCAGGGCCAGCAACTGGGGCAGCAGCATGCCGATGCCCACCACTCCGAGCCAGAACACCTGAGCCCAGAAGCCGCTGCCGATGGCGGCCCACATGGCCACCTCTTTCTGGCCGCCACCGAAGTAGAGGCCGGTAAAGAAGCAGACCAGCAGCAATACCTCCACCGCCAGCACCGGCCGCTCGAAGCGGTGGACAAAGCTCACCCCCTGGCTGTGATGGTTCTCCTTGAACAGGGTGACCGCCAGCAAGATGGTGGAGGCGATGCCGGAGCTGACGCCGGAGACGAGGAACAGCACCGGCAGTACCGGGTTGTTCAAGAGCGGATAGGTCTTGAGCGCCGACAGCAGAAAGCCGGTGTAGGCCCCCAGCAGCACGGCGAGCAGCAGCAGGAGCGGTGCCAGCAGGCGCTCGATGCGGGCAAGCCAAGCGATGAGATCATCCACAAAGGCGAACTTCTCTTGCAGCAGGTGACGACGCAATGTCTCGATCTCGGAGCGAAACACCACCGCCAGCCAGGCGAACAGCACTGCCATGTAGAGCTGGAACAGCATGACCCCCATGGACATCACGGAGTCGAACTGGTAGTGGAACATCAGCTTCCAGAAGGTCCAGGGGCGGGCCAGGTGGAAGATGAGGATGAGTAACCCCAGTACCACGCTCACCGGCGCCAGCATGGCGGTTGCCTTGATGATGCCGCTCTCGCTGCCGGCTCCCTTCTTGCGCAGCAGCACAGAGAGGGTGGTGGCCCCGGCGGAGATGCCGAGCAGAAAGAGATAGATGGCGATCGGCCAGTCCCACACCAGCGAGGGAAAGTGAAATGCGTCATGCAACATGATCCATTCCTCCTTCTGTTACTGCGGTAGATGGCGATGGGACAAATCCCCAGACAAGTGAAGGGAAGTGAAATGCGTCATGCCACATGGTCATTCCCTCCCTGGGTTACTGCCGCTTGCATGGTCATGACGTTATCTCCCCTTTGGGCACGCGATACATCTTGGGCGAGGTGCCGAGTGCCTGCTTGTAGCGATAGGTGGTCTCCTTCACCAGCCGTTTGGCGATGGGGCTGTCCGGGTCATCCAGATTGCCGAACACCAGCGCCTTGGTGGGGCAGGATTCCACGCACGCCGGCTCCTTGCCCGCCGCCAGGTTGGTCTTGCGGCAAAAGTCGCACTTGTCGGCAACCTTGGTCACAGGGTTGATAAAGCGCACCTGATAGGGGCAGGCGGCCAGACAGTACATGCAGCCAACGCAGAGATCCGGGTTGACGTCGACGATGCCATCCTCCTCGCGGATATGGGAGGCACCGGTGGGGCAGACGTGCACGCAGGGGGCGTTGTCGCAGTGCTGGCAGGACTTGCGAAAGAAGTGGTACTCGGCGTCGGGGAATTCACCGATGGGGCCGGAGCGGAGGATCTCGAGGCGCGAGACCCCTTCCGGCACCTGATTCACCTCCCGGCAGGCATCCATGCAGGCGGTACAGCCGATGCAGGCCGTCTCGTCGTGGATCATGCCATAGCGGACCCCGTCTATGGTCTGGCTGTGGGCGAGGGTGGTGGCAAGGGAGCGGGTGTTGGCACGAGCAGCCCCCGTCATCATGATGAGGGCCCCCGCGCTCATCCCCGCCATAAAGTCACGGCGAGAGCAGCTCATGGCGCCTCCTTGCCCAGGCTGGCAGTCTGGTTGCCTGCCTTGGCCTGATGCTGCTTGCTGTGGCAGTCGACGCAGAGCTTGATGCGGGACTTCTCCGGAATCGCCACCATGGGCTCCTTGGCCAGGTGCAGCTGGTGGCAGCTGGTACAGCTGAGTTTGGTGGCGTGCACGTCGTGGGCCCAGAGCGCCTCGCGCAACGGTTTGGGCTCATGACAGCTCATGCAGACCCCGTTCTGCTCGGCGATGGGATAGGTCCCGGTGCTCTGTTTGTTATTGAAGCTGTCGCTAAAGCGCATCACATCCTTGACCCCTTCCCTGTGTTGGGGGGCGGGTTGACCATGGCAGTTGGTGCAGGTGACAGGCGCCAGGTTGTTGGGGTTGGTCGCCTGGCCATGCTTGCCGTGCATCCCTTCGCTCTGCTCCTTGTGGCAGTCGGTACAGGCCTTGTCGGCACTGCGCAGAAATTCCACTTCATGTGTCGTCGGTGCCGGGGCGGTTGCCGCCTCGGCGGCCTGGCCCTGCAGGCTGGTGAGCAGCATGGCTGCCATCAGCATCAGTCGTAAGAAATCCATCGTTAAATCACCCATAGGAAGCCTCCATCCGGCTGCGAGCCCGCATGCCTCGTCATTGTGCGAGCCGTCCGGCCGCTTTGGCCTCGGCATCCCAGGCGGGGACTGTGGTCTTGAGGAACTGGGCCTTGTCGCTGTTCATCTGCTTCATGTCCATGCCAAGGGCGGCCTGGGCCTTCTCCTTGCTGGAGATGTCAGGAATGGCGATCTCGTGGCTGATCCCCTTGGTAGCCAGCAGGCGAGCCAGCTTGGTGCGGGCATCGGCGGCCTTGTCCAGGGCGGTCCCCAGCATGCGCAGCGCCACTTCCGGGGCGTGCATCTGCACCCCGTGGGAGGCGATGGAGAAGTCCCAGCGCCACTGGGCGTGACGGATGTCCTGCAGAATGTCCTTCATTTCGGCCTCGGTGGCGCCGGCATCCCAGGCTGCCTTGGCCTCGAAGTGGGCGTGCACCAGCTGCTTCTCGACCTTCAATTTGATTTCGGTGACGGCATCCTTGCGCTGCTGGACTATGCCTTGCAGCATCTCCTTGCTCTGGGTGTGGCAGTTGCGGCAGGTCTGATCGAAACGATCGAAGGGGTTGCCCACCTTGTGATCCGTGTAGACCTTGCCCTGCTCGTTCTGCACCTTGGGCATGTGGCAGTCGACGCAGGCGACGTTGTTCTGGCCGTGAATGCCGGCGCGCCAGGTTTCGTACTCCGGGTGCTGGGCTTTGAGCATGGGGGTCCTGGAGAGGGCATGGGTCCAGTCGGCGAAGCCTATTTCGTCGTAATACTGCTCCATCTGCTCCACTGTGGTGCCCTTGTCCCAAGGGAATTTCACCGCCTTGGTGGGGCCGGTGAAGTAATACTCCACGTGGCACTGGCCGCACACCTGAGACTGCTGATCAAAGCGCCCCTGCTCCTTGAACGGCTTGCCGATGGCCGTCATGGCCCGGTCGGCATAGGGACGGGAGAGGTGCAGGGCGGGTTTGCCCTCCTTGAACTCTTTCGAGGCGGTGTCGTGGCAGTCGGCGCAGCCGATGGTGTTGACGATCTCGGGTCCGCCTTTTGCCCACATCCCCTTGAAGTAGCCATCCTCACCTTTTTCATCGATGACGCGGGCCACGTCCGGGCCTTTGCAGCTCCAGCAGGCCATGGGCAGCGGACCGTCTTCGGCGCTCTTGGGGGCGCCGGTACGCAGGGTTTCCCGCACGTCGGTCAGGGCATAGAAGTGACCCCGCGGCTTGTTGTAGTCCTTGGCGAAGGCATAGCCGCCCCAAAGCACCACCATCTGCGGATCTTCCGCCAGGGCATCGGTGCGCTCCTTACTCTCGCCGGTCGCCTTCCAGCTGCTGAACTGATCGGCGTGATCCTTGGCGAACAGCTCGCTGCGGGTCTCTATTTTTCCCTTGGGCTGTGCCTCCTTGCCCTTGGACTGAGCCTCGTCGGCCTGCACCGGGGCGCAGAGCAGGGTTGTCATCAGCAGGGCGGCGAGGCCCAGCCAGGTTGGTTTTTTGCATGAACTCACGATCATCGCTCCCCAATTAAATGCGTAGCAAAACCTGACCCTTGCCATCCATGACGTGGACACCAGTCTTCGCGTGTGGCGGGAGCAGGCAAACCGGACTCTTGTTATGAATGGAATCAATGAGATCCCACGATTGCTCGGCAGGAATACTACATAATGGGTAAAGGAAATGATGATTTATCGAGATCGGTTTTGCGCTAGATCAATTCCCGTTGGTGCCAGATGGCAAAAGTGAGATCTCACGCCACTATTCGAAGAAAAAGTGCTCGCCCCTGGTAAAGCAAGCGCCCCTTTTCAGGGGCTCATCCCCAAGAGACGTCTTGCCCGGATCTGCCTCTTTGGCCGGGTCATATCATCTGGTTACTGCAACCCTGGATTGATCAAACGCAATGGGCTAAGTGCCACATCTGGCGGCTCTACACTCAATAAAATGAGTGAGGTAAACACGATGAAACGCTGTTGGTTATTGTTTGCCCTGAGCCTGTTTGTCTCTGCCTCTGCCTCAGCCTGGGGCGAAGAGGCGGTGGAGGCGGAGAAAGAGGAGGGCGAGGCGCTCTCCTTCAGTGCCCAGGAGCTGGCTCAGCCCTGGCTGGGAGATCTGGATGCCATGCTGGAGCGGCGCACCATCAGGGTGCTGACCAGCTACAACAAGACGGGGTACTTCATCCATAAAGGGGTGCAGCGGGGCGTCACCTATGACGCCTTCATGACGCTGGAGCGTCGCCTCAACGAACAGCTGCGCAAGGAGAAGGCCATCAAGCGCCATCTCAAGGTTCATTTCGTCTTCATTCCGGTGGCCCGGGAGGCGTTGCTCACCTCCCTCACTGCCGGCAAGGGGGACATAGCCGCCGCCAACCTCACCATCACGGACAAGCGCAGGCAGCAAGGGGTGGCGTTCACGGATCCCCTGCTCGAAAACGTGCGCGAACTGCTGGTCTCAGGCCCTCACTCTCCCAAGGTGGAAAGCGCCGCCGATCTGGGGGGCAAGACCGTCTTCGTTCGCCCCTCTTCCAGCTATTTCGAGAGCCTGCTCGCCTATAACCAGGCGCGCAAGGAGGCGGGAGAGCCCCTCATCGACATTCAGCCCGCCTCCGAGGCGCTGGAAGATGAAGATCTGGTGGAGATGGTGAACGCCGGTCTGCTGCCCTTTATCGTCATGGATGATCACAAGGCCCGCTTCTGGCAGAAGATCTTTCCCGAGATAACCCTTCACGAGACCCCAGTGTTCAGGGAGGGGGGCATCATCGCCTGGGCGGTGCGCAAGGAGAGCCCGCAACTGCTGACCATGCTCAACGAGCAGATCAAGGCCCTGCGTGGCAAGGCGACCGGCGACGATCTGCTGGCGCGCTATCTCAAGCAGAACAAGTTCGTCAAGAGCGCCGCCGCCGAGGCCGAACGCAAGAAGTTTTTGCAGGTGGTGGATCTGTTTCGCGAGTACGGCGAGCGTTATGACATGGACTGGTTGCTGATGGCGGCCCAGGGCTATCAGGAGTCGGCGCTCAACCACAAGGCGCGCAGTCACGTCGGCGCCATCGGCATCATGCAGATCATGCCTGCCACCGGCAAGGGGCTGAAGGTGGGTGACATCCGTCAGCTTGAGCCCAACATCCACGGCGGCGTCAAATACATGCGCTGGATGATAGATCACTACTATGCCGACGAACCCATGACGGCGCTGGACAAGGCGCTCTTCTCCTTCGCCTCCTACAACGCGGGCCCGGCACGGGTGGCGCGGCTGCGGGCCGAGGCGAAAAAGCAGGGCCTGGATCCCAATGTCTGGTTCCACAACGTCGAGTACGTAGCGGCGGAAAAGATAGGCGCCGAGACGGTGACCTATGTCGGCAACATCTACAAGTACTACATCGCCTACAAGCTGGTGATGGAGCAGCTCACCCACAAGGAGCAGGTCATGACTGCCCTGAAGCAAGAGGCAGCCCCATCATCAGCCACCCCGACCGAGACCGCCGCGCCCGCGCCGGCGGCCCCCTGACCCTTGACGAGCGGGCCTTGATGGAGAAAAGGTGCCGCCGGGCACCTCTTCTCGCGGGTGGGCCTCTCCATCAGATGAACATGCCGCCGGACACCTCGATGCGCTGGGCGGTGATCCAGCGGCACTCCTCCGCCAGCAGGGCGGCGATGGCGCCCCCTATGTCATCGGGGCGGCCGACCCGGCCCAGAGCCGTCTGGCTGGCAAGAAAATCGTTCACTCCCTGATTGTCGCGCACCATACCCCCGCCAAAGTCGGTCTCGATGGCGCCCGGGGCCACCACGTTGACGGCGATCCCCCTGGGGCCCAGCTCCTTGGCCAGATAGTGGCTGAGCACCTCTATGCCCCCCTTCATGGCCGCATAGGCGGCGTAGCCAGGCAGGGCGAAGCGGGTCAGGCCGGTGGAGAGGTTGACGATGCGCCCACCATCGCGCAGCAACGGCAGCAACTGCTGGGTGAGGAAGAAGGTGCCCTTGAGGTGGATGTTCATCAGGGTATCGAACTGCTGCTCCGTGGTCTGATCGAAGGGGGCACTGATGCCGATGCCGGCATTGTTGACCAGAAAATCGAACCGGGTCTGCTGCCACTGCTGTTGCAGCAGTTGATGCACCTGCTCGGCAAAGGACTGAAAGCTGGCGCTTTCGCCCACATCCAGCATCAGGGCATGGGCCTGGACCCCGAAGGCGCGGGCGGCGTCGACCACCGTCTGCGCCTCCTGTGCCTGGTGGCGGTAGGTGATGATGAGATCGACCCCGCGGGTGGCCAGGGTGAGGGCCGTGTTGCGGCCAAGGCCGCGGCTGGCCCCTGTGATGAGGGCAATGGGATTGGGCATGATGAGCTCCTGGGTTGACTGGGTCTATCGGACGTCTTGACTATATTTTCCCTTCAAACATGGATAAAGCTGGGCATACTGGATGCAATGTTCCATTTACATGAACAATGACCGAGATGGACCAACTGGATGCCATGCGCATGTTTGTGAGGGTAGCCGAGCTTAAGAGCTTTACCCGCGCCGCCGATCAGCTGGCGGTGCCCAAGGCGACCCTGTCACTGACCATTCGTCGCCTCGAGGAGCGCCTGGGCACCCGCCTGTTGCAGCGCACCACGCGCCGGGTGCAGCTCACCCCAGATGGGCGGCTCTGCTATGAACGTTGCCAGGATCTGCTGGCGGATGTGGAGGAGTGGCAGGGATTGTTCCAGCAGACCCGGCAGCTGGGCGGGCGCTTGCGAGTCGATCTGCCAAGCCGGTTGGCCCGGCTGCTGGTGATCCCCCGGTTGCCGGCATTTTTGAGTCAGCACCCGGCCTTGACCCTGATGCTGAGCACCACGGACAGGCGGGTCGATCTGGTGCGCGAGGGCTTTGACTGCGTGGTACGGGTCGGGGCGCTGGAATCATCGAGTCTGGTGGCGCGCCGGCTCGGGGAACTGCGGCAGATCAACTGTGCCAGCCCGGCCTACCTGGCCCGGCATGGGATACCGACCACACTGGCGGCGCTGTCCCGCCACCAGCTTATCCACTATGGCCACGATCTGGGGCGCGAGCCGGGCGGGTTTGAGTTCATGGGGGCCGACGGCCGTGCCGAGCGTTACCCCATGGCCGGCGCCCTGACGGTCAATGACAGCGAGAGCTACCTGGCCGCGGCCCTGGCGGGGCTTGGCATCATACAGCTGCCCGAACACGGGGTGAGCTCCCTGCTGGCCAGGGGCGAGCTGGTGGCCATACTGCCCGAGTGGCAGGCGCCCCCTCTGCCCATCCATGTCCTCTATGGTCACCGTCGCCAGCTGGCCCCCAGGGTGCAGGCCTTCATCCAGTGGCTGGCCGACGTGCTGGAAGAGGCACTGGCGTAGCGGGGGCAGCGGCCTGCTGCAAGGAGCTGGGCCGTCAACCGGAAAAGGCGACGATGCGGTTCTTGCCTGCCGACTTGGCCTGATAGAGGGCAAGGTCGGCGTGATGCAGCAGGGTTTCCCCGTCATGCCCCGATGCGCTGTCGGCCCAGCCAATGCTGATGGTGCAGTAGAGGGTCTGCTGCTCGGCCACGATGGACATGTTGGCAAGGGTGCTGCGGATCGCCTCCAGCAAGGGCTCGACCTCGTCTGGCGCAATATCGACCAATACCAGGGCAAACTCCTCCCCCCCGATCCGCGCCGTAATGTCCTGGCTGCGGCAGCGATTGTGGATGATCTGGGCCAGGATCTGGATCACCCGATCGCCCACCCTGTGACCATGGTTGTCATTGATCGACTTGAAGTTGTCTATGTCCAGCATGGCCACGCAGTAGCGGCGGCCCTGGTTGTCCAGCCGGGCCAGGGTCGGCATGAAACCGCGACGGTTGAGCAGGCCTGACAGGGGATCGTAACTGGCCTGCTTCTCCGCGGTCTGCTTGTCCTGCTCGGTGCGGTGCAGTTGTGCGCGTTGCAGCGAGACACCGAAGATGGTGAGCGTGGACGAGAAGACGAAGGCCATCATCTCAGTATTGGTTTCCTCCGGGGTCAGATGGATGAAGGGGCCTAGGCCATGGGCCGTGGCCAGTATGATGAACAGCATGGTGAGGCCGCTGAAGATGCTCAGATAGAAGCGGCTCACTTCGAACGCCAGAATGATCAGCAGGGGGGGGCATCAGATAGATCAACCAGCTGCTCTGGGTACCCAGCCCCAGGATGCCAAACAGTGACAGACCGGCCAGGGGCAGTACCAGGTGGCGCAGGCGGACGATGCGCAAGGCATGGGGATCTTGCCAGCCGGTATGGATCTGGTACACCAGAATGATGCCGAGGATATCGGCCAGGAAGAACATCTTGGCCATGGCGACCCAGGCCGATCCGGCGATGTAGTGGCCCAGCACCAGATTCCAGGTCAGCAGCAGGCTGGAGATCGAAATGGGCACCACACCGGCCAGCAGCACGAGCTTGATGAGGTCGTTGGCGTTGCGGGTCCCCAGTGGGAGAAAGCGGCGCAGCAGGTACAAGGCAAGGGCGGGGGCCAGGGTATCGATCAGCGCCGCGATGGCGGTGTGCCCGAGGGAGGAGGGCAGGGCGCCCTCTACCGTCATGCCGCCGACATTGAGCAGGAAACTGCCGAGCCATATCCAGAGAAGCGATGTCATGCCCCAGTTGAGCAGCATGATGAGGGCAATCCCGGAAGGGAGCCAGATCAGCGTGATGTTAGCGGGGTGCAGGCTGAACAGGGTCTGCCCTACCCAGCCGGTGAGGAGATAGCACAAGGAGGCCAGCCCAAGGGTCAGCTGCTTGCGCCAGACCGGGGGCAGGGGGGGGAATCGTTTATTCAATCCGTTGATCGTGTCTTGTGGGGCCAGTGGTCCTACTATAGCCAATCTCTCTCAGTAACTAAATTGAGTAAATTCAAATACTTCACCTCTGTGAGCTCGCGCATCTTCTCTCAAAACGTCCCAGGCACACCGGGGCGGGCCTGGGATCCCAGTCCGCCCCCGCTGGCCGAGTCAGGCATGGCAACCCATCGGCCATCTCAGCCCCGGTAGCGATGGGCGCGATACTGGCTGGGGGATTGGTCGAACGCCTCCTTGAAGAAACGGGTAAAGCTGCTCTGACTGGCAAAACCCAGGCGCTCCCCCACGCTCTGCAGGGGGAGGGCGGGATCCTGCAACAGGCGGCAGGCCTCCTCCCGGCGCACCCGCTCCAGCAGGCCTGAGAAGTGGCACCCTTCCTCCCGCAGATGGCGGTTGAGGGTCCAGCGGGTCAGTTTGAGGTGCTCGCACACCCCATCGAGCAGAGAGGAGGCCTCGGCGCTCTCTTGCCACAGCTGCTGGCGGATGAGTGCCATCACCCTGTCCCGGTAGCGGCTGCTTGGGCGAAGCTGGGCCATCTGCCGGTCGAGCTCCCCGAGCAGCAGGGGTTGCAGGGGCAGGTTGCACTGCCCGTGGGCGAGATCGAGCAAAGCGGCGGGAAAGCGCAGCTCGAAGGCCGCCCCCTGTTGCAACCGCCCTTCCAGCCAGCCTGCCAGCTCACGCCACAGCCTGGGGCGTACCGGGGTGGGCAGCACCAGCAGCCCCTGGCCCGGGTGGTAGAACTGGAGCAGGGCATAGAGGTGGCAGAGGTTGGCCAGGCTGCTCAGGGCGATGACGTCCGGGTGATCGGACTCCGAGTGGTAGCTTACCCTGGCCTGTCCCTCTTCTTCTTGCAGGCGGATCTCGTCGCTCTCGCCGATGAGGGGGCGGTAGGCGAGGAAGAAGTGCAGGGCCTGGCGAAGGGTGGCGGCGTTGCAGCACAGGCTCGCCAGCGACATGAAGTCGGCAAAGAGGCCGGGGAGGGCGGGGGGCGTCCAGTCGAGGGCCAGATCCACGTGGGGGGCTGCCCCGGCCAGCAGCCGGAAGTGGCGCCCGGTGTCGAGCCGCCCCTGGGGGATCAGCAGCTCTTCGTGGGCGATGCCGCAGGGGTGCAGGAGGGCAGCAGGATCCCGCCCGCGGGCCTGCCAGTGGTTGAGGCAGTGCAGGGCAATCCGGTTGGAGACGGTCTTCACGGCAAAAATCCTTGTCAGCGGTGGCCCACCATCATCGGCCAACGGCGGCGGATTGCCGTGAGCCAGCGCCGCTTTCATGTTTCAGATTTGTAACCAAGGGTAACCCTGCAACCCTTTTCACACTTTTCAATCCTGCTCCCAACCGGCAACTTCCTGCACCCGACGGGCAAGTGAGAGGGGCCGCTTTTGCATAGAGTGGCGACTCCTACACACACAAGGAAGATAACAACAATGAAACACCACTCGCTCTCCCGAACCCGTGTCGCCCTCGCCATCGGGGCCCTGCTGCTGGCAGGGTGCAACGACAACGATTCCACCCCCAAGCCCGAGCAGCCCGTTCTGGGCCACCGCACCGTCACCCTCATCGAACAGGACGGCCTGCAATTCAAGGATCTCGATGGCAGCGGCACCCTGACCCCCTACGAGGACTGGCGCCTCGGCGCCGCCGAGCGGGCCCGGGATCTGGTGGGCAGGCTCACCCTGGCCCAGAAGGCAGGGCTGATGATGCACGGCACCCTGGTGCTGGACGGGGCGGGGCGGGTGAACCTCGCGGCCATGGACAAGATGCTGCGAGAGGACGGGGTCAACACCTTCATCACCCGCATGGCCGGTGATCCGGCGGCCATCGCCGCGGACAACAACACCCTGCAGGCCCTGCTGGAAGGAGTGGGATTCGGCATCCCCATGACGGTGAGCACGGATCCCCGCAACCACTTCACCCATGATCCGAACGCCACCAGCATCGGTGCCGGGGCCTTCTCCCAGTGGCCCGAGACCCTGGGGCTGGCCGCCATCGGCGATGCCGCCCTGGTGCAGCGCTTTGGCGACATCGCCCGTCAGGAGTACCGTGCCGTCGGCATCCACGAGGCCCTCTCGCCCCAGGCGGATCTCGCGACCGAGCCGCGCTGGGGCCGCATCAACGGCACCTTCGGGGAAGACAACCTGCTCGCCAAGTCCCTGGTCAAGGCCTACATCGAGGGCTTCCAGCAGGGGAGCGAGGGGATAGGCAAGGAGAGCGTGGTCACCGTGGTCAAGCACTTCGCCGGGGCCGGTCCCCAGAAGGACGGGCTGGATGCCCACAACCCCTGGGGCAAGGAGCAGATCTACCCCGGCGGCCAGTTTGCCTACCACCTGGTGCCCTTCGAGGGCGCCTTCGAGGCCAGGGTGGCCGCCGTGATGCCCTACTACGCCATGCCCCTGGGCCTGACCCAGGATGGGCAGCCCGTCGAGGAGGTGGGGTTTGGCTTCAACCGCCAGATCATCACGGATCTGTTGCGGGGCCACTTCAAGTTTGACGGCGTGGTGCTGAGCGACTGGGGCATCGTCAATGACTGTGACAGCCGCTGCGAGCAGGGGTTGACCCAGGATGAAGTCAATGCCGGGGTGAGCCCCTGGACCGTGCCCTTTGGCATGTCCTGGGGCGTGGAGAAGCTCACCAAGGCCGAGCGTTATGCCAAGGCCATCGACGCCGGGGTGGATCAGTTCGGTGGCGTGGAAGATCCGGCGCCCCTGCTGGCGGCGGTGCAGAGCGGTCTGGTGACCGAGGCGGCCATCACCACCTCGGCCGAGCGGATCTTGGAACAGAAGTTCGCCCTCGGGCTCTTTGAGAATCCCTATGTGGATGCCGAGGCCGCGGTGGCCCTGGTGGGCAAGGCCGAGTTCCAGCAGGAGGCCCAGGCCGCCCAGGCGGCGTCTCACGTGCTGCTGAAGAACGAGGGGGCCCTGCTGCCGCAAAAGGCGGACGGCAAGCGGGTCTACCTGCACAATGTCAACGCCGAGGTGGCCAGGGCCAACGGCTATACGGTGGTAACGAACCTGGCCGAGGCGGAGCTTGCCATCGTGCGGGTCAATGCCCCGGGGGAGCAGGATCCCCGCTTCCCGTTTGGCAGCATCCACTTCGGTCAGCTCGGCTTTGCCAGCAATGATCAGGTGGTGCAGGAGACGGCCCATGAAGGGGTCTACCGCGGCGCGGATGACTATGCCGCCATCCAGGCCATCGAGCAGGCCGGGGTGCCCCTGGTGCTCTCCGTCTATCTGGACAGGCCCGCCATCCTGACCGAGGTGGCCCCGGCGGCCCGGGTGCTGCTCGCCAACTTCGGCGCCCTGGATCAGGCCCTGTTCGATGTCATCAGCGGCACCCAGAAGGCACGCGGCAAGCTCCCCTTCGAGCTGCCCTCCAGCTGGCAGGCGGTGCTGGCCCAGTCCCCGGACGTGGCCAAGGACTCACAAAGCCCCCTCTACCCCTATGGTGCCGGTCTGGCCTATTGACGGACAGGGATGTTCTGTCTCTCATCAAGGCGCCTGCGGGCGCCTTTTCCATTGCCCCCATCGACAATCCCGGTTTGGCGCAAGGGGCGGGCTTGGGCATAATGGCGCCCCATCAGGGGGTGGCGCGTCTCGCGGCCTTGACATACTCGCGAGGCGACGCGCCCAGCAAGCGCAGAGGAGACAAGATGAAATTTATCGGAGCCCACGTCAGTGCGGCGGGCGGGGTGGAAAACACCATCGCCCGGGCCAAAGCCATCGGGGCCAACGCCTTCGCCCTGTTTACCAAGAATCAGCGCCAATGGCAGGCGGCGCCCCTCTCCGAGGCCAGCATTCGCGCCTTCAAGGCCGCCTGCGAGAAGGAGGGCTTTCGCCCCGAGCAGATCCTGCCCCACGACAGCTACCTCATCAACCTGGGTCATCCCGACCCCGATGCCCTCGCCAAGTCCCGGGATGCGTTCCTGGACGAGATGAAGCGCTGCGAGCAACTGGGGCTGTGCTACCTGAACTTCCACCCGGGCAGCCATCTCAAGCAGATCCCCGAGGCGGTGAGCCTCAAGCTCGTGAGCGAGTCCATCAACTGGGCGCTGGAGCGCAGCGAAGGGGTGACGGCGGTGATCGAGAATACCGCAGGCCAGGGCACCAACCTCGGCTGGTCGTTCGAGCACCTGGCCACCCTCATCGACGGGGTAGAGGACAAGAGTCGGGTCGGCGTCTGCTTCGACACCTGCCACGCCTTCGCCGCCGGTTACGATCTGCGTACCCCCGAGGGGTGCGAGGCGGTGTTTGCCGACTTCGACCGCATCGTGGGGTTCGAGTACCTCAAGGGGATGCACATCAACGGCGCCAAGTGTACCTTCGGCAGCCGGGTCGACCGCCACCACAGCCTGCGGGAGGGCAACCTCGGCGAGGCGGTGTTCCACCACATCATGAACGACGCGCGTTTCGACGGCATCCCGCTGATCCTCGAGACCATCGACGAGTCCATCTGGGGCGAGGAGATACGCTGGCTGCGCAGTCTGGCCCCCTGAGGATCAGGCGATGCAACGAACAGAGGCCCCAATGCGGGGCCTCTTTTTTATGGCGGTACTGCCTTTGGCGTCCCCGACGCGTCTCGCTGCCGGGGCGCGGGCCATCAAGCGGCGTGGGCTGCGAGATCCTTGAGCAGACCGTCGACCCGCTGCAACCGGGTGACCCTGTCCTGGGTGGGGACCTGGAAGCGCAGCCGGGTCGGGCCGTCCATCTTGAACACCCTGGGCTGTTCGCTGAGCAGCTTGACCAGGTAGGTGGGGTCGACCCGGGTCTCCTGGGTGAAATCCAGATAACCGCCGCGCTCGTTCATCTCCAGGCGCTTGATGCCAAGGGCCGCCGCCCGCTGGCGGAAACCGGCGAGGTCGAACAGGGTCTTGGTGGCGTCCGGCAGCAGGCCGAAGCGATCGATGAGCTCCACCTTGAGCTCCCGCAGCTCCTGCTCGTCCGCCGCGCTGGCGATGCGCTTGTACATGGACAGGCGCATGTTGACATCCGGGATATAGCTGTCCGGCAACAGGGCCGGCAGGCGCAGCTCCACCTCGGTGTGCTGGCTCATCAGCTGATCCAGAGAGGGCTCCTTGCCTGATTTGAGGGCCTCCACCGCCTGCTCCAGCATCTCCATGTAGAGGGTGAAACCCACCGACTCTATCTGGCCGCTCTGGTCGTCGCCAAGCAGCTCGCCCGCGCCCCGGATCTCCAGATCGTGGGTAGCGAGCGCAAAGCCGGCGCCGAGATCTTCGAGGGATGCGATGGCGTCGAGCCGTTTGGCGGCATCCTTGGTCATCAGCTTGGGATGGGGGGTGAGCAGGTAGGCATAGGCCTGATGGTGGGAGCGCCCGACCCGGCCCCGCAACTGGTGCAGCTGGGCCAGCCCCAGATGATCGGCCCTGTCCATGATGATGGTGTTGGCGCTCGGCACGTCGATGCCGGTCTCTATGATGGTGGTGCACACCAGCAGGTTGAAGCGCTGGTGGTAGAAGTCCGACATGATGCGCTCAAGGTCGCGCTCGCGCATCTGGCCGTGGGCGATGCCGATGCGCGCCTCCGGCACCAGCTGGGCTAGGTCATTGGCGCATTTCTCTATGCTCTCCACATCGTTGTGCAGGTAATAGACCTGACCGCCCCGCTTGAGCTCCCGCAGCACCGCCTCCCGGGTGACGGCGGGATCCTGCTGGCGCACGAAGGTCTTGATGGCGAGGCGCTTGGCGGGCGGGGTGGCGATGATGGAGAGATCCCGCATGCCGGACATGGCCATGTTGAGGGTGCGCGGGATCGGCGTCGCCGTGAGGGTGAGGATGTCCACGTCGGCCCGCAGCGCCTTGATCTTCTCCTTCTGGCGCACCCCGAATCTGTGCTCCTCGTCGACGATGAGCAGCCCCAGATCCTTGAACGTCAGATCCGAGCCCAGCAGCTTGTGGGTGCCTATGATGATGTCCACCTTGCCCTCCGCCAGCTCTTTCAAGACGGCCGTCTGCTCCTTGGCGGAGCGGAAGCGGCTCAGTACCTCCACCCGCACCGGCCAGTTGGCGAAGCGGTCGCGGAAGTTGTCGTAGTGCTGCTGGGCCAAGAGAGTGGTGGGCACCAGCACCGCCACCTGCTTGCCGCCATGGACCGCAACAAACGCGGCCCGCATCGCCACTTCCGTCTTGCCAAAGCCCACGTCGCCGCACACCAGGCGGTCCATGCTCTTGGCCTGGCACATGTCGCCGAGCACCGCATTGATGGCATTGAGCTGGTCTTCGGTCTCCTCGAACGGGAAGCCGGCGGCAAACTGGCGATAGCTCTCCTTGTCGTGCTTGAAGGCGAACCCCTTGCGCGCCGCCCGCAGGGCATAGACGTCCAGCAGTTCGGCGGCCACATCGCGCACCTTCTCCGCCGCCTTGCGCCGGGCGCGGCTCCAGGCCTCGCCGCCGAGCTTGTGGCTGGGGGGGTTATCCGAACCCGTGTAGCGGCTGATGAGGTGCAGGCTGGTGACCGGCACGAACAGCTTGTCGCCCCCGGCGTATTCCAGGGTGAGGAACTCGGTGGGCATGCCGCCGGCGTCCAGGGTCTCCAGGCCGAGATAGCGGCCGACCCCGTGATCCAGATGCACCACGGGCTGACCCTGGGTCAGCTCGCCCAGGTTTCGGATCACCGCCTCCGAGCTTAAGTTCTTGCTCTTCTCCCGGGCGCGCTTGCTTCGGATCTTGCCGCCCAGCAGCTCGCTCTCCGTGATGAGGGCGAGCGCCTCCTGGCCGCTCTCTTGCAGCAAGAAGCCGCGCTCCAGGGGGCCGACCAGTATGCCCATCCTGTCGCTCCCGGCGAGGAAGGCCGCCAGGCTGGCGGACTCGGGGGGCTGGTGGCCGATGCGGGCCAGCAGGTCCCGCAACACCTCGCGCCGCCCCTCGGACTCGACCACGAACAGGGTGCGCCCGGCAAACCCTCGCAGGAACTGCTCCAGGGCGAGCAGGGGCTGCTCCTTGCTGTGATCCAGTTGCAGCTCGGGCAGGGGGGCGAAGGGCAGATCGAACTGACCGGCGCCGCCCTGGCAGGGGGCGCTTTGCAGGCGCACGGCGCCATACTGGCCGAGGGCCGCAAACAGCTGCTCCACCGGCAGATAGAGGCGGGCGGGCTCGAGCAGGGGGCGGCTGGTGTCCCAGCGCCGCTCCTCGTAGCGTTGTTGTACGTCGTTCCAGAAGCCCTGGGCGGCCGGGTAGATCTCCCCGACCGTGATGAGGCGGGTCTGGGGTGGCAGATAGTCAAACAGGCTGGCGGTCTGCTCGAAAAAGAGCGGCAGATAGTATTCGATCCCCGCCGGCCAGCGCCCCTTGCTCACCTCCTGATAGATGGAGCCATCGGCCCGGGACAGCTCGAACAGCTCCCGGTACTGGCCGCGAAACAGCTCGATGGCCCCCTCGTCGGTGGGGTACTCCCGGGCCGGCAGCAGGCTGACCGCAGGGACGGGCTCGCGGGAGCGCTGGGATTCGGGGTCGAAGGGACGGATGGAGTCCACCTCGTCATCGAAAAAGTCGATGCGATAGGGGTGGTTGCTGCCCATGGGGAAGAGATCGAGCAGGGAGCCGCGGGCGGCGAACTCGCCATGCTCGAGCACCTGATCCACCGCCACATAACCCGCCGTGGCCAGACGCCCTCTCAGTTGTTGCAGGTTGAGGCGCTGGCCGCTTTTGACCATCAGGCTGTATTTGTCGAGATACGCCTGGGGGGCACAGCGCAGCATCAGGGTGGAGATGGGGACGATGAGGGCGCCCCGCTGCATCTGGGGCAGCTGATAGAGGGCCTCCAGCCGCTGGGAGATGATGTCCTGATGGGGGGAGAAGGTGTCGTAGGGCAGGGTCTCCCAGTCCGGAAACAGCAGCACGGGGCAGGGGGCATCGTCTGCCTGGGCCAGCAGGTAGCGCAACTCCTGCTCGAGGCGCAGGGCGCTCGGGGTGTCGGCGGTGATCAGCAGGGTCGGGCCCGTGTTGCTGCGGGTGAGCTCGGCGGCCACCAGGGCCAGGGCGCTGCCATGGAGCTGGCCCAGGGTGCTTTTTTGGCCCGCGGTGGCGGGCAGCTGGGGTAGGGTTAGGGATCTCATCACTCTTCGTCTTGAACCTTGTTCCGTTTGCACCTGGGCCCGGGGGCCGGTGCCGGGATCAGCCGATCGGGCGGGGCGCGACCGGCTGGCGGGGGGTTGCTAGCCTAGCCGTTCCTGGGCGCGGGCCTTGAGCTGGCGCGACTGGACGTGGAGGCTGGCTCGCACCAGCAGCTCGCGGTCTTCCTCGCGAATGCGGACATAGTCGAGGCCGACATGCAGGCCATGCTCGCCGGCCGTGACCTCCCGGACCCGGGCGTAGCAGTAGACGGCGGCGGCCTCGTCGCGCAGGAAGATCTTGAGGCGCACCAGCTGCCCCTGGGTGGGGGCCTGGCCATGGCCCTGCATTGGGTGCAGGTAGGTGAGCTGGCCCGCGCCGAAGGTCAGGGTATGAAAGCGCTGCTCCGGGTGATCCTGGGCCGCCAGCACATAGCTCATGATCATGTCTATCTTGCGGGACTGCTGGTTGATGATCTCCACCAGATCCTGCACGGCGTCGCTCTGGTTGCGAATGAGCCGGGTGGCGGCCATGTCGGCGGTGCTGATGGCACTGGCGATGCGAAAGGGTTCGGGCAGCTCGGCCTCCAGGGCCTGCTCGCTCGGCAAGGGGTAGTCGCTAGGCAGGGGGATCACATTGACCGGTGTGGCATGGGTGACGTTGAAAAACTGTTCCTGCATGTAGGCTATCCCTTGTGTTCATGGATAAGTGTTCATGGATAAGTGTTCATGGATATGTGGCCATGGCGATGGGAGCCGGGTGCTATGTCTCGCTCTGGCCTGTGTCAGCCGGACTGCCGCGATGAGGTGTCAGGTGGCGGCGCCTGGCGCCACTCGTCTGCCTGGCGAGGTTGGCTTTTCCCACTCGGCCTGCCCGCTTGCCAGCGGGGGCTGACCGGGGGCCATGGCCGTGGCCGGGCCCCTCCCTCGGCACCCTTTGGCGCAGCAACGCGGCTTGCGTTGAGGCGTCAACAGACCCTATTATCCGGCATCTTATTTTGTTGGCAACGTAGATATCCTTGAAGACTGGACTTTTTCAGCCCCTTTCGCTGGCCATTGGCCTGCGTTATGCAGGGTCACGGCGCAGTAATCGCTTCGTCTCCTTCATCTCCCTGTTCTCCACCTTTGGCATCGCCATCGGGGTCGCCGCCCTGATGGTGGTGATCTCCGTCATGAACGGCTTCGAAGGCCAGCTCAAGGGACGCATCCTCGGGGTGATCCCCCATGTGGTGCTGACCAGTCAGGCTGGCCGCATCGATGCCCATCCCGAGGGGCTGCCCGACCTTGCCAAGCTGCCCCACGTCGTCGCCACGGCCCCCATGCTCGACAGCGAAGGCATGCTGCAAAGCCCGGGTCAGCTGACCGGGGTGAGCGTGCAGGGCATCGACCCCGCCCGCTGGCCGAAAGAGGACATACTGCATTCCCAGATGCTGGGGGGGCGGCTCGACTCCCTCAAGGGGGGGGAGTACCAGATAGTGCTGGGGCAGGGAGTGGCGCGTCGCCTCGGCGTGGGGCTGGGGGATCCGGTGCGTCTCATCCTGACCGAGGCGACCCGCTTCACTCCCTTTGGCCGGGTACCGGCCCAGCGTATCTTCACCGTCTCTGGCATCTTCGGGGTGGGCGCCGACGTGGACGATCAAATCGCCCTGATCGCCCTCGCGGATGCCCAGCGCCTGCTGCGTCTGCCTCCCGAGACCATCGGCGGTCTGCGACTCTGGCTCGATGATCCCTTCGCGGCGGACGCCGTGATCAAGACCCCCTTGCCCGCAGGTTATCAATGGCAGGATTGGCGCCGCGAGCGCGGCGAGCTGTTCCAGGCCGTGGCCATGGAGAAGCGAATGATGGGCTTGATGCTGGTGCTGATCATCGCGGTGGCCACCTTCAACATTCTCTCCGCCCTGGTGATGGTGGTGACCGACAAGGAAGGGGAGGTGGCCATACTGCGCACCATGGGCATGAACGAGGCTGGGATAGTCAGGATCTTCATGGTGCTCGGCGCCTCCAGCGGGGTGATCGGCGCCCTGTTTGGCGCCCTGGCCGGGCTGGCCCTGACCCTGGGGCTGAACCCCCTGCTCAATGGGCTTGGGCTCAATCTCTATATGGCGGCGGGCGGCAGTGGCCTGCCGGTCATCGTCGAGCCGATGCAGGTGGCCACCATCCTGGGTGGCGCCGTCTTGCTGAGCTTTGGCGCCACCCTCTATCCGGCGGCCCGTGCGGCCCGGGTGAAACCGGCCGAGGCATTGCGTTATGAATGATTCATCTTCTGTTGTTGCTGGTGCAAGTGGAGCCCCTGTTATGAATGACCCCCAGTCCCGTGAACCCCTGCTGCGTTGTCAGGCGTTGAATCATGTCTATCAGGAGGGCGAACTGCAGACCCAGGTGCTCAAGGGGATCGATCTCAGTGTCGCCCCCGGCGAGATGCTGGCGGTGGTCGGCAGCTCGGGGTCGGGCAAGACCACCCTGCTGCACCTGATGGGGGCGCTGGACAACCCTTCCAGCGGCGCCGTGCTGTTCAAGGGGGAGGATATCCACCGCTGGGACAGCCGGACCCAGGCCCGTTTTCGCAACCAGGAGCTGGGATTCGTCTATCAGTTCCACCACCTGCTTGCCGAGTTCACCGCCCTGGAGAACACCGCCATGCCGCTGCTCATCGCCGGGGAGTCCGTGGCGTCGGCCAGCGCGAAGGCGAGCAAGATGCTGGAGCGGGTGGGGCTCTCCCATCGCCTCCATCACCGTCCCTCCGAGCTCTCCGGTGGCGAGCGCCAGCGGGTGGCCATCGCCCGGGCCCTGGTCAACGAGCCCAGCCTGGTGCTGGCGGACGAACCGACCGGCAACCTGGATCACGCCAGCGCCACCGCCGTCTACGAGCTTCTGTGCGAGCTCAACCGCGAGCTGGGCACGGCGTTTGTGGTGGTGACCCATGACTTGAGTCTGGCCGCCAAGCTCCATCGCCGGGTGACCCTGGTGAGCGGCATCATGGCGGAGGTCGCCTGATGTTCAAGCCGCTGCCCCTGTTCCTGGGCCTGCGCTACAGCCGCTCCCGTCGCCGCAACGGCTTCATCGCCTTCATCTCCGCGTCTTCCCTCATCGGCATCGCCCTCGGGGTGATGGCGCTGATCCTGGGGCTGTCCGCCATGAACGGCTTCGAGCGGGAGCTCAAAGACAGGGTGCTCTCCGTCATCCCCCACGGTGAGCTGGATGCGGTGGAGAGGCCGCTTCCCGACTGGCCGAGGCTCAGAGACTACCTGTTGGCCCAGCCCGGCATCGAGGCCGCCGCCCCCGTCATTCGCCTGAACGGCCTGCTCGAACATGGCAGCGCCCTCAAGGGGGTGCAGCTGCGCGCCGTGCTGCCCGAGCTCGAGGCCAATCTCTCCGATGCCGGCAACTTCATGACGGGGCGGGGTTTTCGCGAGCTCAAGGGCGGTGAGCGGGGGGTGATCCTCGGCAAGGCCATCGCCGACAAGCTGGGGGTGGGGATCGGCGATCCGGTCGCCATCCTGCTGCCCCAGGGGGGCGATACGACGGGAATAAAGAACCCCAGGCGCGAGGCGCTGCACGTGGTGGGCCTGCTGGAACTCGGCGGCCAGCTTGACGGCCTGCTCGGCTTCATGCACCTGGAAGATGCCCAGGCCATCACCGCCATGGGCAGCGATGTGGAGGGTTTCAGCCTCAAGGTGGACGATGTGCTCAAGGCGCAATCCATCACTGTGGCCGCCGCGCAGCAATTCCCCCATCACGTGTATATCCGCAGCTGGATGAACAGCCAGGGCTATCTCTATCAGGACATCCAGATGGTGCGCACCGTCATGTACGTGGTGATGCTGATGGTGGTGGCGGTGGCCTGCTTCAACATCGTCTCCACCCTGGTGATGGCGGTGAACGAGAAGCGCAGCGAGATCGCCATCTTGAAGACCATGGGGGCGAGCCCGGGCCAGATAAGGCTCACCTTCGTCATCCAGGGTATGGTGAACGGGGTGGCGGGGGCCCTGCTCGGCGCCCTGCTCGGCAGCCTGCTGTCGAGCAAGCTGACCCAGATCCTGAGCGCCATCGAGGGGGTGATCGGCCATCGCTTCCTCAACCCGGATATCTACTTCATCGATTTCCTGCCCACCGAGCTCCATGGCCAGGACGTGGTCATCGTCACCGGGGCGGCCATCCTGATGAGCCTGGCGGCCACCCTCTACCCCGCCTGGCGGGCGAGTGGCCTGGTGCCCTCCCGGGAGCTGGGACACTGACCTCGTCTCTGACCCGAGCAATGAAACAGGGCCCGCCGGCGCAACCGGCGGGCCCTGTCGTCTGGGCGGGATGGGCGCCTCAGTGGGCGTTGAGTTCGTCGAGGGGCAGGGAGAAACTGGCCACGAACACGTCGATGAAGTAGCGCATGGCCGGGCTCATGCGCGCCTCCAGCATGGCCTCGAGGCGTTTCCTCGCCGGCTCGAATTCCCGGTTGCCTGCGTTGATCTCCTCCAGGCACTTGGTATAGGCACACAGGGTGTCGGCGTCCTTGACCAGTCGGGCGAGGGCGTCGTCCTGGGCGCCGGAGTCGAGCAGGGGGCGATAATCCTCCACCAGCTCCGCCGGCAGGAGCGCCAGCAGGCGTTGCTCGGCGGCTAACTCTATCTTCTTGTATTCCCGTGCAATTTCAGGATTGAAATACTTGACCGGGGTGGGCAGGTCCCCGGTCAGCACCTCGCTGCTGTCATGGTAGAGGGCCATGACGGCGGCGCGATCCGCATCGACGCTTCCACCAAACAATCGGTTGTGGATGAGCCCCAGGGCATGGGCCACCATGGCGACCTGCAGGCTGTGCTCGGCGATGTTCTCCGGCTGGACATTGCGCATCAGGGGCCAGCGGTAGATGAGCTTCATGCGGGATAGGTTGGCAAAGAAGTGGCTGGGCAGCATGGTGACCTCACAAGAGAGATGAAACGGATAATGAAAAGGGCAGACCTCAGTCTGCCCTTTTTTTCCCGTCACGGCACCTGCCGGGATCAGCGGATATAACGGCCGGATTCGGCCTCTTGATTGGTGACCACCATCTGGCCGATGGGGGCCAGGGCAATCAGCGCCAGCTTGAGGTGCTGGATGCCGAACGGAATGCCGATGATGGTGACGAAGCAGGCCAGGGCCGAGGCGATATGGCCGATGGCCAGCCAGATGCCGATCACCAGGAACCAGAGGACATTGCCTATCATCCCGAGCGTGCCCGTGCCTATGTCGCCCTGACCCGTCATGCTCTTGCGGCTCACCGCCTGCTTGCCGAACGGGAAGAAGGTGAAGGTGCCGATGACAAAGCAGGAGCGGCCCCAAGGAATGCCGATGAGGGAGACGAAACAGAGCAATCCCGCCAGCCACCAGGCCAGTCCCATGATGACACCGCCGAGCAGGAACCACAGCAGATTGAACACAAAACGAAAGAAACTCATCAGTTTGACTCCAGAACCAGATAGTTTGCCACCATAGCCGCGCGGGGCAGGGGACGCAATATGTGAATGAGGCCCCCCTTGTCCCGATGGACAATCGCGGTCGCAGCCGGGCCCGCTCGATGCCTTTTTAGCGCCATTGACGCAAAAAAACCGGACCGAGACCAAATTATTGGCCCCTTTGCCCTTGAAGTCGGTATCCGGGCGCCCCATATCGGTCACAGAATTGCACGATTTGTCTCTCCCGAGCGCTGTTTTGCGCCGCGAAGGGCATGGATGTGGGGCTCTGCGGCTCGACGCGACCAAAGTGCGCCGCTATAATGTCGCGTCATATTTTCTCATCACAAAGACAGTCGTTGTCTTTATAAACAGGAAGACTCCGGGTCTCGACCCAGGGGCAATAAAGGGTCAGCACACAGTGCTGAGTTGAACGAGGTAAAAGAATGCAAGTTTCTGTAGAGACAACCCAAGGTCTGGAACGCCGTCTTACCATCACTGTACCGGCTGCCACCGTTGATGCCGCCGTGCGTAAAGAATTGAATGGCCTGGCCAAGACCCGTCGCATCGACGGTTTCCGTCCTGGCAAGGCTCCGGTTGCCATCATCAAGAAGATGTTCGGCGCCATGGCCCATGCCCGCGTTGCCGACGACATGATGCAGAGCAACTTCATCAAGGCCATCATCGAGAACAAACTGAGCCCGGCCGGTGCCCCGACCATGGATCCGAAAGAGATCAAAGAAGGTCAGGATTTCGAGTTCACCGCCACCTTCGAAGTCTACCCCGAGTTCGAAGTCGCCGGTCTGGAGTCCATCAAGGTCGAGAAGCCGATTGCTTCCGTCAAGGACGAAGATCTGGCCAACATGATCGACACCCTGCGCAAGCAGCACGCCACCTGGTCCGAGTCTGACACCGCTGCCGCTGCCGGCATGCGTGTGACCATGGACTTCGTCGGTTCCATCGACGGTGAAGAGTTCGACGGCGGCAAGGCCGAAGGCTTCACCCTGGAACTGGGCGCCGGCCGCATGATCCCGGGTTTTGAAGATGCCATCCTGGGCAAGAAAGCCGGTGACGAGTTCACCATCGAGGTGACTTTCCCGGCCGACTACCACGCCGAAAACCTCAAAGGCAAGGCGGCCAAGTTTGCCTCCAAGCTGAACAAGGTTGAAGTCCAGGTGCTGCCCGAGATGACCGAAGAGTTCGTCAAGCGTTTCGGCATCGAGAGCGGCAACGTGGAAGACCTGAAAGCCGAAGTGCGCAAGAACATGGAGCGCGAGCTGGCCCAGGCCCTGAAAAACAGCGTGAAAGAGCAAGTGCTGAACGGCCTGGTTGAAGCCAACCAGATCGATCTGCCCAAGGCTGCCGTCGAGCAAGAGATCGACACCCTGCGTCAGCAGGCCCTGCAGCGCTTCGGTGGCTTCCAGGGCGGCAACGCGCCCGAGCTGCCGGCCGAGCTGTTCCAGGCCCAGGCCGAGCGCCGTGTTCGCGTCGGTCTGCTGCTGGGTGATGTCATCCGCACCAACGAGATCAAGGCCGACGACGCGCGCGTGACCGCACTGATTGAATCCATGGCCACCGCCTACGAAGATCCGAAGGAAGTGATCGAGTACTACCAGAAGAACGAGCAGATGCTGAACGGCGTCCGCAACCTGGCGGTTGAAGATCAAGCCATCGACCTGATCCTGTCCAAGGCGCAAGTGACCGAAAAAGAAGTGGCCTTTGACGACGTGATCAACAAGTCCGGCGCCGCTGCCTAAGAACATTTGACTTAAGGTCAAAACTGTTAAGTATAATGGCTCGTGTGATGTCCACCCGGGCCATTTTATTTTAGGGACAATGCCTTATGTACAAAAACTATAACGACGTGACAGATTCTCCCCGTAATGCCCTGATCCCCATGGTGGTCGAGCAGACTGCCAAGGGGGAGCGTTCATACGATATCTATTCCCGTCTGCTCAAAGAGCGGGTGATCTTCCTGACCGGTCAGGTCGAGGATCACATGGCCAACCTGGTGGTGGCCCAGCTGCTGTTTCTGGAGTCCGAGAGCCCGGATAAAGACATCTCCATCTATATCAACTCCCCGGGCGGCGCCGTGACCGCAGGCATGTCCATCTATGACACCATGCAGTTCATCAAGCCGGACGTGAGCACAGTGTGCATGGGGCAGGCCTGCTCCATGGGTGCCTTCCTGCTGGCTGGCGGTGCCAAGGGCAAGCGTTTCTGCCTGCCCAACGCCCGGGTGATGATCCACCAGCCCCTGGGCGGCTTCCAGGGCCAGGCATCTGACATCCAGATCCATGCCCAGGAGATCCTGAAGATCAAGAATACCCTGAACGAGCGGCTGGCATTCCACACCGGTCAGGACATGGCCACCATAGAGCGCGACACCGACCGTGACAACTTCATGTCGGCGGAGCAGGCGATGGCCTATGGCCTGGTGGACGGCGTGTTCAACCAGCGCGGCTAAGCAGGGTACACCGGTCTGTTATAAACTCAGCAGACCGATCATCCTCTATTGATACAACGAGGTTGCTGAATGACAGAGAAACGCAAGGGTGAGGGCGACAAGCTGCTCTACTGCTCTTTTTGCGGCAAAAGCCAGCATGAAGTGCGCAAGCTGATCGCTGGCCCTTCCGTCTACATATGCGATGAGTGTGTCGAGCTGTGCAACGACATCATCCGCGAAGAGATCCGCGAGATCTCTCCCAAGCGTGATGGCGATGCCCTGCCGACTCCTCACGAGATCCGCGCGCACCTGGATGACTATGTCATCGGGCAGGAGTATGCCAAGAAGGTATTGGCCGTGGCCGTCTACAACCACTACAAGCGTCTGCGTAACAGCGGCGATGGCAGTGGCGTCGAGCTCGGCAAGTCCAATATCCTGCTGATTGGCCCGACCGGTAGCGGCAAGACCCTGCTGGCCGAGACCCTGGCCCGCCTGCTGGATGTGCCCTTCACCATGGCCGATGCTACCACATTGACCGAAGCCGGTTACGTGGGCGAGGACGTGGAGAACATCATCCAGAAGCTGCTGCAAAAGTGCGACTACGACGTGGAGAAGGCCCAGCGCGGTATCGTCTACATCGACGAGATCGACAAGATTTCCCGCAAGTCGGACAACCCCTCCATCACCCGTGACGTGTCCGGGGAAGGGGTGCAGCAGGCTCTGCTCAAGCTGATCGAAGGCACCATCGCCTCCGTGCCGCCGCAAGGGGGCCGCAAGCATCCGCAGCAGGAGTTCCTGCAGGTCGATACCTCCAAGATCCTCTTCATCTGTGGCGGTGCCTTTGCCGGTCTGGACAAGGTGATCGAACAGCGCTCCAGCAAGGGGGCCGGGATCGGCTTTGGCGCCGAGGTGAAATCCAAGGACGCCATGGCGACCTTGAGCGAAACCTTCGCCAAGGTAGAGCCGGAAGATCTCATCAAGTACGGTCTGATCCCCGAATTCATCGGCCGTCTGCCGGTGGTGGCGACCCTGACCGAGCTGGACGAGGCAGCCCTGATCCAGATCCTGAAAGAGCCGAAAAACGCGCTGACCAAGCAATATGCCGCTTTGTTCGATCTGGAAGGGGTGGAGCTGGAGTTTCGTGACGACGCCCTGAACGCCATCGCCCGCAAGGCGATGGAGCGCAAGACGGGTGCCCGTGGTCTGAGGTCCATTGTCGAAGCCGTGCTGCTCGATACCATGTATGACCTGCCGTCCCTGGATGGGGTCAGCAAGGTGGTGATCGACGAGACGGTGATCAAGGGCGATTCCGCGCCCCTGATGATCTACGAAAATAATGATACCCAGGCGGCTGCATCCGAGTAACAGACTGATTTTTAATCAGATGAAAGGGGCTTTTTGCCCCTTTCTTGCTTTTTACGGCCAAGGCGATTGAATCTCATCTTTACGCCCCCATATACTCAGCCAAGCGCTTTGCCAACGGTATAACAAGCCGAGAGGACATATATGAACCTAGAGCGTTCAGAACGCATCGAGATTCCCGTCCTGCCTCTTCGTGACGTGGTGGTGTATCCCCACATGGTCATTCCACTCTTCGTGGGGCGGGAAAAATCCATTCGCTGTCTTGAAGCGGCCATGGAGCAAGACAAGAAAGTCCTGCTCATTGCCCAGAAGGATGCGTCAACCGATGAGCCAACCGTCGAGGAGATCTTCTCGGTCGGGACTGTGGCCAACATATTGCAGATGCTCAAGCTGCCTGACGGCACCGTCAAGGTGCTGGTGGAAGGTGGCCAGCGTGCCCGCCTCGAGCGGATGATCGACGATCACGACTTCTTCGTGGGGGAGGCCGAGTACATCGCCTCTACCCCGATCGCGGAGCAGGATCAGGAGGTGCTGGTACGCTCCGCCATCGGTCAGTTCGAAGGTTACATCAAGCTCAACAAGAAGATCCCGCCCGAGGTGCTCACCTCGATTTCGGCGATCGACGATGCGGCGCGCCTGGCTGACACCATGGCGGCCCACATGCCGCTCAAGCTCGAAGACAAGCAGAAGGTGCTGGAAATCGCCTCCGTGTCCGAGCGCATCGAGTTTCTGATGGCCATGATGGAGTCGGAGATTGACCTGCTGCAGGTCGAGAAACGCATCCGCTCCCGGGTCAAGAAGCAGATGGAGAAGAGCCAGCGGGAGTATTACCTCAACGAGCAGATGAAGGCCATCCAGAAAGAGCTGGGTGAGCTGGAAGACTCGCCCGACGAGTTCGAGGCCCTCAGTCGCAAGATTGAAGAGGCCGGCATGCCAGCCGATGCCCATGACAAGGCCCAGGCCGAACTGGCCAAGCTCAAGATGATGTCACCCATGTCGGCGGAAGCCACCGTGGTGCGCAGCTACGTCGACTGGATGGTGCAGGTGCCCTGGCGTTCCCGCTCCAAGGTCAAGAAAGACCTTGGCAAGGCGCAAGAGGTGCTGGACGCGGATCACTATGGCCTGGAGAAGGTCAAGGATCGCATCCTCGAGTATCTGGCGGTGCAGGCGCGGGTCAACAAGCTCAAGGGGCCCATCCTCTGCCTGGTCGGGCCTCCCGGGGTGGGCAAGACCTCGCTCGGTCAGTCCATCGCCAAGGCCACCGGCCGCAAGTATGTGCGCATGGCGCTCGGCGGCGTGCGTGACGAGGCGGAGATCCGCGGTCACCGTCGCACCTACATCGGCTCCATGCCCGGCAAGCTCATCCAGAAGATGGCAAAAGTCGGGGTGAAGAACCCGCTGTTCCTGCTCGACGAGATCGACAAGATGAGCTCGGACATGCGTGGCGATCCCGCCTCCGCCTTGCTGGAAGTGCTGGATCCCGAGCAGAACAACAGCTTCAACGATCACTATCTGGAAGTGGATTATGACCTGTCGGACGTGATGTTCGTGGCCACCTCCAACTCCATGAACATCCCGGGTCCGCTGCTGGATCGGATGGAAGTGATCCGCCTGTCCGGCTACACCGAGGACGAGAAGCTCAACATCGCCAAGCAGCACCTGGTAGCCAAGCAGATCCAGCGCAACGGCCTGAAACCGGCGGAGATCATCATCGAGGACTCTGCCCTGGTTGGCGTCATCCGTTACTACACCCGGGAAGCCGGGGTGCGTAGCCTGGAGCGCGAGATCTCCAAGATCTGCCGCAAGGCGGTGAAGAAGATCCTGCTGGACAAGAGCATCAAGCAGGTGCTGGTCAACGGTGACAACCTCAAGGAATTCCTGGGGGTACAGCGCTTCGATTACGGCAAGGCCACCGACCAGAACCAGATAGGTCAGGTGTGTGGTCTGGCGTGGACCGAGGTGGGGGGCGATCTTCTCACCATCGAGACCACCAACGTGCCGGGCAAGGGCAAGCTCACTTACACCGGCTCCCTCGGCGACGTGATGCAGGAGTCCATCCAGGCTGCCATGACGGTGGTGCGGGCCCGGGCCGAGAAGCTGCGCATCAACGGCGACTTCTACGAGAAGCGCGACATCCACGTGCACGTACCGGAAGGGGCGACCCCGAAAGACGGTCCGAGTGCCGGTATCGCCATGTGCACCGCCCTGGTCTCCAGCCTCACCGGCAACCCGGTGCGTGCCGACGTCGCCATGACGGGGGAGATCACCCTGCGCGGTGAAGTGCTGCCCATCGGCGGACTCAAAGAGAAGCTGCTGGCGGCCCATCGCGGTGGCATCAAGCGGGTGCTGATCCCGAAAGAGAACGAACGCGATCTCGAGGAGATCCCGGCCAACGTCAAACAAGACCTTGAAATCTATCCGGTTCGCTGGATTGACGAGGTCCTGGAGCTGGCGTTGCAGGAGAATCCACAGGGTTTCGAACGCGTTTCTGTCGTATAAAAGTTGATGCGCCGCAAACTTGGCGCACATGGCCGGGGGTTAAGGCTTGCAAGCGCCGGATAACGGCAGTAGCCTTGACCCCCGTTCCGGTACTCATGATCGGTCGCAATGCGTGATGTGGCGCGGGTTTGCGCCATATTGTCACTTGCAACTGACCAGGAGGCTTGTTATAAAACCTCCACTTGTTGTGGCCAGGGAAATCAGCGCCGCAGCGATGTTCGATAAAAGGGGAATATAAGAGTGAATAAATCTCAACTGATTGACAAAATTGCAGACGGCGCCGATATCTCCAAAGCCGCCGCTGGCCGTGCGCTGGATGCTTTCATTGATGCAGTGGGTGAGGCCCTGAAAGAGGGTGACCAGGTTGCTCTGGTTGGTTTCGGTACCTTCGCCGTTCGTGAGCGTGCCGCTCGTTCCGGCCGCAACCCGCAAACTGGTGCGACCATCGAGATCGCCGCAGGCAAAGTGCCTGCCTTCAAGGCCGGCAAGGCTCTGAAAGACGCTGTCAACTGAGCCGGTTGCTGATCCTGTCGGCTCCGTCCTTGGTCGCAGACCAGACAAAGTGAGAGGGCTCTCCCTCATACTGATTGACCAAGGCGCATCGCAATCGGTGCGCCTTTTCATTATTCATGCCCATCGAGTACGGGAGCATAAGTACACACATGATGTTGGATAAACTACGGGAAGGGGCGCAGGGCACGGTAGCCAAGGTAATACTGGGGCTTATCATCCTCTCCTTCGCCTTGGCCGGGGTAGGCAGCTACCTCAATGGCCCGGCTCGCAGCGCCCCCGCCACCGTCAATGGCATTGATATCAGCCAGCAAGCGCTGGAAAACGCCTATCGCAACGAGCGTGCCCGCATGGAATCCCAGATGGGGGACGCCTTCAACCAGCTGGCCGCCAACCCGGATTACATGAAGCAGTTCCGTCGCTCCGTGCTCGACCGACTGATCGATCAGGCTCTGGTCGATGGCAAGGCCCGGGATCTGGGTCTGCGAGTCAGTGACGAGCAGATCAAGCAGGCCATCGTCGCCATGCCGGAGTTTGCCGAGAACGGCAAGTTCAACAATGATCGCTACCTGCAGCTCATTCGCCGTGCCAACATGACCCCGGAGATGTTCCGCGACTCCCTGCGCCAGGACATGGTGCGCCAGCAGCTGGTTGGCGCCCTGCTCGGCACCGAGTTCGCCCTCAAGGGTGAGGCGGAGCAGCTGGACAAGCTCTACAACCAGACCCGGGATCTGCGCCTGGTGCGTCTGGCCGCCGATCGCTACCAGGGCGAGGTCAAGGTGAGCGATGAAGAGGTGGAGCAGTTCTACAAGAGCAATGCCCCTCGCTTCATGAACGACGAGAAGGTCAAGGTCGATTACCTGCTGCTCGATGCCGCCACCATGGGCAAAGAGATCAAGGTGACCGAGCAGGAGGCCCGTGATTACTACGATCAGCACCAGGACCTGTTCCAGCGTGCCGAGCGTCGCCAGGTGGCCCACATCCTGATCCCCTTTGACAAGGATGAAAAGGCCGCCGAGCAGAAAGCCGCCGGCTTGCTGACCGAACTCAAGGGCGGCGCCGATTTCGCGGCGCTGGCCAAGGCCAACTCCTCCGACACCTTCTCCGCCAAGAAGGGCGGCGAGCTGGACTGGTTCGAGAAGGGGGTCATGGATCCTGCCTTCGAGCAGGCCGCCTTCGCCCTGAAGCAGGCAGGGGATCTCTCCAACCTGGTGAAGAGCCCGTTCGGCTTTCACATCATCAAGCTGATCGGGGTCGAGGCCGCCAAGGCCAAGCCGTTCAGCGACGTGATGAGCGACACCATCGCCCGTCTGCAGGCAGACAAGGCGAAGGAGCAGTTCTTCAACCTGCAGCAGACCATGGCTGACACCAGCTTCGAGAACCCGGACTCCCTGGACATGACAGCGGATGCCCTTGGCCTCAAGGTGCAATCCGTCGACTACTTCAGTCAGGGCGATGCGCCGGCGCCGCTCAACGATGGCAAGGTGCTCAGCGCCGCCTTCTCCGAGCAGCTACGCGACGAGAACACCAACTCGGACGTGATCGAGCTGGGTGACGGCAAGGCGGTGGTGCTCCATGTGACCGGCTATCAGCCCAAGGCGGTCAAACCGCTGGCCGAGGTGAAGGCGCAGGTCGTTGCCGCCATCACTCACGACAAGGCGAGCGAGATTGCCCGTGGCAAGGCTCAGGGTCTGGTAGAGCAGATCAAGGCCGGGGATGACATTCGCGCCGAACTGGCTGCACTGGGTCTCGAGATAGAGACCCATCAAGGGGTGGCCCGTTTTGCCCAGGATCTGGATCAGTCCCTGCTGGCCGATGCCTTCCGTCTGCCCCATCCGGTCGATGGCAAGCCGAGCGTGGATCTGGTGACCGAGGCCAATGGTGACAGGGTCATCGTCGCCCTGGACAAGGTCAATGTGCCCAAGGAGGCGTCCCAGATGCTGACCATGCTGCAAGGGCAGCTGGGTCAGGGCAAGGCCCAGGCAAGCTATCAGTCCCTGGTCGAGGCGCTGCGCAAGTCCGCCAAGATCGAGTACTTCGCCGATGCCGAGGCTACGGTGGAGTGACAGTCTCCCGGCAGTGAATGACAAGGGCCCGCAATCGCGGGCCCTTTCTCATGGTGGCGGCAGCCGAATGTAAAGAGAGGAGGCTGGCATGGCGCCAGCCTCCTCTCCTGTCTCATGGGCAAGGCATGGGCTAGATGGCCAGGTATTCCAGCGTGACCCCGCCTAGGGCCTTGAGCACGGATCTGGCCGCATCCTGCTGGCTGATCTGGCCCTTGGCGCTCTCCACCAGTACGGCTCGGCGCAACTGGCCGAGATCGGCACCATTGAGCACGGCGTGGGCACAGGCCATCTGCATGGGGGGCAGGCTCGGATTGAAAGCGGCGTTTTCGGCATAGCGGCCGCAGAAGGTACGCCCGTCGGCAAACGCCAGGGCCACGGCGGCATAGCCCTGGCTGTAGGGGGCATAGCTCTGGCGCGCGGCGGCCAGGGCGGCGCACACCAGGGGATCCTCACTGGTGAAGGGCAGATCATGGTGCTGCGGGCTCATCAGGGCATCAGTGATGTCGAGATCTGCCGGGCCGAACGAGTGGGGCAGGAAGGCCTGCAAGGTGCTGATGTCGTCCGGCAGTGAGACCTTGAGCACCTTGGCGGTGCTCAGCTCGTTCATGAACTGACGGCAATGGCCGCAGGGGGTGTAGTTGACGGTGATCTCGCTGATCCCCGTCTCCCCGCCGAGCCAGGCGTTGGAGATGGCGGATTGCTCGGCATGGACCGAGTTGAACAGGCCTTGACCGGCGAATTCCATGTTGGCGCCCAGATACCAGCGACCGCTGAGTCCACAGGCGATGGCGCCGACGAAGAAGTGAGAGATGGGGGCGACCGAACAGGCGGCGGCCAGGGGCAGCAGGGCGAGGCGCAGCTCACGCTCGCCAAGCCGGGTCGCGTCCATCAGTTGCTGGATCTGTTCCGGGCTGAAGCTGGCGGAAAAGTCGTCGCCGAGCATGGGGGCCACGGCGGCGCTCAGGTCCGCGGGCAGGCTGTCGAGTGTCTTGGCAAAGCGGGGATGCATCTATCTGTCCTCATGGGCCAATTGGGAGGACATTGTAGGGAGTGACTCAGCCGATTTGTGTGAACTGGCTCACAGCCTGACTGCGCTGTGCCAGCCGCTCCCGCAGGGAAACGTTTGCCTTCGCCGGCCCCCGATCTGGAGTCGGACAGGGGGCGACGCCATGGGGGCGCAGGGCAGGGGATGGCGCCAGGGGCTCAGGGGATCAGCCAGTGATAGAGGGCGAACAGCGGCGGCGCCACGGCGGCGGTGAGTATGCCGCACATCACCATGGCCAGCGATGCGAAGGCACCCTGGCTTATCCCCCGCTCGGCGGAGGCGGCGGTACCGATGGCATGGGCGCAGGCCCCCATGGCGAGTCCCTGGGCCTCGGGGTCCGTCACCCGCAGCAACCTGAGCAGGGGGTAGCCAATCAGGGCGCCCGTGATGCCCACCACCACCACCACGGCTGCCGCGATGGCAGGAATGCCGCCGATGGACTGGCTGACGCTCATGGCCAGCGGTGTGGTGATGGACTTGGTGGAAAGAGAGGCCAGCAGGGCGGGATCCGCCCCCAGCCAGTGGCCAATCCCCAAGGTGGTGCAAACCGAGATCAGCACGGAGGCCAGGGTGCAGATCAGTATGGGCTTGAGCCTGGCCTGGATCTGGCGTGCCTGCTGGTAGAGGGGCAGGGCCAGGGCCACGACGGCGGGCTCGAGCAACGCCGTGATGGGGCGAGTGCCGCTCTCATACTCTGCCAGGGGTAGATCCAGCCAGAGCAGCAGGCCGATGATCACGGCGGTGGGTACCAGCACAGGGTTGATGATGGGCCAGGGCAGCTTGCGATAGAGAGCCCGGGTCAGGAAATAGAGCGCCAGGGTGAGGGGCAGGGCCAGCCAGATCATGGTTTCATCTCCCGGTTCATACGCTGATAGAGACGGCCGACCACGGCCAGGATCAGCACTATGCCGACGACGACGCACAGCAGGACGATCTCGATGGATTGACGCAGGGGCTCGAGCCAGGCCACCAGGCCGACGGCCACGGGCACGAACAAGACTCCCATGTGGCGCAGCAGCAGGCCGGCGCCCTGCTCGACCCAGTGCAGCTTGACGAGCTGAAGGGAGAGCAGCACGAACAGGATGAGCAGGCCGAGGATGCTGCCGGGGAAGGCGAAGGGCAGCAGGGCCGCGACAGCCTTGCCTACCAGCAGACAGGCGAGGATGACCATGAAGTCGCGAAGGTAGATCAAGGTGCGTTGAACCAGCACAAGAGCCTCGTTGAATAGCTGTGAGCGGGTTCGCAGTTTATCAGAGTGGCGGGGCAACAGGACAGGGCCAACTGGCCCGCAGGGGATACAATGGCCCCGGCATCATCCCCATTCACCAGAAGGAGTTCCCATGTCCTCCCCCTCTCTCCTGGCCAGGTTGCGCCAGCTGCCCGCCGATCCTGCCCTGCCTCCCCAGCTGCTGCAAACCCGCCAGTGGGATGGCCCCCTGTGCCGGGTGAGGCTGGACAACACAGGGTCCGGCCCCGAGGCCGTGCGCCACTGGCGGCTGTTTGAGGGGGATCTCGGTCTTGCCCCCGACGCGGCCATCTACGGAGAGGGGTTCCAGATGCTGGCCCAGACCATGGGCAGCTGGCAGACCCCCGAGCCGGTGGGGCGCTGCCCCGACGCCGGCGTCTATCGCATCACGGACGATGACGGTTATCACACGGTGCACAACCTGCTGCTGGTGGCCTGCGAGGGGGGCTGGCTGCTGCTGGCGTTCGCGAGCTGCCAGCGCTTTGGCGGGGAATTTCGTCTCTATCCGGACGGGCGCCTCGAGATAGTGATGAACGCCGAAGGGCGCACCCTTGCACCGGGAGAGCACTGGCAGAGCGAGGCGCTGATCTGCCTGGAGGGACCGGACAGGGAGGCCCTGCTGGGGTCGCTGGCGGACTATATCGAGGCCGAGCACCCTTCGCTGGTGAACGAGGTGCCCGCGCGCCCGAGTGGCTGGTGCTCCTGGTATCACTACTATGCGGACGTGAGCGCCGCCGACATTCGCGAGAACCTGGCGGTGCGGGCGATGCGTTTCCCGGCCCTGCGCTACGTGCAGATAGATGACGGCTATCAGGCGAAAATGGGGGACTGGCTCACCCCTTCCCCCAAGTTCGAGCAGGGGGTGGCAACCCTGGCCGGGGAGATCCGCGCTGCTGGCTGCGAGCCCGCGCTCTGGGTCGCCCCCTTTATTGCCGAGCCCGGCTCCCAGGTGTTCCAGGAGCACCCGGACTGGTTCGTGAAGGGGGAGGATGGCCTGCCGCTGCCCTCGGAGCGGGTCACCTACGGTGGCTGGCGCTGTACCCCCTGGTACGTGCTGGACGGCACCCATCCCGAGGTGCAGTCCCACCTCGAGCAGGTGTTTCGCACCCTGCGCGAGCAGTGGGGCATCCACTACTTCAAGCTGGATGCCAACTTCTGGGGCGCCATCCACGGCGGCCGCTTCCACGACCCCGCCGCCACCCGGGTGGAGGCCTATAGACGCGGCATGGCCGCCATTCTGCGCGGGGCGGGGGAGGGGGCCTTCCTGCTCGGTTGCAATGCGCCGCTGTGGCCGAGCCTAGGTCTGGTGCACGGCATGCGGGTGAGCGATGACGTGGAGCGTCAGGGCCGGCGTTTTCGCCAGATAGCGCGGGAAGCCTTCTGCCGCGCCTGGCAAAACGACCGGCTCTGGGCGCTGGATCCCGACTGCGTCTGCCTGCGGGATATCCCGGGCCAGCACGCCAGCCGCGCCGAGTACGACTTCCACCTGGCCGCCCTGGTGGCGAGCGGCGGCATGGTGCTGGCGGGGGACAGGCTGCAGGATCTGGACGAGGGGCAGGGGGCGCACCTTGGCAAGCTGCTGGCCCTGTGCGCGGCGCGCACCCCGGCGGCCCGTTTCGATGACATGGGGTTTGGCCGCGCTCGGGTGGCCCTGCCCGGGGGCGGCGCGCTGCTCTGCCTGTTCAACTGGGGCGAGCAGGTCACGGAGATGGCGCTGCCGGCGGGGGGCAGGGATTTCTGGGATGACACTCCCCTGGCAGAGACGCTGGTGCTGATGGGGGGCCAGGGGCGGGTGATCCGCTACTCCTGAGTGCAGCACCCAACAAAAAGGCTCCTGCGGGAGCCTTTTCACTGTCAGGAGCTGCTGAGCCACAGTGGCCAGTCGCTAGTAGCGCCACTCGAACCCCATGGCGTAATTGGCCTGGCCATATCCGGGGATCTGGTTGGTGGAGGCGAGGGCCTTGAAGGTGAGCAGGGGAGTGAGGGGGATGCCAAGGCCCATGCCGACCGCTATCTGATCGTTGGGGTTGCCTATCATGTCTGCCCGCAGCATGCGGTAGAGGGAGAGATCCTGGCTCATGTGGACATAGCTTTGGGAGGCGAGGTTGTAGAGCTGACCGAATACCTCCAGCTGGAACCCGGCCTGGGGGGTGATGGCGATGGGCAGGCCGGCAAACTTGTAGAGATCCGAATAATTGAAGTAGCTGTTGGTGATGGCCGGGGTGAAGTCCGTCTTGCGGTAAAGGGCGCTGAAACTCTCCTGCATCAGCAGATAACTCTGGCGCGGCAGCTGCAACAGGTAGTCCGGCAGCTCGAAGCGGGGAGAGGCGAGGGCCGTCGGGGTCAACAGGGTCAGGCCAAGCAGATTGGCGCAGAGCAGGCTGGCAGAGAGCAGGTTGGCGCGCATCTTTTATCTGTTCTCCCTCAAGGGCCCTGGTCCTGGGCGATCACGACCTACCGGCATTATGGCGCCAGCAGGCCGCATTCACAGGGGTTTAACTGTGAAACCAGTCACAAGTTACAGATCTTCAAGGTAATGATAGAGGGACTTCAGGATGGCAAAGTTCCGATCGTTCCCCTGATTCTGCTCCGCCAGCGCCTCGAGACGGGGCACATAGTCCGGCAGACGGCGGCTGAAGTAGTCGCTGCAGTGCAGGCGCCAGCGCTTCTGCTCCGCCTCGCTCAAGGTATGGGGCCAGTTGCGGGCGCGGTAGCGAAACAGCATCTCGGGCAGGCGCGGGTCGCTGAAGGCAAACTGCCGCTCCCCCAGCAGATCCGCCGGGGTGGCGCGCACCAGATCCAGGGTGGACTTGTCGCCATGGCCGAAGAAACCGGCGTAGAGCTGGGTATCGGGATCGCCGTCATTGCTGCCGGCAAACTCCTGGTTGAACACCTCCACCAGTTTTTCCCGCACCTCGGGATGGGCCCGCAGCAGATCCAGGCTCTTGCGGCACTGCTCCCGGTCGATGCCAAGCTGATCGGCCCGCGCCGGGGTCAGGGTGGCGGCCGGTGCCAGCACGGGGCACTTGTTGATGTGCACCAGCTTGACCGGAATGCCGGCCAGCTCCCCGAGATCCTCTTTTTTGGTGTAGAGGCGCTCGCGGATCTCCTCGCTGGTGAGCTCGATGAGAGGGGTGGGGTCACGGGTCAGATCCACCATGATCACCGCGTTCTGGTTGCTGGGGTGCCAGGCGAGCGGCGACACCCAGCTTGCGCACCCCTGCCAGGGGGAGAACATGCCGGAGACGTGGACCAGGGGCTTCATGGTCACCACGTCGATGAGGGCCTTCACCTTGTTCTTGTTGCGCAGGGCAAACAGGTAGTCAAACAGCTTGGGCTGGGCCTTTTTCACCAGCCTGGCCATCTCTATGGTGGCCAGCACGTCCGAGAGCGCATCGTGGGCGTTGGCGTGGGCCACGTTGTTGGCCACAGTGAGCTTTTCCAGGCGAAAGCTTGGCTTGCCCTCGTCGTCGAGGGCCCACTCTATCCCCTCCGGGCGCAGGGCGTAGCAGGCCCGCAGCATGTCGAGTATGTCCCAGCGGGAGTTGCCGTTCTGCCAGGCGTAGGCATAAGGGTCGTAGAAGTTGCGATAGAGGGTGTAGCGGGTCACCTCGTCATCGAAGCGGATGCTGTTGTAGCCGAGCACGCAGGTGTTCGGGGTGGCGAACTGCTCGTGGATCTGACGAATGAAATCCGCCTCGCACAGACCGTCCTTCATCGCTTTCTGCGGGGTGATCCCCGTGATGAGGCAGGCCTCCGGATCCGGCAGATAGTCTGCCGGCGGCTTGCAATAGATGACCAGGGGCTCGCCGATGACATTGAAATCGGCGTCGGTACGGATACCGGCGAACTGCGCCGGTCTGTCCCGTGCCGGGCTGATGCCGAAGGTCTCGTAATCGTGGAAGTAGAAGGTGGGCTCGCTGCCGGGCTGTGCTGTTTTGCTCATGTTGCTCGAGGTGAGGTGTCCGATGGCGGCGCCATGGCGCCTGGGTGGGCGGTGCCATGCACCGCAATTGTCAGCATGGTAAACCATAGCGCAGGCAGAGCGAAGGGAGAGCCGCGCAGGTGGTGGTTTATTGGGCGAAACGGACCAATGTTGATTGCGCTGGGTCTTGCCATCTAGCTGTGACCCTGAGCAATGGCATCGGGGGTGTGTGCATCCCGTGAAATATGCTTGTTGATCTCGTTGAGCAGGGTCTTTTTATTGATCGGTTTGGTGATATATCCATTCATGCCATGGGAGAGATAGTATTGCTTGGATTCAGGCATCGCATCAGCCGTCAGTGCGATGATGGGAATATGTGCCCAAGGCGTCTGAGAGGTGCGGATCCGGGTGGTGGCCACCAGACCATCCATCACTGGCATCTGGACATCCATCAACACCAGATCAAATTCGGTGTGACCCAGTTCCTCCAGCGCCTCTTCTCCCTGAACGGCCAGTGTGACCTGATGGCCCACGGAGTCGAGCATGGCGCCAATCACCTTGCGGTTGGTGGCATTGTCATCAACCAGCAAGATGCGATAGCTCTCCTGATCCAGCGGCTTGGACGGCAGGCAAACAATCGAGGGGGTCGTGGCTCTGGCGGGCCAGATGTAGGTAAAGGTACTGCCATGTCCCTCGCTGCTCTCTACCGAGATATCACCGCCCATCAGGCGTGCGAGGTTACGAGAGATTTCAAGTCCCAGGCCCGATCCACCATATTGGCGGGTGATAGACACATCCGCCTGGGCGAAACGTTGAAACAGGTTCTTCAGCTGATTTTTGCTCATGCCGATCCCCGTGTCTTGAATCGAGATCCGTACCGAGTGGCGTTCCTGCTCCAACAGAGTGCTATCAACGTGAATGTTCACCTCCCCCTGATGAGTGAACTTGATGGCGTTGCTCACCAGATTGAAGAGGATCTGGCGTACTCTCAGCGGGTCGATCATCAACCACTCCGGCGTATCGGGATCAATGGTCAGGGTCAGTTTGATCCCTTTTGCATCGCAGTTGCTCTGCATCAGGGCCTGGATATCCTCCAGCAGCTGGGGCAAGTGATGGGGGGCCAGTTGCAGCGCGATCTTGCCCTCTTCCAGCTTGGATACATCCAGAATGTCGTTGAGCAGACCGAGCAGGTGGTTTGCCGATTCACGCGCAGTCTCCAGGTAGTCTCGCTCCCGAGGAGCCATATCCCGGTCGGCCAGCAGTGAGAGCATGCCGAGAATGCCATTCATGGGGGTGCGAATTTCATGGCTCATGTTGGCCAAAAAGCTGCTTTTGGCTCTTGTGCCAGCCTCTGCCGCCTGATTTGCTCGCAACAGTTTGTCATTGAGTTGCTGCATCAGTTTGTGCTGCAGAAACGAGATGTTCATTTGCCGCCAGATTAGCAGGGCGAGCACAAAGAGCAGGGCAAATTGCAGGGTCGCGATGAGAGTCGTCGTGATGATCTGCTCTCTTACGCTATCGCGGCGGGCCACATCAAACAGGGTCGCCTGCTGGTTCACCTCCAGGGTCAGCTGATGCAGTTGGGGGAGCAGGGAGGCAAGCTGTTGGCGCAGCTCCTGATGGGCAAGCTGGTCTAGCGGCTTGGTGGCATCCGGGCCGAGCCAGATATCCGCCAGAGAGACATAGGAGCGAATGGCTTTGCTTGCCTGCTGGTAGATCTCTGTTTGCTGAAGCAGGCTGCGATCCTTGCTCTCCAGCACCAGATCCATGCGGCTGACCAGAATATCGTATCTAAGTTGAAACGCCGGTTGCGACTCATGGAGCAGCGAGCTTTGAAAACGCAGTGCTTCGTTATAGAGCTGGAAATAGTTCCACATCACGTTGTCTTCGCCCTGACTGGTACTGCGTTGCAGATCCTGAAATTGCCGGTACTGGATGGTACCAATACCGGCAAAGGCCAGGAGCAGCACACAGAGCACCACAAACAAGAAACGTTGACTGGCCGCCATGGAACGCATGATGAGATTTACTCCACTTTTATCGCACTGATTTGCCAGATAGCCCGACCGTAATAGAGCTTGTTTTGCAGTTCGGGATATTGATCGAACGGATAGACAAGGAATAGCGGCCCTTTGTCGCGCACTGACAGTGGCTTGCCATTGATCGTGCGGGCGAGGATGACCCGATACTGCTCGGCATCGCTTGTCGGCACCTGTACCGAGTAGTCATTCAGCGCGGTAATGGTGAGCTGTTTGCCGGTTGCCCCGACCTTAGCCAATACATCTTGCAGCAGCGGGCCGCGAAAGGTCTTGGCTTCGTCATACCAGGGGGTATGGGTTTTGATTTCGTGTACCGGCAGTTGATCCAGCATGGCGCTGTCCCACAGGGCCAGAGCCTGATGAGTGGGGCTGCTGATGGCGCCTTCAACCTTCAACACGGCGCTGTCAGGGGAAGGGGCTGCGTGTGCTGCGCCACAAAGGGCTGCCAGCAGCGGTGCAATATAAAGGCCTGCTTTCATGATGTCTCCTTCCTGGAATAAGGCGGCATGCGTGCCGAGTCAACGGTGGCTTGCGAGGTGTTTCCAGAGACAAGCAATTATCGGGCCCGGTGCAACGATCGCAAATTATCCGCTTTTTAGCCGGTTATCTGATTGCCTCGGATAAAGTGAGTTGCGGTTTGCAACATTTGGCGTGATTTATTTGCAATTTTGCAACAAGAATGAGGTTTAGGGGTAGGTAAACAAGGCGCAAAGAGTATCATTTGGAGAACAAGTGCAGCGGCGCTTCTCGGCATAACATTTGCAGCGTGGTGGATGCCGTAACAGCGCAGAGTCTTAGAATCGACAAGGAGCTAGCGATGGAAAGCATGACTTACACCCTTAATGATACCCAGGTTGTCGTACTGGAAAACGAGTTTGACGCGATGGCCGTCAGTGAGCTCCGCCCGTTGTTTGAAACCCTCTCGACCCATCCCGGAGATGTCCTGGCCGATATCAGCGATGTCCATTTTATCGACTCTTCAGGTATCGGAGCCTTGGTATTTCTCTATAAAAGATTGATTATGAACGGGCATCAGATGGCGCTTGTCTGTGGACCAGGCCAACCTCACGACTTGCTGGAGATGTTGCATATCGACCGGGTGGTCCCTTGCCATGAGAGCATCAAGGCCTATATGCGCTCCCGTGGCATGATGGCAGTTGCGTCATGAAGCGGTGGGGTCTCCTGTTCTCTTCCATCGTCCTGTCGGGTTGCGTGCAATGGCCGCCGGACGGTTATGGTGGCATGGCTGAGGCAAGACCCACCCGTATTCCTGTCAATGATGATGAACGGCGGGTCTGGTCTCGTTATGATGAGCGCCAGAAGGAACTCGATTTGCAGCTGACGCAATTAAAGCAAGCGAGCCTGCAAGGCTGTATGCCTGCCGAGTTGAAACGACTACAATCTCAACGTGTTGATATTGAACGGGATATGCACGGACGGCTCTGGGCAGATGTAGCCTGGCGTCAGACCGTGTTGGCACAATCACTACAACAAGTACGTTTGCGGCTGCAACAGACAACAGCGGATGGCTGTCGTGCTGATTGGACAGGGCTCCCCTTACGCCAATGGGGGCAGACGTAACAGACGAAAAGGATGTCTATGAAACGGGGCGCGCTCGAAGGATTGATCTGTGTTCTCTTGCTGTTGTTCACCTGCCCGTTACTGGCTTCCACCTTGTTGGCTCCCGGTGATCGGTTGGCCATAGTGCAACCCGGTGAGCCTGCTTTTGATAAGCCTTTCCAGATCAACAAGCTGGGGGAGATTGCACTGCCTGAAGTCGGTAACGTCGTAGTCGGGGGGAAGACCCTGCCACAGGCGGATGAGCTGATCCGCACCGCCCTCAAACCTGTTTATAACAACCTCTCTCAATTGACCGTCACCTTGCTGGAGAAGCGGCTGCTGATCAGCGTGATGGGTTACGTCAAAAAACCCGGCAGTTATGATCTGGCACCCGATGGCAACGTGCAGATGGCCCTCGATGCCGCTGGCGGTCTGGTGCCCGGTGCCCAGCTCAATAATATGCAGGTGCGGCGCGGCAGCACGGTCTCGAGCTTCGATTACAAGCGTTATCTCGATACTGGCGATGCCAACGTCCTGCCGCCGTTGCAATCCCTCGATGTGGTGTTCGTGCCCGCATCGCCTCTGATCGGCAACGTGCAGATCGATTTTGATGCGGCGACCCTGGCGGCTGGAGGCGATGGGGATACCGGCAAGGCGGTCAAGGTGTTTGGGGAGGTCAACAACCCCGGCGCCTTCAGTTTCAAGAGTGGTAACTCCATTGTGGATCTGCTGATGCGGGCCGGTGGGGTGACCCGCTTTGCCGGGGTGGAGCGGATCCGGGTGATCAATGGTGATGCCCCCGAGCTATTCGATCTCAAAGCCTACCTCGACTCCGGCAACAACGAGCTGCTGCCCAATCTGGAGCCGGGCGCCACCATCTTCGTGCCCAAGGATGAAGAGCAGATAAAACGGGGGGCGCGCACCATCTACATCATGGGCGAGGTGTTCAAACCCGGCGCCTATGAGGGGCGGGAAGGAGACTCCTTCCTCGATATTCTGGCCAATGCCGGTGGCCCGACCCGCTATGCCGAGAGTCGCCAGATCCGTTTGTTGCGCACCGATGGCACGATCGAACCCATCGATCTGCAGGCTTACACCGAGGGAATGCAAAAGGCGCTGCCCCAAGTCAAACCCGGTGATGCCATCTTTGTGCCGGAAAAGACTGATATCAACGAGAAGTCCTGGTTGAAAGTGGCGCCCGGACGGGCGGTGATGGTGATGGGGGCGGTGCGCATCCCGGGCCGTTATGAATGGTCTGACGAGATGTCGCTGCTGGATCTGATCGCCCACGCCGGTGGCCCCAACGAGCGGGCCGATATCGCAAAGGTGCAGATCCTGACGTCCGAAGGGGGGCAGGCCACCCCCAAGCTGTTTGATCTCGACAAATTCCTCCACCAGGGGGGGGCGCTGGCCAGCCTGCCAAAGATCCATGCCGGGTTCACCATCATGATCCCCGAGCTGCCCACTGACCCCAGTGACAACAAGTCCCAGTGGGTGCGCCAGTCACCGGATAGCTCCATCTACATCTTTGGTCAGGTCGGGGCACCCGGTCGCTATGCGTTCAACGAGCAGATGGGTTTTATCGACATTCTGTCAGCAGCCGATGGCCCGACTGCGGCGGCGGATCTGCGTAATGTGCGTATTGCCCATCGCAGTGGCAGTTCGGCGCGGGTCAGCAAGCTCGACCTTGCCCTGTACTTTGAAACCGGCGATGAAACCTTGTTGCCCAAGGTGCTGCCCGGCGACTCCATATACCTGCCGGAGAAGAACCGTCCCTGGCTCGATGAGCCCAAGGAGAACACCATTCGGGTGCTGGGGGCGATAGCCCGCCCCGGCCGCTACCGCTTTGACTCCTCCATGACCCTGCTGGATCTGCTGGCCGAAGCGGGAGGTCCGACCAACACCGCCTATATCAAGAAGATTGTGGTGATCAACATGGCCACCAGTGGTCAGGGGGATCAGGCCCGCAGCTTCGATCTCGATGGCTTTGCCAAAGAGCCCGACTTTAGCCAGTTGCCGGTATTGCGCGCAGGTGACACCGTCTTTATCCCTGACAGCAAGAGCAGCAACTGGGCCATCTTCATGGATGGCATGCGTGATATTCTGACCACGATTTCGGTGGTGGCCCTGGTCGGGACGCTTTGATATGAGCATCCCCATTCAATATCTGGAGCTCGAATCTCTCTACGCGGCGACGGTTGCCCGGGGGATCCGCTCGCTGGCGGTTACCTCGTCAGAAGGGGGTGAGGGGGTGAGCTCCATCTGCGATGCGCTGGCAAGGCGTTCGGAGGCGGATGGACTGCGCACCCTGCTGGTGGATCTCAATCTCTATCACCCCGGCCGCGCTCCAGCAGTTGCCTGGGGGCCCAATGATGTGCCCGAACCTGTGGCCAATAGCCGCTTCTTGTCACTGCTCCCTGCGCCGGGCAAGGATCTGATGGCCTTTCGCAACAAGGATACCTTGCGCCAGCTGCTGGTTCGCTGGCTGGAACATTACGATGTGGTGATCTTCGATACTTCGCCGCTCACCGCCCTCAATCGGGGCAATATTCCGGCCGATCAGGTGTGTGGTGCTTGTGAGGGGGCACTGTTGGTGGTGCTGGCCGGGGTGACCCCGGCGACAGTGGTGCAAAGTGCGGTGGATAAACTGACACGTGCCGAGGCCAACCTGGTTGGTGCTGTCTATAACGACAAGCTCAACCCGGGACTGGCCAGCGAGATCCTGCGCGAACTCAACCGGCTGCCCAGCAACCGGGTGACCGAATGGCTCAAGCGCTGGTGCCGGCGCAGTGCTTTGCTCAATTTCAGGATCTGATCGCCCACAGATGGAGGCCCGATATGGATGACTGGTTGCGATCTGCTCCGGCAACCCTGCAGGCGGTGCGCGAACTGCGCAACCGGCTTGCACAGGGGCTCTCCCTGTTTCAGGTCTCCCCGCAGGATCAAGCCAACTGGCTGCTCTGTTTCAGTGAGCTGGCCACCAATAGTGTCAAGCACACAGCCCCTCCCGCGACCCAGCTCTGGCTCACCCTGAAAGTAGATGAGGCTGGATTGAGTCTGGTGCTGGAGGATGATGGCGGCCCGCAACCCGGTCTTGCCAGTGCGCCATTACCCGATGAGTTGCAGGAGGGGGGATACGGGCTGGCATTGGTGCACCAGCTGTTTGCCGAGGTCCACTTCTCTCGCGAAGGTGAGCACAATCGCGTGACTCTTCGCCAACAGGGCCCGGTCAATCAACTGCCGGTGATCGCGGTGATCGACGATGACAAGGTGATGCGTGCCCTGCTGACGGCCTATCTCCATGAACACTACCGGGTTGAAAGCTATGCCGACTCCCATGCCGCCCTGCTGGCGCTCGGGAAGCAGCCCCCCGCGCTGGTGCTCTCCGATATCGAGATGGAGGGGATCGATGGCTTTGGGCTGCGTCAGCAGTTGATGAAGGATCCCAATATTCAGGGGGTGCCCTTTATCTTCCTGACCGGTCATCAGGATCAGTGGACCCAGAGTCGGGCGGGGGCCCTGGGTATCGATGACTTTCTGGTCAAACCCATCACCAAGCAGGACTTGTTGCTGGCGGTTTCGCGGGTACTGCAACGCTCAATACAGCTCAAGTCACAATGGGGCGAGCAGCTGGATCAACGCATGACCTCGGCGCTGCGCCCGTTATTACCTGCCACCTCGATAGGGGGATACCAGCTGGCGCTGCAAACCCGCGCGGCTACCGTGGGGGGCGGAGACTTTCTGCTGGTCAAAGATCGGGTGTTATGGCTTGGGGATGTGATGGGCCACGACGCGGAAGCCAAGTTTTTTGCCCATGCCTATGCCGGTTATCTGCGCGGCTTGCTGACGGCGCAAGATCTGGAGCACGCCCCCGCTCGCTTGCTGACCATCTTGTCCAATGCAGTCCACAGTGATCCGCTCCTGGGGGCTACCCTGCTCACCACCCTCTGCATTGAACTCGGCAACGAGGGGCGGGTGCAGTGGGCCAGTGCGGGCCACCCTGCGCCCTGGTTAATCGGACCCGGCTCTATCCGTCAGGTCGGTGTGACCGGCCCCTTGCCCGGTTTGCGCCCGGATCCCCACTTTGTGACCAATGAGCGTCAGCTCAAGCCCGGCGAGATCCTGTTGTTCTGGACCGACGGCTTGCTCGATAGTCGTGATGCCGTGGAGCGCCAGCGCTGGGAGTCGCAGCTCAAGGAGCTCTGCCTGACCTCGGGGCCCGGTCTTGAGCAACTGGCTCATCGTATCGCCCGCTGGTTTGATGAGCGCATCAATGATGCCGCCCTCGATGACATGACCCTCTTGCTGGTCACCTGTCCCGGAGCTTAATGTTTACCCTCTTCGCCTGACTGGCCCGCTCTATGCAGCGCTTCGTCTCAAGTGGCATGGTGCCACGGGAGGAGAGAGCTTATGTTACCCATGCATCAGATCTGGTTGGCCATCGATGCGCGTCAGGTCGGTGGAATTGAAGTTCACGTCATCCATCTGGCCAAGGATCTGCTGGCAAGAGGGCTGTCCCCAACCGTAGTACTGGTGAGCAACCACGGCACGACCCCCTTTACGGTCCTGCTCAAACAGCAGGGTCTGCCGTATGAGGTATGCCGCAACAGCCGCGACTTTATGCGCCGTCTGGCCCGCCAGCCCGCCTCTGTGTTGCTCCACACCCACGGCTACAAGGCCGGGGTGCTGGGGCGCCTGACGGCCTGGCTCACCGGAAAGTCGGTGGTCTCGACCTTTCACAGCGGGGATGATGGGGAAGGCTTGCTGAAGTTTTACAGCTGGCTGGATCGCACCACAGCGCGTTTTGCGAAGTGTATTGCAGTAAGCGAGCCCATCGCTCGCAAATTGCCTGTGCCGAGCACGGTGATCAGCAACTTTGTGCCCATGCCTGCGACGCCGGCATCGGTGGCAGGCAACCGGATTGCCTTTGTCGGCCGCCTCTCGCCGGAAAAGGGGCCAGAAGCGTTCTGCCAGTTATCGGCCTTTTGTCCGGACGGGGAGTTTCATCTCTACGGGGATGGCCCCATGAAAAGCGCCTTGTGGCAGCAGTATGGGGATCGGGTGCAGCTTCACGGTTTTCAGACCATGGCCAATGAGTGGCACAACATCGACCTGCTATGCATCACCTCCCGCTTTGAAGGGTTGCCACTGGTGGCCCTGGAGGCGATGGCTCACGGCATACCGGTCTGTACCTTTGCAGTGGGAGGCCTGGTCAATCTAATCGATCATAAATCCAATGGCTGGCTGGTGGAGCCCGGCCATGTGCGGGATATGGCGGAGCTGGTCAACTACTGGCTGCGCAGCGATGAAACAGCGCGCAGCAAAATGAGTCAGGCGGCTCGCAGAACCATCGCCAGGGGATATGGCGTGAACCACAGAGTGACCGATATTCTGGCTGTCTACGGCGCCTGAATCACCAAGGGAAACCCGCCAAAACGAGTGGCCAGTGGCCACTCGTTTTTTTATGTGCCGGGTTGGGGTGACAGGGGGCGGATCGCCTCTGTGATCATGATGCGCTCAGGTTTCTGCGGTTGGTCAAGCGGACATCACGGCCTGCGGATGGAGTGTCCCCACGATGGTGAGCACGCCGTCGCTTTCTCTGTGATCAACGCGGTTGCGCCGTAAAAAAGGCCATTGCAGTGGCAATGGCCTGATGGGGGCTGAGATGTGGCTGAGGCTGGCGCAGCGTGATTAGCGCCCCTTCTTGCCAACCATGATGGCGATCGTCTTGCCGATGATATGCACATCCTGCACCAGCCAGCGCCAGGGGTGGAGCAGGGCGACCGAGTAGGCCAGATCGAACGCCAGCTTGCTGCGCACATCATCGAGTGACTCGTCGTAACCCTGATTGACCTGCGCCAGACCCGTAATGCCGGGGGCCACTTCATAGGTGCGTTCGATAAAGAAGGGCACCGCATCTTCCAGCCGGTTGGCGATCCCGGGTCGCTCCGGACGGGGGCCGATCAGCGACATCTCGCCCTTGAGCACATTGATAAACTGCGGCAGCTCATCGAGCCTTGTTTTGCGCAGGAAGTCGCCGCTGCGGGTGATCCGGCTGTCTCCCTTGCCACACCAGACGGGCCCGGTGGCCGCCTCTGCATCGGCGCGCATGGTGCGAAACTTGATCATGAAAAACAGCTCGGTGTGGCTGGCGTGGCTGCGCCCGATCCGGAGCTGACGAAAGAACACAGGCCCCGGGCTATCGAGGCGGATGGCCAGCATGATCAGCGGCCACAGCGGCAGCGTCAGCAGCAGGCCAAGGGTGGCACCGAGCAGATCCATGCAACGTTTGACCACCAGGGTCAATTTTGGAATGGGGTGTCTCATGCTGCTTTCTCCTGTGACAGGAAGCGTATGGGGGCGCGCAGGCAGTAGCGCAGGGTGCCCATGCCGTTGTACCAGTGTCCGAGTACCAGATAGTGGATCTTGCGAAACAGGTTGGGCCAGGGGTGCAAAGGGGTCAGCTGGATCAAGATGACCAGCAGATACCCCAGCAGTTGCAGCACCAGCAGTACCTGAAACAGCAGGGATTGGGTGGCCAGCGGGATGGCACAGAGCCACAGCAGCATCAGGCAGAGCGGCATCAACACCCGCAGCCCCTTGCCACTGGCAAAGTTGAAGGCAACCCAGCCGAATTTGGGGTGCAGCAGGGGCAGCAACCGCAGCAGCTGCTGGGTGTTGCCAGCGCCGATCCGCTTGCGCCTTGTCGCCTCCAGCGCGGCATCCGAAATCTCCAGCTCCAGTGCGGCGCAGCGATTGTCATACACCGCCTTGTACCCTTTGGCGATGGCCTGCATCGGCAGGATAAAGTCGTCGTTGATGGTATCGGCGGCCAGCGGAGTGAGGCACTCCCGGCGCATCATGTAAAACGCCCCGTGAGCCCCCAGCATGCCGCCAAGGGCCGACTCGCAGAGCTTGATCTGGCTTTGATATTGCCAATAACTCTCTTCGCCCTGGGAGCCAGGTTGCCAGAACCGGTAAGCCTCACCCACCACGCCCACCTTGGGATCGGCAAAATGAGCGACCGCCAGCAGCAAGCTGTCGATGGGCAACAAGGCAGAAACATCGGTGAGGGCCACCAGATCGCTGTGCACCCGGGTCATGGCCTCGTTGAGCACGGCGACCTTGCCGCGATTGTGGGGGTGATCAAACAGCCTGATCTGCAACTGCTGCAGGGCGGGATCACCGAGCTGGCTCAGTGCAATGGGGTAGCTGTTGTCGCTGCAGCCGTCGAAGTGCACGTGCACCCACAGCTTGTCTGCGGGGTAATCGAGGCTGGCCAGGTTCTGAAGCTTGGCCGCGATGGTCGCCGCCTCGTTATAGACAGGCATCAGCAGGGTGATGGTCGGCAGCGCCTCATCACCTGCTTCTGCTTTGAATCCCCGATCCATGGGGCTGGGCGAGTTGCCCACCTTGCGCGCCTGCCGGCCACCGAATTTGAGCAGCAGGGGATAGCCGACATGGTGGTAGACCACCAGTACAGCGCACAGCCAGAACACGATCATGATCCACTCCATGGGATGCTCCTCTGGTCATCGGGTCGTTATATCAACGGCTGTAAAGCTGCTGATAGGCCTGAGCCATCCGGCTCAAGCTGCTTTGCTGGCACACAAACTCTCGGGTGACGGCACGCAGGCTATGGCAGTGCAGCAACCCTTGTGCCAGAAGCTGGGCAAGGCGGCCGGGATCCCGCTCCGACAGGATATGGCCGCTGGCCTGACAGACGATCTCTCTGGCCGCCCCCACATCGCTCATCACCACCGGCACACCGCAGGCCTGTGCTTCCAGCACGCAGAGCGGCATCCCCTCCGCCAGCGAGGGGAGGCAGAAGAGATCCAGCCCCTGATAGAAGCGCGGCATGTTTTCGACCAGCCCCAGAAAATGGACCCGATGGGCGATCCCCAGTTGCTGACACTGTTGTTGCAACGCATTTTGCAAACTGCCGACCCCTGCCAACGCAAGATGCACCTCCTCCGGCAGGGCGCGGACTGCCTCCAGCAGCAAGGTATGCCCCTTGACCGACTCAAGGCGGGCGGCGCAGCCAATCAACTTGACCCCTTGCGGCAGCCCCATCTCCTGACGGGCGAGGGCGGCGGCGCCCGGGGCAAAGCGCAGCTCATCGATGCCGTTGGGGATCACGGTTGGCGACAGCTGGCCCAGCTTGGCCAGCAGCTGGTTGGCTACCGGCGTGGCATCGGCTACCAGAATGGGTTTGAAGGCGCGCAGCCCCCACAGGGCCAGCGTGCGCTGATGGGGATCATCGAGATACCAGGCATCGTGCTCTGTGTGTACCAGGGTGGGCACCCGGGCCAGCCGACTGGCGAGGCCGCCATAGAGCATGGGCCCCAGATGGTGGGTATGTACCGCAGCGGGCTTGAGTTGGCGCAGCAGCCGGGTGAGCCGCCAGAGGGTCGTCAGCGACCAGCCCGCGGGCTTTTCAAGGCAGTGAATGTGGCCAGCGAAGGGATGCAGGGCGGGCCATGCCCTTAGCACATCCGCTTTGCGCCCTTCGAGTGAGATGATATGCACCGGCTGATCGGCGGGGCTCGCCTGAGTGAGGTTGAGCACCATGGTCTCCAGCCCGCCGGGCTGCAGGTGCTGCACGACTTGAACAACTGGTTGAACGACGGGCTGGGCGCTGGCGTTCCTGCGGGGATGGGGTCTGTGCGACGGGGTTGATGACAACATGGTTCGCGCTCCGGCAAGGGAAGGGGTGACACCCTGGATAACGGGAGAATGCGAATCTTGTACCACTCTTGCGATCGGCCCACAGAGACATTCAGCTCCTCTGGTGGCACTGCCTTTGCATCGTACAAGGGGAGGGCCTTTCTCAGGGAGTGATGCCATGCCTGTCCAGTTCTATTACAACCTCTACATCATTCTCTTCGCCGCCTGGCGCCGTCGCTATCTGCTGGTGATCCCGCTGCTGGTGATGCCGCTGGTGGGCATCACAGTCGGCCTGCTCACTCCCAAGGAGTATGAGAGCCGCACCACCTTTATGGTGCCGCAAGATGCCAACCAGACCCCGACCCTCAAGGATCTGATCACTCAGGAGAGCCTGAAAGATCGCTTTGCGGTGCTCGAAGCCCTGCTGCGCAGCCGCTATGTGCTGGATGGAGTGGCGAGGGATCGTGGTCTGGTCAATGACGAGACTCCTCCGGCGAAGCGCGATGCCATCATGGACTGGCTCTCAGGTGCCGTCTCCCTGCGGCTGATCGGCGATGAGGTGATCGAGATAAAGGTCAAGGCGGATTCGGCGGCCAACAGCGCCGGTTTGCTCGAAGCCATTTCGCGGCGCTTCTTCTTCAACCTGCTCAGCAAGGGGCGCCAGTCGGCGGAATCGTCCGAACGTTTCCTGCAAACCCAGCTCGATAGCCGCCGCAGCGAACTGCAAGGGGCCGAGCAGTTGCTCGCCGATTTTAAACGGGCGCATGCCAGTGCCTTGCCCCAGCAGCAGAGTACCAACGTCGCCCGTCTCTATGGCTTGAAGGAGCGTTATGCCGAGAGCCTGATCGCCTTGCAGCAGGCCAAGGCTCGGCTCGATCAGCTATCACAGGGTCAGGAGAGCCAGCTGGCCCGCCAACTGGATGAGAAGCTGCAACTGATGCGCACCGAGCTGGTGTTGCTGCGGGCCCGCTACAGCGACGAGCACAGCAAGGTGCAGAGTCTGCGCTATCAGATTGACCAGTTGCAGCAGGAGTTTGAGCAGCTCAAATCCCAGCCGGATATGGCCCGCGGGCCCGAGTGGCAGTTGGCCCAGACGCAGCTGACGGAGGCGGAGCAAAACGCCGCCGGCCTGAAGAGCCAGCTGGATGGGCTGGACAAGGTGGTCGACTCTCAGGGCGATACCGAGCGCCAGCTCGCCGAGCTGGAGCGGGATCTGGCGGTCAAACGCACCCTCTATCAGGACTTGCTGCTGCGTTATGAGAAGGCCAAGGTGACCGGCGATCTGGGTAACTTTGAGCAGGGGGAGCGGATCAAGGTGATCGACAAACCCTTTGCCCCCAGCAAGCCGAGCAACTACCCGCTCTGGCTGTTTCTGCTGGCGGGCATTGTTGGCGGACTGGGGCTCGGCTGCGGTCTGGCGCTGGTGGCCGAACTGGCGGATGCCAGCTTGCGCCGCTCCGATCAGCTGGCCGCCCTGGTCAAGGCACCGGTGCTAAGCCGCATTCCCTACTGCGAGCCGGTGCCGGACTATCCATCCCACAGTGATCAGGCGCTGGATGGGCAGGTGCTGCCCCTGTCACCGGAACCGGGGTGATTGCCGTAAAAACGGGCTGCTAGCCGGAATCTGGATATTTATGAAAAGGCCTTTTGATAAGGCCTTTTTTATATTGTGCAGATGAGGGAGTTAAAATCGTAGTAAGCCAATAAAAGAGGAAATAGGCTTCATTTTCTGTTTGCGTTTCTTGACGGTAGTTTTACTCAGTGGTACAAGTGGAGCCAACAATAAGTTATTGATAATAAACTTATAAATCAGAAGCTGGTTGGTAGTTGCGCTATTTTAAAGTGATTTTATTGCTTGTAATGATGAGTGGTAGGGCTGAGTGAGATGGAAGGCGCTACTAACACATTACTAGTACTGTCCATCTAATTATTGTTATGCAATATTAAGAGTAGAGCTCATGCAAGATAGAATGGAAGAATCTAGAAGACGCGAAGAAGTAAAAAATGAAAATGAGTATTTAAACGCTCGTGAACGTGAGCTCTCAAAATATAGAGAAATAATACAACAACAAGAACGCGAGCTTGATGCTTATCGGTCAAAATTAAAAGAAGAACAAATTGCAAATGAAAGAGAGCTTAGGCGAGAGATAGAGGAAAGAGAACAGTTTTTTGTTGATCGCGAGAAAAAACTACTGGAGCGCCAGAAGGAATTTGAAAAATATTTCCACTTACGAGAATCTGAAGCAATAGAACTCAGAAATAAACTAGAAAATGAATTTGCTCAACGTGAATCCGAATTGAAACGTGCCGAAATAGAGCTTAAACAGGAAAAAGAACGCTTAACGGAAGAAAGTAGGAAGAAGCTTGAGCAAACATCTAGAGACTATGTTTCAGATGCACTCGAAGCATTGAGTAATAAAGAAACTAAGTTTCATACCATATCAAAAATATGGAGCGGCATTGGAGCTGGCGCTTTATTAGTTGGCTTTGCTTTATTTGTTTTAATTACTTTTAGAACGAATCTTGCTGATCTAAAAGATATGTCTTGGCCGTTCCTTGTATTTACCTTTTTTAAAGGTCTTGTTGCGGTTGGTCTGTTGCTGGCTGTTGCTAAATATTCCTATATGTTCAGCAGTTCATATATGCAGGAGTCTCTCAAAAATGCCGATAGACGTCATGCAATCAACTTTGGTAAATTTTATCTTGAATCTTATGGTTCTACGGCGGATTGGTCTGAGGTTAAAGAGGCATTTGAGCATTGGAATATCACTGGAACAAACGCCTTTAGTAAGCATGAAGCCAACACGCTGGATGCTAGTGTTTTGGAAAAAGCATTGGAAATATTTGAGAGGGCTGGAAAGTCTACCGTGGACATACTAAGTAAGACAAAAAATGCATAACAAAGCGTTGTATCGGACAAGCCGTGAACGCGGCGTATAAGTTTCTTAATCTCGTAGGTTCGATTAGCCGGCAGGCGTAATCGGACGCTCGCGGTGACACTCCACATCAATATGGCAATAACGTAACGACCGTTGCCAGTTCGAGAGTGAGTTTGGGGCCGGAGAAGTGGCAAGATGGAAGGGTTTTGGCGAGTTAAATAAACATATTACAGAAAGGCCGCGAACGTCCGATTACGCTTCGCTAATCGAACCTACTGCCCAGCGATGGGTTAATTCAAGCATTAGGTGTTTATGCATCCTGATATAGTAAAACTGTTGAAATGCATGAATGAAGCTATCGAGTTGCTTCAATCTGTAAAAGAAAAACATTGGAGCGCATGGCTTGCTAATGATGCTGCACTCATAGAGAAACGGGATTTTCTAGGTATTGAGCATTTACTTTCAGCCTTCGGTGGTATGGGAAGCATAAATGATCTCGTTATTCATCCTATTAACGGACATGAGGTGCAAGACTTTGCCGTAGATAAAGCGAACAGAATGTTACAAGAAATACTTGGTGAAATCTGGTCGCTTGCTAAGGAGCTGTACAATGATGAGATACAGGCAAAATAATACCTAATTCCAATTCAGCATGGCCGGTATATTCGCTTGTATTCGGCATTGCTGCCTGATGGTTAAATCGAGCATTCAGGTCATCGCCGCCACAAAAAAATCAGGGAGCCATAGCTCCCTAATCGCAACACACGGGGTGATTAACTAGCCGATAGCTGGCGATTGTTGCCAGTTGGCTTGCTGCGGACGGCTTTGAGTTCGGCGTTGATAGCGCCAGGCCAGCAGTAGCGGCATACCGAGCAGCAGCTGGGCGGCCAGTGCCCCTTCCGGAATAATGCCCCCTTCAATTTCGGCCGCCAGTTTGAGCTCCAGCGCACTGCCGAAGTCGGCGAAGGTGGTGGCGTTGATGACGAACGCATCCTCGCCGCCGGCGATGTTGTTGAGATACCAATCCTGCAGCACCCCATCGGCATAGTCCTGACCTATGGTGATGCCGTTGATGGTATCGATGCCGGAGGCGAGCAGTTGATCCCGTACGGTGGCGGTATCCAGCCCTGCGTTCTGGATCCCGTCACCCGACACATCCATCACCTGGCGGGCGGCGGTGAAGTCGTTGGTATCAAACTGCAAGCCACCAAAGGCCATGGCCGAACCGGGGGCCGTCATCCCCGCATAGGGGCGTACCAGGGCATCCAGGGTGGCGGCGAAGTTGTTGATGGAGGTCATGTCATAGAGGTGAAACCAGTCGGTCATGACCGATTGCTGGGTTGCTCCGCTCCACATCACCATCTGTACGGCGATGGACCCCAGCTTGCCGTCGCTGGTATCGAGGATGGCACTTTGTACATCCTGGCTGTAAAAGACGTCCACATAGCCCTGTAACTGCAAATTGAATTCCGATGAACTGACGCTGCCCGATACATCCATCAGCAGTTGCAGTTCGGTATCGACTTCGGTCAAGGCGTATGCGGGGGAGGTTACCAACAACATCCCCAGTAGCCCTGCCAACGGTTTGAGTTTCATTGCTCACTCCTTCTCCCTGGCTGTAGTGCCAGCAGGAGGAATGAATAAAGCGTGCCAGCTTTGCGACATGGTTTGTGCTAGTCGAGGCAGGAGAGGCATGGAACTTGCGACAGCGGTCAAAAGCGCTGATAACCGACAGGAGTTGCGATGGAGATCCGTCCTTGGCAGTGGGCACCCAACTGGCTGTTGCTTGGCTTGGCCAATCAATGGGGGATGATGTGGCTCAATATGGGTCACTTCAACCTGCTGGTGGTGTTGTTGATTGCTATCTGGTGGCAAATTGCATTGCGGGTTGCGCCAAGCTGGCGCCCGCATCCGCTGGCGCTCGCCCTGTTTATCCTGCTGATCCTGATCCCCAGCGCCAGTTGCAAGGCGCTGGCCACTCTGCTGCTGCTGGCCTCGCTGTGGCGGCGCCGTCATAGTGGCGATCACCAGAGTAGCGACGAGCGGGCGGTGCTGCAGATTGTGCTCGCCTTTACCGTGGCGGTGTTGTGGGGGCAGCAGGTATTTGCATTGCTCTCCGGCCCTGTGCTGGCGCTCGATGCCTGGGGGGTGGGCCAGTGGTTGCAACTGCTGGGCTGGGAGACTCGCCTTGATGGCAATCGCATCGAGCGGTTGGGTGGGCATGCCCTCATCGTGCTAAAGGGGTGCTCCTCGTTTTCTCAACTCTATCTGGTGGTGCTTTCCTGGCTGGTCTCCTGCTGCTGGCTGGCGCCGGAGCGCTCCCTCTACCGGCAGTGGCCCATGTTGCTGCTGGTCTGTCTGCTCTATATCGGGGCCAATCAGCTACGGCTGGTGCTGATGAGTCTGGATCTGCACTGGTACGGCTGGCTGCACACCGGCTCGCTGGCCCAGCTCTACCAGTGGGCAATCATGTTGCTGGTGATGACCATCCTGTTTATCCGGGGGCGCCGTGATGCAACTCTCTAGGAGATATCTGCTGCTGGTGGCGTTATCAGAGCCGGGTGGTCAATATGATGCTGCTGATGATGACCATCCTGTTTCTAAGGGGGCGCCGTGATGCATCTATCTAGGGGATATCTGCTGCTGTTGCTGGTGGCGCTGCTCAGTGCAGCCGCTATGGGCTGGCGTTATCAGAACCGGGCGGTCAATGAAGGGGCCAAGCCCATGCTGATGGAGCTGGCCCAATTGGGATGGCGCTTGCGACTGGCCACGCCGGTATTGGGTGGCACCTATGTCAGCTATCAGCTGGCCCATCCCCGCTGTGACGGAACGCTGCAGGCCATGCTGGTAGCGCCGGATAGTGAGGCGATGTCAGTGACGCTGGCGGGTGCGAGGATGAGTCAGGATGTGATGTTTTAGGCGAGCTGCATCAGAGCCCGCCGCTGCTTTCTTACCGTCTCACCCAGGGTTGGCGCAAATTGTGGGGGCTGGCCCCTTACCCCCTCTATCGGGTGGCCTTGCCGACCACCTGCCTCGGCCTTATTGCGCCGCCGTTGGCGTGACCGACCCCTATTCACCGTTTGGCAGAATGCGGATCAGCAAGGTATTGGGGGCCAGCATGGGGTCATAGCGGGGCTCCAGCTCAATGGCGCGAGACCCCAGCAAGCGGGTGAGGGCCGTCAGCCGTACGCTCGCCATCCGCGCACTCTCCAGCATGTCTGTTTGCAGCCCGGGGCCGCTTATCAGCGCAATCCGGGCCGGATCCTTGCGTCCCAAAAACTGATGCAGCTGCTGCTCCTGATCGGCCGCAAGTTGCGTCTCCTCTTGCTGGTACTGCAGTTGCAGCTGGGGCTGTTCCGCCAGCTGCTGATCCCGCAACTGGTTGAGGATCGGCAGGGTATCATTGACCGGCTCCTGACGGGCGCAAGCGGTGAGGATCAGCAGCGGCAGCATAAAGGGCAACAGGCGGCGCAGGGCGCTGTCTTTGGCTGTGGAGCGGGGAGTCTGGTTGGCCATATGCAGTCACTTCAGGAGGAGGAGTTGGCACCAGTTTGCAATGTTTTCAATCGCTTGGCCAGTTGTTCAATCTCGCGGCGCCACTGGATCCAGGCGGCAGAGGGCAGTTGCTCTGCCACCTGCCAGCGGGTCGGCAGCTGCTCTCGCAGGCGCTCCAGCAGCAGGGCGGCATCCACCTGATAGCGGGCCTCCTGCTCCAGCCAGGCGAGCCAGCGCAGATCCTCGATGGCTTGCTGCAGCAGCAGCAGATCGTGGGAGAGGCGGTGCGCCTCGCAAGCTTGCGGGCCTAGCAGCATAAAGTCGCTCTCCCGTCCGTCGGTAGGGTCGTAGGGCAGGGCGGTGGGCATGCGGCCATGCCACTGCAAATAGCCCTCAGCGCCGCTTTGCCACAGATAAAAACCGGCGGCTCTCGGGGTGCCCAGATTGTAAAACCAGGGGCTGACCTTGTGCTGGCGCACCCGCGCCACATCGGCCTTGTCGGCGCCAAAGCCTGCGTTGATCAGGGCAATCTCCACCTCTGCCAACAGGCCAACCTGACCCGGATGGTTGAAGTGGCCCGCGCGGATCACCGCCGGATCCCGCCGTTTCATCTCCCGCGCCAGGGTGGTGATGGCGGGCAGGGTGGCGAGATCCGGCTCATCAAACAGGCTCCATGCCAGCGGGGGCAAGCCGCTGGCAGTCAACGCCTGTTGCCGCGCCTGCCATTGATCCAGCTGGCTGGCAGGGTCGCCCCCCCAGCGTTTGAGCGGGGTATAGGCCAGCAGGGGGGGCACAAAGCCGAGCCCCACCGCCTCTCCCATGCTCTCTCGCATCCCCGCCTCATCTTGTGGCAGGGCGGGCGAGAGGCCGCTGATCCCGAGCTTGGCAAGCCGCAGCAGATCGCAGCGACTGGCCTCGGCGATCTGCTGCTTTAGCGCCTCGGGGTTGGGGCTCAACCAATTCAGATAGGGGGGCGCTTCGACATAGATGCCGACCGGCTTGCTGGCCGCGGGCAGGGTCAGCGGCAGCACCTCGATAGTCAGTGGCAACTGCACCAGTTGCTGCTGGCTCAGCAGCTGAATATTGCCCAGATAGCGACCGGCAGGCGCATCGCGTGGGACTGTGATCTGCAGCACCAGACGCCGAGGTTCGTCTGCCAGCAGGGTGAGCCCGGCGATCCCCTCGACCAGCTCCTGATCCGAGGGGGCCAGCAGGGTGCCGCTCGCCTGCGGGCGAACCAGATGCCACTTGCCGTAATAGGGGGTCAGCGCCAGCGGCGATCCTGCCTGCTCGGGGGGCTGGATCACCAGCAAGGGGGCCGGATCGTCGGTGGCGGCGTGGATGGCAAACTCCAGCAGTAGCTGGCTGCCACGGGCAGCCAGCACGGGTTGGGAGGTCTGCTGCTGCGCATCGGCCGTAGATGCAGGGGCGATCTGCAGGGTGGGGGCGGCATCCGCAATCGGTGTGAGGCTGAGCTGCTGCGAAGCTGGGGCTGGGGAATAGGGGGCCAGAGTCCACTTTTCCAAAAACAGCTGGCGCTGCTTGGTCAGTACGATTGCGGTAGCGTCGGCCAATACGGCGAGATCTTTTCCACTATTCGGGAGAGCCTGTTTGCTGGTGGGGGCCGGATAGGGGGCAAGCAGCAGCCCTGCCAGGTATTTGGCATCCGGTGAGTGACCTACCAGTGTGATAGTGAGCGGGCCGCCGGGGTGGTTCAGGGTGACATGAACGGGGCCGCCCTGTCGTGCCCCGAACAGCTGCCAGGGATCCGGATTTGGCAGTGCCTCGCGAGATTGTCCCGCCAGATAGCGCTGCGTTAACCACTCCTGCGGTTGCCACTGCTCGGCCCAGATGGGCTCGCCATTGACCAGCACGCTGCGCTCGAAGGGGTGGGGCAGATACTCCCATTCACCGGGGTCATCCAGCCAGAGGGTGAGCTGGTAGCGCCCCTTGGCTAGGTCCAGCCGCACCCCGTCCAGATTGCGCAGCCCATCGCGCACAAGGGCATCGCCGGAGGGGCGCAAGATGGGGGTGGGGTGGCCAATCAGCCGGGGATCCCCCGGGCTCATGGGCTCAAAGCCGGTAAAGCGGGGCGCGGCGGCCGCCCCCAGATCCAGCGCAATGGTGCCCTCAGGCAGAGTCAGACCGGGCTCCCAGTACCAACGGTGAATGGTCATTGAGGGGGCGTTATCGGCCATAAAAAGATAGAGCTTGGTGAGCTTGTCCAGCGCCAGCGCTCTGGGTTGGCTGGTGCGCCACTCACTCAAGGCAAAGCGCTGGGTGAAGGGGCCGGGGGCGACAATCCGCTCCAGATTGACCCGGCTGCGGTAGTTGACCGAGGCCTTATCGTCGATACGCAGGATCAGGGTTTGCGGGCGGGCGCTGGGGTTATGGCCCTCGATCACCAGTTCATCATCGCTGCCTATTGGCCAGTTGTGGGTGCTCAGATCGAGCCGCTGGGGTGTCTGCTTGCCTGCAAGGGGCAGCGGGAGTGGCCCCTCCAGCCGGGTGGCGGCCATTGCTGCATGGCAGCAGAGCAGGATAACCAACCAGAGCCCTCTGCTCATCCGGGCAGCCCCTTCAACCAGTTGCTCAGCTCGGCAGCTCTGTGATCCCAGCTCTGAAGGGCCACCTGCTGCTGGCGAGTGTGGCGCCCTTCGTTGCGGGTGAGCTCCTCCCAGCCACACTCTTGAAACCAACCCGGATTGAGTTGATCAAAGGCGGCCCGATTGATGGCTTCGGCCAGGCTCTCCCCACTGCGGGGGAGCTGGATCTGATCCCGATAGCCATCGAGCGCCGGAAAATCGGTGCTGACGATGGGTCGTCCTGCGGCCAGATACTCGCGCAATTTCAATGGATTGCAGGCGCGGATCTGGGCGTTGTCGACAAAGGGCAGCAGACTCACCTGCCAGTGCTGGGCATAGGCCGCCAGGGTGTGGTGGGGACGGGGCCCCAGCAGATGGATATTGGGGATCCCCTTGAGGGGGGAGATATCGGTCTGGACCGGGCCAATCAGCACCAGATCCCAGTGGGGCAGGGCGGCCGCCGTCTCTGCCAGCAGGGGGATATCAATCCAGTCGCTCAGGCTGCCGTAAAATCCGGCGATAGGGCGGCCGGAGGGGAGATCCGCCGGCCGCTCTCTGGGGGACATAAACAGCTCGAGATCCACGCCGTGGCTGAGAAGCCGGGTTTTATGGGGGGGAAAGCGGCTGGCCAGCGCGGGGCTGGCGGCCAGAATGAGATCGGCTTTTTCCACCAGTCGGGCTTCACAGTGAGCGATGGCCTGATGATCCACCCCTGCCAGCGCCGAGAAGTCATCGCCGCAGTAGTAGATGACCGCCCGTTCTTCGAGCTTGCCAATCAGATCGACGGCGCTGGGCAGGGAGATCCAGAGCAAGGGGCGATCCAGCTCGGGCAGCTGACGCCGGATCTGCGCCGCCAGCCAGTGGCCATTGATCTTGCCTGCCAGCCGACTGCCCGGCAGCGGCAAGGCGAGCGGCGGCAGTACCCGGGGGCTGCTGGCTTCGGATGGCGCAACCGACAGGCCGCCAGAATGGCGCGCGCCGCGCAGCACCGCCCCCAGTTTGCGGACGATGCGGGTGAGATCATGAAGGGTAAAGCGGGGGCAGCGCATGCCGATGGAGTTGACCCAGAGCACTTGATAATCGGGCAACAGACGCTTGATCAGGTGCTGGGTGCTGGAGGGGTGCTGGCCCCAATCCTCTCCCAATACCACCAGTTGCGGCAGTGAGTGTGGTTTCATGCAAAGGTCTCCGAAGCGTGTGCGGGGTCGCTGTGATCCTGTGGTTGCAAGGGGCGCAGTACGGTGGCAGGTACACCCGCTGCCAGCACGCCGGCGGGCAGATCCCGGGTGACGACACTGCCTGCGGCGACAATGGTGCCCGCGCCTATGGTGACGCCGGCCATCACCATCACCCCGGTGCCAAGCCAGACATCCTGCTCCAGCACAATGGCCCCCACCTGCTCATCGAGATCCGGCAGGCCCCGGGCGCGATCGCGGGCATTGACGGGATGCCCCGGGTAGCCCGCCAGAAAGGCGCGCCCTGCAATCCTGACGTTATCCCCCAGCACTATCTTGCTGCCCACCGCCAGGGTGCTCTGCCAACCAATGCCGACATTACGGCCGATCACCAGCCGTGGCGCTTGGCTCGATGCCCGGCCGCTAATGGTCATGGCGGCGCTGAGCCGGCAGTCGGCGCCAATCTCGATGGTGACCGGGCCGCTGATATAGGGGATGCCGCCATAGAGGTAGAGGCGCGGGGCGGGCGCCGTCAGGCGAGATTGAAACAAGGGGGTCCACCAGAGGGTGCGGGTCAGGGTCGCCAGAGCGTTGCTGCCCAGCAGATAGAGTCGATAAAGCAGCCGATGCAGGGGAGGGATCACGGGGAATGACCAGTGGCGGGCACTTTTGGCCAGTTGCCATACCCAGCGGGCCAGTGGCGTCTCCCCCTGTTTGGCCCAGCTTTTCATCCGGTGAAGGTTGATGGTGTTCATGGCGACCTCTCCCTCTGGTGCAGTCCGTTGCTCGCTAAGCAGAAAGCAGGGATCGGGCCAACAGGACGACCCCAGCGGGATCAGGCCAAATGGGGCTAAGAGGAGGGCCAGATTGCGCCGGTCGGTGCAATTTGCAGCCAGCGTTGTGCAAAACGCAAATGCCAGTCTCATTCTGGGCTTGTTCAGGCCGGTTAAGCCGCACAGAGGGGCTATCGCTTCAGGGCGGGAGTGAGTGGCGTGGGCTTTGCATTAGTGGTAGCTGACCCGAAGCGGGATGCTTCGGGAGGCTGGGAGGCCCTATGAAACTTGGTGTGAACCAGATTGCCATGCTCTATTACGCCGTCGGCTTGCTCCTGATGAAGGGGATCTCCCTGCTGATGCTGCCGGTGTTGACCCATCAGCTGCTGCCTCGCGAATACGGCCAGCTGGAGGTTCTACTGACCCTCATCAATCTGGGGTCCCTGATCCTTGGCTTCGGGCTGGTGGATGCACTCTACCGCTTTGCCGGATTGGCGAAAGATGAGCAGGAGCGCCAGCAGGTGGTGGCCCGCATGTTTGGTCTGGTCTGGTTGATTGCCCTGGCCAGTCTGGTGCTGCTCTGGCTGCTGGCGCCTGTGGTGCAAGCCTGGCTACCGGTGGAAACTCGCCTTGCGGATGTGCGTTGGGTGCTCTGCGCCCTGCCGTTTGAAGGGGTGATCGGCGTGCCGCTGGCATGGCTGCGGATGCGCAATCAGGCGCGGCTATTTTTCGTGGCGACCGCAGGCAAGGCGGTGATCCAGTCGGTGCTGACCGGCTGGTGGCTCTGGCTCGGCTGGGGCGTGAGCGGGGTGCTGGCCTCCGGCACCCTGACCTGCATCGTTCTGGCGCTGCTGCTGAGCCTCTGGCAGTGGCGAGATAGCGGGATCCGCTTTGACTGGCAGCACTATCGGCCGCTGCTGCGCTATGGATTGCCCCTGGTGGTGAGTGGGCTAGCGGGCTTTGCCCTGAGTGGACTGGATCGCTGGTTGCTGGCCGATGTGGTGGGGGAGGCGCTGCTCGCTTACTACGCTGTTGCGGGCAAGTTGGCGCTGGCTGTGGGGTTGCTGCTGCAACCCTTTGCCCTCTGGTGGTATCCCCGCCGTTTCATGCTGTTGCGCGAGCCGGATGGACTGCGACTCAATGCCCACTACAGCGTCATGGGGTCGGTGCTGGGGTTTGTTACCGCGGGGATTGTCGGACTCACCGCCCCCTTGCTCATTCGCTGGCTGACCCCGGAGAGCTATCACGGGGCTATCGCCTATATTCCGCTGCTGGTGCTGGGCATGGCGGTGCGCAATGTTTCGGACTTACTCAATGTCGGCTGCTTTAGCGGCGAGAAGAGCAATGCCCAGATGGTGATCAATCTGGGCTGCAGCGTTCTTGGGGTCGCAGGCTTTCTGCTTGCCATCCCGCCCTTCGGGGTTGCCGGGGTGATCTGGACTCTGCTTTTGGTCTATCTGGTACGGGCGCTGGCCTTTTATCTGGTGAGCCAGCGGTTGCTGCCGCTGCCGTATCGCCTCTCGACTCTGTGGGCCAGTGCGCTCGGATCACTGGCGATGGTCTGGCTGGGTCAATGGTGGGCAGGATCATGGCTCGTCTAACCCCGGCCCTCTGGGCAAGCGTCATTTGTCTGGTGCTGGCCCTGCTCTGGTGGCGGCTGCCCCATCCCTTGCTGCTGCCGGTGCTCGGCCTTGCCATTCCCGCCATCTGGTTTGCCCTGCGCTGGCCCTTCTTGATGGTGCTGGGGTTTGTCACCTTCTCCTTCTTTCGGTTGCATGAGGTGTTCCCCCAGCTCTATCCCCTCAAGATCCCGCTGCTCTTCTCGCTGGCCGCCATCGGCGCGCTGGTCTGGCACATTTTGCTGACTGGCCGGATCAAGCCTTACTGGAGCCAGCCCCTGAGCTGGCTGACGGCCTTCTTTGTAATGGTCTCTATCGGTGTGCTGTTTGCCAGCAACCGGGGCGAGGCGATCGCCACCTGGACCGGCAGCTACAGCAAGATCTATCTGATGACCTTGGCCACCGCCTGGCTGGTGCGCACCCCGGGGGATTTTGCGCTGGCGGTGCGGACCTTTGTGGTGGCGGGCTGTCTGGTGGCGCTGGTGGCCCTCTACAACAAGGCGAGCGGGATCGGGCTGGTGGAGGGGACCCGGGTGACTATAGGGCGCGAGCTGGGCTCTGTGCTGGGGGATCCCAACGATCTGGCGCTGGTGCTGCTCTTTCCTGCCGGTTTTTCGCTGAGCTTGCTGCTCAATCAGGGCAATGGGGTGGGGGGGCGTTTACTGGGGGGGCTCGGCTTTGCGTTGACTGCCGCCGCCATTATCGCCACCCAGAGCCGCGGTGGCTTGCTTGGCGTCTGTGCGGTCAGCGGCCTGTTTGCCTGGCAGCGGGTGAAGTCCAAAGCCTTGCTGATGATGGTGGGCGGGTTGGCGCTCAGTGTGCTGTTTGTTGTGGCCGGGATCAGCGATCGGGCATCTGGCGGCGCCGCCGAGAGCGGGGTCGATGCCTCGGCCATGGGGCGGATCTACGCCTGGCAAGCGGCCTGGGGCATGGCGCTGGGTCATCCGCTGGTGGGGGTGGGCTTGTCCAATTTCTATTACAACTACTTCTTCTACAGCCCTCATTGGGATGGACTGAATCATGCGGTGCACTCCACCTGGTTCGGGGTGTTGGCTGAAACCGGCTTTGTCGGGTTGGCGTTGTTTATCGGCATGGTGACGGTGGCCCTGCGCAGTTGCTGGCGTTGCCAGCTCGCTGGCATGCCTCCTGCAGTGATCACGGCGATGCAGGGGGTGATGGCCAGCATGGTGGGGTTTGTGATTTCGGGATCCTTCCTGACCCAGGGCTTTACCTGGCCCATCTATCTGGAGTTGGCGCTGGCCGTCGCCGCCATCAAGTACGTGCAGCAGGCGGCCACAGAGGTGAAGGCCACCGCTGAGGATCATCAGGAGGCAACCCGGTTGCCGGCAGTGCCACCAAAGGGAGCAAGAGGATGAACGCAACCCCTGTTTTGCTGGTTCACTACGGAGAGGACTGGATCCGCGGCAGCGAACGCTGCCTGCTGGATCTGCTGACCCACCTCGATCGCAGCCGGTTTACGCCGTTGCTTTGGTGCAATAGCCCGGCTCTGGCGGCAGAGGCGGCCACCCTCGGGGTAGAAACCATGGTTGAGCCGTTCAGCCTGCTGCTGGGATGGCAGGCGCCCCGTTTTGATCTTGCTGCCCATCGGCGCCTCTCCCGGCGAGCCAGAGAGCTCATCATCGAGCGGCAGATTGGGCTGGTGCATGCCAACAGCGCGGCCCCTTGTCAGTGGCTGGCGGGTGTCTGTCGGGCGTTGCAGGTACCGCTGGTGTGCCACCTCCATGCCCGTTACCAGCCCAGAGACAGATTCAGCCTGCGGGTCCATCAGGCAAGCGTGCTGATCGGGGTGAGCGAGCCGGTGTTGACCGGTTGGCGCCAGGATGGTTGCGCGGCCGAGCGGTTGATCCGGGTACCCAACGGGGTGGATGCCGCTCGTCTGAATGCGGGGGCTCACTGGCCGGTCGTCGGCATGCTGGGCTTGCCCCCGGGGGATATGATCATCGCAACCGTGGGCTCATTGATCAAACGCAAGGGGATTGATCTGCTGATCCGTTCGCTGGCTGCCCTGATGGCATCGGGGGAGGAGGTCCAGTTGCTGATCATTGGCAGCGGCCCGGAGCGGGAAGCATTGGTGGCGTTGGCTGTCGAGCTCGGGGTGGCCGAGCGTGTCCACTTTTTGGGCGAGCGGCCGGACAGCGCGGCTATCTTGCGGGGCGGGGTGGATCTGCTGGTCTCCGGAGCCCGTGAGGAGGTGTTTGGTCTGACGTTGGCGGAGGCGGGCATGTTGGGGATGCCGGTCAGTGCCTATCGGGTGGGCGGCATCCCCGAAGTGGTGGAAGAGGGGGTGACCGGCTTGCTGGCAACCCCTGGGGATTGGGCCGAGATGGCTGATCACTGGCGGCAATTGGGCAATCCGCAACGCCGATGTGAAATGGGGCGGGCCGCTCAGCTGCGTGCCGCGCAACTGTTCACGGTGGTGCGTTATGTCGACGGAATCACGGTGGTGTGGGACGTCGCGCTGGCTGGTCGTTGGCACGCCACGGCCCCCGCACCCTTCCGACCATTCATTCATTGGGCGGGGCAACGACTCCTTGCCAGAGGTCGCAATATGCTGGCGAGTGGGATGGCAAGAGTGGCGCAAAAAGTGCAACTGGGGTTTGGCCGCAGCAAGGTGCCAGAGTAAGGGAGCCGCAAGATGAGCATGCAAACTGAGCCGGTGTTTGGAAAGATCATCGTCGTGGATCCCATCCCGTTTCGCGGGGGCTCCAAGGTTGCGACCGAAGTGCTGCTCGATGAGTTGGCCAAGCGGATGCCCGAGCTCACATGCCATGTGTTGACTCAGGATCCCGACTCCTGGCCCCGTTGCCAGCATCATCCTCTTTGGCTGCCCCAAATATTGAAGGGGCGGGAGTCCGGCATCGGCTATCTGCTCAAACAGGGGTGGCAGACCCTGCTGATCCTATGGCTGGTGTTGCGTCTGGGGCAGGTGAAGTGCCTGGTGGCGGCGTCCGGGCCGGGGGTGGATCTCTGCTGTTACTGGGCGGCCCGCTGGTTACGGTGCCGGGTGGTTCAGCTGATCCATGGCCCTGTGGGGTGCTCGGGGCTCTCTGCCAGAGCCCTGCAACGGGCGAGTTTTGTCTTTTATCTCGAATCGACCCGCAGCTCCCTGGCGGCGTTGCTGGCCCGGCTTGGCGAGACCGAGTTCCCGTCACACTGGCAGCCATTTACCAACGGTTTGAGCGAGATTGATTGGCCCAAAGCGACCCTAGGGGGGCCCCGCATTTTGTGGGCGGCCTCGTTGCTGCGCTGGAAAGGGCTGGAGACCATGCTTGCCGCCCATCAACTGATCCCTGACGCTCGCCCCGAGCTGATGGTGTGCTATCTGCAGCCCAAGGGCACGCTGCAACCCTGCAGCCAGCCTCAGCCACAGCTGCCAGATACACACTGGTATGCCAATCCCGCCAATCTTGACGAGATCCGGTCTCAATGCGGCATTCTTGTCTCCACCAGCCATCAGGAGCCGTTCGGTCTCTCCATTCTGGAGGCCATGGCAGCAGGATTATGCGTGGTGATCCCGGCCGATGGGGCCTGGTGGGACCGACACCTCACCGATGACGTGAATTGCCGCAAATATCAGCCAAACGATCCCGCCGATCTGGCGCGGTTGCTGGCAAGCCTCAATGCCATGCCCGACATGGTCAAGCGACTTGGCTATCATGCCCGCCTGCATGCCATGGCCCATTACAACGCGGCGGATACCTACCAAAGCACACTGGATCAGTGGGAAGGTATGTTGCGATGGGATGCGTTGAGCCTTGCCGTGCATGGTTAGCGCGCAGTGGTTCCCCGTGGGGAGCATGGGGCGTATGAGGGACTTATGGGCAGACTGGTTGCGGGAGGCTGGGTGACTCCGCCACTCTGATGCAGTTACGGCCGGATGACTTTGCTGTGTAGTACGCGGAATCAGCACGTTTGAATGTTATTTCAACGTATTGAAATGTAAATGTAAATTGAACTTCTTCAGTTTATGTTCACGAACTTCTGCATGTTGTGTTTCACATATGAAACAGCTGGACTGGTCTTACTTGTTTTTTGCGGCCAAAGCGGATGAAGTCCTGACCCTTCAGTTACTCACACGAGCAGCGTTGCTATCTGTAGCAATGCCTTAAAATTTTACCATGTCCCAATTGTGTACCACCCTCATCGAGATTGGAGATATTACTCCATAAAAATCATTGACTTAAGAAATATTTATTGCAAAACGTGGAAATAGAAGGTGGCTTGTGTCATGGCTCTCTGTCGACGCAGGGGAAAACGGGGCCGCGAGGGCCTGGGCCGCCAATGCTGGCACAGATGGGGAACCCACTGCAACGTTGCTGGCGTCTGACGGGCGTGTCTGTCGCTTTATTGGTCGGCCAGGCCCTTGGTTCGAGCCCATGGTTGCCATTCGACTATGGTCTACTATGAGACTGCATATCAAGTTGATAGCGTCTAATCAGGCTCGAGGGGAAACCATATGACCAATGGCATCATGACATGGGCGGCCTGTGGCCTGTTGCTGATGGCGAGTCAGGCCCAGGCCCGTGAGCAGGCGGACGAGGTGCTCCTTACCGTCAGCGGCGCCGGGTGCTGTGGCGGGGCCGGGGTGGCCCATTACACGGCTGCCGCTCTGGCGGCCCTGCCCCAGAGCGAACTGGTGACTACAACCCCCTGGACGCAAGGCAAGCACAGCTATCGTGGTGTGCTGTTCAAGACCCTGATCGACAGCCTGGGGCTGCGGTCCGGTCAGTTCAAGGTGAGCGCCATCAATGATTACTGGACACTGCTGCCTGACGCCGATCTGGATGCCTATCCCGTGCTGCTGGCGACCGAGCAGGATGGCAAGGCCCTGACTCTGCGCAACAAGGGGCCCGTCTGGGTAGTCTATCCGTTGTCGGATCATCCCGAGCTGGATCGGGAGCAATACCACAGTCAGATGGTGTGGCAGGTGAATCGCATCGAGGCGCAATGAGATGGTGCGCGGCAAGTTTGTCTCCCTGACCTGTATTCTGGTGACCTTCGTGGGGGTCACCTTCTGGTCGGCCTGGAGCAATGATCGCGCCTTCACCGAACTGGTTCGCTACACCCAGCTCTCGGCCTGGTCCCTGGCCCAGCTCGAACTCGAGCTGCAAGGGTTTCAGGAGGGCTTGACCCTCTATCGGAGCGGCCATCTCGACGGGCGTGAGTTGAACAAGCGTTACGATCTGGCCTGGAACCGGCTCGATATCTTCCTCAACGGAGAGGAAGCGAGTGCCATCCGTGCCCGCTTCGGGGCGGCGGACAAGGTAGGCCACATTTTTTCCCTCATCAAGCAACATGAGCCGGACGTCGTCTCACCGCAGCGGGACTCTCCCGCCCTGGGTCAGCTGGCGGCGGGACTGGGCGAGGCCATGCCGGCCATTCGCAGTCTCATGGTCGAGAATTTCACCGGCCAGAGCGCCATTCGTCAGCGGGCCTCGCTGCTGCAATCCAGACAAGACAATCTCTGGCTGCTCAGCGCCCTGCTGCTGGTGGGTCTGGTGATGCTCTACATGCTCTCCCGGGAGACCCGACGCCATCAGTTTCTCGCCTGGAACGATCCCCTGACCCTGCTGCCCAATCGCGCCGCCTTCATCCGGCAACTGGAGCAGGAGGCGCGCCGCCACGGCAATCAGGGGCGTCCGCTCACCCTTTGCCTTATCGAGCTGAATCATTTCAAGGAGGTCAATGACAGCCTGGGTTATGCCAGCGGCGATGCCCTGCTGGTGAAGGTAGCCCGGGCCATGGCCTCTTTCATTGCCGGGCGTGCCTACCTGGCGCGCATCGGCGGCGATGAGTTTGCCCTCTACTGCTTCGAACCGCTGGCGCCAGAGTGGCCGGACAGCCTGCTGGCGCACCTGCAGCAACTGGTGTTCGAGGCGGATCCGGCCCACAGGGTCAAGGTGAGCATGGGGCTGAGCCAGAGTCGGGTCAGTCAGCATCAGGTCGAGGAGATCATGCTGTTTGCCGACATCGCCCTTGACAACGCCCGCCAGCAGGGGGGGCGCAGCCAGTTGTTCAATCAGGCCATGCTGAGCCGCTACGAGCGCAGTCGCCAGCTCGCCGCCGAGCTGCGTGATCAGCTCAACGGGGCGGGGGCGGATCAGCTCAGCCTCCATTATCAGCCCATCATCAAGCGGGAGCGCCATGTGCTGGGGGCGGAGGCGCTGCTGCGCTGGCAGCATCCCGAGTATGGGTTCATCAATCCTGCGGACATAGTGAGCCTGGCCGATGACAATGGCCTGGGTGAGCGGCTGGGGGAGTGGATCTTTGATCGGGTCAACCGGGATCTGATGCCCATGGCCCCCGAGCGGCTGACGCAACTGGAGGTGTCCATCAACCTCTCTGGCTCCATGTTCAACGAGGCGCTGCCCTCCCGGGTGGCGCGCATGCTGCTGGCGAGCCCCCTGTGCGCGGATCAGCTGATCCTGGAGTTGACCGAGACCATTGCCCTGGATGATCTCAAGCTGAGCCAGCATATCCTGAGCGCCTTGCAGCAGTTGAACGTGCGCATCGCCCTCGATGACTTCGGCACGGGATGGAGTTCGTTCTCCTATCTCAAGGAGCTCCATTTCAACAAGATCAAGATAGACAAATCCTTCATCCAGCAGATAGACAGCCATCCTCGCCAGCAGCTGTTTGTCAGCAGCATCACGGATCTGGCGCACAAGCTGGGGGTTCCCGTGGTGGCCGAGGGGGTGGAGACGGCGGCCGAGCTGGCCGAGGTGTACGAACTTGGTGCGGACGAGATCCAGGGTTACTTCTATGCCAGGCCCATGGCGGCGGCCGATTTTCGTGCCTTCTGCCAGCGTTATCTGGCCCATCAACCCCAGGCCATGGCACAGATGGGCTGACGCTCGCCCCCGCCTCGGGTATAGTCCTGCGCCAGGATATGCCTTGAGGAGTGCGAGATGAAATTCAGTCCCCTGCTGGACGACATGATGAAGGCCCTGCAGGTGTTGCCGGGTGTCGGTCCCAAGTCGGCCCAGCGCATGGCGTTTACCCTGCTCGAGCGCGAGCGCAGCGGCGGTCTCAAGCTGGCCCAGCTGCTCTCCCGCGCCCTGACCGAGATAGGGCACTGCAGCCAGTGCCGCACTTTTACCGAGCAGGAACGCTGCGAGATCTGCCAGAGCCCGAAGCGGGCGGAGAGCGGCATGCTGTGCGTGGTGGAGAGCCCGGCTGACGTGGCCGCCATCGAGCACACGGGCCAGTTCTCCGGCCGCTACTTCGTGCTGATGGGTCACCTATCGCCCCTTGACGGCATAGGTCCCGAGGAGCTGGGGCTGGAGATCCTGGCGCGGCGCCTGCAAGAGGAGCAGATCCAGGAGCTGATCCTGGCCACCAACCCCACCATAGAAGGGGATGCCACCGCCTGGTACATCGCCGACATGGCGCGTAGTGCCGGGGTCAAGGTGAGCCGCATCGCCCATGGGGTGCCGGTGGGGGGCGAGCTGGAGCTGGTGGACGGTACCACCCTCTCTCACTCGCTGATGGGACGTCAGCCCCTGAATTGAGTCAGCGTCAGCCCCTGAATTGAGTCCGCGCCAGCCCCTGAATTGGGCCCGTGTCAGACTTGTTGTTTCCCAAACCCGCTGCGGCGGGTTTTTGTTTGACGGCGGCGGGGCGCTCAGGGCCATCCTGGCGTAAAAATCGCCATTCGCATCGACACAGGCATTTGCCCCCTTGAAATGGGGAAGCCCGGCCCCATCTTGTATCAGGAATATGTTCAACCCGAATCGCCTGAGGATAGTGTCGATGACCCAAAGCGTTCATGCCGAAACCCACGGGTTTCAGACTGAAGTCAAACAACTGCTGAGCCTGATGGCCCACAGCCTCTACTCCAACAAAGAAGTGTTCCTGCGCGAGCTTATCTCCAACGCCTCCGATGCGGCGGACAAGCTGCGCTTCAAGGCGCTTTCCGATGCCTCTTTGTTCGAAAACGACGGCCAGTTGCGCGTTCGCCTGGTGGTTGATAAAGAGAATCGGACCCTGACCATCTCGGATAACGGGATCGGTATGACCCGGGATCAGGTGATCGAGCACCTGGGTACCATAGCGAAATCCGGCACCGCCGAGTTCTTCAAGAACCTCTCCGGTGATCAGGGCCGTGACTCCCAGCTGATCGGCCAGTTCGGGGTGGGCTTCTACTCCGCCTTCATCGTCGCCGACAAGGTGACCGTGGTCTCCCGCGCCGCCGGTACCGAGCCGGACCAGGGCGTGCAGTGGGAATCACAAGGGGAAGGCTCCTTCACCGTGACCGACGTGACCAAAGCCGGTCGCGGCACCGACGTCATCCTGCACCTGCGCGCCGAAGAGGAGGAGTTCCTCGATGACTGGCGCCTGCGCTCCGTGGTCAGCAAATATTCCGACCACATCAGCGTGCCGGTGGAGATGTTCAAGGAGGGCACCCCGGATCGGGAAGAAGATGGTGAAACCATCGTCGGCACCCCGGGCGAGTGGGAGCAGGTCAACCGCGCCACCGCGCTCTGGACCCGCAACCCGAAGGACATCAAGGACGAGGAGTATCAGGAGTTCTACAAGCACGTCGCCCATGACTTCGAAGATCCGCTCTTGTGGGGCCACAACCGGGTGGAAGGGGCGCAGGAGTACACCAGCCTGCTCTACGTGCCGGCCCGTGCCCCGTTCGACCTCTACAACCGCGAGCAGAAGCACGGCCTCAAGCTCTACGTGCAGCGCGTCTTCATCATGGATGACGCCGAGCAGTTCATGCCGACCTACCTGCGCTTCGTCAAAGGGGTGCTGGACTCCAACGATCTGCCGCTCAACGTCAGCCGTGAAATCCTGCAAGACAACAAGGTGACCGTCTCCCTGCGCAAGGCCTGCTCCAAGCGCGTGCTCTCCATGCTGGCCAAGCTGGCCAAGGATGATGGCGAGAAGTACGCCAAGTTCTGGAGCGAGTTCGGCAACGTGCTCAAAGAGGGCCCGGCCGAGGATTACGCCAACCGCGAGGAGATCGCCAAGCTCCTGCGCTTTGCCAGCACTGCCGGCGAGGGCGAAGCCCAGACTGTGTCGCTGGAGGATTACGTTGGCCGCATGAAGGAAGGCCAGCAGAAGATCTACTACATCACCGCCGACTCCTACGCCGCCGCCAAGAACAGCCCGCATCTGGAGATCTTCCGCAAGAAGGGGGTCGAAGTGCTGCTGATGTGGGAGCGGGTCGACGAGTGGCTGATGAGCCACCTCACCGAGTTCGACGGCAAGCAGCTGGTCTCCGTCACCCGTGGCGAGCTGGATCTCGGCGATCTGGAAGACGACGCCTCCAAGCAGGCCCAGGAGGAGGCTGAAAAAGCCAACGCCGGTCTGGTGGAGCGGGTCAAGCAGAGCCTCGGGGAAGCGGTGAAAGAGGTGCGCGTCACCCACCGTCTGACCGATTCACCGTCCTGCATCGTCACCGACGATCACGGCATGAGCACCCAGATGATCAAGCTGATGCGCGCCGCCGGCCAGCCGGTGCCGGAGCAGAAGTACATTCTGGAGCTCAACCCCGACCACGCCCTGGTGAAGAAACTCGACACCATCGAAGACGAGGCGCTGTTCGGCGAGTGGGTCACCCTCTTGCACGAACAGGCCCAGCTGGCAGAGCAGGGCGGCCTCAATGATCCGGCGAGCTTCGTCTCCCGTATCAACCGTCTGTTACTCCAGGCATGATTTGTTGGCCCACTGCATGCAGTGGGCTTTTTTTTCGCCAAGGCAGGAGGGGCGCTGCATTTTCACGCAGTTTCGGTTTCCATCTGTCACTCAGCATTGCCGGAATGACGCCGGGAAACTGGTGGTAAAAGCGGCACTCGTTTGCGGTTTGCTTGTTAAAAAGCGTGAAACCGTGTAGTTTTTTGCCTTCTCAAGAATTGAATAACCAATCAATAGGAGCGTGTATGCGCATTGTTCTGTTGGGGGCTCCGGGCGCCGGTAAAGGCACCCAGGCTCAGTTCATCATGGAAAAACACGGTATTCCCCAGATCTCCACCGGCGACATGCTGCGGGCGGCGATCAAGGCGGGCACCGAGCTGGGCCTCAAGGCCAAGGCCGTGATGGACGCAGGTCAGCTGGTCTCTGACGACATCATCATCGGTCTGGTCAAGGAGCGTATCGCCCAGGCCGATTGCGCCAACGGCTTCCTGCTGGACGGCTTCCCCCGCACCATTCCCCAGGCGCAGGCCATGAAGGATGCCGGTGTGGTGGTGGACTTCGTACTGGAATTCGACGTGCCGGACGAGGAGATCGTCAAGCGCATGAGCGGCCGCCGCGTTCACGCCGGCTCCGGCCGTACCTACCACGTGGTGTTCAACCCGCCGAAAGTGGAAGGCAAGGATGACGTGACCGGCGAAGAGCTGGTGATCCGTGCCGACGACGAAGAGACCACGGTGCGCAAGCGTCTGGATGTGTACCACCAGCAGACCGCGCCCCTCATCGGTTTCTATGGCAAGGAAGCGGAAGCGGGCAACACCCGTTACGTCAAGATCGACGGCACCCAGCCGGTCGACCAGGTGAGCCAGCAGCTGGCTGCCATTCTGGGCTGATCCCGACTTCGGGAACATAGCGCTATGAGCAGGGCCCATTGTGGGCCCTCTTTTCATGTGACAGGAAGTAAACGTGACCACCAAAACCGGGATCCTGCTTGTCAATCTTGGCACCCCTGCCGCGCCCACTCCCGCCGCCGTCAGGGCCTTCCTCGGAGAGTTTCTGCGCGATCCTCGCGTCGTCGAGTTGCCGCGCCTGTTGTGGCTGCCGCTGCTCAAAGGCGTCATCCTGCCGTTTCGTGCCCCCAGGGTGGCCAAGCTGTATCGTCAGATCTGGACCGAGCAGGGCTCGCCGCTGCTGGCCATCAGCCGCGGGCAGCGCATGGCGCTGGAGCAGGAGCTCAAGCGCGAAGGCGTCGATGTGCCGGTGGAGCTGGCCATGACCTACGGCTCGCCCTCCCTCGAAGAGGGGTGGCAGGCACTCAAGGCGCAAGGGGTCAATCGGGTGATATTGCTGCCGCTCTATCCCCAGTATGCCGCCAGCACCACGGCCGCCGTGTTTGACGGCTGGGCCCGGGCGATGCGCGCGGAGCGCCACCTGCCGGTGATGCGGCTCATTCGTGACTACCATGCCCATCCCGAATACATTCAGGCGCTGGCCATGAGCGTGCGTCGTCACTGGGAACAACATGGCCAAGGGGAGCTGCTGCTGATGTCGTTTCACGGCATTCCCCAGCGCTGCGAGGACGAGGGGGACCCTTACGGTCATCAGTGTCGACGCACCGCCAGCCTGCTGGCGGAGGCGCTCGGCCTCTCCGCATCCCAGTGGCGTGCCAGCTTCCAGTCCCGTTTTGGCAAGCAGGAGTGGCTCAAACCCTACACAGATGCCACCATCGCCGAGCTGGCCGAGCAGGGCGTCAAGCGACTCGATGTCATCTGCCCCGCCTTTTCGGCGGACTGCCTCGAGACCCTGGAGGAGATCCAGGTCGAGAACCGGGAGGTGTTCATGGCCGCCGGTGGCGAGCAGTTTGAATATGTTCCGGCCCTCAACTGCGACCAGGCCCATATCCGCATGATGGTCTCGCTCATCTGCCGCGAGCTGGCCTGACGGCGAGGGCGGCTATCGACCCGCCCCTGTGCATGACACGACATGGAGATCCTATGATATTGCCCGTCACCCTGACATACGCCGGCCTGCTCGGTCTGCTGTTTCTGCTGCTCTCCATCTGGGTCGTCAAGCGCCGTGCCCAGTTCAAGGTGGCAATAGGAGAGGGGGATGCGCCCCCGCTGCGGGCCGCCATCCGGGCCCATGGCAACTTTGCCGAGTATGTGCCCCTGACCCTGCTGCTGCTCGCCCTGTGCGAGCTGGCGGGCACGGCGCCGCTCTGGTTGCACCTGGCTGGGGGCATGCTCTTGCTGGGACGCATGCTTCACGCCATCGGCATCCAGATCCCCAAGGCCCCCAACATGCCCAGGCTGTTTGGTACCCTGCTGTTCTGGCTCTCCCTGACCTTGCTCAGCGTGCTGGCTCTGGTGACCGGGCTCTCGGCGCCCTGAGTGGCTCGCCGCCGGCTGCGGCCGATTGTTAACAACCACCCGCGAAAACGGGTGGTTTTTTTACCCCGCCAAGACAAACGTTTTCGGGCTGCAGCCCTTGTCTATACTGACTTCATATTTTAAAGGCGCGCCTTTTCGGCGCTCGGGATTGTGTTAAAATCCCGCCCCTCTTTCATCCCTGAGTCAAGGCTAGAGCCATGAAATTTCCCGGTCAGCGCAAGTCCAAACACTATTTTCCGGTCGACAGGCGCGATCCCCTCATCACCCAGAATCCGCAACTGACCGAGCTGGGCCAGGCCTATGTGGTGGGTATTGATCAGACCCTGGTGGACATAGAGGCTCATGTGGATGAGGCGTTTCTGAACCGGTACGGCCTGAGCAAGGGCCACTCTGTGGTGATCAGCGACGACGTGGCCGAGCGGGTCTATGAAGAGCTCAAGGCCAACAACATGGTGGTCAGCGAGTTTGCCGGCGGCACCGTCGGTAACACCATGCACAACTACTCGGTGCTGGCGGACTCCCACTCCATCCTGCTGGGGGTCATGAGCCAGGAAATCCGCATCGGCAGCTATGCCTACCGCTATCTGTGCAACACCTCGTCCCGGGTCAACCTCGACTACCTGCAACCGGTCAATGGCCCGGTCGGGCGTTGTTTCACCTTCATCAGCGAGTGTGGCGAGCGCAGCTTCGGCATCAACGCTGGCAAGATGGATCACCTGGACGTGGCCCACATCCCGGAAGAGGTGATCAAGGGCGCCTCCGCCCTGGTGATCACCGCCTATCTGGTGCGCGGCGCCGACGGCACCCCCATGAAAGAGGCCGCCATGGCGGCGGTGCGCTATGCCCGCGAGGCCAATGTCCCCGTGGTGCTGACCCTGGGTACCCGTTTCGTCATCGACGAGAACCCCCAGTGGTGGCGCGATTTCATCAGCGAGAACGTGACTGTGCTGGCCATGAACGAGGACGAAGGAGAGGCGCTGACCGGGTTTGCCGATCCCCTGATGGCCGCCGACAAGGCGCTGGACTGGGCCGACATGGTGCTCTGCACCGCCGGCCCCATCGGTCTGTACATGGCGAGCTACACGGACGAGGAGAGCAAGCGCGAGACCACCCATACCCTGCTGCCCGGCCAGATCCCCGAGTTCAACATGTACGAGTTCAGCCGCCCCATGGCGCGGGCCAGCTGCCGCACGCCGATGCGGATCTACTCCCATATCTCCCCCTACATGGGCGGCCCGGAGAAGATCAAGAACACCAATGGTGCCGGGGATGGCGCCCTCTCGGCCCTGCTGCACGACATGGTGGCCAACGCCTACCACAGGATGAATGTGCCCAACTCCGCCAAGCACACCTCGGATTTCCTGACCTACTCCTCCCTGGCCCAGGTGTGCAAATACGCCAACCGGGTCAGTTACGAGGTGCTGGCCCAGAGCAGCCCGCGTCTGTCTCGCGGCCTGCCGGAGAAAGAGGACAGCCTGGAAGAGGTGTACTGGGAACGTTGATCCCCACCGAGCAAAACTTGAGGCGCCTGCGGGCGCCTTTTTGCATTCTCTGGGCTGGATCATGTTTTTGGTGCTCCATTCGGGTCATCAATGGACAGGGGAGAGGGCCTCGTCATACCTTGAACGGCATGATAGGAAGCCAAGGATGACGGGATGTTGAGACGATGGACCATAGGCCAGCGCCTGCTGCTGGTGACCCTGAGCGTGTTGTTGATACTGGCGCTGCTGCTGGCGAGCAGCCTGCACCTCTATCGGACAGGCTTGATGGCGGAGAAGAGTCGCCAAACCAAGTTCCAGGTGGAAACAGCTTATTCACTGGTGGCCAGCCTCGAGGCCCAGGTGCGTGCCGGCCAGCTGGAGGCGCCAGAGGCCAAGGCCCAGGCCCTGGCCGCGGTCAAGGCCCTGCGCTACGGCGACAACGACTACTTCTGGATCAACGACAGCCATCCCACCATGGTGATGCACCCCATGAAGCCCGAGCTGGACGGCAAGGATCTCTCCGGGGTGGGGGACAAGCAGGGGCTCAAGCTGTTCGTTGCCTTCGTCGAGATGATCAAGGGACAGCCGGGGGGCGGCGAGGTGGCCTATTACTGGCCCAAACCCGGGGTGGATGATCCCGTGCGCAAGGTCTCCTACGTCAAGCATTTCGCTCCCTGGGACTGGATCATCGGCACGGGTGTCTATGTGGATGACGTGGAGGCCCAGTATCAGGGGGTGCTCAAGACCCAGCTCGGTATCGGTCTGGTGCTGGCCCTGCTGCTCGTTGCCCTGGTCACCCTGATAGTGCGCAGCATAGTGGCGCCCCTCGGCCAATCGGTGGCCGCCCTTGGCAACATAGCGCGGGGGGAGGGGGACCTGAGATTCCGCCTGCCCGCCGAGGGCCGTGACGAGCTGGCCCAGCTCTCGACCAATTTCAACGATTTTGCCAACCAGATGGCTCAACTGGTGGGACGCACCCAGCAGATAGCCAGCCAGAACCGTCAGGCCGCCGGCCAGCTGGGTCAGGTGGTGGAGCGCACCTGCGAGATTGTGACCCATCAGGAGCAGGACACCATGCGGGTGGCCAGCGCCATGGAGCAGATGACGGTGAGCAGCCGGGAGGTGGGGGAGCATGCGGCGCAGGCCGCCCTGGCCGCCGACGAGGCCAAGCGCCTGGTCGATGATGGCTGCCAGGTGGTGGATCAGACCATCCATACCATCGCCCAGCTGGCCGATGAGATGCAGGGCACGGTGCGGGCCGTGACGCACCTGACCCAGGAGACCCAGCAGATTGGCTCGGTGCTGGAGGTGATCCGCGGCATCGCCGAGCAGACCAACCTGCTGGCCCTCAATGCCGCCATCGAGGCGGCCCGAGCCGGGGAGCAGGGGCGGGGCTTTGCCGTGGTGGCCGACGAGGTGAGAACGCTGGCCAATCGCACCCACAGCTCCACCGACGAGATCCGGCAGATGATACAGCGCCTGCAGGAGGGGGCGAGTGCGGTGACGGGGGGGATCAACCAGTTGCAACAGCTGTCGCGCACCACGGCCGACAAGGCAGGGGATGCGGGCAGCGCCATCGAGGCCATCAACCAGGTGGTGGATACCATCACCCAGATGAATGCCCAGATAGCCAATGCGGCCCATGAGCAGAGCAAGGCGGCCGACGAGATCAATCACAGACTGGTCTCCATCTCCCAGCAGGCGGGAGAGGCTCAGGGCCAGAACCGGCAGACGGAGCAGGCGGCCCAGAGTCTGGCTCACTCGAGCGATGAGCTGAGTACCCTGGTGGCCCAATACCGTACCTGACAGGCGGGAAGGCGCTCGACTTTTCACCCCGTTGGCCGGGAAGGGCGCCTATCTCCCCTTTATTGGGGATTTGACTTGAGTCCGCTGCGCTTTTGCGACACCATTTGCCCCAACCTGGCCGGCAGTGGCCCCGGCAGTCCGAAAGAGAGAACACCATGAGCAAGCTAACTGACAACCTTGACGCCAATTTCCAACTGTTTATCGAAGAGGTCCGTGAGTCGGGTCAGCTGTGGGGCCTGCGTTATGGCGAGGATTGGGTGGTGTGCCGCTCCGCCGAATTCGAAGACGCGGACGTGATGCCACTCTGGTCCAGCGAGGGGGATGCCCGCCTGCACTGCGTGGACGAGTGGGCGGACTATGAGCCCGAGCTCATCGATCTGGAAGAGTTCCTCGACATCTGGATAGGGGATCTGGACGAAGACGACGTGCTGGTCGGCCCGAACTGGAACGGCGATCTGGAGGGGCAGGAGCTCGAGCCCATCGAACTGGCCAAGGCCCTGGTCGAACTGGACGCCTGATCCCAGTCCCGCTTTTCCTGACAAACCTGCGCCCTGGCGCAGGTTTTTTCATGGGCGTTTGTCTTTGCAGCGCCGCCGGCTATGGTCCATCATGAACCTTTTGCCGAGGGAGGAGCCATGTTCGTATTCGAGGTGACGGGAGAGTCGGGAGCAAGGGCCGAGATCCGGGTGCAGGCGCTGGACTGGAGCCAGAGCGGCGTCGTCAGTTTCTCCTGCAACGACGATCCCCTGGCGGTGCTGCTGCTGACCGAGTGTCGCTGCGATGCGGTGGGCTTCTTCAACCTGCTGGCCGGCTGCAAGCCTCTCTATGTCGAGCAGTGGCTGACCTATTTGCAGGAGAGTGGCCGCATCGCCCGGGTGGCGTGTCGTCAGCGCAGCCCCGCCGAGGCGGACTACCTCGCCGATGCCGGGTTGGAGAGCGAGGAGCTCAACGCCCTGCTCGGCCAGATCTACCGGGTGGCGGGCTTCAACCGCCTGCAGATCAACCGCTACCTCAAGCACCGTCACAATCAGACCCTGCTGGCGACCCGGTATGATCAGAAGGAGCTGGAGCGCTATCGCCAGCTCAACGATGTCATCCTCACCCTGCTGCGCTTCAAACGGTCTCAGTGAACCGGCATGGTCGGGGTCGCGCTCGGGTGGGCGATGAGGTGGCCCTGGAGCCCATCCACGTACAGGCTCTCTAGCAGCGCCTTCTGACTCGACTGCTCGACCCCCTCTGCGATCACCTGGCTGCCCATGCGGTGCGCCATCTCCACTATCATCCGCACGAACTGCTGATTGGTGCCATCTTGCTCCAGATCGAGCAAGAGCGCGGGATCCAGCTTGAGATAATCCGGCTTTATCTCCTGAAACAGGGAGAAGGAGCGGATCCCCTGGCCGAAGTTGCAGATGGCCGAGCGACTGCCGCAGCGGCGCAGCAGCTCGAACAGGCGCCGGGCCCCGGCCCGCTGCCGGGACAGACTCTCCTCGTCGAGCTCGAAGACCAGGTGGGCGGCCGTGTCGGGGTCGGTGACCAGCTGATATTCCAGCCAGATGAGAAACGCGCTGTTGTGGAGCAGGTGAGGGGACAGGGCTATGCCCCATCGGCTCTGCTCTGCCCCCAGGGTCTTGTGCTCGCGGATCAGGTGGCGGATCACCAACTGGGTCAGGCGCATCAGCAGATCCAGGCGCTGGGCCATGGCGAACAGGCTGTCTGCGGCCAGCATGGATTCATCCTCGCCATAGAAGCCGGGGTACACGCTGTAGTAGGCGAGCAGATTGCCATGGAGGCGCGCGATGGGCTGATAGGAGAGGGTGATGCGCTCCTGCTCGAGTATCCGCTCTATGACCTGGCGCCACTGCTGTTCCCCCACCCCATGCTCGTGTTCATCCTCCAGCTGGATGGACCAACCGTTGAGTTCGCCGGTCTGGGCCCTGGCCAGGGCCAGATCGGCCCGGGAGAGGATGGCCTCGATGGGCTGCTGGCTGCAGACGGTGGTGATCCCGCTGCAGGCCACGCTCGCCAGGGGTTGGCTCTGTTGATGGAGATCGAAGGTGAGCTTGAGATCCCGGCCTATCAGAGGCAGGGGCAGGTTGTGAATGTCATGGATAAGTACGGCGAAGTCGCTTCCCGAGATGCGATAGAGGTGGTGGGCGGGCCAGCGCAGGGCCGCGCGCTGGATCAGGGTGGTCACCTCCTTGAGATAGTGATCGCCGGAGAGAAAGCCCCGTTGCCGATTGACGCTCTCCAGGGCAGTGGCCCGGATCAGCACCAGGATGGCGGTGCGGGTGCCGCTCTCTTCTTGCAGCAGATGGGTGATATCGCGGCGAAAGCATTGGCGATTGGCGAGCTGGGTCAGGGGATCTTGCTGGCTGCTGCGGGTGAGCTCGTCCAGCCTGTGATGGAGCTGAGCCAGCTCCTGATGCTGGCGCTCAAGCAGCTGTTGCAAGGCCTGCTGTTCCGGCGAGGGGGCAAGCTGGGCCACCGAGCCCTGCTCGAGCGCCTCGATGAGGGCGGCGCGTCGGGTTTCCTCTGCCTTGTGCCAGCGATAGCGGCCATAAACCAGGGCAAGCATGGTACATATGAGTACGCTGATGGTGCCGGGCCAGGGTAGACTGGCGGGGAGCAGGCTCCACTGGGCCAGCAGTACCAGCCCCGTCATCAGGGAAAAGGGGATCGCTGTCTTGGTGGGTTTTGTCTGCATCCTGATATTCCGGGCCCGCGCGCGTGAGTGTCAAAACATGCAGTCAGTATGGATGCTGGTACCAGGTTTGGTCATAAGGCTTGCCATATGGGAAAGGGATCCTGTAAATGTGAGTGAAAACACTTTCATGGACTCGGAAAAAAGGGAGTATGGAATGGAAACGCAGACAGAGACGTCGAGGTACATATGTCGTTAGAGCCCATGAATACTGCCAAGGCACGGCAGCTGTTGAACCAGAGTATGGCTTTGGTATTGGCTGGGGGGCGTGGAAGCCGTCTCAAGCAGTTGACCGATAATCGCGCCAAGCCGGCGGTGCACTTCGGTGGCCGGTTTCGGATCATCGATTTCGTCTTGTCCAACTGCATCAACTCGGGGATAAAACGGGTCGGGGTGGTCACCCAGTACAAGTCCCACAGCCTGCTGCGCCACCTGCAATCCGGTTGGTCATTCCTGCGCTACCAGATGAACGAGTTCATCGACCTGTTGCCCGCCCAGCAGCGGGTGGACGAGGTGCACTGGTATCGCGGCACCGCCGATGCCATCTATCAGAACGTCGACATCATTCGTGACTACGGCCCCAAATACATAGTGGTGCTGGCGGGAGATCACATCTACAAGATGGATTATGCCGCCATGCTGCTCGACCATGTGCGCCTGGAGGCCAAGGTGACCGTGGCCTGTATCGAGGTGCCCCGCTGCGAGGCGTCCGCCTTCGGCGTCATGGACATAGACGAGCAGCGCAAGATCCGCGATTTCGTGGAAAAACCCGCCAACCCCCCTGCGATGCCGGGGTGCGAGGATACCTCCCTCGCCTCCATGGGGATCTACATCTTCGATGCGGAGTACCTCTATCAGCTGCTGGAGGAGGACATCCACAACCAGAGCTCCAAACACGATTTCGGCATGGACGTGATCCCGCGCATCGTCGAGGAGGGCATGGCCTACGCCCATCCGTTCAGCATGTCCTGCGTCGGTGCCCGTGAGGGTCAGCAGCCTTACTGGCGCGATGTGGGGACCCTGGATTCGTTCTGGGAGGCCAACATGGATCTCGCCTCCGTGGTGCCGGATCTCGACATCTATGACGAGAACTGGCCCATCTGGACCAGCCAGATCATGACGCCGCCCGCCAAGTTCGTGCAAGACAGGAACGGCCAGCATGGCATGACCATCAACTCGGTGTTTGCCGGCGGCTCCATCGTCAGCGGCTCCTTCGTGCTCAACTCTGTGCTGTTCACCAATGTGCGGGTGCACTCCTTCTGCACCCTGGATCAGTCGGTGATCTTCCCCGGGGTGGAAGTGGGCAGTGGCTGCCGTCTGCGCCGGGTGGTGGTGGACAAGGGCTGCAAACTGCCCGATGGCATGGTGATAGGGGAGAACGCGGATGAGGATGCCCGTCGCTTCTACCGTTCCGAGAACGGCATAGTGCTGGTGACCAAGCCCATGTTGCAGGCGCTGCAGGCGAAGGAGTAAGGGGTCAGAACCTGTGACCGAGAAGGGGAAATAGCAAAGGGAGCGCATGGCGCTCCCTTTGTCATGGCGGCGTGAGCCGGGGGATTATTCGCTGATCAGCGCCTTGGCGGCCATCACCATGGCGGTGCCATGCTGGCCACCGGCGGCGGTCACCTGCGGCACGCCATCTTCATCTGTGTCGCTGCCGGCGCCCTCGATGATGCTCTCGCCGGAGTCGCCTACCCACTCGGCCATCTGCATGCCGCCGTTGACGGTGCTACGGAACCAGCTGACGTACTGGCCGGTCAACTTGGCCAGCTCCAGCTCGGGTGCCTTCTCGGCGCCCTCGTTACGCAGGTTCAGCATGGCGGCCCGCAGACCACCCGAGATGGCAGCCTGGGTCCAGGGGGTGTATTCACCCTGCTTGCCCGCCAGCCAGGTGCCGGCCTTGGCATTGAAGTAGGCCTTGTCGGTATTGATGAACAGCTCGCGGGCGGCGGTGCGGTACTTGGCATCCTGGGTCGCCAGGAAGGCGGCGCTCAGACCCCGCACGGCGGCGAACTGGGCATCCACGGATTGACCCGCATCAGGCTGGCCGCCGAGGATCAGGCCGTCATGGACCAGGCCGTTCTTGCCCATCAGCTGGGTTAGGATGAAGTCGGCCTGCTTGCGGATCAGCGCCAGCGCTTCCTTGCCCTGGGGGGTATCCAGGTTCAGCTCGCCATTGTCACCGGCGGCGTAACCCACCGGCAGGGCATCCTGGGCACGCTGGAAGATCTGCAGGGCGACCAGGGCGTAGGCGGCGTCGAAGGTGGTGACGTGCTGGCTCTGTTTGCCTGCTTGCCAGCTGTCCACCAGGGTACCGGCCTTGGACTCGAAGTGCAGGGCGGCCAGGTTCTTGAAGGTGAGGTTGGAGAGATTCAGGGCCAGGGAGAAGGCATCGTTGCCCGCCACCGCCTTGCCCAGATCGTTGGCCTTGTTGGCGGCCGGTGCGGCGGCGAACGGGGCGCCGTCAAACACGGCGTGGAAGGCCGGGTTCTGGTTGCTGTTGGCGCTGCGCTGATCGCTGTAGGCGTAGAATTCGGACAGGGGCCACAGCATCATCCAGGCATCGCGCAGCTGGGCGGAACCATCCACCACCTCCAGCTTGCCGATGGCGCCAGCGTCGTTCTTGCTGGTCTCGGTCACCTTCACCTGATGGGGGAAGTAGACAACCCCCTTGGCGGGATCGTACTGGGGGCTTATCTTGGCGCCCAGCTGCTTGCCGTCATAGCCGAGCTGGCCCTGCAGGATGGCCAGCTTGTCGATGGACTGTTCGGTCAGCATCATGCCGTTGAAGCCATCGGCGGCGGAGACCCCCAGCTTGTGCTTGCCATCCTGATCCATGGTGGCGGACGCGGCTTCCACTTCTTCATCGGTCTCGGCCACGTGCATGCCGCCGAGGAAGTCCTGGGACCACATCACTTCCTTGAGCAGTATGCCGCCGACAGCCGCGGGCACCAGCAGGTTGTCGCTGCCGCTCCAGCGCAGGGTGGCGTAGTCGCGGAAGTAGGCAGGCACCTGGGTCTTGACGCTCTTCTCGTTGCCTTTGGCGGTCTTGATGGTGATCTGGTCACCGTTGACCGGGCTGGCGTTGACGGCTTGGGCGAACTGCGGCTTGGCAGAAGCGTAGGGCAGGGAGAGGGGATACATGCCTTGCGGCACTTCATCGGCCGGGAACCCGACGGCCTCGGCCATGGCCAGCACCCGCTTGCCAAGGTCGGCCAGGGTGCCGCCACGGGCCAGGTTCTGGGGCCCGTTCACCAGGTGGGGACCCATGCCGGACTGGTAGTTGAGGGCGTACATGGCCTCTTCGGAATACTCATAGGATTCGATGCCGGCGGCGAAGTCGAACGGGGTCGGCTCATCGGCGCGGTTGGGATCCAGCACATCCAGATCCAGCCCCAGGGCTTCGGCCAGCGGCTCGCCCGAGAGTTCGAACTCTGTGTAGGCCAGCATGCTGGCGGCGGTATTGAAGCTCGCGTCTTCGACCTTGACGGCGGCGTGGGCGGCAGAGCCCAGCAGTGCCAGGGTGATCCCCTGTACCAGTGCGGTTTTTTTCATGTGTCCCTTCTTCTTATGGTGGCTTGTTGCGGTGACGCTTCTCATGAATCTAAATGAGAATGGTGTGCATTATGCGTCAAGCCATGCACCATGAGAAGAAAAAAGCCGCTCGGGGGAGCGGCCTAATTAATCACAGCAACTTGAAGGGGATGACCAGGCGTCCCGGCTCGACCCTGAGGGCTTCCACCTTCTCCTTGATGCGGGCCTCGTTCTGGCGATTGCCATCGAGCCGATAGATGGGGGTCTGATTGAGGAAGAGGCCGAGGGATTGATTGAAGGTGGGCAGCAGGGGGGAGAGGGCCGTCCCTATGTCGGCGGGCTCTGTCTTGACCGAGAGCAGCTCGAGGTCGCGCAAATAGATGGCTCCCTGCTCTGCCACATAGTCGGGGCGGGCGCTCAGGGAGAAGCGCACCTTCATTTGCTGGCTGCCGAGGGGGCTTGCCACCTGCAGATCGCCGGCGGCATCGAGCTCAATCCGGTCGCTGCGGCTGCGGCCGATGCGACTTTGCATCTCGTCCAGGCGGATCCTGCTCGACATGATGCCGGGGATGCCTATCTGCTTTTCGAAGGCCACCTGCTGTTTCAGGTAATCGTTGATCTCCTGCTCGCTGACGTTGTACTGGGTCAGGGAGCAGGCCGCGAGCAGCAGGGTCAGGGGAAGCAGCAACAGGGTGCGTAACGGGCGACGGGGCATGGCGTGTCCAGAGGTGATCATGGGATGGCGCCATCTTACGGGGAAACCCGGGCCGCGCCAACCCGGGTCGAATGGCGAGAAGTGTGCCCAAATGCGGCTAATGGGTGAGATTTGTCGCAACTTCGAGGGGATATTGATGAATTAACTGGTATAACCTGTCAGTCCCTCTACAATGAGCTTCCTTTCACTGTTTGATCCAATTCATGCCCGTGTCCGACCCTGTTTTCGATAGCGCCTTTCAATCCCGTCTGCTGCGTCCCCGCTACTGGCCGAGCTGGCTGGCCCTCGGCCTGCTCTGTGTGCTCGCCTTCGTGCCGCCCCGTCTGCGCGACAAGCTGGCCGACTGGCTGGCACCCCTGGTGCTGCGTTTTTCCAAGAAGCAGATCTATATCGCCAATACCAACCTGGACATCTGCTTTCCCGAGCGCAGCGAAGCCGAGCGCCAGGCCATCTTGCTCAAGTCGATACGCATCGGCCTCAAAAGCCTGCTCGGTTTTGGCGAGTTCACGGTGCGCAGCCCGGCTTACCTGATGAAGCGCATCCAGGTGAGCGGCTGGCATCATATCGAGGCGGAGCAGGCGGCGGGACGCCCCGTCATCCTGGTGGTGCCCCACAGCTGGCCGGTGGACGCCGCCGGTTACTTCTTCGCCCAGCGGGGCATCGCCATGTGCACCATGATGAAGAGCGCCCGCAACCCGGTGTTTGACTGGCATATCAACCGTGAGCGGGCCAGGAGCGGCTGCCAGGTGTATGAGCGCAAGGCGGGCATCAAGCCGGTGATCAAGGCGGTCAAGGGGGGGCGCAGCTTCTTCTACCTGCCGGATCAGGACCATGGCCGCGAGGCCAGCATCTTCGTGCCCTTCTTCGGACGGGCCAAGGCGACCCTGCCGGCCCTGCCGCGGCTGGTGAAGCTGACCGGGGCCAGGGCCGTGCCCCTGCTCGCCTGCTATGACGAGGCGCAGCACTGTTATCGCCTCGAGATAGAGGCTCCCTTCGCCGACTATCCGAGCGACGATCTGGTGGCCGATACCGGGCGCATGAACCAGATGGTGGAGCAGCAGCTCAGGCAGCATCCGGGCCAGTACATGTGGTTTCTCAAGATTTTCGAAACCCTGGAGCACCCGGTGGACAAGCATGGTCTCTACGAGGCGGGGATCAAACGAATCCGTCGCGGCCTGTCGCCCCATCCCTGATGCTTGCCCGTCATGAAAAGCAGCCCCAATAGGGGCTGTTTTTCATGGCAAGTGGTGACCCTTTGCCAGCCGGGGCAGCTCAGGTTCAGTTTCGACCCGGTTGCGGGCTAGAAAAATGTAGCGGGATAACTACAATAACCTCCTTGTTTAGACGACAAGAGCCGCAACATGGCCCCTCACGATCCTGTGTTCGACACCTCATTTCGCCCCGCACTGCTGCATCCCAGGCTATGGGGCAGCTGGCTGGCCCTGGCCCTGCTCAGCCTGCTCGCCTTTGTGCCGGCCCGGCTGCGGGACGCCATGGCCAACGGCCTGGCGCCGCTCATCCTCTCCTTTTCCAAGAAACAGGCCTATATCGCCAACACCAATCTCGACATCTGCTTTCCCGACCTGGACGAGGCGGGACGCCAGGCGCTGCTGCTCAAGTCGATCCGGGTCGGTCTCAAGACCTTCATGGCCTTCGGCGAGCTGACCTGGCGCAGCGATGCCTATCTGGCCGGGCGGATCCGGGTCGACGGCTGGGAACACATAGAGGCGGAGCGGGCCCAGGGGCGCCCCGTGATCCTGGTGGTACCGCACACCTGGGCGGTGGATGTGATAGGGCGCCTGTTCGCCCTGCGGGGCCTGCCCATGTGCACCATGATGAAGAGCCCGAAAGACGCGCTGTTTGACTGGTATATCAACCGTGAGCGGGCCAAGGGGGGGCGGGTCTACGAGCGCAGCGTCGGCATCAAGCCCGCCATCAAGGCGATCCGCGCTGGCGACAGCTTCTTCTATCTGCCGGATCAGGACCATGGTCGCGAGGCCAGCATCTTCGTGCCCTTCTTCGGTCATCCCAAGGCGACCCTGCCGGCACTGCCCAAGCTGGTGAAGCTGACCGGCGCCAAGGCGGTACCCATCTTCGGCAGCTATGACGAGGACGAGGGCTGTTACCGCCTCGAGATAGCCCCCCCCTTCGACCCTTACCCCACCGACAATCTGGAGCAGGATGTGGTGCGAATGAACACCATGGTCGAGCAGCAGCTCGGCCGCCGTCCGGAGCAATACATGTGGTTTCTCAAGATCTTCGAGACCCAGGCCGAGTCGGACAGCCGTCAGGGGCTCTATGAAGAGGGGATCCGCCGCATCCGCCGGGGACTGCCCCCCGAGTCCTGATCCCAGGTCGTGACGAAGGAGCCTGATTGCGCCCGGTTTCTCGCCGCGTCGCGCCCGGGTTGGCGACGGCGTGAGCAGCCGGGGGGCCGGACTCCCCAAAACGGACAGGAATGCGCGGCACCACTGGCGCCGCGCGCGCAAATAGGGTAAAAGTTCGGCCATGAAAATACCAAATCGAATCCAGCCCCTGGTGGACGACGGCCTCGTCGACGAGGTCATCAGCCGGCTGATGAGCGGCAAAGAGGCCGACGTCTATGTGGTGCGCTGTGGCGAGGAGATCCGCTGCGCCAAAGTCTACAAGGAGGCGGCCAAACGCAGCTTCAAGCAGGCCGTGGTCTATCAGGAGGGGCGCAAGGTGCGCAACAGCCGCAGCCAGCGTGCCATGGAGAAGGGCTCGCGCTACGGCCGCCGCCAGCATGAGGAGGTGTGGCAGAACACAGAGGTCGATGCCCTGTTCAAGCTGGCCGCCGCCGGCGTACGGGTGCCCACCCCCTATGTCTGCCTCGATGGCGTGTTGCTGATGGAGCTCATCACCGACGGGGAGGGCAATGTGGCCCCCCGCCTCAACGACGTGGCCCTGAGCCCGGAGCAGGCGCGGGCGGATCACGACAAGGTGATAGGCTACGTGGTGCGCATGCTGTGTGCCGGCCTCATCCACGGGGATCTCTCCGAGTTCAACGTACTGGTGGACGATCAGGGTCCCGTCATCATCGACCTGCCCCAGGTGGTGGACGCCGCCGCCAACAACCAGGCCAGGGCCATGCTGGTGCGCGATGTGGAGAACATGCGCAACTACTACGGCATGTATGCCCCCGATCTGCTGGCGACCCGCTACGCCCAGGAGATGTGGGCCCTGTACGAGGAGGGGGAGCTGACCCCGGAGACCCGCCTCAGCGGCCAGTTCACCGAGAGCACGGCCGCCATCGATCTTGACGGCGTGCTGCAGGAGATAGAGAGCGCCGAGGAAGAGGTGATGGCGCGCCGGGCCAGAGCCCGCGCCGAGCAGGAGGATCAGTACTGATCCCCGTGACATGCCATGAGACAGGGCGCCTTCGGGCGCCCTGTCTGTTTTTGCTCTGTGGGCATGAGTTCGCCCCAGGCCCGGGTCTCAGAGCCCGGCCATAGGCGGGGCCGGGAGCCTGGGGCCATGATAGCCGACCACATCGCCAAAGCGTGGCGCCCCCGACTGCCAATCCTGGGCGGCGCGGCGGATGGCCTCCTGGTCGAAGCTCACGAAGTTCCACCAGATCTGCAGGGGCCTTGGCAGGGGCTCGCCACCGATGATCAGCAGACGGGCCCCCGCTGGCAGGGTGAGGGTCAGCTCCCGGCTGCCGGGCGCCAGGTAGGCGAGCTGTTCGGGAGCCAGGGGCTGGCCGGCCAGGGTCACCTCGCCGGCCAGGGCAAACAGGCCGTGCTCGAACTCGGGGGCCAGGGGCAGGGTCAGGGTGCCGTCACGCTCGGCCAGCAGATCCAGCCCCAGTATGGGGGCGAAGCTGAGGGTCGGCGCCTGCCTGTCCTGATGCTGGCCGATCAGCAGGGTGAAGGTGATCCCCTGTTGCTGCCAGCGGGGCAGGTCCGGATAGTGATCGAAGCGGGCCCGGGTCCCTTGCTGGTGCTCCGGCAGGGCTATCCAGAGCTGGGCCGCATGAACGCTCGGGTGGCCCGCCACCGACTCCTCGGTGTGGACGATGCCGTGCCCTGCGGTCATCAGGTTGACCTGGCCCGGGCGGATCCGCTGTTCGCTGCCCAGGCTGTCGCGGTGCAATATTTCCCCCTCCAGCATCCAGGTAAAGGTCTGCAGCCCTATGTGGGGGTGGGGACCCACGTCCAGCCCGGGATCCCCCGGGGCGAAGCGGGCCGGGCCTATGTGGTCGAGGAAACACCAGGGCCCTATGGTGCGCCGCTCCTTGACCGGCAGGGCGCGGGCGACCGGGATGCCGCCCACGTCCGTGGTACGCGAGTCGATGAGTTGCAGCTTGTCTGTCATGGCTCTCTCCTTGACCCCTGGGGTCACCGGGTTAACGGCGCCGGATCACCGGCATGTTCATCATGTGGGCAGGACGATTGACCGGCATGGTCACCGGACGGGGGGCGGGTCGGCTGGCGGGGAGCGTGACGGCGCGCCCTGCGCCCTGACCGTCCAGTTGGATGCGCCGCGCCGCCTCGTTGGCCTCTGACAGGGAGAAGGGCGGGCTCGTCGCCGGGCTCAGCTGGCGCAGCACCTGCTGGCGATCACGCAGCACCGCTTTTTGCTCCGGACTCAGGGCATTCCAGCGGGCGGAGAAGTCGCCGCGCAGGGCCTCTATGTCAGGCTGATCCGTCCCCTGGTGCCAGTCCTCGAACCTGTTCTTGATGTCAGCGCGCTTGCCCTCATCGAGATCCTGCCACCAGTGGCGGATCAGCTCGTCGAACTCGCCATCGTTGTTGCAGCACCAGGGGTAGTAGCGATCCCAGTAGTAGAAGTAGTCGTCATACCACCAAGGGTAGGGGGCGGCGCCATAGCCGCTGCCATAACCCATGCCGGCGGACACGGTGGAGGAGGGGGTGCTGCAGCCGCCAAGGCCGAGGGCGGTCAGGGCGAGGATCAGGGGCAGGCGCATGAAGACTCCTTGTCAGGGTGAGGGCGACACCGTCATCACTATAAGGCAAATCGCCGCCGAGGCTAGCCCGGCGCGCCTCAGGATTGCCCATAACCACTGTATGAACGTACAATAGACCATCCTCAGCCGCAGCCAGACCCCAGTGCCATGACCCCGACCCCAGCGCCCACCGACGGTTTTATCCTGACCCGCCACAGCCGGGATGTGCGCGGCCGCAACGGGGAGCGCACCACCGAGATCCTGTTGTGGCTCTGGAGCACGCAGGGACCGGTGCGGCTGGTGGTGAGGGGACAGGAGCCTCTCTTCTTCCTGCCCCTGGCCCACATGGAAGAGGCGGCCGCCCTGTTCAAGGGAGCCGGGGTGCGCGGCCGTTTTCGCCGCCTGCCCCTGCACACCTTCGACGACAGGGCCGTGGTAGCCTGCTACTTCACCACCTTGAGCGCCTATCACAGGGCGATAGAGCTGCTGCTGATCCGCGGTCTGGAACACTTCGAGGCGGATATCCGCCTGCCCGAGCGCTTCCTGATGGAGCGCTTCATCACCGCCGGGCTGCGCTTTGACGGCCAGGCCGTCAAACGGGGCGACCACTGGCAGGTGAACGAGGCGCGCTGCGCCCCCCAGGCGGTGACGCCGACCCTCTCCTGGGTCTCCCTGGACGTGGAGTGCGCCATGGACGGCGCCCTCTTCAGTGTGGGCCTCTTCAGCGAGCAGGATGCACGGGTCATCATGATAGGGGAGGCGCCCCCGGGCGCCGAGGGGTGGGAGACCCGGGTGCAGTGGGTGGCGGACGAACCCGCCCTGCTGGCGGCCTTCGAGGCCTGGTTCCAGCGCCACGATCCGGATCTGGTGCTGGGCTGGAACGTGGTCAATTTCGACTTTCGCCTGCTGCTGCGCCGGGCCGAGCTGTACAAGCGGCGGCTGCGCCTCGGCCGTGGCCGGGAGCTGGCGTTCTGGCGCGCCTCCCGCAGCGATCCCCAGAGTGGCAGCGTCATCCTGCCGGGGCGCATGGTGCTCGACGGCATAGATACCCTCAAGAGCGCCACCTGGCAGTTTGCCAGCTACAGCCTGGATGCGGTGGCGAGCGAACTGCTTGGCCGTGGCAAGGACATAGAGGACGTGGCGAACCGGGGGGAGAAGATCACAGAGCTGTTTCACTCCGACAAGGAGGCCCTGGCCCGCTACAACCTGGAAGATTGCAAGCTGGTGTGGGAGATAGTCGAACACTGCGCCCTGATCCCTTTCGCCATCGAGCGGGCCAACCTCACCGGCCTGGAGCTGGACAGGGTCGGCGGCTCGGTGGCGGCCTTCACCAACCTCTATCTGCCAAGGCTGCATCGGGGCGGCTATGTGGCCCCCAACCTGCCTGCCGATGGCGGCCTGGCGAGCCCGGGGGGGTATGTGATGGACTCCAGGCCCGGTCTCTATCGCCAGGTGCTGGTGCTGGACTTCAAGAGCCTCTACCCCAGCATCATCCGCACCTTCTGTATCGATCCCATGGGGCTGGTGGAGGGGTTGAAGGCCCCCGATGAGGCCATTCCCGGCTTTCGCGGCGCCCTCTTCTCCCGGGACAAGCACTTCCTGCCGGGGCTCATCGCTACCCTGTGGGCGGCGCGGGACAAGGCGAAGGCGGCCCGCAACCAGGCGCTCTCCCAGGCCATCAAGATCATCATGAACTCCTTCTACGGGGTGCTGGGCTCGGGGGGCTGCCGCTTCTACGATCCCAGGCTCGCCTCTTCCATCACCCTGCGCGGTCACAGCATCATGCAGCAGACCCGGGAGTGGATAGAAGCGCGGGGCTATCAGGTCATCTACGGCGACACGGACTCCACCTTCGTCCACCTGCCAGACGAGATGAGCCCGGCCCGGGCGGACGAGGTAGGCCAATCCCTGGCCCGGGAGATCAACGAGAGCTGGACCAGGCTTATCGAGGCCGAATTCGGCCTGCCGAGTCATCTGGAGATAGAGTACGAGACCCACTATCGCCGCTTCCTGATGCCTACCATCAGGGGGCTGGAGAAAGGCAGCAAGAAGCGTTACGCCGGTCTGGTGGGGCAGGGGGAGTCGGAGCACCTGGTGTTCAAGGGGCTGGAGACGGTGCGCACCGACTGGACCATGCTGGCCAAGCAGTTCCAGACCCGGCTCTACGAGCTGGTGTTCCACGATGAAGACCCCTGCGACTATGTGCGCACCATGGTGGACGAGACCCGCGCCGGGCGGCACGACGAGCTGCTGGTCTATCGCAAGCGGCTGCGCCAGAAGCTGGAGGAGTACCAGAAGAATGTGCCGCCCCATGTGCGGGCCGCGCGCCTGGCGGACGAGGAGAACCTGCGCCGCGGGCTGCCCCAGCGCTACCAGCACAGGGGCACCATCAGCTACCTGATGACCCTGGCGGGGCCCGAACCGGTCGAATACCGACGCAGCGCCATCGATTACGAACACTACATCGACAAGCAGCTCAAGCCCATCGCCGACGCCATACTGCCCTTCATCGGCGAGTCCTTCGAGCGGATCTGCGGCCGCCAGCTGGATCTCTTCTAAGGCCCTTGTGCCATCCTTGATCTGCCCGTTCCCGCCACCGGCCCTGCCCGGGTGAGGCGTCGTGGCAAAGGAGGCTGGCGGGAATGGCAGATGGCACATCAACCCATGCAGGAGGCCCCATGGCCCTATCTCTTCGTCTGGCGACCCTGGCGGTCGCCATCATGCTCGGCGGTGCGGCCTGGGCTTATCCCCTCAAACCCGGCCTGTGGGAAATGCAGACCAAGATGGAGGCGGGTGACGGCGCGCTGGCGCAGGCCATGGCCGCCATGGAGAAACAGCTGGCGGCCCTGCCCGAGGGGCAGCGCAAGATGATGGAGGAGATGCTGGCCAAGCAGGGGGTTGGCATCACGGGCCTGGGGGCGGACGGGGTGCGGATGCGCCACTGTCTCAGCCCGCAGATGGTGGCCGAAGAGAAGCTGCCCTTCGAGCGCCAGGGGGAGGGGTGCGAGCGAACCCTGGTCTCGCGCAGCGACAGCGAGATCCGCTTTACCCTCAGCTGCCGCGAGCCACCCGCCAGGGGGGAGGGGGAGGTGCACTTCGTCAACCCCGGCGCCTACACCAGCCGCTTTACCCTGGAGATGGAATACGAGGGCAGGCAGGAGCGGATCCAGGGCAGCAGCGAGAGCCGGTGGCTGGGGGATGAGTGTGGCGACATCAAGCCGCTGGAGTAGACCATGAGACGAGGGGAGGAGCCATGGCGAGGTTGACGGCGCTGGACAACGCCATGGGGGATCTCTTCTCCCGGGAAGAGGCGCCCGACCGCTGGCTCGCCCCCGGCGCCCTGCATCTGCCCGGCGGGGCGACGCGCCTCGGCCCGGGCTCGCGCTGGCTGCATGCCTGGATCGACGCCGTGAGCGCCCGGGCGCCTTTTCGCCATATGCAGACCCCGGGAGGCCAGACCATGTCGGTGGCCATGACCAACGCAGGCCCCTTGGGCTGGGTATCTGACAGGCAGGGCTATCGCTACAGCCCCCTGGACCCCCTCAGTCACGTCCCCTGGCCCCCACTGCCGCCTGAGCTGCTTGAGCTGGCTCGCCGCGGGGCCGAGGCGGCCGGATTTGCCGGTTTCGTGCCCGATGCCTGCCTCATCAATCGCTATGAGCCGGGAGCCCGCATGTCCCTGCATCAGGACAGGGATGAGGCGGACCTGAACCACCCTATCGTCTCCCTCTCCCTGGGGCTGGGGGCCGAGTTTCTGCTGGGGGGCCTCGGTCGGCGGGATCCTGTGCAGCGATTGATCCTGCACGGCGGCGATCTGCTGGTGCTGGGGGGTGAGGCGCGGCTGCGCTTTCACGGGGTGGCGCCCCTCAAGGCGGGGGCGGAGGGGGAGGTGCGCTTCAACCTCACCCTGAGGCGGGCGGCGCCCTGAGCGGCAGGCAAGGGGCAAGCCGCGGCCAATAAAAAACCCTCCGTAGGGAGGGTTTTTTCATGGCAAGGGGGATCAGAACAGGGTAGAGGAGAGGTCGTACAGCTCCTGGTTGAAGGGGCGCTGCAGGTTCTCGATGCAGTCGATGATGTCGTGGTGCACCATCTGGTTGTTCTGGATGCCGACGCAGCGGCCACCGTGGCCGGCCAGCAGCTGCTCGACCGCGTAGGCGCCCATGCGGCTGGACATGATGCGATCGCGCGCACTGGGGGAGCCGCCGCGCTGGATGTGGCCCAGTATGGTGGCGCGGGTGTCGCGGCCGGTGCGCTCCTCTATGTCCCTGGCCAGGGCGTTGACGTCGGTGACGTGCTCGCAGATGGCGACGATGGCGTGGCGCTTGCCCTTGGCCTCACCCTCTTCGATCTGGCGGATCAGGGCTTCCTTGTCGAAGGCCACTTCCGGCACGATCACGTACTCGGCACCGCCGGCGACCGCGGCAGACATGGCCAGATCGCCGCAGTGGCGGCCCATGACCTCGACCACGGATATGCGGTGGTGGGAGCTGCAGGTGTCGCGCAGACGGTCGATGGCATCCACCACCACGTTCAGGGCGGTATCAAAGCCGATGGTAAAATCGGTACCTGCGATGTCGTTGTCTATGGTGCCCGGCAGGCCGATGCAGGGGAAACCCTCTTCGGTCAGCTTCTTGGCGCCCATGTAGGAGCCGTCACCGCCGATCACCACCAGGGCGTCGATGCCGTGCTTTTTCAGGTTCTCGATCGCCTCGGCGCGTACCTTGGGATCCTTGAAGGCGGGGAAGCGGGCAGAGCCGAGGAAGGTACCGCCGCGGTTCACCACGTCGGAGACGCTGTGACGCTCGAGCTTGGCGATCTTGTCCTGGTGCAGACCCAGGTAGCCATCCTTGATGCCATAGACTTCCAGGCCGTGATGCAGGCCGGCGCGCACCACGGCGCGAATGGCAGCGTTCATTCCCGGTGCATCGCCACCACTGGTCAACACACCAATACGTTTGATTTTTTTGGTCATGAGTGCCTCTGGATCTCAAGTTGTCGAATAGATAAGCCAGTTCTTACTATATCGGCTTTCGTATCGGCTGACGCCATACGAAAGCCGGTAACGGAGGGGGCGTGGGGCCCCCTCCTGGCTCATTACTGGGCGGCGCCAGCGATGATCTGGGAGAAGTCGTCCACTTTCAGGGACGCACCACCCACCAGGCCACCGTCGATGTCCGGCTGGCCGAACAGGTCGGCAGCGGTCGCGCCGGTGACGGAACCACCGTACAGGATCTGTACCTTGGCGGCCACGGCGGCGTCGAAACCGGCCAGGTACTGACGGATGTGAGCGTGCACGGATTGCGCGATTTCCGGGGTGGCGGTCTTGCCGGTGCCGATGGCCCATACCGGCTCGTACGCCACGACGGCGTTGGCGAAGGAGGCGATGCCGCAACGGTCGATCACGGCTTTGAGCTGGGTCTCGACCACCTGGTTGGTGGTGCCGGCTTCGAACTGGGCCAGGGTTTCACCGATGCACAGTACCGGGATCAGGCCGCCCTTCTGGATGGCTTCGTACTTGGCAGCCACCACGTCGTCGGTCTCTGCGTGCAGGGTGCGACGCTCGCTGTGGCCGACCAGGGAGTAGGTGCAGCCGAAGGCTTTGAGCATGGAGGGGGCGTTCTCGCCAGTGAAGGCGCCGGACTCGTGAACGTCGGCGTTCTGGGCACCGTAGGCGATCTTGCTGCCGGCGGTCAGCTGTTCAACCAGACCCAAAAAGATAACCGGCGGGCAGACGGCCACTTGCACGGAAGGATGCGCGGCAGCAGCCGGGGTCAGTCCTTTGATCAGGGCTTCGACAGAAGCCTTGGTGCCGTTCAGTTTCCAGTTACCCATTACCAGGTGCTGTCTCATCTTCTATATCTCCTAGGCGTTTGATTGCGCGTCATTATATGAATTGAACCGAGCCCAAGATAGCCGACCCGGCGGCAAATGACGTAATTTTTTTTCCCTTTCCTGATCCAAATCAGGAATGCAAGGCGCGATTGCTCACTCGGTGACCTGCCCCCGCAAACGGGCCCACCCTGCCCCAATCCACTCGTGAATGGCGGCCTCGGAATACATCAGATAGCGTCCCCTGGGGAGGTAGCTGTAGAGGGGCTGAGGGGCCTGGCTCTGCTTGGCGGTGTAGTCGGTGGGGGCCGGCACGGCATCGAGTCCCTGACCGCGATAGAGGGCCATGGCCCGGGGCAGGTGGGTGGCCGAACTCACCAGCGCCACCCGCTTGCCCAGGAGGTGACGAGCGATGCTAACTGCCTCGTCATGGGTGTCTTTGTTGTTTTCAAACAACGTCATTCGGGATCTCGCTATCCCGAGGCTCGCCGCCATGCGGGCGTTGACCTCGGCGTTTGACAGGGGATCCCCGGCCACGGCACCGGAGAAGATCAGCTCGGCCTGTGGATAGGCCAGGGCCAGCCGCACTCCCTCCAGGGTTCTGGCGAGGGCTATGTTGTTCTGCCAGGCGCGCTCTGGGATGGCCGGATCGCTGACATGGCCGTTGCCCAGCACCACGATGGCCTGGATGTCCGGATGCTGGTTCACCTCGAAGGGGGGATAGGTCTGCTCCAGGCTGCGGGCCAGCTGGTAGCTCACCGGCCGCGTCCCCATCAGGGCGATGATCACTAGGGAGAGGGTCGCCAGCAGCCTGCCGCTTTTTTGAAAGCGGGTGAACCAGAGCAGCACGAGCGCCAGCACCAACAAGGAGAGGGAGAAGGGGAGCGGCATCAGCAGCTGGCCCAGCCATTTCTTGATGACAAAGAAGTTGAGCTCGAACACGACAGACACGTCCTTGAGTTTTCAGCAAATTCGGGATGTGACAGAATACCCCTCTTTTTTCCTGTGGCCCAATCCTGTGTGGTTCCTCCTGCGGCCCTCATGGCGGGGCGGCCAAAGATGAGTGTGTCTTGAAGCAAGATCAGAGTTTTGACGGGCGCGCGGACAAGTTCGCCCGCAACATTTACGACTCCACCAAGGGGCGCATTCGCACCACCATTGTCTGGAGTGACATCGAAGCCTGCCTGGCGCGTCTGGGCAACCGGCCCCTTCGCATCCTGGATGCCGGCGGCGGCTTTGGCTATTTCGCTCAGAAGCTGGCGGCCATGGGTCACCAGGTGGAGCTGTGCGATCTGTCGGCAGAGATGCTGGATCTCGCCCGGGAGCAGATCGCCCAGAAGGGGCTGGAAGACAGAATTCGTCTCATCCATTGCCCCATTCAGGATCTCAAGCACCAGGTGACCGGCACCTTCGATCTGGTGCTCTGCCACGCGGTGCTGGAGTGGCTCGCCGAGCCGCGCCAGACCTTGCTGGGTCTGTTCCCTTTCGTCAAGGCAGGGGGCATACTGTCGCTGCTTTTTTACAATCGTCACGGTCTGCTGTTCCAGAGCCTGGTGGTGGGCAATTTCGACTATGTGCGCCTGGGCCTTCGCAAGAAACGCCAGACCGCCCTGACCCCCACCAATCCCCAGTTGCCGGAGCAGGTCTATGACTGGATAGGCCGGGGGGGATTGCGGATCATCGGCAAGACGGGGGTGCGCGTCATCCACGACTACATGCGCCACAAGCAGGATCAGGTCGAGAAATTCGAGGACCTGCTGGCCATGGAGCAGCAATATTGCCGCCAGGAGCCCTTTGTTTCCCTGGGGCGCTACATCCACGTGATGGCCCAGAAACCGGCCGGTTGAGGCACACCGGCGTGAATACGATGCGGGATCCAGTCGCCGGGGCGCCACCGACCCCGGCCTATATCACCACGGCGGGCGAAGACCTGCCGACTATAACAACGAGATGATAACGTCATGATGAGTACATCCCGTACCCTGCCAGAGACGGTGGGATGGGTCAGACAGGAGGGGTTGGCGCTGAACCTTCCCACCGACAGGCTGGCCTTTCTGATTGCGATCAAGACCCTGTCCGAGGACGAGTCTGATCTCTCGGAGGCCGCGCTGCACGACGCCTTTGGCTATGTGAGCAGTGCCTTCGGCCAGATGGACGAGACCCTCACAGGTCGCGCCAACAACGCCATCAACGATCTCATTCGCCAGCAGCTGCTGTCGCGTTTCACCACCGACATGGTGGCGGGGGAGAGCCTCTACCGCCTGTCGCGCCTTGGCATGAGCATCGTCGATTTCTTCATGGATCAGCGCCAGGTGGACTCCATCAAGCTCTCCATCCTGCTCGAGCACCTGGCGGCCGAGCTCGACACCGCCCGCAAGGCGGCGCTCGAGACCAACACCCGGGAGCAGTGGGATGCCGAGGTGCTGCCGCGCCTCTCGTTCTCCCTGGAAGAGACGCTCGGGCGCATCGATCTCACCCAGCGCGCCATGGACGAGCAGCAGAATCAGGTCAAGAGCGAGATCGCGGCCCTGCTGACCCAGAACTGGGTCGATGCCATCCACAGCTGTGAGAAGCTGCTGCACGAGACCGGCCAGACCCTGCGCGAGTTGCAGGACACCCTGGACGCCGCCGGCCACCGCCTGCAGGCGGGGCTGCTCAACATTCAGGAAGCGGCCCAGGGGCGCGAGGATCTGTTCCATGTGGAGGAGCTGACCCACGCCCTGCAGGGGCGTCTGGACGTCATCACCGCCTGGGGCCAGCAGTGCATCGAGCTCTGGTCCCGTTATGACAGGCACGTCCACAAGTTCATCCGCAACGCCATCGACATGGACAAGAACCGTGCCTTCAGTCAGCGGCTGCGGGAATCCATCCGCAACTTCGATCAGCACAGCTGGCTGCTTAGGGTGGCCGAGGAGCCCCGTTTGCTGGAGCTGCGGGATGAAACCATCGCCATCCACGACGAGGAGGTGACCGGCGAGGTGCCCCTCGAGATGGAGTACGTGGAGATGGTGGACATCAACCAGGAGCTGGCGGAGCGCATCGAGCGCTACCTGGCCCGCTACCCGGAGCAGGGAGATCGGCTGGATCTTGCCGACGTGCTGCGGGAATACCTGCTGGACTACCCGGCCCATGCCCACTTCGACGTGGCGCGCCTCCTGATCGATCAGGCCGTGCGTCTCGGCCATGCCAGCGGTGAGCGCGAGCACCACCGCCAACCCGCATGGAAACCCATCAACCAAGCTGGATCCAAGGTTCAGGCCTATGTCATCGATCAATACTGAATTCCCCTTGCCCCTGCGCCTCGCAGAGGCGATTGCCAACCCCTTGTTTCCGCGCATCGACACCGCCCTGCGCTCCGGTCGCCACATCAGTGCCGACGAATTCGAGCAGCACTCGGCCCTGGTGGAGTACCACCAGGAGCTGGAGATCTTCTACGGTCGCTATCAGGTGGAACTCATCAAGGCGCCGGAAGGCTTCTTCTACCTGCGTCCGCGCCCGAGCGCCGACATCGGCACCACAGTGCTCTCCGAGCTCGATATGCTGGTGGGCAAGGTGCTCTGTTACCTGTTCCTGAGCCCGGATCGCCTCGCCTCTGAAGGGGTGTTCGCCATGGGCGAGCTGCAAGAAGAGGTGCTGAGTCTGGCGGACGAGAAGCAGTTGCTGCGCATGGTCAACAGCCGCTCCGGCGGCACGGATCTGGACAAGAAGAAGCTGCTTGAGAAGATCCGCACCTCCATGCGTCGCCTCAAGCGCCTCGGGATGATCACCCCCCTTGGCAACAGCGACAAATTCCGGGTCAACGAATCCGTGTTCCGCTTCGCCGCCGATGTGCGCTCCGACGAGGATCCCCGCGCGGTGCAACTGCGGATGATCCAGGAAGGGGAGGCCATCTTCCACGACGACGAGATGCCGAGCAGCGATTCCCTGTTCGAGGATATCGAAGAGGATCTGGACGAAGAGCAGCTGGAGCTGGAGGTGGAAGATGATCTGCAACGTTAATGTGCCGGCACTGATGGTGTCTGCCGGTTTGATGGAGAGTGTGGCGTGAGAGGCAAATTCAAATCCCTGACCATGGTCAACTGGAACGGCTTCTTCGCCCGGACCTTCGATCTCGACCAGCTGGTCACCACATTGTCCGGCGGCAACGGCGCGGGCAAGTCCACCACCATGGCGGCCTTCATCGCGGCCCTCATTCCCGACCAGTCACTGCTGCATTTTCGTAACACCACGGAGGCGGGCTCCTCCAGCGCGTCCCGCGACAAGGGGCTCTACGGCAAGCTGCAACGGGGCCACTGCTATTCGCTGCTGGAAGTGATGAACAGCCGCGAGCAGCGGATCTGGGTCGGCGTCCACCTCGAACAGGTGGCCAACCGTGACAACAAGGTCAACATCACCCCGTTCGCCCTGGTGGATGTGCCCGAGCACCTGGCGCCCACGGATCTGCTGCTGGAGAAGCTCGACGACGGCAAGGGCCGGGTACGTGCCTTCGCCGATCTGAAAGGGGCGGCCGCCGAGCTTGGCGCCATCAAGGTCGCCAAGTTCAATACGGTGACCGATTATCACAATTTCATGTTCGAGTTCGGCATCACCCCGAAGAAACTGCGGGATCAAAAGGATCGCGGCAAGTTCTATCGCCTGATCGAGGCCTCCCTCTACGGTGGTATTTCGTCTTCCATCAGCCGATCCTTGCGTGAATACCTGCTGCCGGAGAACTCCGGGGTGCGCAAGGCGTTTCAGGACATGGAGGCGGCCATCTACGAGAACCGCCGCACCCTGGAAGCCATCAAGGAGACCCAGGGTCAGCGGGATCTGTTCAAGAACCTGATCACCGAGACCACCCACTATGTGGCGGCCGAGTATGTGCGGGGCGCCGCCGAGAAGAGCCGCCTCTCCGAGCTGGCCCTCAAGGCACGCTCTGAGCTTGCCGGCAAACGCCGTCTGCTGGCGGAAGAGAAGCAGCGCGCCATCTATCTGGCGGACGAGGTGGATCAGCTCACCAACCGCGAGAAGCTGCTGACCGACGAGCTGGAGTCCGCCGCCGAGCACCTGGCCAAGGTGATGGCGGCCGTGGCCCTGCAAAAGAAGATTGCCCTCTATCGCGCCGATCTGGCGGAGCTCAACGACAAGCTGGAGCAGCAGCAGGCGGTGGTGGAAGAGATCCACGGCCAGCTGCTGGAAGTGGAAGAGCGCAAGGAGCTGGCCCAGGCAGAGGTGGACAGCCTCAAGACCCAGCTGGCCGACTACCAGCAGGCGCTCGATATCCAGCAGACCCGCGCCATCCAGTACCGCCAGGCGGTGCAGGCCCTCGATGCTGCCCGCGAGCAGTGCGAACTGCCGGGATTGAGTGCCGAACAGGCGAGCGACACCCTGCACCAGTTCCGCGGCGCCGAGCAGAGCCTCACCAGCCGGGTGCTGGGGGCCGAGCAGCAGCTGGCGCTGGCCAAGGCGGCGGTGGCCGAGCACGAAGCGGCGCTGGCGCTGCTCCTTGGCATCGCCCCCGAGACAGCGCGCGAGGCCGCCTGGCCCACGGCGCAGGGGCTGCTCAAGCGCCACATCGAAGACAAGGCCCGCATTGCCCAGGGGCAGGGTCTGCGCGCCGCCCTGGCTCGCCTCGAGAAAGAGAGCGACAGCCAGAAGGTGCTCTTCAAGTTGCGTGACGAGCTGGCCCAGGCGTCTGGTCAGCACATTGCCAGCCAGGACGAGCTCGAGATCTTCCTTGAAGCCCAGCGCACCCGCCAGGAGGAGCTCGCCGAACAGCAGGCGGAGGCCAATCAGCGCCGCGCCAGCCTCGAGCATCAGGGTGCCCAGCTCGGCCGCGATATTGCGGAACTGACCAAGCTGGCCCCGCGCTGGCTCAAATCCTTTGAAAAGCTCGAGCAGCTGCGCGAGCAGAGCGGTCTGCCCCTTGCCACCGCCGAAGAACTTTCTTCCGGCATGCAGAGCGTGCTCGACAAGGAGCGGGAGTTCGAGCAGGAGAGCAACCGCATTCAGGGCCAGAAACAGGCGCTGGAGCTGCAAATTCGCAACCTCCAGCTGGGAGCCGGGGAGGCGGATCCCCGTCTGGCCCGCGTCGCCGAGCAGGTGGGGGGCGTACTGCTCTCCGACGTCTATGACGACATCTCCATCGACGATGCCCCTTACTACTCCGCGCTCTACGGCCCGGCTCGCAGCGCCCTGGTGGTGCTCGACCTGGAAGGCGCCATCGAGCGACTGAAAAAGCTGGAAGATTGCCCGGAGGATATCTACCTCATCCAGGGCAACCCTGACTCCTTTGACGAGGATCTGGTGGAAGCGGACGAGCTGGGGGATGCCGTGCTGGTGCGCACCAGCAAGCGTCAGGTGCGCTTCTCCCGCTACCCTGAGCTGCCGCTCTTTGGCCGCGCCGCCCGGGAGAAACGGATCGAGCAGCTCGAACTTGAGCGTGAAGAGCTGATTGAGGGTTATGCCAAGGCCGCCTTCGAGCAGCAGAAATATCACCGCCTCTACGGCCACTTCCGTGACTTTATCGGCCAGCATCTGGATATCGCCTTCCGCCCGGACCCCGAAGCCGAAGTGCAGGCCAAACAGCACGAGCAGCGTAAGCTGCAAGAAACCATGGCCGAGTGCGACAAGCAGCTGAGTGATGCCAAAGCCGCCGCCGCCCAGCTGACTCGCCATATCCAGCTGGTGCAGGGGATGCTGCCCTTTGCCCACCTGTTTGCCGAGACAGAGCTGGCGGCCCGCCTCGAGGCGGCTCACGCCGATGTGGAAGCACTGAAACAGGCCGAAGCCTTTATCGCCAGGCATGGCAAGGCGCTGGAAAAACTCGAGACCCAGGTGCAGGTGCTGCGTCAGGATCCCCAGGATCTTGCCGCCCTGCAGGCGGCCTTTGACGAGGTAAGCGACCTGCTGGCCGAGCAGAAGCGCCGCTGCTACGCCCTCGATCAACTGGTGGCCCGGCTGCCGCACTTTGCCTATCAGGATGCGCAAGACCTGCTCGGCAAGGCGTCCGAGATGAGCGAGCGACTCAAAGAGAAGCTCAAGGCGGCAGAGCTTGCCGCCCGCACCGCCGGTGAGCAGCACAAGCAGATCACCCAGCGCCACACCGAGGCGCTGCAACTGCGCACGGCGCTCGATTCCAGCGCTTCGGCCAAGGGGCAGACCCTGGCGGAGTTCGAGCAGGAGCTGGCGGCCATGGGCCTGACCCTCTCTGACGATATGGAAGAGAAGGCCCGTGCCCACAAGAAAGAGATTGAAGAGCTGCTCATCCGCACCCGGACCCGCCGCACCAGCGCCGAGGCCCAGTTGCAGGTGTGCAAGCGCGAAATCGAGTCCCTTGGCGGTCGTCTCAAGCTCGAAGGCAAGGATTACTACAGCGCCCGCAAATCCCTGGTGGGTCACAAGGCGAGCTGGTCGCGGGTGGTGCGTCTGGCACGGGAGACCGACGTCGAGAAGCGTCTGAACAAGCGCGAGCTGGCTTATCTTGACAGCGACGAGCTGCGCTCCATGTCGGACAAGGCCCTCGGCGCCCTGCGGGTGGCGGTGGCCCACGACGAGGCCCTGCGCGATGCGCTGCGTCTGTCGGAAGGCAACCGCAGCACCGAGCAGAAGGTCGCCTTCTACGTGCAGGTCTACCGTTACCTCAAAGATCGCATCCGCAACGACATCATCCGCTCGGACGATCCGGTGGAAGCCATCGAGGAGATGGAGATCGAGCTGGCGCGCCTCGCCGACGAGCTCAAGCAGCGGGAAACCCATCTGTCCCTCTCCTCCCACGAGGTGGCGGCCAAGATCACCAACATCATCCGCCGGGAGCAGAACCGCATCCGGGTATTGAACCAGGGCCTGCAGAACATCGCCTTCGGTCTGGTGCGCGGGGTGCGTCTCAACGTCAATATCCGCGAGGCCCACACTCGCCTCCTGACCGCGCTCGCCGATCAGAGCGCCATGCACAACGATCTCTTCGCCGACAAGGAGCTCAGCTTCTCCGAGGCGATGGCCAAGCTGTTCCAGCGCCTCAATCCGCAGGTGGAGCAGGGGGAGCGCAACTATCAGGTGATGGGGGACGTGCTGCTGGATTATCGCAACTACCTGGAGCTGGAGATCGAGGTGCAGCGCGGGGCCGACGGCTGGCTGCGTGCCGAGAGCGGGGCGCTTTCCACCGGCGAGGCGATCGGCACCGGTCAGGCCATCCTCTTGATGGTGCTCATCAGCTGGGAGGAGGAGTCCCGCCGTCTGCGCGGCAAGGACATAGCCCCCTGCCGTCTCTTGTTCCTGGACGAAGCGGCGCGCCTGGATGGCAAGTCCATCGCCACCCTGTTCGAGCTGTGCGAGCGCCAGGACATGCAGCTGCTTATCGCGGCGCCGGAGAACATCAGCCCCGAGAAGGGCACCACCTACAAGCTCATCCGCAAGGTGCAGGGCAAGCACGAGCACGTGCATGTGGTGGGGCTGCGGGGCTTCGGTTTCGCCGATGACAAGCTGATCGCCTGATCCCTGACACAGACTGACGGGTGAACACACAAACGGGAGGCCTGGGCCTCCCGTTTTCCATGGAAAATATGAGAGAGTAGGCCCCTGTTAACGGGATCCCGACTGGCGATGCTGGTCGCCCTGTCCCATCGAGGAAGCAACGCATGACGACGCTACAAAAAGGGCTGCTGGCCTCCCTGTGCCTGCTGCTGGCCGCCTGCAGCAGCCAGCCTGATGCAGGCAGTGCGGGCAACTGGCGGGGTTATACCCAGACGGGGCTGGCCTCCTACTATGCCGATCGCTACCACAACAAGAAAACCGCCAGCGGCGAGCCCTACCAGAAGGGCGCCAACACAGCCGCCCACATGACGCTGCCCTTCGGCGCCATGGTGAGGGTGACCAACCTTGCCAACGGCAAGAGCGTGGTGGTGCGGGTCAACGACAGGGGCAACTTCCCGAGGGGACGAGTGATCGATCTCTCGAGGGCCGCTTTCAGCACCATAGGCAACACCCGATCCGGGCTTCTCAAGGTCAGGGTCGAGGTGCTCTAGTCAGCGGCGTTTGCTGCAACTGGGCATGGCAGGGCCTGTGAGTCACAGTCCACCCCCTGCCCATGTTTCGCCGCTGAGATGAGGGCTATATAGAGAGATATCATCCACAAGGAGGGTCAAGACATGACAGGCAAGACGCCCATTCAGGCCACACAGATCCCGGAGCACAAGGCGAAATCCCTCTATCCGGAGCCCTTTGCCTCCCTGGTCAAGCACCGCACCCGGCGCAGGCTGGGGGACCATTTCGGTCTCGCCAATTTCGGGGTGAATCTGACGACCCTGGCGCCGGGGGCCATTTCGGCGCTCAAGCACCATCACGGTCTGCAGGACGAGTTCATCTATGTGCTCTCGGGCAACCCCACCCTGCGCCACGGGGAGGAGGAGCATCTGATGTCGCCGGGGGAGTGCATCGGCTTCAAGGGCGGCAGCGGTCTGGCCCACCAGTTGCTCAACCACGGTGAGGTGGACGCCGTCTATCTCGAGGTGGGGGACAGGCTGGCGGGGGACACAGTCCAATACCCTGACGACGATCTGGCCCTGGTGCAGGGCGCCGATGGCGCCTGGGTGGCCAGACACAAGGATGGGACCCCCTATTAGGGGCCCCTCACTCTTTGGGAAAGCATGATAAGTCTATGAAATTCATCCCCTTTGATGACGTCAGTGCAGAGGATTTTCTGCCGCTGCTCAATGACGAGACGCTGAGAAAACACCTGATTGACCACCCCATCTTCGATGCCGCCGGGGTGCGGGCCTGGATGGAAGAGAAGCGGCGGATAGACGCGTTGCCCGGCTGTCGCGTGCGCGCCGTTCTCATCGATGGCGCCCTGGTGGGGTGGTGCGGCCTCCAGCCCGATGAGGAGGGGGTCGAGATTGCTATCGTGATCGCCAGGGCGGGTTGGGGCAGGGGGCTTGCCATCTTCAACGAGATGATGGGCTGGGCGCGCACCATGGGCCATCAGGAGGTGGTCTTTCATCTGCTGGGCACCCGCCCCTTATACCAATCCCTCGCCAGGCGTGCCACCAGGGTGAAGAAGGCGACCCTGTCGGGGCACGCCTTCACCACCTATTACTTCAGCGTCGAGAGCCGGCTTGTCGGCCGTGATCGCTGGCCGTGATCATCTGTGCCCCTGTCATGGCGACGTCGCACGCCTGCTCAATATGCCCCCGTGAGGGTCAACCATGGGCGCAGCTGCCCTTTCATCACACCATTCTGTCCAAGGAGCAATATGAACAGTGAGAGCAAGGCCTTTCTGGTGATCAGTGCCCACCGCAGCGAATACCCGAATCCCATCACCTTTCGCAAGGGAACACCACTCGTGGTGGGCGAACGCTATGAAGGGGAAGAGGAGTGGCACGACTGGTTCTTCTGCCATTGCGACGGACAGCAAGGGGGCTGGGTGCCGGCCCAGATCATAGGGTCGGCGGGCGATGGCACGGCTCGCGCCTTGGAGGATTACACGGCCAGGGAGTTGAGCGTGCAAGCGGGTGATCGGCTCAGTGGTCACAGGATGATCAACGGCTGGATCTGGTGCGTGAGGGAGCAAGAGGGCGCCTCCGGCTGGGTGCCACTGGCCAATCTCAGGGAGGCCTAGGCGCCCTCATGGGTGGTTGCCGTCCTGTTCTGTTGTTCAAGGGTATTGTTCAGCAGGCTGGATAGTCTGTGCAGATTGTCTGTCTATTCGTATCAATCCCCCGTGATTACACTGGCTCTCATGTTGAAACATGCGCTCCCCGCACGGTGACAAGCCGCTGTGAGGGGTGTTTCGCATAGCCCCTCGATAACGGAGTGTGATGAAGATGACAACAGACAAACTGGTATCCATCGCCGTGCTGACGGCAAAGCCTGGGATGGGCGAGCGCCTTCGCGATGCCCTGCTGACCTTGATTGGCCCCACCCGCCAGGAGCCCGGCAACCTTGATTATGTGTTGTTCGAGCTCAAAGACGAACCCGGCACCTTCTACATGCGCGAAGCCTTCGTCAGTCAGGCCGCCCTGGATGCCCACTGCGCGAGCGACTATTTCCAGGCCTTCGCCCGCCAGGCGGACGAGCTGCTGGCCGAGCCCCTTAGGCTCATTTTCATGGCGGAAGTGAGCCCGCCATTGGCCATGGGGCAGGGCTGAGCACCTCTCCTGCCTTCTCCCTAGACTTGTAAGCGGCTTCGCTATGATTGAGATGGCGCAGTGACAGGGACTGGGGGCTGGGCAGGCACATGGTCATTGGCCAAAGCGGGTACTGGGCCCATTGTCAGTCGCAACGGGAGACGTCATGAGAAGAACCCTGATCCTGATGCGCCATGGCAAGTCGAGCTGGGAGGATGCGTCTTTGTCTGACCGTGCTCGTCCGCTGGCGGCGCGTGGGCTGCGCGATGCGCCCCTGATGGGGGCTCGTCTGGCGAGGGAGGGGGTAAGGCCCGACCTTATCCTGTCGAGCCCCGCCTGCCGGGCCCTGTCGACGGCGAACATCATCGCCGAGGCGCTCGGCTACCGGCCAGAGGAGATAGTCACGGACGAGCGGCTCTATGGCAGCGATGTCGGGACCCTGCTTGAGGTGATGGCTGAGCTGGGTGACCCGTTCAGGTGCGTCATGCTCTTTGGTCACGATCCCGGGTTCACCGACCTTGCCCACCGCTTTTCCGGCCGGATCACCCGGATGCCGACCTGCGCCGTCGCCCGCTTCACCTTCGACGCTCCCTCCTGGCCGGTCGCCGCATCGCAAAGGCCGGTGACGGCCGTGCTGGACTATCCGAAAAAAGGGGTAAGTAAATAGCAAGAGGAAGTGCAGGGTTGCCGCTCACCGGGACCGGGGAAAACCATGGACCAGAGATCAAACAAGAAGGGGAGCCCAGGCTCCCCTTCATATTTCCGTGATGTCGCTTATTTGGCGGCGATCGGTCCCTTGGTGCCCGCGTCGTTGTCGACCCAGCCATCCTCCCCCTTGAGGCGACGATCTCCCTGGATGGTATAGGTGACCATGCCTTCCTTGAACACCAGGGCGCCGTCGGATTTCCTGGCACTGACCTGCTTGTCGTTGACCCACACCTGATCCTGGTCATCGATGCGGATGTTCGCGACCGTGGCGCCCGTCTCGGGGAAGGTGGCGACCCAGTTGCCGGCGTAGGGGCTGGTGCTGGCTGCCGCGGGGGCGGCGCCAAATCCAGCGGCCGCGTTCTCGGCCTGGGTCTTGTTGATGTCACAGCCGCTGAGCTCGCTCACCTGGGTACAGCCTGAGCGCTCCAGCTTCTGTGCGTAGCTCATGTTCAGACCGCTGTCGGCGGCCGGGGCGGCAGCACCGAATCCCGCCTTGGCGTTTTCCGCCTTGGTCTTGTGAATATCGCAGCCCTGGGCTTCGGTCACCTGGGTGCAGCCGGAGCGCTCCAGCTGCTCGGCGTATTTGGCGTTGATGGCGTGAACCTGGGCGCTGCCCAACAGGGTGAGGGTCAGGGCGATCGCGGTCTGTCTGAACATGATCAATACCTCTGGCAATGGGTCATTCGGCTGGTGGCAAAGGGCATGCGATGGCTGGTCGCGGCCACCTCTCACGATAGCAGGCGCGCACGAGATGTGGCGTTTGTGATCAGCTCTGGGGGATGCGGACCCCCTTGTCCAGATAGAGGCTGCTGTAGTGGGCGCGGTGGGTGACGAACATCACCTGATGGCGACTGCCATCGGAGAGGATGATGTAATCCCCGGCCTGGGCCGGACTTTGCAGGCTGATCTCCTGCTCGGGAGCGGTCAGCTTGTCGACCTCCTCCCGAAAGCTCAGGGTGTAAGAATACATAGGGTTCTCCACAGCAGGACCGTATACAGACACGCACCACAAGGCTAGTTGTCATCTCCCGTATCCGCGGCGCCCAAGCGGCACCTGTGCGCCATTTAATTTAACGGGTAAGCTGGGTCCATTCGGCCGATGGGCGCAGGCCCAGTCTCGGCACGCTCACTTTAGCCTGCAAGGAGTTGTCACATGGAACTTGTCCCCGAATTGGTACGCATCGCCGCCTTTGCCGATGGACGGCAAGGGGGCAACCCCGCCGGTGTCTGGATAGGGCCCGCCTTGCCAGAGGCGGCCGAGATGCAGCGGATCGCCGCAGAGGTCGGATTCTCGGAAACCGCGTTTGCCGCACCGTTGCACGGCGAGGGACAAGGCGCAGAGGTGCGCCAATGGCGGGTGCGCTACTTCTCCCCCGAGGCGGAGGTGCCGTTTTGCGGCCATGCCACCATCGCCCTCGGGGTGGCGCTGGCGCGGCGCTTCGGGGCAGGGGACCATGACTTGCGCCTCAGCCAGACCGAGATCCGGGTCTCGGGCTGGCAGGATGAGACGGGGCAGTGGCAGGCGGCGCTGCAATCACCGCAGACCCGCAGCAAACCGGCCCCCGCCAGCCTGGTTGCCGAGGCACTGGCGCTGTTTGGCTATGATGCGACTAGTCTGGATCCCCGCCTCCCCCCAGCACTCATCCACGGCGGAGCCGATCATCTGGTGCTGGCCCTGCACAGCCGGGCCGCGCTGTCGGCCATGGACTACGTGCTGGCCGAGGGTCGCACCCTGATGCGCCGCGAGGGCCTGGTCACCATCTTGCTGGTGCATGCCGCGGGAGAGCGGCTGTTCCATACCCGCAATGCCTTCGCCTATGGCGGCGTCTATGAAGACCCGGCCACAGGCGCCGCGACCGCGGCCTTCGCCGGCTATCTGCGCGACCTTCACTGGCCCCATGGCGGCGCCATCGACATAGTGCAGGGGGAAGAGATGGGCATGCCGTCGCGGCTGCATGCCGAGATCCCGGCCGAGCCCGGCAGCTCAATCCGGGTGTCTGGCGCAGCGCGGCTGATGTGATGGCGGGATGCGAGAGTGACAACCTGTCCGGCCGCCGTCTTGGCTGGGGAGTGAAGGGAAAGAGCCCCTTGGAGGGCAAGATGGGCCCCTGATCATCCGCTGATCAGGGGCCTATGGGCGCTCAGGGTCGGCCGCTGAGCAAGATGGCGCCGCCCAGAGAGATGAAGATCCCCCCTGTGATGCGGCTGAACAGACGCTGGCCGCGCGCCGGCTTGAAGTAGCTGCCAGCGCGTCTGGCCATGGCCACATAACAGAGGTGTACCAGACTGACGATGACGCAGATGGTCAGGTACATGGTGAAGAACTGGATGGGCAGGGGGCTCTGGTGATCGAGAAACTGGGGCAGCAGCGCGCAGAGGAAGATGATGGTCTTGGGGTTGCTGGCAGACACCAGGCAGGCCTCCCGCAGCAGGGAGCCCGTACTCCGTGAGGGAGGGATGACGCCAACCCGCTGCGCTTCCTGACTCCCCGCGCCGGACGCCCGCAGCGCCTTGTAGCCGAGATAGATCAAGTAGCCACCCCCCGCCAGCTTGAGGACGAGGAAGAGGGGCGGCAAGGTCTGCAGCAGGGCCCCCACCCCCATGGCGACCAGACAGATGAAAATGGCCTGACAGAACAGATTTGCACCTATGGTGAGCAGGGCCGGACGCCAGCCGAGCTGCAGGCCGTTCTTTACCACCAGCAACACATTGGGCCCCGGGGTCAGGGTTGCCAGCAGATAGGCCAGCAGGAACAACATCCATGTATCCAGACTCATGACATCTCCTTGGTAAAGAGCACATCATGCTCCGCTCCCGGGGCTGCGTCCAGTGACGACTGCCACCAGGATGTGGCTGTTTTTCAGGTGCTTAACTTAAATGGTCGTCATAACGGGGAGGGGCGTTCGGGGGGAGTTTGCTGCCCGGCCAACATAAAAACCGCCTTCATGGTGAAGGCGGTTTGAACCAAGCGGACAAGCCGTTATTTCAGGGCTTTCTTCAACTTCTTGATCTTGCCCTCGTGCTTGGCGATTTTTGCCTGACGGGATTCAATCTTCTTCTTGATCGCTTTCTTGGAAACCTTGGCCATGGATTGCTCTTCCTGTTTGAGGGGGCTTGGCCCCTGGATTGTCTCTCCATCGACGACTGACTGATGGCAAGGGTTACTTATCGTCCTGCTGTGAGCGAAGGTACTGGCGAATGAAGCGGCGGATCTCTCGGGATGCCGTGCTGTCTTGCTGCTCACACAGGTCGATAAACTGGTCCCGCTCCTCGCTCGAGAGGCGGATGATCAACTGGGCGTCCTTCTTGGGCTTGCTGGCCCGTTTGCGTGGCACCTGCTCCATCGGGCTTCTCGCGTATCGCCAACGTATATACACTGTAGTGCAATTTGTTCGAAACGCAAGCAATGGTGATGGTCGGCTCCCCAAAGGGTGATCCCGGGCAGGTAATGGGCTGACGCCATGGCGGTGGACAAGAGGGTGGGGGAGCGGGAGGGTCGAGGGCGCAGCCGAGGCGGTCATGGCGGCGGCAGCCTTATTCAGGACGGGGGCGCCCCATGAAAAAAGCGCCCCGTGGGGCGCTTGATATGGCGAAGCCTGTCAGGCTTTTTTCAGGTAGGCGGCGACCAGCACGATTTGCACGCCGTTGACCTTGCCCTCGATATGGAGCGGATTGTTGGTCAGGCGAATGCCCTTGACCAGGGTACCGCGCTTGGCGGTGAAGCCACCCCCCTTGACCTCGAGATCCTTGATCAGGGTGACGGAATCCCCCTCCGCCAGCACGGCGCCGTTGGAGTCGACGGTGGGCACGCTGTCGTCATCCTCGCTGGCGCTGCCTGCTTCGGCCCACGCCTTGGTCTCCTCTTCCATGTACATCATGTCGAGCAAGTCCTGGGCCCAGACCTCTCCCTGACCGACCAGGGATTTGAGCTGGCGCCAGGCCAGTACCTGCACCGCAGGCACCTGGCTCCACATGCTGTCACCCAGGCAGCGCCAGTGATTGACGACCGTGGTCTGCGGTTGTTCCAGCTGGCCGCGGCAGGTGTCACACAGGGCGGCGCTGTGGTCATCATCCTGGGATGCGGAGTGGGGAACCGGGTAGGCAGTCAGGGGTTGCTGGGCGCCGCACAGTTCACATTTGGCGTCTGCACGCGCCAGCAAGATGGCATTGATGGTCATAGCAAGGGTCCGGATTGTAGCAGGCCAGCGGGCCTGACGGAGGATTCGAGGGGGCGGCGATGGGCCGCCCGCCATAACAGGGGCGGGAATATAGCACAAAGTCCCTGCTTTTGTCAGGGAGAAACGAGGGGATGAGCGGCCCCCCTGTATGGGGGGAATAAATGAAGAAAATAAATGCAGAGGCGCTGCGAGTCGGCCGCTGCTGAGTGTCACTTCGCGCTCTTGCTTATTTTCTGCCCGGCTTCTTGGGCGAGCAAAAAATAACGCAGCGGGCCCGGCCCTGCCGCGACGATATATATCCGGCCGCCCTGTCCTGGTCCGGGTCTCATCAGCTTTGCGTCAGCTTCTGACCCTATTTCCGGGACTGGCTCTGGACCCAGAATATGGCGAGGCAAGCGGCGAACACCCGAGGTAGGCACGCCACAGTCGATGGCAACACATTGTTAATATGGGATATTTCATCATTGCTCAAACATAGGGGCCGCGTCGCTTGCCTGGGCATGCGGGCACAATGCAGCGAGGCGCCGCTTATTTCCCGTCCAGTTTTTACCCCCTTGGAATATTAGCTGTCACCGGCGCGCAACAAATGTCTGTAAATGTTAACCAGCTCGCGGCGCGAATGGAGCCAAACTGGCACATTAGCGCGGTATTTGGCTCGGCCAATTACCTCATGAAACCCAGCGCGTCATGAGAAAAGGTGCTGCCCGCCTGGCGGGTCATAAATAACATTGTTAATAACAAGGAATACTGGCTTATGTCTGGACGACATTCACTGATAGCGGCGGCCGTTGGCCTGGCCCTGTCAGGGCAAACCCATGCCCAATTGCTCATCACCGAGTATCTGGAAGGATCCGGCAACAACAAGGCGGTGGAGCTGAGCAACCTGGGCACCACGGCGGTGAACCTCGCCGACTACCGACTCGCCCTCTATGCCAATGGCCGCACCCTGGACCAGGGCCCCACCAACAGCCTGGTCCTGCAAGGCCAGCTCGCCCCCGGTGCCAGCCTGGTGCTGGCCCATCCCAGTGCCAGCGCCGACATCCTCGCCAAGGCCAATCAGACCAGTGGCAACCTCACCTTCAACGGTGACGACGGCCTGGTGCTCTACCGTGGCGATGAGGTGGCAGACAGCCTGGGCCAGGTCGGTGTGGATCCCGGCGCGGCCTGGGTGTCCGGCAACGTCTCGACTCTGGACATGACCCTGCGGCGCAAGGCCACGGTCAACCAGGGCCGTGTGGAGGCCGACTCCCCCTTCGATCCGGCCCTGACGTTCAGTGCCTTTGGCAAGGACGATGCCAGCGGCCTTGGCTGCAGCGGCGAGGCCTCCTGCGATGGCACCCCCCCCAGCACCTTCCTCTGCCCGGTCGATGGTCTGACCCCGATCCCGGCCATTCAGGGGGATGGCGACAGCAGCCCGCTGGTGCCGGCCGGCAAGTTTGAATCCGAGCAGACCTATGCCACCCGCGGCCTGGTGACCCAGGTGGTCTCCGGCCTCTACAAGGGCTTCTTCATTCAGGATCTGCACGGTGATGGCGACGAGGCTACTTCGGATGGCCTCTTCGTTCACAGCACCCAGAGCCATCCGGCCATCGTGCCAGGAGTCGAGGTGTGCGTGCAGGGCAAGGTGGCCGAGTACTATCGCCAGACCCAGATAAGCGCCAGCGATCTGGTGGTGACCGATGCCAGTGTGCGGCCGGTGGCGGCGGTGGATCTGCGGCCCCGGGGCGACGAGTCCCTGCAGACGCTGCTGGAGCGTCACGAGGGGATGCGGGTGCGCCTGGTGCCGGAGTCCAGCCTGGTGGTGACCCGCAACTTCAGCTTCGATTACGACGGCAAGCGCAACAACCTGGTGCTGGCCTATGGCGCGCCCCTCATCAAGTCGACCCAGAAGTTCCCGGCCATGAGCGAGGAGGCGAGCGACTGGGCCCTGCGCAACCAGCAGAACCAGCTGGTGGTGGAGACCGACGCCAAGGCGCCGGACGGCGTGCTGCCCTGGTATCCCGGCTTCAACGCCGAGGACGGTTATCTTCGCATCGGCGACAAGCTCAACGGGCTGGAGGGTGCGCTCGGCTACTCCTACAACCAGTTCCGGCTGGTGGCGGACAACCGCATCGACGCAAGCGACATCGATCATGGCGGCTGGGACAGAGTGCAGGCGCCCGAGCTCGCCGAGGCGGGGGATCTGCGGGTCGCCAGCTTCAACGTGCTCAACTTCTTCACCACTGTCGTGGGTGGGGATGCCAACCCCACCGGCAGCAACAGAGGTGCCCTGACGGTGGCGGAGTTCGAGCTGCAGCGCACCAAGATAGTCAGCGCCATCACCCGCCTCAATGCCGACGTGGTAGGGCTGATGGAGATAGAGAACAACGGCTACGGCGACAATTCCGCCATCGCCAACCTGGTGGCGGCCTTGAACGCCGCCCTGCCGGACGAGGCGGATCACTATCGCTGGATTGCCTCGCCCGATGGCCAGCCCATCGGCACCGACGCCATCACGGTGGGGCTCATCTACCGGCCCGCCCGGGTCGCCCTTGAGGGGGGGGCCGAGCTGGTGCCGCTCCCCTTGCAAATCGCCCAGACGCAAGATGGGGCGGGCAAGCCGGTGAGCATTCGTCAGGGGATGCGCGAATCCCTGCTGCAACGCTTCCGCTCGCCCGAAGGGGATGCGCCCCTGACCCTGGTGGTCAACCACTTCAAGTCCAAGGGCTCCGCTTGCTTCGAGGATTACCCCGACTACGCCAGCGCCGATCCCCTGGATGGTCAAGGCCACTGCAACGCCCTGCGGGTCTCCGCCGCCAGGGTGCTGGGGGAGCGCCTAGCCGGCGAGCAGGGGGATGTGCTCATCATCGGCGATCTGAACGCCTACGGCATGGAAGACCCCATCCGGGTGCTGACCGACTATGATCCGGCCGCCCAGGCCCGCCAGATCATGAGCGCCTCCTTCACCACATTGGCGGGGCAGCCCTATGAGGAGAGCGGCAGCGCCCTTGGCAAGGGGTATGGCCTGGTGAACCTCAATACCCGCTTCCACGGCACCGACACCTACTCCTACAGCTACGAGGGGGAACTTGGCAACCTGGATCACGCCCTGGCAAGCCCCGACCTCGCGGCCAAGGTGATCGGCATCGAGGATTGGCACATCAACTCCGCAGAGAGCAACTTCTTCGAGTACGGCAAGAAGTACAGCGGCCAGCTGGCCAAATCCGAAGGGCCCTTCAGCGCCTCGGATCACGATCCCGTGCTGATTGCCATCGACTACCCCGCGCCCCCCGCCGGGGTGTTGAGCCTGGAGAGTGCCGCCGCCAGCGTGGAGGAGGGCAAGACCCTGACCTTGAGCGTGGCGCGCCGTGACGGCAGCCATGGGGAGGCCAGTGTCGGCTATGGCATCGTTTACGGCAGCGCCGATGCCAGTGACGTGGCACCCCTCACCGGCACCCTGCATTGGGGGGCGGGTGAGAGCGACAGTCAGACCATCAGCATCCCGGTGCAGAGCGACACCCTGCACGAGGGGGACGAGACCTTCACCCTGGCGCTGTTTGACCCAAGCGGCGCGACCCTGGGCGAGCAGAGCCAGACCCTGGTGACCATCAAGGACAAGCTGGCGCCGTCCACCATCTCGTTGGCGCGCGCCAGCCTGACGGTGAACGAGGGCCAGTGGTTTGCGAAGATCCCCCTGGTGCGCAGCGGCGATCTGGGCCAGCCCGCCCGCGCCCAGCTCGCCTTCAAGGGGCACAGTGCCTACTGGGGGCTGGATTTCCTGCCCTGGCTCAACCCCTCGGTGAGCTGGGCCGCCGGGGAGGGGGGCACCAAATCGGTCAAGGTGCTGATCATCGATGACTGGTTCGTCGAGGGCACGGAACGCTTCACCGCCACCCTGCGCCAGGTGCGCGGGGCGGTGGCGGGAGAGACGCGCCAGACCCGGGTCGACATAGAGGACAACGACAAACCCTGGTGGCCCTTCGGGCGCCACTAACCTTGGGAAGGGAAGGAAAACGGGAGCCATGACGGCTCCCGTTTTTATGAGGGGCACTGCCCGCCCACCGGCGCAAGGGCGCTAACCCAGGCGATAGCTGCCGACCAGCTCGCTCATCTGTTCGGCGCTGCCTCGCATCTGCCGGCTGGTGTCCCCCAGCGTCCTGGCGACCTGCTCGGTCTCCTGCACCAGGTCTCGGATCACTTGCAGCGACTGCAGGGTATCTCCGGTCACCGCAGTCTGCTCTTCGGTGGCGGCGGCGATCATCTGGCAATGGCTCGACAAGTGCCCTGTGCTGCCGGCGATGGCCTCGAAACATGCGGTGGCCTCCGTCGAATCCTCTCTGGCCCGGGACGCGGCCTGAATGCTCTCCTGCATCAAGTCGACGCTCTGGCGCGTGCTTCCCTGCAAGGCGACTATCATGCCGGCAATCTCGAAGGTTGCCTCCTTGGTACGTTTGGCAAGGGTGCGCACCTCGTCGGCGACCACGGAGAAGCCGCGCCCCTGCTCGCCGGCCCGGGCGGCCTCGATGGCGGCATTCAGGGCGAGCAGGTTGGTCTGCTCCGAGATGCTGTTGATGGTGTCTATGATGGTGCCGATGAGACTGACCTTGTCCGCCACCTCGCCGACGGCGGCTGCGCTCTGGTGCAGGTTGTCGAACAGGTGGTTGATGGCGCTGATGGACTCCTGGATCTTGCCGGCGCCGCCGCTGGCCCATTGATCCATCTGATGGGCGCTGTCGGCGGACGCCTGGGCACTCTGGGTCACCTCGCGAATGCTGGCGATCATCTGCTCCATGGCCGATGCCAGGTTGTCCAGACGCAGCCGCTGCTCGCAGATGGCGTCGTTGACCTCGTCCATGCCCCGGTTGATCTGACCTGACGCCAGGGTGACCTCTCCCGCTTGGGCCCGCTGGTGATGGAGCAGATCGGACAGCTGTTGGCGGGTGTCGTCCATGGCGTTGATGATGAGGGCAATCTCATCGTTTCCTTTCGACTGGACCCGGTTGGTCAGGATCTTGCCGGCCATCTCCTGCAGCCCCTTGAGCACCAGGGTCACGTGGGATGAAAACGTTCGTGAGAAGAAGGTGACCAGGCCGAGCAGGATAGCCAGGGTCGCCAGCAGTATGACGCTGCTGTGGCGCAGGTAGTTGTAAAACACCGTATCGGCGCTGTCCAGGTAGACCCCCGCTACCAGCAGATACTCCCCCAGAGGGTACACATAGGCCGTCTTGAGGATGGGGGTCTGGCTCGCGGGCTTGACGTAGGGGTAGGTGATGAGGCTGGCCTTGCCCGAGCCGGCAATGCGGATCAGCGCCTGGTTGACGCTCTCGTGTCCCTCCTCCAGGGGCACGTCATCGAGCCGCTTGCCGATGCGGGCGGGATCCGGTGGATAGACCAGCAGAGTGGCGTTTCTGTCAGTGATGAAGAAGTAGCCGGCATCCTGTTCCCCCCAGCGCAGCGTGGCAAGGGAGCGGGCCGCCTGTGCAATGAAGGTCTTGGGGTCATGTTGATGAAGGGCCTCAAGCCGGCGGGCCTCCCCCTGCACCTGGTTGATCAGGCCCCCTTCGATGGCGGTGCGTATCTCGTCATAGACCAGCCTGGCGGTCAGGGTGTTACCAACCAGGGTCAGCAGGGTGATGCACAGCAGCAAGATGCGCATTTTCCCATTGAAACTCAGCCGACCCGTCCAGACATGCAGGGGGCTGCCTGCTATCGTCCTCTCTTGGTCAACTGCGGTCAGCATGCTGGCACTGACCTCTATCCTGTTGTCTGTTCTCATGCAAATCATCCCTTGATGCCAGCGGCTGCCGTGACTGGCAGACCGCTGCGCCATGATGGGGCAGGCTGGCCCGTGGTGAGAGGGTCTACAGCACCCATGACAGACTCAGGGTGCCGAAGTCGGTCTGCTCTCGCTGGGTGTCGAAGGTCTCGGTGAAAAAGGTGCGAGCGAACCCCAGGGTCAACTTGCCCCGCCGCAGGCAGAAGCCGAAGGAACCCATGGCGATGACGGGCTCGGAATCGACGGCGTGGCTGGTGCGAAACAGGGTGCCGTCGAGGGGCAGGTAGTGAACGACTCCGTAGGCGCCGCCACCGCCAAAGAGCGAGACCGACCAGCGATCGCGGGGGGCTATCCCGACCGTGGAGGCGGCATTGAGCCCGGAGCGCAGGGCGGTAACCCCCAGGGCATCCACCAGATCCCAGCCTATTTCGCCATAGAGGCCGACCCCGGCCCCGGTGAAATAGTTGCCGACTCCGGCGGTGGCCAGAGGCACCAGGCGCCACTCCAGATCGGCGACTGTGTGCCCGGCCGCCGCGAGGTGGGCCAGCGTGTAGTTGAGGTTGACGATGGGTTCGTTAGGCAACTGGGTATCCCAGCCTCGGGGCTTGTCGGCCCCGATCAGCCGATGGAACTCCCGCTGGGTGTCGTCGGCCTGGGAGGCGGGGCCCACCACCCCCAGCCTGAGCTGCCAGGCGTGGCTCCAGTCCCACCTGCGGGCATAGAGGGTGCTGTCGACCACCAGCACCCCTGAGTAGGGCTGATCGTCGACATCGGGATGGGGTTCCCCTATGTCGTCCGGGGTGTTGATCTCCTGGGCCAGGGCCCAGGAGGTGTAAGTGGTGTAGTCCTCATCGGCCACGAACGGCAGGAATGACCAGAAGCGGGTCCATCGACCGAGGGGGCCGTCGTCCTCCCGAGCGATGGCATCAGAGACCCAGGCGATCCCTACGCCATTGGTGTAGTTGTTGTCGGAGCCGGTAAAGACGTCGTTTTCCACCGTGAGGGTCAGGCTGCCGTCTGTGGCCTGACTGGCGCCGCTCAGCAGCAGACCGGTCAACACCAGGGCAGTGCGTCGCTTGTTCATTACGCTCGCTCCTCTGCGATCCCGGTCTGGGCCTCGGGGGCCCGGGCGCTGTCGTGCCCGATCGGGGCGATCCTGAACCAGGCCGCATAGAGGGAGGGCACGAAGAAGATGGTCAGCAGGGTAGCGATGGTCAACCCCCCCATGATGGCGATGGCCATGGGACCCCAGAAGACGCTGCGGGTCAGGGGGATCATGGCCAGCACGGTGGCCGCCGCCGTCAACATCACCGGGCGGGCCCGCATCACGGCCGCCTCGACCACGGCGCTCCAGGGATCCCGGCCACTGGCGGTCTCTATCTGGATCTGGTCGATCAGGATCACCGAGTTGCGCATGATCATGCCGCACAGGGCGATGATGCCGAGGATGGCGACGAACCCCAGGGGGGCCTGGAACACCAGCAGGGCGGCCACGACCCCTATCATCCCAAGGGGCGCGGTCAGCAGCACCATGGCCATCAGGGAGAAGCTCTGCAGTTGCAGCATCAGGATCAGCAAGATGGTGATCAGCATCACGGGGGCCACGGCGATCAGCGCCTCGTTGGCCTTGTTGCTCTCCTCGACCGCGCCGCCGACGTCAATCCGGTAACCGGCGGGCAGGGTCGCCTCTATCTCCTTGAGCAAGGGGGTGATGGCCTGGGTCACGGAGACCGCCTGGGCACCGTCCACCACGTCGGCGCGCACCGTGATCGCCATGTCGCGGTTGCGTCGCCACAGCACGGGCTCTTCCAGCTCATGGTGCACGGCAGCAATCTGCGACAGGGGCACCACTGTCCCCTGGCTCGTGTAGAGGTTGATGTCCTTGAGGGTCTCCACATCCAGTCGCTCCGAGGGAATGGCACGGGCGACCACGTCGACCCGCTCCTCACCGTCATGCAACTGGGTCAGTGTCGTCCCCTGCATCAGGGACTGGGTCGCCATCGCCACCTCGGCGGGGGAGAGCCCCAGGGCGCGCACCTTCTCCTGATCGAGTTCGACCCCGAGGGCGCGCACCGGATCGTTCCAGTCGAGCTGGACGTCGCGCACCTGGGGATTGCTCGCCACCACCTGTTCCACCTGGCGGGCAATGGTGCGCACCACCTGGGTGTCGGCGCCGACGATGCGGTACTGGATCGGGAAGCCCACCGGCGGGCCGAGCTCGAGGCGGGTGACGCGCACCCAGGCCTGGGGGAATTGCTCGCCGGCCATGGCCATCAGGCGCGAACGCACGCGCTCGCGGGCCTCCAGATCCCGTGTCATCACCACGAACTGGGCATAGCCAGGGTTGGGCAGCTCGGGATCCAGGGAGAGGTAGAAGCGCGGCGCGCCGGCCCCCGTGTAGGCGGTGTAGAAGCGCACGTCCTCGTCCTTGGCCAGCACCTGTTCCAGGCGTTTTACCTGCTCTGTGGTCGCGGCGAACGAGGCCCCCTCCTTGACGCGCAGCTCGACGATGAGCTCGGGGCGCGTGCTGTTGGGGAAGAACTGTTGCGGCACCAGCTTGACCGCCGACACGGCCAGCACCAGGGCTCCGAAGGTGATGCCGATGACCAGCCAGCGGCGCGCGATGGCCGCCTCTATCCAGCCGCGCAGCTTGCGATAACCCTTGGTGTCATAGGGATTGGCCCCTTCGTGGTGATGCCCCAGATTGTCCGGTAGCATCTTGACGGCGAGGTAGGGGGTGAACAGGCCCGAGCAGAGCCAGGAGAAGACCACCGCCGCGCCGACGATCCAGAAGATGCCGCCGGCGTACTCCCCCGTGGTGGACTGGGAAAAGCCCACCGGCATGAAGGCGGCGGCAGTGATCAGGGCGCCGGACAGGCGGGGCATGGCGGTCGCCTGATAGGAGTAGGAGGCGGCCTTGACCTTGTCCCAGCCCGCTTCCATCTTCACCACCATCATCTCGAGAGCGATGATGGCGTCATCCACCAGCAGACCCAGGGCGATGATGAGGGACCCCAGGGAGATCCGTTCCAGATTCCAGCCGGTCCCCAGCATGAAGATGGCGACCATGCACAGCACCAGGGGTACCGACAGGGCGACCACTATGCCGGTGCGCCAGCCCAGGCTCAGCAGGCTGACGATGACGACGATCACCAGGGCCTCCACCAGGGAACGTTCGAAGTCCCAGACCGCCTCCTTGACCGTGGTAGGCTGATCGGCAACCTGCTCGAGCTCGACGCCATAAGGCAATTCGTTCTGGATTTGGGCTATGGCGGTCTCGAGTGCCTCGCCCAACTGGACTATGTTGCCGTCATTGGTCATGGAGAGACCCAGCATCAGCACCTGCTGGCCGTTGTGGCGGATGCTGTAGGTCTGGGGATCCTCATAACCCCGGCGCACAGTGGTGAAGTCGCCGAGCTTGATGAGGCGCCCGCCCGCGGCAATGGGCAGGTTGCGAATGTCTTCCAGACCGCGGAACTGACCGCTGATACGCACATAGATACGGTCGGAGGCGGTATCGAGGGATCCCGCCGGCAGCACGGCATTCTGGCTCTTGAGGGCCGCCATGATCTGCAAGGGCTGGATGCCCAGCGCCGCCAGGCGTTCGTGGGAGAACTCGATGTAGACTTTCTCCGCCTGCTTGCCGAGCAGATCCACCTTCTTGACCATGGGCACCTTGAGCAGGCGGCGCTTGATGATCTCCCCCTGATCGGCGAGATCGGCAAGGCTGACCCCGTCCCCCTTGATGGCGTACATCAAGCCGTAGACGTCACCAAACTCGTCGTTGAAGATGGGCCCCACGACCCCTTCTGGCAGCTCGAGCTCGAGATCGCTGAACTTCTTGCGCGCCTGGTACCAGGCCTCCTGCTGATCCGCCTTGGAGGTACCCCCCTTGACGGTGATCAGCATGCCGCCGAACCCCTGGCGGGCGAAGGTCTTGACCTTCTCGAAGTGATCGAGCTGCTCGAACTTCTTCTCCATGCGGTTGAGCACTTCATCCTGGAGCTGCTGCGCCGTGGCGCCGGGCCAGACCACCATGGCGGTCATGGAGGGCACCGAGAAGTTGGGGTCCTCCAGCTGGCCCAGCTTGCCAAAGCCCAGGGTACCCGCCAACGTGATGAGCAGGATCAGGAACAGCACCACGGCGCGGTGGCTCAGCGCCCATTGGGTGAGATTGAAACCGTTCATCGGGTCACTTCCTCACTGGCAGAGGGGGAGGCGGCGGGCAGGGCGACCTTCAGCCCAGGTGCCATCTTCTGCACCCCGGCGGTGACGACGAGGGCCCCCTCGGCGGGACCGGAGACGAGCACCTGGTCGCTGCGATAGCCCTGGATGCTCACCTTGACCAGCTTGACGGTGCCTGTCTTCCCCTTGCCATCTTGCTGCACCGTCCATACCGCCGGCGCCCCCTGCTCCTGGGTGAGGGCCGTGGCGGGGAGGGCTGCGACCCGGGTGCCCTCATCGGTGTGCTCGGCGAGCAGGGTGGCGGTCGCCCCCAGCGGCAGAGCCCTGGGCTCGACCGGCTTGAGACGGGCGCGGTAGGTGCGGGTCTGGGCCGAGGCCTGGGCCGACAGCTCGCGCAGTTCGACCGCAAAATAGCGCTCCGGCGCCGTGGCGAGCGACGCCTTGTAGCGCGCCGCCTTGAACTCGGCCAACCGGTTCTCGGGAATGTCCGCCACGATTTCCGGTTTGCCTTCGTTGGCGAGGGTGATGACGGGCTGACCCGCCGCCACCACCTGGCCCGACTCCATGCGCAGCGCCGTCACCACGCCGCTGATGGGGGCCCGCAGCTGGGTGTAATTGACCTGGTTGCGAGCCAGCTCGAACTGACGGGCCTCGGCCTGCGCCGCCGCCTTGGCGGTGAGCAGGGTGCTGTGGGCCTGCTCCTCGTGGGAGGCGCTGACGGAGCCGTTCTTCTTGAGCGCCTTGAGACGAAGCCAGTCGGCTTCGGCCTGCCAGGCGGCCGCCTTGGCCGCCGTCAGACGCTGGCGGGCGGCCTCTTCGGCGAGCAGGTAGTCCGCATCATCCAGGATGGCGAGCACATCGCCCTCTTTCACCACCTGACCGACATCGACCTTGCGCTCCAGCACCTTGCCGCCAATGCGAAAGGCCTGCTCGACCTCGTAGCGGGAGGCGACCGAGGCGAAATAGCGCTGGCTGTTGCGCAGGCTGTCGTAGTGCAGCGCCATGGTGTTCACCGGCCTCAATACACTCGTGGAGGGGGCCGGCTCTGAGCATGCGCAGAGCAGGGTGATGAGCGTGGCGGCGCTGGCCGCGGTGACGAAGCGTTTCACGACAATTCCTCGTTGGTTGGCAGAGATGGGGTATTTCGCCGGGAGGCGGGTGATCGCTGGCTCGCACGCCGCCAGGCCGGAGCAAGGATGCGGCGCACCGCCTTCTCGTTGGGCATGACGCCGGGAGAGGAGGGGGCTGGAGACAGGGTCACACTCGCGTCGTCCATGGTGCGAATCAGGAGGCTCAGCCTAGCAAGGTGCGCCCGACCTGGGGTCGGGAAACGGTCAGACTTTGGTCGGAAATGGGGAGTGAGGGCCCTGGGGGGAGACGCAAGAGAAGAGGAGAGGGTGCGGCGCAGGGCGGGAGCGAGTATCAGGATGTGGCTCCTCGGCGGGTGGGAGCGGGTGAAGTGTACGAGAAGTGGGAGGAGAGGAGGCTGGCAAAGGGCTCCTGGTCGGTGCGGGTCAGCGCCGACTCATGACGAGGTGCTGAGGCAGCCGGGCGTGGGCGAGTGGGTCGGGGTCGTCCCCCGCAGGGGGATAGCCGAGGGCCAGGACCACCCGGCTGGTCAATCCCTGCTCTCCCAGGCCGAGCCAGTCATCGAGCAAGCCGCCATCAAAGGCCTCCACCGTATGGGTCTTCAGCTCGAACACGGCCGCGCCGAGCAAGAGGGAGCCCAGGGCGATGTAGACATGGTGCGACCCTGCGCAGGCATGGGATGCTGCGCCCCGGCAAGGCATGGCCAGCCCTGGCGATCCCGTCTCGTCGGCCAACTCCCGGGTACAGATCACCATGAGGTGGGAAGCCTGGTGCAGTATGGGGAGGCTGGCGGGGAGGTGGGAGGCGATGGCCTGCCGGATCCCGGCCCGGGTCTGGCGGGAAGCTGCCACGACGAGATGCCAGGGGAGCTGACGCTGGGCCCGGAGGCAACGGCAGGGCAGGGCGCAGAGATCCTCTATGACGGATTCGGGGATCCGCCGCCTTGGGTCGAAGAGGGGATCTTCGGATCCTCCCTGAAGGTGATGGTGATGCTTCATGGCGTCGTATGTCCCATGGTGTGAAAGGCGGGTCCTGATACCCGAAGGGATGATGGTGTCATCTGACCCGGATCTCCCCATCATAAGGAGCCTGGAGGGGATCCGGGTCAGGGAGAGGTCGCGATTTGGTCGAGACCGGCGCGGATCAGGGGGCCGACGGCCCGGTGGCGAGAAGGCGGTGTGCCTGGGCGAGGAGAGGGGTGTCCTTGGCTTCGGCGAGCTGGGTGGTCAGGGCGGCGAGGGCGTCCCACTCGGCCCGGGTCGGGGTCTGGTATGCGCACAGGGTGATCAGCGCCAGCAAGGCCAGCCAGGGGGTGCCCTGGGCCTGGGCTTCCTCGAACGCCTCACGGGCCGAGGTGGCGGCGGCCAGGGGGTCGCCGGCGGCCTGTGCGATGGTACTCTGGATCAGCAGCAGTTGCGGCAGCACGATGCGTTCACCATGGCGCTGCACCAGGGCGAGGGCCTGATCCAGCGCGTCTTGTGCCTGGTGCCACTCTCGTTGCCGCACCAGGGCCTCGGCGAGGTAACCCAGGGTCTCGCTGCCCCCCGAGATCATTCCCAGCGCCCTGTTGTCCAGGTAGGCCTGCCGGATCTGGTGCGCCCCTTCATGGGGCCTGCCCCACTGGGTGTCAGCCCATCCCTGGAACCAGCGCCAGGGCGCCTGACCCTGGGCGAGGGCAAACTCATCGACCAGGGTGCGCATCTCGCCGGCCAGGGCCGCCACCCGCGCCACCTCGCCGCACCGGATCCCGCACAGGGCATCGCACCAGAGGACGATCATCTGCGCCATCGGCTGGGCGAGCTGGCGGGCGCGGGCATAGGCCTGTTGCAGGCGCGCCCTGGCCTGGGCAAACAGGCCGAGCTGGGCGAGGGAGAGGCTCAGCAAGGCCAGTACCGTCGCCTGAGGATCGGCGATGAAACCGATGAAACTGTGTTCGGCCCCGGTCTGTGTCCGCTCTAGCAGGGGCAGGGCCTGCTCCAGGGTCTCCCTGGCCGCACCATGGTGACCCTGCATCATGAGCGCCTGGCCCTGCACGGTACAGGCGGCCAGGATCAGCAGGGGGTCCGCCTGGGTGGCGGCGAGGGCCCGCGCCCGGGCGGCGACGGCCAGGGCCTCCGGGTATTCGGCCCGCAGAGCATGGAGGAAACCCAGACCATGGAGCGCCAGGCCGGTCATGGGGTGAGCGGACATCTCGGCCAGCCGGTCGGCGGCTCTTTGGTAGGCATGGCGGGCCTCCTCCCCGGCCCCCAGGGTGTGGAAGGCGGCCGCGCCGCGCAGGGTGGCGAGGCTGATCTCCAGACCGTGGCGCGCCGCGCTCTCGGGGATCTGCTCGATGAGGATCAAGCCCCGGGCGGTCAGGCTCATGCACTCGGCGGGGCAAAGATGAAGCAGGGCAGCCTCGGCGGCCTCGGCATAATAGCCCAGGGCCTTCATGGGGGCGTGGCCGCGGTCGAAATGCATGGCCAGCTCGGCGGCGGTCACCTCCTGCCCCTCGGCCCGCAGCGCCTCCAGAGTGCTCCCTGTCTTGCCGTGCAACGCCCCGCGCAAAGGGGCGGAGAGGCCATCATAGAGACGCTGGCGAAACAGCTGATGGCGAAACTGGACGCAGCGGTGGGGATCCTCGGCCGATGTCTCAGGGGCTGGCGCCATCAACCAGAGCCGCTCCCGGATCAGCGCCTCGCACTGCTGCGCCATCTCCATCAGGCTGTCCCCCAGCACCCGCGCCAGGGTGTCGACCTGAACCCTCATGCCCAGTACGGCGGCGGCGGCGAGCAGCCGGCGGCGCGGCTCGGTGAGCCTGGCCACATGGTGATCGATCAGGGCGGCGAGGCTCTCGGGCAGCGCCCGGCGAACCAGGCGTGCGGGCTCGGTGTCGTCGCCATGGGCCGTCAGGCTCATCACCTCGCTGGCGAGGGCGGCAACGAACAGCGGGACGCCACCGGTACGCTCATGGAGGGCGAGGGCAAGGCCGGGAACCGTGTTCATGGTAGGCATCCGTTCCCTCACATAACTCGACACTTCCTGCTCGCTGAAGGGGGCCAGCCCTATCTCCTCACCCAGGCCCTGCCCGCGCAGCGCCTGTCTGAGGGCATGGAGCGGATGGTCGGGAACAAGGGGCTCATCCGGCCGGACACTGCCCAGCCACATCAGGCGGCTAGGACTGGGGCGGCGGGCGAGGTAGTCGATGAGCTGCAGGGTCGAGGGATCGCCCCAGTGCAGATCCTCGGTGATCAGCAGCAGTGGTCGCCGTGCTGTGTAGCAGTCCAGAAACTCGCTCATCTCCCGCAGCATGCGCTGGGGATGGGCGCCGACCAGTTCATGGAGCAGGGTCTCGCGCTGCGCCGGCGAGCAGAGCCAGGGCAGTTGCAGCAGCCAGGTCGGGGCGACCCTGCGCAGCAGCGAAACCGCCTCCTCATCGCGACGGCACAGCTCGGCGATGGCCTCCAGCACCGGCAGATAGGGCTCACCCGCCCCATGCAGTTGCACGCATTGCCCCCGTATCCAGAGGGTATCGGGGAGCCCAGCACAAAAACGCGCGATCAGGGTCGACTTGCCGATCCCGGGTTCACCCGCGACCCAGACGATGGCGCGCAGGCCTTGGCCCGCCCGCTGCCAGGCGTCTTGCAAGCGCGCCAGCGCCTGCTCTCGCCCGACGAAGATCCCCGAAGAGGACGTTCGTTGCGGCATCGGCAGCGAAGTGGTGGCAGGGGGGAGGGGGGAAAGACCCGTCTCCTGAGGGTGCAGCGGGCAGATGAAGCGATAACCGCGGCGGGAGACTGTCTCTATGAAGCCGGGCTGGCGGGGATCGTCTCCCAGCAGGGTGCGGATATCGCTGATGGCGCCCTTGAGGACGGAGGCGCTGACGAAACGATGACCCCAGACCCGATCGAGCAGCTCATCCTTGGTCAGCAGCACGCCAGGCTCGCGGATCAGGGTACACAGCAGGCAAAACGGGATGGGGGAGAGGGGAACGGCGTGGCCATGGTGCAGCAGCCGTGCATTGCGTTCATTCAGTTCGAAGTCGCCAAAGCGGACATGCAATGGAGGCGATGTACTTGATATCTTTGACATATTCAAACCGTTATGGCCCAGGCTGGCAATCGGCAACATCTTAGTCAGCCCACTGTGGTGGTCAAGAAAAAACAGCGGCGGGGTGAGTATAGGGGGAAAAGGGCGGTTCAACAGGATAAAAGAGGAACTTATGAAGCCTATTTGATTGAATTAACTGGGGTTTTCCACATGGAACCTTTCATGGGCGGCCCGGATTTCCCTGGTATGAAAAAGGCCCACCGCTGCGGTGGGCCTTATCCTTCTAGGGGGCTTCGAGCGGAGCATCAACCCGGCGCGTTGTTCACGACCAGCTTGCCATCTTCGACCGGGATGGTCTTGCCGGGTTGTTTCTCCATGCGGATCACCCCCTCCTGACCGGCGAGGCGGTAGCTGACGTCATAGCCGATGGTGCGGGTGCTGCTCTCCTGCACCGTCTTGCAGCGCTGCTCCGTGGTGGTGTAGGTGTCACCGGCCTGCATGTTGCCCTGCACCTGGTTGCCGGCATAACCCCCCGCCATGGCACCGGCGGCGGTCGCCACCTTCTTGCCGCTGCCACCGCCGAACTGGTGACCCACTACGCCCCCCAGGGCCGCGCCAACCACGGTACCCAGGATCTTGTGCTGGTCCTGTACCGGCTTGCGGTGGGTGACGGTGACGTTGCGACACTCCTGGCGGGGGATCTTGATGGTTTCAGTTACCGGTGTACTGGCCAGCACCTCGGCGAACTGGGGTTTGGACTCAAACAGTGAGCCACTGGCCACCGCCGAGAGGGTCACTGCCGAGGCGATACCGATGCCGAGACCGGCTAACAGGGACTTGTTCATCTCTCTCTCCTTCAACTGTTGCTGCCCAGGGTGGGGCTTGCCGCTATCTTGGCAGCTTGCGAGGGAGTCTCAAGGCGAGGGGGTCTGGGTTACGACAGGGGGTGACTGCGCCAAAAATGGCCGCCGAAAAAAGCTGTCTGTGATTGGCGACAAACTAGGAGGGGCATAACGGCAAGGCCACAGACCCGTAAGACGTTTCGCTAATACCTGGCCCTGTCTCCCCTTGGTACCCTCATCGGGTATACGGATCCGCCGTCGGCAAGGTGCCCGGGCGCAGTGATCCGCGAAACGCCCCCGTTTTGTGTCCCTGTGAGGAAGGATCCGATGACAGAGCAGAACATGTACGACTCAGGTCTTGGCAAGACCCCCGCCAATTTCGAGGCGCTGACCCCCTTGCGCTTCCTGGCCAGGGCGGCCAGTGTCTACCCCGATTATCCGGCGCTGATCCACGGCCCCCTGCGCCAGAGCTGGGCCCAGACCGAGCGCCGCTGTCGCCAGCTCGCCTCGGCCCTGCGCCGCCGCGGCATCGGCGAGGGGGACACCGTCTCCATCGTCGCCCCCAATGTGCCGGCCATGTTCGAGGCCCACTTCGGGGTGCCCATGAGCGGCGCCGTGCTCAACACCCTCAACACCCGGCTCGATGCCGAGTCCATGGCCTTCATCTTCCAGCATGCCCAGAGCAAGGTGGTGCTGGTGGACCGGGAGTTCGGCGCCCTGGTGCGCAAGGCGCTCTCTCTCATTGACAGCCAGCCCCTGGTGATCGCCATCGACGATCCCCTCTATGGGGAGGGGGAGCTCATCAGCGAGCTGAGTTACGAGGCCTTCATCGCCACGGGGGATGGGGACGAGCCCGGTTGGCTGCCGGCGGACGAGTGGCAGGCGATTTCCCTGAACTACACCTCCGGCACCACGGGGAACCCCAAGGGGGTGGTCTACCACCATCGCGGCGCCCACCTCAATGCGGTCAACAACGCCCTCTCCTGGGAGCTGCCCAAGCACCCCGTCTACCTGTGGACCCTGCCGATGTTTCACTGCAACGGCTGGTGTTTCCCCTGGACCCTGGCGGCGACCGCCGGGGTGAGTGTCTGCCTGCGCCACGTGCAGGCGGGCGCCATCTATGAGGCACTGCACGCGCACAAGGTGAGCCATTTTTGCGCCGCCCCCATCGTGCTCAACATGCTCAACAACGCCGATCCGGCCCTGAAACTGGGGCTTGACCATCCCATCAAGGCGATGACGGCGGGGGCGGCGCCACCCGCCACCGTGATCGCCGGCATGGAGGCGATGGGGATCACCGTGACCCATGTCTATGGCCTGACCGAGACCTATGGCCCCTGCGTGGTGTGCGAGCCCCAGCGAAGCTGGCAGGGGCAGGATGCCACGGCGCTCTCGCGGCTCAAGGCGCGCCAGGGGGTGGCCTCCCCCCTGCAAGGGGAGATGGGGGTCATCAACCCGGTCAGCGGCGAGCCGGTCCCCATGGATGGCAAGACCCTGGGGGAGATAGTGCTGCGGGGCAACATCGTCATGAAGGGCTACCTCAAAAACCCGACGGCGAGCGAGGAGGCGATGGCGGAAGGTTGGTTTCGAAGCGGGGATCTGGCGGTCTGGCACCCGGATGGCTATGTGGAGATCAAGGACAGATCCAAGGACATCATCATCTCCGGCGGGGAGAACATCTCCAGCCTGGAGGTGGAGGACGTGCTCTATCGTCACCCGGACGTGGAGGAGGCGGCGGTGATCGCCATGGCGGACGAAAAATGGGGGGAGGTGCCCTGCGCCTTCGTCAAGCTCAAGGAGGGACGGGAGCTTAGTCAGGTGGAACTGATCGCGTTTTGCCGCGAGCAGATGGCCCACTTCAAGGCCCCCAAGCGCATCATCTTTACCTCCTTGCCCAAGACCTCCACCGGCAAGGTGCAAAAGTTCATGTTGCGCCAGCAGCTGGCGTGAGTCTGACGGGCCTGGGGATCCATAATCGGGCCCGCGGGCCCGTTCTTCATCAGTCAGACAAGACCCGCCGTGTCGCATGCCTGGCACTGGCCTGCGGCCCTCTGCTTGACGGGCGCGTCTTCTGGCGTTTGTCAGCGAGGCGGGTTGGCGCCCCTGATGCGCTTGTGCAGCGCCTCCCACAGGCCGGCGATGAAATAGTAAAGGCCACCGGCTTCGGTCGCCTTGGTGTACTCGGAGAGCGGCTCAATCATGCCGCTCTTGAACTTGTCGAGCGCCTCTGTCTCGTTGGCTGCGTCGATATAGTCCCCCACCACCTCGAAGCCCTGGGCGAGCAGCTGCTCTTTTTCCGACAGGAATGAGGGGGAAGACATCGGCAGGAAGGTGACACTGGCGGGATCCTGTCCCTGACGGAAGAACTGGTATTTGCTCATACGACCTCTGGCTCTGGTTGGCTCGGTGACATTGTCCGCGCCGCTCTGGGCCCTGGATAGACCCCATGTGCGGCGTCAAATGGGGTCGATTGTTCAGCCTGGCTTCAGGCAAGCGGGCGTTGGCTTCCCCTGAGCGGGCAGATCCAGTTGCGAGGCGGCTACCGCTTGCCAAACAGCCGGGGGGCATGAAGCAGCAGATACGCCAGGGTGCCGCGGGCGGCGGGGGCTCCGTAGGGGAGGCTGGGGTTGATCAGGTAGTCTTGATAGGTGTGGGCCGCCGTCCGGGCATCGGGAGCCAGTATGGGCTCCCCCATCACCTCCAGGCCCTGGGCCAGCAGGGTCTGCTTTTCTGTGAAAAAATCGGCGCCAGCCATGTCGAGCAAGGTGAAGACGTCGGGCGCCGCTAGGGTGGCAAAAACCTGATACTTGTTCATCGAACCTCGGGTTCTGTGGCAGGGGACGGTCGCCATTGTCGCCCCAGGCTCACGGGAGCGCGACTCCCTGTTCAGGGGGCAGAAGATGATGTCATCTATGCCATCGACCCCTGTCCCGCTTACCATGGGCCATGTTCAGGCATCCTGGGAGGGGGAGAGTGCGAAAATCGGATCGACTGTTTCAATTGACCAACCTGCTGCGAGCCCACCAGCCCCTGACCGCCCGCGAGCTGGCGACGCGTCTGTGTGTCTCCGAGCGCACCATCTACCGCTACATGGACGATCTCTCCCTGGCGGGCATCCCGGTTTACGGTGAGGCCGGACTGGGCTATCGGCTGAGCCAGGGGTTCGAGCTGGCGCCCCTGCAACTGAACGCTGCCGAGCTGGAGGCCCTCATCACAGGGGTGAACCTGGTGGCCGTGCTGACCGGCAAGGGGATGGCGGATCCGGCCCGCGCCCTGCTCGCCAAGATAGAGGCGGCCCTGCCGGTTCGCGGCGGGGACGAGCCGCCCCCCGTGGTGCGGGTGCCCGACTATCCCAGGGCCCATCCAGCCTACGCCCGCTGGGACAGGTTGCACGAGGCCATCAGGGCAGGGTGCTGGCTCGAGATGGGCTATCAGGATGGCGCGGGCAGACAGACCCGGCGCCGCCTCTATCCTCTGGGGCTTTTTTACTGGGGAGGGCGCTGGACCCTGGGGGCCTGGTGCGCGCTGCGCCTGGCCTATCGGGATTTCAGGGTGGATCGCATCGACAGCCTGGCGCCATGCCCCGAGGAAGAGGCGCCGCCCGGTGTGACCCTGGCGCACTATCTTGCGCAGCGACGGGCCGAGGCGGAGCCGGAAAAAGGGGCCGGGCACTGACACAAGGCTGTCAGTAGCCCTTCGTTATGCTGGGTTCTCCAGACCATCCACAACGGAGAGCACGAGATGATCATCAATGGGGACATGCAAGGGGCAGGGGGCGTCGAGTTTGCCACCTTCAGGCTCAGGGAAGGAGTGACGGAGGCGAGTCTGCTCGCCCTGTCACGGCGGGTCGAGTCCGAGTTTCTTGTCCAGCAATCCGGGCTCATCATGCACTGCCTGCTGCGCGGCGCCGACGGCCTCTATGCCGACCTGGTGATGGCCTCCAGCCAGTCGCTGGTCGAAGCCTATTGCCAGCAGTGGCTGCACAACGAGGTGGCAGGGGAGTACCTGACCCTGCTTGACCGCAACTCGGTGAACATGAGCTTCTGGACCCGCATCGGCTGACAGAGGCGCGGGACCGGATGCCATGAAACAAAACGGGCCCTCTGGGCCCGTTTTGTTGACGTGAGTTCAACAATTACTTGGTGTGGCGCTCATAAAGCCGCTGCACCACATCCTTCAAACCCAGGCCTTCGTTTTGCAGCAAGACGGTCAGGTGGTAGAGGAGATCGGCGGATTCGTTGATGAGCTCCTCCCTGTCTTTCGCCATGGCGGCCAGGGCCACTTCCACCCCCTCCTCACCCACCTTCTGTGCGATGCGCTTGGTGCCCTTGCCATAGAGGCTGGCGGTGTAGCTGGTGGTGGGATCCGCGCCCTTGCGTGATGCCAGGATCTGCTCGAGCTCGGCGAGAAAACCGAGCGGCGGCAGGGGGTGACCGTCGAAGCAGGAGGGGTTGCCCAGGTGGCAGGTGGGGCCGACCGGGTCGGCGGCGATCAGCAGGGAGTCCTGATCGCAGTCGGTGGTGATGGCGACGAGCCTCAGCACATGACCCGAGCTCTCCCCCTTGGTCCACAGGCGCTGCTTGCTGCGGCTGAAGAAGGTGACCTGGCCGCTGGTTTGGGTCTTTTCCAGGGCCTCGCGGGTCATGAAGCCCTGCATCAGCACCTCGCCGCTTAGGGAATGCTGGACGATGGCGGGGATCATGCCGTCACACTTGGCCCAGTCCAGGCGCTCGGCCAGGGGCAAGGCATTGTCTACTGCTTGATTATTCACGGATGGCGACTCCTTCGTTTTTCAGCCAGCGTTTCAATTCGGGAATGGGGATAAGGCCCTTGTGGAACACGGACGCCGCCAGGGCGCCGTCCACGTCGGCCAGGGTAAAGGCATCGCGAAAGTGTGCCATGGCCCCGGCGCCGCCGGAGGCAATCAGCGGCACCTTGCAGACGGCCCGCACCAGCCTGAGCTGCTCGAGATCGTAGCCCTGGCGCATGCCGTCCTGGTTCATCACGTTGAGCACGATTTCCCCCGCGCCGCGCCGCTGGGCTTCCTGCACCCAGTCGAGAGTGGTCCAGGGGGTGGTGCGGGTGCGGCTCTCGTCGCCGGTAAACTGCTTGACCTGATACTCGCCGCTCGCCCCATCGAAGTAGGAGTCGATGCCCACCACCACGCACTGCACGCCGAAGCGCTCGGCCAGGCGGGTGATCAGGGTGGGATCGGCCAGGGCCGGGGAGTTGATGGAGACCTTGTCGGCCCCGAATTCCAGGATCTGGCGGGCATCCTCGACGCTTTTGATGCCGCCGGCGACGCAGAAGGGGATATCGATCACCTCCGCCACCCGGGTGACCCAGCTCTTGTCCACCACCCGCTCGTCGCTCGAGGCGGTGATGTCATAGAACACCAGCTCGTCGGCGCCCTCGGCGGCGTAGCGGCGGGCGAGATCGACGATGCCGCCCATCACCTCGTGGTTGCGAAACTGCACGCCCTTGACCACGACGCCATCTTTGACGTCGAGACAGGGGATAATACGCTTTGACAACATGCTCATTGCTCCATGTAAAGCACGGTTAAAGAAACATCGTTCTGCCGGTGACGCGGGATCAGGCGGCGAACGAAAACGCGGTCGGCATGCTTTCACTGCGGGATCCAGAGCGGGAAACGGCGCGCTCATCGGACGGCCGTCTCCCGGGGGAACCAACACTATATGCATGACTTTATTCAGTGATTCAACCCTTTGTCTCCCTTGGCCCGGCCCTGATGGCGCGAACCTGCATCGGGGAGGTGTACCATGGCGTCCTTTTGGGGCTCATCTGTTTCCACCCATTGGCGAAGGGTGGCCAGGGCGCCATCGAAATCGAACGCCTGCAACTGTCTGGCCAGGGTCTCGCTGCGTGACCCCAGGGTGAGGCGAAGGGGCGCTGCATATTGCTCGAACAGCGGGATCACGGCGGTATCGCTCTGCACCAGCAGGGCTTCCATCTGCCGGAGCAACTGCCGTTGACGGTGGGGCTCCAATAAGGGAGAAACCGGGGTGGACACCGCCTCGCCCTGGCGTCGATGCAGGGCGCTCAGCGCGTCTGTGATGGCCGTCATCAAGGGGGCGTCTGGGTGACCGGCGGCGATCCCTTGCTCCAGCTGCTGGCACTGCTGCGCGAGTGCCCCCATGCCAAGGGTGCTGGCCACGCCGCGCAGGGTGTGAACCAGCCGGGCGGCGCTCGCCCTGTCACCCGTTTGCAGGTGGCGGCGAAGCAGGGTCATGTCCTGGCCGTGCTCGCTGGCGAAGACGCGCAGCAAGGCAAGGTATTTGTCCTGATTGCCTTGCAGCGCCGCCAACCCCTGCTGCAGATCCAGCCCGGGGAGGCCCAGCAGGTTAGCGAGGGGACTGGCAGACATGTCGCCGATGCAGCCTTGAGCGTCGGGTTGTGTGACCTCGTCGTGGGGCAGCCAGCGTTGCAGCGCCTCAAACAGCTTGGTGGGAGTGACGGGTTTGGCGATGAAATCATTCATGCCGGCGGCCTCGCAGGCACGCCTGTCCTCGTCGAAGGCGCTGGCGGTGAGCGCCAGGATGGGAACCTGTTCCCGGCCTGGCAGCGCCCGGATGGCGCGGGTGGCGCTGTAGCCATCCATCACCGGCATCTGTATGTCCATCAGAATGAGGTCGAAGGGGTGCTGGCGGACGCTGTCGAGCGCCTCTTGGCCATTGACGGCGGTCTCGATGACGAGGCCGCTGTTGCACAAGAGCTCCAGCACCACTTCCCGGTTGATGGCGTTGTCTTCCACCAGCAGGACCCGGGCTGGGTGGGGGAAGAGGGTCTGCGCCAGGCGATGCTCCGGCGGAGCCGGTTGCCTGGCTTCTCCCTGACCCGGTGCGAGCGCGGCGGTGAACCAGAAGCGGCTCCCCTGGCCCGGGGTGCTGCTGACGCCGACCTCTCCCCCCATCAGGGCGGCAAGTCGGCTGGTGATCGCCAGACCCAGGCCGGTGCCGCCATATTTGCGGGTGGTGGAGACGTCGGCCTGCTCGAAGGCCTGGAACAGCTTGTCGCACTGCGCCGGGCTGATGCCGATACCGGTATCTTCCACCTCGAAGCGCAGCAGGTATCCCTCGGTTAGGGGACGAGCCACCCGTACCCGCAGGGTGATCGCGCCCTGCTCGGTGAACTTGATGGCATTGACCGCGTAGTTGAGCAGGGCCTGGCGCAGCCGGGTGATGTCGCCATTGAGCCAGGTGGGGGTATCGCCGATGTCGACCTGGATGGCGAGGCCCTTGGCGCGGGCCTGTTCGCTCATCAGGGCGCTGACATTGTCCAGCATGGCGGTGAGGGAGAAGTCGCCCTGCTCCAGCGCCATCTTGCCCGCATCGATCTTGGAGAGATCCAGAATGTCATTGATGATGGTGAGCAGGTGCTGAGCGGCGTGGTCTATCTTCTCCAGCCGCTCGCGCTGGGGGTTGTCCTGGGTATCGCGCTTGAGCAGATAGGTGAGCCCCAGGATGGCATTCATGGGGGTACGGATCTCGTGGCTCATGTTGGCCAGAAAGGCGCTCTTGGCGCGGTTGGCGCTCTCGGCCCGCTGGTGGGCCTGGGCCAGCTGCAGGGTACGTTCGTTGACCATCTCCTCCAGGTGGTAACGGTACTGATCCAGCTCTTCCCCGAGTCGCTTCTTCTCTGTGATGTCGGCCTGCACCGCCACATAGTGGGTGACCTCGCCGTTCTCCTGGCGAATGGGGGAGATGGCCGCCAGCACCTGATAGTGGGAACCATCCTTGCGCCGGTTGGTGAACTCCCCGTGCCAGCGCTGTCCGCGATCGATGGCATCCCACAGGGCGATGTAGGTGGCCCTGGGAGTGAGGCCGGAGCGCAGCAGGGACGGGGTCTGACCTAGGATCTCCTGCGCTTGATAGCCGCTGGCGGCGAGGAAGGCGGCGTTGACATATTCGATGCGCGCCCGGGTATCCGTGATGAAGACGCCGTCCGGGCTCTGCTCCAGGGCCAGGGAGAGCTGGCGCAGCTGCTGTTCTGCCTGCTTGCGCGCTGTGATGTCCAGATGGATGCCGAGCAGGCGCAGCGGCTGCTGCCGGGTGTCCCGATAGACGCTGCCCTTGCTGACCAGCCAGCGCACGGCGCCGTCTGGCAGCAGGATGCGAAACTCGATCTCGAAGGGTTTGTCGCTGGCCGACAGATCGGCCAGCACGAAGTCGATGCGTGGCCTGTCGTCCGGGTGCAGGCACGACTGCCAGGCCTCTATCGTTCCTATCTGCTCGGCGCTGCGGCCATAGAGGCGAGCGCATTCCGGCGAGAGGAAGAGGCTACCACTGACCATGTCCCACTCCCAGATCCCGACGTGGGCGCCCTCCTGGGCCATCAGCAGTCGCTGCTCGCTCTCGCGCAGGGCGCTGCTGATGGTTTCGGCGCGCACCCTGGCACTGATGGCATCGTCCATCAGGTTCAGGGCCGCGAGGCGGGCGCGGCGTTGGGTATCGAGGGCCGCCTGTTGATTGTGCAGCAGTTGCTGCTCGGTCTGCTTGCGCTCCGTGATGTCCTGGACAGTGCCATAGAGCTCGACGATGGCACCGTCGTCGCCCCGCAGGGCGGCCCCGCGGGCAATGATCCAGACCGGCTCCCCTTGCTCGTTGATGACGCCGGCATCGCACTCATAGGGCAGCCCATCGTGCAGGCAGCGCTCGACGGATTGGGCAATGGTGCGCCATCCCTCCTGGGTGAAGTATTTTCTCACCTCGGGATAGACGGCGGGGGGCAGGGCGGGATCCCGGCCATAGATACGGTAGATCTCAGGTGACCAGAAGTGGTGGTCATCCGTGATGCGCCAGCGCCAGTTGCCTATCTTGGCCAGCCGCTGGGATTCCCGCAGGATCCCCTCGTTGCGGCGCAGGGCCGCTTCGGTCTCCTTGCGCTGCTGGTTGTCCTCGATGATGGAGATGAAGTAGTCGGGCTCCCCCTCGAGATCCCGCACCAGTGCCACCGTCAGGGTGATCCAGAGTACCTCGCCCCCCTTGCGCAGGTAGCGCTTCTCCAGGGTGTAGTGGGGCAGCTCCCCAGCCAGCATCCGGGCCACATAGTGTTGGTCGATGAAGAGATCGTCCGGGTGGGTGATCTGCTGGAAGCTCATGCCCATCAGCTCGTCCGCGCGGTAGCCCAGCATGTCGCACAAACGCCGATTGACCCGCAGCCAGGCTCCATCCGGGGATACCAGGGCGATGCCGACTGCCGCCTGCTCGAAGGTGGCCTGGAAACGGCTCTCGCTCTGCTGCAGACGGGATTCGGTGCTCATCAGCTCCTGCCCGCGCCGGGTTTCCCTGGCCCGGGAGTGGTGCATGGCCGCGCTGAGGAGGCTGATGAGCAGGCCGTTGGCAATCAGGATCCCCCACTGCACCAGATCCTGGCCAAGCGATACGGTCAGCTCATGGACGGGGGGCAGCATGAAATAGCTGGTAGCCAGGGCGCTGACCAGAGTACAGAGCAGGCCGGGCAGGAGACCTCCCAGCAGGGCGCAGATGATGATGGGCAACATGAAGAGCACCAGCAGCGGCCGTTCGCCGAAGGCAATGGGCAGCTGGACCCGGATCTGCAACATCAACACCGGCAGCAGCAGCGCCAGCAGGCAGACGCCCCAGCGCAGGGTGGAGGGACGGACGTGCCACAGTGGGGACCCGCTCATCAGGAAATCTCCTCTGGCAGTGCCGGGGCCTGGGGATAGGGCGGCGGCAGCCCGAGCTGGCGGGACAACCCATTGATCTGGTGCTTGAGGGTCAGCATGGCGAGCTCCCTGTCTACCATCACCTTGTTGAAGCGCTCCAGCTCCTCGTTTTGCTGGCGCAGCGCCATGGCCTGGCGGGTCAGGGCCTGTTCGACCTGCTCCCGTTCGGTGACGTCAAGCAAGAGGCCGAGCACGGCGGGTTGGCCACGGTAATCGACTCGCCGCCCGTACAGCTCCACTTCCAGGCTCTGGTTGTCGTGATGCAGGGCGCTGAAGCGGACATGGATGTCGCCACCCTCCAGCTCGCAGCGCACAATCAGCTCGGCCACCCGCTCGCTGTCCTTCTGGCTTGCCAGGGCGTGCAAGGGGCCAACCTTCAGCAGGGCGCCGGGCGAGCCGTAGCCAAACAGGTGGGCAAAGCAGGGGTTGATATAGCAGAGCTGGCCCTGCTGGATGATGTAGATGCCAGCGAGGGATTGCTCCACCAGGGCGCGAAACAGCCCCTCCCGCTCCCGCAGATCTGCCTCGGCCCGTTTGAAGTCCGTGATGTCGCGGGAGATGCCGAAGGTGCCGATCACGTCGCCGTCTTCGTCTTGCAGCGGCCCCTTGGTGGCGAGGAACACCCGATCGCCGCAGGGCAGGGTCAGGTACTCCTCCTCGGTCTGCACCTTGTTGCTGGCGATCACCTGACGGCCCGCTTCCATCAGCATGCGTGCCTGCTCCGGGGGGAAGATGGCCATGTCATCCTGGCCCAGCATCTCGGCGGCCGGTTTGCCGACGAACTGGCTGGCGGCCCGGTTGAAGAGAATGTATCTGCCCTCCTTGTCCTTGGCGAAGATGGCATCCTCCGAACTGTCGGCGATGGCGGAGAGCAGTTGCAACGCCTGTAACCGCTCGGTCTGGGAGTGGCGAACCTGCTCGGCCATCAACAACCGGGTGTGCTGACGCAGCAAGATGATGCCGGCGTTGGTGACAAAAAGCACCAGCAGGGCGATGAGGCCGATCCAGATGCTCTCCCTGAAGCTGGCCTGATTGAGCTCGGCCTTGTCTATCTTGGCCAGCAGGAACCAGTCCGTGCCCGCGACCGGATAGACGACGCCAAAGGCGGCTATGTCGCGATAGTCCTGGCCAGTGAGCACCTTGGCCCTTCTCGTGGCGCCCGACTTGCCCTCCTGGCGCAGATACTGGGCCGCCAGCAAGGTGCTGTGAGTCAGCGGCAGGTGCAGGGTGAGGGCCGAGCCGGGACGATAGCGCGGGTCGCTCAGGTACTGCACCTCCTCTGCGCGCTGGCGAAACAGGGTGGCCTCGCCACTGCTGTCCGGGATGGGCCAGGGTGTCAGGATCTGGTTGATCCAGTGGCTGCCACTTATCTGCAACACCATGACAGGGGGCTGATCCTGGCCGTTTGCCAGGGGAGCCAGGAAGTCGAGCCTGGGTTGGCCCAGTTCATCCAGATAAGGGCCGACCCTGAGCACCTTGCCCGTTTCCACCCGGGTCAGCGCGCCGCGCAATGTGGCATTCATGGCGCCAGCTCCTGGGGTCTGCCACAGGGGGTGACCGACCGGATCCAAGAGGGCTGCGCCATCAAACCCTCGCACCGAGATGAACTCGGCCAGTTGCGAAAGCCGCCGGGTCTGTTCCTCGGATGGCCTGGCCTGAGGCCCGGGGGGAGAGAAGGCCCCGTCGCGGGAGTTGCCGACGATCTGGCGCAGATCCTGCTCCCGGTTGCCCAGCCACTCTGCGATGCGCCTGCTCTTGAGATCGGCGATGGTCTCGAGCCGGGCCACCTCCTTGTCCCGGGTCAGGCCGATGTTCTGGGCCATAGCCATGGCCGTCAGGGCCAAAATGAGGCCATTTAGCAGCAGGATGGGCAGCCACTGACGCCCGGAGAGCCGGGGGCTGGCCGACGTCTGATTGATGCGCCGGCGCAGCATGGCATAGAGCATGAGTGCTGTGATGAGGATAAACAGCCAGCCCTTGATGGTGCTGGCCAGGGCGAACTGAGCAGGGGTGCTGAACAGCCACTCCACCGCCTTGTCGGAGAGCAGGATCCACAGGCTGGCCACGGCGCCATAGGTGAGCACGACGTTGAGCACATGGGCCCGGGTCAGGGGAGGCTGCTCAGCCATGGCTGGCCTCGGCGCCATCCCGGTAACGCTCGGCGATGAGGACGAACTGCTCGAAATGCTCATCGAAGGCCGCCACCACGTCGGGGTCAAAATGCTGGCCGCTACCGGAGAGGATCAGGGCGCGGGCCTCCTGATAGGGCATGGCGGGTTTGTAGATCCGGGCGCTGATGAGGGCGTCAAACACATCCGCCAGCGCCATCAACCTGGCCGAGAGAGGAATGGCATCGCCCCGCAGCCCATCCGGGTAGCCACTGCCGTCCCACTTCTCGTGGTGCCAGTGGGCTATCTCCTTGGCCAGGGTGAGGAAGGCCAGGGGCTGCTCTATGTCCTGCTCGGCCTCCTCGATGGCGTCGCTGCCCAGCTTGGCGTGGGTGCGCATGATCTGCCACTCCTCTGGGGTCAGCTTGCCGGGCTTGAGCAGGATATGATCGGGAATGCCCACCTTGCCGATGTCGTGCAGGGGGGCGGAGCGGCTCAGCAGATCGATGTAACCCGGGGTCAGGGTCTGGGCAAAGCGGGGGTGATCGGCGAGAGCGCTCGCCAGCAGCCGGACATAGGCCTGGGTGCGCAATATGTGATTGCCTGTCTCGGGGTCGCGGATCTCTGCCAGATGGGCCAGCGCCCGGATGGAGACCTGCTGGATCAGATCGTTTTCCGCCATCCGGCGCGCCACCTCGGCCTCCAGGGCCGCATTCTGACTGTGCAAGCCATCCCGGGCCAGTTTGGCTTCCAGCTGGGTGCGCACCCGGGCCTGGACGATGGCGGGCTTGATGGGCTTGGTGATGTAGTCGGCCGCCCCCTGGGAGAGGCCGTACTCCTCGCTCTGGGGATCGGCGAGGGCGGTGAGCAGCACCACAGGGATGCGGTGGGTGTCGGGGTTGGTGCGAAGCTGTTTGAGCACCTCATAGCCGTCCATGCCGGGCATCATCACATCCAGCAGGATGAGATCCGGTCTCGCATCGCCGCCGGCAATGCGCAGGCATTTTTCCCCGCTCTGGGCGGCGAGTACCCGATAGCTGGGTGAGAGCAGCTCGGTCAGCACCATCAGGTTCTCGGGGGCGTCATCGACAATCAGAATGGTGGCGCAATGAGATGTGAACATAAGCCTTCCGTGACATTACCTCGATGAGTCCGAGTATAGAGTCAATCGCTTCCAGATTATAAGGGGGTGCCCTGGCGCTCGGGAAAGGAGGGGCCGGATGGCCCCTCAGACACCCCTGAGTTCAGCGGATGGTCACGCCATCAGTCGGCGCCATTGTCGCCCCAGCAGGCGATGGCGTCGGCGACCGAGAACTTGCCTTCCAGCAGGGCGCGGCCGAGGATGATCCCCTTGACCCCGGATCCCTTGAGCGCCTCTATGTCCTCAATGCCGCCGATACCGCCGGAGGCCTGAAAACCCACGCTCGGGTAGCGGGCGCAGAGATCCCGGTAGAGCGCGACATTGCTGCCAGCGAGCGTCCCGTCCCGGCTGATGTCGGTGCAGAGCACGTGTTTGAGTCCGACGGGGAGGAAGCGTTCGATCAGCGCCTCAAGGCTCACGCCGCTGTTCTCCTGCCAGCCCGCCACCGCGATGTGGCGATTGCCCTGTGCATCGATGTTGACATCCAGCGCCAGCACGATGCGCTCGGGGCCGTATTTCTCCATCCAGCCGGCCACCAGTTCCGGGGACTTGACGGCGGTGGAGCCGATCACCACCCGGCTGGCACCGGCGGCCAGCAGATCTGCCACGTCCTGCTCGGTGCGCACGCCGCCGCCCACCTGTACCGGCGCCTCCGTGGCCGACAGCAGCTGGGCAATGAGGGTCAGCTGGCGGGCTTGTGTCTCTTTGGCGCCGTCCAGATCCACCAGGTGCAGCTGCGCCGCGCCCTGGCTGACATAGTCGTCGAAGCGGGCCTGCGGGTTGTCGCTGTAGGCGGTCTTCTGACCGTAGTCGCCCTGATAGAGTCGGACTACCTGACCATTGATGAGGTCGATTGCGGGAATGATCATCCTTGTTACAGCTCCAGAAAGTTTTGCAGTAAACGGGCACCGGCCGCGCCGGATCGCTCCGGGTGGAATTGGGCGCCAAAGAAATTGTCCCGACCGACGATGGCGGTAAAGGGCTGGCCATAGTCGCAGCTGGCGATCGTCGCCTCGGTCACCTCCAGGGCGTAGGAGTGGACGAAGTAGAAGTAGCTGCCACTGGGGATGCCTTTGAGCAGGGGGTGGGTCTCGTCGTGTTCGATCTGGTTCCAGCCCATGTGGGGCAGACGCAGGTCGCCCACCTCCATCAGGCGGATCCTGCCTGGCACTATGCCGAGGCAGTCGATGAGCCGGCCATCGGCGCTCATGGTCTCTTCCGAGGCCTCTGCCAGCATCTGCATGCCGAGGCAAAAGCCGAGCAATGGCTGCTTGGCGGCGCGTATCAGGGGGACCAGCTCCCGCTCATTGAGATTCTTCATGGCGGCGACGGCGGTGCCGACGCCGGGCAGGATCAGCTTGTCCGCCTGCTCGATATCGGCGGCCTTGCGGGATACCTGCGGCGCGACGCCGAGGCGCTCGAACGCCATGCGCACCGAGGCCAGGTTCGCGCAGCCGGTATCGATGATGACAAGTTTTTGATTGTTCATCGTCTGCCCTTACTCATATCGATTGGCGAGATTCGCACCATCAATGCGGTGTCGATGATGACCAGCTTCTGCTTGCTCACATCCATCACAGAACCCCCTTGCTGGAGGGAAGCTCGCTCCCTTCCACCCGGATGGCCTGGCGCAGGGCGCGGCCAAAGCCCTTGAACAGGGCCTCCACCTGGTGGTGGGTGTTGCCGCTGCCCACCTTCATCTGCAGGGTGATGGCCATGGCGTCCGACAGGGATCGGAAGAAGTGGGGCACCATCTCGGTGGCCATCTCCCCCACGTTGTCGCGGCCAAAGCCGCTCGGGCAGTCGAACACGAAGTAGGGGCGACCGCTCAAATCGAGCGCTGTGCTCACCTCCTGTTCGGTCAACGGGCGTGCATCGATCACCGCCTGCACCTCGTCCATCGCCAGCACGAAGCCGAAGCGGCCGATGCCGCGCTTGTTGCCAAGGGCCTGACGCAGGGCCTGACCGAGAGCCAGCCCGACGTCTTCCACCGTGTGGTGATCGTCGATGTGCAGATCGCCGCTGACCTTCAGCTTGAGGCTAAAGCCCGCGTGGGTCGCTATCTGATCCAGCATGTGATCGAAGAAGCCGATGCCGGTGGCAATCTGGTTGCCGCCGCTCTTGTCGAGATCCACCGTCACCTGGATGCGGGTCTCCTTGGTGTCGCGCTCCACCGAGGCGGTGCGTCCCCTGGCGAGCAGCTGATCACGGATGGCGAGCCAACCGTGATCTTTTTGGTCATAGCGGATGCCGCGAATGCCCATGTTCTCGGCAAGCTGGATGTCGGTCTGTCTGTCGCCAATGACAAAAGAGTTGGCAAAGTCGATGCGACCGGAAGCCAGGTACTCCTTCACCAGGCCAAGGTGGGGCTTGCGGCAGCTGCAGCCGTCGGTGGGAAAGTGGGGGCAGATCAGCACCTGCTCCCAGGTGACGCCCTGGGATTCGAAGAGGTGCATCATCAGATCCTGGGGTGGCTGGAAGTTTTCCAGGGGCAGGCTGGCGGTACCCAGGCCATCCTGGTTGGTCACCATCACCAGCACGTAACCGGCGGCCTGGAGCTCGCGCAGCACCGGGATCACCATGGGCTCGAAACGCAGCTTGGCGAGGCTGTCCACCTGCTTGTCGGTGACCGGCTCTTCAATCAGGGTGCCGTCACGGTCGATAAACAAAAACGGGGTCTTCATCTGTTACATCCTTATACGCTGGCTTGGGGCTGATCACGGAGCACGGCCAGCACGGCATCCATCTCGTTCTGATAGCCGACGGTGACGCGAATGCAGTGCTCAAGGCCCGGCTTGCTGGAAAAATCCCGCAAGATGATGCCGGCGGCCTTCATGGCGGCAAAGACGGCGGCGCCATCGGTGAAGCGCACCAGCACGAAGTTGCCCTTGTCCTCGAACACCTCCTGCACGCACGGGAGAGTAGCCAGTTCTGCCTTGAAGCGCGCCTTCTGCCGGTTGAGCTCCAGCACCCGCTCCTCCATCAGCTCAAGCCCCATGGGGGAGAGGGCCTGGGCCGCTATCTGGGCGATGGGCTCGGGAATGGGGTAGGGGGCGATCACCTTGGCCAGCATGGCGATGACCTCGGCATTCGCCAGGGTGAAACCGCAGCGGATCCCCGCCAGGGCAAAGGCCTTGGAGAGGGTGCGGGTCACCACCAAATTGGGGTATTGGGCGATCAGATCCACCACGCTCGCCTCGGGGCAGAACTCTATGTAGGCCTCGTCCACCACTATGATGGCGCGATCCCGGGCCGCCTCCAGCAGGGCTGTCAGCCCCTCGTGTCCCACCAGATCCCCGGTGGGGTTGTTGGGGGAGCAGAGAAACACCAGCTTCACGTCTGACAGGCGATCTGTGATGGCGGGCCAGTCCGGCTGGCGGCTGGCGGTGAGCGGTTGTTCCACTATGCCCACGCCACAGGTCTCGGCGCTGATGGCGTACATGCCGTAGGTGGGCGGGCAGATGAGGATCTGATCCTGGCCCGCCTCGCAGAAGGTGCGGATCAAGAGCTCGATGGCCTCGTCGGCGCCGCGGCTCACCAGCACCTGGCTCGGGTTGACCCCGGCGTAGGCGGCGTAGCCATCGATCACCTCGGCCGGCTGGCACTCGGGATAGCGATTGAGTTTGCTCCCCTCGACGGTGAAGGGGTAGGCCAGCGGCGCCTCGTTGGCGTTGAGCCAGACGTGACCCTGGCCGCCGATGCGACGAGCGGATTGATAGGGGGTGAGGGCCCGCACCACGCGGCGAGCCAGCTTGGCAATGCTCATGACAAATCCTTCTGCTGTGCTGTTTGTTGGGGCTCGGCGGCCAGGGCGTTCAACCTGAGGGTGACGGCATGCTTGTGGGCATCGAGCCCTTCCGCCTGGGCGATGCGCTGGACGATGGGGCCAAGGCCACGAATGCCGTCTGCACTGAGCTCCTGCACCGTGTAGCGGCGCTGGTAATCGGCGAGCCCCAGGCTCGAGCAGGTGCGGGCATAGCCGTAGGTGGGCAAGGTGTGGTTGGTGCCGCTGGCGTAATCGCCGACCGACTCGGGTGTCCATGCCCCCAGGAAGATGGAGCCGGCATTCTCGAGCTTGTCCAGCAGCTGCCGCGGCGCCCGGGTCTGCACTATGAGGTGCTCCGGCGCATAGGCGTTGGAGATGGCGCAGGCCTCCTCCAGATTGTCACACAGTATGGTCAGACTGGCGGCCAGGGCCTGGGTTGCGATATCGCGGCGGCTGAGCAGGGCCAGCTGGCTGGCCAGCTCCCCCTTGACCGCCTCGGCCAGGGCGCCGCTGGTGGTGACCAGCACCACCTGGCTGTCTGGGCCGTGCTCGGCCTGGGAGAGCAGATCCGAGGCGACGAAGGCGGGGTTCGCGCTCTCGTCGGCAATCACCAGCACCTCGGAGGGGCCGGCCGGCATGTCGATGGCGGCGCCGCGCCAGTCCCGGGAGACCTGACCCTTGGCCTCGGTCACATAGCTGTTGCCCGGGCCGAAGATCTTGTCCACCTTGGGGATCGTCTGGGTGCCATAGGCCATGGCGGCGATGGCCTGGGCGCCGCCGATGGCGAACACCTTCTCGACGCCGCAGGCGCGGGCGGCGAACAGGATCTCGTCGCTGGCCGGCGACGGGGTGCAGAGCACCACCTCGCGGCAGCCGGCCAGGCCTGCCGGAATGGCCAGCATCATCACGGTGGAGGGGAGGGGCGCGCTGCCCCCCGGCACATAGAGGCCGACCCGGTTGATGGGCTGGGTGCGCAGCTCGCACACCACGCCGGGCTGGGTCTCGATGCGCAGTGGCGCCTGAGCCTGGGCGGCGTGGAAGGTGCGGATATTGGCAATCGCCGCCTCGATGGCGCCCTTGATGTCGTCATCCAGACGGGCGCAGGCGGCTTCGATTTCGTCCTCGCCGACGCGAAGCTGCTCGCGGGGAGCACGCTCGAAGCGCTGACTCAATTCCCGCAAGGCCTCGTCGCCCCGGCTGCGCACCGCCTTGATGATCTCCTGCACCACGCTGCCGACATCGGCCTCGTTGTCCAGGGCGGGCCGGGTCAGGGCTTCGGCCTGCCGGGCGGGGGAGAGCTGATTCCAGATCAGGGTCTGCATGATATCCCTTCCTTATTCCATCATCTTTTCGATGGGCAGCACCAGGATGGAGCTGGCGCCGAGGGCCTTGAGCTGCTCCATGGTCTCCCAGAACAGGGTTTCACTGGAAACCACGTGCAGGGCGACCTGATTGGTGTCACCGGCCAGTTGCATGATGGTGGGGCGCTCGGCGCCGGGCAGCAGGTCCGTGATGGCATTGAGCTTCTCTTTCGGAGCGTGCAGCATGATGTACTTGCTCTCGCGGGCCTGCTGCATCCCCTGGATGCGGGGCAGCAGCTTGTCGATCAGCTTCTGCTTGGCGTCGCTCAGGGGGTTGGGGGCCTGCACCAGCACCGCCTTGGAGCGGTAGATCACCTCCACCTCTTTCAGGCCGTTGGCCTCAAGGGTGGCGCCGGTGGAGACCAGATCGCAGATGGCATCGGCCAGGCCCGCACGGGGGGCCACTTCCACGGAGCCCCCCAGCATCACGCTCTTGAAGCCAAGTCCCTGCTCGTCGAAGAAGCGCTTGAGCAGCCCGGGGTAGGAGGTGGCGATGCGCTTGCCGGCCAGGCTCTGCGGGCCGGTGTACACCACGTCTTCCGGCACCGCCAGGGAGAGGCGGCAACCGCCGAAATCGAGCTGTTTCAAGGTTTTGACTTCGAAGGGTAAGCCCTGGGGCTGGCGAATGAGCTGCACCTCTTCCAGCACGTTCTCGCCTATGATGCCAAGGTCGACCACCCCTTCCATCACCAGTCCCGGGATGTCGTCATCCCGTACTCGCAGGATATCGATGGGCATGTTCTCGACGTGGGCGATGAGGCGCTGTTCGCGCAGGTTGATCTTGAGGCCGCAGCTCTTGAACAGGGCTTGGGAGTCCTGGCTCAGACGACCGGACTTTTGCATGGCGATACGCAGGCGTTGTGTTTCCATTTGCTCGATTTCCTTCTAGTCAAAAACGAAAAAACCCTCGGAAGTGTGTGCTTCCGAGGGTTCATGAATCTTGCGGTCCTTTTGGAAGTCACCAGTTAAGTGTCTTCCAGCAGTCAACCTCCTGAAAGACTATTCGGGATGATGATGGTGGTGATGAGTCTTCAGGGTGGTGAACTTCATGTAATCAATCCTTTACAAATAAGATGTCGTAGTTGACGCCTGATTTAAACTACCTGCCTTGACAGAAAATGCAACCGAAAAATGTGATCCGGGCGATTAAAGTGGAGAAAACGGTTTTCTGGTCGATAACTAGACAGTGAGATGCCAAAAGGAGGCGACATCATGCCCAGTCAGGACCTGCTATTTCCCATCCTGCCCCGTGCACCGGCGACGCCGAGTCCGGACGACATCAAGCGGGAGGTGACCCAGATCAGCCAGAAACATCAACTGCGCAAGATTGGCACCGACACTGGCGGTGCTGGCCAGCAACACCAGCAGGGGCACCCTTCGGCCAAGGATGATCAGCCAAGGGCGCAGGAAGATGATCACAAGCCGGACCCGGACCATCAGATCGATCTCTTCGTCTGAGCACATTATCAGTCCCGCTTTCGCCGCACTTTTGGCATAATGGCGGCTTTTACGCGGGACGCTCCTTTTGACCATCCAGACCCTGTTCAAGCCAGATGGCCCTCTGGCCAGCCACATCGAGGGCTTCAAGGCCCGCGCGCCCCAGCTGGCGATGGCCGAGGCGGTCGCGGATACCATAGCGGGGCATGGTCGCCTGCTGGTGGAGGCGGGGACGGGCACCGGCAAGACCTACGCCTATCTGGTGCCGGCGCTGGAGTCCGGCAAGCGGGTGGTGATAAGCACTGGCTCCAAGAACCTGCAGGAGCAGCTCTTCTACCGGGATCTTCCCACCATCACGGCGGCACTTTCTTACACGCCGCCGGTGGCCCTGCTCAAGGGGCGCAGCAACTATCTGTGCATCGAGCGGATGAACCGCCTCTTGAGCGAATCCCACCTGCAAAAGCCCGAGATCCTCAGCGATCTGGTCAAGGTGAAATCCTGGTCCACCGCGACCCAGACCGGGGATGTGGGGGACATCCCGGGGCTGCAGGAGAACGCCGAGATCATCCCCCAGATCACCAGCACCAATGAGAACTGTCTGGGGCGCGACTGCCCCTACTATGACGACTGCCACCTGGTGGTGGCCCGGCGCCGCGCCATGGAGGCCCAGGTGGTGGTGATCAATCATCACCTCTTCTTCGCCGATATGGCGGTGAAAGACACGGGGTTTGGCGAGTTGGTGCCAGAGGCCCAGGTCTATGTGTTCGATGAGGCCCACCAGTTGGGGGAGATAGCCAGCCACTATTTCGGCAAGTCGGTGGGCAGCCGCGCCTTGCAGGATCTGGCTCGGGACATCCAGCTCGCCTATCGGGCAGAGGCCCATGACATGGGACAGCTTGGCAAGGCGGCGGACAGGCTTGCCATTGCCAGCCAGGATCTGCGCCTGGCTTTTGGTGTGGATGGCGGGCGGGGCAACACCCGCGACATGTTGCGCCAGCCACTCTGGGGCCAGGCGCTGGCCCGCCTCAATGATGCCATCGGGCTTTGCTATGAGGTGCTGAAACTGGCTCTGGGCCGGGGCGAGCAGCTGGATCACTGCTTCGAGCGGTTGTGCGAACTGCGTACCCGGCTTGGTGAGGTGCTGGCCATCAACCAGACCGGTTTCTCCTACTGGTACGAGTGCAGCCGGCTCCACTTTTCCCTCAATCTCACCCCGCTGTCGGTGGCCGATCGGTTCGGCGCCGAGGTGCAGCGCCCCGACGTGGCCTGGATCTTCACGTCCGCGACTCTGACGGTGGACATGGGCTTTGATCACGTCAAGAGCGAGCTGGGACTGGCGGGGAGCCGCGAGCTTATCCTCGACAGTCCGTTCGACTATGGCGAACAGGCGCGCCTGTGCGTGCCGCGCCAGCTGCCCGAGCCCAATGCCTTCGGCCGGGGCGAGCAGTTGGCCCTTCGCCTGATCCCCCTCATCAACAAGACGCCGGGGGGCTGTTTTTTCCTCTGCACCAGCCACCAGGTGATGCGTCAGGTGGCCGAGGTGCTGCGCCGGGAAATTGGCCGTACCGTCTTGCTGCAGGGGGAGGACAACAAGCAGCGCCTGCTCTCGACCTTCGTGGAAAACGGCCGTGCCGTGCTGGTGGCCACCAGCAGCTTCTGGGAGGGGATAGACGTGCGAGGGGCGGCATTGTCCTGTGTTATCATCGACAAGCTGCCGTTTGCGAGCCCCGACGACCCGCTACTGAAGGCGCGGGTCGATGACTGCAAGTTGAAGGGGGGGGATCCCTTCGCCGAGATCCAGCTGCCCAAGGCGGTGATTGCTCTCAAACAGGGGGTGGGGCGGCTGATACGTGATCGCCGTGATCATGGCGTCCTGGTCATCTGTGATCCGCGCATGGTCAACAAGCCCTATGGCGCCACCTTTATCAAGAGTCTGCCTGCCATCCCCCGCACCCGGGACTTGACGGGGCTGGGGGATTTCTTTAGCGGACTGGCCGATGCGGCGAGTCCCGATCCGGCCAAGTCCGATCTGTTTCAATGATGCCTTTTAGAGAAGAGTCGAGAATGAATGAGTTGAAGATCCTGGCCCTGGATACCGCCACCGAAGCCTGCTCCGCCGCCCTGCTGGTGGGGGAGCGCGTTTATGCTCGCTGGGAAGAGGCGCCGCGGGATCACACCAAGAAGATACTGCCCATGGTGCAGGCCGTGCTCGATGAGGCTGGCATTGCCCTGAGCGATCTCGATGCCATCGCCTTTGGCCGGGGGCCTGGCTCCTTTACCGGGGTGCGGATCGGGGTCGGCGTGGCCCAGGGACTGGCCTTTGGCGCCGGTGTACCCCTGCTTGGCATCTCCACCCTGGCGGCCATGGCCCAGGGGGCCCATCGCCAGGAGGGAGCAACGCGGGTGATCAGTGCCATCGATGCCCGCATGGGGGAGATCTATGTGGGCCGCTATCTGCTGCAAGACGGCATCATGGTGCTGGATGGCGAGGAGCAGGTCACGGCCCCCGAGGCGGTGGCGCAGCAGCCGACGCTTTCCGGCCTCTGGTTTAGCGCGGGTACAGGTTTTGAGACCTATGCTGATGGCCTGAGCGCCCTGGCCGATGAGCAGAAACCCTGTCCGGCGGCGCGCCTGCCCGCCGCCCTGGACATGCTGCCCCTGGCGAGGGCCGCCTGGCTGGCCGGGGCTGCGGTGACCCCGGAGCAGGCCACCCCCGTATACCTCAGAGACAAGGTAACCTGGAAGAAGCTGCCCGGCCGGGAGTGAGCCTTGTGCACCCGGTGAAGGAGACAAACATGAATGAGAGCCGTCTGTTGAGATACCTGCTGCTGGGCCTGGGCGCCCTGGTGCTGGCCGGGTGCAGCACCACCCCCAAGGAGCTGGCCTATGAGCCGGAAACCGCCCTGGTGGCCTATCAACCCGCCCTGGCGGGGCAGGAGGGAAAACCGGCCCGCTGGAGTGGCGTCATCGCCGCCGTGCATAACGAACAGGATCGCAGCCTGGTCGAGGTGGTCTATCTGCCCCTCAAGAGCAATGGCGTGCCCGTGCAGACCGAGCAGAGCCCTGGCCGCTTCCTGGCGGTGATGGAGGGGTTTGTCGACCCCACCCTCTACGCCAAGGGACGCAGCCTGACGGTGCTTGGCACCCTGGACAAGCCGGTGCAGAGCCAGATTGGCGATCACAAGTATCAGTTTTCCGTGATCAGGGTGACCGGCAGCAAGCTGTGGCCACCGGTCAAGGAGGTGGAGGTGCGTTACATGGACCCCTATTTCCATGACCCTTTCTATGATCCCTTCTGGCCGCGGCGGCCGATACGGCGCTGGTGATCCTTGGCCATGACGATGGACGCCGGGATGAGAGAGGGGCAGTTGCAGCTGGCCAATGGGCGCCGTGTTGCCCTGCTGGAGTCGGGGCGTACGGGCCAGCCCCTGATGCTGGCGCTCCATGGCTGGCTCGACAATGGCGCCAGTTTCCTGCCGCTGGCCGCCTGCCTCGAAGGGATCCATCTCATCTGTGTTGACCTGCCGGGGCACGGCCTGTCCGATCACAAATCTTCTCCTTATGTGTTCACCGACTGGCTCGACGATCTGCATCAGATCATGGCGGCGGGAGGCTGGTCTGATGTCACCCTGCTCGGTCACTCCCTCGGGGCCTTGATTGCCAGCGCCTATGCCGGCGTCTTTCCCGAGCAGGTGGCGCGGCTCATCCTGCTGGAGGGGCTGGGGCCCCTCAGTCAACCCGATGAGGAGGTGCCCGCCCAGCTGCGGCGGGCCATTCTCAATCGCAGCCGTACCCGCGAGCGCGCCTCCAGTGGTTTTGCCTCCCTCGACGAGGCGGTGGCGGCCCGCTGCAAGGTGGCCGATATCTCTCCCGAGGCGGCCAGGCTCATCTGCGAACGCCAGCTGATCCTGCGGGATGGTCGGCTCCATTGGCGCAGCGATGCCAGATTGCGGGATCTCTCGCCGCTGCGCATGAGCGAGGGGCAGGCAAGGGCCCTGATGGCGGCGATCCGCTGTCCCGTGCTGTTCGTGCAGGGGGAGCAGGGCTTTGCCAGCCTGACGGCGCAATGGCTGGCCCGGCGGGACTGTTTTACGCAGATCCATCGGGAGTCAGTGGCGGGCAATCACCATTTTCATATGGATAATCCGCTGCAAACCGCCATTGTTATCGAAAAATTCTGTCACATTCGTTAGAATCCCCCGTTTTCAATCTTTCAGGTTTGCCTCCTTCCTCACATTTCACGCTTGTTAATTGGCTGTTAATTGCTATTGCCATATGTAAAGATACCCGGCATTAGAGCGGTAACTCAAAACAAGTGATTGAAATTGGGACAGGGACGGAGGCAACACAGTGAGCGCACAGGTGCGAGTTATGCATGAGCATGAAGGCAAGCATGAGAATACCAGGTTGCAGCAGGCCGACGCCGCTGGGGAGCAGGCGGTGCCGGTCGACAAGATCTGGCTGACACGCTATCCAGAGGGGGTGCCCGCCGAGATCAATCCCGATATCTACGGCTCCCTGGTCGAGATGTTCGAAGCCTCGGTGAGCGAATTTGCCGACCAGCCCGCCTTCGTCAACATGGGCCAGACCATCACCTATCGCAGGCTCGAGGAGCAGTCCCGGGCGTTTGCGGCCTACCTGCAAGACGAGCTCAAGCTGGAGAAGGGGGACAGGGTGGCGGTCATGATGCCGAACCTGTTGCAATACCCCATCGCCGTGTTCGGCATACTGCGCGCCGGTATGATAGTGGTCAACGTCAACCCCCTCTATACCCCCCGCGAGCTGGAGCATCAGCTCAACGACTCGGGGGCCAAGGCCATCGTCATCGTCTCCAACTTTGCCCATACCCTGGAGAAGGTGGTCTACGGCACCCCGGTCAAGCACGTGATCCTGACCCGGATGGGGGACAACCTGGGGCTGGCCAAGGGGACGCTGGTCAACTTCGTGGTCAAGTACGTCAAGAAGCTGGTACCCAAATACAATCTGCCCCACGCCAGCACCATGCGCCAGGCCCTGGCCAAGGGGCGCTATCTGCAGTACATCAAACCCGAGATCCACAACGAGGATGTCGCCTTCCTGCAATACACGGGAGGCACCACTGGCCTGTCCAAGGGGGCCATGCTGACCCACCGCAACATGATTGCCAACGTCGAGCAGTGCCTGGGGGTCTATGGTCCCGTGCTGGAGCGGGGCAAGGAGTTCGTGGTCACGGCCCTGCCGCTCTATCACGTCTTTGCCCTCACGGTGAACTGCCTGCTGTTCATGCGCCTGGGGGGATACAACCTGCTCATCAGCAACCCCCGCGACATCCCGGGCTTTGTCAAAGAGATCAAGCGCTACCCCTTTACCTGCATCACAGGGGTCAACACCCTGTTCAATGCCCTGGTCAACAACGACGAGTTCCAGAGCATGGATTTTGCCAAGCTCAAGCTCACCATCGGCGGCGGCATGGCGGTGCAGCGGGCGGTGGCCGAGCAGTGGAAGACGCTGACCGATACCCCCTTGCTGGAGGGTTATGGCCTGACCGAGTGCTCCCCCCTGGTGAGCGTCTGCCCCTATGATCTGACCGATTACAATGGCTCCATCGGCCTGCCGGTCTGCTCCACCGATATCCGCCTGGTGGATGAGGCCGGTAACCCCATCCTCGCCACCGGTACCCCGGGGGAGATGCAGGTGCGCGGCCCCCAGGTGATGACGGGCTACTGGCAACGGCCCGAGGCCACCGCCGAGGTGATGCAGGATGGCTGGCTCTGCACCGGGGATATCGCCGTGTGCGACCAGCAGGGCTTCTTCAAGATCGTCGATCGCAAGAAGGACATGATCCTGGTGTCGGGCTTCAACGTCTATCCCAACGAGATTGAGGACGTGGTGGCCCTGCATCCCAAGGTGCTGGAAGTGGCCGCGGTCGGTGTGCCCCACAAGGTGTCCGGGGAGCTGGTCAAGGTGTTCGTGGTCAGGAAGGATCCCAAATTGACCCAGGAGGAAGTTATTGCCCATTGCCGTCAACATCTTACTGCCTATAAGGTGCCTAAGCTGGTAGAATTTCGCGACGAACTTCCCAAGACCAATGTGGGCAAGATCCTGCGCCGCGTGCTGCGCGACGAGGAGATAGCCAGGCAGGCCGGGCAATAAGCCGGGCCATCAAGCCGATATGGGGTAAACCGTGGTTCAGGCCACGGTTTTTTCTTTTGGGCCCACCGACAAGATGCAGGCAAAGATGCAATTTCAACTCATTTCAGAGCAAGCCGAGCTGGCGGCCTACCTCGCCGACCTGGCCCGGGTGCCGCTCGCCATCGATACCGAATTCGTGCGCACCCGCACCTATTATCCCCAGCTTGGTCTGTTCCAGATCTATGATGGCGAACGCCTCGCCCTGCTCGATCCCCTGACCCTGGATCTGACCCCCTTGTGGCAGCGCCTCGGCCAGGCCGACCAGATCTCCATCCTTCACGCCGCCGGGGAGGATCTCGAACTCATCCAGCACCAGGCGGGCCATCTGCCCAGCCGGGTGCACGACACCCAGCTCGCCACCGCCTTCCTGGGCTACGGGGTGTCTGTGGGGTTTGGCGCCCTGGTCAAGGAGTTCCTCGGCGTGGAGCTGGAAAAGGATCAGGCCCGCACCGACTGGCTGGCGCGCCCGCTCACCCCCCGTCAGCTGGAATACGCGGCGGCGGATGTCTTCTACCTGATGCCCCTCTACGAGAAGGTGATGACCAGACTCAGGGAGAGCGGCAAGTTTGCCTGGTTCGAGCAGGAGTGCCAGAACCACTGCGCCCGCAAGACCCAGGCCAGCGATCCGTATCAGGCCTATCTCGACATCGTCAACGCCTGGCAACTGGGGCGCCGCGAGCTCGCCATCCTGCGCGAGCTGGCGGCCTGGCGTCAGAAAGAGGCGGTACGCCGGGATCTGGCCCTCAACTTCGTGGTCAAGGAGCTGCACCTGTTCAAGGTGGCCGAGCGCCGACCCGCTTCGCTTCGGGATCTCAACGAGCTGGGGCTCTCTCCCATCGAGATCAAGATCCACGGCAAGCGGATGCTGGACATAGTCGCCGCTGCCCAGCAGAGCGCTCCGGACAGCTGGCCCGAGCCCATCCGCCGTCTGGTGGATTACCCCCAGTACAAGGGGGAGCTCAAGCGCATCAAGGCCCTGGTGGAGGAGAAGGCCAAGGCCAGCAACATCCCCCCTGAGCTGGTGGCCAGCAAGAAAATCATCCACCAGTACTTCACCTGGAGCTGGCGCATGAGCGAGGAAGAGCGTGCCCGGGCCGACAAGCCCATGCTGCTGCAAGGCTGGCGCCATGAGCTGGTGGGTCACCTGCTGGCCCAGTGAGGCCGTCTGCCCCCGGTTGAGCGATAGACAACAACGGGCCCCCGCCATGGCGGGGGCCCGTTTCATTGACGCTGGTGGGGTGTTCGGCCTGGCTCTGCGGCTGGCTCGACGGGCGGGGTTGGGTCCCGCGAGGGGCCCGTTACAGCTCGTGGCCGTGGAAGCCCTTGCGATAACGCTGCTCGCAGCGCGGGCAGCGCTGCCGGGTCGGATCCTGATCCAGCTGGGTCAGGGTCAGCGGCTCCTCGCAGTCCGAGCACAGACCAAACAGCCCCAGCTCAATCTGACAGAGGGTGGCGTCGATGCGCTTGAGCGCCGCCACATTCTGCTCTACCTGCGGCAGATCCAACCGACTGGTGAGATCCACCAACTGATCCCGTTCGCAGTGGCTGGCCTGTTCGGCCCAGTCACCCTGACGGCTCGCCTTGAGCTGAGCGATCAGCTCCTCTCGAATTCTGGCCCAGTCGGTCAGCAGGCGATCTCGCCATCCTGCCAACTGCGCTTGCGTCATTTCACACACAGATGCCCCCAACAGACGATTACAGAGTCAGGGCAGTATAGGGAGTCGATGGGAGAGTCAAGATGACATGCGTCAAGTTAACCGTGCTTTGGCGCGCTTTTCTGGCTGGGGCCTCGGCTTGCCGGCGAGCACATAGAGCACCCCCGCCACCAGGCAGACGACGCCGGCCAGGGTAATCATGGGGGGCATGGCCCCGCGCAGCATGAAGGCGTAGAGCAGCCCCGCCAGAGTCTCGAACACGATGAGCGGACCTACCAGCACGGTCGGCAGACGCTGGCTCGCCTCGTTCCAGCACAGGGTGCCGAGCCAGGAGCAGAAGAGCCCCACCGCCCCCATCAGCAGCACGAAGCGCAGGGGAGTCGGGCCGAAGGGCAGGGGGAAGTCCGGTGCGCTCAGGGCGAGATGACCGAGACTGCCGAGATAGGCAACGAGCGCCACCGGCAACGTCACCAGTCCCTGGGCGGTGGCCCAGAGCGCCGGGCTGCGGCCCGGGTGTTCGCGCAGCCAGCGGGCATTGCGCAGGGGATACCAGGTCCAGCACAGCACGGCGGCCACCGCCAGGGCGAGCCCGAGCAGCTGATCGGTGCGTGCCTCTGCCTGCCAGGTCAGCTCGGTGCGGTTGACCAGGTAGAGGCCGGCCCCCATCAGCAGCAGGGCCGGGTAGAGGCGGGCGCGGGAGAGGCGGCCGTCCCGTGCGCCATAGAGGCGGTTGGCGGCCAGGGCCGTCACCACCGGCAGGGTGCCGATCAACATGGCCGCCAGGGGCGAGCCGATGCGCAAGATGGCCCCCGACAGGCAGAAGTAGTAGACGAGGTTCCCCACCAGGGTGAGGGCGAGGGCCTCGCGCCAGTCGCTGGCAGAGAGGGCCGCCAGGCGCTTGCGGGCCCGCCAGGCCAGCGGCAGCACGATGAGGCCGAAGGCGAGATAGCGGCCGCTGGCGAGCAGGGCGGGGGGATAGCCGTCCACCAGCAGGGGGGCGACGAAGATGAGCCCCCACATCAGGCCGGCCAGCAGGGCAAACAGGACTCCGAGCAACATTTTCAATATCCGTTGGAGAAGAAGAAGGCCAGCCTAGCAGGGGGGAGTGGCGGCGTATTGAACCAGATTGCGCTTTAGCGGCCGGCCTGCACCTGTTTCTGGTAGCGCACCGGGGTGGTGCCATAGCGGCGCAGGAAGGCGCGATTGAGGTGCGACTGGTCGGCCAGGCCACAGGCGGCGGCCACCTCGGCGGCGGGCAGGCCGGCGGCCAGCCACCCCTTGGCGCGCTGCAGGCGGATGGCCATCAGCATCTGCTGGGGGGTGACGTGAAAGCGGGCCTTGAAGCTGCGCTGGAAGTGGTAGGGGCTGAGGTTCACCGCCCCCGCCAGCTCTGCCAGAGTGATGGGGCGGGCAAAACAGGCCTGCATATAGTCGATGGCGCGCCCCAGAGGGTGGGCTGCTTCGCGCGGGGCCGCCAGGGCCCGGGCGTGGGGGCGCAGGGCCTCGCATACGGTGAGCAGCAGGCCGTCGGCGGCGAGCGCGCTGTCACAGTACCAGAGGGCATCCAGGGTCGCTTGCAGGAGGGGAGCGGCGTGCGGGTCGCTGCGCACCGCCTCGGCAAAATGCCAGCCGCGCTCGCCGCTGATGGCCTCGAGCCGAGAGGCGGGCAGGTAGAGCATGCGATAGCGCCACCCTTGTTCGCAGGCGGCCTCGCCGGTGTGCAGCTCGTCGGGGTTCATCAGTACCAGGCTGCCTGGGCCCGCCAGGTGCTGGCTGCCGCGATAGCGAAAGCGCTCGGCACCGCACTCGATGACACCGAGGCCAAACCCCTCGTGGCTGTGGGGATCGAAGGCGTGGTGCTGGATGTGGGCGCGGTAGAGCTCGGTCGCAGGCTGGCCCGGCAGGGGGCGAAAATCGGCCCTGTCGTGCTGATGGGTAAAGGTGACCGGTACTCCCTGCATCCTGACCTCCTGTCATTGAGCCCTCATCATAAGGCGCCGCGGGGCGGCGGCCAAGACGAGGGCCGGGCGCGCTCAGGGGTGGCGTTCGCTCTCGACCAGCAGGCGAGCGCGGATCTCGTCGGCGTGCTTGAGCAGGCGCACCTCGGTGAACAGGGCATCGGCCTGGGGATACTCGCGCTTGAGATAGGAGAACCACTGCTTGATCCGGCTCGGGTAATAGTCCGCCTTCTCCCCGGCGAGATCCTGCTCTGTGTAGCTCACCATGAGGCGCAGGGCCTCGGACCAGCTCATGTGGGGGCAGTTCGTCTTCATCACCCGGGCCAGGTTGGGCAGGGAGACGGCGCCCCGTCCCACCATCAGGCTGTCGCAGCCCGAGACCCGGGCGCAGGTGAGGGCGTCCTCATGGTTCCAGATCTCGCCGTTGGCGGTGACCGGGATGGGCAGGGCGCGGCGGATGGCATCCACATATTCCCAGTGGGCGGGGGGGCGATAGCCCTCGCGCTTGGTCCGGGCGTGCACCGCCAGCTCCACCGCGCCCCCGTCACTGGCTGCGTGGGCATTTTCCAGAAACAGCGACTTGTCATCGTAGCCCAGGCGGATCTTGGCGCTCACCGGCAGATGGGCCGGCACGGCCTCCCGCACCGCCTTGACGATGCGATAGACGGCCTCCGGCTCCTTGAGCAGCACGGCGCCCCCCTTGCTCTTGTTGACCGTGGGGGCGGGGCAGCCGAAGTTGAGATCCACCCCGGGGGAGCCGAGCGCGATGGCGCGCACCGCATTCTCTGCCAGCCACTCGGGATGCTGACCCAGCAGTTGCACCCGCACCGGGGTGCCGGCGCGGGTCTTGCCCCCTTGCCTGAGTTCGGGGGCGATGCGGTAGAAGACCTTGGTGGGCAGCAGCTGATCGACCACCCGCACGAATTCGCTGACGCACAGGTCATAGTCGTTGACGGAGGTGAGCACCTCCCGCATCAGGTGATCGAGCACCCCCTGCATGGGGGCCAAAATTACGCGCATAACTGCTTCCGAAGACAAGGGGAGAAAAAAGAGCGCAGATTGTAGTGGCAATGGCTGGCGTTGTCAGCCGTCTGCCCACTCGATGAGCCTAATCGACTGCCGCCGCATGGGCCGGGCTGTCAGCTTCCGGGCCAACTCTGTTAGGCTAAAGGCAGAGATGCATTCAGAGGAGTACCCATGAAACGCTGGTGTCTGATGGCCCTGGGCTGGCTCGCCTTCGCCACCGGGATAGTCGGGATAGTCCTGCCCCTGCTGCCGACCACCCCCTTCATGTTGCTGGCGGCGGCCCTCTTTGCCCGCTCGTCCCCCCGTTTTCACCGCTGGCTGCTGGCGCACCCCTGGTTCGGGCCCCCCATCCATGACTGGCAGTTGTATCGCGGCATTCGGCGCCATGCCAGGCGCCGCGCCATCCTTTTCATCCTGGTGAGCTTCGCCTTCTCCCTGGCTCTGGTGCCCGTCGACTGGGTGCGCTGGCTGCTGATTGTCATCATGGTGATCCTGCTCACCTGGCTAATACGTTTGCCTGTGCTGGAGCCGGTTGCAATGAAGAAGTGAAGTCCCTAAGCTATTGCGGCAATAATGCTATGGAGTTGGCCTGTCGTTTTTGCACGATGGGCCTTTTTGTTTTCCCGGCGCCTGGCCCATCGGCCTGTGCCGGGTCAAAAAATAAGCGGTCATCACATGAATCCGGACATTCTGAAATTTATCGAAGCCAGCATCAAGACCATCCCCGACTATCCCAAGCCCGGGATCCTGTTTCGTGACATCACCAGCCTGATCGAGAACGCCGAGGCCTTCAAGGCCACCATCGATCTGCTGGCCGATCATTACCGTGATCAGGGGATCACCAAGATCGTCGGCACCGAGGCCCGCGGCTTCATCTTCGGCGCCCCTGTGGCCTTCGCCATGGGGCTGGGTTTCGTGCCGGTGCGCAAGCCAGGCAAGCTGCCCCGCGCCGTCATCGAGGAGTCCTACGCGCTCGAATACGGCACCGACACCCTGCAACTGCACACCGATGCCATAGTCCCCGGTGACAAGGTACTGGTGGTGGACGATCTGCTGGCCACCGGCGGCACCGTCGATGCCACCGTCAAGCTCATCCGCCGCGCCGGGGGTGAGGTGGCCGATGCGGCCTTCATCATCTCCCTGCCGTCCCTCGGTGGCGATGCTCGCCTGACGGAAGCCGGCATCAAGGTGGTCTCCCTGGTCGAACTGGCCGGCGCCTAAGGGGCGGGAGTGAACGGGCGGCAGACGCCACTTGCCAGGGGCGCCAGCCGCCTGCCTGATACAGGGAGCCACGACGGGTCGGGCTCCCTGTTGTTTTATGGGGCTCCCATCTTCCGGCTGGCGCGGCGATCCGGGGCGGGAGGATGGCCTTGCTCATCTATCTGGTTGAAATAGCGGCACTTATCCCGGGCTTTGCCGCAACTTGACGCCATGGTCGTTACAGGGCTCTCGCCATTTGTGTTAGCATTCGGCCTCAATGCCCTGTCATCCCCGCACTCAAAGGTTCTATGAGCTATCAGGTTCTGGCGCGTAAATGGCGCCCCCATACATTCGAGCAAGTGGTGGGCCAGCAACATGTGCTGACCGCCCTGACCAATGCCCTGGATCAGGGGCGGCTGCACCATGCCTATCTGCTCAGCGGCACCCGTGGCGTGGGCAAGACCACCATAGCCCGCATCCTGGCCAAGAGCCTCAACTGCGAGCAGGGGATCAGCAGCACCCCCTGCGGTGTGTGCGACACCTGCCGCGAGATAGATCAGGGCAACTTCGTCGATCTGCTGGAGATAGACGCAGCGTCGCGCACCAAGGTGGAAGACACCCGGGAACTGCTCGACAACGTGCAATATCGCCCGGCCCGCGGCCGCTTCAAGGTCTACCTCATCGATGAGGTGCACATGTTGTCGCGCCACAGCTTCAACGCCCTGCTCAAAACCCTGGAAGAGCCGCCCCCCTATGTGAAGTTTCTGCTGGCCACTACGGATCCCCAGAAGCTGCCCATCACCATCCTCTCCCGTTGTCTGCAGTTCCACTTGAAGAGCCTGGATCAGGGGCTGATCGCCAAGCAGCTGGCCTGGGTGCTGGAGCAGGAGGGGCAGCCCTTCGAGCCGCGCGCCTTGCAGGCCCTGGCCAAGGCGGCCGATGGCAGCATGCGCGATGCCCTGAGCCTCACCGATCAGGCCCTGGCCCACGGCAATGGCCGGGTGGGGGAGGCGAGCGTGCTGGCCATGCTCGGTACCCTGGATCATCACCACCTGCACCAGTTGCTGGAGGCGGTGCTACGCCAGGATGCCCAGGTCACCATGGCCAAGATAGGGGAGATAGCGACCCTGGGGCCGGATTTTGATCAGCTCCATGCCGAGCTGGAAGCTTTGCTCCATCGCATCGCCCTGGCACAACTGCTGCCGGCCAGCGTGCAGGAGCAGGGGATGGAGGCGGACGCCCTGATGCAGCTTTCCAAGGCCATGAGCCCGGAGGAGGTGCAGCTCTGCTATCAAATCGTGCTGGGGGGGCGCAAGGACTTGCCCTGGGCCCCGGACGGTCGCACCGCCCTGGAGATGACCTGTCTGCGCATGCTCGCCTTCTCGCCCCGGCGCGACCCGATACACCCGGCAAGCCTGGGTGCCCTGCCGACACAGGCGGGGCAGGGGGCCGCTCCCCTGGGGTTGGGAAAGCCGCAACCGGCTGAACCTGCCCCGGCGCTCGCCCGTGACAGCGGCGCCGCCCCGGCGCCTGCGCCTCTTCCGCCAGCCGAGGAGGTCAAGGCCCGGCCGGCGCAGGCGGATGCCTCTGGCGCAGCAGTGGGTGACGCAGCCCCCCTGGCACGGCCAGGGGAGAGCGAGCTGGCGAGCCCGCCCAGCCAGGTTGAGGAGATGACAAGCGAGGCGCTCTCCCCGCTCTTTGCCGAGCAGGAGGCGCTGTTGCAGGCGGCGAGCGAGATGGGCTATCGAGACGCGCCTTCTGCCCAGATGGGGCGTGTGCCTGCGGGTCCGCAGGCAGAGTCGCCAGCGCATCCGTCCGGGAGCGGGCAGCCGCCTGCCCCCTATCCCGATCAGGGTGAGGCTGGGGGGCTGACGCCTTCAATGCCCCGGCAGGGGGAAGGGCCGGCCCCTCAGGGGATGCCCGCCGCAGCCGACACGGCAGCAGGGGAGGAGCGCGCCGGGGGCGGCATCATGAGCCTGCTTGGCACCCGCAACATGCTGCGCAGCCGGCTGCGGGCCTCGGAAGGGGCGGCCAGACCCGCAACCAGATCGGCGGCGATGGCCGAAGGGACTGCCCAGGGGAATCTTGGGGCCTCGGCCAAGCCTGATGTCGCCGAGGTGCCCGCGGCCATCCCGAGCCCGGCGGCGCCGGCCTCCTCAGCCGCGGGGGAGACCCCCTGGCAGGGAGATTGGTCCTATGATGTCCCAAGCGAGCGGGACGAGGGGGAGGGGGACCTTCAGGCCTATCAGGAGTACCTGGCCCAGGGTGAGCCGAGCGCGCCAGCGTCCGCGTTGGCGACGCCGAGTGGGCCGCGCAGTGCCAGCCAGGGCGGGCGCGAGGCGGACTCTCCCCCCTGGGATCCCGACGGTCCCTCGACCGGGGCGCAGCACCCCGTCGACCATGGCGCCCCTGCGGCTCCTGGGCCTGCTCCCACCCCCGTCTCGCCCCCGGCGCAGGGGAATGCTGCCCCGGCCAGGACAGAGACGGCGGTTCCGACCCTCGAGACCATCGACTGGAACGCCATCGAGAGCGAGCAGGAAGAGGAGGTGGGGGACGAGCCGAGCCGACTCATCCCCGCCAGTCTGCTCGCCAGTTGCGGCGATCCCTGGAGCGAGCTCATCGCCCGCACCCGGGTGGGGGGCCGACTGCGTCAACTCGCCATCAATGCGGTGATGAGCCAGCAGGAGGAGCGGGTCTTGCTGACCCTCAAACCCGAGCAGCGTCATCTGGTGAGCGATCGCGCCCTGGCCGAGCTCGCGACCATCATAGGCCCAGAGCTTGGTCGCGAGGTGCGCATCGAGGTGACCCTGGGCACTGTGCCCGAGCAGGAGACGCCGCTGGAGATAGAGCATCGCCTCTACCTCGGGGTGCTCGAGCAGGCGGGGCGGGATCTGGAGCAGGATCCCAATGTGCAGTTTTTACGTCAGCGATTCGGTGCCGAGCTCCACATGGAGAGTATCGAGCCCCTCAATCGCTGAATCAGGTGCGGGGAGTGCGCTCCCCGCTTGAAATGCCGCTCGGCCGTCCCCATCTAGGACAGACGAGCCTAACGCCCGGCCAGGTGCGCCGGATTTCAACGCGAGAGACGACATATGTTTGGTAAAGGTGGAATGGGTAACCTGATGAAACAGGCCCAACAGATGCAAGAGCGCATGCAGAAGATGCAAGAGCAGCTGGCCCTGATGGAAGTGACGGGTGAAGCGGGCGCTGGCATGGTCAAGGTCACCATGACCGGCAGCCACAGCGTGCGTCGCATCGAGATCGATCCCTCCCTGATGGAAGATGACAAGGAGCTGCTGGAAGATCTGGTGGCCGCCGCCTGCAACGACGCCGTGCGCCGGGTCGAAGAGCAGAACAAGAGCAAGATGGGCGAGCTGACCGGTGGCATGCAACTGCCCCCCGGCATGAAGCTGCCGTTCTAAGGCGCTTGCCAGTCGAGTCAAAGAGGGGCCCCTGTGGCCCCTTTTTCATTGGGCGCCGGCCATCATGGCGGGTGCAATCTGGCGCAGGATGGCTACAATAGCGCCCTCTCATTTTCCCCCTCAGGGAGCCCCTTGTGCTGGCCCAACGCTTCGAACGCCTCGATCACCTGCTGACCGTCTGTCGCCCCTGGTGGCAGTACCAGCCCTATCATCACCTGGCGATCGCCTTTGCCGGCGAGGCTCCCGAGCTGGCGGCCCTGCTCGACGGCCTGAGCCTGGAGGAGCTGAACCGGCTCGATGGCGACATGGCTGCCCTGGCCAGTCTGCTGGCCCCCTGGATCCCCCAGGGCGCCGAGTTGCAGGCCCTGAGCGAGTTGACCCGCTTTGAGGCCGACCCCGTCGAGTGCGGCAAGGCCATGGCATTGCACATGCCGGGTCGCAAGCAGGCCCAGATCGAGGCCTTCACCGGCTGCCTGCCCCCCCATGCGGGGCCCTACCTGGAGTGGTGCGCCGGCAAGGGACACCTGGGTCGGCTGCTCTCGGTTCACCGCCGTGCCGAGGTGACCAGCCTGGAGTGGCAGGGGGCGCTGTGCGAGGAGGGACGCAGGCTCGCCGAGCGGGACGGCGCCCGCATGCGCTTCATCGAGGCCGATGCCTTCGCCGCCGAGTCGGTGGCGCTGATCGCCCCAGAACATCACGCCATGGCGCTCCATGCCTGTGGCGAGCTGCATACCCACCTGCTGGAGGGGGTGGCGGCGCGCGGCGCCCGCGGCGTGACCCTCTCCCCCTGTTGCTATCACCTGATCCGGGGAACCCACTATCGCCCCCTCTCCGGGGCGGCCCGGGCCAGTACCCTGGGGCTGAGCAAGGCAGACTTGCGCCTGCCCCTGCAAGAGACGGTCACCGGCGGCGCCCGCATCGCCCGCTTGCGGGAGCTGGAGGTGGTGTGGCGCCTTGGCTTTGACTGCCTGCAGCGCCAGGTGCGCGGGGTGGATGCGTATCTGCCTGTGCCCAATATGCAAAAGAGCCTGCTCACCGGCAGCTTCGAGGCCTTCTGCCGCTGGGCCGCCGAGCGCAAGGGGATAGCCCTGCCTGCCGGGCTCGACTACGACGGCCTGCTGGCTCGGGGGGAGGCGCGTTATGGGGACGTCGCCCGCATGGAGCTGGTGCGCCACCTGTTTCGCCGTCCTCTGGAGATCTGGCTCGGGCTGGATCGCGCCCTCTTCCTGCAAGAGCAGGGCTACCGGGTGGAGCTTGGCGAGTTCTGCGCCAAGCCCATGACCCCGCGCAACCTGCTGATCCGCGCCGTGCGTGGCTGAGTCTGCCTTGGCCAGGCAGGCGGTGGGGATAGGGTGGCCCCCTGATTTTCTTGGTGTTTATCCCCTTGCCTCGCTCGGTTTAGCAGAGGGAAACCGTGCTGGCGGGGCGGCGCACAGCCTTCTTGCTGACAGAGTGATCAGGCAGTGAGTCGGCTCACAAATTCATCAGATTTCTTATTTTTCCCTGTAAATTTAGTTCTTGACCTGCCTATGCTCGGCTGAGTTTTCATCTGAGACAAGGACGGTTACCCATGTTGAACATCACCCGTTGCGCCTGGCTGGTGGCCGCGGCCTGCGCCCTGCCAGGCCACGCCGCCATGACTATCCAGCCAGATCCCGAGCTGGCCGGGGGCTATGTCATCGCCCAGGCCGATGTCGAGGCGCAGGCCCAGGCCAAGACGGCCAACCCCATGTATGCCCTCTGGTCCAAGGCGCTGGCGACCCGGTCCAACACGATCGTGGAGGCCATTTATCCCAGGGCGGCGAGCAATCCTGACAACGTCAAGCGGGTCGAACGGGTGTTCCCAGAGTCCGAATGGGACTTTCTGACCCAGATGGCGGCGCCGGAATACACCTATGAGCGTTTCTTGCGGGCGGTGGGCAAGTTCCCGGCGTTCTGCGGAGAGTACACGGATGGCCGCGACGCCGATGCCATCTGCAAGAAATCCATCATCACCGCCTTCGCCCACTTTGCCCAGGAGACCGGCGGCCACATCGCCAAGGAGAACGTCTCGGACAACCCTCTGGCCCTGGAGGAGTGGCAACAGGCCCTGGTCCATGTGCGGGAGATGGGCTGGGCCGAGGGGCAACTGGGCTACACCACGGGCTGCGGCCAGAATGACTGGCAGAACAAGAAGTGGCCCTGTGCCAGCGGACAGGGGTATTTTGGCCGCGGTGCGAAACAACTCTCCTATCACTTCAACTACGGCGCCTTCTCCGAGGCCATGTTCGACGGCGATGCCAGCGTGCTGCTGAACAACCCCGGGCTGGTGGCGGACTCCTGGCTGAATCTGGCTTCCGCCATCTGGTTCTTCCTGACCCCGCAGGCCCCCAAACCCGCCATGCTGCACGTGATCGACAGAACCTGGGTGCCTTCCCAGCGCGAGCAGGATGCGGGTATCGGCTACGGCTTTGGCACCACCATCAACGTCATCAACGGCGGCATAGAGTGTGGCGAGCAGAACAAGGACAAGGGGCAGCCGGTCAATCGCATCCGCTACTGGGAAGGGCTGGCCGCTCACTACCAGATCCCGGTCGCGAGCGACGAGAAGAACACCTGCTGGCAGCAGACCCCCTATGGCAGCCTGAACCTCAATGGCGCCACCGACGTGCTCTACACCAACTGGGACGGCAACTGGAAATACTACCCGGACAGACCCGGCGGCTATTCGTTCGAGTGCGAGCTGGTGGGATTCCAGACCGCCTATTCGGCCCTGGTGCCGGGGGATTACCAGAAGTGCGTCACCAACTTCTATGGCTCCCACGCCAACTGGCCCAAGGTGCGCATCGTGGCCGAGCTGACGCCGCCAACCGACCCCTCCACGCCCCCCGTCGGCGGCGTGGCGGCCTGGAGCGCGACCCAGGTCTATGTCGCCGGGGACAAGGTCAGCTTCCAGGGGGCTCTCTACCAGGCCAAGTGGTGGACGCAAGGCAACGAGCCCGGCCAGGGGGATCCCTGGGCCCTGATCCCCGCGAGTTGAATCGAGGGCAGGGGCGCTGCCTTCTCTGCCGTCCTCATGGGGCCGGACTCCGCCGGCAGGGAATGGGTGCCGGGCCCTCAATATGGTCAGTGGCATGGCAGGGGTGGCCATGCTACTCCTCTGTGAACCTGGGCCAGGCAAAGTGCCGGCCCGGATCAACCTCAAGGAGGCGTTATGCAAGGACGTTGTCTGTGCGGCGGGATCACCGTCTCGAGCGATGAACACAAGGAGATCAGCCTGTGCCACTGCACCATGTGCCGGCGCTGGTCAGGGGGGCCCATGTTCGCGGTCCATTGCGGCGGCGGGGTGCAGTTCAAGGGGCTGGCCCCTGTGGCCTACCGCTCCTCCGAGTGGGCGGAGCGCGGCTTCTGCCCCACCTGCGGCACCCATCTTTTCTACCATCTGCTGCCGACGGACGAGTACATCCTGTCCGCCGGTCTGTTCCAGACGCAGCACTTCGAGCTGGCCAGTCAGGTCTTCATCGACGAGAAGCCGGACTTTTATGAGCTCAAGAACGAGACGCCCACCCTGACCGGGCAGCAGGTGTTCGATCTGTTTGCCCCCAAGCCCTGAGCCTGTTGCCGTGTTGGCGCAAACCCCGAGGAGAGCCAGTGATGGATGAACAACAGAAGGTGAGGGGGCCTGCCTCCTATTTTCCCGCCATCGAGCAGGCCTACGGCCAGCCGATCGCCCACTGGCTGGCCCTGCTGGCGGGGCGGGAGGAGCGCAAACACATGGCCCTGGTGGCCTGGCTCAAGGCTGAACATGCCATGGGCCACGGCCATGCCAATGCCCTGGTGGCCCACCATCTGGCGCAGCCCGCAGCGCCTCGCGTGGTGTAACGGCGCGCCAGGATGGAGGCTGAACCCGGGCCTCACCCATAAAAAACCACCGCAGCCTGTCGGTGGTTTTTTCATGGCGCCCGCCCAGGGCAACTCCGGGCGGGGAAGGGGTCACTCCTCGATATCCAGCAGCACCAGGATGGCGCTCTCGCCCCCCCATTCCCGGGGGGCCTGATGGAAGGCTCGCACATTGGGATGCTGGGCCAGCCAGCCCGGGAGTCGCTGCTTCAAGATATGCTTGCCGATGCCGTGCATCACGGAGGCGACGTGAAGGTTCTCTTTTCGGCACAGGGTCAGCAGGGCTGACAGCTCCTGCTTGGCCTGATGCTGGTTCATGCCGTGCAGATCCAGATAAATCTCCGGCGGATAACTGCCGCGCTTGAGCTTTTTCAGCTCGAAGGTCGAGACGTCGGAACGGACGTAGCGGGTCGGGCCATCCTCTTCCAGATGGGGCTGATATTCATCGCTGAAAAAGTGGTCAACCCCAAGCTTTTCGCGGCTCTCACGCAATTCGCGTTTCTGCTTGACCGGGCGCAACTCGGCCCTTAAGGTATCTTGCTTGATTTTCCGGGTACCTTTGATCGCCTCGCGAAACAGCAGGCTCTCCTCGTCTGTGGGTGAGGGCGTTTTTTTCATCAGAGACTCATTTATCAGGTATGCATCTTGCCCACTATACAGGGGCTCGGGCCGGATATTACTCGACTTGGAGGTGGATTTGGACAAGATATTTATCGACGAGGTGGTTGCCGAGATGCACACCATCCAGGACATGTTGCGCTGGGCCATGAGTCGTTTCAACGACGCCGGTATCTTTTACGGCCATGGTACGGACAACGCCTGGGATGAAGCGGTGCAGCTGGTACTGCCTGCGTTGCATCTGCCGCCGGACGTGGATCCGGGCATGCGCCACTCCCGTCTGACCCCGACCGAACGCCATCGCATCGCCGAGCTCATCATCCGCCGGGTGCAGGAGCGGGTGCCCGCCGCCTACCTGACCAACAAGGCCTGGTATGCGGGCTGGGAGTTCTACGTGGACGAGCGGGTGCTCATTCCTCGCTCCCCCATCGCCGAGATGGTGGCCAACCGCTTCGCCCCCTTCCTGAAAGACGAACCGACCCGGATCATGGACTTGTGCACCGGTTCCGGCTGCATCGCCATCATCATGGCCCACGAATTTCCCCACGCGGAAGTGGATGCCATCGACATCAGCGTCGATGCCCTCAACGTGGCCGAGCGCAACATCAACGATCACGGGCTGGAGCAGCAGGTCATCCCCATCCGCTCGGATCTGTTCCGGGATCTGCCGGCCGGTGACAAGTACGATCTCATCGTCTCCAACCCGCCCTATGTGGACTCCGAAGACATGTCGGATCTGCCGGACGAGTTTCGTCACGAGCCGGAGCTGGCCCTGGCGTCGGGCTCAGACGGTCTCAAGCTCACCAAGCGCCTGCTGGCCCATGCGGCCGACTTCTTGAAGGATGACGGCGTGCTGGTGGTCGAGGTGGGCAACAGCATGATCCACCTGGAGGCCCAGTTCCCCGAGGTGCCCTTCACCTGGGTCGAGTTCGAGAACGGCGGCCACGGGGTGTTCGTGATGACCCGCGCCGAGCTGGTGCAGTATCAAGATCATTTCGCCATCTACAAGAACTAAGCAGGAGCAAGCATGGCAGGGAACAGTTTTGGCCAACTCTTTCGGGTCTCCACCTTCGGCGAGAGCCATGGTCCGGCGCTCGGCGCCGTGGTCGACGGCTGCCCGCCGGGGCTCGAGATAAGCGAAGCGGATCTGCAAATCGATCTGGACAGGCGCAAGCCCGGCACCTCCCGCTACACCACCCAGCGCCGCGAGGCGGACGAGGTGAAGATCCTCTCCGGGGTGTTCGAGGGCAAGACCACGGGCACCTCCATCGGCCTGCTCATCGAGAACACAGATCAGCGTTCCAAGGATTACTCGGACATTCAGGATCTGTTTCGTCCGGGTCACGCCGACTACACCTACCACCAGAAGTACGGTCAGCGTGACTATCGCGGCGGCGGCCGCTCCTCGGCCCGCGAGACCGCCATGCGGGTGGCGGCGGGGGCCATTGCCAAGAAGTACTTGAAGCAGGTGCATGGCATCGAGATCGTCGGTTTCCTCTCCCAGCTCGGCCCCATCAAGGCCGAGGCGTTCGAGCAGGATCAGATAGAGCAGAACCCCTTCTTCTTCCCCGATGCGGGCAAGCTGGAGGCGCTGGACGAGTACATGCGGGCCCTGAAAAAAGAGGGCAACAGCATAGGCGCCAAGGTGGCTGTGATCGCCCGCAACGTGCCGGTGGGCTTGGGGGAGCCGGTGTTCGATCGCCTCGACGCCGACATCGCCCACGCCATGATGGGCATCAATGCGGTGAAAGGGGTGGAGATAGGGGACGGCTTCGCCGTGGTGGAGCAAAAAGGCTCCGAGCATCGCGACGAGATGACCCCGGCCGGTTTTGCCAGCAACCATGCCGGCGGCATCCTGGGAGGCATCTCTTCGGGTCAGGATATCCTGGTGAGCATGGCCCTCAAGCCCACGTCCAGCATCACGGTACCGGGCAAGACCATCAATACCAGCGGCGAGGCCACCGAGATGATCACCAAGGGTCGTCACGATCCTTGTGTCGGCATCCGCGCCGTCCCCATCGCCGAGGCCATGCTGGCCCTGGTGCTGATGGATCACCTGCTGCGCCACCGAGCCCAGAATGCCGGGGTGCATACCGCCACGCCGCAGCTGCGCTGATCGCGCAAAGGCTAGGATGAGTGATCACCAGAGACGACAAGGCGACCCCAGGGTCGCCTTTTTCGTGGGACTGTGCCGGCCTCAGGGCGTCGATGGTGCTGGGAGTCGGGTCGCGTCAAGGTGGCAGCGGGGCGGCGCAAAGGCGGGATCCGGTGGGGGCAGGGCGGCGATGGCGGCATCGATGCGGGCGAATGTCTCCTCGCTCACCGCCTCCGTGGCGAACATCAGGCTGACCGGCTGTCGGTGCAACAGCAGCTGGCAGCGGATGAAGTCGTTGGCCCCCAGCTGAGTCAGCCGGTGATGGGCGTATTGCCACTCCATGATGACCCCATCGAGGCGCCGTGCCAGCAGGAGGGCGATCAGCCTGTCGTCCGAGTTGTATTCGCGGGCGGTCCCCAGGGTGGGACAGGGGTCGCCGAGGGGCAGGGGGCGGGTGCCCCTGAGCTTGCCAAGGCGCAACCCTGATTGCCGGCACAGATCCGCGAGGCTTGTTATCCCTTGCCAGGGGTCGGCGGCCTCTGGCGCAGGCTGATGGCCGAGCAGCACGAAATGGGCGCGCCGGTAGGGGATGGAGAAGCGGGCGAAGCGTCGGCGCTCCGGGGTATCCAGGGCCCCCATGGCCACATCCAGCTGACGGCGCTCGATCAGGTGCAGGGTGCGGGCCCAGGGGAGGTTGCGAAATCTAGGCTCAAGACCGGCCTTGCCGAGGATCTGGCGAGTCAGGGTCACGTCCAGGCCGCCGAGCTCGCCGTTGGCATCTATCTGGCTAAGGGGCGGCCAGTGGCTCCAGGCCACCGACAAGGGCTCCCTGGCGCCAAGGGGCAGGCTCAGGGCGAGCAGCAGACCGGGGCCAAGCGCGCGGCCAATGGTGATGTGTATCCCGAACAAGCAGACCTCCCTGTCGCTGTGTGCCTGGGCTCATCGTGGATCCATGGCGACAGTGATCCAATCCCGACGAGTGACATCATGGCCATTCTGTCTCGCCAGGGGCGGCTTTTCCAACCATGCTGGGAGGCCCATCACATTTTTCTCGTGTAACTGCGCCAACTCCGTTAGACTGCGCCTCTATTCTTTCCCCTTTGCTCTGCTCCCCGGGGAAAATCGTTGTTTTCTCAATAGGCCCAGATCTTGTGAGATGGCATCGGCTCGGCAGAGGAGCCCCACCACAAATCCCCGGCGCCCCAAATCCCTAGCAGGTAACTATGAGTTTTACTTCCCTCGGTCTGGCCGAGCCTTTGCTCCGTGCCGTCGCCGAACAAGGCTACGACACCCCGTCCCCCATCCAGCAACAAGCGATCCCGGCCGTCCTGGCTGGCCGTGACCTGATGGCGGCGGCCCAAACCGGGACCGGCAAGACCGCAGGCTTCACCCTGCCCATGCTGCAACGTCTGACCGAGAGCAAGCGCAAGGTTTCTCCGAACCGCATTCGTGCCCTGGTGCTGACGCCGACCCGCGAACTGGCCGCCCAGGTGGGCGAGAGCGTGCGCAACTACGGCAAGCATCTGCCCATTCGCAGCCACGTCGTGTTCGGCGGCGTCAGCATCAACCCGCAGATGATGGCAACCCGCCGTGGTCTGGACGTGCTGGTGGCCTGCCCGGGCCGCCTGATGGATCTCTACAACCAGAACGCCGTCAAGTTCGACGAAGTGGAGATCCTGGTGCTGGACGAAGCGGATCGCATGCTGGACATGGGCTTCATCCGAGACATCCGCCGCATCCTGGCCCTGCTGCCGAAGAAGCGTCAGAACCTGCTCTTCTCCGCCACCTTCGCCGACGAGATCCGCGAGCTGGCCACCGGCCTCTTGGACAACCCGGCGGTGATCGAAGTGGCCCCGCGCAACAGCACCGCCGAGCGTATCGAGCAGCTGGTGCACCCCTGCGACAAGGCCAACAAGATTGGCCTGCTGAGCCACCTGGTCACCAGCAACGACTGGCAGCAGGTGCTGGTATTCACCCGTACCAAGCACATGGCCAACCGAGTCGCCGAGACCCTGGACAAGAACGGCGTCAGCGCCGCCGCCATCCACGGCAACAAGAGCCAGGGTGCCCGTACCCGTGCCCTGGCCGGTTTCAAGGATGGCAGCGTCAAGGTGCTGGTGGCGACCGACATCGCCGCTCGTGGTCTGGATATCGACAAGTTGCCGCAAGTGGTCAACTTCGAGCTGCCCAACGTGGCGGAAGACTATGTGCACCGCATCGGCCGTACCGGCCGTGCCGGCGCCACCGGTCATGCCATCTCCCTGGTGGCGGCCGATGAAGGCAAGCTCATCAAGGCCATCGAGCGTCTGACCAAGCAGAACATTCCGTGCGAGCAGGTGGCTGGCTTCGAAGCTTCCCGCGAGACCCTGGACAACATTGCCCGTGGTATCGGCGCGCCCCTGCGCAAAGAGCCGCGCGATCCGAGCGAGCCGCGCCGTGCGCCCCGCCCGCAGGGTCAGGGCCAGCGTCAGGGTGCCGGCCGAGCCGGTAATGGCGGCGGTCGCTCCGCCGGTGCCGGTGGCCAGCGCTCCGGTAACGGCGCTCGTCCCGACGGCGCCGCTGCCGGCAAGCCGGCCCAGGCCCGTCGTCCCCGCCGCGCCAGCCACAACCAGTAAGCGGCCAGGGAGCCAGGCTCCCCGGCTGTCCGGTTGCTAAAAAAGCCCCGCCAATCTGGCGGGGCTTTTTCATGTCCGGGGCTTATATTCACTCCCCATAGAGCCTGATCTCCAGCACATTGGCGATGGCGCTGCCGTTCCAGTGGTACTCCAGGTGCCGGGTCTGATGGATCTTGGTGATGAGGCGGGGGCGGTAGAGCACGTAGCAGTCGTGGCCGTTGTGGCGCACCGAGCGGTAGTGGATGCCATCCCGGCTCTGTGCCTGCTGCTCCCTGGCAAACGCCTGGGACGGCCCATAGTCGGTAGCGTGATAGAGGGGGGAGGCGAGATAACTCTCTGCCCGGATATCGACGAGGCGGGCGCAGAACTCGGTATGGAGCACCCGCATCTGCAGCTTCTGGGCAGGCTCCCGGGTGTAGCCGAAGATGCGCTCCTGGTGATAGACGGTCTCTTTCACTGCGGTATCGAGCAGTGGGGCGCAGTAGTAACCGCCAAAATCTCCGGTGGTGAAGCGGGCCCCTTCAGGATGCAGGTGGGTGAAGGCGGCCATCACATAGCTGCTGCCGGCCAGCCCCACCAGCCAATCCTCTTTCGGCACCCGATCCAGTTCACCGGCCTCTTCCCGCAACCTGTCGTTGGTGAGGGCTTCCAGGGCCCAGACCGCTTCCAGCTCGTCCGCGTTGGCCACATCCTCATAGAGGCAGATGGGGGGATAGCGGCTTGGAATGATGCGAAAGGCCTGCTGATCGTCAAACTCGCTCAGGGGCGGGGCGGCTGTCATCAGGCCATGCCCCCACGCCAGGCGTGCAAGCGGGTTGCCACCTCATAGAGATCGGCCACCCGCCCTCCCTGCATGACATCCATGGCGCTGCGCCCGGCGAAGAAGGGGTGGCTGCTTGGCTTGCGTACCCAGCCGTAGATGCTCTCATCGATGCTGAACAAGAGGCGCAGGCTCTTGTGGATGTTGAGGATGTAGCTCATCCGCTCCTGCATATCCACACTCAGGCGAATACCGCCGCTCGCCTCCTTGTATTTGTTCAATGTTGAACGAGATGAGATGCCCAGCAGGGTCAGCTGCTCATCGGTCGTGCAGTGCCATTTCTCCAGGATGCGAAACACCACAGGCAGCGCCTTGCTGGGGTCGACTGCGCCATCTTTCACGGGGTGTTGTGCTGCGTGGGCCATATGTCCTCCTCGTTGCAGCCCCTCAACAAGGGCTGGTGCACACTGATTTCAGTGTAGGAGCCTTGCGTCTCAATGTACATATATGGACAGATTTCGCAGATTGGAACATTGATGTTTCAGCGTGCTGGCATGATTGGGGCATGGGGGGACGGGCCTGCTCCGCTCCACTGATGTAAGAAAGCCCCGCCAACGGGGCTGGCGGGGCTTTGTGCGGCTCGCTCGATGTCAGGTTCAATCAAAGGGCTGGCAGCAGGCCCAGGCTGACGCTCACCTGGACGCCGACGATCAGCACCCCCATGGCGCCGGCCAGACCGAGGGCGACCACGCCGCCCGGGGCGCGGTAGTGGTGAGCCTCGGCCTGCTTGCGGCTCTGCCACACCAGGGCCACCGGCAGCAGCACCGCCAGTATGGCCAGGGCGATGGCGGCGTAGCCAAGCGCCATGATGAAGCCTTGCGGGAAGTAGAGGGCAAACAGCAGGGGGGGGACGAAGGTGATGAGCCCGGTTTGCAGGCGCCCGCCGGCATTGTCCTTGCGCCGGGTCACCTTGGCCATGAAGTCAAACAGGCCCAGGGTCACTCCGAGGAAGGAGGTGGCCAGCGCCAGGTCGGCAAAGAGGTGCATCGCCTGATTGAAGGCGGGCCAGTTTACCAGCTTGCCGACGCTTGCCAGCAGGCTGTCCAGGGCGCCGCCGCTCTGGATCAGGCTCTGTTGCCCGAGCAGGCCCAGGATGGCCACCTGCCACAGCACGTAGAGGATGAGGGGCAGGGCCGAGCCCCACACGAACACCCGACGCAGCCGCTTGGGGCAATCCCCCAGGTAGAGCATCACGCTCGGGATGGAGCCATGAAAGCCGAAGGAGGTGAAGATGACCGGCAGGCCTGCCAGCAGCAAACCCTGGCCGAGGGGCAGGGAGAGCAGATGCTGTCCCTCGGCGCGGGGCAAGAGCAGGGCCAGCACCGCCACCATGATCAGCAGTTTCACGGCGAACATCAGCCGGTTGAGGTAGTCCACCTGTCTGGTGCCTACGCACACCATGCCGCCAAACAGCAGGGTGAAGATCCAGGCCGCCTGCTCCTGGCCAAGGTGCATGCCCGCATCCGCCAGGGCCTGGGCCAGCAGGCTGCTGCCGCCACTGATGTAGGCGGAGGCCAGCGAGTAGAACAGCATCAGGATGCAGAAAGAGGCGACCCCCTTGCCCCAGGGGCCGAGCAGTTGATCGGCGAGCTGGTGCAGGTACCACTTGCCGGTGGTGAGGCTGGCTTCCACCTGCAACATGGCGGTGAAGGCCATCAGGGCCCAGAGCCCCAGCATCAGCGCCAGGGTGGCGGGGCCGCCGAGGGAGGAGGAGGCGAGCGGCAGGGCCAGCATGCCTGCCCCTATGGTGGTGCCTGCGATGAGCAGGGTCGCGCCGAGCGTCTTGGTATTCATGGGTCCAGTCCGATATTGATGATAAGGGGGCCGCACGGGCGGCTGTGGCTAAACGGGATGGGGCGCCTCCGGGTCCGTCCGGAGGCTAGCAATATCGCAGCAGACGCATCTGTACTCAAAACCTGTCGTTTGTAAAAGTGAGTTGCCAAGCTAACGGATCAAAAAAGGGGAAACAAGCCCGTGATAGCGGGATATGCCATTTTCTTGCGAGATATCTGGAAATAAATAGTGACAGTCTGGCGCCGTGTGGTGAAAAACTCGGCGACAAGGTGGTCGGGTTGGCGGCGAACCCGCACCCTGCCTGGAGCAGGGGCGGGCGGGAGATCAGCGGCGGGTCTTGAGGCTGCGGCCTATGTAGTGCAGGCCGCACTGATAGTCGCCATGGATGGCTGAAAAGGCGAGCGACAGGGCCAGGGTGGCCAGGGCGTCGTGGCGCTGGGGCAGGGAGTTGATGCCAAAGGGGAGAAAATCGAGCAGGCGGTCATCGCCGAAGGTGGCCATGGCGAGGCGGCTCATGTCGGCCTCTTGCTCCAGCAGGTAGTCGAGCACCCCTTCCATCATGATGTAGGAGGTGGTGATCAGGGCCTGGGGCAGGGTGCCGAGGCGGCGATGCAGCTCGCCAATCAGGCGGTAGCCCTCGGCGCGGGAGAAGTGCTCCCCCTCGCACAGGTGCGGCGTTGCCTCGCTTGCGGCCAGGGCTTGCAGAAACCCCTGACGGCGCTCCTGGCTGATGGTGAGGGCCGGCAGGGCGCTGATCAGGGCGATGTGTGCCAGTCCCGGGCGCAGCAGGGAGGCGGTGAGCGCCTCGCACGCCTTGCGGTTTTCGCTGGCGACGCTGATGAAGCGGTCGGGGTCCATGGTCCGGTCGATGGCGATCACCTGGGTGCCAGCGGCCTGTTTCTCCTGATACCAGGAGTCTCCCCGGGGCAGGCAGCTGGCGACCAGCAGGGCATCCACATGGCGGCTGATCAGCATGTCGCACAGAGCCTTTTCCGTCTGGGGCTCATCTTCCGAGCAGACGATGAGCAACTGGTAGCCCTGGGCACGTGCCCCCTGTTCCAGCCGTTTGGCCAGCTTGGCATAACTGGCGTTCTCCAGATCAGGCAGGATGAAACCCAGGGTGCGGGTCTGGCCGCCGCGCAGGGAGGCGGCGCGGCTGTCGGGGCGATAGTTGTGGGCCTCGACCACCGCCATCACCTTGTCGCGGGTCGCCTGACTGATGCGATATTGGTCGGCCTTGCCGTTGATCACATAACTGGCCGTGGTGCGCGAGACACCGGCGAGGGCGGCGATTTCATCGAGTTTCATCTGGTTGGCCCTGTCTTGTTTGGCGTGCAAAGAGTGCAATATCCCACCCTCCTCATGCGGTCGTGACGCGAAAAGTGTGCGCCGGATCATATCATCGATGCAAGGGAAGTGCGGGGACTTGATCAAATGGCTGAAACGATTCAGTCTGAGTGTAAGTGAAACGATTCAGCTTGTCAGCAAGCAGAGCCAAATGGTTGATAAATCCCACAAAAGGATGCAACCGGGTCTATTGTGAAACAGGCAGGGCAGCACGCCCGGGCAATCATCAGCACCCATTATCATTGAGCGCAATCCAGGGGGCCAAGCGGGCCGCCTCAAGCGGATGGAGAGAGAGTATGTTGAAGTTGGCGCAAGAGCAGATCCTGTTGAACCAGGTCGCTACCAGCAAGGGAGAGGCCATCGCCCTGCTGGCCGGGCAGTTGACCGCGGCCGGTCTGGTGGAGGCGGGTTATGTGGAGGGCATGCTGGCCCGGGAGGCCCAGCACGCCACCTACCTTGGCAGCGGCATCGCCATTCCCCACGGCACCACGGATACCCGCCACCTGGTCAGACAGACGGGGGTGATGGTGGCCCAGTTCCCGCAAGGGATCGAGTGGGATGACGGGCAGATCGCCTATGTGGCCATCGGCATCGCCGCCAAGTCCGACGAGCACTTGGGCATCCTGCGCCAGCTCACCCAGGTCCTGGGTGACGAGCAGGCCGCCCAGTCCCTCAAGGAGGCCGGGGATGCCGCCACCATCATCGACATACTGACCGGGGCGAGTGCCCCGGCCGAGGTGCAGTACCTGACCCTCGCCGACTTCCCCGCCGACGATCTGGATCAGCTGCTGCTGGGGGCGGCCGCCCGCGCCAAGTCTGCCGGTTGGGGTGGCGCCGACATGGTGAGCGCCCTGATGGCGCGCGGCCCCTCGGCGCTGGGCCAGGGGGTCTGGCTGGCCAGCGCAAAGGCGCAGCAGAGTGGCTGGGTGCTGGCGACCCCGACCCGACCCCTCGGTGAGGGCGAACAGACGGTCAAGGCCCTGCTGCTGCTGTGTGGCAAGGATGAATCCCATCTCGCCCAGCTCGACAACCTGGCGGCCCTGGCGGGGGCCGGTCAACTCGATGCCCTGGCGGGCGGCGAGGGGCTGGCCCTGCTGCAAAACGGACCGGCCAAGGGGCTGGCCGACACCTTCACCATCATCAACCCCCATGGTCTGCATGCCCGTCCCGGCGCCATGCTGGTCAAGGTGGCCAAGGAGTATGAGGCCGATATCCGGGTCGCCAACCTGGATGGCAACGGGGAGGCCGTCTCCGCCAAGAGCCTGATGAAGGTCATCGGCCTGGGGGTCAAGTGCGGCCACCGACTCGAATTTCGCGCCGAAGGGGCGGACGCCGAGGCGGCCCTGCGCGGCATAGGCGCAGCCATTGCCGCCGGACTGGGGGAGGGGGCGCACTGATGAAACTCGTCACCATCACCCTCAACCCGGCGCTCGATCTCACCGCCGCCCTGGATCAGCTGCACCCCGGCGAAGTGAACCTGGTGGGGGAGGCTTCCCTGCGGGCCGCGGGCAAGGGCATCAATGTCGCCATTGTCCTGAAGGATCTGGGCCGGGACGTGAGCCTGACCGGCTGGCTCGGCGAGGACAACCAGCAGGCCTTCGTCGACCTGTTTGCCCACAAGGGGCTGGAGGACTGTTTCGTGCGCGTCCCCGGCAGCACTCGCATCAACGTCAAGGTGTCGGAGCGCTCCGGCCGGGTCACGGACCTCAACCTGCCGGGCCTCGCCATCGCCGAGGACGCCATCCTGGCCCTCGATGACGTCATAGAGACGCTGGCCCGCCAGGGGCAGTGGTTCGTGCTGGCAGGCAGCCTGCCCAAGGGGGTGGATACCGCCCTGGTGGCCCGGCTCATCACCGGCCTCAAGGCGCAGGGCAAGCAGGTGATCTTCGATTGCAGCGGCGCGGCCCTCGGGGCCGGGATCGCGGCGGGGCCCACCCTGATCAAGCCCAATCTGGAGGAGCTCAGCCAGTGGGCGGGTCGCCCCATCCTCACCCTAGAGGAGCAGGCCGAGTGTGCCCGCGCCCTGCAGGCCCGGGGAGTGAGCCAGGTGGTGATCTCCAATGGTGCAGAAGGGGTGATCTGGTTTGGGGAAGAGCAAATCTGGCAGGCCAGACCGCCGCGCATGCAGGTGGTCAGCACGGTCGGTGCCGGGGATTCCCTGGTGGCCGGGCTGGCGCACGGCCTCAGCCTGGGCTGGCCCATGGCGCAGACCCTGCGCCTTGCCACCGCCGCCTCCGCCCTGGCGGTGAGCCAGGTGGCGGTCGGCTTTGCCGACCCGGCGGCGCTGGAGCCCATTGCCGAACGAGTGACCATCACGCGGCTGGATGCCGAGGCGCCCCAGGGAGCCCATCAGGCCGATCGCAAGGACATGACATCACACACATCCACAGGAGATGCCCAATGAAAGCTATCTTGGTAACGGCCTGCCCGGCGGGCATCGCCACCAGTTTTCTTGTCGCCAAGCGGCTCACCCAGCAGGCCGAACAGGCCGGCTGGACGCTGATCGGCGACATTCACTCCACCATAGCGGCGCGCACAGTGCCGACGGCGGCCCAGATTGCCGAGGCCGAGCTGGTCATCGTGGTGGCCAGCGCCCCGGTCGACTTGGCCGCCTATGAGGGCAAGCGACTCTACCGCGCCGAGATGGACGCGGCGCTGCAAGATCCCGCCGCCGTGCTGAACGCCGCCGCGGCAGGCGCCAGCCCCTATCGTCACGAGGCGAGCGCCCAGGCACCGGCAACGAGCGGCGCGCGCAAGCGCATCGTCGCGGTCACCGCCTGCCCGACCGGGGTGGCTCACACCTTCATGTCTGCCGAGGCGCTGGAAAATACCGCCAGGCAGCTCGGTTACGAGATCCGCGTCGAGACCCAGGGCTCGGTCGGTGCGCAAAACGCCCTGACCGCCGAGGAGATTGCCGCCGCCGATCTGGTGTTCCTCGCCACCGATATCGAGGTGGACATGGCCCGCTTCGATGGCAAGCCCCTCTACCACACCAGCACAGGCGCTGCGCTCAAGAAGACCAAGAGCGAACTGGACAAGGCGTGGCAGCAGGCCAAGCCGTACCGTCACAGCGGCGGCGCTACCGTCAAGAAAGAGGAGAAGACCGGTCCCTACAAGCACCTGCTGACCGGGGTTTCCTTCATGCTGCCCATGGTGGTGGCCGGTGGCCTCATCATCGCCATCTCCTTCATCTTCGGCATCGAGGCCTTCAAGGAGGAGGGGACCCTGGCGGCGGCCCTGATGAAGATAGGCGGCGCCTCGGCCTTCGCCCTGATGATCCCGGTGCTGGCCGGCTACATCGCTTACTCCATCGCCGACCGGCCGGGCCTGGCGCCCGGCATGATTGGCGGTATGCTGGCCAGCTCGCTCGGGGCCGGTTTCCTCGGTGGCATCGTCGCCGGTTTCCTGGCCGGTTACAGCGCCAAGTTCCTCAGCGACAAGGTGCGTCTGCCGGTGACCCTGGAGGCGCTCAAGCCCATCCTCATCATTCCCCTGGTGGCGAGCCTGTTTACCGGTCTGGTGATGATCTACGTGGTGGGCGGCCCTGTGGCCGGCATCATGAATGCCATGACCGAGTTCCTCAACAACATGGGCTCGGCCAATGCCGTGCTGCTGGGGGTCATCATCGGCGCCATGATGTGCTTCGACATGGGCGGTCCGGTCAACAAGGCGGCCTATGCCTTCGGGGTCGGTCTGCTGGCCTCCAAGGCCTATGCCCCCATGGCGGCCGTGATGGCGGCGGGCATGGTCCCGGCACTGGGCATGGGCATCGCCACCTTCCTGGCGGGCAAGAAGTTCATCAAGACGGAGCAGGAAGCGGGCAAGGCCTCCTTCGTGCTGGGTCTGTGCTTCATCTCCGAGGGGGCCATCCCGTTCGCGGCCAAGGATCCGGTGCGGGTCATCCCGGCTTGCATGGTGGGCGGTGCCCTGACCGGCGCCCTCTCCATGCTGTTCGGCTGTGAGCTGGTGGCGCCCCACGGCGGCCTGTTCGTGCTCTTCATCCCCAATGCCATCAGCCATGTGTGGATGTACATAGTGGCCATCGCCGCAGGCTCATTGCTGACCGGGGTGAGCTACGCCATGCTCAAGCGGGCCGAGGCCCCGGCCAAGCTGGCCACGGCCTGAGCCCTGCGGCGGATGTGACGCCGGCGTAAGCAACGACAAAGGCGACCCTGGGGTCGCCTTTGTTCATCTGGGGGAGGGGAGATCAGAAGTCCCAGCCCGGCTGCTCCTGGGGCGCGGCGGCCTCCTCGGCCTTGCGCTTGGCCGCCAGCACCCGGGCCTTGCGACCCCGGCACAGGCGCATCACCTCCTGCTGCTGGCCCGGGGTCATGGCGAGCCAGTTGAAACGCTCCGCCCGGCTGCGAAAGCACCCCTTGCAATACCCCTTGTTGTTCAACTGACAGACCCCGATACAGGGGCTCTGCAGGGGAAAGATTTCCAGCTGTTCCATGCCCGGATCCTCATGCCTTGTTACCCTGTTATAACCCAGATGATAAGGATTGAAAAAATAGTCTGGCTCCGGGCCCCGGCCGTTTGCTTTCCACGGGTAAATTTGGCATCTTCCACGCCGGATCTGGCACTCGGTGTTAAATGAGGACTTATGAACAGACACGCATACTGGTTGGCCGCAACCGTGCTGGGCCTGGCCGGTTGTGCCGGCGAGCCGCAGCCGGCCCCTCTCCCCAAGCCAAAGGCCGCTGACGAGGCCTGTTTTCTCAACTGTGCCCCGGTGGAAAATCTGGGCAAGCAGTATCTCGATGGCACCCTGCCCAGCGATCTGGTGCACGTCACCCAGGTCAACAGCCAGGCATCCCGCGATTTCAGCCGCTTCCAGGCCCAGAGTCAGCTGGTGACCCAGCGTTCGAGCCGGATGGCGGCACGCTATGGCGAGCTCTATCGCCAGCTGTCGCGCTGGGTCGCCCAGGGGGGGGATCCCGCTCGCATCGGACAATATGGCATCAGCCTGGCCCAGATGGGGGGCGCCGATCGCATGGGCAACATACTGTTCACCGGTTACTACTCCCCTGTGCTGGAGGTGCGCCATCGCCCGGATCGCGAATTCAAGTACCCCCTCTACGCCATGCCCAACTGCGGCGGCCGCTGCCCCTCCCGCGCCCAGATCCACCGGGGCGCCCTGGCCAATCGCGGCCTGGAGCTGGGGTACAGCAAGTCCCTCATCGACAACTTCCTGATGGACGTGCAGGGGTCGGGTTTCGTCCACTACGGGGACGATGATCGCCTGCAATACCTGGGGTACAGCGGCAAGAACGGTCACGGTTACGTCAGCATTGGCCGGGTACTGATCGACAGAGGGGAGGTGGCCAAGGAGAAGATGTCCCTCAAGGCCATCAAGGAGTGGGCCAATGCCCAGCCGGAGGAGAGCGTCAAGGAGCTGGTGGAGCAGAACCCCTCCTATGTCTTCTTCGAGCGCCGCCCCACCAACGACGTGATCGGCTCGGCCGGGATCCCCCTGCTTGCCATGGCTTCGGTCGCCGCCGATCGCACCCTGCTGCCCATGGGCACCCCCATACTGGCGGAAGTGCCCCTGCTGGACGAGGCGGGCAACTGGACCGGCAAGCATCAGCTGCGCCTGCTCATCGCCCTGGATACCGGTGGCGCCGTCAAGCGCGGTCACCTGGATCTCTACCACGGCATGGGGGAGAAGGCCGGTGTGGCCGCCGGCCACTACAAGCACTTTGGCCGGGTCTGGAAGCTGGGTCTGGGCCATGGCCCGACGGCGGCCCCCTGGCTCTGAGCCCCCGGCGTCGCCATGGGGGCCCAACGTAATAGATATGCCATCAAACCGCCGTTTTTCGGCGGTTTTTTTTACCCCGCCGCTGGCAAAGCGGCCCGCCAGGGCTGAGCCTTGCGGGAGGACAGAAGAGGGAGGTGATCGCCATATGAAAATCAAACCTAGGATGGGGCCAGCCTGTCTGCTGCTGGGGCTGCTGACGTGTCCGGCACTGGCCGAGGTGAAGGTGATCACCGTCTTCGAGGCCGAGGCCATGGTGCGCAGCCTGCGGGATCTCTATCCGGCCCTGGGGGTGAGTGCCATGGGCAATCAGCTGGTGCTGAGCGGCACGGCGCAGCAGCTGCAGGAGGCCGAGGCGCTGGTTGCACGGCTCAATCAGCCGCCCGCCATGCTGCTCATCGAGTGGCGGGTGTCCCAGGGCAGCGATACCCGGAGGGCCAGCCTGGGGGCTAGGTCAGGTGGCGATGGGGATTGGCGGGCGGGGGTGGCCCTGGGCCAGGGGCGCGAGCAGGGAGAGCAGGCCTGGCAGGTCCGCGGACTCTCCGGGCGCCCCGTGCTGCTGCAGCTGGGCAGCTATCGCCCCGTCAGCTTCTATCGCTGGCGTGGCGATAGGGTGACGGCCCTGCTGCCCATTATCAGCGGCCTCTATGCCAGCGCCACCCTGGTGGGGGAGCGGGTGCGGATCCAGCTCGCCAGCGAACAGGCGAGCCTGGGTCAGGGTGTGCCTGAGCATGGTCAGAGCGCGACCGAACTGGACGTCGTCCCGGGTCAGTGGATTGAGGTGGGGGCCCTGGCAGACAGCCGGCAGAGTCAAGCCCTGGGGCTGGGGCGCACCCTGGGGGGGAGCCTTGCAGAGGAGGCGCGCCAGCAGACCCTGGCCATTCGGGTGACCCCCCTCGACTGATGTCTCGTCAGGGTGGGGATGGCCTGATCGCCAAGCAAAGAGCCTTCATGATCAGGGCAAGGCCACCCGCGTCAGGCATCCGGGCCATGGGGCCTGTCCGCCGCATATTCTCGCAGCTGACGGCTTCTTAGCAGATACCAGAGGCTCCACAGGCTGGCGATCAGCACCAGGGCGTTGAGCCAGCTGAATTGCCAGCCCAGGCTCATCAGCGCGTGGATCTGCATGGCGAGGCCGCCGAGGGCGGAGACGATCAGCAGCTGGGGGCTCAGGCGCCGCAGCCGCGCCCGCCAGCCATCCGGGCTGGCGAAGGTGCCGCCACAGGCGAGCAGGGCCAGCAGGGCGGGCAGGTCGGTGAGCAGGCTCAGATAGAGGCTCCAGCGTTCGGGGTAGAGCAGGGCCAGCAGTTCGCTGCCCCCCTGGCGGGTGGCGCCGGCCATCAGAAACAGCCAGACGGCGCGGGTCAGCAGCAGGGCGATGGGCCAGAACCAGAGGGGAGGGCGCAGCTGGCCATGGTCATCGTAGCGGTGGTCGGGATAGAGGGTCATGGGACGCCAGTTCGAGCAAGGATGTTGCTGATATGGGGACGACGGTTCGGCTTGCAAGAGGAGGGGGTGAAAAAGCGGGCCGTCTGGGGGCCTGGCAGGGCCGATAAAAACGAAGGGGCCCCTGGCCCCTGTCGCTGCTCATGAAGGGATTGGCGTCAGAGCCAGCCCTTGCGCTTGAAGAAGAGTCCGGTGCCCAGGGATGACATCACCATGAGTACCAGAGACATGGAGTAGCCATATTCCCATTGCAGCTCGGGCATGCGACCGAAGTTCATGCCGTAGATGCTGGCGATCAGGGTCGGCGGCAGGAAGATGACGGCGGCCACCGAGAAGATCTTGATCACCTTGTTCTGCTCCAGGTTGGTCACCCCCATGGCGGCCTCGAGCTGGAAGTTGATCTTGTCGAACAGGAACTGGGTGTGGGGCAGGAGGGACTCCACGTCGTGGAGCATCTCGTCGATCCACTTGTTCTGCTCGTTGCTCATCTTCTGGCGCAGGCTGCGCTTGAGGAAGCGCAAGGCACGCCGGGTATCGTGCAGGGAGAGACGGATCTGGCCGTTGGCCTCTTCCTGGGCCATCAGCTCCTTGAGCATGGGGTTGATCTGGTCGGGCTCGAAGATCTGATCGGCGGTGTTCTCCAGGGTCTTGTAGCCATCTTCGATGAGATCGGAGAGGTATTCGACCTTGAGGTTTTGCACCTCCAGCAGGATATCCAGGGCATCTTCCACCTCCAGCCTGTCCTGGCGCATATAGTGGCGCATCAGCCGCACCAGGCCGATGTCGTCCTCGCGAATGCTGATCAGCAGGTTGTTGCGCAGGGTGAAGGAGACGTGGACCCCCTTGGTGTCACGGCCGATGCGCTGGGGAAACAGGGAGTGGATGTGCAGGCCATCCGTGTCCCAGTAGAAACGGGCGGAGGCCTCGATGTCGTCGAGCTCTTCCTTGTCGGGGACCTCTTCCAGAAAGAGCCCCGTCAACCATTCTCGCTCCGCGCCGTCCGGCTTGTAGGCATCGAGCCAGACAGTGTTGTCGGGCAGGATGTCGTCAGGCCCGAGCGTGACGATGTCGAGCACCTTGTTGTTGAGGATGTAGGCGGTGATCATCTGTCCCCCTTAAAGTCTTGGGTGGGATGGTTGAACAGGTTCATGCGGCGTCGATCACGAGAAGGGGATCGTATGAAGCATAGCGGGGCCGATGGGCAACCTGACTGCGGCGAACTATACAGGCGCTCGCCGTCAATGTCAGGGCCTATTCAGCTGATATTCATCCTGTTTGTCCAAAAAACCGCCCTGGTCGGATCACATGTTGGGGTAGTTGGGACCGGATCCCCCCTGGGGCGGCGTCCAGACGATATTCTGGCTGGGATCCTTGATGTCGCAGGTCTTGCAGTGGATGCAGTTGGCGCTGTTTATCTGGAATCTGGGACGCTGCTCGGTCTCGACTATCTCGAACACCCCGGCCGGACAGTAACGCACCGCGGGCTCGGCCCAGGTGGGCAGGTTGACCTGGATGGGGATGCTGGCGTCCTGCAGCCGAAGGTGGCAGGGCTGATCCTCGTCGTGCTGGGTGTTGGCCAGATAGACGGAAGAGAGCCTGTCAAAGCCGAGCACCCCGTCCGGCTTGGGATAGTCGATGGGCTGGCAGCGATTGGCCGCCTTGAGGGCGCGGTAGTCTTCCTCCTTGTCCAGCAGCCTGAACCCGCCGCTCCCCCGCAGCAGGCGCTGCTCCAGCCAGTTGAAGGCGCCCCCCAGCAGGGGGCCGAATCTGTGCAGGGCGGCGCCGAAGTTGCGGGCGCCCTTGAGATCCTGGCCGAGCCAGCTGGCGGCCAGAGCCTGCTGGTAGTGGGCAAGGCTCAGGCCAGCGGCCATCCCGGGGGCCAGATGGGGGGCCAGGGTCTCGGCCGCCAGCAGACCGCTCTTCATGGCGCCGTGTATCCCCTTGATGCGGGAGAAATCCAGGGTGCCGGCGTCGCAGCCGAGCAGCAGGCCCCCGGGAAAATCCATGCGCGGCAGGGAGTGCCAGCCCCCCTTGGTGATGGCGCGGGCACCATAACCGATGCGCTCGCCGCCGCGCAGGGTGGCGGCGATGAGGGGGTGCTGCTTGAGGCGCTGAAATTCGTCGAACGGACTGAGCCAGGGATTCTGGTAATTGAGATCGACGATGAGTCCCACCGACACCTGCTGGTCCCCCTGATGATAGAGATAGAAGCCGCCATGGCTCTGATCCTGACCGCCGAGGGGCCAGCCACTGCCATGGAGCACCCGCCCGGGATGGGATTGCCCCGCAGGTACCTGCCACAACTCCTTGAAGCCGATGGCATAGTGCTGGGGCTGGAGGTGGCTGGCCAGGTCGAAACGGGCGATCGCCTGCTTGCCGAGGTGGCCACGGGCCCCCTCCGCCAGCAGGGTGTAGCGGCCGAGCAGGGCCATGCCGGGCACATGGTCCCCCTTGGGGTTGCCTGCCCGATCCAGCCCTAGATCCCCGGTGAGCACCCCCTTGACCACTCCGGCCTCCACGATGAGCTCGCTGGCGACGAATCCCGGGTAGATCTCGACTCCGAGGGATTCGGCTTCCCTGGCGAGCCAGCGACAGAGGTTGCCCAGACTGATGATGTGACAGCCCTGGTTGCTCATGCTGGGGGGCAGGGCCCAGTGGGGCAGGCGGCTGGCGCCGTCGGCACTGCGCAGCAGCCAGAGCTGATCATCCTGAACTTGGGTGCCAAGCGGTGCCTCTTGCCAGCGATCCGGCAACAACTCCTTGAGGGCGCGGGGATCGAGCAGGGCGCCGGAGAGGAGATGGGCGCCAACCTCGGCGCCTTTTTCCAGCAGGCAGACACTGCAATCCGGGGCGCGCTGCTTGATGGCGATGGCGGCACTGAGCCCGGCCGGCCCGCCACCGACGATGACCACATCGTATTCCATTGCTTCTCGTTCCATCTTGCCTCTGCTCTCGACTTGGCCTAGGGTAGTTGGTGTTAGTTTACGTAAACGTAAACCTGTCTGTAAACTCTCGGCACGCAATAGTTGATGGGGGGCGTATCTGTCGCCTCCCCGAGGAAACGCGGGATAAGGAGTGTTCGAATGAAGCTGCTGGTAGCAGTCAAACGGGTCGTCGATTACAACGTCAGGATCCGGGTCAAGAGCGATGGCTCCGATGTGGAGCTGGCCAACGTCAAGATGGGGATCAACCCGTTTTGCGAGATAGCGGTGGAGCAGGGAGTCCGGCTGCGCGAAGCCGGGGTGGCGAGCGAGCTGGTGGTGGTGACCCTGGGGCCGGAGGCGGCGGCGGAGCAGCTGCGCCATGCCTTGGCTCTGGGGGCCGATCGGGCGCTGCATTATGTTACCGACGAGCGGCTCGAGCCCCTGACCGTGGCCCGGGCGCTGCAAGGGATCTGCGAGCGGGAGCGGCCGGATCTGGTGCTGCTGGGCAAGCAGTCCATCGATTCCGACAACAACCAGGTCGGCCAGATGCTGGCGGCCCTCAGTGACTGGCCGCTGGCCACCTTCGCCTCGGCCATCGCACTGGACGGGGAGGAGCTGCGGGTGACCCGGGAGGTGGATGGCGGCCTGGAGACCCTCGCCATGGGGCTGCCCGCCGTGGTGACGGTGGACTTGCGTCTGAACGAGCCGCGTTTTGCCTCCCTGCCCAACATCATGAAGGCGAAGCGCAAGCCCCTGGAGAGCCAGCCCTTCTCGGCCCTGGCCATTGCACCCACCGACCATCACAGGCTGCTCGGGGTCATGGCGCCGCCGCCAAGGCGCGCCGGCATCCGGGTCGGCTCGGTGGACGAGCTGGTGGACAAACTCAAGCACGAGGCGAAGGTACTGGGATGAGCACACTGATCATTGCGCAGCAAACACAAGGTTCCCTCATCGCCAGCACGGCGCGTCTGGTGGGGGCTGCCAGCCTCCTGGGGGGAGAGATCCACCTGTTGCTGATTGGCCAGAATCCCGGCCAGGGCGCCGAGGAGGCGGCCCGTCTGCAAGGGGTATCGCGGGTGCTGCTGGCTGAGCTGGCTGAGGCGTGGTGCGACGGCCTGGACGAGCCCCTCGCGGCCCTGGCCCGGGATTATCACCATGTGCTGATGGCGGCGGGCACCGAGGCCAAGGATCTGCTGCCTCGGGTGGCGGCGCGCCTGGGGATGGAGATGCTCTCCGAGGTGACCGCCATCGAGGGAGCCGATACCTTCGTGCGCCCCATCTATGCGGGCAATGCCCTGGCCCGGGTGCAGAGCCGCGCCCCCATCAAGCTGATGACGCTGCGGGCCAGCAGCTTCGGCGCGGCGCAGCAGGGAGCCGAGAGTGCGCCGATTGAGACGCTGCCCCCCCTGGCCATAGCGGCGCGCACCCGGCTCGTCTCCCGTCAGGCGGTGGTGTCGAGCCGTCCCGAGCTCGGCAACGCCCGGGTGGTGGTCTCCGGGGGCAGGGCCCTGGGCTCGAAAGCGCAGTTCGCGCTGATCGAGGCCCTGGCGGACAAACTGGGGGGGGCGGTCGGCGCCTCCCGGGCCGCCGTGGATGCGGGATTCGTCGGCAACGATCTGCAGGTGGGTCAGACCGGCAAGGTGGTCGCCCCCGAGCTCTACATCGCCGTCGGCATCTCGGGGGCCATCCAGCATCTGGCGGGCATGAAGGAGTCCAAAGTGATCGTCGCCATCAACAAGGATGGGGAGGCCCCCATCTTCCAGGTTGCCGATTATGGCCTGGTGGGGGATCTCTTCACCCTGCTGCCCGAGCTGACCGCCAAGATCTAGCCGTCCGGCTATATTGGCCGGGCAAGCTGGGCCCCCTCGGCTCTGCTTGCCCGGCCCCTTGCTCCTCGGTGGGGCGCAGCGTCATGACATTTCATCAACCCGGCCCGGGGCAGGGGGCGCAAACCTTGACCCAGCTCCCAAAAAGCCTTTGCCGAAGGGGCGCTGTTTCGTGTAAAAACGGGGAAGTCTTCCACTCTTTACCACCTCACGGAAAGTGTCATGAGCAAACAGGTTTACAACTTCTGCGCCGGCCCAGCCATGTTGCCGGTCGAAGTCATGGCGCGCGCTCAGCGCGAATTTTGTAATTTCCAGGGATTGGGTGCCTCTGTCATGGAGCTTTCCCACCGTGGCAAACCCTTTATGGCGGTGGCCGAGAAGGCCGAGGCCGACTTGCGCGCGCTGCTCGCCATTCCCGCCAACTACAAGGTGCTCTTCATGCACGGCGGTGGCCGCGGCCAGTTCTCCGCCGTGCCCATGAACCTGCTGGGAGGCGCCAACAAGAAAGCGGATTATCTGCTGACCGGGGTCTGGGCCCAGAGCGCCGTGGACGAAGCCCACAAATATGGCGACATCCTGACCCATGCCGGCGTGGTCAAGACGGCGCAAGGGGTGAGCCAGCTGCTGCCGACCCCGGCGTTTCGCAGCGATGCCGCCTATGTGCACTACTGCCCGAACGAAACCATCGATGGCATAGAGATGTTCGACATCCCGGCCACGGGGGACGTGCCCCTGGTGGCGGATCTCTCCTCCACCATCCTCTCGCGCCCGATGGACGTGAGCCGTTTTGGCGTCATCTATGCCGGTGCCCAGAAGAATATAGGGCCATCGGGCCTGGCCATCGCCATCGTGCGGGACGACTTGCTGGCCCAGGCCAGGAGCGACGTGCCTGCGGTGTTTGACTATGCCCTGACCGCCAAGCACGACTCCATGTTCAACACCCCCCCCACCTATGCCTGGTACCTGGCCGGTCTGGTGTTCGAGTGGCTGCGCGAGCAGGGGGGACTAGAGGAGATCGAGGCGCGCAACCGTGCCAAGGCCGAGCTGCTCTACGGCTACATTGACGACTCCAGCTTCTACGCCAACCAGGTGGATACGGCCTGCCGCTCGCGCATGAATGTGCCGTTCCAGCTCAAGGATGACAGTCTGGACAAGCTGTTCCTGGCCGAGTCTGAGGCTGCCGGTCTGCTGGCGCTCAAGGGACACCGCATCGTCGGCGGCATGCGCGCCAGCCTCTACAACGCCATGCCCCTGGCCGGGGTCGAGGCGCTGGTGAGCTTCATGGAGCGCTTCGCCAAGCAGCACGGTTGAGTGCAAGGGGCATGCCCCTTACCGCCGCGCACCGGGCGCGGCACAGGCCAGTCATATGGGGCGGCGCAGCTCGGGGCGCCGCCTCGTCTCACCTTGAACCTTCCCTGCGGGCCGGCGAGGAGAGGGGCAAGCAAGAGCCTTGCCCTCGCTCTCCTTGGCTGTTAACGTCCGGGCAGGTGTTTTTTGATATCGGTACAGGAAGGCTATGAATTCGTTGCGTTTGGAACCTATTGCTCGGGTCGAGGGGGTGGTCAATCTACCCGGCTCCAAGAGCGTGTCTAACCGGGCCCTGCTGCTGGCGGCGCTGGCGCGGGGCACCACCCGCCTCACCAACCTGCTCGACAGCGATGACATCCGCCACATGCTGGCGGCGCTGACCCAGCTCGGGGTCAAGTACAAGCTCTCCGCCGACAAGACGGTGTGCGAGGTGCAAGGGCTGGGTCGCAGCTTTGCGGTCGCTGAGCCTGTCACCCTGTTTCTCGGCAACGCCGGCACCGCCATGCGCCCCCTGTGCGCCGCCCTGTGCCTGGGATCTGGCGAATACATGCTGACCGGCGAGCCGCGCATGGAAGAGCGCCCCATCGGCCACCTGGTGGATGCCCTGCGCGAGGCCGGTGCCCATGTGCAATACCTCAAGCGCGACGGCTTCCCGCCACTGGCCATCGATGCCAAGGGGCTGTGGGGCGGCGACGTGCACGTCGACGGCTCCGTCTCCAGCCAGTTCCTCACCGCCTTCCTGATGGCGGCCCCCATGGCGGCCGGGGATACCCGCATCCACATCAAGGGTGAGCTGGTTTCCAAGCCCTACATCGACATCACACTGCACATCATGAAGCAGTTTGGCGTGGTGATAGAGCACGACAACTACCAGACCTTCTACATCAAGGGCAACCAGAGCTATGTCAGCCCGGGTGACTTCCTGGTGGAGGGGGATGCCTCCAGCGCCTCCTACTTCCTCGCCGCCGGTGCCATCAAGGGCAAGGTGCGGGTGACCGGGATCGGCAAGCACAGCATCCAGGGCGACATCCACTTCGCCGACGTGCTGGAGAAGATGGGGGCCCGCATCACCTGGGGTGACGACTTCATCGAGGCCGAGCAGGCCCCCCTGCACGGCATCGACATGGACATGAACCAGATCCCGGATGCGGCCATGACCATCGCCACCACGGCCCTGTTTGCCGAAGGGCCCACCGCCATTCGCAACATCTACAACTGGCGGGTGAAGGAGACTGATCGCCTGCACGCCATGGCGACCGAGCTGCGCAAGCTGGGTGTCGAGGTGGAGGAGGGGCACGACTTCATCCAGGTGACGCCGCCAGCCCGCTTGCACCATGCCGAGATCGACACCTACAACGATCACCGTATCGCCATGTGTTTCTCCCTGGTGGCGCTGTCGGATACCCCGGTGACCATCAATGATCCGGGTTGCACCTCCAAGACCTTCCCCGATTATTTCGACAAGCTGGCCAGCATCAGCCAGGATGCCTGAGTCATCCGCTGATTGCGCAGTCTGATCACGACCCGTCGAGGCCCGCACCCTGCGGGCCTTCTTGATCTTGCCCCTCCCTAGCAGCATTCCTGTAACATGCAATCACTGGCCTAAAAATATTTTATCAGGGCATGTAATTTTCTATTTACACTCCCGGGCCCCTCGGGCTAGATTGGTGCAAGCAATGTGTCTAGCCAAGCAGGAAGCCGAAGTATGCAGCATCAAACCGATGACGTTCGTATTAGTGAAATCAAAGAGTTATTACCCCCGGTTGCGGTGCTTGAGAAGTTTCCGGCGACCGAGGCGGCCGTCTCTACCGTATTTGAATCCCGCCAGGCCATCCACCAGATCCTGACTGGTGAAGATCAGCGCCTGCTGGTGGTGATAGGTCCCTGCTCCATCCATGATCCGGTCGCGGCCGTCGAATACGGCAAGCGCCTCAAGGCGCTGCGCGAGCAGTACAAGGATCAGCTGGAGATAGTGATGCGGGTCTACTTCGAGAAGCCGCGCACCACGGTGGGCTGGAAGGGGCTGATCAACGATCCCCATCTGGACAACAGCTTCAAGATCAACGACGGCCTGCGCATCGGTCGCAAGTTGCTGCTCGAGCTCAACGATCTGGGCATGCCGACTGCCTCCGAGTTCCTCGACATGATCACCCCGCAATACGTGGCGGATCTGATGAGCTGGGGCGCCATTGGCGCGCGCACCACCGAATCCCAGGTACACCGTGAGCTGGCCTCCGGTCTCTCCTGCCCGGTGGGCTTCAAGAACGGCACAGACGGCACCATCAAGGTGGCGATTGACGCCATCGGCGCCGCCAGCGCGCCCCACCACTTCCTGTCGGTGACCAAGTACGGTCACTCCGCCATCGTCTCCACCGCCGGCAACCCGGACTGCCACATCATACTGCGCGGCGGCCGTGAGCCGAACTACAGCGCCGCCCATGTCGGCGAGGTGGTGACAGGGCTGGAGAAGGCGGGCCTGCCCCAGAAAGTGATGATCGACTTCAGCCACGCCAACAGCAGCAAGCAGTTCAAGAACCAGATGCGGGTGGCCGAGGATGTGGCGGGCCAGATCCGCGCCGGCAGCAAGGCGGTCTTCGGCGTCATGGTGGAGAGCCACCTGGTGGAAGGGCGCCAGGATCTGGTGGAAGGGTGCCAACTCACCTTCGGTCAGAGCATCACGGATGCCTGCATCGGCTGGGACGACACCGAGACCCTGCTGCGCACCCTGGCAGAGGCGGTGGCCGAGCGCAACGCAGCCTGATGGCAGCCTGGATCCAGTAAAAAAGCGCGACTCGGTCGCGCTTTTTTGTGGGCGTCGTGGCGTGCCAGGGTCCCCGGCCGGATCAGCGACGATAGGTCTTGAGCAGGGCCTCCAGGGTCTGGCACTGGGTGACCAGGCGGGCGCTGGCGAGGCTGGCCTCATGGGCCTGGCCGAGGGTGTCGTTCGAGCGGCTTCTGATCTCATGGACGGCGCCGTCCACCTCCTGGCAGACCCTGTCCTGCTCCTCGGCCGATTGTGCCATCTGGGCATTGAGATCATTGATGCTGGCGATGCGGGTGATGATGGCCTGCATCGCCGTCAGGGTATCCTCCGTCTTGCCTATGCTCTCCTTCGCCTTGACCCTGGCATCCCCTATCACGGCCACCGCGCTCTGGGCCTCTTTTAACAGGGCGGCTATCATGCCGGCAATCTCCTCGCTGGCGGTGCGACTGCGGCTGGAGAGGGCGCGCACCTCCTCCGCCACCACGGCGAAGCCGCGTCCCTGCTCCCCGGCCCGGGCCGCCTCGATGGCGGCGTTCAGGGCCAGCAGATTGGTCTGATCCGCGATCCCCTTGATCACCTCCAGCACCCCGTCCACGGCGAGGCAGCGGCTGTCGAGCTGCTGGATCACGGTATCCACTCTGGCTATCTCGGCCGCCATCTCGTCCATGTCCGTGATGGCATGGCGGGCGAGGCTGCTGGTGTGGGCCGCGTCCTCGTTGGTGAGGGCGGAGAGTTCGGCGCTATGGCGAGCGTGTTCGCGCACCTCGTGGGAGCTGGCGGCCAGCTCGCTCACCGCCGTGGCGACCTGGACCGTCATCAGCTCCTGCTGACGCGCCGCGTGCTCGGTGCGCGTCGCCCCCTCGCGGATCTGATCCGATCCCAGATAGAGCTGGGCGGTGGCCCCCTCTACCTCGGCCAGGCTGTGGCGAAAACCCTGCACCATCTCATCGACCGCCCGAGTCATCTGGCCCAGTTCATCCTGGCTGTGATTGACCAGGGGCAGGGAGAGATCCCGCTCCCTGGCCATCTGCATCATGGTGCGCTGCAACCGGTTGATGGGGCCCTTGACGTGCCGTTGCAGCACCCACCACAGCAGCCCGAACCCCAGGCTGAACACTGCCCCCAGGCAGCCGCTCAGCAGCCAGTTGTTGTGGCGGATCTCGGCAAAGATATGGCTCAGGTCATAGCTGATGCGCACGGCCCCCATGACGGTCCCCTCGGCCACCTGATGGCAGGTGAGGCACTGGGTGCCGCGGTACTCCTTGTAAGCCTTGAAGGGTTTTATCAGGGTGAGCTGGCTGCCTTTTTGCTCGAGGAGCGTCTCCCCCTGCTCAATGGCCCGCTTGTCCCACCCGTCGACTATCTGCTGATCAGCATGGCCCGGGCCAAACAGCGAGCTGACGGCGGGGGCGCGGATCAGGCGGGCCTCAGTGATGCCGGCCTCGCTCTTGATCTTGGTCTGCACCAGGGCCCGATTGGCAATGACCCCGGTCATCATCATGACGTTGAGCTGATCCATGTAGCTGTTGGCGGTACTCTCCACCTTCTCGCCCGCCAGGCGCAGGGCAAGATCCCGCTGCAACCAGGTGGAGAGCTCGAAGCTGAGGGTGAAGCTGGCCCCAATCACCAGGGCAAGGGGGAGGAAGATTTTCCAGTTGAGGGAGAGGTTTTTCATGGGTAACCGGATCCGTGCGGCAGAAAGGGGAGCCGAGCGGGCGGCTTGCCCGTCGGTGATGGTTCTCTATCGGCACACATTACCGCATCTTTAGTAAGGATTCTGTTAACGGGATCCAGCTGTGGCGTTAACCGCGGGTAGCCAGGTGTGGTTATTGATCTTCAGTTGATCTGGCGCAAGTCATTATGTGGTTGATAGTAATTATCATTATCGAAAACACCATGCTGGCAGACCCCTGATGAGACTGACTCCCACCATGACGGGGCTTTCCACCCCGGCCCCCCTCGCATTCGCCTTCACCGCCAAGACCTCGGCCCATGCCAGCCGGGGAGGGGCTGCCCCTCTCATGCTGGACGACGCCGGCTGGCGAGCCTGGTGGCAGCGGCCGAGCCAGGCCCAGGAGCGGGCGCTCTATATCCATGTTCCCTTCTGCCGCAAGCGCTGCAGTTTTTGCAACTTCTTCGAAAACGGCGCCAACCCGGCGCGCATGAGCCGCTACATGGCGGCCCTGTGCGATGACCTGCAACGGGCCGCCGAGTCTCCCTTTGGCCAGAGTCGCCCCTTCTCGGCGGTCTATGTGGGGGGCGGCACCCCGACCGACATGGCGGCGGGCGATCTCTCCCGCCTGGCCAGCGCCATTCGCCGATTTCCCCTGACCGTGGATGCGGAGCTGACCCTGGAGGGGCGGCTCAACGGCTTCGATGACGAGAAGTGGCAGACGGCCCTGGCGGGGGGCTTCAACCGCTTCTCGTTCGGGGTGCAGAGCTTCAACACAGCTGTGCGCCAGCAGGCGGCCCGTTTCGACGACAGAGAGACACTGCTTGCCAGGCTGAGGGCGCTGACCCGCCACGACGAGGCTGTGATCGTGGCGGATCTCATCTTCGGTCTGCCGGGGCAGGATGAGGCCGTGTGGCGCCAGGATATCGCGGATGTGATGGCGAGCGGGGTGCACGGGGTGGATCTCTATCAGCTCATCTCCATGGCGGGCACCAATCTGGAACGGGCGCAGGAGAAGGGCCGGCTCGGCTGGGCCGCCGATGGCCAGCAGCGGACGGCCATGTATGCCTATGGCGCCCACACCCTGGAGCAGGGGGGCTGGCAGCGGCTCTCCTGCAGCCACTGGCGGCGTACCGATGCCGAGCAGAGCCGCTACAACCAGATGGCCAAACGCGGCGCCGAGATCCTCCCCTTCGGCGCGGGGGCGGGGGGCAACATCCATGGCCACGGCCTCATGTATGGCCGGGATCTGGCAGCCTGGCACGAGGCGCTGGCGGCCGGTCAGCGTGCCCCCGGCATGGTGATGAGGCCCAACCCCGATGCCCGTCTCGACGGGCTGCTGCGAGGGGGGCTCGACTCCGGCTGGCTTGCCCTCGGGCGCTTGCCGCCTCCCTTGCGGGCGCATCTGCTGCCGCTCTTTGAACGCTGGCAACAGCACGGCCTGGCCGAGCGGATCGGGGAGACACTGGCGCTGACCCTGGCGGGGCGCTTCTGGAACGTCAATCTGCAGGCGGGTCTGTTCGAGTATCTGCAGTCAAATCCCCTGGGAGGGGAGGCGGCAACCCCTGCCGCTCATCCGGGCGGGGCCCGGCATCACTCGCGGGGGTAGCGGGCAGGGAGCAAAATGAGAAACGAAAGGGGGCCGCTTGATGGCCCCCTTTCGTTATTGGTTGTTCACGTCCTCCACCCGCACCCGCAGAACTCCCTCTGCGAGGGTGGTGACCAGTTGCTGGCCCGGGCTCACCTGGGCGGCGCGGCTGATGACCTCGCCACTGGGGGTGCGGGTGATGGAGTAACCCCGCCCCAGGGTGGCCAGCGGGCTGATCCCGTCGAGGCGGGCTCCCAGCATGGCGAGGCGGTGGCGGGCGAGATCCTGGCGTTTTGCGATGAGGGCATGGAGGCGCTCCTCGGCAAGCTGGTGACGACGTTTGCCGATGGCCAGCAGCTTTTCGGGGCTTCTGGCCTGCAGGCGCATGGCGAGGCCCGCCAGGCGCCGCTCCCCCTGGTGCAGGCGATCACGCAGGTGCTGCTGCAAGCGGCGGTCGAGCTCGTCCAGACGCTGGGACTGCTGCTCCAGCCGGCGCTTGGGATCCTGATGATCGAGCCGTTTTTGCAGCAGCACGAAGCCGTGGCGGGCGGCGGTCTGGCGCCGGGAGATGGCCTGCACCAGGCGCTGCTTGAGGTGCACCAGACGCTGGGCGCGGGTGCTCCTGTCCGGTGCCACCAGCTCGGCGGCGGCGGAGGGGGTGGGGGCGCGCAGATCGGCGGCGAAGTCGCTGATGGTGACGTCCACCTCGTGTCCTACGGCGCTCACCACGGGGATGGTGGAGCCTGCGATGGCCCGGGCCACCGCCTCCTCGTTGAAGCACCAGAGATCTTCGAGCGATCCGCCGCCGCGCCCGACGATGAGCACATCCACCTCGGCGCGGCGGTTGGCAAGCATGATCGCCGAGACGATCTGGGCGGTGGCGGCGCTCCCTTGCACCTGGGTCGGGTAGATGAAGACGGGCAAGTCCGGGGCGCGGCGTTCAAGCACCGTCAGCATGTCGTGCAGGGCGGCGCCGGTGGCGGAGGTGATCAGCCCCACGGCGCGGGGTTCCTGGGGCAAGGGGCGCTTGCGCCCTTCGTCAAAGAGCCCTTCGGCCCCGAGGCGACGCTTGAGCTCCTCGAAGCGCAGGGCCAGCATGCCATCCCCGGCGGGCTGCATGGACTCGATGATGAGCTGGTAGTCGCCGCGGGGTTCATAGAGGGAGACTCGCGCCTGCACCAGCACCTGCATGCCATCCTGGGGACGGAACGGCACCCGGCGGTTGTTGCCCTTGAACATGGCGCAGCGCACCTGGGCGGACATGTCCTTGAGGGAGAAGTACCAGTGGCCGGAACTTGGCATCGCCAGGTTGGAGAGCTCGCCGGTGAGCCACACCAGCCCCAGATCCTGTTCCAGGATCATGCGCACGGCGCTGTTGAGGCGGGTGACGGTAAAGATCTGCTGTTGTCTGCTCTGACTGGCGGGTTCGAGGTGATTCAAGGCTGGCCCTGCTGCTGTGTCCGCCGGGGCGGGAGAAACGATGGGGGTCATCTTACCCCAGTTCGGCCCATCCGCCGAGTCCGTGTCTGTGGCAGCAGCGGTGTCTGGCGCCAGTTTGCCTATACCATCTGCCGAGCCATGGGGCCCTCCAGATGACGCGAAGCCTAGGCTTGCGCCTTTGCCGGCTTGGCGGCCCTGCTCGGGCTCACCACCAGCCAGACCGCGAGGCAGACCACGGCGCCGCCGAACACGAAGCCGCCGGTGAGGGTTTCCCCCAGCACCAGATAGCCCCACAGGATGCCGAAGGGCGGAATGAGGAAGGTGACAGTGAGGCTTCGCAGGGGGCCGATGTCGGCGATCAGCCTGAAATAGAGCAGATAGGCGAAGGCGGTGCAGAGGAAGCCGACCGCCAGCACGCAGGCCCAGACCCCAGGCTGGGTCCAGTCGACGGCGGGGCCGGTCGCCAGGGTGTAGCCGAAGAAGGGAAGCAGGAAGAGGCAGGCACCGAGCTGGCTGCCAAAGGCCACCAGCTTGGCGTCCAGGCCCCCTCGCTCGCTGATCCAGCGCCGGGTGAGGAAGCCGGCGCAGCCATAGCAGGCGGTGGCGATGAGGCAGGCCAGCACCCCGATGGCCAGTTGGCCGCTCAGGTCGACTTCCCCCGTGGTGGTGATGAGGGCTATGCCCACCAGCCCCAGCATGACCCCGGCCCACTTGCGCAAGGTCAGTGCCTCGTGGAAGAAGGAGAAGCCGATGAGGGCCCCCATCAGGGGCGTGGTGGCGTTGAGGATGGCGGAATACCCCGCAGGCAGCCAGAGGGCCGCCACGGCATACATCAGGAAGGGGACGCCTGAGTTGATGATGCCAAGCACCATGATGGATTTGAGCTTGCCCTGAAACTGCATGGGGGTGCGCAGCAGCAACAGCATGGCGGCGAGCCCGACCAGGGCAAAGAAGACCCGCAGGAAGGTGGTGTTGACCGAGCCGAACGCCGGCGCCGCGATGCGCATAAACAAAAAGCTGGCACCCCAGATGGCCGCCAGCGCCAGCAATCTCCCGTAATCCGATGGTCTCATCGTCTCTCCCTGAATGAACCGCCCTGCTACCCGAGATGGCAAGGGGGATTGCATCATGGCGGCAAGCGTCCCCGATGGCAAATACCTCAAGTAAGGAAGCCCTGTCACAGGGTGCAGCGAGTCCGCCTTCGGGCCGGCTTTTTTATTCCGCCATTTGCCTGTGCCTGAATGGATGCCCCATCTTGAGGGGACTCTGGCTGCGGAGGGGCTGGTGGATGGGCAGGCCTGTGGACTAACGACTAACGCCTAGCTACTGGCGGACCCGTGGGAAGGGGGCTAGAGGGAAGGGGAGTGGCGTATCCCGGCGCCCGAGTCACTCCATGCTCTGCTCACAGCAGTGTTCATTGCAGTGAGCAAAGCGGTGCCCATACCGCCTCTGCGCCGCGCCGTAAGACAAACCCACGCCACCAAATTGCTCCACCTTGGTGCAATTGCCCTGAACTGGTGCATGCTATCCACATCCGTTTCTGAAACCCACCCCGAAGAAACACGCCGCATCGCCCCCTGGCTTCCCCCATGACGGGCATCATCCATGCTGCAAAGCAGCATTATGTCGGCATGATCCACCGAATAACCGGGTTAATCAGGGATGACAACGACATGTTTTTTGGTTGACTGGGTAAAGATGCTGAATCGGCCCGAGAGGCTATTCCCGGGTTGGTATGATCTATCTGTTTTTTGATGGTTAAGCGGAATTTAATTTCGATTATTGATTGTAGAGTGGACTCTTGTGTTGATTGGCGCTCTTTTTGCTGTGCCTTGTCATCCCCATGATGGCGACATCAGAGGGCGGGGAAGCGCAAGATTGGGGGGTGGGGACGGCAAGGTGAACGGGCCGCCGCTATCAGCCCCAAAACGGCCTGGTTGTCGGGCAACGGATGCCATCATCACGTCGGATCTAAGGAGTCATATGGAAGGTGAAATGACCATGCAGCCAGCGGCTGCGGGCAGGGGATTGGCCCACTCCGTCAAGGACGATGTCTACGGCATGGTGCTCGGTGTCATGTTTATCGCAGTCGGCCTCAACCTGCTCAAGTGTTCCGGCATGATCACCGGCGGCATCGCGGGCATCGCCCTGCTGCTCGCCCATGTCAGCAGCCTGCCCATCGGCGTGCTCTTCTTCCTGGTGAACCTGCCCTTCATGGTGTTCTGTTACTTCACCATGGGGCGCGCCTTCACCCTCAAGACGCTGATCGTCAACGTCGCCCTCTCGGCGGCCACCCAGGCGGTGCCGCTGCTCCTGACGGTGAGCTATGTCCATCCCCTGTTTGCCGCCCTGGTGGGGGGCACCTTCCTCGGCATGGGGGTCTTGTCTCTGGCGCGGCACAACGCTTCCGTGGGGGGCACAGGGGTGGTGACGCTCTGGTTGCAAAGGCGCACCGGCATCAATGCAGGAAAGAGCCAGATGGTGCTGGATGTGCTGGTGTTTGCGCTCTCCCTGCTCGCCCTGCCGCTTCCCTTGCTGCTCTGGTCTACCTTGAGCGCGCTCGCCATGAACGCCATGCTGATGAATTGGCACAAGCCGGGCCGCTATCAGGGGAATTGACAACAGACAACCGGCCAGGCAGCCGTGACAGGGTTGTCAGTGAAAAATGCTGTTTCAAGAGACTGGCGGCAGAAAGGAGCTCAACGGCAAAAAAGATCATTTTGTCGGGAAAAACGCCATGGTTGCGGTTGTATTGATGGGGTTTTTAGCGGGTTGGCCGTCTAAAAACGGGCTACGCCATCAAAAATTCAAAAATACTTCTTTACCAACCGGGAAACCATGAGTAAAATTTGTCGGCAATATTTTACACCCCCACTCCTCAACGGTGAGATATTGCCATGCTCAGGATTGCCAAAGAAGCGCTGACCTTCGACGATGTACTGTTGGTTCCAGCACACTCCACTGTTCTTCCGAATACCGCCGACCTGCGTACCAAGCTCACGTCTGCTATCTCCCTGAATATCCCGATGATTTCCGCTGCCATGGACACAGTGACCGAAGCCCGTCTGGCTATCGCACTGGCCCAGGAAGGCGGCATCGGCTTCATTCACAAGAACATGTCCATCGAGCAGCAGGCTGCCGAAGTGCGCAAGGTCAAGAAGTACGAGAGCGGCGTGGTCTCCGACCCCGTCACCGTACGCCCTGACATGACCATCGCCCAGATCAAGGAGCTGAGCCACAAGAACGGTTTCGCCGGTTACCCCGTGGTGACTGACGGCAACCAGCTGGTGGGCATCATCACCGGCCGTGATGTGCGCTTCGTGATCGATCTCTCCCAGACCGTTGAACAGATCATGACCCAGAAGGATCGTCTGGTCACCGTGCGTGAAGGGGCCCCTCGCGAAGAGGTGGTTGCCCTGATGCAGAAGCACCGCATCGAGAAGGTGCTGGTGGTCAACGCCGACTTCAAGTTGAAGGGCATGATCACCGTCAAAGACTTCCAGAAAGCCGAGCGCAAGCCGAACGCCTGTAAAGACGAGCGCGGCCGTCTGCGGGTCGGTGCTGCCGTCGGTGCCGGTGCCGGCAACGAAGAGCGCGTCGCCGCCCTGGTGGAAGCCGGTGTGGACGTGCTGCTGATTGACTCCTCCCATGGCCACTCCCAGGGCGTGCTGGATCGCATCAAGGCGACCCGTGAAGCCTACCCTGACCTGCAAATCATCGGCGGCAACGTCGCCACCGCCGCCGGCGCCAAGGCGCTGGTCGCCGCTGGCGTCAACGCGGTCAAGGTCGGTATCGGCCCGGGCTCCATCTGTACTACCCGTATCGTGACCGGTGTGGGCGTGCCCCAGATCACCGCCATCTCCGACGCCGTGGACGCCCTGGAAGGCACCGGCGTGCCTGTGATTGCCGATGGCGGCATCCGCTTCTCCGGTGACGTGGCCAAGGCCATCGCCGCCGGTGCTAGCTGCGTCATGGTGGGCTCCATGTTCGCCGGTACCGAAGAGGCGCCGGGCGAGATCGAGCTCTACCAGGGTCGCTCCTTCAAGTCCTATCGCGGCATGGGCTCCCTCGGTGCCATGTCCAAGGGCTCCAGCGATCGCTACTTCCAGACCGACAACGCTGCAGACAAGCTGGTGCCGGAAGGGATCGAAGGGCGCGTGCCGTACAAGGGCCGCCTGAAAGAAATCATCCACCAGCAGATGGGTGGCCTGCGCTCCTCCATGGGCCTGACCGGCAGCGCCACCATCGACGACATGCGCACCAAGGCCGAGTTCGTGCGCATCTCGGGCGCCGGGATGAAAGAGTCCCACGTCCACGACGTGACCATTACCAAAGAAGCCCCCAACTACCGGATGGGCTGATAAAACGGGGCCCTGCGCCCCGTTTTTCCACCATTTTTTTATCCCGTGCTTTTTGTGACAACATCAGCCTGATGCAGGAATAAAATGACTAAAGACATTCACGCCCACCGTATCCTTATCCTGGATTTTGGTTCCCAGTACACCCAGCTCATCGCCCGTCGCGTCCGTGAAATCGGCGTCTACTGCGAGCTGTGGGCCTGGGACGTAACCGAAGAGCAGATCCGCGAGTTCAATCCGAGCGGAATCATCCTCTCCGGCGGCCCGGAATCCGTGACCGAGGCGGGCAGCCCGCGCGCCCCCGAGTACGTGTTCAACGCTGGCGTGCCGGTGTTCGGCATCTGCTACGGCATGCAGACCATGTCCGAGCAGCTCGGCGGCAAGGTGCAGTCCTCCAACCTGCGTGAATTCGGTTATGCCCAGGTCGAAGTGCTGGGCCACTCCGGCAAGACCAGTGCCCTCTTGCGCAACATCGAAGACGCCATCGCCGACAACGGCAATGCCCTGCTGGATGTCTGGATGAGCCACGGCGACAAGGTCACCGAGATCCCCGCAGGCTTCACCACCATAGCCCAGACCGCGACCTGCCCCCATGCGGCCATGGCCGACGAGGCCAAGCGCTTCTACGGCGTGCAGTTCCACCCGGAAGTGACCCACACCCGTCAGGGTGCCCGCATGCTGGAGCACTTCGTCAAGGATATCTGCGGCTGCGAATGCCTCTGGACCCCGGCCACCATCATCGACGACGCCGTTGCCCGCATTCGCGAGCAGGTGGGTGACGACGAGGTGATCCTGGGCCTCTCCGGCGGCGTGGACTCCTCCGTGGTCGCCATGCTGGTGCACCGCGCCATCGGCGATCGCCTGACCTGCGTCTTCGTGGACAACGGCCTGCTGCGCCTGAACGAAGGCACCCAGGTGATGGACATGTTCGGCGATCACTTCGGCCTGAACATCATCAAGGTCGACGCCGAAGAGCGCTTCCTCTCTGCTCTCGCCGGCATCGACGAGCCGGAAGCCAAGCGCAAGACCATAGGCCGCGTCTTCGTCGAGGTGTTCGACGACGAGTCCAAGAAGCTGAAAAACGCCCGCTGGCTGGCGCAAGGCACCATCTACCCAGACGTCATCGAATCCGCTGCCAGCAAGACCGGCAAGGCCCACGTCATCAAGTCTCACCACAACGTCGGCGGCCTGCCGGAAGAGATGAAGATGGGTCTGGTAGAGCCCCTGCGCGAGCTGTTCAAGGACGAAGTGCGCCGCGTCGGCCTCGAACTCGGCCTGCCCTACGACATGCTCTACCGTCACCCCTTCCCGGGTCCGGGTCTGGGCGTGCGCGTGCTTGGCGAAGTGAAGAAAGAGTACTGCGACTTGCTGCGCAAGGCTGACGCCATCTTCATCGAAGAGCTGCGCAAAGCAGACCTCTACAACCAGGTCAGCCAGGCGTTCGCAGTCTTCCTGCCGGTGCGCTCCGTCGGCGTCATGGGCGATGGTCGCAAGTACGACTGGGTCATTGCGCTGCGCGCCGTCGAAACCATCGACTTCATGACCGCCCACTGGGCTCACCTGCCGTACGACTTCCTGGGGCACGTGTCGAATCGCATCATCAACGAGATCAACGGCATCTCCCGCGTGGTGTACGACGTCTCCGGCAAGCCGCCTGCGACTATCGAATGGGAATAAGCGGCTGACGCTTTCCTGCCGATAACGCAAAACTGTCAAAAAGGCGCCCTTGAGGCGCCTTTTCTTTTTCCAATCGTTTGCGCCTCACTTTTCCCCTCGCTAGCTGCTTTCTCGCCTCCCTGCCTCTGTCATATATGACAGGGGGTGTTTTATGGATCTCGCACTAGGCTCTGCCATGCCAATTGAGACCGACGCTGCGAGGCGGCGGTCGTGGCAGAAGGGGAGGGTGGCGACAGCAACGCCTTTATGTGCGCTGTCGTCATCGGGCATACCGATATCTGGTATGGCTCCCGGTGGAGTCCGGACACCACTTGAATAAACGGGGCGGAACCCGAACAGCCAAACGAGTAGGGATCATAGAGCACGGAGAGTTTGATATGTCAGAACAAGCAGTGTTGGTGGGTGGATGGACCGCATATCACAAGCTGACCGCCAAGGATCAGGCGGTATTTGATCAGGCGCTGAAAGGATTTGTCGGGGTGCAGTACGTACCCTTTGAAGTCTCCACCCAGGTCGTCGCCGGCACCAACTACCGTTTCAAATGCAAAACCACGGTGCCGCTGCCCAACCCCATCCACGGGGAAGCCGTGGTGCAGATCTTCCAATCCCTGGATGGATCGGCCCATATCACCTCCATCACCCCGATCTGATTGGGTTGCGGGTAAGGCGGGGAGGGCGTAGAGCGTCCAACCGGTTGGCCCCAACACCCACCAGTAAGAAAGACGCCTTAGGGCGTCTTTTATTGTTTATAAAACTCTGCACCTTAAAATATTTCACTGGGGTCATAGTCTAATACAATAGCTACACTGTAACGAGCACGAGTTAATGCCACGTATAGCTTAGCACGAGTGGCGGGTTTTAATTTTTCGGGTTGATCTGTGTGGCGAAACCAATCTGCCATATCATCTGTCGGATATATAATTGCACGGTCTACAGTGAGACCTTTAGACTCACCGAAATTCATTGAATCATAGGATTTATCTATTTTTGATGCTGAGTTCCAGCGTAACTGTATTGGCTTATATGTTCTTAAGTATTCAGGGCATAGTTTTTTTGAAACGATGAAGACTCCTTGGTGCTGAATGTTATCTTTACGGCAATCAACACACTCACATGCATCTACAGCAGGGAGTTGAGGGTAAAGTTTTGAGGAGAAATCACATATACTTTGGCAGCAACGATGAGATTTATTTAAAATCGTTTCATCTATCTGACATGTGATACGTTTTCCTAGCATTTTTTCAGATTTAACAAAATCTTTAATGTTTCCATTACTATACTCAGCATGTTTATTCGTATTATGGGTCTGATAAGTAACTTGCCTTGGATCTCCCACTATTATCACTTGGGAATTTGACTTGAAGAGGAGCTTTATTAACTCTAAGTCAAAACCAGCCAGATCTTGAACTTCATCTATGCATATAATGCTATACAGAGATGTAATTCTATTAACTACAGCTTGATTACTGGCTTTATTTGCTTCAAAAGCAAATTTTGAAATCTTGTCAGAATATAGTTTAAAGTCAGAGGTGAAATAATATTTATTGAAGTTGTTTTTATCTGACCAATAAACATTTTGCCCATTCTTATTTGTATACCTTAGTCCTGAACGCTGATTAACTAGAATAAAACCAATGCGTATTTTAGCTAAAGAGCTATTTAGTTGGCACTGGTATGGTCTAACCCAGTGCTTTAGGAGAAATGAAAACCATGTGGTAATAGTTACATTGGGTGGTACTGCGCCAACCTCAGATATGAATTTTCGTTTAATCTCTTGTTCATTTGACTCAGTGTAAGTTGTAATCAAAATTGATTCATTAGGCTTTTTTAACGCAATATCTACCAAATAAGTTGTTTTTCCAGAGCCCGCGGCTGCAATTATAAGACTATTATCTTTCATTGCACCACTCCACTGCGTTAGTGATGTATTGTGGATAATTAAAGGTTATTTTTGATTCGAAAACATTGAGAGCCCAGCTAGTTTTCTGTGTTTGTAGTTTTTCTGATAATAACTCAGCGGTATTAAATTTACCTATATCTAAACTAAGTGCTTTACATAATTCAATTAAATTATTTTTGTTTGCATCAACAAACTGTGGTTCAAGTGTGTTTAGGTGGTTTCGATTGTCTGAAAAGATTTTTATGTGAAGGCTGTCATGATAATCTCGATATTTTTTTATGATTTTCTCATCATGATTACCATCGTTATCTGTTATTACAGCTACGCTTTTGTTTATTTTTTTTGCAATTTCCAAAAAACGCTTGAATGTCAATTTCACAGAAATAACATCAATACCATGCTCAATAGGTAATGATCCAAGGTTTTTATCCATATAGGCTTTTTGAAATATGAGTTCATCTGAATCACCCTCAACAAGCACCGCTCTTCTACAAAGGAGAAGCCTTAATGTTTGGTAACCTGGTAGTTTTTTAAAAAAATCAAAAGTGTCTTTTGATAAATCAGTGAACTTTGTGACCTTGTGATCATTTAATAAAATTAAATTTTCAAGGCCAAGTTTATTGGCTACAAAACTACTGTGTGTTGAAATAATAACTTGTTTGTCAGCTGAGTTATCAACTATTGATTTTAACAAATGATTTAACTTGGAATGTGATAGGTGATTCTCAGGTTCTTCTATTAATAACAGACTAGCCTCTTTTGCTTTTTTGTGAGCTAGAGCAAGATTCGTTTTTATGATGCACTGATACCCTTTGCCTATTTGATGGAAAGGAATATCTCCCAAATAGGTCATTAAACTGGATTCCCAAGCATTTTGAGACCCTAAGTCAACGGAGATACGAAGATGATCACCTTGGACATTTGATTTACCATCAATTTTATTGTTAATTACTTTAACCGCATCATCTTCAGAAAAGCTATCTTTCATCTTCCTATATGCCTGAGATAGCTTAACTTTTTCACTATCGTCTAAGTCATTTTTTATAATTCTTGATATATATATATCAGAACCGTTTTGATACTTACTGGATGTTGAATCTATTAGAACAGATTTAATTGGAATGCTTCTTGATGTAACTGCGTCTCTATCGAAAGATGACCAAGATATTTTATAGTACTCTATTGGCAGTGTATTTATTTTCTCTCCACTGCGTATTAGCTCTGAATACTCATCAGTATAAGTGTCATCAAACTCGACTTTGAATGATACACCACATGCATCACTCCGTTCCTTGTTACCCGTGCCTTGTAATTTTGGTGCGGAAGCCTTTTCAAAAAAAACTTCTATACAAACTTCTGGTAAAAAACTCGGCTCGCGATTGTTAACTTTTTCTAAATATTCGGCAACAGCCTTGTTGTTGAATATATATTGGGTTAGTTCGTTTTTTTAAATACCTACCGTATAATATACCACTCAATGCTAAATGAGCTGCCTCAAGGATTGTTGATTTTCCAGAACCATTGTCACCGACAAGAATATTTACGCCTTTGTTAAAGTCGATTGAGAACTTGCTGTAATAGCATTTGTAGTTATAAATGTTAATCTTTTCTATTTTCATTGAATACTCCTATTTATATAGATATTAATTTGGAGGCTATGTATTTAAATTTGTTAGCCAGTGTACAATTATCCTTGGTGCTTTTTGAAGCACTACATGCTGAGTCTGTGAGGTCACAATACGTAATCCGATAGGAGTAACGTAAATTGCTCCGCGAATTTGATCTTTGGTCTCAGCCCAAAATCCGCTCAGCAAACGGTGCAATGCGCTGCGCTTATTGCACTCTACGTGTTTCGTCAATTCGCTGGGGTGGGGTGGTTAAGCGCCATTCCTCGCCAAAGCAACAAAAGGGGTGATCTGCGCCCCGATTCTTTTAATGCACCCGCTTTATATCACTGCCTGCTCGTTCAGCGTGACCTGATAGTCTGCTGACTCACTACCAATATTCCTGTTTTCCTCATCAGGTCGGGCGGAGAAAGCCACTTTCACTCATACCTCGCCGCTTCCCAGGCGTGTATCGCCTGTTTGCGGGTTTCACCCCAGTGATAGCCGCCGAGTTTGCCGTTTTGCTGGATGACTCTGTGGCAGGGGATCATCAAGGCGACGGGGTTGGCGCCCACCGCCAGCCCCACGGCGCGGGCGGCCTTGGGGTTGCCGATGGCGCTTGCCACCTGGGCGTAGCTCACCACCTTGGCTGGCGGGATCTCGAGCAGTGCCCGCCAGACGCTGATCTGAAAGTTGGTGCCGCTCACGTGCAAGGAGATGGGGCGATCCGGCGCCTTGCTGTCATCGAACATGGTGTGGATGACCCCTTGGGTGCGTGATGGCGCTTCTCGCAGCTCTGCCGCAGGCCAGCGCTGGGCGAGGGCGGCCAGGGGCGCCTCTGGAGCCTGGTCATCGAGAAACGAGAAGTTGCACACCCCCCGAGGGGTCAGGGCGACGAACGCCTGGCCGAAGGGGGTGTCGTGCACCCCGTGATCGATAACCAGCCCGGCCCCGCGCTGCTTGTATTCGCCTGGCGTCACCGCTTCGAGCTGCACGAAGTGATCGTAGAGCCGCGAGCCGCTGCTCAGGCCCAGGGTATCGGCCACCTCCAGCAGGGAGCGCGATTCGTGCAGCAGCGCCTTGGCCCGCTCCAGGGTCAGCACCTGCAGGTAGCGTTTGGGCGTCACCCCGGCCCAGCGGCTGAACAGCCGCTGGAAGTGAAAGGGGCTTAAGTGAACGTGCGCCGCTATCTCGTCCAGGGTGGGCTGGCGCGCCACCTGGCTTGCGATAAAACGGATGGCATCGGCGATGCGGGCGTAATCAGACATAGGGCGGTCTCACGATAAGTTTGCAGCCGCAGGATCTTGGGTGCGACAAGGTCATGTGCGACAAATAGATACCCCACCATCGGCCAGCAGGGCAATGCCGGTGGTAAAGCTGGAGGCATCGGACGCGAGATAGAGGGCCGAGCGGGCGATCTCCTCCGGTTGGGCCAGCCGCTTGAGGGCATGCATATGCTGCACAAAGGCGAGACTTTCCGGCGTATCGGTAAAGGCCCGCCCCATGGGGGTGTCGGTGCCCCCCGGCAGCAGGGCGTTGACCCGCACCCCTTGTGCCCCGAACTCCGCGGCCAGCACCTGGGTCAGGCCGATGAGGCCGGCTTTGCTCGCGGCATAGGCCGCCATGCCGGGCAGCCCCAGAGTATGGCCGACGAAGGTGGAGGTAAAGATAAGGGAGCCGCCCCCGCGCGCCACCATGGCGGGGATCTGGTACTTGGCCCCCACAAAGGCGCTGGTGAGGTTGGTGTCCAGGGTCTCATGCCACTGGATCAGTGCCATCTCCTGTACGCTGCCCGGCGCCCCCGTGGTGCCGGCGTTGTTAAAGGCGACATCGAGCCCGCCGAAACGCCCCACTGCCAGCTCCACCAGGGCGCTGGCGTAAGTCTCGCTTTTCACATCCCCCGCGAGGCTCACCGCCTGGCCCCCGAATTTCCTGATCTCCTCCACCAGGGCATCCAGCTCGGGCTGGCGGCGTGCCCCCAGCACGACGCTGGCCCCCTCCCGTGCAAACAGGATGGCGCTGGCGCGACCGATACCTGAGCTGGCTCCTGTGATGATGGCGATCTTGTTGGTCAGTAATGACATGGCAGTTCCCTCGCGAGATGTGCATGGCGCCAGGTGACGGCGCCCATGCAGGATTGGCAGACAAGTGGACGGGTTCAACCCCCTCCTGGTTCAAACCTCCTTTGGTTCAACCCCTTGAGGGGTCGAAAGCACTTTTGGTTTGAAAGCACTATGGCTGCGAACCTTCGTCACGACGACCCGGATCTTGCTCACTTGTGCCATCGGCGATGGGCCATCACGGCATCAGGAGATATCAGCGTTTTATGAAGGGAGTGGGAAGGAAGTGGGAAGGGAGCGGGGCTGTGGCGCCGCTTTCCCATATGGTGGTGTCATGGGTTTGCAAGGGCAGGGCGTGGAAAACAGTGCCACCGGAGTCGGCGGCACTGACGCAAGGCATGGTGGGATAACGCTCTTTTAGGGGTTATCAGGCCAGGGCGGGGCTGGATGTGGCGGCGCAGGGCAGGGCGGCCAACTGTGCAAGGTGCTCGCCCAGGGAGACACCGGCGCCGGTTGCGTTGACCGTCTCGAAGTAGTCGTGCCAGCCCGATGCGGCTATCCCCTGGACGAGGGCCTCGATGGCCGCGGCATCCGGCCCGCGCCAGATGGCGAAAAAGGGTTGGGATGCGCCATGGAGGGTGGCGGCATGGGTCTCGCCCAGGGCGATGGGCTCCACCCCGAGGGCGGCGAGGTTGGCCATGCCTGCGCCAATGGCCTCGAAGAACTGCTGACGGGCCGCCTGGCTCAGTGCCAGCCAGGCGGGAGTGGGGGTGTAGAGCTCTGCCAGATAGTGGGTCATAGGGGTTCCTTCGGGAGTTGGCCCTTGCGCAAGGTGCGCAAGGCGCGTTGACAAATCCGGGTTGTCGCGGAGCAGGGGCTTTCGCGAGACCAGCGCGCGCAGAGATCAGTGACCCACTGTGGCCTGTCTTTGCTCGCATCGTTCAGCCAGTTGGCGACGGAGTCCTGCACATAGGGGGCGGGATCGGCCTTGAGGGGCTCGAGCAGCACCAGGGCCTGCTCCGGCGCTTGTCGCAAGGACGCAAGATGGGTACACCAGACGCCGCGGGGGCGGGTCGCCTCGCTGGCAAAGCGTCGCAGCCGCTCGGACGGCTCCGCCGTCCAGGGCACCAGGGCGGCAATGGCCGCCTCCAGCTGCGCGGCAATGGTCGTTCGCATTGCGAGCCAGGCCCACTCGCGCACCCCGAAGTGCGGATCATCGGCGAGGGGGCGAATGAGGGCCAGGCGGTCGCTGAGCGACAGCCCCTCGCTCGCGCCCACCATGAAACAGGCCCAGCCCCGCACGGTATCGGAGGGATGACGGCTGAGCGCCGCAAGATCCCTCGTGCCGTTCTCGGTCAGGAGCAGCCTGGCGGCCAGTGCCATGCGCCGGGTAATGCCCTCCCCGGATGCGGCGTGCATCGACGCCAGCGCCAGGGGCCCGAGCGCAGGCAGGGTGCACTGCATCAGGGCGGCAAAATCCACCGCCAGGCATTCGGTCAGGTTGCTTGCCTCGATCTCTCCCCGGTTGAGCTGGGCGAGGCGTGAGGGGGCGATATCCGTGATACGGCTGCGTGTCATGGGTGCTCCTCTGTGGCGGCCTCAGTGCAGCCTGCCCGGGATGAGATGACGTTGAGCCAGGCTCGCTTGAGCAGGGCGCTCAGGGTCTCTCGCTCTGCCTGATCGAACCCGGCAAACAGGGAGCCTATCCACTGGCTGTGCTCATCGAGCAGGTGCTGCGCCAGGGCCTGGCCCTGCTCTGTCAGGCGCACCGAGATCTTTCGCCTGTCCTGGCTGTCGCTGTGGCGAGCCAGCAGGCCGTCCCGTTGCAGCCCGTCGAGCAGGCCGGTGATGGTGGCCCGTGTGACCCCCGCCTTGTCGGCAAGCTCGTGGGGGGCCAGCCCTTGTGGCAGGTCGCGCAGCAAAAACAGCAGCACGAACTTGCCTTCGGAGAGGCGGTGAGGGGCCAGGCGCGCCGCGCACGCCTGATCGATGGCTGCGGCGAGGGTCAACACCTCAAAGCAGACGCGTATGTTTTGGGTGTCCGCGTGTCCGCGGTGCTCTGCATCCTCGAGCAGGGCGAGGTGTTTCTGTTCCAGCGTGATCATGATGGTGAGTCTCGAATGACTTTATATGGCGCCATACTATATGGCGCCAACCAAATGATCAACCTCCCAAGCGCGCGACCCGAATGATCGATGGCAATGGGGCGTGGGTGTGTGGGGATGGGGGGCTTTGCAAGAGAAGGCCTTGCAAGAAAATCGGCCATCTTTGGCCGTCATTCCCTATAATGCCCCTCCTTTGTGGCCTGGGGGGAGTGCCCCGCAGTGAGCCACCGCAAGCCCGAATCTTGATAGAGACGATCCCATGCATACCCTGGAACAGCTGCGCGCGGGCGAACTGCTTGGCGCCCGCCACCTCAAACTTGCTGAAAACCTCGCTGTGTTCCCCCCCGAGATCCTGAGCCTCAAGGAGACCCTGGAGGTGCTGGATCTCACCGGCAACCAGCTGAGCGAGTTGCCTGACGAGCTGGCCGAGTGCAAGAAGCTGCGCATCCTCTTCTGCTCCGAGAACCGCTTCACCGAACTGCCCCAAGTGCTGGGGCGCTGCCCTGCGCTCACCATGGTGGGCTTCAAGGCCAACCGCATCGCGACCGTCTCGGCCGCCTCCCTGCCCGCTAGGCTGCGCTGGCTCATTCTGACCGACAACGAGATTGAGTCGCTGCCCGGCGAATTGGGTCAGTGCATTGATCTGCAAAAGCTGATGCTCTCGGGCAACCGGCTACATGAGCTTCCCGAGACTCTTGCCGGTTGCCACCGTTTGGAGCTTTTGCGCATCGCCGCCAACCGGCTGGAGGCACTGCCCGAGTGGCTGCTCGACTTGCCACGTCTGTCCTGGCTGGCCTTTGCGGGCAACCCCTTCTGTGATGAGCAGGCGTGCCTGAACGGCATATCGGAGTTCACTGCCGAGATCCCCTGGCAGGCGCTCTCACTGGAGGATGTGCTCGGGGAGGGGGCGTCCGGCGTCATTTATCGCGCCGAGTGGGCGAGGGCCGAAGGACCTAGGGCGGTGGCGGTCAAGCTCTTCAAGGGGGCCGTCACCAGCGACGGCCTGCCCCTGAGCGAGATGGGAGCGTCCCTGGCCGCCGGTCGCCATCCAAACCTGGTCGGGGTGATGGGGCGGGTGAGCGATCATCCCTCCGGCATCCCGGCACTGGTGATGCCTCTGATAGATCCCACCTTCGCTACCCTGGCGGGGCCCCCTAGCCTGGACTCCTGCACCCGGGATGTCTATCCAGCGGATCTCAACTTTACCCCGGCCCAGGTGATGGCCATGGGGCAGGGGGTGGCTGCGGCCGCCCGGCACCTGCACGAGCGGGGCATACTGCACGGCGATCTCTACGCCCACAACCTGCTGTACTCCTTGCAGCCCGCGATGCCTCATTCGCCGCAGGAGGCACAGGGGCAGGTGCTGCTCGGGGACTTTGGCGCCGCCTCCTGCTATGACCGCACCGACGGCGAGCTGGCCGGGCGGCTGGAGCGCCTGGAGGTACGGGCCTTTGGCTGCCTGCTGGCCGAGTTGCTGGCGCGCTGTGATGGGGGGGATGCCAATCTGGATGCCCTTCATCGTCTGGCCGGGGAGTGCCTCTTTGAGGCGCCCTCCCGGCGACCCGCCTTCGCGCAAATCCTGACCCGGCTGACAGGGATGGCGACAAGCCAGCCTGGGGTCGTGGCCTGAGGGGGGCCTGCCCGGTGTGAGTCCCGCTGGCTCCTTCCAAGTCTTGTCTTGCACAGGGGCGGGATCATGGGGCTTGCACCACTTAGATGAAGTTGTGATAGTGATGCACCATTGCAGATGACGAGAGGAAGATGATGGAAGCGGCGTTTTGGCACCAGAAGTGGAAAGAGAACCGGATTGGCTTTCATCAGGCAGATTTCAACCGCTGGCTGCAATCCTGGTGGTCGGCCCAGCAAGGGAGCGCCCCCGTGCTGGTGCCCCTTTGTGGCAAGTCCCGGGACATGCTCTGGCTGCGTGAGCAGGGGCATCCGGTGGATGGGTTCGAGCTCTCCGAGCTCGCCATTACCCAGTTTTTTGACGAGAACAAGCTGAGTGCAGAGAGAAGCGAGGTGGGCCCCTATCAGTGCCACCGCCACGAGGATCTACGCATTTATCAGGGGGATTTCTTCGCCGCCCCCGAGCTTGGGCAGCGTTATCGCCTGGTCTATGACAGGGCGGCCCTCATCGCCTTGCCGGGCGCCATGCGCCGCCAGTATGCCGCCCTGATGAGCCGCCTGGTGGAAGCGGGGGGGCAGGTGTTGCTGGTGACCCTCGAGTATCAGCCCGAGCAGCAGCAACAGCCGCCGTTCTCGGTGGGGGAGATGGAGGTGCGCACCCTGTTTGAGCGCGACTTTGGTGTCGAGGTGCTGGGCCGGGCGACGGAGCTGGATCACCCCAGGGTGCTCTCGGGGCAGCTCTCCTATTTCGACGAGGTGGCTTACCGGCTGATCCGCCGGGGCTGAGGGGCGTCTGCGGGTGGCCCCGAACGATGAACGCGCTGCGCGTCAGCCTACAAGAGGTGGAAGCCGTGATCCCGATCGGCAAACGGACAGCTTCCTGGCTCTTTGCTACCTCTTTTGATGTAGATCAACCGGCCTCTGCCGGGAGGGGGTAAGATGGTCTCGTTTCTCAATCACTGCTGGCATCGACCCGGTCGCGTGCCGTCCAGTGTCTGATTTTCACGCTCATGTTCACGTTTGGCGGCTCTTGCCGTCTTTATGGTGGTATTTCCAGCCGGCCTCTTTGGCCGGCTTTTTCTTGGGGGCGCATCAGCCATCGAAGGGCTGAGCGGTGAGGCGAAATGCCCCTGTGTCGTCGATGATCTGCCCTGTGATCCGCTCGTCGTGCTCATGGCCCTGGCCATAGCTGCAGAGGATGAGCCTGTCCGAGGTGCGGGATCTCAGTTGGGTGACAAAGCGCACCAGATCGGCGCGATTGAGCCTGCCCACCTCCTCGCAGACCCTTTCTCGCTGATCAAAGCCCAGATCCTTGTTGCCTATGCTGACCCAGAGCCGCTGACCGCGGCTGCGCAGGTTGGCATCCCGCTCGCTGAGCTGGGCCTGCAGCCCCGCCTTGCTCTCCTGCCATTGCTGCTCGCTGAACTCGAGCATGGCCAGGGGGAAGAGATCGATGAACTGCTCCACCGCATCGAGCAGCACCTGGGGCCCCGCCACCGGCGACTGGATATAAAAGATGAGGCCGGGGTGGCGATTGAGGGGCAGGTTGCCGGCTCCCACCACGTAGCCGAGCTGCTGACGGGTGCGCAACTCGTGAAAGAAGGTAGAGGACATGATGTGGTTGGCCAGGGTGAAGCAGGCGAGATCCCGCGCTCGGGTGGTGCGGGACTGGTAGTAGACCAGCAGCGCCGAGTCTTCGTGCTCGCAGCCGTGCTGGCGAATGAGGGTGCCTCTGTCCTGGATGGAGAGCAGGGGGCGGCGGGTCTCGCTGCCCGGCTGGCTGTAGGGCGCGAGATGGCGCTCGAGCAGGGCGGCCAGGGCCAGGGCTTCGCTCTCCTGCCAGTCGCCGTGCACCAGGGTCTCCACGTGCACCTCCCTGAACAGCTGGGCGACGAAGGCCGGCATCTCGCCAATCTCGACGCCGCGCAGATGGCGCAGCAACTGCTCGAAGGGCGGGTTGTTGGGTTGCAGCAGGCTGGTGAGCTGGTTGAACAGCTGGTTGATGGGACGGGTCTTGGCCTGGTTCTCCCAGTTGCGAACAAGCTGCTGCTTGATGGCCGCGAAGCGGGCCGGATCCGGATAGCCCAGGGTGCGATTGCCAAGGATCATGTCCAGCAGCAGGGCCTGCTTGTCGGAGAAGCCGCTCAGGGTGATGGTAAATCCCCCCTGGTGGGCATACATCTGATAGCCGAGGCCGGCGAGCTCGGCCGGGTAGGTGAGGGCGTTGAGGTGATCGCTAAGCAGCTCCACCGCGAGCCGGGCCATGGCGATGTGGCGCGGACTCTTGACCGCGTGTTCGCTGTCGATGGCGATGTAGAGGTTGCCCTTGGGGACCTTGAACTGGTGTTCATGAAGGTGCCAGAGCCGAAAGCCGGGCCTGTCTATCAGGCAGGCGGGCTGGTCGGCGGCGATCGCGGGTGTCCTGGGTTCCAGGCGACCGGCGATGAAGGGGTTGGGCTCGGGCAGGGCCAGGGCGCTATCGGGCTCGCACTGTTGCCAGCGGATCTTGCTGGCCTCCGGGATGGTGCTCACCTTGTAGGGGGTCTGATACCAGCGGGCGAGGCGATCCGTGACAAGCCCGGGGGCCACCAGGGTGACCCTCAGGTTGTGGGGGATCAGCTTGGCGAGCAGGCGTGCGATCAGGGGCTCGTCATACTCGCGCATCATGTAGTCGCCGTAGAGCAGATCCTCCGGGCGATAGAGAAAGAGGTTGAGCACCAGGCCCGCCACCGTGTCCTGGGCCTTGCCCCGCTCCTGGAAGCGAAACGCCGACTCGAGCACCTGCTGCTTCTCCACGTAGCGCCAGGGGGCGAGCCCCTGGCGCTGGATCAGCTTGAGATAGCCAAACAGCAGGCCGATGATCTCGTCCACATGATCGACCCCTGCCGGGGTCAGGCCGAAGTTGATGCCAAAATCCTTGAAGTTGCTGCCGCTCACGCCCCCACCGGCTGCCAGCTGATTGACCCATCCTTTCTCCTTGAGCAGGGAGAGCAGGCTGCCATTGCCCTCATAGCCGATGAGGTGGCTGAGGAAGGTGAGGGGTTTTCGATCGTAATAGGCATCGACCGGCGGCAGCGGGAAGGTCAGGCTCAGTCGGCGGCTCTCCTTGACCGGTACCAGATCGATGCGCAGCCCCAAATCCTCCTGCCGGTAGAGGGGCTCCGTCAGGGCGGGCTCCCCAAGATTGCGATCGACGATGGGGCCGAAGAAGTGTTCACACCAGGTTAATTGGGTCGCAATAGACTCGGGCGACAGCATCACCAACGCCATGCGATCCGCGCTGTAGTGGCGCTCGTAGAAAGCAACAAGGTCGCCATGCAGGCTGCGCCCCGGCAGATCCGCCAGGGTATCGAGATTGCCGACCGAGAACTTGGTGAAGGGGTGGGCCGGGTTGACCGTCTCCTTGTGTACCTGATAGCTGCGGCGCACATCGTCCATCAGCTTGAGGCGATACTCGGAATCGACCGCGTTGCGCTCCTTGTCGACCCATTCGGGCGCCAGGGTCGGGCAGATGAAGAACTGGGCGAACCGGGCCAGCCCCTGCTCGAAGTAGGCATTGTCGATATCGAAGAAGAAGTTGGTGAACTCGGTACCTGTCCAGGCGTTGTTGCTGCCGCCGTGACGATTCATGAACTGCTGATATTCGCCGGGTTTGGGGAAGGTCCGGGTACCGAGAAACAGCATATGCTCGAGGAAGTGGGCCATGCCCTGGCGATCGGCGGGATCGTCGAAATGGCCGGTATTGACCGCCAGGGAGGCCGCCGATTTGTCGGTCTCAGGGTCGCAAATGAGGAGCACCTTGAGCCGGTTGGCCAGCGTGAGGTAGTGATACTGCCTGTGGTCATTCGGGCTGGCATAGGGGCTCATAGGCGTTGACTCATGTTGGATTTATTTGAATTTAAAGATGATTATCGACCTCGGTTCCCGGTTGGGCAAACCCTTTTCTGAGAGGTCGCGCAATTGTTTCCCCGTGCGGGTCAAGGTAAGATCGCCCCGCCGTCAACGTCCAAACAGGCCCGACAGGGTGAGGTGGGAATGAAGATTTACATCATGCGTCATGGCCAGGCTGGCATGAATGCGAAAACCGATGAACAGCGTCCCTTGACCGAACAGGGGGTGGCAGAATCGCTGCACATGGCGCGTTGGCTCGCCCCCCAGTTGGACAATGGCCTGGGATTGGTGATCCACAGCAACTATCTGCGGGCGCGTCAGACCTGGCAGGGGATAAGCCAGGTGTTGCCGACCCCGAGCCGGGTCGAGGAGAGTGCGGAGATCACCCCTTACGGCGATCCGGCCCTGGTGGCCAGTTATCTCACCGCCCTGGCCGACCAGCACGACAGCATCCTCATGGTCAGCCACCTGCCCCTGGTGGGCTATCTGGTGCAGATGCTGAGCCCGGCGGCCGGTGCCCCCATGTTCGCCACCTCGGGTCTGGCCTGCATCGAGTGGCAGCAGGGTAAAGGCAACTTGCTCTGGCTGACTGGACCTCATACAATACCCATCGAAACAATTTGATAACATTCAGCTTTTTTAATGTTTGACCTTGTTGTTCATGGATGAATATCCAGTTTTCAGGGAACCGTTTCGCAGAAACTGCTGTCATACGGGGACAATGGCAAGAGGTTACAACGATGAGAGTATTTAAAAAATACCTGCCGCTGATGGTGGCAAAGCACGTCAAAACCTTCTTCAAGGGGCGCATTTATATCCATGGCCGTGGCCGCTTCGACTTTCAGTCCGGGCTGCTGCTGATGCCGAACCAGGCCGATCTGCCGCACCGCCAGACGGTGCTCGAGGTCAACGCCCTGATAGGTCGCCTGCACATGGATGCGGCGTAACGACGCCCCCCGCGTTGCCGCCATGCCGTGCCCCAGACCCTCTTCGGAGGGTCTGATTGTTTTGCCCCCGGGATATGGTCCTTGCTCCCGGCACCTGGCCTCCTGCAATGAGCGTTTTTTGCTGCGGATCTCATCCATCATGCCTCCATTGGCGGCGCTCTTTCCCTTCTCCTGCATGGCCTCTGGACCGGCGATGACATCGTCAGCAAGCTCGCGCTGGGGCAGTTCTCACTGGCAGCCATGGCGTGGTCATGCTGGCTGGTGGCCGTCCTCATCCTGACGCCCTTTCTTGCCAGGCGACCCTGACGGCAGCTAGCCCAGTCGATGTCAGATCCATCTTCAGTCGCAAGGGGACGCCCGCTTTCTCGTCCATAGGAAAACGGCCCCGCAATGGGGCCGTCTGTTATCAGGATCCGCCGTCGGGGCCTTACTGGGCGATCAGGTACATGTCCTTGGAATAGACCAGATCCTGGGGGTTGTGGTAGGGGTAGCCCTTCACGAAGGGCTTGAGCAGTCGGGACTTCACGTAGAAGTAGACGGGAGCGATGGGGGCTTCCTTATCGAGGATCTGCTCTGCCGCCTGATAAAGCTGGTTGCGCTCGGCCGGGCTCTGGGCATCGTGGGCCCTGGCGAGCAGGGCGTCATACTCCTTGTTGACCCACTTGCCACTGTTGGCCGAGCTGCTGGAGGTCATGATGTCGAGGAAGGTGGAGGCGTCGTTGTAGTCGCCGTTCCAGGAGTAGCGGCTCACCCCGAAGTCTCCCTCGTTGAGGGCGGAAACCATGGTCTTCCACTCCATGTTGTTGAGCTCGGATTTCACCCCCAGGTTGTGCTTCCACATGGAGGAGATGGCGAGCGCTATCTTCTTGTGGCCTTCGTTGGTGTTGTAGAGGATATCCACGCTCAGGGGCTTGTCCGGGCCATAACCGGCCTCGGCCAGCAGCGCCTTGGCTTCCCGGATACGTTGCTCCTTGCTCATCTGCTGGCTGCGGGAGGGCTTGAGCTCGAAGCCATCGACGATGGGCGGCGTGAAGCTGTAGGCCGAGATCTGCCCCTGGCCCAGGATCTTGCCTGTGATGGTGTCGCGGTCGATGGCCAGAGAGAGCGCCTTGCGCACCCTGGGGTCGTCAAAGGGTTTGCGCTGGGTGTTGAACACATAGTAATAGCTGGCCAGCAGCGGCACGTTGAGCAGTTCGTCCGGCGCCGATTTCTTCAGGACGGCGTATTGCTCCAGGGGATAGCTGGTGTAGTGCAGGCTGCCGGCCCGATAGCGATTGTAGGCGGCGGTGTCGGCCACTATCTCCAGATAGAGCACCTTGTTGATCACCGTATTGGCATTGTCCCAGTAATGGGGATTGCGTTCGGCCACCAGACGCTCGTTGGGGGTCCACTCCTTGAGCACATAGGCACCATTCGAAACGATATTGCCCGGTTTGACCCACTCCTGGCCAAACTTGGCGATGGTTGCCCGTGGCGCCGGGAAGGTGGTGTAGTGGGAGAGGGTCTTGAGGAAGAAGGGGACGGGGGCCTTGAGGCGGATCTGCAGGGTATGGTCATCGAGGGCCTTGATGCCGAGGGTATCCGGGCTTGCCTTGCCCGCCAGCACCTCGCTGGCACCGGTGACCCCGGTCAGCTCGATGAACCAGGCATAGTTCGATGCGGTCTTGGGATCCGCCGCCCGCTGCCAGCCATAGACATAATCTGCCGCCGTCACCGGCTCGCCGTTGGACCACCTGGCGTCGGGCCTGAGGGTGAAGGTGTAGAGGGTGCCGCTGGCATCCACCTCATAACCGATCGCGCCGGCCGGCTGCAGCTTGCCATTGCCGTCCACTGTATAGAGGCCCTCGAACAGATCGTTCACTATCTCGCTGCCCGAACTCTCCTCCACCAGCTGGGGGTCGATGGAGGCGGGCTCTGCTCCTATGTTGCGAATAAAGGTCTGCTGATCGGCGGGGAGCAATGTGGTGCCGGGTGGTACCTGTGCTGCCAGGGCGGGCAGCGCGAACAGGGCCAGCACGGCCCCGGCGATGAGGGTCTTCTTCATTGAATATCCTTATGTTTTTGTATGCTTCCAAAGCGATCCCAGTGTGCTGTATCCGCAAGGAAAGCTCAAGCGCGAGTCCGGCTCCCCCAAGGCATGGGCATCGTCAGGGAGGGGCGCAGGAGGAGGGGAGAGCGGCCTCTGGCGGCTTATCGAAGCGAATTAACTTCTCGAAAGTCCGGGGTGACCTCGGCACATCAAGCGCGAAATGGCCAGTGATGTGACTTTTTTGAACAGAAATTCAATGAGTTAATTCGCTGCAAAAACAAATTTTCAACGTTACATTGGGTTACATAACAACGATGCCGGGTCCGGCACTTTTTTTGTGCCGCCCTGCAAACGTTTTCAACGCCAACGGAAACGCTCAAAGGAAACACCATGAAGAACATGATCACCCTGGGTGAGTACATCGTCAAAAAACAGGCGGACTATCCGACCGCAACCGGCGAACTCAGCTCCTTGCTCAGCTCCATTCGCCTCGCTGCCAAGGTGGTCAACCGGGAGATCAACAAGGCCGGACTGGCCGACATCATGGGATCGGTGGGCTCCTCGAATGTGCAGGGTGAAGAGCAGCAGAAGCTGGATGTCTACGCCAACGAGCGCTTCAAGGCGGCCCTGGAGGCCAGGGGCGAGGTGTGCGGCATGGCCTCCGAGGAGGAGGAGGACTTCGTCGCCTTCGATTCGGCGCTCTCGGCTCACTCCAAGTATGTGGTGCTGATAGATCCCCTCGATGGCTCCTCCAACATCGATGTCAACGTCTCGGTCGGCACCATCTTCTCCATCTATCGCCGGGTCAGCGAGCCGGGCTCGCCGGTGCGCCTGGATGACTTCCTGCAGCCGGGCCACCGTCAGGTTGCCGCCGGCTACGTGGTCTATGGCTCTTCCACCATGCTGGTGTACACCACAGGCTTTGGGGTCAACGGTTTCACCTATGACCCTTCCATCGGCTGCTTCTGCCTCTCCCACGAGAACATCCGCATCCCGGAGGAGGGCAAGATCTACTCCATCAACGAGGGCAACTACATCAAGTTCCCGGACGGGGTGAAGAAATACCTGAAATATTGCCAGGAGCGGGATGAGGCGACCCACAGACCCTATACCTCCCGCTATATCGGCTCCCTGGTATCGGATTTTCACCGCAACCTGCTCAAGGGCGGCATCTATATCTATCCGTCCGGCACCAACTCCCCGAACGGCAAGCTGCGCCTGCTCTATGAGTGCAATCCCATGGCATTCCTGGTGGAGCAGGCGGGGGGCAAGGCCTCTGACGGTTTCCGTCGCATCATGGACATACAACCGACCGCCCTGCATCAGCGCACCCCTTACTTCGTGGGCTCAACCCGGATGGTGGAGCGGGCCGAGGGCTTCATGCGCGAGTTTTCCGCCCATGAAGAGGTGAAGGAGTAAGAGTTCATTCCCTTTCGACAAAAAGCAAAAAGGCCGCACAAGCGGCCTTTTTCCATGCACTCACGGCTCATTTGGCCGCTTGTTTGCTCACCAGTTCCAGCAGTTCGTAGCGAATGCTGGGGGCGTCTGCGGGGGGATTTTCCACCGGATGCTTGGCAATCTTCAACTCGTACAGGTAACCAGGTTCGAAGGTAAAGCCTTGAATTTGGCTGTAAAACAACGTCCAGTCCTGATCCTTGCTCTCCTTGACCTCCATGCACTGCATGGGGCCTACACCTGTGCAGGGCACCAGCTGGGTGTTGATGAAGAGGGTGTCGCCCTTAGGAGCGGGGGCCGGTTGACAGCCAGCGAGCGCCAGGGCGGCAGCGGCAAGGGGTAATTTCATGGGCATGGGCCTCGTTGATGAATTCAAGCGAGGATTAAAACGCGAAAGAAAAAGGCGGTCAATGACCGCCTTCTTGATCACTGTCTTGGCAACGGGCCGATCAGCGCTGTTCGAGCGGAGTGAACTCGCGCTCCGACGCGCCGACATAGAGTTGACGCGGGCGACCTATCTTCTGATCCGGATCGGACAGCATCTCGTTCCAGTGGGCAATCCAGCCGATGGTACGGGACATGGCGAAGATCACGGTGAACATGGAGACGGGGATGCCGATGGCCTTCATGATGATGCCGGAGTAGAAGTCCACGTTCGGGTAGAGTTTCTTCTCGATGAAGTAGGCATCGGACAGCGCGATGCGCTCCAGCTCCATGGCGACGGCCAGCAGCGGATCCTTGATCTGCAGCTCTTCGAGCACCTCGTGGCAGGTCTGACGCATGACCTGGGCACGGGGATCGTGGTTCTTGTAGACCCGGTGACCGAAGCCCATCAGGCGGAAGGGGTCGTTCTTGTCCTTGGCCTTCTCGATGAACTCGGGGATGCGATCCACAGACCCAATCTCCTCGAGCATCTTGAGGCAGGCTTCGTTGGCACCGCCGTGAGCCGGTCCCCACAGGGAGGCGATCCCGGCGGAGATACAGGCAAACGGGTTGGCACCGGAGGAGCCCGCCAGACGCACGGTAGAGGTAGAGGCGTTCTGCTCGTGATCCGCATGCAGGGTGAAGATGCGATCCATGGCCCGCTCGACGATGGGATTGACCTTGTACTCCTCGGTCGGCACGCCAAACATCATGTGCAGGAAGTTGCCGGCATAGGAGAGGCCGTTGCGCGGATGCATGAAGGGTTGACCGACCGAGTATTTGTAACTCATGGCGGCCAGGGTCGGCATCTTGGAGAGCAGGCGGAAGGCGCAGATCTCGCGGTGCTGCTCGTTGTTGATGTCAAGCGCATCGTGGTAGAAGGCGGACAGGGCACCGACCACACCGCACATGATGGCCATGGGGTGGGCGTCACGGCGAAAACCGCGGAAGAAGTAGACGATCTGTTCGTGCACCATGGTATGACGCATCACCATGCGCTCGAACTCGGCGTATTGCGCCTTGGTCGGGGCTTCGCCGTACAGCAGGATGTAGCAGACTTCCAGATAGCTGGCCTGGGTCGCCAACTGGGCGATGGGGTAACCACGGTGCAGCAAGACACCCTGATCGCCATCGATGTAAGTAATGGAGGATTTGCAAGAACCTGTGGCCATGAAGCCGGGATCGAAGGTGAAGTAACCCTGAGCGCCCAGCTTTCTGACATCAATCACATCGGGTCCCAGAGTACCGGACAGGATCGGCAATTCGACCGGCTCTTTTCCGGGTAAGTGTAGGGTGGCTATTTTATCAGCCATAGCACGTCTCCTTTGCTCTTTTATAATTTGTTCCAGTCGTACTCTATTACGAGATTCATGACTCAGGCACAAGGGTTTCTCACCCTTTTCTCACCCAGGGGGGCGGCTGGAGCGCCTTATTTGAACCAGAGTTCCCCACCCTTGTCAATTTTGCTGAATGATCATTAATGACCTGTTAAACAAGATGTGAGATCTGGTTTACGGTTTTGGGTTTTCTTTGTAGCTATTTGATTGTCATTGGTTAAGGCCGCCGATATACTGCGCCTCGTGGGTGATGGCTGTCGGTGTTTGAAACGCTTTCGCAAAGCCGGATGTGATATTGAAAATGTTGTTTTTGGCTTTCCTGAGTTGTTTTGGTAACAAAATCCTAACAAATGCCACTCCGTGCCCTCAATAGTTTGTGAAAACAATAACTAACGTGCTCAATGGAGCTGAGTGGGCAAAGCCGTGAAAAATAAACAGAGACCTGTAAACCTCGACCTACAGACTATCAGCTTTCCTGTCACCGCCATCGCTTCCATCTTGCATCGTGTCTCAGGGGTGATCACCTTTGTGGCGCTTTCCATCTTGCTGTGGATGCTTGGTACTTCCCTTTCCTCTCCCGAGGGTTTCGACACTGTCATGTCCATCCTGGACAACATCCTGGTCAAACTCGTGTTTTGGGGGATCCTGACGGCGCTCGCGTACCACATCGTTGGTGGTATTCGTCACCTGATCATGGACATGGGCTATTGGGAAGAGCTGGAATCCGGCTCACAGAGCGCCCGTGTGGCCTTCGTGATCACCGGTGTCTTGGCGGTATTGGCGGGAGTACTGGTATGGTAACCAATTCTGCAACCTTCGGGCGCAGCGGCGTTCACGATTACATCCTGATCCGTGCCACCGCCCTCATCATGACGTTCTACACCCTCTATCTGGTGGGTTTCATTGCCTTCAACGACATCACCTACCAGGTATGGGTCGGCTTCTTCGCCCAGACCTTTACCAAGGTGTTCACCCTGTTGGCGCTCTTCTGTGTGCTGATCCACGCCTGGATCGGCCTGTGGCAGGTGCTGACCGACTATATCAAGCCGGTTGCCGTACGGGGCTCTCTGCAATTTGCCCTGGTCGTGGTCTTGTTTGTCTATCTGATGACGGGTTTCGTCGTGCTGTGGGGTGTATAAGGTGACTATTCCAACTCGTGAATTTGATGCGGTGGTGATCGGTGCCGGTGGCGCCGGCATGCGTGCCGCACTGCAGATTGCCCAATCCGGCAAGAGCTGTGCTCTGCTGTCCAAGGTATTCCCGACCCGCTCCCATACCGTGTCCGCCCAGGGCGGGATCACGGTCGCCCTGGGCAATGCCCATGACGACAACTGGCAGTGGCACATGTACGACACCGTCAAGGGCTCCGATTACATCGGTGACCAGGAAGCGATCGAATACATGTGCAAGACGGGCCCGGAAGCCGTCTACGAACTGGAGAACATGGGCTTGCCCTTCTCCCGCTTCGACAACGGCCGCGTCTATCAGCGCCCGTTCGGTGGCCAGTCCAAGGATTTTGGCGGTGAGCAGGCGGCGCGTACCGCCGCGGCGGCCGACCGTACCGGTCACGCCCTGCTGCACACCCTGTATCAGCAAAACGTCAAGAGCAAGACCACCGTCTTCTCCGAGTGGTATGCCCTGGATCTGGTGAAGAACCAGGACGGCCACGTGGTGGGTTGTACCGCCATCGACATGGAGAGCGGCGAAGTCGTCTACTTCAAGGCCAAGGCCACCGTGCTTGCCACCGGCGGCGCCGGTCGCATCTACCAGTCCACCACCAACGCGCACATCAATACCGGTGACGGCGTCGGCATGGCGCTGCGCGCCGGTGTGGGCGTGCAGGACATGGAATTCTGGCAGTTCCACCCCACCGGCATCGCCGGGGCAGGGGTGCTGGTGACCGAAGGCTGTCGCGGTGAGGGCGGTTATCTGCTCAACAAGGACGGCGAGCGCTTCATGGAGCGCTATGCGCCCAACGCCAAGGATCTGGCCGGTCGCGATGTGGTGGCCCGCTCCATCATGATCGAGATCCGCGAAGGCCGTGGTTGCGACGGTCCCTGGGGCCCGCACATCAAGCTCAAGCTGGATCACCTGGGCAAGGACGTACTGGAATCGCGCCTGCCGGGCATCTGCGAGCTCTCTCGCACCTTCGCCCACGTGGATCCGGTCAAGGAACCCATCCCCATCATCCCGACCTGCCACTACATGATGGGCGGCGTGCCGACCAGCGTGAACGGCCAGTGCCTGACCCAGGATAAAGACGGCAACGACGTCCCCGTGGTCGGCCTGTTCGCGGTGGGGGAAATCGCCTGCGTCTCCGTGCACGGTGCTAACCGCCTCGGTGGCAACTCCCTGCTGGATCTAGTGGTGTTCGGTCGTGCCGCCGGCATGCACCTGGTCAACACCCTGGGGGAGATGGAGCATGGCCGCGCCGCCTCCGAAGCGGACATCGATGCCGCCCTGGCCCGTTTCAATCGCTGGGAGAACACCCGAGACGGTGAAGACCCGGCCCAGATCCGCCGGGATCTGCAACGCTGCATGCAGAACAACTTCTCCGTGTTCCGTGAAGGTGACGCCATGGCCGAAGGGCTGGCGGAGCTCAAGCTCATCCGCGAGCGCCTGAAGAACGCCCGTCTGGACGACACCTCCAAGGAGTTCAACACCCAGCGCATCGAGTGCCTGGAGCTGGACAACCTGATGGAGACGGCGTTTGCCACCGCGGTGGCGGCCAACTTCCGTACCGAGAGCCGGGGCGCCCACAGCCGCTTCGACTTCCCGGAGCGTGACGACGATAGCTGGTTGTGCCACAGCCTCTATCACCCGGACACCGAGTCCATGACCCGTCGCGCGGTCAACATGTCACCCAAGACCCGTGAGGCGTTCCCGCCCAAGGTCCGGACTTACTGATTGCGGAGCAAAGCACAATGAACGTCACATTCTCGGTATATCGCTATAACCCGGACGTTGATAACGCCCCACATATGAAGGATTATCGTCTTGATATTCCTGAAGGTTCCGACATGATGGTGCTCGATGCGCTGATCCAGCTCAAAGAGCTGGATCCCACGCTCGCCTTCCGTCGCTCCTGCCGTGAAGGGGTCTGTGGCTCGGACGGGATCAACATGAATGGCAAGAACGGTCTTGCCTGCATCACCCCGCTCTCCGATCTCTTGAAGAAGGGCAACAAGGTGGTCATCCGCCCCTTGCCCGGCCTGCCGGTGATCCGCGATCTGGTGATCGACATGACCCAGTTCTACACCCAGTGGGAGAAGGTCAAGCCCTTCCTCATCAACGACGAAAAATTGCCGCCCGTGCGTGAGCACCTGCAATCCCCTGAAGAGCGTGCCAAGCTCGACGGCCTGTACGAATGTATCCTCTGTGCCTGCTGCTCGACCTCTTGCCCCTCCTTCTGGTGGAACCCGGACAAGTTCATCGGCCCCGCCGGTCTGCTTGCCGCCTATCGCTGGCTGGCCGACAGCCGCGACAGCGCCACCACTGAGCGTCTGGGCAACCTGGATGATGCCTTCAGCGTCTTCCGTTGCCACGGCATCATGAACTGTGTGAGCGTCTGTCCTAAGGGCCTCAACCCGACCAAGGCCATCGGCCATATCAAGTCGATGCTGCTCAACCGGGCTGTGTAATACCCAGGGCCCCGCCGCAAGGGCAGGGGCCCGACCTCTGGATGGCCACTCGACCCCTGGAAGGGTGGCCGTTTAACCCCGACAAAGCTGCTTCGTGGCAGTGACAAGAAGTACAAGGGATAGACATGCATAACGGCGTGATGAAGGCCTGGTTGGAGTCATCTCACCTGGCTGGTGCGAATGCAAGCTATATAGAGGATTTGTACGAATCCTTTCTGGACGATCCCGATTCCGTTGCCGAGGAGTGGCGCAGCATCTTTGCTGAACTGCCCCAGGTCAATGGTCACGCGGTAGAACAACCCCACTCCCAGGTCCGCGATTATTTCCGTCGTCTGGCCAAGGACCCCTCCCGTTTCAGTGCCCCCGTTTCCGATCCCCAGGTGGATGCGAAGCAGGTGCGCGTATTGCAACTGATCAACGCCTTCCGTTTTCGTGGTCACCAGAATGCCAAGCTGGATCCCCTCGGTCTCTGGGCCCGTGAAACCGTTGCCGAGCTCGACCCGGCCTTCCACAATCTGCTGGGCGCAGACATGGAGGCCACCTTCAATGTGGGCTCCTATGCCATCGGTCGCGAGACCATGGTGCTCTCCGATCTCTACGCCTCGCTCAAGAAGACCTATTGCGGCTCCATCGGCGCCGACTATATGCACCTCACCTCCACCGAGGAGAAGCGCTGGCTGCAAGACAGGCTCGAGTCCATCGAAGGGAAGGGGACCTACACCCTCGAAGAGAAGACCCGCTTCCTCGAGAACCTGACCGCCGCCGAAGGGCTGGAAAAATACCTGGGGGCCAAGTTCCCCGGCGCCAAGCGCTTCTCCCTGGAAGGGGGCGATGCCATGGTGCCCATGCTGAAAGAATTGATCCGCCGCGCCGGTGAGCAGGGCTGCAAGGAGGCCGTGATCGGCATGGCCCACCGCGGTCGCCTCAACGTGCTGATCAACGTGCTGGGCAAGCGCGCCCAGGATCTGTTCGACGAGTTCGCCGGCAAGCACGGCGAATCCTGGGGCACAGGGGACGTGAAGTACCACATGGGCTTCTCCTCCGACTTCGCCACCCCGGGCGGCAACGTCCACCTGGCGCTCGCCTTCAACCCGTCTCACCTCGAAATCGTCAACCCCGTGGTCATCGGCTCCGTGCGTGCGCGCATGGACCGCCGCGGTGACAAGGACGGCTCCAGCGTCTTGCCCATCACCATCCACGGTGACTCGGCCATCGCGGGGCAGGGTGTCGTTGCCGAGACCTTCAACATGTCCCAGACCCGAGCCTATGGCGTGGGCGGGACGGTGCGCATCGTCATCAACAACCAGGTGGGCTTCACCACCTCCAACATGCGTGACGTGCGCTCCACCGAATATTGCACCGACATCGCCAAGGCGGTGCAGGCCCCCGTGCTGCACGTCAACGGGGATGACCCGGAAGCCGTGGTGCTGGTGACCCAGATAGCGCTGGATTATCGCAACACCTTCAAGCGCGACGTGGTGATCGAGCTGGTCTGCTACCGTCGTCACGGCCACAACGAGGCGGACGAGCCGAGCGCGACCCAGCCCTTGATGTACCAGAAGATCAAGCAGCATCCGACGCCGCGCAAGATCTACGCCGATCAGCTGGTCGCCGAAGGCAGCATCAGCCAGGAGCTGGCCACCGCCCAGGTCAATGAATACCGTGACGCCCTGGACAAGGGGGAGCGGGTGGTCAAGGAGTGGCGCCCCATGGAGCTGCACTCCGTGGACTGGACCCCGTACCTGGGTCACGACTGGGCCATGCACTATGACGCCAGCCTGCCCATGGAGCAGCTCAAGGCCCTGGGCGAGCGCGTCAGCCAGTACCCGGCCTCCCACGTGCTGCAACGTCAGGTGCAGAAGATCTACGAAGACCGCCGCATGATGGCCGCCGGCGACAAGCTGCTGGACTGGGGCTTCGCCGAGACCCTGGCCTACGCCACCCTGGTGGACAAGGGCGCCCGCATCCGTATCACGGGGCAGGATTCCGGCCGCGGCACCTTCTTCCACCGCCATGCCGTGCTGCACAACCAGAACGATGCCAGCACCTACACACCGCTGTGCAACATTCACGAGCAGCAGGGACCGTTCGAAGTCTATGACTCCGTGCTCTCCGAAGAGGCGGTACTGGCGTTCGAATATGGTTACGCCAGCGCCGAGCCAGCCGGCCTCACCATCTGGGAAGCCCAGTTCGGTGACTTCGCCAACGGTGCCCAGGTGGTGATCGACCAGTTCCTCTCCTCCGGCGAACAGAAGTGGGGCCGGATGTGCGGCCTGACCATGCTGCTGCCCCACGGCTACGAGGGACAGGGTCCGGAGCACTCCTCCGCCCGTCTGGAGCGCTATCTGCAGATGTGCGCCGAGCACAACATGCAGGTGTGTGTGCCCTCCACCCCGGCCCAGGTCTATCACATGCTGCGCCGCCAGGTGGTGCGTCCCATGCGTCGTCCGCTCATCGTGATGTCGCCCAAGTCCCTGCTGCGCCATCCGCTGGCGGTGAGCAAGCTCGAGGAACTGGCACAAGGCACCTTCCAGAACGCCATCGGCGAGATCGACGCCCTGGATCCGAAAGCGGTCAAGCGGGTGGTGTTCTGCTCCGGCAAGGTCTACTACGACCTGCTCGATGCCCGTCGCAAGGCCGAGCAGCAAGACGTGGCCCTTGTGCGCATTGAGCAGCTCTATCCCTTCCCCGAGGCGGAAGTGCGCGCCATCCTGGCCGATTATGCCCATGTCACCGATTTCGTCTGGTGTCAGGAAGAGCCGCAGAACCAGGGCGCCTGGTATTGCACTCGCCATCACTATGATGGGGTCCTGCCTGCCGGTGCCACCCTGCGTTATGCCGGTCGTTCGGCCTCCGCCTCACCGGCGGTCGGTTACATGTCCGTCCACGCCAAGCAGCAGAAAGCCCTGGTGGAAGACGCCCTTACTCTGGCCTAAGCCCTGAACAAGAAGTAACAAGGAACTGATTACATGACTATCGAGATCAAGGTACCGGACCTGCCGGAATCAGTGGCCGACGCCACCATCGCGACCTGGCACAAGCAGCCGGGGGATCTGGTTGCCCGTGACGAAGTGCTGGTCGACATCGAGACCGACAAGGTCGTACTGGAAGTGCCGGCGCCGGAAGCAGGCATCCTGGGTGACATTCTGCAGGCCGAAGGCGCCACCGTGCTCTCCCGCCAGCTGATCGCCATGCTCAAGGCCGCTCCGGTCGCGGGCGAAGAGACCAAGGAGAAGCCGGTTGAAGCCGCCGCCGAGAGTGGCGCGGCCGATGATCTGAGCCCCTCGGTGCGCCGTCTGGTGGCCGAGCACGCCATCGACGTGGCCAAGCTGACCGGTACCGGCAAGGGCGGTCGCGTCACCAAGGAAGACGTGGAAGCCTTCCTCAAGGGTGGCAGCAAGCCCGCCGCCGCCCCGGTTGCGGCAGCTCCGGCTGCGCCGATCGCCCCCCTGGCCGGTCGCACCGAGAAGCGGGTGCCCATGACCCGCCTGCGCAAGCGTATCGCCGAACGTCTGCTGGAGGCCAAGAACACCACAGCCATGCTGACCACCTTCAACGAGATCAACATGGCGCCCATCATGAAGCTGCGCAAGCAGTACGGCGAGATCTTCGAGAAGAAGCACGGCATCAAGCTCGGCTTCATGTCCTTCTACGTGAAGGCGGTAGTGGAATCCCTCAAGCGCTACCCGGAAGTGAACGCGGCGCTGGATGGTGACGACATCGTCTATCACAACTACTTCGACGTCAGCATCGCCGTCTCCACCCCCCGCGGTCTGGTGACACCTGTGCTGCGCGATTGCGACAGCATGAGCCTGGCCGACATCGAGAAGGCCATCAAGGAGCTGGCGGGCAAGGGTCGTGACGGCAAACTGACCGTGGACGAACTGACCGGCGGCAACTTCACCATCACCAACGGTGGCGTGTTCGGCTCCCTGATGTCCACTCCCATCATCAACCCGCCGCAGAGCGCCATCCTGGGGATGCACAAGATCCAGGACAGGCCCATGGCGGTGGACGGCAAGGTGGAAATCCTGCCGATGATGTACCTGGCGCTCTCCTACGATCACCGCATCATCGACGGCCGCGAGTCGGTCGGCTTCCTGGTTTCCATCAAGGAGCTGCTGGAAGATCCGACCCGTCTGCTGCTGGACGTCTGATCACCAAGAATATAGGGGCCTGTCCGGGCCCCTATCGCAGGGGCATTGAGAAACACCCCAACGGATATAACGACAACACGGATAGAACATCATGAATTTGCATGAATATCAGGCAAAACAGCTGTTTGCCCAGTATGGCCTGCCGGTCTCCGAAGGTTATGCCTGCGCAACCCCGCAAGAAGCTGCCGAAGCGGCAGACAAGATTGGCGGCAACATGTGGGTCGTCAAGTGCCAGGTGCACGCCGGCGGCCGCGGTAAAGCGGGCGGCGTCAAGCTGGCCAAGAGCAAGGACGAGATCCGTGCCTTCGCCCAGAACTGGCTTGGCAAGAACCTGGTCACCTACCAGACCGACGCCAACGGCCAGCCGGTCACCAAGATCCTGGTGGAATCCTGCACCGACATCGCCAAGGAGCTCTACCTGGGCGCCGTGGTCGATCGCAGCAGCCGCCGCGTGGTCTTCATGGCCTCCACCGAGGGCGGTGTCGAGATCGAGAAAGTCGCCGAAGAGACGCCGCACCTGATCCACAAGGCCGCCATCGATCCCCTGGTGGGCCCCCAGGCCTATCAGGCCCGCGAGCTGGCCTTCAAGCTGGGTCTGGTCGGCGATCAGATCAAGCAGTTCACCAAGATCTTCATGGGTCTGGGCAAGATGTTCCAGGATTGCGACTTCGCCCTGCTGGAGATCAACCCCCTGGTCATCACCGACAAGGGCAACCTGCACTGCCTGGACGGCAAGATCAACATCGATGCCAACGCCATGTACCGCCAACCCAAGCTGCGCGAGATGCACGATCCCTCCCAGGATGACCCCCGCGAGGCGCACGCCGCCCAGTGGGAGCTGAACTATGTGGCCCTCGACGGCAACATCGGCTGCATGGTCAACGGTGCGGGTCTGGCCATGGGCACCATGGACATCGTCAACCTGCATGGCGGCTCACCGGCCAACTTCCTGGACGTCGGCGGTGGCGCCACCAAGGAGCGGGTAACCGAGGCGTTCAAGATCATCCTCTCCGACACCAAGGTGCAGGCCGTGCTGGTCAACATCTTCGGTGGCATAGTGCGCTGCGACATGATCGCGGAAGGCATCATAGGCGCCGTGAAGGAAGTGGGGGTCAAGGTGCCCGTGGTGGTACGTCTGGAAGGCAACAATGCCGACCTGGGTGCCCAGAAACTGGCCGAGAGCGGCCTCAACATCATCGCCGCCAAGAGTCTGACTGACGCAGCTCAGCAAGTGGTTAAAGCAGCGGAGGCCAAATAATGAGCGTTCTGATCAACAAAGATACCAAGGTGATCTGCCAGGGCTTCACCGGCGGCCAGGGTACCTTCCACTCCGAACAGGCCATTGCCTACGGCACCCAGATGGTCGGCGGCGTGTCCCCGGGCAAGGGTGGCACTACCCACCTGGGCCTGCCGGTATTCAACACGGTGCGTGACGCCGTGGAAGCCACCGGTGCCACCGCCTCCGTCATCTATGTGCCGGCGCCCTTCTGCAAGGACGCCATCCTGGAAGCCATCGATGCCGGCATCCAGCTCATCGTCACCATCACCGAAGGCATCCCGACCCTGGACATGCTGGACGTCAAGGTGAAGCTGCAGGAAACCGGCGTGCGCATGATTGGCCCCAACTGCCCGGGCGTCATCACTCCGGGTGAGTGCAAGATCGGCATCATGCCCGGTCACATTCACCAGCCCGGCAAGGTGGGCATCGTCTCCCGCTCCGGCACCCTGACCTATGAAGCGGTCAAGCAGACCACGGACGAAGGCTTCGGCCAGTCCACCTGCGTCGGCATCGGCGGCGACCCCATCCCGGGCTCCAACTTCATCGACATCCTGGAGATGTTCCAGAACGATCCGCAGACCGAAGCCATCGTCATGATCGGCGAGATCGGCGGCAATGCCGAGGAAGAAGCGGCGGCCTACATCAAGGCCAACGTCACCAAGCCGGTGGTCTCCTACATCGCGGGCGTCACCGCGCCTCCGGGCAAGCGCATGGGCCATGCTGGCGCCATCATCGCCGGTGGCAAGGGTACCGCGGCCGAGAAGTTTGCCGCCCTGGAAGATGCCGGTGTGAAAACCGTGCGCTCCCTGGCCGATATCGGCAAGGCCCTGCGGGAAGTGACCGGCTGGTAAGTTAGCCTGTTCTCTCCGATAGCAAGATGCCGCCCCAGGGCGGCATTTTTTATGGCACTTAATCGGTATGGTGAGGGTATTCACCTGACCGTTGCCCTCAACCATTGCCCTCAAAGGGGAGTGGTCATACGGCTTCCAACCGGATGGCAGCATGGTGCCCAGTATGATTGGACCATACAGCCTTCACCTTGAAATATCGGGGGATAAGGGGTATAACCACGCGCTTTCCTGGTGTATTTAGCGAGCCTCTTATGCAAACTCCTTTTTGGCAGGCCAAGACCCTGCAACAGATGACCACGGCCGAGTGGGAGTCCCTGTGCGATGGCTGCGGCAAGTGCTGCCTCAACAAGCTGATCGACGCCGATACCGATGAGCTGGTGTTCACCAATGTGGCCTGCAATCTGCTCAATACCAGGAGCTGCCAGTGCTCCGATTATCACAATCGCTTCAAGCAGGAGCCGGACTGCCTGCAGATCACGGTGGACAAGATTGCCGAGTTCAACTGGCTGCCGTCAAGCTGCGCCTACCGTCTGCTGGCCGAGGGACAGAGCCTGCCGGCCTGGCATCCGCTCATCACCGGCAGCCGCTCCGCCATGCACCAGGCTGGCCAGTCGGTGCGTGGCAAGGTGATACACGAGCGCGAGGCGGGAGAGTGGGAGGATCACATCATCACCTGGGCGAGCTGAGCTGCCCATTGCCCCCTTTAAAAGAGAGCCACCTTGCGTGGCTCTCTTCGTTTCTGACGGGAGGTGAGCCAGTCGAGCCGATGGTGGAAGAACTGAAGGAGAGCCATTTGTGACGAGAGCAGGGGGCCCGAAAGCGCCTCTCTAAACGGTCCGCCTTGATGGTCACAGCCTCCAGGCGTGGAAGATGAGGGAAAAAGATAAGTGCCCGGCAAACCCGGGATAAAAAAAGAGCCGCAGATGCGGCTCTTTTTGGTGACGGGCGTTCCCCCTTAGGGACGACCGGCCGGGCTGTGGGCCTTGTTGACGGCTGCTGTGCTGCCTGCGTGACGACCCGAGCTGGCGACGTCACCGCGCACCAGGGGCGGGTAGTCGACAGGCTCGGCGGCCGGCAGGGCAGGGGCTTCAGCCGGGGTCGCCATGGGGGCGGAGGCTTTGCGGGCCTTGGCCAGCAAGCCACCGGTGGCGCGCGGCGCAGACTTGGCGGCCTCTACCTTGGCGGGGGCGCTGACGTCGGCACTTGGCGCGGCTGCCACCGGGGCCTCGGCGGCAGGGGCGATGGCCTCTGCCTCGGTGACCACGGGAGCGGTGTCGGCCACTGGGGCAGCTTCCACTTCGGTTGCTACCGGCGCCTGGGTCACGTCGGCCTGAGCCGGCTCAACGGGCGCAGCGTCAACCTGAACCAGGTCAACCGGCGCGGCGTCAGCCTGCACAGGGGCCGGGGCCGCTTCCACCACCTGAACGGGGGTATCGGCCTGGGCGGGCGCTTCAACCTTGGGCTCGACCAGGGTCGGCTCAACTGCGGGTTCGGCTGCGGTGACCACGCTGGCCTCTGCCTGCACGCTCGCGACCACAACCGCTTGCTCGACCTTCTGCTCGGCTTGCGGCGCGGAGTCGGCAACCGGAGCAACCGGCTCGCTGACAACCTTGCTGGTGTCGACGAAGGGCACTTCCGGCAGGTGGTGATCGGTATCCACGACGGCATGCTCGACCAGGGCGGCGGAGGCCTGGGTCGCGGCGGCGATGGCTTGCGGGCTCAGAGGGGCAACCAGGGGGGTCACGGGCTCATTGCTCTCGACCTGGGGCTGCTCCTCTTCGCGCTGGTTGCGGGTCTCTTCGTTGATGCGCTTGCGACGCTGACCTTCGCCACGCTGGCCACGGGGATTGCGACGGGAGCGGCGCTGGCCGTCCTGATCGTCACCCTGCTGGACATCGGCGCCTTCGGTGGCCACCACGGCGGCTACCGGCTGCTCGGCCTGGGGGGCGTCGACGCGGATCTGCTTGCGCAGTTGACGACGTTCGCGGCGCTCGGCGACGATCAGCTCCTTCTCCTGGTGAGCCTCGGCTTGAGTCTCTACCTGGGTCGGCAGCGCCTCGGCGGCGACCACGGCCTGCACCTGGGCTTCACGCTCGGCGCGTGGCTCGCGGGGCTGGCGCGGCTCACGCTCGCCACGGGGTTCCCGGGGCTGACGCGGTTCGCGGGGCTGACGGGGCTCACGCTCGGCGCGGGCTTCGTTGGCCTGACGGGGTTCCCGTTCGGTGCGAGGCTGACGGGGCTCGCGCTCGGTGCGCGCCTCGTTGGCCTGACGCGGTTCGCGTTCGGTACGGGGCTCACGTTCCTTGCGCGGGCGACGGGCACGGTTGTCACCCTGCTCGCCACTCTTGGCGTCACGGCGCTGTTCGCCACCTTCGTTGCGGTTGCGGTTGCCCTGACGCGAGCCACGGCGCTCGTCACGCTGATGGCGATGGCTCTCTTCCTTGCGGGCCTCGGTCTGGACCGGGGCGGCCGGTTTGGCCTCGGGAGTGGCTGGGCTCGCGGCGAAGATGCCGGCGATGGCCTTGAAGAACTTGCCGACCAGGCCAGCCTCTGCCACGGGGGCAGGGGTGACCGGAGCGGCAGGCTGAGGCGCAGCGGCCGCAGGCGCAGGCTGGGCCGGCTGGATGAAGCCTTGCAGCAGCGGCTGTTCCCGCTCGATGGCCTGGGCCTGCTTTGGCTGGTAGACGGGCTTGGCTATCTCCGTCTTCAGCTCGTAGCTCACCGCTTCGGGGATCTCATTCTTGCGAATGCGGGTCACCTCGTAGTGGGGCGTCTCCAGGTGCTGGTTCGGGATGATGTAGAGGCGCACGTCGTTGCGCTGCTCGAGGTTGGCGATGGAGCTGCGCTTCTCGTTGAGCAGGTAGGCGGCGACATCCACAGGTACCTGGGCATGGACCTGCTCCGTGTTGTCCTTCAGGGCCTCTTCTTCGATGAGGCGCAGGATGGACAGGGCGAGGGATTCGTTGTCACGGATCACCCCCTGACCCTGGCAACGGGGGCAGATGTGGCTGCTGGACTCGTTGAGGGAGGGGCGCAGGCGCTGGCGAGACATCTCCAGCAGGCCGAAGCGGGAGATCCGTCCCAACTGGATGCGGGCCCTGTCCTGATGCACGGCTTCACGCAGACGGTTTTCCACTTCGCGCTGATGGCGAACCGGGGTCATGTCGATGAAATCGATGACAATCAGGCCACCCAGGTCGCGCAGGCGCAACTGACGGGCAATCTCGTCGGCCGCTTCCAGGTTGGTCTGCAGCGCAGTTTCCTCGATGTCGCCGCCCTTGGTGGCGCGGGAGGAGTTGATGTCGATGGAGGTCAGGGCCTCGGTCGGATCGATGACGATGCTGCCGCCGGAGGGCAGGCGCACTTCCCGCTGGAACGCAGACTCAATCTGGCTCTCGATCTGGAAGTGGTTGAACAGGGCCACGTCCCCCTGGTACAGCTTGACCCGATTGAGGAAATCGGGGCGAACCAGTTCGATGTGCGCCTTGGCGCGCTCGAAGATGACGGGGTTGTCGATCAGGATCTCGCCCACATCGCGACGCAGATAGTCACGAATGGCGCGCACGATCACGTTGCTCTCCTGGTGGATGAGCACGGGGGCGGCACGCTGCTGGGAGGCCTTGTGGATGGAATCCCAGTGATTGAGCAGGACGTTCAGATCCCAGGAGAGCTCCTCGGGGGACTTGCCGACACCGGCGGTACGCACGATGAGCCCCATGCCTTCCGGCACGGTAAGACCCGACAGGGCTTCTTTCAGCTCGGTGCGCTCGTCACCCTCGATGCGGCGGGAAATGCCGCCGGCACGGGGGTTGTTGGGCATCAGCACCAGGTAGCTGCCGGCCAGGCTGATGAAGGTGGTGAGGGCTGCACCTTTGGTGCCACGCTCTTCCTTATCGATCTGGACGATCACTTCCTGGCCCTCGCGGACCACTTCTTTGATGTTGGGACGACCCTGATAGGAGTAACCGGAGGGGAAGTAATTGCGGGCGATCTCCTTTAACGGCAGGAAACCGTGGCGCTCGGCGCCGTAGTCGACAAAAGCAGCTTCGAGACTGGGTTCTACGCGGGTGATTTTGCCCTTGTAAATGTTCGCTTTCTTCTGCTCGTGTCCCGGACTTTCAATATCCAAATCGTAGAGCTGTTGTCCGTCAACCAGCGCTACGCGCAACTCCTCTTCCTGAGTCGCGTTGATTAGCATTCTTTTCATTGAGTTCTCATTATTTTGTCATTTTGATTTCCTCCACTGGATCCTGCCGGCGCCGGCCTCGGGTCTTCAGCATACTGGGGCAACCTCCCGGTTGGGGTATGCATGAGGCGCAAACTAAGGGCGCTCTGGTTCAGCCTTCTCGAGAAGGGATGAATAAAGGATGCCGGAGTGGAGACAAATAGCCGGTTCTGTTTGCGTTCTCCATGCGCTGTACCTCGCACCCGGGAACCGTCATGTTCTTGTATACACGGTGTTTCGGGATTGGGTGGCATACTTTTTGGCCACTTAGTACAAGGCTTGAACACAATGACAAAACCTTGTTTATTATCCCATTTAAACCGCTTTTATAGCAAGGTGCCATTTTTCAACAAAGCATGGAGCCAAGGGGCCCGTGGGGTGTTAAAATCCGCGCCATGACACAGATACATCAACAAGTGCAGCTGCTCACCATCGAAGCTGAGCATGAAGGGCAGCGCATCGACAATTTTCTCAAGACTCAGTTAAAGGGCGTCCCCAAGAGCCTGATCTATCGCATCCTTCGCAAAGGGGAGGTGCGCGTCAACAAGAAGCGCATCAAACCGGAATACAAGCTCTGCCCGGGTGACGAGGTGCGGGTGCCCCCCGTGCGCGTCGCCGAAAAGAATGAATTGCCCTCCGCCAACCTCGGCAGCATCCAGCGTCTGGAGAGCCAGATCCTGTTTGAAGACGAGGCCATGATAGTGCTCAACAAACCGTCCGGCATGGCGGTGCACGGCGGCAGCGGCCTGAGCTTTGGCGTCATCGAGGGGCTGCGGGCCCTGCGTCCGGAAGCCCGCTTCCTCGAGCTGGTTCACCGCCTCGATCGCGACACCTCCGGCGTGCTGCTGGTTGCCAAGAAGCGCAGTGCCCTGCGCAGCCTGCACGAGCAGTTGCGGGTCAAGACCATGCGCAAGCAGTACCTGGCGCTGGTGCGCGGTCAGTGGCAGTCCCACGTCAAGGTGGTCAATGCGCCCCTGCGCAAGAACGATCTGCAATCGGGCGAGCGGGTGGTGCGGGTCAGCAGTGACGGCAAGCCGTCAGAAACCCGCTTCCGGATTGCCCGCCAGTTTGCCGAGGCAACCCTGGTGGAATGCAGCCCCATCACAGGCCGCACCCACCAGATCCGGGTCCACACCCAGCATGCCGGTCATCCCATCGCCTGCGATGATAAATACGGTGAAGCAGCCTTTGATGAGAAAATGCGCAGCCAGGGGCTGAAACGGCTGTTCCTGCATGCCTGGAAGCTCACCTTTACCCATCCGGTGGATGGTCGTGAGGTGTTGATCGAGGCGCCGCTGGCCCCCGAGCTCGATACCTTCCTGAGCAGGCTGGCGCGCTGATGCAGGGCACCCGGCTCGCCATTTTCGACTGGGATGGTACGCTGATGGACTCCATCGGGCGCATCGTCAACTGTGTCGAGCTGGCCGCCGGGGAGTGTGGCCTCTCCCTCCCGACCCGGGAGCAGACCCGGCAGATCATCGGCCTGAGCCTGGAGGTGGGGCTGGCGAACCTGTTTGGATTGACGGCCGGGAGTGCGTCCTGCGCCCGTCTGGTCGCCTCCTATCGTCATCACTATCTTCATGACGATACGCCGAGTCCGCTGTTTGCCGGAGTCGTCGACTTGCTCCATGACTGGCATGGGCGCGGCATCTTGCTGGCTGTGGCGACCGGCAAGTCTCGCCGTGGTCTGGATCGGGTACTGGAGGAGACGGGTCTGGGGCCGCTGTTTGCCGCCAGCCGCGGCGCCGACGAGGCCCGTTCCAAACCCGATCCCCTGATGCTGAGTCAGCTGCTGAACGAGCTGGCAGTGCCGGTCGGCGAGGCGGTGATGATAGGGGATTCTGTCCATGATCTTGGCATGGCCCAGTCGCTGGGGATGGCCCGCATCGGGGTGACCTGGGGCGTGCACGGCAGAGAACGGCTGCTGGCCCATGATCCGGTCGCCATCGTCGATACCATGACCCAGCTAAGACGCAGCCTGGATTAGCGAATCGTTGATAAGGATGACAAAACGGGAGCCTGGGCTCCCGTTTTTTCGTGGCTGGCGTACCAAGGACGTCAGGGCAGATTGAGGCCGTGACGCCCCAGCAGCTCGATGAGGCCGATCAGGGGCAGGCCTATCAGGGCATTGGGATCGCGTCCCTCCAGCGCCTCGAACAACACGATTCCCATCCCTTCACACTTGAAGCTGCCGGCGCAATCGAGCGGTCGCTCTGCCTCGACATAGCGGCGAATGGCCGCTTCATCCAGGGTGCGAAAACAGACCGTGAAGGGCTCGACCAGTCCGTGGCATTGGCCCGTGGCGGCATCCAGCACGGTGAGGCCGGTATAGAAGGTGACGCTGCGCCCTTGTGCGGCCATGAGTTGCGCCACCGCATTGTCCACCGACCCGGGTTTGCCGAGGATCCGACCGTTACAGACACACACCTGATCGGAGCCAATGATCAATCCCCGCTCAACGGCGTCGGCAATGGCTAGTGCCTTGGCATGGGCGAGCCGCGTCACCAGCGCCTCGGCGGATTCGCCGGGCAGAGGGGATTCATCCACCCGGGGGGCCGCACACTCGAAGGGGAGGCCGAGTTTTTCCAGCAGGGCTTTGCGATAGGGGGAGGTGGAGGCGAGGATCAGCGGTGTCGACATCATGATATCCAGGTTCGTAGCAGTCAGCGGCCGATGGTATCGCCGTGCCATCGGCAGGGCAATGGTCGGTTGGGATGCGAGCCCCGCCATGGCATCCGGTATGACCTGGTCATGGCCGGCCGTATCAGGGCCATTGCCACAGGCGAACACTCATCTTGCCCACTGGATGAAGAACGCAGGATGCCATGAGTGGCACCTTGGCGAACATGCGAGGGCGCAAGGGGTGGACAGGATCCTGTGTCGGATCCTCCGCTTTGTGGCATAATCGGTCACCGATGAGCGCAAGCCCCGACATACTGGGGACTTGTGATGTTAAAATCATCGGCGGTAAGGACTTTTTCCTTTGACTATCCCCTGTTGGACCTATAATATTCGCGCCCTATGCAAAAGGTGAAGTTGCCCGTTAAGGTTGATCCAGTCCGTAGTGCCTTGAAGCTACTCGATTATGTCGGGATAGTTGAAAAGTCGCAGATGCCCAGGCTGGAGGCATCAACCGCAGGCTTGCGAAGTGATGTGGATGTGTCACTGCACTTTGGCAAAGATGTCCAGAAGTTGACCGTTATGAAAGGCACTGCCCATGCCGAGGTTGACCTGGTTTGCCAGCGTTGTGGCGAAACGTTCCAACACCTTTGTGAAGCTGAATTTATCTACACTCCGCTGTTCGAGAGAACAAACGAGGAAGAACTGCCGGAAGCTTATGAGCCCATTGAGTTGGACGAAAACGGCGAGATAGATCTTCATCAAATCCTGGAGGATGAACTCATCCTCTCGTTGCCTCAAGTCGCAATGCATCCCATGGATGCCTGCCCGAGAGGAAACATGGAGATGACCTGGGGTGATATCGAACCTGCTGATGAGCGGCCAAATCCCTTTGCAGTTCTTGAAGAGCTTAAACGTAAGTGAATCTAGGAGTTAGCCTACCATGGCCGTACAACAGAACCGTAAAACCCGTGCCAAGCGTGGCATGCGTCGTTCCCACGATGCACTGACCAGCGCTGCCCTGACTGTTGATCAGACCAGTGGCGAAATTCATCGTCGTCACCACGTGACTGCCGATGGTTTCTACCGCGGTAAAAAGGTAATCGCTTAAGGATTGCCTTTGTCTACGCTCAACGTCGCGCTAGACATAATGGGGGGCGATTTCGGTCCCTCGGAAACAGTGCCTGCCGCCGTGCAGGCACTGTCTCTTTTGCCCCAGCTCAATCTGATCCTGGTCGGTAACGAGACCAGCGTCACACCGCTTCTGCGCCAGCATGGCCTGCTCAATCATCCCCGCGTTCGTTTCGTACATGCCTCCCAGGTCGTCGGGATGGGCGACAAGCCGATCGTCGCCTTAAGAACCCTCAAAGACTCCTCCATGCGAGTCGTGCTGGATCTGGTCAAGAGCGGCGCCGCCGATGCCTGCGTCAGCGCGGGCAACACAGGGGCCCTGATGGCCATGGCCAAGTGCGTGCTAAAATCCTTGCCCGGTGTGGACAGGCCGGCCCTTATCAAGGCGCTGCCGACCGTGGCGGGCAAGCGCACCGTCATGCTGGATCTGGGGGCCAATGTCAGTTGCGATGCCGACACCCTGCTGCAATTTGCGGTCATGGGCTCGGTCGTGGCCGAACTGGTGGAGGGCATAGCGTCACCCCGTGTCGCGCTGCTCAACGTGGGGGAGGAGGAAATCAAGGGCAACGATCTGGTGCGCCACAGCGCCGAGCTGCTGCGCCAGTGCCCTGCCATCCACTTCGCCGGCTTCATCGAGGGAGACTGCCTGTTCACCGGCCAGGCGGATGTCATCGTCTGTGATGGCTTCGTAGGCAATGTGGCCCTGAAGACGGCGGAAGGGGTGGTGCGCATGATGGGTCAACTGGCCGGTTATCCGCGAAAAAAGCGCAGTTTTCTTGGGCTGATCGCCGGATTTATGCTCAAACGGCGTTTTTCTTACCTGAACCCCGACCAGTATAACGGTGCAAGTCTGTTAGGATTGCGCGGCATTGTGGTAAAAAGCCATGGGAGGGCCGAACGTCGCGCCCTCTCTACTGCGATCCTGCTGGCCGCGCAAGAGGCCAAGCATCAACTTCCATTGCAAATAGCAGATCGCCTTGAATCTGTCTTTTCCGACAGGGATCTATAAGAACTCTATGCATAGCAAAATTCTGGGTACTGGCAGCTACCTGCCAAGTTCAGTACGCACCAACGCCGATCTCGAACAGATGGTCGAGACCAGTCACGACTGGATCGTGGAGCGCACCGGGATCCATGAGCGCCGTATCGCGGGGGATGGCGAGACTGTCGCCACCCTTTCGCATCAGGCCGCCCTGCGTGCACTGGATGCCGCCGGCCTCCAGGCAAGCGATCTGGACATGATAGTGCTGGCCACCACCAGTGCCGAAAATGCCTTCCCGGCCGCCGCCTGCGAGCTGCAAAACCTGTTGGACGTGCCGGGGATCCCGGCGTTCGACATCGCCGCCGCCTGCGCCGGTTTCACCTATGCCCTCTCCATCGCCGATCAGTTCGTCAAATCGGGGGCGGCCCGCCATGTGCTGGTCGTCGGCGCCGATGTGTTGTCGCGCATGTGCGATCCGCAAGATCGCGGCACCATCATCCTCTTTGGTGACGGGGCAGGGGCTGTGGTCATTGGTGCCAGCGAAACCCCTGGCATCCTCTCCACCCATCTGCATGCCGACGGTCGCTATGGCGATCTGCTCAAGCTGCCTCAGCCCCGTCGCGGCCTGAGCGGCAGCGAGCTCGAAGCCTACATGTATATGAAGGGCAACGATGTGTTCAAGGTCGCGGTGACTCGCCTGAGCGAGATAGTGACCGAGACCCTGGCCGCCGCCAACATAGATCCGAGCGAGCTCGACTGGCTGGTACCGCACCAGGCCAACTACCGCATCATCAACGCCACCGCCAAGAAGCTCGGCATGAGCCTCGACCGCGTGGTGCTGACCCTCGACAAACACGGCAATACCTCGGCTGCCTCCGTTCCCATCGCCTTCGATGAAGGGGTGCGTGACGGTCGTATCCAGCGCGGTCAGCTGGTGCTGCTCGAGGCGTTTGGTGGCGGATTTGCCTGGGGCTCAGCCCTGGTTCGCTTCTAAGCTTTCACCACGAAGGAGCGTGGCCAGCCCTGCGCCAGCCACGTTTCTCATGTCGTTTCGCTTTAAAGGACATCATGATGACCCAATTTGCCATCGCTTTCCCGGGACAAGGTTCCCAGGCTGTCGGCATGCTGGCCGAACTGGCCGAACAGCACGCGATTATCAAGGAGACCTTCGCCGAGGCGAGCCAGGTGCTTGGTTATGATCTGCTGGCGCTGACCCTGCAGGGGCCGGCAGAAGAGCTGGGCAAGACCTGGAAGACCCAACCGGCCCTGCTGGCCGCCTCCGTCGCCCTGTGGCGCCTGTGGCAGCAGCAGGGTGGGGCGACCCCCGTCGTCATGGCCGGCCACAGCCTCGGCGAGTATTCCGCCCTGGTCTGCAGCGGTGCCCTGGCCTTTGCCGATGCCGTCAAGCTGGTCGAACTGCGTGGCCTGGCCATGCAGGAAGCCGTACCGGAAGGCACTGGCGCCATGGCCGCCATCATAGGCCTGGACAACGACACCATCGCCGCCAACTGCGAGAAGGCGGCAGAGGGGCAGGTGGTCTCCCCGGTCAACTTCAACTCCCCGGGCCAGGTGGTGATCGCCGGTCACAAGGAGGCCGTCGAGCGTGCCAACGTGTTGATGAAAGAATCCGGTGCCAAGCGGGCGCTGCCGCTGCCGGTTTCCGTGCCGTCCCACTGTGCCCTGATGAAACCGGCCGCCGAGAAGCTGGCCGCAGCCCTGGATGGGATCGAGATCAAGGTTCCATCCATCGCCGTCATCAATAATGTCGATGTCACCTGTGAACAGGATCCGGCCGCCATCAAGCAGGCGCTGGTGCGTCAGCTGTTCAGCCCGGTGCGTTGGACCGAGACGGTCGAGCGGATGGCCAATGAGGGCATCACCCTCGAGATCGAGATGGGCCCGGGTAAAGTGCTGACCGGTCTCGCCAAGCGTATCGACAAGCGGGTGGAAGGCATTCATGCCAACGATACCGCTTCATTCGAACAGGCGCTGGCCCAGATTAAGTAAACAGGAGTAGAGCATGAGTTTTACCGATAAGGTTGTATTGGTGACCGGCGCCAGCCGTGGCATCGGTCGTGCCATTGCCGAGACGTTCGTGGCCCGTGGCGCGAAAGTCGTGGGTACCGCGACCAGCGAGCGTGGCGCCGAGGCCATCAGCGCCTATCTGGGCGAGCATGGCTGCGGCCTGGCCCTGGACGTGACCAGCCCCGAATCCATCGAAGCCGTCTTTGCCGCCATCAAGGCGCGTTTTGGCGACATCGACATCCTGATCAACAACGCCGGCATCACCCGCGACAACCTGTTGATGCGCATGAAGGATGATGAGTGGAGCGAAATCATCGACACCAACCTCACTTCCCTCTATCGTCTGAGCAAGCCGGTGCTGCGCGCCATGATGAAGAAGCGTCATGGCCGCATCATCAGCATAGGTTCCGTGGTGGGTACCATGGGTAACGCAGGTCAGGTCAACTATGCCGCCGCCAAGGCTGGTCTGGTAGGCTTTACCAAGTCGCTGGCCCGTGAAGTGGCATCCCGTGGTATCACGGTCAACGCGGTGGCTCCTGGTTTCATCGAGACCGACATGACCAAGGCGCTCAATGAAGAGCAGCGGTCAGGTATCATGAACCAGGTGCCCGCAGCCCGTTTGGGTGATCCGAAAGAAATTGCCGCCGCTGTGGTATTCTTGGCATCTGATGACGCCGCTTACATCACTGGCGAAACCCTGCATGTTAACGGCGGGATGTACATGGTGTAATCAATTTGTCGTCAGTTCTGCTCAAATTTGCGATATTACGCCGAAGTTTGGCACATTTCGTGGTTTGACCAGCAGCAAGCTACTTGCAAACCAACGTCAATTGAATAAACTACCCCAACCAGACGCAATAGCGTATTTTTAAAGGAAAATTCAGGTCATGAGCAACATCGAAGAACGCGTAAAGAAAATCATCATCGAACAACTGGGTGTTAAAGAGGAAGACGTTAAGAACGCTGCCTCCTTCGTCGACGACCTGGGCGCTGACTCTTTGGATACCGTTGAACTGGTAATGGCGCTGGAAGAAGAATTCGATACCGAGATTCCGGATGAAGAAGCCGAGAAGATCACCACTGTTCAAGCGGCTATCGACTACATCACCGCTAATCAGGAATAAGTTCCTGTTCTGAAAGAAGCGGCCCAAGGGCCGCTTCTTTTATGTTTACCCCCTTTCAAAATACCTCTCGGAGACTAGCTCAGTGTCAAAACGCAGAGTCGTGGTAACCGGCCTGGGGATGCTTTCCCCTGTGGGCAACACTGCCGAAACCAGCTGGCAAGCCCTGCTCAACGGGCAGAGCGGCATTTCTCTCATCGATCACTTCGATGCCAGCGAATTTGCGACCCGTTTCGCAGGCCTGGTCAAAGAGTTCGATCCCGAACAGTACGGCATCAACCGCAAAGAAGCCCGCAAGATGGATCTCTTCATCCAATACGGCGTGGCGGCGGGGATGCAGGCGTTGGATGATTCCGGCCTCGTCATCAACGAAGAGAATGCGGAGCGGGTCGGCGTGGCCATCGGCTCCGGCATCGGCGGTCTGGGTCTGATTGAACAGAACCACAGCAGCCTTATCAACGGCGGCCCCCGCAAGCTGAGCCCCTTCTTCGTGCCATCCACCATCATCAATATGGTGTCCGGTCATCTCTCCATCATGAAGGGACTGCAGGGCCCGAACATCGCCGTGACCACGGCGTGTACCACGGGCACCCATGCTATCGGCATGGCCGGTCGCATGATTGCCTACGGCGATGCGGACGTGATGATCGCCGGTGGCACCGAGAAAGCTTCCACCCCCATGGGGATGGGCGGCTTCGCGGCGGCCAAGGCACTCTCTACCCGCAACGACGAGCCCACCAAGGCGAGCCGCCCCTGGGACAAGGATCGCGACGGTTTCGTGCTGGGTGACGGTGCCGGGGTGCTGGTGCTGGAAGAGTACGAGCACGCCAAGGCCCGTGGCGCCAAGATTTACGCCGAGCTGGTTGGCTTTGGCATGAGTGGCGACGCCTATCACATGACGGCGCCGCCTTCTGACGGCAACGGTGGCGCGCGCGCCATGAAGAATGCCATCAGGGATGCTGGCATCGCCCCCGAGCAGATCGGCTACATCAATGCCCACGGCACCTCCACCCCCCTGGGTGACGTGGCCGAGCTGCGTGGCATGAAAGAGGTGTTTGGCGACCATGCCAGCGCCCTGATGATCAGTTCAACCAAGTCGATGACGGGTCACCTGCTGGGAGCCGCCGGCGCCATCGAGGCGATCATTACCGTGCTGGCCCTGCGGGATCAGGTGGCACCGCCCACCATCAACCTGGACAATCCGGATGAGGAGTGCGATCTGGATCTGGTGCCCCACGTGGCCAAACCAGGCCAGTTTGAATACGCCCTCTCCAATTCCTTCGGATTTGGCGGCACCAATGGCTCCCTGATCTTCAAACGCGTATAATTCGCACCAGGGCAATGTTCAATAGGCCCGATACGAGCTCGTATCGGGCCTTTTTTATCGGAGGGATCCCGCTTGCTCATCAATGGTGTATCCGCAGAGTCGATATCGGCCCGGGATCGAGGGTTGGCCTATGGCGATGGGCATTTCACCACCCTGCTGATCCAGGAGGGGCGAGCCCGCTACTGGCCCGAGCATCTGGCGCGGCTGCAGCAGGGTTGCATGCGGCTCGCCATCTCGCCACCGTGCTGGACCACCCTGGCGGCCGAGCTCGACACCCTGATCGCCGATCAGGTGCTGGCCGTCGCCAAGATAGTGCTGACCCGAGGGGAGGGGGGGCGCGGCTATGATGGCACTGGCTGCCAGCAGACCAGCCGGATCCTCTCATTGGCGCCCTATCCCATGCACTATCAGGATTGGCAGCGGAGCGGCATCAGCATTGGGGTCTGCCAACAGCGCATTGGTGACAGTCCCATGTTAGCGGGGCTCAAGACCCTCAATCGACTGGAACAAGTTTTGCTTAAAGGCGAACTTGCCAAGCAAGGTGCGGTCGAAGGAATAGTATTGAATTGTCGAGGGTTTCTGGTGGAAGGGGTGAGTGCCAACCTGTTCTGGCGCCGGGGCAGCACCGTCTTTACCCCGGATCTTGGCCATGGTGGCGTGGATGGCATCATGCGTCGACAGGTGATGACGCTGCTGCGCCAGATGGGGATTGAGCTACGTATCGTCGAAGCGCCCCTGGAGTCACTCTGGCAGGCCGAGGAGGTCTGGTTGACCAATACCCTGATGGGCCTGGTACCCGTCACCCGTATCGAGCATAAAGAGTACGACTCACAGCAGGTGGTGCGTCGTCTACAGGAGCGATTGCTAATTGAAGTTTAATCGGCTTTACACCCTGATCGCGGGAGCGGCCCTGAGCGCCGCCCTGGCCGGTGGGTACGTCTATTACAAGTGGTATCAGGTGGATACCTTGACCAACAAGGGACCGACCCGCCTCTACACCGTCGCGAAGGGCTCCCATGCCGCCGGCCTCATCACGGAACTGGCCGACGGCGAGGTCACCCCTTGGGCGCTTCGGCTCTGGCTTCGCAGCCATCCGGAACTGGCTGCCATCAAGTCAGGCACTTACGAGATCCAGGAAGGGGCCCCCTTGAAGGAGACCCTTTCCCTGTTTGCCTCGGGCAAGGAGTTTCACTTAAGCCTGACCTTCGTCGAGGGATCCCGCTTCGAGGATTGGCAGAAGCAGCTCGCCAGCGCCCCATACCTGGAGCGGGTCACCCTGGAGCAGGACGAGACCGAACTGGCCCATGAGCTCGGCATCGACAATGGCAAGCTGGAAGGCTGGTTCCTGCCGGAGACTTACGCCTATACGGTTCATGCCAGCGATCTCTCCGTGTTGCGTCGCGCCCATCAGGAGATGGAGAGCGTCCTGCAAACCGCCTGGGAGAATCGCCAGGAGAACCTGCCCTACAAGACGCCCTATGAAGCCTTGATCATGGCCTCCATCATAGAGAAAGAGACAGGGGTCCCTGAGGAGCGTGCCGAGATTGCCGGCGTCTTTGTCAACCGGCTGCGCCTTGGCATGAAGCTGCAGACGGACCCGACTGTCATCTATGGGGTCAAGGATCGCTACGATGGCAACATTCGCCGCAGCGATCTCACCGATGTGAACCCCTACAACACCTATGTGATCGACGGCCTGCCACCGACTCCCATCGCCATGCCGGGCAAGGCATCCATCGAGGCGGCCCTCAACCCCAAGGCGAGCGATTTTCTCTACTTCGTCGCCAAGGGGGGCGGTGCCCATCACTTCTCCCGAACCCTCGAAGAGCATAACCGTGCGGTTCGCCAATACATTTTGAAGAAATCCTGATGTCCAAATTTATCGTGATCGAAGGGCTGGAAGGGGCGGGCAAGAGTTCCGCCGTCCAGTATGTCACCGACTACCTCAAGGCCCATGGCGTCTCGCGCATCGAGTGTACCCGGGAACCGGGTGGCACCCCATTGGCCGAGCGGATGCGGGCCATCGTCAAGGAGGTGCACGAGGAGCAACTCACCATCCAGGCCGAGCTGCTGCTGATGTACGCCTCCCGGGTGCAACTGGTGGAAACGCGGATCAAACCTGCTTTGCGCGAGGGGACCTGGGTGGTGGGGGACAGGCATGATCTCTCTTCCCAGGCCTATCAAGGGGGCGGGCGCGGCATAGACACCGGGCTCATTCATGCCATCAAGCAGGCGGTGCTCGGCGACTTCAAACCCGACCTCACCCTCTATCTCGACATCGATCCGGCCCTGGGATTGCAGCGGGCTCGCCATCGTGGGGAACTCGACCGGATCGAGCTGGAGCAGCTGAGTTTCTTCGAGCGGACCCGGGCCCGCTATCTCGAGCTGGCCGCCCAGGATGACAGCATCCTGGTGATCGATGCCAGCCAGACGCCGGATCGGGTCAAGGCCGCTATCGAACTCGCCCTGGATAGTCGCATATGTATCCCTGGCTGATCCCGGACTGGCAGGCTCTGAGCCAGAGTGCGGTTGCCGGACGGCTCGGCCATGCCTGGTTGCTGCTGGGGGAGGCCGGCCTTGGCAAAGAGCAGCTGGCGGAGCGGCTGGCACGGCTCCATCTGTGTCACCACCCCCAGCAGGGGGAGCCTTGCGGCCACTGCCATGCCTGCCAGCTGGCGGACAAGGGCAATCATCCTGATCTCTGCATCATCCCAGGTGACAGCAAGACCATAGGGGTGGATGCGGTGCGCGAGCTCGGTTCGCGTCTGCAGCGTTCCGCCCAGCTCGGTCACGGCAAGGTGGTGATCATTCCCGATGCCGAGCGCATGACGGAAGCGGCGGCCAACGCCCTGCTCAAGACCCTGGAGGAGCCGGCCGGCGACAGCCTGCTGCTGCTGATCGCCTCGCAGATCTCCCGTCTCCTGCCCACCATCCGCAGCCGCTGCCACAAACATGTCTGCCACATCCCCCCCGAGCCGGTCACCCTGAACTGGCTGGCCGAGCAGGGCCATCCGGCGACCCAGGCCCAGGTGCGGATCTGCCAGGGGGCGCCGCTGCGGGTGCTCGACTACCTGGCGCAGCAACAGGATAAGGCGCGTCAGGATCTCTTGGGGGGCTTCGTGCAGCTGAGCCAGGAACCGACCCGGATCACCGCCCTCTGCTCCCTGTTGGGGCAGGAGACCCAGACCCGGTTGCACTGGTTGCAACTGCTGCTGTGTGATGCCCTCAAGACCCAGGCTGGCTGCGGCCATCAGCAGTTGGCGATGCCGGATCTGGCCGGGCTCAGTCACGCCCTGGCCGAGGGCCACTCCAGCGAGCGGCTGCTCGATGCCGAGCAACGTCTCGTCAGCCTCAAAGAGGCCTGCCAACCGGGACAGCTCTCCAATCCGACCATACATCTGATGAACTGGCTCAGCCAATGGCTGTGAACAGAGGAAAAGATCCCATGTTATTCGTAGATTCCCATTGCCACCTGGACCGGCTTAGCTATGGCAGCAAGCAGACCGATCTGGCCGATGTGCTGGCCAAGGCGGCGGCGCGCCAGGTGGGCTACTTCCTGTGTGTGAGCGTAACCCAGCAGCAGTTTCCAGAGATGCTGACGGCGATCGCCCCCTATCCCCAGGTGTTTGCCTCCTGCGGGGTACACCCTCTCAACCAGGATCCCGGTGTGGACGCCCCCCTGCTGCTGGAGCAGGCCAAGGATCCCCGGGTGGTTGCCATCGGTGAAACAGGGCTCGATTACTTCTATAGCCCTGAGAATAAAGAGGTGCAGCAGCACTCGTTCCGGGAACATATCCGGGTGGCGAGAGCGCTGAACAAGCCCCTGATCATCCATACCCGGGATGCCCAGGAGGACACCTTGCGGATCATGGCCGAAGAGGGGGCGGATCAGGTGGGCGGGGTACTGCACTGCTTCACCGAATCCCTCGAGATGGCCGAGGCCGCCATGGCCATGGGCTTTTATGTGTCCATCTCCGGCATAGTGACCTTCAAGAGTGCCGCCGCCTTGCAGGAGGTGGTCAAGGCTCTGCCGCTGTCGCGACTGCTGATAGAGACGGACTCTCCCTATCTGGCGCCGGTGCCGCACAGGGGGAGGGAGAACGAACCCGCCTTCGTGGTGGACGTGGCTCAGTTCATCGCCGACCTGCGCCAGATCCCCCTTGCCGAACTGGCGCAAGCCACCAGCGACAACTTCTTCGCACTGTTCAAACTGGCCAGGCAGTGAGTCAGCAGGCCCCATCCAGAGGGGCCTGTTTCATTGAAATCCCCTTACACCCGCTCACATAATTTTAAAATTCACGTCCGTTATCTCTCACTGCACAAGCAATCAAGACAACACATCCAGCCCTGCCAGGCGGCTTGATAAAGCAACGAAAGGTGAGGGTTGAATCGGGTCTTTCTCGGATTTAAAGCTGATGTATCAAGTATCGATAATATTCATTATCGATACTTGATGATGATGCAGGATCCTGTAAGATCCCCTAAACTCCATATGAAATCATAGGGTTACCAGTGACTTCCGCTTTTTTGCCCCAGGCCGCTTCCCAGGGATTGCAGAGCGTCTTCGATGCCAGGCTCAACAGCCGTGCTCGCCGTTTTCTGCGCAGTGCCAAGGCCGATACCACCCTCAATGCCTATCAGGCGGATACCCGTATCTTCGTCCACTGGTGCCAGTTGCAGGGACTGGATCCCCTGGCCTGCAATCATCTCGATATCATGAACTTCCTGGCGGATCAGGCCGATGGGGTACTCGCCCACTGGGTCTGGCTCGACAAGACCCGGGGCAGGGGAGAGCTGCGCAATGGGGAGCCGAGAAAACCGGCCACCCTGGTGCGCCGTCTGGCTGGGATCCGTTACGCCTTTCGTCAGAAGGGGATCGATCCCATGCCCACCGAGCACAGCGAGATCAAGGAGATGATGCGGGGGATAGTGCGTCTGGGTGATACGCGCAAGCGCAAGACTGGGGCCTTGACCCTGCAACCTCTGGCCCGGGTGCTGGAGGCGATCGACACAGATAACCTGGCGGGCCTGCGAGACCATACCTTGTTGCTGCTGATGTTCAGCGGAGCCCTGCGCCGCTCCGAGGCTGCCCGTATCGAGGTCGAGGATCTCGACTTCGTCGGGCGCGGAGTCAGGCTGCGTCTCAAGCCGAGCAAACATCAGCTTCATGAGACTGAGATAGCCCTGATCCCAGGGAGGGAACATTGCCCCATCGCGGCCCTGCGCCACTGGCTGACCATGAGTGGCATCAGCCAAGGGGCCCTGTTTCGCCGCATGACCCGCTGGGGCCAGCTCACCCAGGAACCGCTCGGGCCGCAAGGCATCAACCTGATGATCAAGCGGCGCACCGGCATGGCCATCGACGATCTCTATGTCAGCGGCCACAGCCTGAGAAGGGGGTTCATCACCTCGGCGGTGACGGCCGGCAAGCCGATGAACAAGATCATCGAGGTCACCCGCCACAAGGACATGCGCACCCTGCAGGAGTACTTCGATGACGCCAACAAGTTCGATGACCATGCCCTGCAGGGTCTGCTGTGAGCCATGTGTTGTCACTGCGCGACGCAGTTTTTTATGTTAAATGAGCAAGTGTCATGGGCACAGTGGGGGGGAGTCTCTGCCAAAGTGGCCCTTCCTTCCCATCCCCTCAGCCTTTACCATGGTCGTCGGCTGGCCATGCAGGTGCCCGCCCGTCACTGCTCTGTTCCCCTGGAGAGTGAGTGAGAGATAACGAATGACTTTTCTGGAGAAATCAGCATCCCATGAGCCAACAAGAGAAGCCTGAAAAGCCCCTCGACAATGCCCAGCGCCAGCGCCAGCACGTGAAGCGCAAGCAGGAGAGCCACAGCCGGTTGCAGTGCTGGATCAGTCTGCGCCATGCGAGTCGGCTGGCCGAGCTGGGTCGCCGGCTCGAAGATAGCCAGGCCTCCCTCATCGAGCAGGCGATCGATCTGCTCTATCAACATGAATGCCAGCAAGAGAAAACACCGGAGCCAGAGCCGCGCCAGTCAGCGTCCGAGATAACACATCCACGGCGGGCCTTGGCCGACACTGTGACGGAGTGAGAGATAACGAATTGCTTTGATAAAAAAAGCCAGGTACGAATTCCATGTACCTGGCATAGGGGAATTGGCTCCTTGCAGAGCCGTGCGCTAACTGGTTGCGGATAAAATAAAGCTTAGCCAAGGGGGAAGGCTTTGCAAGATCTGGAAAAATTTTCAACCAGTGTGTAGGTTTTTAAGACTCAAACAAGTTCGTGTCACGGACCAGATCCCGGGGCAGGGCATTCTTGATCCGGCTGCCGACCCACTTGCCGAGCCCCAGGGCATAACCCTGATAACGCAGGATCACCTCGCCCTGACCGCTCTCTCCCGCCGGATGTAGATCCCGGCCCATCATGAATTCCCGCGCCTGATCGCTATCGAGCTCGACCCAGCCCTTGCTGGCCAGGTGGCCCTGGGCCAGTGCCCACTCGTGGGTGAGGCGATAGCCTTTCTTGTGGGTCTGCGCCAGCTTGAGACCGATACGGTCCAGCCGGATCTTGTTCATCAGCCGGGGGGCGAAGGGGAGGGGGAAGAGCCAGATCTCGTCATCGCGCACGAACAGGGCTCCCTCGGGGGCGATCCCATAATCGCGGATCAGCGCGTCTCTGAGGGAGGCTGCGTCGCGCTCCGCCATGGGGGTGAAGGGAAACTTGCCGAGGCGCCCCGGCTTGAACATGGGGTTGGCCACCGAGTGCAGCTTGCGCAACCTGGCGACGAAAAAGCCTTCACTGTCGTAGATCTGGGGCCAAACATGCAGGTATCCCTCCTGGGTACAGGCCTGCTCCGCACCGGGAAAGAGATCCCCCAGGGATTCGAAGCAGAGGGCATCTCCGAAGCGTTCGACCATGAAGCGGCAGATATCCTGGTTCTCTTCATGACTCAGGGTGCAGGTGGAGTAGACGATGACGCCGCCTGGCTTCAAGGCATGAAAGGCGCTCTCCAGCAGGGTGCGCTGCACCTTGGCAATTTCCCCTATGCTGGCCAGGCTCCAGTTGCGAAAGGCATCCTCATCCTTGCGCACCGTCCCTTCCCCCGAGCAGGGAGCATCGAGCAGGATGGCGTCGAAGGTTTCCGGCAACCACTGGCCGAACACCTTGGCATCGAAGTGGCTGAGCCCTATGTTGCTCACCCCGCAGCGCTGGATATTGGCCGCCAGCACCTTGACCCGGCTGCTGGAAAATTCGTTGGCGACCAGCATGCCGCGGTTCCCCATCAGGGCGGATATCTGGGTACTCTTCGAGCCCGGTGCCGCCGCCGCATCGAGCAACAGCTCGGCCTCGCTCACCCCGGCGGCGGCGAACAGGGCCGTCACCGGCAGCATGGAACTCGCCTCCTGGATATAGAAGAGACCGAGCAGGTGCTCCGCCGTGTTGCCAAGGGGCACGGTGTCGTCGGCCCGGGTCAGCCAGAAACCGGTTTCGCACCAGGGCACGGGATCCAGGGTCCAGCCCTTCTCGGCCATGCGGGCCTGAAAGTCGGCAACGGCGATCTTGAGGGTGTTGACCCGTATGCTGCGGCGCAGGGGGCGGCGGCAGCTGGCCACGAACTCCGCCATGGAGAGATGGGCAGGCATGATGGCGGCGATGTGGCTCAAAAACGCGTCGGGAAGTAGGGTATTGTCGTGCACTTGGCATCTCGCTGGCCCAAAAACAGGGGCGATATGTTAGCACATCTTGCCGGCATGGCAGAGCGTCATGGCGCCGCCCTGTCAGGAAAGGAGCGCCAAAAAGCAGCCCGGCACTGGGCCGGGCTGCTCGGAGGATGAGGATGGCTCAAGGGGTGAGCCGCGGACTCCAGCCGAGCCACTCCTCATCGGCCTTCTCATGGAGGGGGAAGCTCTGGCCGTTGCGCACCCTGGCCCCGGTGTTCTGCTCCGGGGTGGTGAAGGCGATCCCCCCCGCCACCAGACTCTGCAAGGTCTCCACCTGTATGGTGCCCCCGGTCAGGCCTATGTCGGCCTTGACCCCGGATACATTCCAGAAGCGGCTGTTGGCGCGCACCAGGTAGGCATAGTCAGGCTCCACCTGCACCTGGATCTGCACCTCGCTGCCATCGGGGGCTAGCGCCACCTGGCTCACGCTGCCCACCACCATCTTGCGAAACAGCAGGGGGCTGCCGACCGCCAGACCATTGAGGGCCGGGCTCTTGAGGGTGAGCATCAAGCCGGAGTGCGGCGACTCATGCAAGGGGAAGCGGGTCTTGCCCGCCCCCTGGCCAGGGGTCGCCTCGATGAAGGCCCCCTTCACCAGGGTATCCAGGTGCGTGACGCCGGCAAAGCCGAGCTTGGCCTGCACCAGGGTGAAGCTGGCCCCGGACTGAAGGAAGCGATCGGCGTACCTGGCCTCGAGTTCGGCCAGGAAGATCACTTGGCCCATGGCCGGATCCAGCGCCACCCCCTTGACCTTGCCTATGGTGACGCCGCGATAGCGGATGGCAGAGCCTTCACCCAGACCGGGATTGCGGGAGGCGACCAGGGTGAAGGGGCGCACCATGGCCTGGGCCTGCTCCCTGTCGTCGAACAGCTTGCCGTTGCCCTGACTGGTGGGGGAGTTGTCAAACTCTATCCCTCCCCGCAGCAGGGTGGCCAGGTTGCCCGCCTTGATGCGTACCCCGTCCAGCCCCACGTGAGTGTCGATGGCCGCCTTCTTCCAGAACTGGGTCTGGCTGCCCACCAGGGGGGCATAGACGGCATCTATCTCCAGGGCGATGCGCACCTCGCCGCCTTTCACCACCAGCTGGGTCACCTTGCCCGCCTGCAATCCCAGGTAAAACACCGGGGTGCCGATGGCGATGCCATCGGCCTGGCTCGCCCTCAGCCACCAGGTCTTGGCCACGGCCTTGGCCGAGCCGAGCAGGGCCAGCTGCTCATCGGGATAGAGCCGATCGATGCGCCCACCCTGACGGGCCTGCACCAGCTTGATGCCACCGGCCAGCCAGCTCGCTGCCGGGCTGGTTTCCACCTTGATGCCGCTGAGGTCGGCCTGGATCTGCAGCGGCGTCGCCCGATAGAAGCGAGCCCGCTCGAGCAGGGCACCATGGTTTCTTTCGATGAACACCCTGACCTTTGCGTTGCCGCCGGCATCCAGGGAGAGGGCGCGAATGCTGCCCACCTGCAATCCCTTGTACCAGACCGGCGCCCCCTCACTCAGGCCGGCGAGATCCTCCGTGGCCAGGGTCAGCTCCCGGCCCTTGGTCTCTGCCTGGGCACTGAGGATCAGGGTCTCGGCCCTGGGGCCCGCCACATAGTCGAGGCGGATGGCGGGGCCGGCCAGCAGACGATCGCCGTGCTCTATCCCCGCCAGGGAGAGCTTGACGCTCTCCCACACCAGACGGCTGTTGCGGGTGATGCGAAACGCCTGCTCAGGACTTATCAGGGCGCTCACCTCCCGCCCCTTGTCGGTCAGGCGAATGGGGTCGAGTCGACCAATCTCTATGCCCTCGTAGAGGATGGGCATCCCCTCCTTGACCGGCAGATCCCCCACCTGCAGCCTCACTCGCTCGCCCCGGGCGGCCTCGGCCAGTCCCTTGTAGAGGACGAAGGTGGCGCCGCGCTCGGCCACGGGCGATTCGGCGGGCGAGTCGAAGGCGATGCCGCCGCTCAGGATGGAGGCCAGGCTGCCCGCCTCCACGCTGACGCCGGCCAGGCTGAAGTTGCCCTTGATGCCGCTGATGTTCCAGAAACGGGTATCGGCCTTCACCAGGTGTTCGAAACGCGGCTCGATCACGATATCCAGCAGCACCTGCTTGTCCTCCTCGCCGAGCCGGGTATTGATGACGCTGCCCACCTCCAGGCCGCGAAAATAGAGCTTGGCCCCTATCCCCACCGAGCCGAGGGAGTCGGCGCTCAGGTGCAGGGTGCGCCCCTGGGCCTGATAACCGGGGGGAGGGCCGTCGAGGGCATCGAACTCGTTGGCGACGGGATTGCTTTCCCGCCCTGGCTGCACATTGATGTAGTTGCCAGAGACCAGGGTATCGAGACCGGAGATCTCGGTCAGCGACGCCTTGGGGCTGACCAGCCAGAAGCCGGTGCCCTTGCGCATCAGGGCCCGGGCCCGACTGTCCACCTTGGCGAGCACGGCAATCTTGCGGCCATCTTCGGCCAGCGCCAGATCCTGCACCACCCCGATGGCCACCCCCTGGTAACGCAGTTGGGTCTTGCCCGGCAAGATGCCGTTCCCCTGCTCGAAGTTGATGCGGATCTGCTCGCCGCTGTTCTGGTATTGCTGATAGAGAAAGCCCGCCGCCAGCAAGAGGGCGATGAGGGGCAGCAACCAGACCGGCGACAACCAGCGATGTTTCTTGATGACGGGTTCAGCCCCGACCATACCGACTCCTTATGGGGCGCTTGCGCGGCCCGCTGATCAGAAACGAAAAGATTAACGGGCCGCCTTGTCCCACAGCAGCCGGGTATCGAGCATGCGGGCCGAGAGCATGGTGAGCACCACCACCCCGGCGAAGGCCGTCGCCCCCGGGCCTGCTTGCACGTTGAGCAGCACGCCCCTATCGACCAGGGCGACCATGAGCGAGATCACAAACAGATCCAGCATGGACCAGCGACCGATGAAATCGATGATGCGATACATCACCAGCTGGCGCCGACGCCGCACCGGCTTGCGCCGCTGCAACTGCCAGCAGATCCAGCCCAGCCCCAGGATCTTCATGATGGGCACCACTATGCTGGCGGTGAGCACTATGGTGGCGATACCGGACATCTTGCTGCGATAAAGCGCCATGATGCCGCTGAAAATGGTGTCCGATTGCAGCAACCCCTTGTTGTAGAAATGGGTGATGGGCAAGAGATTGGCCGGCAGCAGCATGAAGGTCGCCAGGGCCAGCAGTCCCCATGACCAGCGCAGAGAGTGAGGGGTTCGCAGGTGAAGGGCGCCGTGACAGCGGGGACAGAGGCGATGGGGGACGAAGCGCACCAGCAGGCCGCAGTGATGGCAGCGACACATGCCGAGCTCGCGGGCGCTGATCAGCGTCTGCCCCCTTGCCATCTCATCTTCTCGCTCAGTTTCCCTCATCGGGCTCCCCCTCGGCAACCTGGGGATCCAGGGCGACCCGCTCCCAGTAAGGGGCCGGATTGAACAGGATCAGCAGGGTCATGTTGAGCAGCATCAGGATGGAGAGGCTGAGCAGGCCGCCCCCCAGGCGCACGTCGGCGATGTCGACCAGCTTGAACAGGGCGACCAGCAGGCTGACCAGATAGACCTCCAGCATGGCCCAGTGACGAAACACCTCCACCGCCTTGAGGGTCACGGGAATGACGCCAAGCCGGGTCGCCAGGCCAGAGGCCAGCAGCAGGATCCCCAGCAGCAGCCCGGTCGGCGCCAGCACGGCGCACCAGAACACCAGGGCCGAGACCCAGTACTCATGGGCCTGCCACAGCATCTGGATGCCGCGCAGCAACGTCGCCTGGGAGTTCTCGCCAGCCAGGCGCAGATAGAGCAGGGGTTCGAAAAACGCCGAGGGGAGCAGCAGCAGACCAGTGAGGGAGAGCGCCATCAACTGGGAGGGGCGAAACCCGTAACGACCATAGAGGTGCTGGTGGCAGCGGGGGCAATGGGCGTGACGGCGCAGGGGCAATAACTTGCGGGCGATCAGCAAGTCGCAGGCCGGACAGACGATCACGTTATTGGGATCCGACATACGTTTCAACCTGTTGAAGGAGTGGGTGAAATTTACCTTAAAACCGGCTGGCTGTCTTGCCTCTCTCCCCCAGTGCCACGAAAGTATGATTGACGTTAACGTAAAGGTAATATTAGATAATCAGACCCGACAAATGAAAGGAGTCATGATGTCCAGCCCAATCCCCTCGGCCGGTCGCCGTTTTCGCGATGCTCTCACCCAGGAAGCCCCGTTGCAGATCGTGGGCACCATCAATGCCTACATGGCGCTCATGGCAGAGCGCAGCGGTTTTCGTGCCCTCTATCTCTCCGGCGCCGGGGTGGCCAATGCCTCCTACGGCCTGCCGGATCTCGGCATGACCTCGATGAATGACGTGCTGATCGACGCCGAGCGCATCACAGCCGCCACCCGGCTGCCGCTGCTGGTGGACATAGACACTGGCTGGGGCGGTGCCTTCAACATAGCGCGCACCATTCGCGCGTTCGAGCGGGCCGGGGTGGCCGCCGTCCACATGGAGGATCAGGTCGCGCAAAAACGCTGCGGCCACAGGCCCAACAAGGCGGTGGTCAGCCAGGAAGAGATGGTGGACAGGATCAAGGCGGCGGTCGATGCCCGCCAGGACGCAGACTTCGTCATCATGGCCCGCACCGATGCCCTGGCAGTGGAAGGGATAGGGGACGCCCTGGAGCGGGTCGCCGCCTATGTGGCCGCCGGGGCCGACATGATCTTCGCCGAGGCGGTGACCGAGCTTGGCCAATACGATCTGTTTGCCAAGGCCGCCGGGGTGCCCATCCTCGCCAACATGACCGAATTTGGCAAGACAGAGCTGTTTGACAGGTCGCGACTCGCCGAACACGGGGTGGACATGGTGCTCTACCCCTTGAGCGCCAGCCGGGCGGCCAACCAGGCCGCCCTCAATGTCTACCAGCACATTCGCCAGGAGGGCCATCAGCGGGCCGTCGTGGAGAGCATGCAGACCCGGGAGGCCCTCTACGACTTCCTCGGGTATCACCACTACGAGCAGACCCTGGATCGTCTGTTCACCACCAAGGATTAGGAGGTTCGTCATGGGACAAGCAGCGAAAGAGCAAGGGGTGACCAAGCCCCTTGGCGGCGCCGGATTGCGCGGGCAGAGCGCCGGGGAGACCAGCATCTGCACCGTCGGCAAGAGCGGTACCGGGCTCACCTACCGGGGCTATGACATTCAGGAGCTGGCCAGGGAGGCCGAGTTTGAGGAGGTGGCCCATCTGCTGCTCAAGGGCGCACTGCCCAGCGCCGCCGAGCTCGCGGCCTATCAGGCCCGGCTGCGCGCCATGCGCACCCTGCCCGCGGCCCTGCGCGAGGTACTCGAGCTCATTCCCGCCGATGCCCACCCCATGGACGTGCTGCGCACCGGCTGTTCCATGCTGGGGGATCTCGAGCCCGAAGATGGCTTCGAGCACGAACACCATGTGGCCGATCGGCTGCTGGCGGCTTTTCCCGGGATCCTGCTCTACTGGTACAAGTTCAGTCACGAGGGAGTGCGCATCGACACGGATACCTCGGAAACCTGCATCGGCGGCCACTTTCTCGCCCTGCTGCATCAGGCCCCCCCCAGCGAGCTGGCACGCCGGGTCATGAACGTCTCCCTCATCCTCTATGCCGAGCATGAATTCAACGCCTCCACCTTCGCCGCCCGAGTCTGCGCCTCGACCCTGTCGGACATGTTCTCCTGCGTCACCGCCGCCATCGGTACCCTGCGTGGTCCGCTCCACGGCGGTGCCAACGAGGCGGCCATGGCCATGATCGCACCCTGGCAGGACGAGGCACAGGCGCGGCGCGAACTGCTCGCCAAGCTGGCCGCCAAGGAGAAGATCATGGGCTTTGGCCACGCCGTCTACCGCACCTCGGATCCCCGCAATGCCATCATCAAGGAGTGGGCCGCCAAGCTGGCGGAAGCGGCGGGGGATGACAGGCTCTATCGAGTCTCCTGCGAGGCGGAGCGGGTGATGTGGGACGAGAAGGCGCTCTTCCCCAATGCCGACTTCTTCCATGCCAGCGCCTATCACTACCTGGGGATCCCGACCAAGCTGTTCACCCCCATCTTCGTCTGCTCCCGGGTCACCGGCTGGTGCGCCCATATCATGGAGCAGCGCGAGCACAACCGCATCATACGCCCGAGCGCCGACTACATAGGTCCGGCTCCCCGGCATTTTGTCTCCCTGCAGCAACGCTGAGGGGAGGGGAGTACCCACCCGTCTCCCCACTCACCACAACGATAAGGAAATCATGATGTCCGCCAACGTCGACCTCAACCACAGACCCGAACCGGATCCCATCCTGGTCGAGATTGCCGATTACGTCTGTCACCAGCCCATCACCAGCCAGCTGGCCCTCGATACCGCCCGCTACTGCCTGCTCGACACCCTGGGCTGCGGCCTGCTGGCGCTGCGCTTTCCCGAGTGCACCAAGCACCTGGGCCCCATAGTGCCGGGCACCCAGGTGCCGCACGGTGCCCGGGTACCCGGCACCCAACTCTGCCTGGATCCGGTCAAGGGGGCGTTCGATATCGGCACCCTCATCCGCTGGCTCGACTACAACGACACCTGGCTCGCCGCCGAGTGGGGCCACCCCTCCGACAACCTGGGCGCTATTCTGGCCACCGCCGACTGGCTGTCCCGTACCCGGGTCGCCGAGGGCAAGGCGCCCCTCACCATGGCCGAGGTGCTCATCGCCATGGTCAAGGCCCACGAGATCCAGGGCATCCTGGCCCTGGAGAATGCCTTCAACCGGGTCGGACTGGACCATGTGGTGCTGGTCAAGGTGGCGAGCACCGCCGTGGTGACCCGGATGCTGGGGGGAAGCCGGGATCAGGTGATCGACGCCCTCTCCCAGGCCTTCGTCGATGGCCAGAGCCTGCGCACCTATCGCCATGCTCCCAACGCCGGATCCCGCAAGAGCTGGGCCGCCGGCGATGCCACCTCCCGTGCCGTGCGCCTGGCCCTCATCACCATGAGCGGTGAGATGGGCTATCCCGGGGTGCTCAGCGCCCCCAACTGGGGATTCTATGACGTGCTGTTTGGGGGCAACCGCTTCGCCGTCAACCAGCCTTTCGCCAGTTACGTGATGGAGAATGTGCTGTTCAAGATAAGCTACCCGGCCGAATTCCATGCCCAGACCGCGGTGGAATGCGCCCTCAAGCTGCACGCCGAGGTGAAGGACCGCCTCGACGAGATCGACAAGATAGTGCTCACCACCCATGAGTCGGCCATTCGCATCATCAGCAAGGTGGGCCCTCTCAACAACCCGGCGGATCGGGATCACTGCCTGCAATACATGGTGGCGGTGCCCCTCATCTTCGGTCGGCTGGTGGCCGAAGACTACGAGGATGACGTGGCGGCCGATCCCCGCATCGACGCCCTGCGCGCCAGGATGCTGGTGGAGGAAGACAAGGGCTACAGCCGCGACTACCTGGAATCGGACAAGCGATCCATCGCCAACGCCATCCAAATCTTCTTCAAGGATGGCAGCCACACCGCCAGGGTCCACGTCGCCTATCCGGTGGGTCATCAGCGCCGACGGGAGGAGGGGATCCCCCTGCTGCTGGCCAAGTACAGGGCCAATCTGGCGACCCGCTTCCCGGCCAAACGGGTCGAGGCCCTCTATCGTCTCGGCCAGGACAGGGAGGCGCTCGCCGCCATGCCGGTCAATCAGTTCATGGACCTGCTGGTGATCTGACGCCTCATCTTCCAATGCAATGCCCGCCACCCGGCGGGCATTTTGCTATGGGCGCCGCGCCCCCCATGCCCAGATCAGTGCCCGGATTTGCGATACTGTACGTTTATACATATACTTCTGCCATCATCAACAAGGAGGCAATCATGGCCGTTGAAATCAAATATGTCGTCATGCGTGGGGGAGTAGAGAAGATGACCTTTACCAGCAAGAAAGAGGCCGACGCCTATGACAAGCTGCTCGACACCGCCGACGAGCTGCTGCAGTTGCTGGTCGGGGCCCCGGTCGAGCTCGCCCCCGAGCAGCAGGAGAGCCTGGCGTTCTACCTGGCACAGCAGCGGGATCTGCTGCAGACCGTGCTGCGGGGCGGCAAGGCGCAGCCCCTTGTCCCGGAGACAGACAAGGAAGCGAACAAGGAGAAGAGTGCCAAGGAAAAACCCCTCAAGAGCGTGGCCTGAGGCAACCCAAGGGAGGGCAAGGGTCGGCTCGCGGGGCCAGGGGCGCTGCACCGCGCCGTTTGCCCCTTGGGTCTCACCCGTTCTTGTTGCGACAGGCAACACCATGACGGCAAGGCCGAACCATGGGGCTTCTAGTTATTGCGATGGCCACCGTGATGGCGAATGCCCTTGGCGACCTCGGCAATGACGAACTCGCCCTATTCAATCTTCATCCAGCAAACGTCAGTCAGCGGGCTAGGACAGGTTGCCATGGCTGCATCTGAGGTGCATCGAGCAGAGGCAGTGCCAGAGGAAAAACGGCATCTATTCAAACAAAAGCATAAGCAGTCGAATTTGAAAGTATTTCCCCGAGAATTTTCTAATAACAATGAATAATTAAGCAAACACCCGCATAACCAAGATGCATCTGGTACGCCAGGGCGCAACCGGGTGATCGCGGCAATGTGTCTGCGACCTATCATCCACTCCTGGCAATCACTCTATCTCAGGCAATCATCATGCACACCCAGATCCCGCTTCCCCCTGCCATGCCTCTGTTCGACGGACTCGCCCACCTGGAGGCGGGCAATGCCCAGGTCAATCACTACCTGGCTCAGCTCAGCCTAAATCGGGTACCGGATGCGGGCCTGGTGTACGAGCTGGCGGTCGACTGGCTGCTCGAGCAGCGTCACAGCGAGAACAACTACAAGACCTATCGCAGCGAACTCACCACCTTCCTGCATTGGTGTTTTGCCGAGATGGCCATCAGCCCGCAGGATCTGAGTCGCCGCATCATGATGCGCTACCTCGATTACTGCCAGGCACCGCCTCCGTCCCTGATCGCCTATCGCAACGTGGCCCAGTTCATCAGCGACAAGGAGTGGGGAGAGCGTTTGCCCAATCCCCAGTGGCGCCCCTTCCTTGGCAAGCGGGAGCTGGGCCGCGAGCTCCCTTATCGGCTGAGCGATCAGGCCATGAAGACCAAGCTCGCCATCCTCTCGGCCTTCTTCCAGTTCCTCATCCAGGAGGAGTACATGGACAAGAATCCGGCCCTGTTACTGCAACGGGCCAAGCGCCCCCTGGCACAGGAGCAGGATGACCAGGGCAAGGCATTCAGCCAGTTGCAATGGTCCTATGTGATGCAGGCGGCGGATCAGCTGGCCGAGGCACAGCCGAGCCAGCATGAACGCACCCGTTTCCTTGTCTGTCTCATGTATGCCTGTTACCTGCGCATCTCCGAGGTGGCGGCCCGGCCCGGTTTCACCCCCGTCATGAGCCAGTTTCGACGCGATGGCAAGACAGGGGTATGGGGCTATTTCATTCCCCGCAGCAAGGGAGGCAAGCGTCGCACCGTCGCCGTTTCCCAGGATCTGCTCGAGGCATTGACTCGCTACCGGCGCTTCCTCGGTCTCTCGCCGCTGCCGACCCCGGACGAACAGACCCCCTTGTTCGTGCGCCACAAGGCGGCGGCCCATGGTCGTGAGCAGGGAGAGCTCAATGCCAACCTCGGCATTCGCCAGCTGCGGGATCTGGTTGCCCTGGTGATAGAGGCGGGGGCCTCGCTGGCCGAAGCCGACGGTTTTACCCAGGATGGCGCCGAGATGCGGACCCTGACCCCTCACGCCATCCGTCATACCGGCATCACCCACGACATCAATCTCAATGGCCGTCCCCTGTCCCATGTCCAGGCCGATGCCGGCCACGACAGCATAGATACCACCTCGAAATACCTGCACACCGCCAACAGCGAGCGCCATGAGAGTGCCTCAGCCAAACGGCTGGATCCCCTGCTAGGCAGGTGAGAGATAACAGACGAGGGATATCAGGTTGGCTCGCCCATGGGTCTTGCTTTACTGATATCGGCTGAGCGGGTTTGAGAGTGGGCCAGACAGGCCCCCTTGTATCCACTCACCCCAGCAGGCAAGATCTGCCCCATTCATCGGCCGGGTTGTCATGGGGTTCATATGCCGCGTTATGAGAGTCATGGGCTGCACAGCGCACAGATTGTGGGTCAGGTGATCACGAGCAAGCTCAGCGGCTCGTTCAACAGGGAAGGCTGCCTCTCCTGGGTGACCAGGCTCAAGAGCCTCATCGAAGGCCTCGATGGCAGACCATTCTGCCTGCTGATCGATACCCGGGACTACGAGGGCGGGACCGATGAGGCGCTCGCACTCGCAAATGAATTCAACCGCTGGCTCAATACCCAGCCGCTGGTCGCCAAGGCGCATCTGATCACCTCCCAGGTCCTCCATGCCATCGCCGTCGAGCGCGTGCCCCAACTCCAATACCAGACCATCAAGACCTTCAAGTGCATCGACGAGGCCCAGGCCTGGCTCGCCTCCCAGTTGAGCCAGGCCCAAGAAACTTGTGCGGGGACATGGGGATAAAGCCGCCCAGCTCGCCAGGGCAGGGGCACGAGGGCCCATGAAACAGACGCTGCGATAACGAAGACATATTTGGGAGAGGGGAGAGCCAAACCCACCGATGAGCCTGTGGCACGCTGTCCCCCATCGTCATCGATTGGCACCATGACGTACCAGGCCTGAGCGCACTGATTGGCGGGTGGGAGAGGGGACAGGTTCCAGATCACGGGTAGACATCACGCCCGATGACAAGGTCGCCGGGTAGGGCGGAAGAGCGATGGGATGGAAGCGCCAGGGCGATAACGGGGCAGGGCGCCTTGGGCCAGCAGATATACGCCAACGTGTTAGCCCAAGAAAAATTTCCGACGTGCTGCGTGCTGAGTAATACGGGGGTAATTCAATCCTCACATGCTCGATACAGCAACGGGGCAGGGGGTATCTCTTACTTGATGCTTTTTTATCACCATAAGGTTGTTTTGCAACCTAAACCCCCAATATCCATATGGAGCATATAGCTCGAAGAGGGGATATACACATGGCCAAGAATATTCGTGGTAACAAGGATGGGCAGAATGGCGAAAATCAAACTTACACCATTCCTGGGCGGGGGACATTTCCTCGTGAAAAGCTTGTTGAAGAGATAAAGGAAGGAAAGCATCCTGACTTTCATATTTATGAGCGTAACAACGTCGAGTACGTGAGAGCTGATCCAGATAGTAATCAGCAGAACAACGTTGATAAGGACTAGGATTGATGCCGATAACCCTATTTATCGGCGTCTTGTCCCTGAGGAGGAATTTATGAACACTTTTGAGCTTAGGAGGCACGCTAGCGACTTTCGTGTGGCTTTGGAACGTTTAGACTGGGGTTCTATGCCAGCGAATTTCAGACAATTTCCGGCCGGGACGTGTGGGGATATCAGCGACATTCTCGCCGAATACCTTTATAAACAAGGAATTAATGACATCGATTACGTCAGCGGCTCAGCTGATAACCAGCAATCCCATGCTTGGTTAGAGGTCAGTGGATACATAATTGATATCACTGCAGACCAGTTTCCTGATTGTAGTGATCCAGTCATCGTGACTGATAACCACTCATGGCATCAACGCTTTGAAGAATCGACAAGAAGACAGGCTGGTTTTCTAGATGGATTTAAGTCAACCGACAATGTGACCCTGAACATTACTCGTGATCTGAATATCGTCTACAAAGCAACTCTCGCTTACCTCTAATTTTTGTTCTTCCAATGTCTAGATGGGCGGACGAACTTGAATCGCCGCCAGATGTACTGACAATAAGGTGAATGATCTTTAACTGTTGGTGGCATTGGGATCACACTGGGCCAACAGTTCTTCCAGTGTGTAGTTTGGCTGCGAGCACGCTCCACATCGTCAAACGCCGCCGTCAGCAGCGCTGGATCGCCATCTTCAAGAGCTGCTTGCAGATAGGTAACCATGTCGGCCTCAGTGACCAGGCCGTCAGCCGCATCAAAGCGGCTCCATTGTTCAGGTTTCTTCATTCCATCCTCCCGCACCCACCACTGCGCATAATGTATATTATGTTAAATCAGTTATTCCATTTCCTGTCACGCCTATACGAACTGTGTATAATGGCAACAATTGCTCCTCTCTCCGACCGGATGTCTTAAGTGGCTGAATTAACATCAGAACAACTGAAACCCGCTTTTGCGATTGACCTCTTTGCTCCCCTGAGCGAACTCGAACCCATTCCCTTTGCCGCCTTGCAACCCAGAGCCATTTCAGCCATCAAGCGTCTGGCCAGTTTCGACGGCGATTGCCCCGTGATGCTGATCAACGGCTTCCCCGGCGCAGACTACGAACAGGTATGCCGCACCCTGATCGCCGACACCCATGGCAAGGACGGCGATCTGTTTGACCTCTGCTACACCGAGAACCTCAACAATCCGTTCAAGCCCATCTGGCTGCGACTGCAACCTGGCACAGGGTTCGAATTTTGCGAGATGGTTGGCGAGCTGCTCAAGCTGATGAGCCACCATCTGGATGCCGAGCGCCTGGTGACCCGCATCATGCGCAAGCAGAAGGATGACCCCAAGATAGCCGACTTCCTGTCGGATCTGTCGGCCCATGTCGCCCTCGGCCTCGAGTTTCAGCACCCCGTGCTCATCAACCTGCTGATCCACCACGAAGATCAGCAAGCCCCCGTGATCTATGGCCGGGATCTGAACTGGGACACCCTGTTTGGCTCCATCAACTATCAGACCGAGCAAGGTTCGGTCTACGCCAACCAGCACCTGCTGGAGCCGGGTCTGATGCGTCAGGCCAATGGCGGCTATCTCATCTTGCAACTCGATGAGCTGCTGGATCAGCCCCACCTCTGGTTCAAGCTCAAGAACGCCATGCTCAAGGGCGAGCTGGACTGGAACGCCTACCAGGAAGGCAAGACCCTGACCCCCTTCTTCGCCCCGGAGGCGACGCCAATCCGTCTCAAGCTGATCCTGGTCGGCGATCGGTTGGAAGTGGCCGAATTCCAGATGCTCGATCGCGACATGTCGGAGCGGATCTTCCTGCGCGCTGACCTGGTCTCCGAGGTGGAAATTGACGATGAGCTGCCGGACTTTCTTGGCTACCTGGCCTGGATCCGCCAGCGCTGGTCCCTGCTGGATTTCACCCCGGCGGCTCAGGCGGCGCTCTGTCGTCACGCCAGCCGGCTGTGCGACCATCAGGAGTGGCTCTCCCTCTCCGAGGTGCAGCTGACCGCCCTGATGCGGCTGGCAGACAGCCTGGCCCGTGAACTGGAGGCCGACATCATCGATCAGGATCACATCGTCAATGCCCTGGCCGAGCAGGATTTCCGCTTGAATTACCTGGTTGAACAGTCCGATCAGGGGGTGATCGATGGCCAGATCCTGCTGCAGACCGAGGGAGAAGAGATAGGCCAGATCAATGGCCTCTCCGTGATCCAGGTCGCCGGTCACCCCTACGATTTTGGCGAGCCGGTGCGCCTCACCGCCACCGTTCATCTGGGGGATGGCGACGTGGCGGATATCGAGCGCAAGGCGGAGCTGGCCGGTCATATCCATGCCAAGGCGATGATGATCATCCACGGCTATCTCTCCAACAAATTTGGGGCTGAGAACCCCTCGCCCCTGTCGGCCAACCTGGTATTCGAGCAGTCTTATCACGAGATTGATGGTGACAGCGCCTCCCTGACCGGCCTGTGCGCCCTGCTCTCTGCCCTCGCCCGCCAGCCCATCTATCAGCATTTTGCCGTCACCGGCGCCGTCGATCAGTTCGGTAACGTGCAGGCGGTCGGCGGAGTCAACGAGAAGATCGAGGGCTTCTTCCGGGTGTGCCAGATCCACGGCCTCAACGGCAAGCAAGGCATTCTGTTGCCCGGCACCAATGCCCAGCAACTGAACCTCTCCGACGAGGTGATTGTCGCCGTCGAGCAGGGACAGTTCCACATCCACCCGGTGGACCATGTGGAGGAAGCCATCGAGCTGCTGACCGGCTGCGTGGCCGGGGAGCCGGATATGCCGGACACCCTGTTCTACCGGATCCAGCAGCGACTGGACGATCTCAACGGCACCCTGCCCAAAACGGGCATAATGCGCACCATTCTGGGCCGTCTGTTTGGCCATTAACAAGTGATCGGAGTTGTCTAGCGCACAGGTGTACGCTAGATTGGCTCCGCTTTGACTCATATGAAGGATACACAGCGTGACCCAAGATAAAACCGCCTCTGCAGCTCCCCTCTCCCTCTGTGAACAAGGCAAGACCTCGTTCTCCCGCGAGGAGCTGCTCGCCTGCAGCCGTGGTGAACTGTTTGGTGAGGGCAACAGCCAGCTGCCCGCCCCCAACATGCTGATGATGGATCGCATCGTCACCATCAACGATAACGGCGGCGAGCACGGCAAGGGCGAGATCCTGGCAGAGCTCGACATCACGCCGGACCTCTGGTTCTTCGATTGCCACTTCCCGGGCGATCCCGTCATGCCTGGCTGCCTGGGCCTGGATGCCATGTGGCAGCTGGTCGGTTTCTTCCTCGGCTGGAAAGGGGGTCCCGGCAAGGGTCGTGCCCTGGGCGTGGGTGAAGTGAAATTTACCGGCCAGATCCTGCCTACCGCCAAGAAGGTCACCTACAAGATCACCTTCAAGCGGGTCATCAACCGCAAGCTGGTCATGGGGATTGCCGATGGCGTGGTCGAGGTGGATGGTCGCCCCATCTACAGTGCCACCGACCTGAAAGTGGGCCTGTTCAAGGACACCACCAGTTTCTGATCTTGCCATGTCACGGCGAGCATCAACGCAAAGGGGCCTGTCGGGCCCCTTTCCTGTCTTTGAATGGTGATGAAGTGACTACTTCATGAAGAGTCCTGAACTCCGTCCTTCCATGGCTTCACGCCACCCCCCCAGCCATTGGCCGCGGGCGTCCAGACACTGGTACGGACAAGATTCGCTTTGTTTACCGACAACGCCAGCCTGATAACCGCGAGCGCGAGCTCTCTCCAGACGGTCCCGTTTTTGTCTCTTCATATTCAACGACCCTCTTCGTGGAACGAAAAAAGCGACCAGTTTTTCACCGGTCGCTTTCATCATTAACGCAAGGCCAAAGTCAGGTCAAACAAAACTTCCCATGCTAATCGGGCCTTGTGACACAAGGCACTGAACTGCATTACATTTTTATGACCCGCTTTTTTCAGCCACGGCGACGCAGCCAGGCGAAAGGCAGACCCAGCAGAGTCAGCCAGAACAGGCTGCCACCACCACCGCCGCCATCGCCATCCTGACCGGTCTGGTTGACGACCGGGGCATTGGCCACCACACGATTGGCGGCTATGCCTTCGTAGTTGGGACTGTCCGGGCTCAGCTTGACGCTGACCACGGTGGCATTGCTGCGGTTGTTGAGGTCGTTCTCGCTGGCGTAACGATAGGCGGTGGCTGCGACGGTACCGTCCGCGCTGATGCCGCTGGCATAGGCGATGTGGTAGTAGGCGCCATTCTGGCTGCAGCTCTTGCTGCCGGCATCGTTCAGGCCGCAGATGAGGTCGTTGAGATACCAGTTGTTGCCGTTGGCGGCGTTGAGCAGGAAGGCTTCCTGCATGCGGTTGGTCCCGCCGCTCACCGGTTGGGTCTGATGACGGGAGTCGCGCCAGCCGACCACCATGTTGTGATCGTTGATGGCCGCAGCTTCCGAGTTGGCACCGTTGATCGGGCTGTTCTTGAGGGGCACGGCGGCATTGCTGGTCGGGCTGTTCAGGTTGAACACGAACATCTCGACCGGGCGGTTCTGGCCCTTGTTGGTACCAAAACGCTGGTTGCCTATCACATAGCCGTTGGCATTGACGCCGTTGGCCCAGCTGGCACGCAGGCTGGCATCGCTGTCATCGGGCTTGCCGTCGGACAGGGGAATGGCCTTGGTGGCTCCGGCCGTCTTGCCGGTCAGGTCCAGGGTCCAGTAGGCGGCGAGATCCTGGCTGTGCTCCGCATACTCTTCGTCGGTGGCCGAATAACCGACCGCGACCCAGCTGCCATCCTTGAGCTTGGCCGCCTGGAGGGCGGAAGCGGTCTGCACCATGTTGGTGTCATCGTCGTAGTAGTTGGTTGGCTGGAACAGGGTGGCGGCGCCATTGTCCACCAGCCAGAAGGCGGCCTGGGTATCGACCCCCGGGCAGTAACGGTAGTCACCGAAGTTGTCGTCATCACCGCTGTAGCACTCCTTGTACTCGTCGGTGGTGACCTTGCGGTTCTTGCCGGTGGCGGCAGTCCCTGTCACCAGGTACTGGCTGCCACTGATCTGGGCCACGCTGGTGGCGCTGCTCAGCACATTGGTGCCGTTGACCAGGTAGCTGCCTTCCAGGGCGACCTGGTTGCCATTGTTGATCACGGCGAAGCCGGTCCGGCTGTTGGCCAGCCCATTGACCGCATTCTTGGAGGCCTTGTAACCCACATAGGTGCCGTTGTCCGGCCCCATGGCCACCGCCAGACCATCGGTCTCGCTGCCGGAAAGGCCCAGGTTGTCGCGCTGGGAACTGGCATCGAGGAAATCGCGGCGCCACTGGTAGCCAAAGTTGGCATTATCTTCCCAGAAGGCGTCACAGACGTCACCGGAGAGGATGCAATCCTGCTCGAAACGGAATCTGTCTACCAGAAAATCCGAGAAGGGGGCGGAGGAGAAGAAGCTGCCCGCATCGTTCTTCAGTTTCACCGCCAGCACGCTGTTGTCGGCGCTGATCCCGGTCGCATAGCCCTGCCCCACTTCGGTAATGGTGAAGAAGGGGCTCTGTGCCGCCTGCGCATTGAGGCTGGCGCCGACCAGTACGGCCAGTATGGATAATTGCTTTTTCATCTACGTCCTTAGTCCTGATGTTTCAACGCTTCCAACTCCTCCCAACGGGAGAAGGCCTGTTCCAGTGCCGCCTCGGCAGCACTCAGGGCATGTAGCTTCTGCTGTGTCTGCTCGGCACTGAGCGAGAAGAAGCCGGGCTCATTGATTTCGCCCTGCAATGTATCAAGTTCGGCCTCAAGTTGCTCCAATTTTGCGGGCAGAGATTCCAGCTCCAGTTGCAACTTGTAGGAGAGCTTGCGGCTCTTTTTGGCGGGTTCGCTCGTCGTCGCGACCGTCTCTGTCGCCACCTGGGCCTTGTTCGCCGACTTGGCCGACTGCGCTGCCTGCTGGGCGCGGGTCGCCATCATGTCGGCATAGCCCCCCACGTAATCGCTGATCCGCCCATCCCCTTCGAACAGCCAGCAGCCGGTCACCGTATTGTCGATGAAGCGGCGATCGTGGCTGACCAGCAGCAGGGTGCCGGGATAATCGGTGAGCAGCTCTTCCAAAAGTTCCAGGGTTTCGACATCCAGGTCGTTGGTTGGTTCATCCAGAATCAACAAGTTACTGGGCTTCAAGAACAGCTTGGCCAACAGTAGACGGTTTTTCTCGCCCCCTGACAAGGCCTTGACCGGGGTCCGCGCCCGTTTGGGCTCAAACAGGAAGTCCTGCAGGTAGCCCAGGATGTGGCGGGAGCGGCCGCGCACCATGACTTCCTGCTTGCCCTCCCCCACGTTGTCCACCACGGTCTGCTCGGGATCGAGCTGCTCGCGGTACTGATCGAAATAGGCCACTTCCAGGTTGGTGCCGCCCTTGACCCGCCCGCGGCTCGGCTCGAGCTGACCCAGCAGGAGCTTGATGAGGGTGGATTTGCCGCAGCCGTTGGGGCCGACCAGGGCAATCTTGTCGCCCCGCAGCACCTGCAGATCCAGCCCCTGGAACAGGGTGCGATCGCCAAAGTCCAGGCCCAGCCCTTCGGTCTCGAACACCAGCTTGCCGGAGCGGCTGACCTCGTCCAGTTGCAGCTTGGCCTTGCCTTGCAGCTCGCGGCGCTGAGAGCGTTCCCTGCGCATCGCCTCCAGGGCGCGCACCCGACCTTCGTTGCGGGTGCGGCGGGCCTTGATGCCCTGGCGTACCCACACCTCTTCCTGGGCCAGCTTGCGGTCGAACTCGGCATTTTGCAGCTCCTCGACCCGCAGCGCCTCCTCCTTGCCCTGCAGATACTCGTCGTAGTTGCCGGGCCAGGAGGTGATCACGCCGCGATCGAGATCGATGATCCGGGTCGCCAGCTTGTGGATGAACTCCCGGTCGTGGGAGATGAAGACGATGGCGCCGCGAAAGTCCTTGAGGAACTCTTCCAGCCAGTTGATGGCCTCGATGTCCAGGTGGTTGGTCGGCTCGTCCAGCAGCAGCAGATCCGGGTCGCAGGCGAGCGCCCGGGCCAGGGCCACCTTGCGCAGCCAGCCGCCGGAGAGACTGTCGAGGGTCACATCGGGATCCAGTCCCAGCAGGGTCAGCACCTGGCTGATGCGGGTCTCGAACTGCCAGCCGTTCTGATAATCGAGCTGCTCTTGCAACTCGCTCATCTTGCGGATGTTGGCATCCGAGGGATCATGGCCCAGCTCCAGGGAGATGTGGTGATACTGCTTGAGCAGCTCGCCGACACCCGCCAGCCCTTCGGCGGCATAGTCAAACACGGTGATCTCGCTCGAGGCCGGGGGATCCTGCTCGAGGCGGGTCACTTTCAAGTCCTGCTGCAGCACCAGACGACCGTCGTCCAGGGGCAGTTCGCTTGCAATCACCTTCATCAGGGTGGACTTGCCCGCCCCGTTGCGCCCCACCAGACAGAGGCGCTCGCCCCGCTCTATGGTCAGCTCGGCGTTGTCGAGCAGCGGGAAATCACTGAACGACAGCGAGGCGCCGTGCAATGTTAATAAAGCCATGTTCGTTCCTTATTGCGTATGAAAAAACGGGCGCCAGACTCTGCCCCCGATTTTTCGTCAAATCAGCACGACGCCTGACGCCCGGCCCAGGCCGTCAGCTGTGCCAGGGTGAAGGGCCAACCCAGTTCGCGGCCGGCGTCATCCCGCAGCACAGGAATGCGCACCCGGTAGGCTGCAAGCCAGTGCGCATCCTCCATGATGTCGCACTGGCGCGTGCTGGCGGCAAGGCCGGCCTGCTCCACCAGCGCCCAGGCCTGTTCGCACAGGTGGCAGCCGTCGGTGTGAAACAGGGTCAGCATCAGCCTTGCGTCTCGGCGTGGGTGATGATCCAGCAGTTGTGGATGTGCTGGTTGCGCTCGAAATCCTTGGGCCGGGTCTTGCCGGTGATGTTCTGGGCCTTGAGACCCGCGGCCTCGAGACCGGCCAGATCCATCTTGAAGTGGCGCTTGTTGTTGGAGAACACCAGGGTGCCGTCCGCCGCCAGCAGGCGTTTGAGGTGCTGCATCAGCAGCAGGTGATCCCGCTGCACGTCGAAGCTCTCGTCCATCCGCTTGGAGTTGGAGAAGGTGGGCGGATCGATGAAGATGAGATCGTATTGCTCGTCCGCTTCCGACAACCACTTCAGGCAATCGGCCTGGACAAACTTGTGCTGACGGCCCACCAGGGAGTTGAGTCGCATGTTGTCCTGCGCCCAGTTCAGATAGGTGTGGGACATGTCCACCGTGGTGGTTTCGCTCGCCCCGCCAAGGCCCGCGTGCACGGTGGCACTGCCGGTGTAGGCAAACAGGTTCAGGAAGCGCTTGCCGCGGGCCATCTGGCCCAGCATGCGGCGGGTCTGACGGTGATCGAGGAAGAGGCCGGTATCCAGGTAGTCGTAGAGGTTGACCCAAAGCCGCGCCCCGTACTCCTGCACCTCCATCCGGTGCTGCTCTTCGGAGAGCTTCTGGTACTGCTGCTTGCCTTCCTGACGCTCACGCACCTTCAGGATCACCTTCTCGCCGTCCATGCCGGTCACCTTGATGGCGGCCTGCACCATGTCCAGCAGACGCTGGCGGGTCTTCTGGGCGGGGATGTCCTTGGGCGCGGCGTACTCCTGCACCACCAGGTAATCCCGATAGCGGTCGATGGCGGCGTTGTATTCCGGCAGGTCGGCGTCATAGAGGCGATAGCAGTCGATCCCCTCCTTGCTGGCCCACTTCTCGAGGGTCTTCAGATTCTTGCGCAGACGGTTTGCAAAGTCCTGGGCCACCTCTTTCTGGGAGGCCACGGAGTCCAGCGCAATCTGGTAGTTGCGCAGCTGGCACTCCAGGGCCCCGTTGAACAGGCGATACTGCTTGTCGGCCCGCAGGCGCAGGCAGCTCAAAAGCTCAGGAGAGGCAGACAAAATGGTGACCTTCCAGCCCTGGAAGCTGCGGCGCAGGGCATCGCCTAGGGCCTGGTGCACTTCCAGCAGGGCCGGGAATTCCCCCAGACGCTCGCCATAGGGCGGGTTGGAGATGAGCATGCCGACTTGGCGCGCCTCCCCGTCTGCGGCAGGCATCGGCAGCGGGTTCTCGAGCGCGGTGACATCAGCCTGCTTGAAGGTGATGAGGTGGGCCACCCCGGCCGCCTTGGCGTTGTCACGGGCCTTCATCAGGACCCGGGTATCCGCATCGCAACCGAACAGCTTCACCTCGCAGCGCTGCATGCCGCGCTTGGCACGCACCTGGGCTTCCATCATCAGGCTCTGCCACAACTCGCTATCGTGTTGCAGCCAGCGATCGAAACCGAAGCGCTCCCGGCGCAGGGCCGGCGCCATGTCGGCGGCGATGAAGGCCGCTTCGATGAGCAGGGTGCCTGAGCCGCACATGGGGTCCATCATGGGCTCGCCGGCCCAGCCGCTGCGGGCGATCATGGCCGCCGCCAGGTTCTCTTTGAGCGGCGCCTCCCCTGTGCCCTGACGGTAGAAACGCTGGTGCAGCGCCGGGCCGGACAGGTCCAGGGTGATGTTGGCCTTGCCCTTGCCCAGGTGCGCCATGATGCGGATGTCCGGGGATTTCTTGTCCACGTCCGGGCGCACATGGCCACGCTTGGTGAAGCGATCGACGATGGCATCCTTGATCTTGAGCGCGCCGTACTGGGTATTGCGAATAGCGGGGTTGGTACCGGTGAAGTCCACGGCAATGGTGGCGGTACCGGAGAAGTGCTCTTCCCAGGGAATGGTGTGGGCGCCGAGATAGAGATCCAGATCGTCGTTCATCTGGAATTCGGACAGCACCAGCACGATGCGGGAGGCAAAGCGGCTCCACAGGCAGGCCTTGTAGCCGATGGCCAGTTCGCCCTTGAAGTGGACACCGGCCACGGTCTCACGGACCTGCTCCGCGCCCAGGTTGGTCAGCTCGACGGCCAACAGGTTTTCCAGCCCCTTGGGGCAGGTTGCAAAAAATTCTTTCATCACGCTCACGGGGAACCCATAAAAATAGGCCCGCATTATACCCCATTCGCGGCCGTCTTGGCTGCCCCGAACATCACCCACGCCCCTCAATTCACGAGCAAAGGGAGCACGCCGGATAAAAGTGGGGGGTGAACTGTCCCTCGCCCCCGCGATCCTGCCCCGGGATCAGTACCTTCTCTTGAAAAAGGCAGCAGCAATATGGGCGTCGGGAGGGAGAGTCGATGGGACAACGTCGGTCTGCCTGCCGGCAGGCAAGAGAGGGAAGAAAGAGAGTTCTGTGGGGATCAGCCGACCTGGCGCAGCTCGGGAGCGGCCCTGTGGTAGAGGCCGAAGCGGTTGTTCATCACCTTGATCACGGCAAACCTCGGCATCAGCTTGTTACCGCTCAGCATCAGCTCCTCGGTCAGATTGAGGCAGACGCTGGCTTGCTCCCCCGCCTCTATCACCATGAACACCCCTTCACCGTGCTGGGTGTGCATGACCACCAGCTCCCCCCGTTCCGGCATCAGCTGCTGACCCAGTTCAATGAAGAACCAGCTCTGGGGCATCAGGGGTTTATAAAAACGGCTCACCGCGATGGCATTTAATACCAGCTGCACCTGATGAGGAACGCTCCAATTGAGATCGGTGGCGTTGTCCATCAGCTGATAATAGAGGGAAGCATCATCGACACAGAAAGGCTGGGTAGTAAAAGAGGCAGGCACCAGCTGACGCCCTTGATATTCGGTCGCAAATATCATCTCATCGCTCAGTTCCAACATCAGACGGTCGGACTTCGCATCATAATGCCATTGCCATTGATCGTTCGGTTGGAGAAACATGAGACGCCCTTCCTTGCTGCAGTAATTCGACTCTATTCCAAGTCGATAATTTCGGCAACCTTAATTCCGGGCGTCTTTATATTAAATCGACCAGATACGTCAGATATTGGTCACTATCTCTTTCACCAGGGCCGGTCCCTTGTAAATAAAGCCGCTATATATTTGGACCAGAGTGGCACCGGCTTGCAGCTTCTCCCGGGCAGCCATGGCGCTGTCGACGCCCCCGACACCGATAATAGGAATGGCTCCTTTCAGCTCCTGAGCCAATAAACGGATCACCTCGGTGCTCTTGTGCTGAAGGGGTCTGCCGCTCAATCCCCCCGCCTCACCGGCATGGGGCATGTCATAGATCATTTCACGGGCGAGCGTGGTATTGGTGGCAATGACACCATCGATGCCATTTTTCAACAAGGATCCGGCCACCTGTTTAATTTCATCCAGGCTGAGATCCGGGGCGATTTTAATCGCCAGCGGCACATACTTTTTATATTGCGCCGCCAGCACTTGCTGACGCTCTTTGAGGGCGGCCAGCAGTTCGTCCAGTGCGTCCCCATACTGCAGCTGGCGCAGACCCGGGGTATTGGGAGAGGAGATGTTGACGGCGATATAACCGGCATGATCATAAACCTTGTCCATGCAGATCAGATAATCGTCTTTGCCATTCTCGATGGGAGTATCTTTATTCTTGCCGATATTAATGCCGATCACTCCCTGATATTTGGCGGCCTTGACCCGCTCCACCAGATGATCCACCCCAAGGTTGTTGAAGCCCATGCGGTTGATGATCCCCTCGGCCGGTACCACCCGAAACAGGCGAGGCTTGTCGTTGCCGCTCTGGGGCTTGGGAGTCACTGTGCCCACTTCAATGAAGCCGAATCCCATGGCTCCAAAGGCGTCGATGCACTCGCCGTCCTTGTCGAGCCCTGCCGCCAGACCGACCGGATTGGCAAAATTAAGCCCCATGCAGGTGACGGGGCGTTGGGGCAAGGATTGGCGGAAAAAGATATCGAGCGGTGTGCCATGAAGACGGGCGAGTTGCTTGAGGGAGAGCTCGTGAGCCTGCTCCGGATCCAGCTTGAACAATAAATGCCTGGCGAGGGGGTAAAACATCTTTGCTCCTTAAAAAAAGCCCCGGCAACTGGCCGGGGCTTTTGGGGTGATGATGCCACTCGATGTTATATCGAGGTTCGGCAATTCAACTGGAGCAGGTTCAACTCCCGCAAGGCCACCGAGAACTTGGCGAACTCGTGAGTGCTGGTGGTCTTGAAGTCGGCCAGCATATGGGTCCAACGGGACAAGAGTTGCTCATGCTCCGCAATCCAGTCGGCCAGTATGGTATCGCATTCTCCCTGATCTTTGCACCCTTCCAGCACGACGGAAGTGAGGCTGCGTTGCTGCCAGTCCAGATCCTCACGGAAGGAGGCCCTCGCCATCGCCTGCCAGTGGTTGCCCACCGGCTGATGGTTGATCTGCTCCAGGAACCAGTGCAGATCCAGCTTGGCACCGAGGCGATAGTAGACATTGGCCACCCGCAGTATGTCGCTCTGCTGATCCGCCGCAATCTGCGCCAGATCCAGGCAGGAGAAGAGGCTGCTCATGTGGGCCACCTGACGGGCGATGGCCTCTGGCACCTGCTTGTCCATCAGGGCGGCGACCGCCTGGCGGTGTTCGGCCACCTCTCCCTCGTCCATCACCTCGTAGAGGTGCTCGCTCAGGGTCTCGAAGGCGGGGCGGAAGAAGGCGATGTTCTCCCCTATGCTCCAGCCGCGGTTGCGGGCACGCAGGAACCAGCGGGTGGCGCGACGTACGATGCGGCGGCTGGCGAACATCAGCTCGAGCTGGGTCTCGGCGCTCACCCGGTTGTCCAGGGATTCGATGTCGCGCCACAGGGGATCGAAGCCGAACACTTCCCGGGCCATGGCGAAGCAGGCGGCCACCTCGGCCACGGAGGCGCCGGTCTCGTCGCGCATCCGGGTCGCAAAGTTGAGCCCCATGTCGTTGACCAGCATGTTGGCCACCCGGGTCGCGATGATCTCGCCCCGCAGCGGATGCTGGGCCAGAGCCTCGCCGAAGCGTTGCTGCAGCTGCTCGGGGAAGCTGGTGACCAGCATGCGGGCCAGGAAGGGCTCGTCGGTGATCTCGGGGCAGTTGAGCTGCTCCTTGAGCACCATCTTGCCGTAAGCCACCAGCACCGCCAGTTCGGGGCGGGTCAGGCCCTGCCCTGCCGCCATGCGCTCGGAGAGATCCTCGTCGGAGGGGAGGAACTCCAGCGCCCGATCCAGCTTGCCTTCGCGCTCCAGCCCCTGGATGAAACGCTGCTGCTCCTTGAGCTGATCGCCGCCACGGAACTGGGTGACAGAGATGGACTGGGACTGGCGATAGGCGTTGGTCAGCACTATGTCGGCCACGGCGTCTGTCATCTCGTAGAGCATCTGGTTACGCTGCTTGAGGGTCAGTTCCCCTGCGGCCACCAGCTGGTTCAGCAGTATCTTGATGTTGACCTCGTTGTCGGAGCAGTCCACCCCGCCCACGTTGTCGGTGAAGTCGGTGTTGATGCGGCCACCCTGGCTGGCGTACTCGATACGGCCCAGCTGGGTGAAGCCGAGGTTGCCCCCCTCGCCCACGATGCGGGCCCGCAGATCGCGACCGTTGACCCGCAGGGCGTCGTTGCTGCGATCCCCCACCTCGCCGTCGCTCTCCTTGTGGCTCTTGACGTAGGTGCCGATGCCGCCGTTCCAGAGCAGATCCACGTTCAGGCAGAGCAGCGCCTTGATCAGCTCGTTCGGGGCCATGCTGGCCTTGTCGGTGCCGAGCAGGGTCTGGATCTGCGGGCTCAGCTTGATGGACTTGGCAGAGCGCAGGAAGATGCCGCCACCGGCCGAGATAAGCTCACGGTTGTAATCGTCCCAGCTCGATCCCGCCAGCTCGAACAGGCGCTTGCGTTCGGCGAAGGTGCTGGCCGCGTCCGGCGTCGGGTCGATGAAGATGTGCATGTGGTTGAAGGCGCCCACCAGCTGGGTGTGCTCGGAGAGCAGCATGCCGTTGCCGAACACGTCCCCCGCCATGTCCCCTATCCCCACACAGGTGAAGTCGGTGGTCTGGCAGTCGATGTCCAGCTCGCGGAAGTGGCGCTTGACCGACTCCCAGGCGCCGCGCGCCGTGATGCCCATCTTCTTGTGGTCATAACCGACCGAGCCGCCGGAGGCAAAGGCATCGCCCAGCCAATGGCCATATTCCTGGCTTATCTCGTTGGCGATGTCGGAGAAGGTGGCCGTGCCCTTGTCGGCGGCCACCACCAGGTAGTAATCATCCTCGTCGTGACGCACCACGTCCCTGGGCGGGATCACCTCCCCTGCGATGATGTTGTCGGTGACATCGAGCAGGCCCCGGATAAAGAGGCGATAGCAGGCCTTGCCCTCCTCCTGGATCACGGCGCGGGCCGCCCCGGCCGGCATCTGCTTGCAGTAGAAGCCACCCTTGGCGCCGACCGGCACTATGACGGTGTTCTTCACCTGCTGCGCCTTCACCAGACCCAGCACCTCGGTGCGGAAGTCTTCCTTGCGATCGGACCAGCGCAGGCCGCCCCGGGCCACCTTGCCCCAGCGCAGATGCACCCCTTCCACCCGAGGCGAGTAGACGAAGATCTCGAATTTCGGCAGGGGCAGCGGCATGTCGCTGATCCCGGCGGGGGCCAACTTGAAGGAGATGTAGGGCTTGACCTCTCCCTCCTTGTCCAGCTGGTAATAGTTGGTACGCAGGGTCGCCTCTATCATCTCCATGTAGCGGCGGATGATGCGGTCGTCGTCCAGGTTGGCCACCAGATCCAGCTTGGCGGTGAGCTGCTCGTGCAGCTTGACCAGAGCCTTGGCATCCTGTTTGCCAGCCGGGTCCAGGCGCGCCTCGAACAGGGAGAACAGCAGCTGGGCCAGCTCGGGATAACGGGTCAGGGTCTCCTCGATATAGCTCTGGCTGAAGGAGACGCCGGTCTGACGCATGTATTTGGCGTAGGCGCGCAGCACAGAAACCTGACGGCCGGTGAGGCCGGCCCCCAGCACCAGGCGGTTGAAGCCGTCATCTTCCAGGGTCTTGTTCCAGACGGCGGCAAAGGCCTGCTGGAAGCGCTGCTGGCTCTGGGCCAGGCTGAAGGGCTGATCGCCGCGCAGCAGCATGGAGAAGTCGAGGATCCAGAACACGTCGCCGTTGGGGGTCTTGACCTGATACGGGGTCTCGCCGATCACCCTCAGCCCCATGTTTTCCAGCATGGGCAGCACGTCCGAGAGGTGGATGGGTTCGGCTCGGTGGAACAGCTTGAGACGGACCCGGCGATCGTCCTCCTCCTCCTGGGCGCGGTAGAACAACATGCCCAGCGGCTCGGCCTCGCTCAGGTTGTCCAGGGCCATGATGTCGGCCACGGCGGAGCCCGGCAGCACATCTTCTTTATAGGCGCGGGGGAAGGCGTCGTTGAAGCGGCGACCCAGCGCGTTGCCCTTGGCCTCGCCATAATGGGCCAGCAACACGGAGTCCAGGCGATCGTCCCAGCTGCGGGCCGCTTCAATCAGGTTGTTCTGTACTTGGTTCACATCCACATCCACGTTGTTATTGTTCACCCGGACTATGTAGTGAGTCCGGGCCAGCACGCCCTCGGAGAAGTAGACGTTGAATTCCACCTCTTCGCTGCTGCCAAAATATTTCTGCAATATCTCCTGGGTCTTGATCCGCAGCGCCGTGTTGTAGCGCTCCTTGGTGACATAGACCATGCAGGAGAAGAAACGACCATAGACATCCCGGCGCACGAACAGGCGCAGCATGTCCCGCTCCTGCATCGCCAGTACCCCCTGCCCCGTGGCCAGCAGCTCCTCTTCCCGGGCCTGGATCAGCTCGTCGCGGGGATAGGTCTCCAGCACGTTGAGCAGTGCCTTGTAGGCGTGGGAGCCCGTCTCAAAGCCGGAGGCCGCCATGATGTGCTCGAGACGGTGGCTGATGAGGGGGATCTGGGTGGCGCTGGTGTTGTAGATGGAGGAGGCGTAGAGGCCGATGAAACGATCCTCTCCCACCACCTTGCCATGCTCGTCGAAGCGCTTGATGCCGATGTAATCCACATAGGCCGGGCGGTGTACCCGGGACTTGCTGTTGGACTTGGTCAGGATCAGCAGATGGTTGGAGAGGGCGGCGTGACGGGCGCTGGCGGGCATGTTGCCCAGGCGCTGGCCCTCGTCCTTGATGGAGTTCTTCATCAGGCCCAGGCTCGACTCCGGCTGGGGCAGGATCTCGTGATCCCCCTCCACCGCCTTGACGTCGTAGCGACGATAGCCCATCAGGGTGAAGTTGTGGGCGGCGACCCACTTGAGGAAGGCGACGGTGGAGTCCACCTCCTCCTTGCTGACCGGGTTCTTGCGCTTGGGCAGCTCCTCGATGATCTCGTTCAGGCGCGCCAGCATGGGCTGCCAGTCGCCGACCGCCAGCGCCACCTCACCGGCCACCGAGTCGAGCTCGGCGGCCAGGGCCTGCATCTGGCTCTCTTCGGTCAGATGATCGATCTCGATGAGGAAGGCGGTCTCGGCCGATGTCTGCTGCGCCGTGTGCTCCAGATCCAGGATGGCCTCTATCTTGCCATCCTGGCCGCGAATGAGGTGCAGCGGTTGATGCAGCATCATGTGGGCCGTGATGCCCCGGCGCTTGAGCGCCATGCGGATGGAGTCCACCAGGAAGGGAGAATCCTGCAGGATGATCTCGACGATGGTATGGGGCGACTGCCAGCCGTGGCGGGTCAGCTCTGGGTTGTAGACCCGGATGTAGGGCTCGGTGCCGGTGCGCTGGTTGAGGGCGTTCCACAGGCTGAGGGCGGCGCCGTAGAGATCGCTGTCATTGCGATCGTGCAGATCATCGCTCGCCATGTTGCCGTAGAACTTGGCAACGAAGCGCTCGACCAGGGAAGCACTCTTTTGGGGTAACTTTTGATGGATCAGGCTGAGAACGTTTTCGAGCAGAACTGAGGTAGGGGCGTCTTTCAATGCCATTGCTAGTTTCCTTATCGGACCGACATCACCGACAGCGACATCCACCCTGGATGCCCGCTGGTACAGAGTTGTGCGAAGTGTAATGGGTCGGATCCGGGAAGGCGAGCGAAGCTGATAATGAAATGTTAAAAACTAGCGGCAGATCACGGCTCAGGCTGTCATTAATTTTGTCATTTTAGAAAAATGCAGAAAATATCACTGATAAACTCCGTTTTAACCCGATAGTTAGTGATATTAAGCAGATAATTACGCGGTTTGCTGTTTGGTTTTTGTTAATTTATGCGTTCCAGGCCGATGAAGCGGTGATCGTCCCCCGTCTTGAGCAAAAAACGGCCATGGACCCCGCTCTGACCGACGAAAGGACGGATCTTGTCCAGCCCCAGCTCCAGGGTCAGTCCCTGATCGCTGCGCACCACCAGACGGCGGGCATGGCCCTGATACATCAGCAATATCTCGTCACGGGACAGACTCAATCCAAAGGTAAACTGCTTCACTCCCTCTTCTCCTCCTGCAGGCCGCCGACCCGGGCCGGCTGGCATCAATGACAGGGCCGGGCTATCTGCCCGGCCCTGTTTCCCTTCATTGGCGCAAGGTTACTGGGCCAGGGCCTTGCTTACCTTCTCGTAGAGATCCCGGGCCAGGCTCGGCAATCCCTGCAACCTTGCCAGCTCGGCGCGGATCAGCCCCTTGCGTGCCTCGTCCAGCCGCTTGAACTGGATAAGCGGGGTAATGAGCCGCGACGCCACCTGGGGGTTGATGCTGTTGAGCTCGATCAGCAGATCGGTCAGGAAGCGATACCCGGACCCGTCCCTGGCATGGAACTGCACCTGGTTGTTCATGGCGAAGCTGCCCACCAGGGCCCGCAACCGGTTCGGGTTGCGGATGCTGAAGGTGGGATGGCTCATCGCCTGTTTCACCTCATCCAGCACGTCGGCGGCCGGCTTGGCGCCCACCAGCCGCAGCCAGTTGTCCAGCACCAGGCCATCCTGGGCCCATTTGCCTTCAAAGTCCGCCAGCAGCGCGGCGCGGCAAGGCAGCAGATGGCTGTTGGCCACCTGCAGCGCCGCCAGGGTATCGGTCATGTTGTCGGCCGCCCCGTACTGCTCGCGCACCAGGGCATCGGCGCGTTCTGCATCGAGCGCCGCCAGATAACCCAGCACCACGGCCTTGAGGGCCCGCTTGGCCATGTCGGCGTGCACCACCTGATAACCGGTCAGACGCAGGCTGTCATAGGTGGCCGCCAGCCGCGGGCCAAAGGCCTCGGCAAGACGGGTATGAATGGCATCCCGCACCCGATGGATGGCGTCTATGTCCACCACCTCGAACAGCTCGGCCAGGGTCGCCTCCCCCGGCAGCGTCAGGATCTCCGCCTTGAGGGCGGGATCGAGGCTGGCCTCGTCCAGGATGGCGACAAAGGCGGCCAGCAGGGTAGCGGAGAGTTCAACCTCCTGCCCTTGCTGCACCCGGGTGACACCGTCGAACACCGCCTTGTTGATCAGCATCTGGGCCGCATCCCAGCGGGCGAACTCGTTGCGGGCATGGCGCATCAGGAAGGCCAGGGCTTGCTCGCTGTAGTCATAATGCAGCTTGACCGGTGCGCTGAAGTCCCGCAGCAGGGAGGGCACAGGCCTCACCGGCACCCGATCGAACACGAAGGTCTGCTCTGCTTCCAGCACGTCGAGCACATTGCCGATGGCCTGACCCTGGTATTGCAACGGGATGACGGCCCCCTGCTCGTCATAGAGCTCGATGTCGAAGGGGATGTGGAGCGGCAGTTTCTGCGGTTGATCCTGGGTCGGCGGCGTGTGCTGGCGTACGTGCAGGCGATAGACGCCGCTGTCGCCATCGTAGTCGTCGGTCACGGTGAGCTCCGGGGTGCCGGACTGACTGTACCAGCGGCGGAAACGGCCGAGATCCCGACCCGAGGCATCTTCCATCGCCTGCACGAAGTCATCGCAGGTGGCGGCGGAGCCGTCGTGACGCTCGAAGTAGAGGCGCATACCGGCCTGGAAGGCATCTTCACCCAGCAGGGTGTGCAGCATGCGGATCACTTCAGCGCCCTTCTCGTAGACGGTCAGGGTGTAGAAGTTGTTCATCTCTATCACCACATCCGGACGGATGGGGTGGGCCATGGGGCCGGCATCTTCGGCAAACTGCGGGCCGCGCACGGTACGCACATTGTTGATGCGGTTGACGCCGCGCGAACCCAGATCCGAGGAGAACTCCTGATCCCGGAACACGGTCAGCCCCTCTTTGAGGCTTAACTGGAACCAGTCGCGACAGGTGACCCGGTTGCCGGTCCAGTTGTGGAAGTATTCGTGGGCGATGACCCGCTCGATGCCGTGATAGTCGCCATCGGTGGCGGTGGCCGGGTTGGCCAGCACGAACTTGGAGTTGAAGACGTTGAGCCCCTTGTTCTCCATGGCGCCCATGTTGAAGAAATCCACCGCGACGATCATGTAGATGTCGAGGTCATACTCGAGGCCGAAACGCTGCTCGTCCCAGCGCATGGCGTTGACCAGGCTCTCCATGGCGAAACCGGCGCGGTCCAGGTTGCCCTTGTCGACGAAGATCTCGAGGGCCACCTCGCGGCCGCTCTGGGTGGTGTAGTGGCTGCGCTCGACATCGAAGTCACCGGCCACCAGGGCGAACAGGTAGCTCGGCTTGGGGAAGGGATCCTGCCACTGCACGAAGTGGCGGCCACCGTCCAGATCGCCGCTGTCGACCTTGTTGCCGTTGGAGAGCAGGTAGGGATACCTGGCCTTGTCGGCGGTGATGCGGGTGCTGTAACGGGCCAGGATGTCGGGCCTGTCCAGGTAATAGGTGATGCGGCGAAAGCCCTCCGCCTCGCACTGGGTGCAGTAGGCATCACCGGACTTGTAGAGTCCTTCCAGCGCCGTGTTGCCGGCGGCGTCCAGATCCGTGACTATGGTCAGCACGCACTCGGCGGGCAGGTTGCTGAGTCGCAGCTGGTTGTCGGTCAGCTCGTACTGCTCGCACGCGACCCCGTCTATGCTGACGCTCACCAGCTGGAGATGCTCGCCATCGAGCGCCAGTACCTCATTGTGCTCGCCGTTGCGACGCACGCGGGAGATGGCGGTGACACGACAGAGAGGGTCCTGCAGCTGGAAATCGAGATCCAGGCTGTCTATCCAGTAGAGGGGGGCTTGATAATCCTGGCGATATTTGGCCGTCATGGCCTGGGAGTGATCGGTCATTATTATGTGGCTTCCACGCTTGTTATGGGCGTATCGAGGCTGTCACAAGGCCAACCCCGGGTCAAATGGTTTGCATTCAGGCAAGAGAAAGGGCGACTTGCGTCGCCCTTTTGTTCATGACTCGCCGAGCCTCACCTCAGTGGGGTGCCAGCTTGACCAGATCCGCCGTGATGTTGGCGGACTCCAGCAGGTACTCATCAGGCGCCTCAAAGTCGGCAGGCAACTCGTCCAGGCTCTTGATGGCAGGCTTGCCCATCCGCCCCAGGCGTTCGTTGGCCCGCTGCAGGGCCAGGGCATCCTGCTTGTCCTGTTCGGCGCGCCGCTGCGCTTCGTTCAGGGAGAGGGATTTCTTGTCCTTCTCGGCACGATACTCCTCTATGTCCTGCAGCACGTAGGCGAACTCGGGATCCGTCTTGATCCTGGCCTGGTGCGCCGCCTCCAGCTTGGGGATCAGGCTGGTGAAGTTGCCCAGGGTCTGATAATCCGCCGAGGCAATCTTGTCCCAGGGCAGCGCATGGAACTCACGGCTCTCCCCCGTCTCCTCCGGCGTGACCGGGGTCGGGAAGCTGATGTCCGGCGCGACACCCTTGTTCTGGGTACTGCCGCCATTGATGCGGTAGAACTTGGCGATGGTGTACTGCACGTGGCCCAGGGGCTGATCGTAGAAGTCGTACACCTTGGCCAGGCTGCGATGCTGCTGCACAGTGCCCTTGCCAAAGGAGTTTTCCCCCAGGATCAGGGCGCGGCCATAGTCCTGCATGGCGGCGGCGAAGATCTCGGAGGCCGAGGCGCTGTAACGGTCGATCAGCACCGACATGGGCCCGCCGTAGTAGACCTGGCCATCGTCATCGCCATTGACCGAGATCCGGCCCATGTGATCCCGGATCTGCACCACGGGACCACTGGCGAAGAAGAGCCCGCTCAGAGCGGAGGCTTCGGTGAGGGCACCGCCGCCGTTGCTGCGCAGGTCCACCACCAGGCCATCGATCTTCTGCTTGTTGAGGCTGGCCAGCTCCTTGATGACGTCGTCATGGAGGTTGACGTAGAAGCTCGGGATCTCGAGCACCCCAATCTTCTTGCCCTGGGTCTTGATCACCTTGGACTTGGCCGCCCTGTCTTCCAGGCGCACCTTGTCCCGGGTCAGCTCGACCTGTTCGGTCTTGACGCTGGCGCCCTTGCCACGCTGGATCTCGAGGCGCACCTTGCTGCCCTTGGGCCCCTTGATCAGCTCGACCACGTCATCCAGGCGCCAGCCGATCACATCGACTATCTTGCCATCCTCCTGCCCCACGCCGACGATCTTGTCATCGGGCTTGAGGTGGTTGGACTTGGCGGCGGGGCCACCCGGCACCAGGGAGCGGATCACGGTGAAGTCATCTTCCGCCTGCAACACGGCGCCTATCCCTTCCAGCGAGAGGTTCATCTCGGTGTTGAAGCGATCGGCGTTGCGGGGGGAGAGATAGCTGGTGTGAGGCTCGATGGCGCGCGAGAAGGAGTTCATGAAGAGCTGGAACACATCCTCGCTCTCGGTCTGGGACATCCGCTTGATGGCGTTGTTGTAACGCTTGCCGAGCAGCTCCTTGATCTCGGGCCACTCCTTGCCGCTGAGCTTGAGGCTCAGGGCATCGAACTTGACCCGCTGGCGCCACAGCTCGTTGAGCTCGGCTTCATCCCTGGGCCAGGGTGCCCCTTCCCGATCGAAGACATACTGGTCGGGCTGGGTGAAATCGAAAGGGGTATCGAGCAGTTGGAGGGCGTATTCGAACCGCTCATAGCGTCGCTGCTGACTCAGATTGAACATATCGTAAGCGGGCGCCAGACGGCCCCGCTCGAGATCGGTATCGAAGCCATGACGGTATTTTTCGAACCGCTTGATGTCAGAGGCCAAAAACAGGTTGCGGCTGAAGTCCAGATTCTCGAGATACTGATCGAACACCACCTCGGAGAAGGCATCGTCCAGCTTGAACTGCTTGTAGTGGGAGCGGGTAAACAGATTGGCAATTCGCTTGCTGGCCGTAGCATGTTGGCTCTCTTGAGCCAACACAGGCAAATCACTTTCCTTGAGCACCGGCTCGACGGCCTGTGCAAGCCCGGCAAGCGCCAGGCTACAGGCGACGAGGGAAAAACGAATTACGCCATGCTTCAACATTTGTCTCCTTAGAGAACCAGATGCTCGAATTTGACGCGCAGCATCATGCCGGTCTGCAGCTGAACCTGCACATCATCCTTGGTGATTTCCTTGATGGTCGCCGGGACCGGAGACTTGCCCAGCACCACGTTGACGGCTTGTTCCACTTTCAGCTCACCGGCCTGGGCCTGACGATACTGCTTGGGAGCAGCAGCGGCGGCATCCGGTTTGCGCGGGGCAGGACGACGGGGCTTCTTCGGTTTCTCTTCACGCTTGCCAGCGGCATCGGCCTTCACCTCGCCCTTGGACTCTTTCTTGTCGTCCTTGTTGCGACGGTTGGCAAAGACGCGGTCCTTGCTCTCCTTGAGCGCCTGCTTGGCGTGCTCGATGTGCTCTTCGGTCAACAAATCGCCCGGGTTACCATCGAGATCGACGCGAGCCTGGCCGGGCTTGAGGCCGTGCAGGTAACGCCAGCTGGAAGTGTATTGACGCAGGGCGGAACGCAGCATGGTCTTGGAGACCCTGTCATCGTCAGCAAGACGCTCGGCCAGATCCTGGAAGATGCCAATCTTGAGTGGCTTAGCCTCTCCTTCAGCGATGAAGCAGGCCGGGAATTTCTCGACCAGGTAGGCAACGATCTCTTTACTGTTCTTCAGCTTTTCAGTGTTTTCCATGTATAACCTTGGCTTTCATATAAACGCACGGGCAACCCCGAGCACAACAAAGGCCCCATTATAGAGAGCTTGGGACCTTTTGCGAACCATCTCGCACCTAACTTACAGCAGGCGTTCCAATATTTGGACCGTTTCTTCCAGCCCGAGCCGGTCAATCTGGTCAAAACGGTTGAAAACGGGACTGTCGATATCCAGCACCCCTATGATGACGCCATCACGGCGCAGCGGGATCACAATCTCCGAATTGCTGGCTCCGTCGCAGGCGATGTGCCCCTCGAACTGGTGCACATCGTCGATGAGCTGGGTCTGCCCCTCGGCCACCGCCGTGCCGCAGACGCCGCGCCCGACCGGGATGCGCACGCAGGCGGGTTTGCCCTGGAAGGGACCCAGTACCAGTGTCTCCCCCTGCAACAGATAAAAACCGACCCAGTTGATGTCGGTCAGCTCCAGGTTGAGCAGGGCGCTGAGGTTGGCCAACTTGGCGATGAGGTCGGGTTCCCCTTCCAGCAAGGCATGGGCCTGCTGGTTGAGCGTGCGATAAAATGCTTGTTTTTCAATCATGATGAAATGGTCTTGATTCTCAGATAACCAGTGCAAGGTACCGCCCTGCCTGAAAAATTCAAATTAAATTTGCGCCGCCCCCCTCAACGGGTCACCGACAGCGCCACCTGCTGCCGTTCACCATTGTCCCATTCGATGACCAGCAGCCACACCATGCGGTGACTGGTGCAGGCCCCGACCTGGGTGCTGGCCAGCCACTGCCCTTCCCCTTGTCGCTCGAAAAACACCGGGATGCGCCCCATGAACATCTCCTGCCCCTCCAGCCAGCTCTTGCTGGGCACTTGCCCCTGCGCCACCCCGTCAAGGCGTATCTGAAACGCCTGCTCTGCTCGCAGAGGAGGGTCGCTCAGGGCCACAGTGAGCGGCGCCCCCCCGACCAGGATCTGGCAGGGGGTGTGGGACAGATCACAGATCCGATCATTTTTCGCGTCCGCTCCCACCCCGTCCACACCGTCGAACCAGGTCCGATAGGCCATCAATCCGAGCAAAATAGTCAACACGATGAGCAGATGGGCAAATTTGCGTGAAGTGAGTCTCTCTTTCATTAAAAAACAACCTTGTAAGCTGGCTTTTAAATGCCATTTTCGTGATCTTGCGCATGGTAAAAATTGCGCGATGCGCCTGCGCTCGGAGCCAAATATATCACTGTTTATACTGTTATTTTACCTGTCACTTCAGTATCATTCCCATCGAATTTTCATTTAGCTACTTTTTGCTTTTCCTTTCGTTAACAGTCGTTAACAACTGGAAATGCAGTCGCTGATGAATTGAGTTGTCAGTCCCGGCCACCGGGCAAAAATCAAACAACAGCAGCATCGGAAGCGGAATACAACGATGAGCCATACAACAAACCACCCTGAGTACAACTACACGGTTGTCCGTCAGTTCACCATCATGACTATCGTCTGGGGAATTGTCGGCATGTCGGTAGGGGTACTGATCGCAGCCCAATTGATCTGGCCTGCCCTCAACTTCGATACCCCCTGGCTGACCTACAGCCGCCTGCGTCCCCTGCATACCAACGCGGTCATCTTCGCCTTCGGTTGCAGCGCCCTGATGGCGACCTCCTTCTACGTGGCACAGCGCACCTGCCAGACCCGGCTGTTCGGCGGTCCCCTGGTGGGCTTCGTGTTCTGGGGCTGGCAGGCCATCATAGTCGCCGCCGCCATCTCCCTGCCCATGGGATACACCACCTCCAAGGAGTACGCCGAGCTGGAGTGGCCCATCGACATCGCGATCGCCGTGGTCTGGGTCTCTTACGCCATCGTCTTCTTCGGTACCCTGATGAAGCGCACCACTTCCCACATCTATGTGGCGAACTGGTTCTTCGGCGCCTTCATCATCACGGTGGCCGTGTTGCACATCGTCAACAACATGGAAGTGCCGGTCAGCGGCATGAAATCCTACTCCATGTACTCGGGCGCCATGGATGCCATGGTGCAGTGGTGGTATGGCCACAACGCGGTCGGCTTCCTGCTCACCGCCGGCTTCCTGGGGATGATGTACTACTTCGTGCCCAAGCAGGCAGGCCGTCCTGTCTACTCCTACCGTCTCTCCATCGTGCACTTCTGGGCGCTGATCTCTCTCTATATCTGGGCCGGCCCGCACCATCTGCACTACACGGCGCTGCCCGACTGGGCCCAGTCCCTGGGGATGGTGATGTCCCTGATCCTGTTCGTCCCCTCCTGGGGTGGCATGATCAACGGCATCATGACCCTGTCCGGCGCCTGGCACAAACTGCGTTACGATCCGGTACTGCGCTTCCTGATCGTCTCCCTGTCGTTCTACGGCATGTCCACCTTCGAAGGCCCCATGATGGCCATCAAGACGGTCAACGCCCTCTCCCACTACACCGACTGGACAATCGGTCACGTCCATTCAGGTGCCCTGGGCTGGGTTGCCATGATCTCCATCGGCGCCGTCTACCATCTGATCCCGAACCTGTTCAATCAGGGCCGGATGTACAGCGTGCGTCTCATCAACATCCACTTCTGGCTGGCGACCGTGGGCACAGTGCTCTACATCGTTGCCATGTGGATTTCCGGCGTGATGCAGGGTCTGATGTGGCGTGCGGTCAACGACGACGGCACCCTGACCTACAGCTTCGTGGAAGCCTTGCAGGCCTCCTATCCCTTCTACTTCGTGCGCTTCCTGGGTGGCTGCTTCTTCGTCACCGGCATGCTGCTGATGGCCTACAACAGCTATCGCACCATCACTGCGCCCAAGGGTTCCCTCGAACCCGTCGCACAGCCAGCCTGATCTGAAGGGGTTAAAGCATGAGCAACAATAATCGTCACGAAATCTTTGAAAAAAGCGTCCCCATGCTGGTGATTGGCATCATTTTCGCCATCAGCCTGGGGGGCCTGGTCGAGATCACGCCGCTGTTCTTCCAGAAGCAGACCAACGAGCCGGTGGAGGGCCTCAAGGCCTACACCGCCCTGCAGATGGAAGGGCGTGACATCTATATCCGCGAGGGCTGCACCGTCTGCCACAGCCAGATGATCCGCCCGTTCCGAGCCGAGACCGAGCGTTACGGCCATTACTCGGTCGCCGGTGAGAGCGTGTGGGAACACCCCTTCCTGTGGGGTTCCAAGCGTACCGGTCCGGATCTGGCCCGGGTCGGCGGCCGCTATTCCGATGACTGGCACCGCGCTCACCTGATCAACCCGCGCGACGTGGTGCCCGAGTCCAACATGCCCAGCTTCCCCTGGCTCGAGACCAACATCCTGAGCGGCGAGCTGACCGGCAAGAAGCTGGCACTGTTCCGGGATCACTTCGGCGTGCCCTACACGAATGAAGACATCCAGGGTGCCGAGGCGGCAGTGAAAGGCAAGAGCGAGCTCGATGCCCTGGTCGCCTATCTGCAATCACTGGGTCATGCCCTGAAATAAGGAGTCGGGAGATGGATTACGGCACCTTTCGCGGACTCTATACCCTGCTGCTGATGCTGATGATGTTCGGCATCATCGCCTGGGCCTATAGCAAGCGCCGCAAGGCCTCCTTTGACGAGGCCGCCAACCTGGTTTTTGCCGATGACGAGCAACCCAGTGCTGATAACAAGAACGCAGGAGCGAAGCAATAATGAGCACTCTGTTAAGCATTTTTGTGACCTTGGTGTCACTGGGTACCATAGTGGGCTGCTTCCTGCTGCTCATGTGGTGCCGCAAGGACAAGATGGGTGTCGAAGAGGGCCAATCCATGGGCCACTCCTTCGACGGCATCGAGGAGATCAACAATCCGCTGCCCAAGTGGTGGAGCTACATGTTCCTCTTCATGATAGTGATTGGTCTGCTCTACCTGCTCGCCTTCCCGGGCCTTGGCAACTTCAAGGGCCTGCTGGGCTGGCAGAGCTCCCACCAGGACATCCGCTCCCTGGCAGAAGGCAAGGCAGCCATCGAGGCCGCCAGGCAAGAGGGCAGCGCCCCCGAGTATGACCGCGAGCTGGCCAAGGCCGACCAGGTCTATGGTGCCAAGTTCAAGGAGCTCACCTATCAGGCCGATGGCAAGAGCTACAAGGCCATCGAGCAGATTGCCGCCGACAGCGAGGCGCGCAAGGTAGGTCAGCGTCTGTTCCTGCAGAACTGTGCCCAGTGTCATGGTTCGGATGCCCGCGGTGGACGCGGTTTCCCGAACCTGACCGATGCCGAATGGCAATGGGGCGGTCAACCGGATCAGATCAAGACCACCATCATGAACGGCCGCCAGGGGGTGATGGCCGCCTGGGGTGAGGTGCTGGGCAAGGATGGGGTCAAGGAAGTGGCGGCCCATGTGCTGAGCCTGTCCGGCCGCAAGGTCGACATGGTGGAAGCGAAGAAAGGGGAAGCACGCTTTGCGGTGTGCGCCGCCTGTCACGGCCCGGATGCCAAGGGCGGCATCGCCGTCGGTGCGCCGGATCTGACCAACACCACCTGGTTGTACGGTGGCTCCCGTCAGGTCGTCGAGGAGACCATCACCCATGGTCGTCACGGCGTGATGCCCGCCTGGAAGGACATTCTGGGCGAAGACAAGGTTCACCTGCTCGCCGCCTATGTGTACAGCCTCTCCCATGGCGCAGAAGCGGCACAATAACAGCAGTAACATGTGATAAACACGTGATTACTCAGCAAAAAGCCTCGACTCTTCGAGGCTTTTTGTTATCTTGTGTCGCGCTGATTTCTCATTTTCGTTAATCATAGGTTTCACGGTAGTAGCACCATGACTCAACCCTGGTATCGCCAATTCTGGCCCTGGTTTCTCATCGCCCTCCCCGCCACCGTCGTCGTCGCCGCCATCGTCACCGCCATCATTGCCAGCAAGGATGGGGTCAATCTGGTGGCGGAGGACTATTACAAGCAGGGCAAGGAGATCAATCAGGATCTCAGCAAGTTTGACCGTGCCGAGGCGCTCCATATCCGCATCGCACTCCAGCAGCAGGATCAGGTACTGACCCTCAAGCCGGTGAGCGGAGATATGGTGCCCAACCAGGCGCTGCGCCTCTCCCTGTTCCACCCCACACTGGCCGGACGTGACAGCGAGCATCTGCTGACCAGCGATGCCAGCGGCACCTATCGCCTCCATCTGGATCAACCCCTCAGCGGCAAGTGGCACATTCGGGTCGATGCCTTTGACCACGAATGGCGTCTGCAAGAGACGGTGCATTTCCCCCTGGCCGAGCCGGTGGAGCTCGATCCCAAGGGGCGTTGACCCCAGGACGACCGGCGCTCTGCTTGCGGCCGGCCACATTATTACCATCATGCCCCGTTCACGGGCTCCCCCCCAAGGAGGGACATGCCATGTCCGGCTGTTTTCACTGTGGCGAGCCGGTGCTGGCCAACAGCCAGTATGCGTTTGAGATCAAAGGGATACTCAGGCCAATGTGCTGCCCAGGCTGCCAGGCGGTCGCCCAGACCATCATGGAGTGCGGCCTCTCCAGCTACTACGAACACCGCACCGCCCCGGGCGCCAAGGGGGAGATGATCCCCGCCGAGCTGGCCGCCCTCTCCCACTATGATCTGGCCGATGTGCAGCAGGAGTTCGTCACCGACACCGGCGCCCTGCGGGAGATCCAGCTCAGCGTGGAGGGGCTCACCTGCGCCGCCTGCGCCTGGCTCATCGAACGCCACCTCACCACCCTGCCCGGTCTGCGCTACATAGTGGTCAACACCACCACCCACAGGGCCCGCATCAAGTGGGATCCGGCCCTGCTCTCCTTGAGCGAGATCCTCAAGGGGTTCGCCCGCATCGGCTACCGGGCCTACCCCTTCCAGACCCATCAACAGGAGGCCCTCTACGCCCGCGAGGTGCGCCGCTACATGTTCCGGCTCGCCCTGGCGGGGCTCGGCTCCATGCAGGTGATGATGTGCGCCGTGGCGCTTTACATGGATCTCTTCATCAGCGTCGAGGAGGAGTTCATGATCTACTTCAAGTGGATAAGCCTGCTGCTCTCCACTCCCATCATGATCTACTCGGCCCAGCCATTTTACGCGGGGGCCTGGCGCAGCCTGCGCCAGGGCCAGCTATCGATGGATGTGTCGGTGTCGCTGGCACTGCTCGGCGCCTTCGCCGCCTCCATCTGGGCGACCGTCTTCAACACGGGTGAGGTCTATTACGACTCCATCACCATGTTCGTCTTCTTCCTGCTGCTGGGGCGCTTTCTCGAGTTGCGCGCCCGGCGCAAGGCGTCGGAGTCCAGCTCCAACCTGGCGCGGCAGGTGCCCATCATGGCGACCCTGGTCGATGAGCAAGGAGAGCACGAGGTGGCCGCCAAGACCCTCAAGGTGGGGGACAAGGTCCGGGTACTGGCCGGGGCCACCCTGCCCGCGGACGGCATCATCATGCAGGGGCGAGCCAGCCTCAACGAGGCCATGCTGACCGGGGAGCAGCTGCCGCTGATCAAGGGAGAGGGCGACGCCGTCTACGCCGGAACCATCAACACGGATGCACCGCTGCTGGTGCGGGTCAACCAGCCCGTCGCCCACTCGCGCATCGCCCAGATCATGCGCATGCAGGATGAGGCCCTCGCCGACAAGCCCGCCATCGCCGAGCTGGCCGATACCCTGTCGCGCCACTTCATCCTGGTGCTGCTCATCATCGCCGCCGCCGTCTGGACTTTCTGGCACTTCCATCAGCCGGAGCAGGCCTTCTGGGTCACCCTGGCGGTGCTGGTCGCCACCTGCCCCTGCGCCTTGTCCCTCGCCACTCCGACCGCCCTCACCTCGGCCACCGCCCACCTCACCCGCAGCGGCATACTGCTGCGCCGGGGCCATGTGCTCGACATCCTGACCCGGAGCAACCGGGTGGTGATGGACAAGACCGGCACCCTCACCACGGGGGAGATCCAGCTCGGCGCCATCCAGCTGCTGGGGGACATGGAAGAAGCCCAGTGTCTCGCCATTGCCCGGGCGCTGGAATCCCAGTCCGAGCATCCCATCGCCCGTGCCTTTCGTGCCCCCGGCGAAGTGGGTCTGGCCGTGCACGATATCCAGCCGGTCATCGGCCATGGCATCAGGGGCACGGTCGCAGGTCACCCCTATCGCCTCGGCAGCGCCGCCTGGCTCGGCATCGCTCCCGATGACACTCCCGGCCTGACCGTCTATCTCTCGGGGGAGCATGGCCCCCTCGCCCGCTTCCAGCTGGAAGACCGCCTGCGCCCCGACGCCCACGCCCTGATCGACGCCTTCAAGGCCGCCGGTCTCAAGACCACCATACTCACCGGGGATGGCTCGGCCCAGGCCGACGAGATTGCCCGCACCCTCGGGGTGGACGAGCTGATAAAAGGCGCCACTCCGGATGGCAAGCTGGCGTACCTCAAGACCCGGGAGGCGGCCGGGGATATCAGCATCATGGTGGGGGATGGCATCAATGACGCCCCCGTGCTGGCGGGGGCCCATGCCTCCTTTGCCATGGCAGGCGGCACGGATCTGGCCAAGAACAGCGCCGACGCCATCCTGCTGGGCGACAACCTAGCCCGCCTGCTGGAGGCACGCACCCTGGCCCTGCGCACCCGCAGGATCATCAAGGAGAACTTCGCCTGGTCCATCGGCTACAACCTGCTGGTGCTGCCACTCGCGGCCAGCGGCTGGCTGCCCCCCTATCTGGCGGCGGCCGGCATGTCCCTGAGCTCCCTCATCGTCGTCACCAACTCCATGCGCTTGAACCGGGATACCATCACTCGAGCATCCGGGGCGGCCCAGGCTGGCGAGCCTCCGGCAACAGGAAACGGGCATCCGCCGCTCGCCGGGCTATCATGACCCTCTTCACCACAAGGCCAGTGCCATGAACATCATCTTCGTCCTGATCCCCATCGCCATCCTGTTTGTGATCATCGCCGCCGTCGTCTTCTTCTGGGCCATACGCTCGGAGCAGTTCGAGGATCTCGACAGGCAGGGCTCCAACATACTGTTCGATGAAGATGACGCCCCAAGGCAAGGAGACAAGGACAGCAAAGATGATCGGCAACCTTGATCTGCTAGGCGCCCTGCTGGTGGGATTGGCCGGGGCCGGCCACTGCATCGGCATGTGCGGCGGCGTTTCCGCCGCTCTCTCCATGGCCATTCCGCCAGCAAGGCAACACTTCTGGGGACGCCTTGGCTACCTCCTGTACTACAACCTGGGGCGGATCTTGAGTTACGTACTGGCCGGCGCCCTGGTGGGGGGGCTGCTGGCCACCACGGGAGAACTGGGAGCGGGCAAGCACGCCATCGCCGGCCTTCGCCTCCTCGCGGCCCTGCTGATGATAGCCCTGGGCCTCTATCTGGCCGGCTGGTGGCAGGGAATATTGCTGCTGGAGCGGCTGGGGGCCAGAGTCTGGCCCCATATCCAGCCCCTGGCAGGCAAGTGCCTGCCTCTCGACGCGCCCTGGCAGGCCCTCCCCTTTGGCATGGTGTGGGGCTGGCTTCCCTGCGGGCTGGTCTACTCCATGCTGACCTGGAGCGCGGCGGCGGGCTCGGCCGGCAAGGGGGCCCTCATCATGCTTTGCTTTGGTCTCGGCACCCTGCCGACCCTGTTTGCCCTCGGCGGTCTGGCCGACAGACTGCGTTACTGGCTCACCCTGCGCAGCCTGCGTCTGGCGGGGGCTCTGCTGCTGATTGTTTACGGTCTGCATACCCTGGTGGTGGGATTTGCATCCCTTTGAAACCCTATCCAAAACGGATGGGTTGATGGTAGACTTGTTTGATATAAATCAATTATTCCAAATGAGCCTATGATCCCGGACAAGAAACCTGGCAGACGTATTCAGAGCGGTGGCTGTGCAATTCATTGCCAGGATTGCAGCATCAGCCAGCTCTGCATCCCCTTCAGCCTCAATGACAGCGAGCTGGATCAGCTCGACAGCATCATAGAGCGCAAGAAGCCGATCCAGAAAGGCGAAGAGCTGTTCAAGGCGGGCGATGAGTTGAAATCCCTCTACGCCATCCGTTCCGGCACCATCAAGTCTTATACCATCACCGAACAGGGTGACGAGCAGATCACCGCCTTCCACCTGGCTGGCGATCTGGTCGGCTTCGATGCCATCAACAAGCACAGCCACCCCTCCTTCGCCCAGGCGCTGGAGACCGCCATGGTGTGCGAGATCCCGTTCGATGTGCTCGACGAGCTCTCCGGCAAGATGCCCAAGTTGCGCCAGCAGATCATGCGGCTGATGAGCAACGAGATCATGGGGGATCAGGAGATGATCCTGCTGCTTTCCAAGAAAAATGCCGAGGAACGTCTGGCCGCATTTCTCAGCAACCTCTCCCAGCGGTTCAGCGATCGCGGCTTCTCCGCCAAGGAGTTCCGTCTCTCCATGACCCGGGGCGACATAGGCAACTATCTGGGGCTCACCGTCGAGACCATCAGCCGTCTGCTGGGTCGCTTCCAGAAATCGGGCCTCATCGGGGTCAAGGGCAAATACATTACCGTGCTCGATCAGGCCGCCCTCTCCGCCATGGCCGGCATCACCCGTCCCTGCGCCTGACACCTCCCTCCGGGGCCGGATCCCTTGCCCAATAATTTGATCCGGCCCACGTCATTCCCTCTGCTCCTGCGCTAAGCTGTAAAGGCTAAAGGCCTGTCATCATTGGTCTTTTGTCCAAGGAGGAGCACATGGTCAACTACCGAAAAATCCTGGTGGTCATTAACCCGGAGCAAGAGCGCCAAATCGCCCTCGAGCGTGCAGTCAAGGTGGCCGAGCTGGAAACAGACGCAGTGCTTACCCTGTTGCTCACCATCTACGACTTCTCGTACGAGATGACCGCCATGCTCTCGAGCGACGAGCGGGACGAGATGCGCGCCGGCGTCATCAGCCAGCGCCGGGAGTGGCTGGACGAGATCCTCACCCCCTATCGTGCCAGGGGCATGCAGTGCGAGGTCAAGGTCGTCTGGCACAGCCGTCCCTTCGAGTCCGTCATTCAGGAGGTGATCAACGGCAAGCATGATCTGGTGGTCAAGGCGACCCACCATCACAACTTCCTGCAGACCTTCATCTTCACCCCCACGGATTGGCACCTGCTGCGAAAATGCCCCTGCCCCGTCTTGCTGGTCAAGGAAGGGCACTGGCAGCGCGGTGGCAATATCATCGCCGCCATCAACTGCTCGAGCGACGACAAGGAGCAGCAAGGGCTCAACGATCGCATCACGGAAGAGGGGCTGGGGGTGGCCGATCTGCTCGGTGCCAGCCTCTATCTGGTCAATACCTTCCCGGGCACACCGGTCAATGTGGCCATCGAGTTGCCCGAGTTTGATCCCCACGCCTACAACGAGGCGATCCGCAAGCATCATGAATCCCTGCTGCTCAGCCATGCCGAGCGCTACCAGATCAATCCGCTCTGGACCCGGGTTGCCGAAGGCCTGCCGGAGGAGGTGTTGCCGGATCTGGCCGACGAGCTCAAGGCAAGCCTGATGATCATGGGCAGCGTCGGGCGCACCGGGCTCTCAGCGGCCCTGCTTGGCAACACGGCCGAGCAGGTGATAGACCGCCTGCCCTGCGACATCCTGATCCTCAAACCGGCCGACTATCAGTGTCCCGTCGAGGCCAAGTCGACGGAACCGTAACGGCGCCTTGCCCTCCCCCGGGACATGGCTATAATAAGCCGCTTATTTTTGTCCCGGGTTTGAGGTCATGGTGCAAGAGCTGAACGCCAAAGAAAAATACAGTTTCAACAAGCTGCAAAAGCGCCTTCGGCGCAACGTAGGTCAGGCCATCGCCGACTTCAACATGATTGAAGAGGGTGACAAGGTGATGGTCTGCCTCTCCGGTGGCAAGGACAGCTACGGTATGCTCGACATACTGCTGAGCCTGCAGGCCAGTGCCCCCATCCACTTCGATCTCATCGCCGTCAACCTGGATCAGAAGCAGCCGGGCTTCCCCGAGCACGTCTTGCCCGCTTACCTGAGCGAGCTGGGTGTTCCCTTCGAGGTCGTCGAGGAAGATACCTATGCCATCGTCAAGGAGAAGGTCCCCGAAGGCAAGACCACCTGCGCCCTCTGCTCACGGCTGCGTCGCGGCATCCTCTACCGCCGCGCCCAGGAGCTGGGCTGCACCAAGATAGCCCTTGGCCACCACAGGGACGACATCCTCGAGACCCTGTTCCTCAACATGTTCTATGGCGGCAAGCTCAAATCCATGCCCCCCAAGCTGGTGAGCGACGATGGCAAGAACGTGGTGATCCGCCCGCTCGCCTACTGCAAGGAGAAGGATCTGGCCCGCTATGCCGAGGTCAAGGCTTTCCCCATCATCCCCTGCAACCTGTGCGGCTCCCAGGAGAACCTGCAGCGCAAGGCCATCAAGCAGATGATGCAGGACTGGGATCGCCGCTTCCCGGGCCGTATCGAAACAATGTTCACCGCCATTCAGGACGTGGTGCCGAGCCACCTGCTCGATCACCAGCTGTTCGATTTCAAGAGCATCAACCGGGATTCCGGCATCATTGACGGTGGCGACAAGGCGTTCGATCCCCCCGAGCTGCCAAAAGCCCCCCTGCTCGACATCGACGAGATGGACATGCTGGACGTGATCGAAGTGCGCTGATGACGCCTTCGCCATGAAAAAGGAGCGCGCTGCGCTCCTTTTTTGATCTGGCACCCGCCGGGCTGGCGAGCAGGGTTCACCCCTTGTGCAGCCAGGGAGTCAGGCGCACCAGTCGCCCCGCCACCACCAGGGTCCCCCCCTCGAAGTCGGCCAGCTGCTGATTGTCGATGGTCAGGCTGCCCCCTTGCCAGGGCAGTGTCAGCTGCTGCGCCCCCTTGCGCAGGTAGGCATGACCGGACGCAGGCGTGAGGGAGAGCCGCACTCCGGCCTGGTCCGGGAGAAAATGCTTGCCTATCATGCCCGCCATCTTGTCGAGCAGGGCCTGCATCTCTGCCTGGGCCCCCAGCAGATCCGACACCGTCACCGCCCCATCCTCAGCTTGCGCGAGCTCGGCCATCACCTGCACCGAGAGATCGCAACGGCCATGGCGGTCCGCCATCTCCAGCAGCACCTTGCCCTTGTCCAGATAGACCTGCTCGTCAAAGGGCAGGATCAGCCCCCCATCCTCGGCCACGACGGCGGGCCTGTCCCGGTTGTCGCTGTGAATGCGCGCCGACTGGGCCAGACACGGCTCCCCCTTCTCGGGATCCATCAGATAGAAGCCGAGTCGGGCCCGGCCGAAATCGCCCTTCGCCTGGGTCTTCATGTGTCCGTAGAAGGTGCCGTAATCCAGGGCAAGGGGCTGCGCCATCAGGGCCCCCGGCAGCAGGGCGCCGGCCAGGATCAGGGGTTTGTACCAGAGCGTCATGTCACATCCTTATGCATTGAAATGATCCGGTGTCGTCGGCCCTTCGCTGACCTCCACCGCGATGCCGCACAGATCCCGATAGAGGATCCCCTTGCAGTTGAAGTAGAGGGGGGCAACCCAGATCAGCCCCAGTCCCATGGGGATCATGGCCAGCAGGCAGAGCCCCAGCAGTATGCCGTGCAGCAGCACCAGGGAGGGCCAGCCCCGGGCAAAGACCCGCAGCGAGACCAGGATGGCCTGGGCCGGGCTCAGGCCCCGCTCCAGCACCAGGGGCACGGTAAACACCAGCCCCATGCCCACCAGGGCGGAGGGGATGAAGGCGAGCACCACGGGCAGACCCAACAGGGCGAACAGGGGACCAAACAGGCTGGTCAGCAGGCTGCCGAGCAGGCTCAGGGTCCCCAGGCGCAGGAAGTGGCGGAAGAAATCAAAGACCTGACTGGCCCGGGCCCGCAGCCCGATGGCCTGGGCCAGCCCCAGCATGTCCAGGGCCGAACTCATGGGGGCCATGGCCACCGTCAGCAGCAGGCTGACGAACATGGCGCTGTCCACCCCCTCCTCGCTGCTGAGCAAGGGAGCGAGCAGCACATTGCTGAGCAGGATCCAGATCGCCATGACCCCCATGATGGCAAACAACAGGCCGAAGCCGTTGCTGCGCGTCTGTTGCCAGCTCTCCTGCAAGATGGCCCTTACATCGAGCCGATACCCCTTGCTCAGGGACTCCTCGAGGGAGCCGCCTATCCGCATTCTGTTGCTCACTAAATTGCCCACGCCCAGGTGAAAGAGAAATAACAAGGGGCGCATTATAGCGGTTCGAGGGGGGAAACCCAGTCTTTTTGCCTGGGGCCAATAGGGTAAAAAGTCTTTAAATTCATGGCATGGCGACCAAAAGGACCCCGGATTCTGCGCACAGGCCCCAGGCTGTATGGCTGCTCGTCCCACAGGCACCGCTCTTCTGCGCGCCATCACCCCATGCTTTCCCCCGAGGCAAGCGGTGAGCCATGGCAACCCCGGCAATGAGGGCCATCGCCGCTGCCCGGCAAGTCCGGTGCGCCCAGGGGCTTGATTGACCCCACGTCTTGCCCCGACCGCACCAATGTGGGGCTCAAGCTGAGATCGTTTTCACACTTTCGTCACCTGGGCATGGATCTTGGGGGCCCTTGCGCCTATGGTTCACGGCATACGCAACCGGTTGCGTAACCGGTTGCTCATCATGTCATCGGCCAGGATGAAGTGGCTGCATCCCCCGTCAGCGGGATCCAGCTCCCTTCGCCGAAGCGCCAGGAGAGAGAAGTATGAAACGAGGCAAGCTGCTCAACGCCCCCCTGAGTGCCCTGGTGGCACGGATGGGCCACACCGACGAGATCACCGTCTGCGACGCGGGCCTGCCCATCCCGGCCGGCCCCGAGCGCATCGATCTCGCCCTGATGGCGGGCACGCCGAGCCTTGAAACCGTGTTGACCGCCCTGCTCACCGATCTGGTGGTGGAGAAGGTGATCATGGCAAGCGAGATCAAACTGATCAGCCCCGATGCCCATCAGGCGCTGGTGGCGCAGATTGAGGAGCACGCAGCGGCACAGGGCAAGCCCATCGCCATCGAATACTGCCTGCACGAGGCGTTCAAGACCCGCTCCCACCAGAGCAAGGCCATAGTGCGCAGCGGCGAGGTGACCCCCTACGCCAACCTCATTCTCTGCGCCGGTGTGGCGTTCTAAGCCTTCAAGGAAGCTGCCAATGAGCATAACCTCCTCACCCATGCCGCACCTTGCCGGGGGCGCCAATACGCTCCCCTCGCCCATTCTGGCGCTCAGTGGGATCGTCAAGACCTTCCCCGGGGTGCGCGCCCTCGACGAAGCGGGCCTCAAGGTCTACCCGGGCCAGGTGATGGCCCTGCTCGGCGAAAACGGCGCCGGCAAGTCCACCCTGATGAAGGTGCTGACTGGCATCTATCAGGCCGATGCGGGCACCATCAGCTATCGCGGTCAGCCGGTGCACTTCAAGGGGCCCCGCGACTCCCAGGATCAGGGGATCAGCATCATCCATCAGGAGCTGAATCTGCTGCCCGAGCTCTCCATTGCCGCCAACATCTTCCTGGGCCGCGAGCCGCGCACCCGCTTTGGCAACATAGATCACAAGCAGTTGCGCGAGCGGGCAAGCACCCTGCTGGCACGCCTCGGCGTCAGACATGGCCCGGATACCCGGCTCGGGGACTTGTCGATTGGCGAGCAGCAGATGGTGGAGATCGCCAAGGCGCTGTCGTTCGATGCCAGCGTCATCATCATGGACGAGCCCACCGATGCGCTGACCGACACAGAGACAGAGCAGCTCTTCACCGTCATTCGCGAACTGCGCGAGCAGGGCTGCGGCATCGTCTACATCTCCCACCGCTTGAAGGAGATCTTCGAGATCTGCGACCGGGTCACAGTGCTGCGGGACGGCAAGTGGATTGGCGAACAGGCGGTGAGGGAGCTGGATGAAGACAGGATCATCGAGATGATGGTGGGCCGCCGGCTGGAGGAGCAGTACCCGCGCCTGGCGCGCGAGCTCGGCCCCGTCAGCCTGCAGGTGAAAGAGCTGGCCGGCCCCGGCGTGCGCGGGGTGAGCTTCTCCCTGCGTCAGGGGGAGATCCTCGGCTTCAGCGGCCTGATGGGATCCGGCCGCACCGAGCTGATGAAGCTCATCTACGGCGCCAGCCCCATCAGCAGCGGCGCTGTCGAGGTCGATGGCAAGGTACTGGTGCCGCGCACCCCGGCCGACGGTCTGGCCGCGGGCATCGCCTATATCTCCGAGGATCGCAAGGGAGATGGCCTGGTGCTGGAGCTCTCGGTGCGCGAAAACATGAGCCTGTGCGCCCTCGGCGAGTTCATCACTCACGGCAAGATTGACGGCAAGGCCGAGCGCCAGGCGGTGGGGGATTATGTGCGTCTGTTCAACATCAAGACCCCGAGTCAGGATCAGCTCATCAAGCTGCTCTCCGGCGGCAACCAGCAGAAGGTGGCCATCGCCAAGGGGCTGCTGACCCGGCCCAAGGTGCTGATCCTGGACGAGCCGACCCGCGGCGTCGACGTCGGCGCCAAGAAGGAGATCTACCAGCTCATCAACCAGTTCAAGAAGGAGGGGATGAGCATCATCCTGGTCTCCTCCGAGATGCCGGAAGTGCTCGGCATGAGTGACCGCATCCTGGTGATGCACGAAGGGCGCATCAGCGCCGAGTTCAATACCCGGGACGCCAATCAGGAGAAACTGATGGCGGCGGCCGTGGGTAAACAGTGGCAAGCAGAGCAAGAGGCAGCACAATGACAACCCAAACCCTTCCCCGCCGCGGCGTCATGAGCAAGGCATGGTGGATCGAGAACAAGTCCCTGGTGGCCCTGCTGGTGCTGATCGGCGTGGTCTCCTTCCTGAGTCCCAACTTCTTCACCGCCGACAACCTGCTCAACATACTGCGGCAGACCTCGGTCAACGCCATCATGGCGGTGGGCATGACGCTCGTTATTCTGACGGCCGGCATCGATCTGTCGGTGGGCTCCGTGCTGGCCCTGTGCGGCGCCCTGGCCGCCACCATGGTGGCCATGGAGCTGCCCATCGCTCTGGTCATCCCCCTCACCCTGGGGGCCGGCGCCCTGCTCGGCGGCATCAGCGGCCTCATCATCGCCAAGGGCAAGGTGCAAGCCTTCATCGCCACCCTGGTGACCATGACCGCCCTGCGCGGCGTCACCATGGTCTACACCGAGGGGCGCCCCATCTCCACCGGTTTTAGCGAAGGATCCGATCACTTCGCCTGGCTCGGCACCGGCTACCTGCTGGGTCTGCCGGTCCCCATCTGGCTGATGGCCATCGTCTTCCTGCTGGCCTGGTACCTGCTCAACCACACTCGCCTGGGTCGCTACATCTATGCCCTCGGCGGCAACGAATCCGCCACCCGCCTCTCCGGCATCAATGTGGACCGGGTCAAGCTCGCGGTCTACGGTCTGTGCGGCATGCTGTCGGCACTGGCCGGGCTCATCGTCACCTCCCGCCTCTCTTCGGCCCAGCCGACCGCCGGCATGGGATACGAGCTGGATGCCATCGCCGCCGTGGTGCTTGGAGGCACCAGCCTGATGGGGGGCAAGGGCCGCATCATGGGGACCCTCATCGGTGCCCTCATCATCGGCTTCCTCAACAATGCCCTCAACCTGCTCGACGTCAGCTCCTATTACCAGATGATCGCCAAGGCCAGCGTCATTTTGCTCGCCGTGATGATCGACAACAAAAGCAAATAACGACAACCACGCTCACCCATAACAAAGCACAAGGAATGAAACGATGAAAAAGCTCAATACCCTGCTCGCCGCCGCCATCATGTCCGTGCTGGGCACCGCCCAGGCCGCCGATCACTCCCTGGCCATGGTGGTCTCCACCCTCAACAACCCCTTCTTCGTCACCATGAAGGAGGGTGCCGAAGCCAAAGCCAAGGAGCTGGGCTACGAGCTGGTGGTGCTGGACTCCCAGAATGACCCGGCCAAGGAGCTTGCCAACGTGGAAGATCTCACCGTACGCAAGGTGAGTGCCATCCTGATCAACCCCACCGACTCCGACGCCGTGGGCAACGCCATCCGCCTGGCCAACAAGGCGAGCATTCCGGTGCTGACCCTGGACCGCGGCGCGGCCCAGGGTGAGGTCAAGGCTCACATCGCCTCCGACAACGTGGCTGGCGGCAAGCTGGCTGGCGACTTCATCGCCGAGAAACTGGGCAAGGGCGCCAAGGTGATCCAGCTCGAAGGGATCGCCGGTACCTCCGCCGCCCGGGATCGCGGCGAGGGCTTCGCCCTGGCGGTGAAGGCGCACCAGTTCGAGGTGCTGGCCTCCCAGCCCGCCGATTTTGACCGCACCAAGGGGTTGAACGTCATGGAGAACCTGCTGGCCGCCCACGGCGGGGTACAGGCGGTGTTCGCCCAGAACGACGAGATGGCGCTGGGGGCCATCCGCGCCGTGCAGGCGGCCGGCAAAGAGGTGATGATAGTGGGCTTCGATGGCACCGACGATGGCAAAGCCGCCGTGGCCCGTGGCAAACTGGCCGCCACCATCGCCCAGCAACCTGCGCTGATCGGTGCCATCGGTATCGAAACCGCCGACAAGGTGCTCAAGGGTCAGCCGGTGGAGCAGTCCATCCCGGTGCCGCTGCAAGTGGTCAGCCAGTAAACCATAGGGGGAGGTGCGCCTCCCCCTGCCTTTTTCTGCCAGTGCCGCCTGGCCTGGGCCCACCCAGACCAGGATGTACTCAACCAAGGGTGATAGGAATGAATCGTCTCTTAGTCCTCGGCAGCGTCAATGCGGATCACGTGCTGCGCGTCCCCCACTTTCCCCGCCCCGGTGAAACCCTGGCCGGCCACAGCTACCGGGTCGTTCCCGGTGGCAAGGGCGCCAATCAGGCGGTGGCCGCCGCCCGCCTCGGCGCCGCCGTCTCCTTCATCGCCCGCATCGGCGACGACGCCATCGGCCATCAGATGAAAACAGGCTTTGCCCAGGACGGCATCGACGTGAGCGCCGTCGAGCTAGACGACACCCTGCCCACCGGCATCGCCATCATCTATGTGAGCGACGAGGGGGAGAACAGCATAGGCCTCTCCGCCGAAGCCAACGGCGCTCTCACCCCGGCCGTGGTGAAAGGCCACGAGGCGATGATCGCCGACGCCCATACCCTGCTGCTGCAACTGGAAGTGCCGCTGGAGAGCGTGTTCGAGGCCGCCCGCCTGGCGAGATCCCACGGCACCCGGGTGGTGCTCAACCCGGCGCCCGCCCAGCCCCTGCCCGCCGAGCTGCTGGCGCTGGTGGACCTCATCACCCCCAACCAGACCGAGGCCGAGCTGCTGACCGGGGTCAGGGTGACGGACGAAGCCAGCGCCCGGGAGGCGGCCGCCCGCTTCCACCAGATGGGCATAGGTGAGGTGATGATCACCCTGGGGTCCCAGGGGGTCTATTGCAGCAAGGGGCAGCAGCAGGCGCTCATGGCTGGCTTTCGGGTCGAGGCGGTGGATACCACGGCGGCCGGGGACACCTTCAACGGCGCCCTGCTGGCGGCCGATCTGGCCGGCGCCAGCTTCCAGGACGCGGTGCGCTTTGCCCACGGCGCGGCCGCCCTCTCCGTCACCCGCTTCGGTGCCCAGAGCTCCATTCCGACCAGGCAGGAGGTCGACGCCTTCCTCCTTGAACAGACTGCGCAGGGGTACTGATGGCCAATATCAAGGAGGTGGCGGCGCGGGCGGGGGTGTCGACCACCACTGTCTCCCACGTCATCAACGAGACCCGCTTCGTGGCCGAAGAGACCCGTGAGCGGGTGTTCGCCGCCATGCGGGATCTCAACTATGCCCCCAGCCTGGTGGCTCGCAGCCTCAAGGTCAAAGAGACCCACAGCATCGGCATGCTGGTCACCACCTCCAGCAACCCCTTCTTCGCCGAGGTGGTGCGCGGGGTGGAGCGTTACTGCTTCGAGCAGGGTTACAACCTGATGCTGGGCAACACGGAGGGAGAGGCCCAGACGGCGCTCTCCTACCTCAAGATGATGCTCAGAAAACGCGTGGACGGCCTGCTCATCATGTGCAGCGAGGGGCAGCAGGAGGTATTCAACCAGCTCGACTGGCTGGGTACTCTGCCCGTGGTGGTGATGGATTGGGGGCTCGACAGCGACAGGGTCGACCTCATCGCCGACAACTCGCATCTGGGGGGCTATCTGGCCACCCGACACCTGATCGATCTCGGCCACAGGGAGATTGGCTGCATCATGGGGCCCGAGGGGCGCGCCCCCTCCACCCAGCGTCTGGCAGGCTTTCGCCAGGCGATGGCGGAGGCCGCACTCCCGGTGCGGCCCGAGTGGTTGCAGGGAGGGGAATTTGATTGCGCCAGCGGCTTTGCCGCCATGACCCGCCTGCTGGCCATGCCCACCCGGCCGAGCGCCCTCTTCATCTTCAACGACATGATGGCCATGGGGGCCATCAGCGCCGCCCACCAGGCGGGGCTCAGGGTGCCGGAGGATATCTCCCTCATCGGCTATGACAACGTCGAGCTGGCCCAGTACCTCTCCCCTCCCCTCACCACCATCAATCAGCCCAAGGAAGCCCTGGGCCGCCTCGCCGTGACCCGGCTGCTGGCGCGTATCCATGGCGAGCAGATAGCCAATCGCCTGATCACCCAGGAGCCCGATCTGGTGATCCGCCAATCCTGTCGCCGCTACTGAGCAAGGGTTCATCCGCTGCCACCCACGACAAAGAGGGAGCCCAAGGCTCCCTCTTTGTCGCTGGCGCCTGACCGGCGCCGGGTTGGAGCGCCCCCTCAGGCCTGCAAGCCGCTGGCGGGGCGGGTCACCTCTCTGAGCCGGGCCGGCCAGAGGGTGGTGAGCCCCAGAGCCTGCACCAGGGGTTGCAGGGCCGCCGCCTCCTCCTCGCTGGTGCGACAAGGGGTCCAGTAGACCAGGGGCCAGCCGCCCCTGGCCAGGGACATGGTCGCGCTCCCCACTTCCTCCAGCGCCAGCATCAGATCGGCCCGAAGCACCAGCGCCTTGAGCTCGGGATCCTCCTTGGCCAGAAACGGCAGACCGACGATGATGCGCCCGCTCGCCAGGTGGATCAGGGTGCTGCGCAGCAGGCGGGCGAGCTGGGGCTTGCTCATCCCCAGCAGCAGTGGCAGGGGGGTCATGGTGTAGGCCTGGGCCAGCACATGGGCCATCACCTCCTCCAGCAAGCCGGACTCTTCCAGCCAGGCGAGGGGGCAGCTCTCCCCATTGTGCCAGCTGAGGGTGAGTCGCATCGCCAGGGGAGAATGATGGGCCGCGACCATGGGCTCCAGATGTATCGCCAATGGCATGGCGGATCCCTGCTCCAGCCAGCGTTGCAGCCTCCACACCTGCTGATGGCGCTGTTGCAGCTGGCCGAGCATGGCGAGGCTGAACTGGACCAGATCCCCCTGTTGCCCCCCCTTGGCCTGATTGAGCGCCAATATGGTGTGGTCTATCAGGCTGTCACGGGTGTCCCCCTCCTCCGTCAGCGCCAGACCCAGACGGCAGCGCAGCTGAAAGCTGCTCTCCCGGGTGCGAAAATCGAACGCCAGCAGCGCCAGCAACTCCTCTGCCCGGCTGCGGCAGGCATGGGCATCGGGGCAATCCTCGATGACGCAGGCAAACTCGTCCCCTCCGAGCCGAAAGGCGTGGCCATGGGGCCAGCGCGTCAACTTGTCTGCCACTACCTGCAACAGGCGATCTCCCACCTGATAACCCAGTTGATCGTTGACCTGCTTGAACCGCTTGAGATCCAGGATCACCAGGGCCACCAGGCCCCCCCGACCCAGGCAGAGGTCGAGCTGCTCATGCAGGGCGAGCCGGTTGCCAAGCCGGGTCAGGGGATCGGTGCGTGCTTGGCGACGATTGAGCATGTTGGCCCGCACCAGGGCGCCGACCAGCAGCACACCGGCCACCAGCAGGGTCAGCTGCCACACCTGCAACAGCAGCATATTGCGGCGGATCTCGGTCACCGACGCCTCCCGCTCCTCCCCGGTGAGCACCACCCGGCTCACCTGCTCGAGCCGCTTGCTCGCCGCCCCCAGGCGCCGTTGCAGGCGATCGAGCTCGGGCCCCTCCAGCAGCGTCCCCGCATCCATCTGGGGTTCGATGGACTTGAGTTCATCAAACAGCTCATTGGCAATCTCGGCCAGGCCCAGCTGGCCACGCACCACCCGGGTCTCCTCGCTCACCAGGAAGATGTCGATGCGGTTCCAGAACAGATCGTATTCCAGGGAGAGCGCCTCCATGCTCCCGACCCCGCCCCGGTAGAGTTTCAGCTCATAGAGAAAGCGTTGGGAGTCGAGCAGCAGCTGGTGAATGTTCCAGTGAGAGCCGCGGTAGAAGTAATCCACCAGGCGCTCATGCTTTTGCTGCAGCATCAATCCCCACACGGAGGAGCCGATAAACAGCAGGCAGACCCCGATCAGCAGGGCGTTTTGCAGGGCGCGACGCCTCAATCGAGCACCTCTATCCGCACGATCTGCCACACCATGGAGGCCTGCACGTTGGGATCTTCCGCCAGTTTGGGTGCCGAAGAGAAGGGAAACAGCAGCCAGAAGGGGCCCTTGTTGCGGCGGGTCAGGGGCTTGCCATCCTCGCTCATGGCCAGGATCAGGGGGTAGCCTTCATAGTCCGAGAGGCGCACCTCATGGCTGTAGTTGTTCAGGGCGACCGCATTGACCCGACCGGCCTTGGGGCTGATCTGGCGGATCACGTCCCCCAGCAGCGGGCCGCGATAGCCATGCCGGCCCTGGGTCCAGGGGGTGCCCGTTTCGAAAGAGACCTGAGGCAGGGCCTCAAGCTCGCTGCGTTTGAGACTCTTGCTGCTCCCATCTGGCGCAACCAGGGTCAGTATGGTCGCCTCGCTGGCCTGGGCCCATGGCGCCATCAGACCGCCGAGCAAGACAGTGGTGGCAAGCCACCTGGTGATCGTCCGTGTCTGCATCCCTTGCCCCTCTATTGTGATATCCATCAGCACTGTCTCATTCGAGTTTGCTGTCTTATCAGGGAGAGTGCAACTGCCTTGCTCGGCAGGGGGTAGAAAGCGCCGCTATTGTACGCCCATGTGCTCGCTCAGGGGCAGACGACCAAGACTCAATGGCGTTCGCGCATCTCCATCCAGTTCTCCCCCTCCATTGACTTGGGTTGATGCACACCGCAGCGTTGCAGCAGCTCATCCACGAAGGCCGGCACCAGCAGGGAGGCGGGGCCGTAGCGCTTCTCGTCAAACTGGCTGCCGACCTCGCTCGGCTCCAGGTTGAGCTCCAGAGTATGGGCCCCATTGAGACCAGCTTCATGGATGAAACCGGCCGCCGGATAGACGGCCCCCGAGGTCCCGATGGAGATGAAGAGATCGCACTGGGCCAGGGCGCCGTAGATGCGATCCAGCCCCAGCGGCATCTCGCCAAACCAGACCACGTGGGGGCGCAGCGGCTGGGGAAACTGGCAGCAGGAGCAGAGTGCCTCCTGGCTCAGGTCGCCGCGCCACTCGATCACCTGGGCGGAGACGGGGCAGCGGGCCTTGAGCAGCTCGCCGTGCATGTGGATGAGCTGCTTGCTGCCCGCCCGCTCGTGCAGATCGTCGATGTTCTGGGTGATCAGGGTGACCTGGCCCGGATAGAGGCGCTCGAGTCGCGCCAGGGCGTAATGGGCGGGATTGGGATGGACGCTCTCCTGCTGCAGCTGATGACGGCGGGCATTGTAGAACCCCTGCACCAGGGCGGGATCCCTGGCATACCCCTCAGGGGTCGCCACATCCTCCACCCTGTGCTCTTCCCACAGGCCATCGCTGGCGCGAAAGGTCTTGATGCCGGACTCGGCAGAGATGCCGGCTCCGGTCAATATCACTATCTGTTTGGGCGCTTGCATGCACAACTCCTTGACGCAGCCGATGGGGAGACCTTAGCACAGCGCCTGGGAGGGGCCTATTCGCCCTTGGTATTAGGGATGAAGGGGATTTCACAGACAGGGGACACCTGGCTCGCTCCGGGGATAAAAGAGGCCCAAGCGGCCCTTGTTGCCCGGCCGCTCGCGCTGCGGGGTGGCCTATTCCCCTTCGAGATCAGGCGTGGCTGGCACCGCCGTGGCGGCCAGCAGCGGATCCAGGGCAGCGAGATCGAGGCGCACGAAGATGAGTTCGCGGCCGGTGACCAGGGTCAGGGGCAGCCCCAGCCCCTTGAGCAGCCCCAGCATGGGCCTGTTCTGGGCCAGCACCTCGGCGGTCCACTCGCCAATCCCCTCCCCCCGGGCCAGGATGGCCAGAGCCAGCAGCAGCCGACGTCCGGCCCCCTTGTGCTGAAAATGGTCGGCGACGATGCAGGAGAACTCGGCCCGATCCGGGTGCAGGCGGCGCCGAACCGACTGGGCCTGGGCCAGTGGCTCTCCCCCGGCGTCGCACAGCAGCAAGGAGATCTGCCGCTCTCTGGGATAGTCGAGAAAGAAGCTCACCTGCTCCGGGGTCGGGGGCTGCTTGGCTCGCATGAATCTGAGATAGACGCTCTGCTGGCTCAAGCCGGCGAACGCCTGCACGAGGCGCGCCTCATCCCCCGGCCCCAGCTCGTGCAGGGTACAGCGCTCCCCCGCCAGCACCATGGTGAGGGGCAGATCGCCACGGCGCCGGGCCGGCCGCCAGCCGGCCAGGCCACGGCGAAGGCGCGCCTCGTCCTGAGGCCAGCAGAGATAGCGCGCCATCTACCAGCGCCCCGCCGCGCCCAGCAGCCGCCAACGTTCCTCATCCTGCAGGTTGAGGCTGTCATCCAGATAGATGGCGATCCCCAGATCCCGCACCCGCCCCATGAAGCGGTCCAGCAGGGAATCCGCCGGGGCGCTCTCCCACTCCTGGGCCAGTCGCTGCCCCAGCAGCAGGTGCTGGAAGGGCAGGCGCTCGATCAGATCGAACGGCAGGTGTTCGCCATTGTCGAGCAGCAGGGCCAGCTTGACCCCCGCCAGGCTCGCCTGCAGCACCAGGGCAAAGGGCGCCTGGGCCGTGAGCAGCGCATCCCGGCGCTGGATCACCAGGGTCAGCGCCTGGGGAGCGCGCCCCAGCTCCTCGAGCCAGGCCTTCAGCTCGGGCCACTCCTGGCTGAGTCCGGCCAGGGGAAGCCAGAGCTCGCCCCCGGTCGGGGGATTAGACTGCAGGCTCAAGGTGCCCAGGCTCGCCCCCTGCCAGGTACGTATGGTGCGACGCAGCCCGTGGAGGCGACGCCGATGCTGGGGGCCCAGATAGATCACCTTGAGCTGGCGCAGCAGCTCCTCCTCCTGCAGTGGCTTGGCGAGGGCGGCGAGGACGTTGAAACCGGCATCGTGCAGCAGGCGACGGCTGCCGTCGATCAGGGTCTGCTCATGGGCGGAGAGCAGGATGAGGGGCAGCGATTGATATTGGGGGTTGGCCAGCAGAAGGCTGATGGCGTCCTGCTCCGCCAGGCTGAGGTCACACAAGAGCAGGCCTGTGTTGCCCTCGGCCAAGGCCTGCAGGCAGGCGGCCCCATCCTGCACCCAGCGGCACGGCAGACCGAGGGCCCGGAGCTGCAGCTGGAGCTGGGCCCCCTGAAAGGGGTGATCCTCGAGCAGCAGGATCTCAAGACCGGCCAGCCAGTCACCCCACTGCCGATGGCGCAGCGCCAGGGCATCCTGCCAGGGTTCGTCGAGCCGATACACGCCCTCCCCCTGCGACATGGCGGCCAGATAGTCCGCCCCCTGGTGGGCGGCGGGGTCAAACAGGGCGATGGCCCCGTTGGCAAACAGCCCGGCCCACTGCCAGCTGGCATCGGGCCGGGCACGCCACAGCTGGACATGGCTCGGCAGGCCGCTGGCCCTGGCGTGGTGATAGGCCTGGTTATCCAGGGCGTAGAGGGTCACGGCATGAAAGCCTGTGCCCTCCTCGGCCGGGGACTCCAGCAGAGCCATCAGCTCTTCCTCAGTGATGATCATTGTCTCTGTCTCTCGGTCAAGCGGCGCGCCGTCTCATCCAGCGCCAGGCGCAGCAAGGGGATCAGGGCTGGTGCAGGATCCTTGTGCCAATCGTCCATCGCCTGCAACAGGGGGTCAGCCGCCACCATTTTCGCCGCGCCCCGCATCTTGTGCAAATGGCTATTGATCTGGTTGCCGTCCCCTCTGGCCAGCGCCTGGGCCAGGGCCTCTATGTCCCGGCTCGTGCTCTCCACATAGAGGGCGATCAGGGCGTCGCTCAAGGCGGGCATGGTCCAGGGGGCAGACGCCACCTGGGCTGCGGATGGGGACTGGCCCTCCTCCGGGCGGGGGGATGCCCGCCGGATCCGGCGCAGCAAGGCGGCGAGATCCACCAGTCGCAGCGGCTTCTCAAAGCGGCCATCACAGCCGCAGGACGCCAGGCGCCGGGCCGCCAGCTCGCTCACATCGGCGGTGATGACGTAGACGGGCAGTGCACGATAGCTGGGATTGCCCTTCAATTGCTGGCAGAGCTCGGCCCCGTCCATCACCGGCATCTGCAGATCGGTCAGCACCAGATCCACCTCCTGTTCGGCCAGCACCGCCAGCGCCTGCTGCCCCTGGCTGGCGCACCAGACCCGGGCGCCGAGCTGGCCCAGCTGCATCCGTAGCAGGGCCCGGTTCATGTCATGGTCTTCCACCAGCAATACCCGCAGCCCCTCGCCCGCCTGCTGCAAGCGGCCCTGGCCATCGACGCTGCTCTCCTCTTGCAGCAGGCTCACCAGGGTGCCGGGTATCCAGCTCTTGCCCTGCCAGAGCCAGGTCAGCAGCCCCTGCTCATCCTGCTGCTGGGCCAGACAAGGCACCCCGTCCCCGGGCGCAACCAGGACCAGGTTGAGCCGACCGAACCAGGGCTGCAGCCGTGCCAGCTCGCCCTCGGGCAAGCGGGTCGTCAGGGTCGTGGCGGGCAACACCCTGACCGAGTCCGGCATGGAGGTCCCGAGGGGCAAGGTGGCGATGAAGCGACTGCCCCCGCCGGGGTTGGGGCTCACGGCGATGTGACCCCCCATCTGCTCGATCAGCTGGCGACAGATGGCCAGCCCCAGCCCTGTGCCCTGGGCCCTCAGTTGACCGCTCACCTCCCCCTGCTCGAACGGGGCGAACAGCCGGGGCATCAGCTCCTGAGCGATCCCTGGCCCCTCGTCATCGACGCCGATCCGCAGCCGCTTCTCGTCCCCGTCCTCGCGCAGATCTGCCCAGAGGCAGACGCTGCCACGATGGCTGAACTTGATGGCGTTGGAGAGCAGGTTGTGCAGCACCTGCCCCAATCGGTGGGGGTCCAGCTCGAGCTGGGCCGGCAACGAGGCGCAGAGATCCAGCCGCAATTGCAGGCCCTTGTTGCGGGCCTTGGGCCAGTGCACGGCGGCGACCCGCTCGCACAGCAGCACCAGATCCGTGGGCTGGGGAGTCAGGCTCAGCTTGCCGCTCTCGTTGCGGCTGAAATCGAGCACGTCATTGAGCAGCCCCAGCAACTCGTCCCCCGCCTGGCGCACGCTGGTCACGGCCCCCTGCTGCTCGTCGCTGAGGGGGGTGGCGGCGAGCCACTCCAGCCAGCCGAGGATGGCATTCATGGGGGTGCGGATCTCGTGGCTGATGGCAGCCAGGAAGCGCCCCTTGGCCTGCATCGCCTGCTCGGCCCTGGCGTGGGATCGCTGCAGCGCCAGCTCCTGCTCCACCTGCATGGTGGCATCCAGCACCACGCCATAGACACGCCACTCCCCTCCGTCGAGCCGCCGTCCGCGGCCGTGGAACTGCAACCAGCGCAGTCCCAGGGTCGGATGCCGGTAGCGCAGGGCGTGGGAGACCGGCTCCCCCGCCGCCAGCAGCCTGGGCATGCGCACCTGCAAGCGGCGCCGGTCGCCATCGTAGAGAGCGGCCAGGGCCTTGAGGGGCTCGCGCCGCAGCCGGTTGCTCGACACCCCGAGCAGGGCGAAGCTGCCCCGGCTGACGAATTCCATCTCCCCCAGCCTGCCGCCACGCAGCACAAACTGCACCACCATGCCCGGCACCGTATTGGTGAGGGCCCGCAGCCGTCGCTCCGCCTGACGGGAGAAGCGTTCGCGCTCGCGCAGTGAGCTGATGTCGGAGAGGGCGATAAGCTCCCCCGCTGGCCCCCGCTGATCGAGGCGCAGCGGGATCTGGGCATAGGAGAAGACTCGCTCCCCCAGGGTCAGCTCCCCTTCGGTGGCGCCTATCTCGGAGGGAGGCAGGGCGATGGGGCCGGGGTAGCGCGCCTCCAGCCGCTTGCCGCGCTTGTTGCGCTTGATGATGTCGCCATTGCCATCGCGCAGGAAGACCGGAACCGGCAGGGCCTGGAACAGGGATTCACGAAAGCGGCTCTCGATGGCCAGGGCCTGCTCGGCGGCGAGGCGCTGCGCCATCTCCTGGGAGAGCTGCTGGCGGGAGCGCCAGATCAGGGTGATCACAGCGGCACTGATCAGCAGGGCCAGCAGCACGGAACCGAACAGCACCCAATAGCTGACGCCACTCTGCTGGGTGAGGACGAGCCGATGCCAGCGCTGGGTCAGCTCCGTCATCTGCTCGTTGTTGAGGGTCATCAGGCCCTGATCCAGCACGTTGGCCAGCAGCTGGTGCTGCCGGTTGATGGCAAACCCCAGGGCGAATCTGTCATGCAGCTCGGTCACGTTGAGCCCGGCCAGCTGATTGCTGCGCAGGGGATATTGCAGCTGATAGAGCTCGCTGAGCAGCCAATCCGCCTTGCCGCCGCGCAGCTCGGCCAAGCCCTGATCCACATCCCTGACCCGGACCCAGGCCGCATTGCCGTAGCCGGACAACATGTCCGGATCGTAGAGACTGGTGGGCACCAGCACCCGCTCTCCCCTGAGCTCGGCGAGCCGTACAATCTTGCGATCCCTGGGGGAGACGAGGGCGAAGCGGTTCTCGGCGATGGTGCGGCTGAAGGCGAACTCCTGGCCCAGGCGAGGCGACTCGAGCAGACCCGTCATCATGTCCACCTCCCCATGCCTGAGTCTGGCCAGGGCCTCCTCCCGGCTGGCGGCCACCACTATGTCAAAGCGCAGCCCCGTCTGCTGGCCGACCCAGCGCAGCACGTCGCCGCTCCAGCCGGTCAGCTGACCCTGCTCGTCGACGCCGCTGTAGGGCATGAGATCCGGATTGACCGCCAGACGCACCCGGCTGCCCCGCCCCGCCAGCCAGGCCTGCTCCTCGTCGGTGAAATAGACGGGGTTGATGGTCTGCTTGCCATCGGCCAGATAACGCTCCAGATCCTGATAGAGGGCCCCCGGGGTCAGGTAGCGGATGCCGGTGTCGATCAGCCGCTTGAGTTCGGGCCTGTCTTTCATCATCAGGCGGTAGCCTATCACCCAGTCATCGTTGCGCAGCCGATGCAGCCGCAGCCCCTCCGCCGGGTTTTGCCGCATCAGGTGACGCAGTTGCAGGTAGTCGCCGAGATAGGCGCTGCCCTCGCCCGCCTTGAGCGCCTCGAACCAGCGCCCGGGATCGGCGAGGGGCTGCTGCCTCGCCTTGGGGTAGAGTCGGGATAGACGCGCCGACTGCTGCCACAGGGGCGAGGTGAGGAAGACGGCGTCATTGAGCTTGCCACGGTAGAGGATGGCGGACTCGGACTCCAGAACGGGACGACTGTAGAGCCGCCCCAGGGCCGCGGCCGGAGTGGGGCCTATGTGGGGCACCAGATCGCATCGGCCCGATTGCAGCCCCTCCCCGACCGCCTGCCAGTTCGGCAATCGCAGCGCGACCAGGGGCACCGGCAGTGTGCTGGCCAGCCTATCGAGCTGATCCATCAGAAAGCCGCCCTTCTCCTCCAGATAGGGAGGACGCACCAGCGCCGGATAGCAGAAGGTGAATTTGTCGTGGGAGGCCACGTAATGAAGAGTAGAGGGGGGCAGCGGCAGCACTATGGCCTGGGCCGTGCCGGCCAGCAGCCAGAAGCAGAGGGGAAGCAGACGGGTCATGGCATAGCAAAAGCCAGGCGGGTGCCTGGCTTTTCGTTACTCGTTTCAAGACTCATTGGGTTCTACCGTCTCGACCCTGGCCTTGAGTTTCTGGCCGGGGCGGAAGGTGACCACCCGACGGGCGCTGATGGGAATATCCTCGCCCGTCTTGGGGTTGCGGCCTGGACGCTGATTCTTCTCGCGAAGATCAAAATTACCGAAGCCCGAGATCTTGACCTGTTCGCCGCGTTCCAGCGCTTGTCGGATCTCCTCAAAGAAGGCTTCCACCATATCTTTGGCTTCACGCTTGCTCATCCCGAGCTGGGTGAACAGGTGCTCTGCAATATCGGCTTTGGTAAGCGCCATAGATCAATCCCTCAAGGATGCATTCAACTCTTCACCGAGGGCCCGTACGACATTGTCCACGGTCTCGGCAATCTCTTTCTCCTCCAGGGTGCGCTGGGTGTCTTGCAACGTGAGACTGATGGCCAGGCTCTTCTTGTCATCTGCCATACCAGCACCCTGGTACACGTCAAACAAGTTTATTCCAACTAACTGATTTCCGCCAACTTTTTTAATTACTGCCAGCACATCACCTGCCAGAACCTGACGATCTACCACCAAGGCGATATCGCGGCGGTTGGCCGGGAAGCGGGAAATTTCGGCAGCAAGCGGCACCTTGGCCGGCACCAGCTTGTTGAGCTCCAGCTCGAACAGCACGGCGCGGGTCTTGAGGCCCAGTTTCTTTTCCAGGTTCGGGTGGATCACGCCGATGTGGCCGATGGGCTCGCCATTGCGCAGCACCAGAGCGGTCTGACCCGGGTGCAGGGCGCTGTGTTCGCCCCGCTCGAAGCTGAAGCTGCCCCCCTCTGCGGTCAAGTCCAGCACGGCTTCCAGATCGCCCTTCAGATCGAAGAAGTCGGCACCCCGGCTCTTGACGTCCCAGTGCTCGTCGCTCTGATTGCCGGTGATGATGCCAGCCAGCATGGGCTCCTGACGGATGCCGTTCTCGGCATTCTCGTCCTTGATGAAACGCAGTCCCTGCTCGAACAGGCGCACCCGCGGCTGCTGGCGGTTCTGGTTGTACACCACTGCCTGGATGAGGCCGGTGAACAGGGAGACCCGCATCGCCGACATCTCGACTGAGATGGGGTTCGGCAGCACGATGGCATCGCTCTGGGGGAACAGGGTCTGCTGGGTCTTGGGATCGACGAAGCTGTAGGTGATCGCTTCCTGGAAACCTCGGGCAACCAGCAGATCGCGTACCCGCTTGATGGTCACCTGGCCTTCGGCCTGTTCCACCATGGCGAGCGACGCGGCCGGTTTGAGGTTCGGGATATTGTTGTAGCCGTAGATGCGGGCCACTTCCTCGATGAGATCTTCCTCGATGGCGATATCGAAACGCCAGGAGGGGGCCAGGGCGCTCCAGCCGTCGGCCTGGGTGGTCACCTGCATGCCGAGGCGGGTCAGGATCTCGACCACCTGCTCATCGGCGATCTGGATGCCGATCACCTTGTCCAGCTTGGCGCGGCGCAGGGTGATGGGGCTTGCCTTGGGCAGGTGCTCGTCGGATTTGACCTCGATGACCGGGCCGGCTTCGCCGCCGCAGATATCCAGCAGCAGGCGGGTGGCGCGGTCCATCACCTTGTGCTGCAGCTCGGGGTCAACCCCGCGCTCGAAGCGGTGGGACGAGTCGGTGTGCAGGCCATAGGCACGGGCACGGCCCGTGATGGAGAGCGGCGCGAAGAAGGCGCACTCCAGCAGGATGTCGGTCGTGGTCTCGGACACCCCGGTGCGATCGCCGCCGAAGATACCGGCCATGCAGGCAGGGCCTTTGCCATCGGCGATAACGAGCGTGGTCTCTTTGAGCTTCACCTCGTTGCCGTCGAGCAGAGTCATGGGCTCATCGGCATGGGCACGGCGCACCACCAGTTCCCCGTCCAGCTTGGCCAGATCGAAGGCGTGCATCGGCTGGCCGTATTCCAGCAGCAGGTAGTTGGTGATATCGACGATGGCGTCGATGGAACGGATGCCACCACGGCGCAGCTTCTCCTGCATCCAGAGCGGGCTCATGGCTTGCAGGTTCAGCCCCTTGATGACGCGACCGAGATAACGGGGGCAATCGGCCGGTGCTTCAACGCGGATCGGGAAGCTGGCGTCAATGGTGGCGGCAGCCGGGGTCCAGGTCGGTTCGACCACGTCCACGCTGTTGAGTACGCCGATCTCGCGGGCCAGACCCGCGATGCCGAGGCAGTCGGCACGGTTCGGGGTCAGATCCACGTCGATGCTGACGTCATCGAGGTTCAGATATTCGCGAATGTCGGTGCCAACCGGGGCATCCAGCGGCAGCTCTATGATGCCATCGGCTTCCACGTCGATGCCCAGCTCGCTGAAGGAGCAGAGCATGCCGTGGGACGGCTGGCCGCGCAGCTTGGCTTTCTTGATGGTGAAATCCCCCGGCAGGGTCGCCCCCACCTTGGCCACGCATACCTTGAGGCCGGTGCGGCAGTTCGGCGCGCCGCAGACGATGTCCAGCAGCTCGGCCTCGCCCACGTTGACCTTGGTCACCCGCAGCTTGTCGGCATCCGGATGCTGACCACATTCGACCACTTCACCCACGACCACGTTGTTGAACTGGCCAGCCACCGCTTCCACGGCGTCCACTTCCAGACCGGCCATGGTGATCTGTTCGGCCAGTGCATTGTCACTCAACTCGGTGCGGACCCACTCCATCACCCAGGATTTACTGAATTTCATGTTCTCTCGCCCTTACTTGAACTGCTTGAGGAAGCGCAGATCGTTTTCGAAGAAGGCACGCAGGTCATTGACCCCGTAACGCAGCATGGTGAGGCGCTCGACGCCCATGCCAAAGGCAAAACCGGAGTATTTTTCCGGATCGATGCCACCGGCGCGCAGCACGTTCGGATGCACCATGCCGCAGCCCAGCACTTCCAGCCATTTGCCGTTCTTGCCCATCACGTCCACTTCGGCGCTCGGCTCGGTAAACGGGAAGTAGGAGGGACGGAAGCGAATGGTGAGATCTTCCTCGAAGTAGTTGCGCAGGAAGTCGTGCAGTATCCCCTTGAGCTCGGTGAAGCTGGCATGCTCGTCGATCAGCAGGCCTTCGACCTGATGGAACATGGGGGTGTGGGTCATGTCGTAGTCGTTACGATAGACACGACCCGGGGCTATGATGCGAATGGGCGGCTGCTGCTTCTCCATGGTACGGATCTGCACCCCAGAGGTATGAGTGCGCAGCACCAGATCCGGGTTGAAGTAGAAGGTGTCGTGATCGGTACGCGCCGGGTGGTGGGCCGGAATGTTCAGTGCATCGAAGTTGTGGAAGCCATCTTCAATTTCAGGGCCGTGCGCCACCTTGAATCCCATCTCGCCAAACAGGCGTTCGATGCGCTCGATGGTACGGGTCACCGGGTGCAGGCCACCATTCTCGATGCGGCGGCCCGGCAGGCTGATGTCGATGGTCTCGGCCGCCAGCTTCTGGTTGAGCTCCTGGGCAGCCAAGTCATCACGACGGGCATTGAGCGCATCCTGCACCTGCTGTTTGGCCTGGTTGATCACCGCGCCCGCGGCGGGACGCTCCTCAGGGGACAGGGTGCCGAGGGACTTCATTTGCTCGGTAAAAAAGCCTTTCTTACCCAGATATTTGACCCGAATTTCGTCGAGCGTCGCTCCATCGCTGACGCTCTCAATCTCGGCCTTGGCCTGGCCTACCACTTCTTCAAGCTGTTGCATGTCTTCCTCGTCACCACTCCCAACAAGGGAGCCTGTATACGCTAAAAGGGGAAAGAGGAAGATAATACAAAAAAAGCGCAGGTGCTGACCATAGTTATGCCCTGCTTTTCTCCCGCAAAATCATTTTGTTACCCCTCCCCTGCTGCTGATGGGGTCAGAATGGCCCCGGCCATTCCCTCTAGATACAAGTTTGTTGGCATACTACATTCACTCGCTCACGGCCGAGGTGATAAACAGAATGTTGCAAGAGATGCGATGAAGGGGCGAGAGCATACAGCCAAATACCTGCCCCTCATTGATCAGGTATGTCGTCGGTTGGTGGCACCCGTCTCGACCAAGCAGAGAAGCAGAGAAGCAGAGAAGCAGAGAAGCAGAGAAGCAGAGAAGCAGAGAAGCAGAGAAGCAGAGAAGCAGAGAAGCAGAGAAGCCTGCGCCATAACTTGCGTGACGCCAACAAAAAAGGAGGCATGAGCCCCCTTTTCGTTTCATAACAGAACCGGATTAGACCAGTGCTGCTTTAGCCTTTTCAACCAGGGCGGTGAAAGCCACTTTGTCGTGAACGGCGATATCGGACAGGATCTTGCGATCGATCTCGATAGAAGCTTTCTTCAGGCCGTTGATCAGACGGCTGTAGGACAGACCGTTCTGACGGGCTGCCGCGTTGATACGGGCAATCCACAGTTGACGGAACTGACGCTTCTTCTGGCGACGGTCACGGTAGGCGTACTGACCAGCTTTGGTTACCGCTTGTACCGCTACGCGGTAGACACGGGAACGGGCGCCGTAGTAACCCTTGGCGGCTTTCATTACTTTCTTGTGACGAGCGCGAGCGGTCACACCACGTTTAACTCTTGGCATTTTTCACATCCCCCTTATGCGTACGGCAGACAGGCAACAACACGTTTGTGGTCAGCAGCAGAGACCATGAACTTCGGTCCCAGCTTGCGCTTACGCTTGCTGCTCTTCTTGGTCAGGATGTGACGCAGGTGGTTATGCTTGCACTTGAAGCGGCCGGAGCCAGTCTTCTTGAAGCGCTTTGCAGCACCCCGGTTGGTTTTCATCTTCGGCATTTTATACTCCGCATTGTGAGTGACAACAAAATCGCAAGGCGAACCGACTCATGGGACGAACCCATGAGTCAATTTCTTGTGGGCCTTAAGATTTCTTCTTAGGTGCGAGAACCATCACAGCTTGACGGCCTTCGACTTTCGGGAACGACTCGACTACGGCCAGCTCTTCCAGATCGTTCTTGACGCGCTCCAAGACCTTGATACCAAGATCCTGGTGGGCCATTTCACGACCACGGAAGCGCAGGGTGACCTTCGCCTTGTCCCCGTCTTCCAGAAAGCGAACCAGGTTGCGTAGTTTTACCTGATAGTCGCCTTCGTCTGTACCAGGACGGAATTTGATTTCCTTGACCTGGACAACTTTCTGCTTTTTCTTCTGTTCTTTGGTTGTTTTGCTCTTCTCGTAGAGGAATTTGCCGTAATCCATGATTCGGCAAACGGGCGGTTCAGCGTTAGGGCTGATCTCGACCAGATCCACTCCAGCTTCAACGGCTAAGTTCAATGCATCTTGGATACCAACGACACCCAAAGGCTCGCCATCTATACCAGTCAAACGAACTTCTTTCAGACGAATCTCGGTATTGATCCGGTGAGCGCGGGCTTGCGGTTGCTTGCCCAGTTTTTTTCCGCCTTTTATAGCTTATTCCTCCACTTTCTTTTGTCCGCGGGTCTGAACTTCCTGGGTCAACAGAGCAATCAGCTCTTCTACAGGATAAGTGCCCAGGTCAGCCCCTTTACGAGTCCGTACTGCAATCTTGCCAGCTTCAACTTCTTTGTCGCCGCAGACCAGCATGAAAGGTACTCGTTTCAAAGTATGCTCGCGGATTTTAAAGCCAATCTTCTCATTTCTCAAGTCCGCTTTTGCGCGAAGGCCCGCATCATTCAATGCTTTGGCCACTTTCACTGCATAATCGGCCTGATTATCCGTGATATTCATCACCACGGCCTGAGTTGGTGCCAACCAGGTCGGGAACAGTCCGGCGTACTCTTCGGTCAGGATGCCGATGAAGCGCTCGATGGAACCCAGGATGGCGCGATGTATCATCACGGGGACGTGACGCTCGTTGTCTTCGCCTACATAAGTGGCGCCAAGACGGCCCGGCAGGGCGAAATCGAGCTGCACTGTACCACACTGCCAGGCGCGATCCAGGCAATCGTGCAGGGTAAATTCGATCTTGGGTCCGTAGAAGGCCCCCTCACCCGGCTGCAGATCGTACTTCAGGCCGTTCACCTCGAGGGCTTCGGCCAGGGCGGCCTCGGCGCGATCCCAGGCTTCATCGGATCCGATGCGCTGCTCGGGACGGGTGGAGAGCTTGACCACGATGTTTTCGAAGCCGAAGGTACCGTAGACGTCATAGACCATGCGGATACAGGCGGACACCTCTTCCATCACCTGTGCTTCGCTACAGAAGATGTGGGCATCATCCTGGGTAAATCCGCGCACTCGCATCAGACCGTGCAGGGAACCAGACGGCTCGTTGCGGTGGCAGGAGCCAAACTCGGCCATGCGCAGCGGCAGATCACGGTAGGATTTCAGACCCTGGTTGAAGATCTGGACGTGGCCCGGGCAGTTCATCGGCTTGATGGCGTACTCGCGGTTCTCGGACTGGGTAGTGAACATGCCTTGCGCATATTTGTCCCAGTGACCGGATCGCTCCCACAAGACACGATCCATCATGGAGGGACCTTTCACCTCCTGATAGTCATACTCGCGCAATTTGGTGCGCATGAAGCTTTCCAGCTCGCGGAAAATGGTCCAGCCGTCGTTGTGCCAGAACACCATGCCCGGCGCTTCTTCCTGCATGTGATAGAGGTCGAGCTGTTTGCCGATCTTGCGGTGGTCGCGCTTGGCGGCCTCTTCCAGGCGTTGCAGATAGGCCTTGAGCTGCTTCTTGTCGGCCCAGGCGGTGCCGTAGATGCGCTGCAACATCTTGTTGCTGGAGTCGCCACGCCAGTAGGCACCGGACATCTTCTGCAACTTGAAGTGGTGGCAGTGACGCATGTTGGGCACGTGGGGCCCGCGGCACATGTCGATGTACTCTTCGTGATGATAGAGACCGGGCTGGTCATCACGGGCAATATTCTGATCCAGGATCTCGACCTTGTAGGTCTCGCCGCGGGCAGCGAACACGTCGCGTGCCTCCTGCCAGGAGACCTTCTTCTTGATGACGTCGTAATCCTTGCCTGCCAGCTCGAGCATACGCGCTTCGAGCGCAGCCATGTCTTCTTCCGTCAGGGTATGGTCAAGGTCCACATCATAATAGAAACCATTATCGATGACGGGGCCGATAGCCATCTTGGTCTGGGGCCAGAGCTGCTTGATGGCATGACCCAGCAAGTGAGCACAGGAGTGGCGCAGGATCTCCAGACCTTCTTCGTCTTTGGCGGTGATGATGGAGAGCTGCGCATCGGCTTCGATCAGCTCACAGGCATCCACCAGTTCACCGTTTACCCGGCCGGCAATGCACGCCTTGGCGAGACCGGGACCTATGTCCGCGGCCACGTCCATGACGGAAACGGCGTGGGCAAATTGACGTTGACTGCCGTCAGGCAGAGTAATGATTGGCATTGTGTGTTTCCTTATACAGTGGTGCCCCCTACCAAAGGGCACATGTAATAGTAAAAATTCCTTCAGATTCAAGCTCATCCCTCTGGTGTTTCACCGTAAACCAAACGGTTGGTACACAGAGAGATACCCAGGCTGTCGTGGGCCTCATGCTATCGCCTATCAGGATCCACCAGGGATTGTATCAGACGTGACAACTCAGACAAGTTACCCTGCCGATTTTGCATGCCCTGTCGGGCCTGGCGCCGCCGCACATGTGCACTCTGCCGATCGGTGCGCACACGATGACAATGCGCCTCGCTGACGACGGCCTCCTGGCGCCCTCGCCCCCTCCCTGTGCTACTTTCCAGGTAGGGACAGGCCCGAGAAGGAGAGCGCTATGTACACCTATGACGTATCGTTTGTGGAGCATGCGGAGAAGATCATTCACCCTGATCACCTGCTGACGACGCACTGCCCCGTTCATATCGGAGAGCTGGTGATCCTGAGCGATGGCAGTAAGCGGGAGGTATGCAGCATAGTGCACAGCGCCGATCGCAGTACCCTCTATGTCACCGACGTGACCCCAGGCAAGGTCAGCGCCAGTATCTGAGCCCCTAACCGGCACTCAGGAAGGCGTGAGCGTCGAAGTCGAAGGTGCCGCGCCCCTCCTCGGCCAGCGCCAGCTCCTGCAATACCGTGAGTGCCAACTTGTTGCCCTTTTGCGAGGCCTGATAGAGCCACTGCTTGGCCCTGGCCATGTCGACCCGACCGTTGACCCCCATCAGATGCAGCACCCCTACCTTCAGCATGGCGGGGACGTCGCCGTTTTGGGCGGCCTGCTCCATCCAGCGAAATGCCTCATGCAAATCCCGCGTCACCCCGACGCCACGCAGATAGAGCTCCGCCAGCCGATATTGACCAAAGGCATCCCCCGCCTCGGCGGACTGACGATAGAGGCGGATGGCCTGCGTCAGGCTCTGCTCGCTCCCCTGCCCCAGCTCATGGCTCCACCCCATCAGGGCCTGCGCCCTGGGTTGACCCTGCTCGGCCAGTGGCTGCCAGATACCGGTCGCCTGCTCGAAGTGGCCCACCCGCCAGGCGCGATTGGCCGCTGCCAGCTCCTGCTCGGTGGAGAGCGGGATCAGACGCCAGGCGACCAGGGCGATGACGGCGATAAACAGCCAGCGGTAAGTGGTGGGGCTCATGATGATTTCCGTGATCCGGTTCGCATTTTGTCTATGTAAACGAAATGTAGCGACAGTTCAAGCAGGAGATCCCGCTCTTTGGCCGAGTGAAATACGGGAAGGCTGGCCGGACTTGATGTTTGGCACTGTCCAGAGCAGAATAACTGTATGTATAAACAGCATTCGTTGGTGATGTGATGGCAGGACGAGGCGCTACCCACAATATCGAGCACCGCTTCAGCGGCCCGCAGATCGAAACCGTTGACGACGGCTGGAGCCAGAGCGACTGGGGCGCAGCATTTGCCGCCAGCGATCCCCGCACCGAGGTACGGGAGATAGAGGCTCGCAGCATCATCAGCCACAATCACTCGCCGGACGTCCCCTTCGGGCGCTCCATCAATCCCTATCAGGGGTGCGAACATGGCTGCATCTATTGCTATGCCAGACCCAGCCATGCCTACCTCGAACTCTCCCCCGGGCTGGATTTCGAGAGCAAACTGTTTGCCAAGATCAACGCCGCCGAACTGCTGCGCCGGGAGTTTGCCAAACCAGGCTATCAGCCGCAGACCATAATGCTCGGGGCCAATACCGACCCTTATCAGCCCATCGAGCACCACTATCGCCTCACCCGCGAGCTGCTGGAGGTGATGCTTGCCCATCGCCATCCGGTGGGGATCATCACCAAGAGCGCCATGATATTGCGCGATCTCGATCTGCTGACCGAGCTGGCCCGGGAAGGGCTCTGCCAGGTGATGGTGTCGGTCACCACCCTCAATGAAACGCTGAGGCGACAGCTGGAGCCCCGCGCCAGCACGGGGACTGGACGGATCAAGGTGATCGAGAAACTGGCACGGGCTGGGATACCTGCGGGGGTGCTGGCGGCCCCCATGATCCCGCGCCTCAACGAGCCCGAGCTGGAGCAGATCATCAAGGCCGCCGTCGACGCCGGGGCGGGCTGTGCGGATTACATCTTGCTGCGACTGCCCCACGAGCTCACCACCCTCTTTTGCGACTGGCTGGAGGAGCACTACCCTGGCCAGAAGGAGGCCATCTTGAACCAGTTGCGGGCAAGCAGAGGGGGGGCGCTCAACAGCCCCGCCTTCGGGACTCGTATGCGCGGAGAGGGGCAATTCGCCGACTTGCTCGCCCAGCGCTTTCGGCTCATCAGCAGGCGGCTGCAACTGGGCAAGCGCCATACCGCGCTCAACACCTCTGCCTTCATTCGCCCCAACGAGCAGCTGCGCCTGTTCTGAACGTCGCCGTCAGCTTCGTGGTCTTGGCGGACAGGTACTTGCCGGATGGCGCTGTACAATCAGCTCCGTCGGCAGACGCGATGGCTCGTGCGCCACCTCCTCCTCATCCACCCGAAGCCGCGCCTTCTCTTGCGATCCCCACATCCGGCTCCACCAGATCTCCCACATTGCCCAGCTCGTCATAACAGTGCTCCTGGCAGGCGATGCCTGCCTCTGTGGTGGTCTCATCCAACGCAGGCAGCATGGCTGGCCGTCATGACAGGGCCATGACAGCCGAGTGAAGAAACCGTGTTGATGACATGAGGCCATGCCCATCGCAAATCGGTATGGCGCCCTGGCATACCCCCAGACCATGCAAGGCCTGGGAGCTGACAGGTAAAAGGGAGAATGAACACCAGGATGGAGAGCGTCTGCAAGCAGGCGAGCCAATAAAAAGAGCGACCATCAAGGTCGCTCTTTTGCATCGGGTAAGGGGTGCGATTACTCGTCGCCCGCCTCCCCTGCATCGACGGCGCCGGCGTCCGCTGCGGTGTCTGTGCCTTCGGACACTTCACCCTCGGCGGCCAGGGCCTCGTTTTCCTCTTCGTCGCTCTCGGCGATGCGCTGCAGACCGACCACGGTCTCGTCTTCACCGGTACGGATCAGACGGACACCGCCGGTGTTACGGCCAATGACGCTCACCTCGGCAACGCGAGTACGGACCAGGGTGCCGCCGTTGGTGATCAGCATGATCTGGTCGGTATCTTCGACCTGGATCGCATCGATCACCTTGCCGTTGCGCTCGTCCACCTTGATGGAGCGAACGCCCTGGGTACCACGGCTCTTGGTCGGGTATTCGTCCAGTGCGGTACGCTTGCCGTAACCGTTCTCGGTGGCGGTGAGGATGGCACCGACCCCGCGTGGAACGATAAGGGAAACCACCTTGTCACCGGCGGCCAGCTTGATGCCACGGACACCGGCGGCGGTACGACCCATGGGACGCACGCCCTTGAAGGTACCCTTGCTTTCGGTGCCTTCAGTGCCTTCGCCGTTGTCGCTGCCATCATCGTCGTTGCCGGCGTCGTCGTCGGTCTCGACGTCATCGCTGGCATCCGCATCGGCTACATCGGCGCGACCGCTGCCTTCAGCGAAGCGAACCACCTTGCCCGCGTCGGAGAAGAGCATGATCTCGTTGCTGCCGTCGGTGATGTCCACCCCGATCAGCTCATCACCCTCTTTGAGGTTGATGGCACGGATACCGGAGGAGAGCGGACGGCTGAAGTCGGACAGGCTGGTCTTCTTCACGGTGCCGTTGGCGGTGGCGAAGAAGACGTACTTGTCGGCATCATATTCCTTCACCGGCAGTATGGCGGTGATGCGCTCACCCTCTTCCAGCGGCAGCAGGTTGATGATGGGACGACCACGGGCGCCACGGGACGCTTCCGGCAGCTGATAGACCTTGAGCCAGTAGACCTTGCCACGGGTGGAGAAGCACAGAATGGTGTCGTGGGTGTTGGCCACCAGCAGACGCTCCACAAAGTCCTCTTCCTTGATCCGGGTGGCCGACTTGCCACGACCACCGCGGCGCTGGGCCTCGTAGTCGGAGAGCGGCTGATACTTCACATAGCCCTGGTGAGACAGGGTGACGACCACGTCTTCCGGGGTGATCAGATCTTCGATGTTGATCTCGGCACTGGACATGCTGATCTCGGTGCGACGCTCGTCGCCATACTGCTCGCGCACAGCCAGCAGTTCATCGCGGATCACTTCCATCAGGCGTTCCGGGCTTGCCAGGATGAACAGCAGCTCGGCGATGAGATCCAGCAGAGATTGGTACTCTTCCAGGATCTTCTCATGCTCGAGGCCGGTCAGCTTGTGCAGACGCAGGTCAAGGATGGCCTGGGCCTGGATCTCGGTCAGGAAGTACTGCCCTTCACGGATACCGAATTCCGGCTCCAGCCACTCTGGCCGCGCCGCGTCGTCGCCCGCTTTTTCCAGCATGGCGGCCACGTTGCCGAGTTCCCAGCCCTTGGCAATCAGGCCCGCTTTCGCATCCGCCGGGGTCGCACTGTGGCGAATGAGTTCAATGATGGGGTCTATGTTGGCCAGCGCCACCGCCAGACCTTCCAAAATGTGCGCCCGATCCCGCGCCTTGCGCAGTTCGAACACAGTCCGGCGAGTCACCACCTCACGGCGGTGCAGCAGGAAGGCATCCAGGATCTCTTTGAGATTCATCACCTTGGGCTGGTTGTTATCGAGCGCCACCATGTTGATGCCGAACGTGGTCTGCATCTGGGTGTGCTTGTAGAGATTGTTCAGCACAATCTCGCCGGACTCGCCGCGTTTGATCTCGATAACGATGCGCATGCCGTCTTTGTCAGACTCATCGCGCAGGGCACTGATGCCCTCGACCTTCTTCTCTTTGACCAGCTCGGCGATCTTCTCGATCAGTCGAGCCTTGTTCACCTGATAGGGGATCTCGTGAACGATGATGGTCTCGCGACTGGTCTTCTCGTCCACTTCCACTTCAGCCTTGGCCCGCACATAGATGGAGCCACGACCGGTACGGTACGCCTGCACGATGCCGGAACGACCGTTGATAATGCCGCCGGTGGGGAAATCCGGGCCGGTGATGTAGGTCATCAGCTCGTCAATGGTGAGGTCGCCGTTTTCGATCAGCGCCAGGCAGCCATTGACAATCTCGGTGAGGTTGTGAGGCGGAATGTTGGTCGCCATGCCCACCGCGATACCGGAGGAGCCGTTGACCAGCAGGTTAGGAACCTTGGTAGGCATGACCGCCGGGATCATCTCGGTGCCGTCATAGTTCGGCACCCAGTCCACGGTCTCTTTGTCCAGATCAGCCAGCAGCTCGTGGGAGATGCGGGCCATCCGCACTTCGGTATAACGCATCGCCGCGGCGCTGTCGCCGTCGACTGAACCGAAGTTGCCCTGACCATCGACCAGCATGTAACGCATGGAGAAATCCTGCGCCATCCGGACAATGGTGTCATACACAGCGATATCGCCGTGCGGGTGATATTTACCGATTACGTCACCGACCACACGGGCCGATTTTTTATAGGGCTTGTTCCAGTCGTTCCCCAACTCGTTCATAGCAAACAGAACGCGGCGGTGAACCGGTTTCAAGCCATCACGCACATCCGGCAGAGCTCGTCCTACGATCACGCTCATGGCGTAATCAAGATAGGAACTCTTGAGCTCTTCTTCGATGTTGACCGGCGTGATCTCTCTGGCCAGATCGCTCATAGAAAGCCTTATCCCTAATTAGTTGTTCTTTGGCTTAAACAGCGCGACATGGTAACACACTGAGCCAAATACCTTAAGCCACAAATCGGGGATCAGATCGGGCTGGTGTGACAAAGTCCGTCCGTTATAATGCCCGCCAGGACAATAGATTGCGCCCATGACTCAGAAGCGGGCGCCCTGCCACAGGATCTTCGAAAAATGAACAGTGATGCCAATGTCGATCTGACAGAAATCGCCAAGTTTGACGCCATCGCCTCCCGCTGGTGGGACATGGAAGGTGAATTCAAACCCCTGCATCAAATCAATCCGGTACGCCTTGACTGGATCACCGACAAAAGTGGCGGTCTGTTTGGCAAGCGCATTCTCGATATCGGATGTGGTGGCGGCATTCTCTCCGAGAGCATGGCCCGCCGTGGTGCCAAGGTCACCGGCATCGATATGGGCAAGGAGCCCCTCGGCGTCGCCCGCCTGCACGCCCTTGAGCAGGGTGTCGAGCTCGAGTACCGCCAGATCACTGCCGAAGCCCATGCTGCCGAAGTGCCGGGCCAGTATGACGTGGTCACCTGCATGGAGATGCTGGAGCATGTGCCGGACCCCGCCTCCGTGCTGCGCGCCATCGCTACCCTGGTGCGCCCGGGCGGCCGGGTGTTCGTCTCCACCATCAACCGCAACCCCAAATCCTATCTGATGATGATCATCGGGGCCGAATACCTGATGAAGATGGTGCCCAAGGGTACCCACGATCACAAAAAATTCATCACCCCGGCCGAACTGTGTCGCATGGGGGAAGCAGCTGGCCTGCTGGTGCGGGACATGAGCGGCGTCCACTACGCCCCCCTCACCAACCAGTTCAAGCTCGGCAAAAATGTCGACGTCAACTATATGGTGGAGTTTGTCCGCCCGGAGCACGGTTGATGAGTGCCTCTCACCCTCTGCCCCTGCGCGGTGTGCTGTTCGATCTGGACGGCACCCTGCTCGACACAGCCCCGGATCTGGGTGCCGCCGTCAATCATGTGTTAATAAGCGAGGGCTTTGCCCCGCTGCCCGAGGCCATCATCCGCCAGACCACCTCCCACGGGGCGCTCGGGCTGCTCAAGGCGGGCCTGGGGGAGGAACTGCTGGAAGAGCTGGGGGCCACTCGCCTTCGCACCGCCCTGCTCGACCATTACGCAGCCAACCTCTGCGTCGGCACTCGTCCCTATGAGGGGATGCTGGATCTCATCGAATGGCTCGATGAGAAGAAGCTGCCCTGGGGCATAGTCACCAACAAGCCGGGCTTTCTCACCGAGCCGCTCTTGGCCGCCCTGCCGGCGCTGGCCAGCTGCGGGGTGACGGTCAGCGCCGATACCCTGCCGGTGCGCAAGCCAGACCCCGCCCCCATGTTCTTTGCCTGCGAGCGGCTCGGGGTCGAGGCGAGCCACTGCCTCTACGTGGGGGATCACGTGCGTGACATAGAGGCGGGGCGCAACGCCGGCATGCGTACCGCGGTGGCGGGTTGGGGCTATCTGAGCGATGACGAGGATACCGCCGACTGGGGCGCCGATCTGCAGTTCGACACCGTGCAGGCCCTCCACCATTGGCTGCGCTACGAGCTGACCTGAGACATCGCTGTCCGGGCAGGGGGTCATCATCCTCCTCCTGCCACCTCCTCCATCGGGCCCTGACTGCGCACCATCCGCCGCCGCCCCTCAACAACCGGCGATCTCCCCCGTCAGGGGCCCGGGTATGAGCAATTCCCTGCCCCCTGTTGCGATCACTTTTGGCGCGGATCGCACAGGGATTGTGCAAGGATCCGAGGGGCGATGGCGGCTAGTAAAAAGGGTCTGGTTTCGCAAGCAAAAAAAGTTATTTTAATTTTCCATCTTTGATCCCGGGGCACGGATTTCAGGGAGCGGACGAAGGAAAACCCGTTCGCTGTGAGTAGTCACTAACAGTTGCCATGACACCCACAATTTATCCACAGCCCTCTCCCCATCCATGCGTTGCAAAGCGGTGACGACCTCACTATCTTGTAGCTCGCATTCAAAATAACACTACATCTTGTGTCTCACCGCATATCGTCCCACTAGAAAAGAGGGGCGAGTCTGCTTGCTTGTCAAGCTTTGCGATGAGTTTTTCGGGAATCAACAAAAGGTCATCAGCCAATGAACTTGTTTGTGACGAAGCGTAACGGCCACAAAGAACCCATCGATCTGGACAAGATCCACCGCGTGCTCGACTGGGCCGCCGAGGGACTCGACAACGTGTCGGTCTCCCAGGTGGAACTCAAGTCCCACATCCAGTTCTATGACGGCATCCGTACCGCCGACATCCACGAAACCGTCATCAAGGCCGCTGCTGACCTTATCTCCGAGCAGAGCCCGGACTACCAGTACATGGCTGCCCGCCTGGCCATCTTCCATCTGCGCAAGAAAGCCTACGGCCAGTTCGAGCCGCCCCACCTCTACCAGCACGTCGCCAAGCTGGTGGACATGGGCAAGTACGACAAGCATCTGCTGGAGGACTACACCCAGGCCGAGTTCGAGGAGCTCAACGCCCACCTCGACCACTGGCGCGACATGGACTTCTCCTACGCCGCGGTCAAGCAGCTGGAAGGCAAGTACCTGGTGCAGAACCGCGTCACCGGCGAGATCTACGAGAGCCCGCAGTTCCTCTACATCCTGGTGGCGGCCTGCCTCTTCTCCAAGTATCCGAAAGATACCCGTCTGAGCTACATCAAGCGCTTCTACGATGCGGTCTCGACCTTCAAGATCTCCCTGCCCACCCCCATCATGAGCGGTGTGCGCACCCCGACCCGTCAGTTCAGCTCCTGCGTGCTGATCGAGTGCGATGACAGCCTGGATTCCATCAATGCCACCGCCAGCGCCATCGTACGTTACGTCTCCCAGCGTGCCGGCATCGGCATCAACGCCGGTCGCATCCGTGGCCTGGGCAGCCCCATCCGTGGCGGCGAAGCCTTCCACACCGGCTGCATCCCCTTCTACAAGTACTTCCAGACTGCCGTGAAGTGCTGCTCCCAGGGCGGCGTGCGCGGCGGGGCGGCCACCCTGTTCTACCCCCTGTGGCACACCGAGGTGGAGAGCCTGCTGGTACTGAAGAACAACCGCGGCGTGGAAGAGAACCGGGTACGTCACATGGACTACGGGGTGCAGATCAACAAGCTGATGTATCAGCGCCTCATCAAGGGCGGTGACATCACATTGTTCTCCCCCTCCGACGCCCCCGGCCTCTACGATGCCTTCTTCGCGGATCAGGACAAGTTCGAGCAGCTCTACGTCAAGTACGAGCAGGATCCGTCCATTCGCAAGAAGACCCTCAAGGCGGTGGATCTCTTCTCCCTTATGATGCAGGAGCGTGCCGGCACCGGTCGCATCTACATCCAGAACGTGGATCACTGCAACACCCACAGCCCGTTCGATCCGGCCGTGGCGCCGGTGCGCCAGTCCAACCTCTGCCTCGAGATTGCGCTGCCCACCAAGCCCCTCAACAACGTGGATGACGAGAACGGCGAGATTGCCCTGTGCACCCTCTCTGCCTTCAACCTCGGCGCCATCGAGAAGCTGGACGATCTGGAAGAGATGGCGGATCTTGCCGTGCGTGCCCTGGACGCCCTGCTCGACTATCAGGACTACCCGCTCAAGGCCGCCCAGAAAGGCAGCATGAACCGCCGCACCCTGGGCATTGGCGTCATCAACTACGCCTACTACCTGGCGAAAAACGGCGCCCGCTACTCCGACGGCTCCGGTCTGGCACTGACCCACCGCACCTTCGAGGCGATCCAGTACTACCTGCTGAAGGCGTCGGTGCAGCTGGCCCGCGAGTTCGGCCCCTGCCCGGCCTTTGGCGAGACCACCTATGCCCAGGGGATCCTGCCCATCGATACCTATAAAAAGGATCTGGACGCCCTGTGCAACGAGCCGCTGCAACTGGACTGGGAAGCGCTGCGCAACGATATCAAGACCGTGGGTCTGCGCAACTCCACCCTGACCGCCCTGATGCCGAGCGAGACCTCCAGCCAGATCTCCAACGCCACCAACGGCATCGAGCCGCCCCGCGGCCTGGTGTCGGTCAAGGCCTCCAAGGACGGCATCCTCAAGCAGGTGGTGCCCGAGTACGAGCGTCTCAAGGATCAGTACGAACTGCTGTGGAAGCAGCCGAGCGTCGATGGCTACCTGCAGCTGGTCGGCATCATGCAGAAGTTCGTGGATCAGGCGATCTCCGCCAACACCAACTACGACCCGGCCCGTTTCGAAGGCAACAAGGTGCCGATGAAGCAGCTGCTCAAGGACTTGCTGACCGCTTACAAATACGGCCTCAAGACCCTCTACTATCACAACACCCGTGATGGTGCGGACGACACCCAGACCGATCTGCAAGATGACGGTTGTGCGGGTGGGGCTTGCAAGATATAACCGCCAGCAAACATTGATTGACACCGAGCGGGAGCCAAGCCTCCCGCTTCCCCGTTTCTGCCTGTTAAGACATTGGATATCATGGCCTATTCAACTTTTTGCCAAACCCAGAACGACCAGCTCAAGGAACCTATGTTCTTCGGTCAATCGGTCAACGTGGCCCGTTACGATCAGCAAAAATATGACGTGTTCGAACGGCTGATCGAAAAGCAGCTCTCCTTCTTCTGGCGCCCGGAAGAGGTGGACGTCTCCCACGACCGCATCGATTACCAGGCGCTGCCGCCCCACGAGCAGCATATCTTCATCTCCAACCTGAAGTACCAGACCCTGCTGGACTCCATCCAGGGCCGCAGCCCGAACGTGGCCCTGCTGCCCCTGGTCTCCATCCCGGAGCTGGAGACCTGGATCGAGACCTGGGCCTTCTCCGAGACCATCCACTCTCGCTCCTACACCCACATCATCCGCAATATCGTCAACTCCCCTTCCCAGGTGTTTGACGATATCGTGACCAACGAGCAGATCCTGAAACGGGCCGGCTCCATCAGCCATTTCTATGACGATCTGATAGAGGCGACCGCCCTCTACAACCTGCACGGTGAAGGGACCCACACAGTCGCGGGCCGCGAGCTGACCATCAGCCTGCATGAGCTCAAGAAGAAGCTCTATCTGTGCCTGATGAGCGTCAACGCCCTGGAGGCGATCCGCTTCTACGTCAGCTTCGCCTGTTCTTTTGCCTTCGCCGAGCGCGAGCTGATGGAAGGCAACGCCAAGATCATCAAGATGATCGCCCGTGACGAGGCGCTGCACCTGACCGGCACCCAGCACATGCTGAACCTGATGCGCAGCGGCCAGGACGATCCCGAGATGGCCGAGATAGCGCAAGAGTGCGAACAGGCCTGCTTCGACATCTTCAAGGAAGCGGCGGAACAGGAGAAGGAGTGGGCCGAGTACCTGTTCCAGGACGGCTCCATGATCGGCCTGAACAAGGACATCCTCTGCCAGTACGTGGAATACATCACCAATCTGCGCATGGCTGCCGTCGGCCTGCAACCGGCCTTTGCCGGTGCCAAGCAAAACCCTATCCCCTGGATCAACACCTGGTTGTCCTCCGACAACGTCCAGGTCGCCCCGCAGGAAGTGGAAGTGAGTTCCTACCTGGTGGGTCAGATCGACAGCGAAGTGAGTCACGAAGATCTGGGTGACTTCGAGCTGTGAGGGAGTGCCTGCTGGCGCCGGCGCAACCCGGACAACGGAGTGAGGACGAGGCCAGGGGCCCTGCCCTCATCCATAGCCGGCACGGTGCCCTGGCGGCCCGACCGGGGGAGACCCTGCTCGATACCCTGGAGCGCCATGGCCAGCGGGTGGAATTCCAGTGCCGCAGCGGTTATTGCGGTGCCTGCCGCACCCCCCTGCTGGCGGGTCGGGTACACTATCCCGAGCCGCCCCTGGCCTTCGTCCCGCCGGGCCAGTGCCTGCCCTGCTGCTGTCACCCCCAGGGCAACGTCAGCCTGGATCTGGCTCACGGGACTGAGCCATCTTCATGAACCAAGAGCCCTCAGCCGAGGGCTTTCTCTTTTCTCTCTTCTTCTCTCCCCGGCCCCCTTTTAGCCTCGTCCCAGCGGCCCTAGGGTGCGTACACCCGCCATAAAAAATGCCCTCCGAAGAGGGCATGTTCCTTGTCGCACCAAGGGTGCCGAGTGTGGACTCAGACGTTGCGGCTGGTTGCAGGCTGCCCCTGCAGGCTCTCATCCTCGGCCATGCAGGCCGCGGCAGTGAACAGCACGTCGGTGGAGCTGTTGAGGGCCGTCTCGGCGGAGTCTTGCAGCACGCCGATGATGAAGCCGACCGCGACCACCTGCATGGCGACATCGTTGCTGATGCCAAACAGGCTGCAGGCGAGCGGGATCAGCAGCAGGGAGCCGCCAGCCACACCGGAGGCGCCGCAGGCACTGATGGTCGCCACCACGGAGAGCAGCACGGCAGTCGCGATATCCACCTGCAGACCCAGGGTGTGCACGGCCGCCAGGCTCAATACCGTGATGGTGATGGCTGCGCCGGCCATGTTGATGGTGGCTCCGAGCGGGATGGAGACCGCATAGGTGTCTTTGGGCAGCTTGAGCTTCTCGCACAGCGCCATGTTGACCGGGATGTTGGCGGCGGAGCTGCGGGTAAAGAAGGCGGTCACGCCGCTCTCTTTCAGGCAGGTCAGCACCAGGGGATAGGGATTGCGCTTTATCTTCCAGAACACGATGAGCGGGTTCACCACGAAGGCGATGAACAGCATGCAGCCGATCAGCACGGCCAGCAGGTGCGCATAGCCGAGCAGGGCATCGAATCCGGTCTCCGCCAGGGTAGAGGCGACCAGGCCCAGGATGCCGAGCGGGGCGAAGCGGATCACCAGCTTGACGATGGTGGAGATGCCACCAGACAGATCGGAGACCAGGGCCTTGGTGGTGTCACTGGCATGACGCAGCACGACGCCAAGGGCGATGGCCCAGCCCAGGATGCCGATGTAGTTGGCGTCCATCAATGCCTTGACCGGGTTGCTCACCAGGTTGAACAGCAGAGTCTGGAGCACTTCGGTGATGCCACCCGGGGGGGTGATATCGGCCGTGTTGGCGACCAGGTGCAGGCTGGAGGGGAACAGGAAACTGGCCAGCACAGCTACCAGGGCCGCCGCGAAGGTGCCAAACAGGTAGAGGCCCAGCAGCGGGCGAATATTGGTTTTCTGGCCCTGCTTGTGGCCCGTGATGGCGGCGATCACCAGCACGAAGACCAGGATGGGGGCCACGGCCTTGAGGGCTCCGACGAACAGGCCGCCGAGCAGGCCGGCGGATTTGGCCCACTCAGGCGCAAACAGTGCCAGCAGGATACCGGCAATCAGGCCGACCAGGATCTGGCTGACCAGGCTGGTACTATTTACCAAACGAAGGAGGGGGTGTTGTTGTGTCATCTATATAGTCCCTGTACACACGCGGTGTTTGAATCATTGAGTCCTGTGGCGACCATCTTCATTCGGAACTGACCGAACAAACCTCCTGCTGCGGGCAGACCTTCTCTTGATGGGGTCCGTATTCCAGGCGGGGTCGCACCAAGGGAATATCCCATCTACGACAGGTTTTTTCCACACATACACCACGAAAATCCCATTTTACATCACAAAAAACCACAACAATTGAGTAACGCAATATCAACACCCGGATAAAGAAGGCTAAATATTGCCCACTCGGCACCAGGTAGCCCCCGGGTCATGGGTCAGGTGGTATCATGGTCCCTTTACTCAGGATGGCGCCCCATGATCTCCTCTTTGCTGCAACAACACTTCGGTTTCACCCAGCTCAGACCAGGCCAGGAGGCGGTGATGGCGCAGATCCTGGCCGGCCGCAGCGCCGCCGCCATCTTCCCGACCGGCTCCGGCAAGTCCCTCTGCTATCAGCTGCCGGCCCTGGCCCTGCCCCACCTCACCCTGGTGATCTCCCCCCTCATCGCCCTGATGCAGGATCAGCTGACCTTTCTCAAGAGCAAGGGCATAGCAGCGGCGGCACTGGACTCGAGCCTGAGCCCGGCGCAGAGTCGGGAAGTGATGGCCCAGATAGGATCGGGCCAGCTCAAGATCCTGATGATCTCGGTCGAGCGGCTCAAGAACGAGCGCTTTCGCCGCTTCATCGCCACCGTGCCCATCTCCCTGATGGTGGTGGATGAAGCCCACTGCATCTCGGAATGGGGCCACAACTTTCGTCCCGACTACCTCAAGCTGCCCGAGCACAGGCGTGCCCTCAAGATCCCCCAGGTGCTGCTGCTGACCGCCACCGCCACCCGCGCCGTGATGCAGGACATGCAGCGCAAGTTCGACATCGACGATGACGGCCTGGTGGTGACCGGCTTCTATCGTCCCAACCTGGACTTGAATGTCTTGCCCATGGCGCCCGGGGCGCGAGACGCCTGGCTGACGGAGGAGATGGCGCGCGCCCCCTCGGATCCGACCATCGTCTACGTCACCCTGCAGCACACCGCAGAGGCGTGTGCCGACAGGCTGGCCAAAGCCGGCATCCGCGCCCGCGCCTATCACGCCGGACTTGGCGCCGATCTGCGCCAGACGATCCAGCACGACTTCATGAGCGGTCGACTCGACTGCATCGTCGCCACCATCGCCTTTGGCATGGGCATCGACAAGGCCGATATCCGCCGGGTCATTCACTACGACTTGCCCAAATCCATCGAAAACTACAGCCAGGAGATAGGGCGCGCCGGACGGGATGGGCAGCTATCCCGCTGTACCGTGCTGGCCAACCGCACCCAGTTGCCCGTGCTGGAGAACTTCGTCTATGGGGATACGCCGGACAAGGCCGCCATCGCCCAGCTGCTGGCCCAGCTCCCCCCGGCTGGCGAGGCCTGGGAGTTCGTGCTGCTGCGCCTCTCGAACGAGACCAACATCCGCCAGCTTCCCTTGAAGACCCTGCTGGTCTACCTGGAGCTCAATGGCATCTTGAGCCCGGCCTACAGCTACTTTGCCGAGTATCGGTTCAAGTTCATCGCCGACAGGGACGCCATACTCGCCCGCTTCGATCAGGGACGCCGTCACTTCCTCGAGGCCCTGTTCGCCAGCGCCCCCCAGGCCCGCAGCTGGTGCACCATGGATTTCGAGGCGCTCTGGCAGGGTTATCAGGGGGAGCGCGGCCGCGCGGTGACCGCCCTCGACTATCTGCAGCAGCAGGGCCTCATCGAGCTCGAGAGCAAGCAGATGACCGAGGTCTATCAGGTAAAGCGCACGCCCGCCTCCCTGGATGCCCTCGTCGACGAGCTCCATGGGCTGTTCGTGCAAAAAGAGCAGAGCGAGCTGGCCAGGTTGCAGGCCCTGCTCGCCTTCTTTACCTCATCGGCTTGCCTGAGTCAGACCCTGGCCCGCCATTTTGCCGATGAGCAGGCCCCCGCCCGCTGCGGCCACTGCTCGGTTTGCCGCGGTCAGGTGGCCCACTTGCCCCCAGAGCCGATGGCGCCACTGCCCAACGAGGCGGGGATCCGCGCCTGGTGCGATCCCCTGTCGAGCCAGTTGCCAAGCCCCGATCCCAGGATCCTGGCCCGCTTCCTGTGCGGGATCAGCACCCCCCTCACCACCCGCCTCAAGGCGGGCAAACTGGCCGGCTTTGGTCGGCTGGGCGACATCCCCTTCGCCCGGGTGCTCACCCTGGTCGCACAGGCCTATGGGCACCACGGCCCCCACTAGGCGCCACAGTGAGAATGGCGGCCCTCACACACTTGCCCCACCATCTAGCGTCCGCACAGGGCGCGTCTGCGCCATGACATCGATCGTCATCAGCGACACAGGGGATCATAAGAAGGGGGTCTGTGGCGCCCCCTGCATCGGCCTGGAGACGCTGAAAAAATAAGACCCTCGCGGATGCGAGGGTCAAGCCAACGGAAACGTGCTTAAACAGAGCTTTGTTTTCGATACCGAGACACTCTCTTGCTAAAGCGGCTCAGCACCGAACACAGGAGCCAATCTAGAGCAGCGAAAATGTAGCGTCAATGTAAAAATTAGAGCTTTAACACCAATTTACGCACCTTACGCTTACGTTCTCGTAAAGCATATTCCACTACCTAGGCGCCCCGTGCCAGAGCACGCCAGCCCTGGCGTCCTGCGATCCATCTGGGTTTGCCGCTCGTACTTCCCTTGGTAGTCATGCTGAAACATTTATTTTTATCTCTTTGACATTGCCCCGACTAACGTGGCAAAAATAATTTAACAGTCAGTAACATACAGACACCGCTTGCCTGGTGCCGCCCAAGGCGCCGGGATCCGGGCCAACCGATTTAAAGCCGTGCACTGTAATGGATTACTGGGGGCTGTTGACTAGGCTTAAGAGGAAAGCACAACAAGAGTGATAAACCGGTCATTTTAGGGTAAGCGACTATAACGAGGGCTAAGTTATGGGCATCTTCGAGCATTACCAACAACGTTACGAGCAAGCCAGGGAAGAGGAGTACAGCATTCAGGAGTTCCTGGACATGTGCAAACAGGACAAATCCTGCTACGCCTCCGCCGCCGAACGTCTACTGGTTGCCATCGGCGACCCGGAGATGGTTGATACCGCCACCAATCCGAGACTCAGTCGTCTCTTTTCCAACCGGGTCGTCGCCCGTTATCCCGCCTTCAAGGATTTCTACGGCATGGAAGACGCCATCGAGCAGATCGTCTCCTACCTCAAGCACTCCGCCCAGGGCCTGGAAGAGAAGAAGCAGATCCTCTATCTGCTGGGTCCGGTCGGCGGCGGCAAATCGTCTCTGGCCGAGAAGCTCAAATCCTTGATGCAGAAGGTGCCCATCTACCGGATCAAGGGATCCCCGGTCAATGACCACCCCTTCTGTCTGTTCGACATGGAAGAGGACGGCGAGCTGCTGGAGAAAGAGTACGGCATCCCGCGCCGTTATCTGCGCCCCATCATGTCCCCCTGGGCGGCCAAGCGCCTGACCGAATTTGGCGGAGACATCACCAAGTTCAAAGTGGAAAAGGTCAATCCTTCGATATTGCACCAGATCGCCATCGCCAAGACAGAGCCCGGCGATGAGAACAACCAGGACATCTCCTCCCTGGTCGGCAAGGTCGACATCCGCATGCTGGAGCACTATGCCCAGGACGATGCCGATGCCTACTCCTACTCGGGGGCGCTGTGCAAGGCGAACCAGGGCATGATGGAGTTCGTCGAGATGTTCAAGGCCCCCATCAAGGTACTGCACCCGCTGCTGACCGCCACCCAGGAAGGCAACTACAACGGCACAGAGGGGCTCTCCGCCCTCCCCTTCGACGGCATTCTGCTGGCTCACTCCAACGAATCCGAATGGCAGCACTTCAAGAACAACCGCAATAACGAGGCTTTCCTCGACCGTGTCTATATCGTCAAGGTGCCTTATTGCCTGCGGGTCTCGGAAGAGGTGAAGATCTACGAGAAGCTGCTCACCAACAGCGAGCTGACCGAGGCCAAATGTGCCCCGGGCACCCTGGAGCTGCTGGGACAGTTCTCCGTGCTGTCACGACTCAAGGAGCCGGAAAACTCCAGCCTCTACTCCAAGATGCGGGTCTATGATGGCGAAAGCCTCAAGGACACGGATCCCAAGGCCAAGAGCTATCAGGAGTACCGGGACTACGCCGGGGTGGATGAGGGGATGAACGGCCTCTCGACTCGCTTCGCGTTCAAGATATTGTCACGGGTCTTCAACTTCGACCATGCCGAGGTAGCGGCCAACCCGGTTCACCTCTTCTATGTGCTGGAGCAGCAGATAGAGCGCGAACAGTTCCCGCAGGAGATACACGATCGCTACCTGGAGTTCATCAAGGGCTATCTCACCCCGCGCTACGTGGAGTTCATCGGCAAGGAGATCCAGACCGCCTACCTCGAGTCCTACTCCGAATATGGCCAGAACATCTTCGATCGCTACGTCACCTACGCAGACTTCTGGATCCAGGATCAGGAGTACCGGGATCCGGAGACGGGGCAACTGTTTGACCGCGCCTCCCTCAACAGCGAACTGGAAAAGATTGAGAAACCGGCCGGGATCAGCAACCCGAAGGACTTTCGCAACGAAATCGTCAACTTCGTGCTGCGGGCCCGGGCCAACAATGCCGGTCGCAACCCGAACTGGACCAGCTACGAGAAGCTGCGCACCGTCATCGAGAAGAAGATGTTCTCCAACACCGAAGAGCTGTTGCCGGTCATCTCCTTCAACAGCAAGACCTCGGCGGAAGAGCAGAAGAAACACGATAACTTTGTCGAGCGGATGATGGAGAAAGGCTATACCCGCAAACAGGTACGGCTGCTCTCCGAATGGTATCTCAGGGTACGCAAGTCATCCTGATCCTGACGGCTTTGCCAAGGGGGAGTTATGGCGCACTTTATCGACCGCAGGCTCAACGGCAAGAACAAAAGCGCTGTCAATCGGCAGCGCTTCATCCGCCGCTACAAGAAGCAGATCAAACAAGCGGTCTCGGATGCCGTCTCCAAGCGCAGCATCCAGGACGTGGACAAGGGCGAGAGCATCAGTATCCCGACCCGGGACATCGGCGAGCCCCATTTTCATCAGGGGCATGGGGGCAAGCGGGAGATGGTGCATCCCGGCAATGATCAGTTCGTCTCAGGGGACAAGATAGACAGACCCAAGGGAGGCGGCGCCGGTCAGGGGGCGGGAGAAGGACAGGCATCCAACCAGGGGGAAGGGAGCGATGACTTCGTGTTCCAGATCTCCAAGGATGAATACCTGGATCTCCTGTTCGAGGATCTCGAACTGCCCCACCTGCAAAAGACCCAGCTCAACCAGCTGATGGAGATGAAGACCTACCGGGCCGGTTATACCTCCAATGGTGTACCGGCCAACATCAACGTGGTGCGATCCTTGCGCAATTCGCTGGCACGGCGCATGTCGCTGCAAGCCGGCAAGAAGCGCAGCCTGCGGGAGCTGGAGGAGCGGCTCCTGCTGCTGTCGAAAGACCCCAGCGAACACTTCGCCGAGATAGCGCTGCTGGAAAAAGAGATCCGCGACCTGAAAAAACGCATCGAAGCCGTGCCCTTCATCGACACCTTCGATCTCAAGTTCAACAACTTCGTCAAGCGGCCCGTCCCCTCCAGCCAGGCGGTGATGTTCTGTCTGATGGACGTCTCGGGCTCCATGGATCAAGCCACCAAGGAGATGGCCAAACGCTTCTACATCCTGCTCTATCTGTTCCTGAGTCGTACCTACAAGAATGTGGAGGTGGTCTATATCCGCCACCACACCCAGGCCAAGGAGGTGGACGAGCACGAGTTCTTCTACTCCCAGGAGACCGGGGGCACCATCGTCTCCAGCGCCCTCAAGATGATGAGCGACATCATGGATGAGCGTTATCCCACCAACCAGTGGAACATCTATGCCGCCCAGGCCTCAGACGGGGACAACTGGGCCGATGACTCGCCCCAGTGCCGCGAGATCCTGCTGCAGGAGATCATGCCGCGGGTGCGTTACTACTCCTATATCGAGATCACCACCCGGGCCCACCAGACCCTGTGGCACGAATACGAGTCGGTCGCCAGCCAGTATCCCTACTTTGCCATGGAGCACATTCGCAAGGTGGAGGACATCTACCCGGTGTTCCGGGAACTGTTCAAGAAACAAGCGGCCTAGGGGGGCATATGACGGAGACAGCCAACACCTTTGCGCCCTTCGATGACGGGCCTGACTGGAATTTTGACCTGCTGGAGATCTATCACCGGGAAATAGCGCGCGTCGCCAGGCACTACCGGCTCGATACCTACCCCAACCAGATAGAGGTGATCACCGCCGAGCAGATGATGGATGCCTACTCCAGCGTCGGCATGCCCATCGGTTATCAGCACTGGTCATTCGGCAAGCGCTTCATCCACACCGAGCGCAACTACAAACGTGGTCAGATGGGGCTCGCCTACGAAATCGTCATCAACTCGGATCCCTGCATCGCCTATCTGATGGAGGAGAACACCATGCCGATGCAGGCACTGGTGATGGCCCATGCCTGCTATGGCCACAACTCGTTTTTCAAGAACAACTATCTGTTCAAGACCTGGACCGATGCCTCCTCCATCATCGATTACCTGCTGTTTGCCAAGAACTACATCACCGAATGTGAGGAGAAGCACGGCATCGATGCGGTGGAGCGGCTGCTCGACGCCTGCCATGCCCTGATGAACTTCGGGGTCGATCGCTACAAGCGGCCCCAGAAGATCTCCCTGGCCGAGGAGAAGAGGCGCCAGAAAGCCCGGGAAGACTACCTGCAGACCCAGGTCAATGAGCTGTGGCGCACCCTGCCCCGGCAGCACAAGTCCGCCAACGTGGCGGATCGCCGCTATCCGCCAGAGCCCCAGGAGAACCTGCTCTACTTCATCGAGAAGAATGCGCCCCTGCTCGAGCCCTGGCAGCGGGAGGTGGTGCGCATCGTGCGCAAGATCAGCCAGTATTTCTATCCCCAGAAACAGACTCAGGTGATGAATGAAGGCTGGGCCACCTTCTGGCACTACACCATACTCAATCACCTGTATGACGAGGGAAAACTGAGCGATCGCTTCATGATGGAGGTGCTGCACAGCCACACCAATGTGGTCTTTCAACCCCCCTACAACAGCCGCTACTACTCGGGGATCAACCCTTACGCACTCGGTTTTGCCATGTTTGTCGATCTGAGACGCATCTGTGAGCACCCCACCGAGGAGGACAGACGCTGGTTTCCGGACTATGCCGGTACAAACTGGGTCGACACCCTTCACTTTGCCATGCAGAACTTCAAGGATGAGAGCTTCATCAGCCAGTTCCTCAGCCCCAAGGTGATGCGGGACATGAAGCTCTTTGCCATCGACGATGACGATCTGAAGAACTACCTCAAGATAGCCGCCATTCACAACGAGGAGGGCTATCACCTAGTGCGCAATGCCCTGTCATCCCAGTACAACCTCAGCAACCTGGAGCCGAACATCCAGGTCTATGACGTGGCGGTGAAGGGGGATCGCGCCCTGACCCTGCGTTATGTGCCCCATAACCGCATCCCCCTTGGTGACTCCTATCATGAGGTGCTCAAGCACGTGCATCTGCTGTGGGGCTTCGATGTGGTGCTGGAACAGGACAATGGCGAACTGCCAAGCGATCTCATCGGCCGCTGCCCGGAGCGGCGCCCCCTCCCTTGACCCTGCCCATGACGCCATAATGCAAAGAGCGCGCCCGAAGGCGCGCTCTTTATATCCTCTCGCTCTGGGCAGGGCCCGAGTCAGGACGTCATCAGTTATCGCACAGGTTGCTCGGCATGTCGGTGCGCAGACGGGTCCACAGCTTGCCGGACTCTATCCCGTACTGGCGCACCGTCTGGTACACCTCTTCGTGATTCTTGGTCTCGGCCAGTTTCAGCAGTGTCTTGTAGTAGGCATCTGCGGTGGCACGGGCCTGGGTGTCGGAGAAGTAGTAGCGCCCCACTCGACTGTAGAGCCCTTTGAAGCCATTGAGGATCAGGGCGTAGATGGGGTTGCCGGAGGCGAAGGAGAGCTGATGGTGCAGACGGTAGTCAAATTCGGCATAGGCTTCGGCGCTGTTCTCCACCTCGTCGGCACCCCGCAATATCTCTGCCGCCTGCTCCGGGTTGTTGCGGATCGCGCCCCGGATGAAGATGGTGCAGATGTTGGTGCGCGCCGACAGCAGCTGAGCCACCAGATCGGGCACCTTGTCCTGATCCAGGCGAGCCAGCGTCTCCAGAATGTTGAGTCCCGAGGTTTCCCAGAAGTTGTTGACCTTGGTCGGCTTGCCATGCTGTATGGTCAACCAGCCATCCCGGGCCAGACGTTGCAGCACTTCACGCAGCGTTGTGCGGGTCACACCGATTAATTCGGACAGCTCGCGCTCCGCCGGCAGTATGGATCCGGGGGGGAAGCGATTGTTCCAGATGGACTCGATGATATATTCCTCGGCAAACCCGGCTGGGCTCTGCGCTTTTATAACCATGAAGTGACTCGATTCTCGTGCGTAAAAAGGCTCCCGAATAATAGCAAAGCGAGGAGGTCTGGCAAGCAGAAGGTCGGTCCTCTGGTCACATAAACACGCAATTTTGTTACCAAATTGTATGTAAAACCACCAACCATCGAGTTCGAGACTCAGGATTGCCCCTTTTAATCCGCACCAGCCATGGGCAAGGCTCATTATGTAATTTATAGTTAGCCGCCCGTTTGATTAAAATCATGGGGGATCAAGCAAATAAGCGACAGCATCTTGGTATATGCCCACCTCAGGTTGTGGGTATGAACACAGCATCCAACCATAATTACTGAGACCCATTACTATGCCGATTAGTCTAGGGCAGGCCTTTGCGAAGAACTTTTTAGGGCATGCTCCTCACTGGTACAAGAGCGCCATCATTGCCTTCTTGATCATCAATCCCATCGCCTTTCATCTGGATCCCTTCTTTGCCGGCTGGTTATTGGTGGTGGAGTTTATCTTTACCCTGGCCATGGCCCTCAAGTGCTACCCGCTGCAACCGGGTGGCCTGCTCGCCATCGAAGCCGTGCTGATCGGCATGACCTCGGCCGAACAGGTCAAGCATGAGCTGGTGGCCAACATAGAAGTCCTGCTGCTGCTGGTCTTCATGGTGGCAGGCATCTATTTCATGAAGCAGCTGCTGCTCTATGTGTTCACCAAACTGCTGATCCGCATTCGCTCAAAGAGCCTGCTCTCCCTGGCGTTTTGCCTGGTGTCGGCCTTCCTGTCCGCCTTCCTGGATGCCCTGACCGTGATCGCCGTGGTGATCAGCGTCGCCACCGGTTTCTACGCCATCTATCACAAGGTCTCGTCAGGCAAGGAGTTTGGTCACGACCATGACCACACTGACGACCTGACCGTCGCCGAGCTCAACCGCCAGCATCTGGACGATTTTCGCGCCTTTTTGCGCAGCCTCATGATGCATGCCGCCATAGGTACCGCCCTCGGTGGCGTCTGCACCCTGGTCGGCGAGCCCCAGAACCTCATCATAGGGGAGCAGGCTGGCTGGCACTTTGGCGAGTTTGCCACCCGCATGTCGCCCGTGACCATTCCCGTGTTCTTCTGTGGCCTGCTCACCTGCGTACTGGTGGAAAAATGCCGCTGGTTCGGCTATGGCGCCCGCCTGCCCAACACGGTGCGCCGCATCCTGGAGGATTACAGCCGCTACGAAGATGAACGCCGCTCCCCCCAGGAGAAGGCCAAGCTCATCGTCCAGTCCCTCATCGCCGTCTGGTTGATCGTGGGTCTGGCCATGCACCTGGCCGCCGTCGGCCTCATCGGCCTGTCGGTCATCGTGCTGGCCACCTCCCTGACCGGGATCACCGAGGAGCATGCCCTCGGCAAGGCGTTCGAGGAAGCGCTGCCCTTCACCGCCCTGCTCGCCGTCTTCTTCAGCGTGGTGGCCGTCATCATCGATCAGCAGCTGTTCAAGCCTGTGATCCAGATGGTGCTCTCCGCCGATCCTGACGATCAGCTGGCCCTCTTCTATCTGGCCAACGGCCTGCTCTCCATGGTGAGTGACAACGTCTTTGTCGGCACCGTCTATATCAACGAGGTGAAGACGGCCCTGCTCAACAATGCCATCAGCCGGGATCAGTTCGACATGCTGGCGGTCGCCATCAACACAGGGACCAACCTGCCCTCCGTCGCGACCCCCAATGGTCAGGCCGCCTTCCTGTTCCTGCTCACCTCGGCCCTGGCCCCGCTGCTGCGTCTCTCCTACGGCCGCATGGTGTGGATGGCGCTCCCCTACACCCTGGTACTGGGGGGGGTCGGCTTCATCGCGGTGGAGTTCTTGCTCACTCCCCTCACCCACTGGTATTACGAACTGGGGTGGTTGATGCACCACTCCAGCGCCGCCAGCACAGTCCTGCCGCTGGCGCATTGAGCCAAGAGGGCCCCGGTGGGGCCCTTTTCTTTTATGGCTCGCTCTGCTCTAATCCGTTTCACCTTCCCCTTCAGGATCAATCAGATGATTGCATTTCTTCGCCATATCGCCTGCCAGCGCTGGGCCTGGGGGCTGCTCGCCGCCTCCGCCCTTTTCCTCGAGCTGTGCGCCCTTTTCTTCCAGCACATACTGGGACTGCACCCCTGTGTCATGTGCATCTATGAGCGCATCGCCATCCTGGGGGTGCTTGCCGCAGGCCTGACAGGCCTGGTCAATCCGCAGAAGTGGTACCTGCGCTGGAGCGCGCTGCTGCTGTGGGGCTTTAGCGCCGTACGGGGTCTGCAATTGGCGCTGCAACACGTGGATTATCAGCTCAACCCCTCCCCCTTCAACGTCTGCAGCCCCTATGCCGATTTTCCGAGCTGGCTGCCCCTCGACAGCTGGATCCCCTGGCTCTTCTTCCCGGATGGGGACTGCAGCGAGATCAGCTGGCAGTTCCTCGGCTTCTCCATGCCCCAGTGGCTGGTCGCCATCTTCGCCGCCTACCTGCTGGTGGCGACCGTGGTGATCATCGGCAACCTGGCCAGGGGACGCTGCTGCGACTGATGCGGCCACCCATCACCCAACGATGACAAAGAGGCGCCCATGGCGCCTCTTTTCATGGCCTTCCCAAGACCACGCCAGCCCGGTCAGCACCCAATGAAAAGCCGCCCGAAGGCGGCTTTTCATGGCATCCGTTACCCCAACAAGGCGTGGATGAGGACAAAGAGCCCGCCGGACAACAACATGGTCAGCGGCAGAGTCAGCACCCAGGCCATCAATATGGTCTTGATGGTCTGGCTTTGCAGGCCGGAGCGATTGGCCACCATGGTACCCGCCACCGCCGAGGAGAGAATATGGGTGGTGGAGACCGGCATCCCGGTCAGGCTGGCGATCCCTATCGAGGTCGCCGCCGTGATCTGGGCCGCTATCCCCTGGCTGTAGGTCATGCCGCTCGAGCCTATCTTCTCTCCCACCGTGTACACGATGCGCCGCCAGCCCACCATGGTGCCGCAGCCCAGGGCCAGGGCGATGGAGACGATGGCCCAGGTCGGGGCATATTCGGCGGTCGAGGTCAGATCCTTGCGCCACTTGGCGAGATCGGTCAGCTCCTTGGCGGGCAGAGGCAGCTTGGTGGCCTTGCGGGCGGTGTCATCGACGCAGAGCAGCAGACGACGCACCTCGCGCCGCTCCTCCTGGCTCAGGCCATCATAACTGCGCACCTTGCCCAGCCGATCGTCCAGGGTCGCCATCACGGAGAGGGCGGCTCCCGCCTCGCAGTGACTCACGGGGGCATGGTTCACCCGCACGGGGCGCTGGAAGTCGATAAGCCCGGTCAGTACCCCCTGGTTGCGCTGATAGATCTCGGTGATGCGCCTGTTGGCATCCTGGGTCCTGTCTATGTCGTAGGGGCGGCTGCCCATGTCGAGGGCAAAGTAGGCGGGGGCCATGCAGATCAGCACCAGCATCACCAGGCCTATCCCCTTCTGACCATCGTTGGAGCCGTGCACGAAGCTCACGCCCATGGCGGATGCCACCAGGGTCAGCCTTGCCCAGAAAGGCGGGTGTTTCTTGCCATCCACCAGCAACCGCTCCTCCGGGGTCTTGTGGATCTTGCTGCCCAGCCATACCCGCTTGAGGGCGAGCAGCAGACCGGCCGCGATGATGAACCCCAAGGTGGGTGAAACGATGAGCGAAAGCATGATGTCGATGGCCTTGCTCACATTGATCCCCTGGGTCAGGGGCTGATCGTTGATCCAGGCGTAGGCACCGCCCACTCCCAGGATAGAGCCAATCAGAGTGTGGGAGCTGGAGGCCGGGATCCCGAAGAACCAGGTGCCCAGATTCCAGACGATGGCCGAGAACAACAGGGAGAACTCCATGATCAGACCCTGGCTCGAGTCCATGCCCAGCAGCAAGTCGATGGGCAGCAGATGAACGATGGCATAAGCCACCCCCAGGCCGCCGAGCATGACCCCGGCAAAGTTGAACAATCCTGAGGCCACCACCGCCATGTGGGCCGGCATGGCCTTGGTGTAGATCACGGTCGCCACCGCGTTGGCGGTATCGTGAAACCCATTGATGAACTCATACGCCAGCACAAAGAGCACCGCCAGCGCCAGACCGATGAACCACCACACACCCAAACCGTTAATCATTTCCAGCATAAAGACGAACCTGTTGATGAGTTGCGCCGGATTATGCTCAGTTGACTCGGGGGGCAATAGCCATCACTGCAATATTTCAGTCATAAAAATAAAGGGTATTTTCCATAACCGGGCGCGAAACCAGGCGCCACGGGGCTATCAACAACTCGTTAAAAAAGGCCCTACATTGGCCTGTCGGGGCCATCTTTGGATTGTGCGAGCAAGATCGGCGATAGTGGCGCTATCGCGCGACAAAAATCGTAAAAAACCACTACTTTATTGCAAAAAATATCGGCAGGATGCGCTCCTGTTGCCGTCAATCTTCCGCCAGGAGAGACGCCCCCGGACCGGGGCCCCCATGCGCTGGCGAGGAGGCGCCACTGAATGCCTTGGCCTGCAAGGTCAAGTGACAAAAAAGGCGCCACGGGGGCGCCTCGAGCAACACGACAGGGGATCAGTCTTCGCTGATGCGGCTCGCCACCGCCCCCTGCTGGCTCTTGTACTTGGCGTTCTCACGCTTGTTGTAGGGCCGGGCGGCAGGGCCAGAGAGCATCTCGAAGTTGAGTGCCCCTATCTTCATCTTGGGACGCAGCGCCAGCGGCAGCTTGCCGCCGTTGTAGAACTCCAGCACGATGCGGCCGGACCAGCCCGGATCGATCCGGTGCGCGGTCACATGCACCATGAGCCCGAGGCGTGCCAGGGAAGAGCGCCCATCGAGCCAGCCGACGATGTCGGCGGGCAGGGTCACGGATTCATAGGTCACCGCCAGGGCGAGCTGGCCCGGGTGCAGATAGAAGGCCTCGCCATCGGGAATGTGGATCTCGTCGCTCATCACCCGATCGATGGCATCGGCCATCTCGCTGCCCGGGCCGCTCAGATCGATATACGGCGCCGTGTGGTCACGAAACACCCGAAACTCGTTGCCGAGCAGCACATCGACGCTGACTCCACTGATCCGCTCCACCCCGGGCCTGGGCTCGATGACAATCTTGCCCAGGTCCAGATGACGTTCGATATCGGTATCACAAAGACGCATTGCGCGACTCTCCTGACAAAAATGGCATGTAAAAAGAGCCGGGTCGTGACCCGGCTCCCTGATATGTGCTCAACCGACCAGCATGTGGCGGATGCGCGCCTTGAGCATGTCGATGGCGATGCGGTTCTTGCCGCCTCTGGGCACGATCACGTCGGCATATTGCTTGGACGGGTCGATAAACTGCAAGAACATGGGGCGCACCGTCTTCTGGTACTGCTTGAGCACGGAATCCATGGTACGACCCCGCTCCTGCACGTCACGCACCAGGCGACGCACCAGGCAGATGTCGAGGGGGGTATCCATGAAGATGGACGCATCCATCAGCTCACGCAGCCGGCTATCGGTCAGCAGCAATATCCCTTCGAGGATGATCACCTTGCGGGGCGCGAAGTGACGGGTCTCGCTCATCCGGGTGTGTTCGGTGTAGGAGTACTGGGGGATCTCGACGCCACTGCCCTTGATCAGCTGCACCAGATGCTCCACCAACAGGCTGTGATCCATGGCGCTGGGGTGGTCATAGTTGGTCTTGACCCGCTCTTCCATGGTCAGATGGGTCTGATCCTTGTAGTAACAATCTTCGGAGATCACCCCGATCTCACCCGCCCCCAGTTCGGCCACCAGCTCTTCATAGATGGTCTGGGCGATGAGGCTCTTGCCGGACGCGGACGCCCCTGCAATGGCGATGATCACACACGAGTGTTGAGTATCAGACATGACAAATACCTAAAAAAGAAGCGCTGCGGGAAAGGTTTAAACCGATCCATTATATGGAAAAGGGGGGGAGCTGCCCACCCCAAATCCCCACCGAACCGCCAACCGCCGATTATTCATCCACCGCCAGGGTGAACAGGGGGGTCGCAATCGGTTTTCCGCTGAAATAGAGGGCGGACGCCACCCTTCTGGCCAGCTTCATGTAGATCTGTGCCAACTCCCCCTCGGGGGCGAAGAAGACGGTCGGGCAACCATCGTCCAGGTGCTGGCGGATGTCGATGTGCAGGGGAAGCTGGCCAAGCAGCTCCAGGTGATACTGCTCCGCCATCTTCTGGCCACCGCCCGTGCCAAACAGGGGTTCATGATGTCCACAGGCGCTGCACACGTGGTAGCTCATGTTCTCTATGATGCCGAGCACGGGCACATTGACCTTGTTGAACATGGCGATCCCCTTGCGGGCATCGGCCAGGGCCACGTCCTGGGGGGTGGTGACGATGAGGGCCCCCGAGGTTGGCACCTGCTGGGCCAGGGTGAGCTGGATATCCCCTGTGCCCGGCGGCATGTCCACCACCAGATAGTCCAGCTCGCCCCAGCGGGTCTCGTGCAGGATCTGCGCCAGCGCCTTGCTCGCCATGGGGCCGCGCCAGATGGTGGCATCCTGCTCGGCCACCAGATAGCCGATGCTGTTGCTCTTGAGACCGCACGCCTCCACCGGCAACATGGTCTTGCCATCATGGCTGCTGGGGCGCTCCTGGCGCGAACCCAGCATGGTGGGAATGGAGGGGCCATAGATGTCCGCATCCAGGATGGCGACCCGCGCCCCCTCTTTTTGCAGCGCCAGCGCCAGATTGACCGCCGTGGTGGACTTGCCCACCCCCCCCTTGCCGGACGCCACCACCAGTATGTTGCGAATGCCCTGCACCGCATTGAGCTGCTGGGCGCGGGGCATGCTGGCCACCTCGATATCGCACTGCCACTCTATCTGCTGCGCGCCGGTCAGGGTGCGCAGTCTGGCGTCAAACTCTTCCTTGATCTGTTCAAACCAGGAGAGGCCGGCAAAGGGGAGCACCAGCCTGATCTGCAATGTCTGCTCCTGCTCGCTGACGGCGCGCACGAATCCGGCATCCACCAGATCCTTGCCCCACCCCATGGGTTTAAATTCGGCAAGTAGCTGTTTAACTGAATCAATCACCATGAAATCCCCATTCGACTGTCTTTATGCTGAGGGTGGCCAGGGCGCCCGATGCAAAAGGGCCGACCCCGTGCCCATCCAGGGCCACAGACCTAGGCAGGCTGCCCCCAATTCGGGTAACATGCACCGCACTGTATCATCCCAACAGGCACATCAAGAACGTATTATGGCAACTGATCCCCGTACCATGCTGGTAACCTGCGCCCTCCCCTACGCCAATGGCTCCATTCACCTCGGCCACATGCTCGAACACATCCAGGCCGATATCTGGGTTCGTTATCAGCGAATGCGCGGCCATCAGGTGCATTTCATCTGTGCCGATGATGCCCATGGCACCCCCATCATGCTCAAGGCGCAGCAGATGGGCGTGACCCCGGAAGCGATGATCGCGGCCGTCTCCCAGGAGCATCAGACCGATTTTGCCGGTTTCAACATCAGCTTCGACAACTATCACTCCACCCACAGCGACGAGAACCGCGAGCTGGCGGAGCTGATCTACGGTCGTCTGAAGGCGGGTGGCTTCATCAAGGGCCGCACCATCACCCAGTTGTTCGATCCGGAAAAGTCCATGTTCCTGCCGGACAGATTCGTCAAGGGTACCTGCCCCAAGTGCAAGTCCCCCGAGCAATACGGTGACAACTGCGACAGCTGCGGCGCCACCTACAGCCCGACCGAACTGATCGATCCCAAGTCCGCCGTCTCAGGCGCGACCCCTGTGATGAAGGATTCCGAGCACTTCTTCTTCGATCTGCCCCAGTTCGAGCAGTGGCTCTCTGGCTGGGTGCGCAGCTCGGGCGCCATCCAGGAAGAGATGGCCAACAAGATGCAGGAGTGGTTCGAATCCGGCCTGCAGCAGTGGGACATCACCCGTGACGCCCCCTACTTCGGTTTCGAGATCCCCGGAGCACCGGGCAAGTACTTCTACGTCTGGCTCGATGCCCCCATCGGCTATATGGCGTCGTTCAAGAACCTGTGCAACAAGCGCGGCGACATCGACTTTGACAGCTACTGGCGCAAGGACTCCAGCGCCGAGCTCTATCACTTCATCGGCAAGGACATCGCCTACTTCCACTGCCTGTTCTGGCCCTCCATGCTGGAAGGGGCGGGTTTCCGCCAGCCGACCAAGGTGAACGTACACGGCTATGTGACCGTCAACGGCGCCAAGATGTCCAAGTCCAAGGGCACCTTCATCAAGGCCTCCACCTACCTCAATCACCTGGATCCCGAGTGCCTGCGTTACTACTACGCCGCCAAGCTCAACAGCCGCATCGACGATCTGGACCTGAACCTGGATGACTTCGTGGCCCGGGTCAATGCCGACGTGGTCAACAAGCTGGTCAACCTGGCGTCTCGCAATGCCGGCTTCATCGCCAAGCGTTTCGACGGCAAGCTGGCCGCCACCTGCACCGAACCCGAACTCTACGCCGAATTCGCGAGCGCCCGCGCGTCCATCAGCGAAGCCTACGAGACCCGCGAGTTCAGCCGCGCCATCCGCGAGATCATGGCCCTGGCCGACAAGGCCAACCGCTACGTGGACGACAAGGCCCCCTGGGTACTGGCCAAGAAAGAAGGCATGGATGACGAACTGCAGGCGGTCTGCTCCGTCGGCATCAACCTGTTCCGGGTGCTGATGGCCTACCTCAAGCCCGTCATGCCCAAGCTGGCCGAGCGCGCCGAAGCCTTCCTGGGGGAGACCCTCAGCTGGGACGGTATCGCCGCGCCCCTGGTCAACCACACCGTTGCCCCGTTCAAGGCCCTCTTCTCCCGCATCGAACCGGCCAGGATTGAGGCCATGATCGAGGCGTCCAAGGAAGATCTGGCCAAGGAGCAGGCACCGAAAGTGACCGGCCCCCTGGCGGACGACCCCATCAGTGACACCATCAGCTATGAGGATTTTGCCAAGATTGACCTGAGGGTGGCCCTCATCAAGAAGGCAGAAGCGGTACCGGAAGCGGACAAGCTGCTCAAGCTGCAACTCGATCTCGGCGGCGAGACCCGCCAGGTGTTCGCCGGCATCAAGTCCGCCTACAACCCGGAAGATCTGGAAGGCAAGCTGACCGTGATGGTGGCCAACCTGGCGCCGCGCAAGATGCGTTTCGGCATGTCCGAGGGCATGGTGCTGGCGGCGGGCCCGGGCGGCAAGGATCTCTGGATCCTGGAACCCCAGGCTGGCGCCCAGCCTGGCATGCGGGTCAAGTGATCACGCCAGGGCAATAGCCATGAGATGACAAAGCGAGGGGCAGATGCCCCTCGCTTTTTTCATGCTTCCCCACGGCGCGCCCAGCTGGATGGTCGTGGGCCTCCTGTGCTACTCGTCCCCCTTGAGCATCAGCAGGCTGAGCCCCACCAGCTCGCCGCGCTGGCAGGAGAGCCGTTGCAACTGCCAGCGCCCCTTCTTGCGCAGGGCCCGCAACAGGCGCTGCTGCTTGGGGGTGCTCTTCTCCCGGCGCAGCCGCTTGTACCACTGCCGACCATCCTGCAACTGGCCGAGCTGCTCCTGCCAGCGTCCGAGCAGGTCGAGCCACTCGGGATCCCCCGCCCCCATGGCCACCAGCAACTCGGTGCCATAACGAATCTGCTTTATCTCCAGCCTGACCTTGTGCCACTGACGCAGCAGCTTGTCGTTGCTGAGCTTGCGGGATTTGGCGCTCTGCTCATCCTCTATCCGGTTGAGCAGCAGGCTCAGGCGCAGCCCAAGCTGGAGCCGATACCAGGGCAGTGGATCGAAACCGGCCGGCACCTGCGCCACCCCATCGAGCCACTCATCGAGGGAAACCGCCAGCATGGGCACCCTGGGCTGCGCCTGCACCATGGCTTGGGACACCCTGCCCGCCTTGCTCTGCTCCTCGCTCCTGGCGCCGGCCCGCTTGTGGACGAACTGGCTGGCATAGACCTGCTCATCGCGCAGGGCAGAGAGGCGAGTCACCGCCTTTTGCAGCCGACGCTCCAGCCTGGGATCATGGATGAGCGGGCGCCAGAGCGCCAACAGGGCATGGAGTCGACGGGCCGCGATGCGGTAGCCATGCACCTGCTCCATGTCGGCCTGCTGGCGCAGCGCCAGGGTCGAGGCCCAGTAGTGATTGATGAGGGTATGCGCCTGACCGAGCAGCCGCTCCCGCAAGGGGTCATCCATGAATCTCTCCTCTGCTTGTCCATGCTCGCCACCTCATCGGTCGGGATGGCGTCTAGTTGGTATGAAAGCCCGCTCGCACCTCTCCTTCATGGGGTTGGCATGAGATGTGACTCACCTCGGCGGTGCGGGGGCCATGTTCGAGCCAGCCGAGCATCATCTGAACCTGCTCGGCCGGGCCGCACAGCAGGACCTCCACCGACCCATCCTCCAGGTTGTAGGCATGTCCCCTCAGCCCCAGTTGCAGGGCCCGCTCCTGGGTGAAATAGCGAAATCCCACCCCCTGAACCCGCCCAAACACCCGGACGGAAAACGCTTGCTCTCCCATTTATCACACCTTTCGCTTTAGCAATGAGACAGGAGGCCGATAGTGATGGCCGACACTCTCTGTTGTGCAGGATGCAAATACCATTATGAAAGAAGTTAAGTTTCGTTGGGTTGACCGCTATCTCATTCATCTCACCATCAGTGAAAAATTCCTCATCACCTTCTGGTGCCCGCTCATCTTCATCGCCCTGCTCTCCTGGTATCTGCTCAGTCAGGGTCATGACAGCCAGATGGCGCTGCGCCTCGAAGCCCTCAAGAGCCGGGTCGAGACCACGGCGCAACTGGTGAGCCAGCAACCCAGCCTGAGCCTGCCTGCGGACTTGCGCCTTGGCGCGGCCACCGCCCCGGGCCTGAGCGAGCAAGGGGGGGTCTATCAGATCACCGCCAGCGCCGGCCAGGCCGGTTACCTCACCGGGACCCTGGATAGCCACCAGTTCTCCCCCTGGGATAACCAGGGCAGCACCCTCACCATCATAGCCCTGGTCGCCGCCCTGCTGGCCCTGATCACCCACTATCTGATGACCTTCGTCTCCGGTGCCCTCTACTCCACCAACAAGGCGCTGCAGACCGTGGCCGATGGCGACCTGACCCATCGTCTCAACTTCTTCCCGGTGCGGGACGAGTTCTCGGTGTTGGCGGGCAGCATAGACAGGTTCACCGACCGTCAGCACAAGATAGTGCAACTGGTGGAGGAGTCTGCCGAGGCGCTGGGCCTGGCCGCCGACGAGTTTCGCGAGCATGCCAGCGAGGGGGAGTCCCTCGCCATGGCCCAGCGCCAGCACATGGACTCCCTGGCCGCCGCCATGGAGCAGATGTCCGCCGCCATCCGTGAGGTGGCCCGCAACGCCAACGACTCCCTGAGCCAGACCCGCCAATCGAGCGAAGAGGCGGCTCAGGGGGCAGACAGGGTGGCGCGCACCATAGCGGCCATCACCACCCTCGCCACCGAGATTGGCAATGCCTCCGGCGCCGTGGAGCGGTTGACCCACAACGCCAATCGCATCAACGAGGTGATCGCCGTCATCAACGCCATCTCCCAGCAGACCAACCTGCTGGCCCTCAACGCCGCCATCGAGGCCGCCCGTGCCGGGGAGCAGGGCCGTGGCTTCGCCGTGGTCGCCGACGAGGTACGCACCCTGGCCAGCCGTACCCAGCAGGCCACGGTGGAGATCCAGCAGATGATAGAGGAGCTGCAGGGGGGGACCAACGCCCTCAACGACATCATGGAAAAGACGGTGGAGCGGGCCGAGCACAGCCAACGCCTCATCAGCGAGGTGGGGCTGGATATCGACAAGCTCAGCCACCACAGCAGCGCCGTGCTGGAGATGAGCACCCAGATAGCCACCGCCTCCGAGCAGCAGAGCTCGGTAGCAGAAGAGATCACCCGCAACCTGGATCAGGTGCGCCACGAGGCCAGCCGGGTGGAAGAGTCAGCCAGCGCCTCGGTCGCCGGCACCACTGGCCTCAAGGCCACCGCCACCGAACTCGGCCAGGCCATGACGGGCCTGCGGATCTGAACGCTCTGAGTTAGGATGGACCTGCATTCTTTTAACTTGCCCTGAGTCATCAAATTCCCCGATGTTTCGCATCGGGGAATTTTTTTAGCTCCTGCAGCAACCCACAATCCCCCGTATTTCGTTCAGCCGCTCGGCCGAGCGTCTTCAGACGCCTTAGTCGTGAATCTTTGGAGCTCTTGATCGTGGTTGACCACCTGACTAAGCCCACGTTTTGGATATCGCCTCTCACCAAACATTACACTAAGGTCACTGTGCCGCGATCAGGCTCACAACCAGAGCAATACCAATGAGGTTAGGGTATTACAGCTTTTATTCGGCAGAATCAGGACTGCAACAAACTCAGCGCCAATTTGGGGCGGCTATTGGCCTGGCTCAATATGCTGGTACTGGCCTGTTGCATGATTCGGGTCCGAACCATGCGCGCAGACTCACTCGCCATGTCGGCATCCCGGATCCGTGAGCGGGCAGCACTCAGGCTTTCATTGCTCGTGCTCAAATAACGTCCCCTTGCCTCCAGTAAATTGGCCTGAGCACCAATCTGAGAGCGCTGTACACCGAGCTGCTTCATGCCTGCATCCAGTGTCCTGATTGCACGACTGGCGTTGCTCTCGTTCAGTACATCTATGTTGTCGACCGTATACTTCTGCTTGTCTTGCAGGAAAAAGCCAAGGGAACCCAAAGTGTTACCTTCCATATCAATATTTGAATATTGAGTACCCGATGAGATGAGCTCAAGTTGTCCAATATAGGTCGTACTGCTCACATCCGTGAGCAAGGCTGAGAGTGACGGGTTGGCCGAGATAGGTGGAACTGGGGGGGCTGGGGGAGGTGGCTGGGGTGGTTGGGGTGGATGAGTAGTGCCATTCGCCAGAGTAAGACTATTGCCCTGAGAGCTAAAGATAGTGAGCTGATTATTGGCAGGATTGTTGTTATATGAACCACTGACGGAAAATCCAAGACCAGCGGATTGTGCCGCCATGTTGATCCGATGGACAACCGTTGCCATCAACCAACTATTCTCCGATGTCGGGTTCACAGGATCCCAGCCAGTCATGTCGATGCCCGTCGTCAAATCAACCGTCTGTCCTTCGATATCGATATAGGAAGGAAGAGTGGACAGATCGATTGACGACCTTACCGAAAATGGATGCTGTACAGCCTCTACCGGGCCCTGATTATTGGGAAAGCTGGTGCTATTGATGTCAGAGACAAAAGCCTCCAGCGACGGATAGTTCTTGTCAAACGTCACGCCATTGAGCGTGATAGGCTGCGCCCCAAGTTGTAAACCATCAATGCTGTGAGCACCGGGTTTGCTGCTGGCCGGGCTGCGGGACTGCCACACCATTTCGCCGAGATTTTTGGTCTGTGCATTCATATCCGTGATGACCATGTTTTGGCCTGCATAAGCCCCGACGGAAAATATCCCTTTATATGTCCCGGCCAATAGACTCTGTCCGGCAAAGGTCGTCTTGGTCGCGATGCGATCCATTTCCAGGCGCATCTGCTGGAATTCAGCATTGAGTGCGGCGCGGTCATCCGTCGAATTGATGCCACTGCCGGCTTGCAGAGCAAGCGTCCGCATTCGCTGCATGAGATTCATCGATTCATCCATCGCTCCATCGGCTACATTGATCACGGAGATGGCGTCGTTGACATTGCGAATAGCCCCATTGGTACCATTGATTTCGCTTGTCAGACGATTGCTGATCTGAAGTCCCGCCGCATCATCCGCTGCACTGTTGATACGCAGACCCGAGGATAAACGCTTGAATACAGAGTCAAAAGTACCCGATACACCACTGAGATTGCGCTGTGCCGTCATCGCAGAAACATTGGTACGAACAGAGAGTGACATTATGTGCCCACCGGAGAAGATAAGATTCAATTTGGTCTTCAATTACTATCGACATCACCATATGAATCTTTATTAAAAACTGACTGACAAGATGAAAAATGTTAAAAAAGTCCGTACTCTCAAGCACATGACACTCTGAGGCGAGATGAGAGCTGCTCATGACTAGCAGTACTACCCTTGCTGGTACCTTGAAGGATTCCTCACGTATTTTCCTTGCTATTGACCATATGCAATACCCGATCGTTAACCCTGCAAGCAAACTCTGGCTTAGCGAGGCCGTTGCACATAGAATGTGGCCCCTTTTCTTTCGACCATCTGGCAACTCCCATGAGCGCTTCCATCTATCTCGTCAAAGGCCGCGAAAAATCCCTGCTGCGCCGTCACCCCTGGATCTTCTCCAAGGGGATCGACAAGGTGCAGGGCCACCCCATCGATGGCGATACCGTCGAGATCTACTCAAACGATGGCAAGTGGCTCGCCCGGGGCGCCTGGTCCGGCAGCTCCCAGATCCGTGCCCGGGTCTGGACCTTCGACAAGGACGAGACCATCGATCTCGACTTCTTTATCCGTCGCCTCAAATATGCGCAGGAGTCCCGGGATCCGCTGATCAAGCGTCAGGGGCTCACCGGCTATCGCCTGTGCGCCGCCGAGTCCGACGGCCTGCCTGGCCTGACCATAGACCGTTACGCCGACTTCCTGGTGTGCCAAATTCTGTCTGCCGGCGCCGAGTTCCAGCGGGAACTCATCACCCAGGCCCTGCGTACCCTCTACCCCGAGTGCAGCATCTATGAGCGCTCCGACGTGGCGGTGCGCAAGAAAGAGGGGCTCAAAGAGCGCACCGGCGTCATCCATGGCGAGACCCCGACCGAGCCGGTGGTGATCGAGGAGAACGGCGGCGTCAAGATCCTGGTGGACATCCGCAACGGCCACAAGACCGGTTTCTATCTGGATCAGCGTGACAACCGCCAGGCGGCCGCCAAGTACACCGAAGGCAAGCGGGTACTCAACTGCTTCTGCTACACCGGCGGTTTTGGCGTCTATGCCCTCAAGGGCGGCGCCAGGGAAGTGGTCAACGTGGATCTCTCCCAGAATGCGCTGGATATCGCCCGCCAGAACGCCGAGCTGAACGGTCTGGATACCAGCACCACCCAGTTCGTGCGCCACGACGTGTTCAAGCTGCTGCGGGAATACCGCGAGAAGGGCGAGAAGTTCGACGTCATCGTGCTGGATCCGCCGAAATTTGCCGAGAGCAAGGCCCAGCTGCTGGGGGCCTGCCGCGGCTACAAGGACATCAATATGCTGGCGTTCCAGTTGCTGGCGCCGGGTGGCGTGCTGCTCACCTACTCCTGCTCCGGCCTGATGGAGCAGAGCCTGTTCCAGAAGATAGTGGCCGATGCGGCCCTCGATGCCGGTCGCGATGCCCAGATCCTGGAGCTCTTGTCCCAGGCCTCCGATCACCCCATCGGCACCGCCTATCCGGAAGGCTTCTACCTCAAGGGCTTGGTGGTGCGCGCCCGCTAAGGGGCGCCGGCCAAGGCTGGCCGCCCCTTATCCTGTACCAGAACAGGGCCGGGGTCGGCTCCACCGCCATACCATCAAGAGGCCCGCTATCCCTGGCGGGCCTTCTTATTAGGAGCAGCAAGAGAACCAAGGTCACGCATCCAGCCCCCTCATCGCCATCGCCCGCAGCCTGCCTTTAAGCTGGTTCCAGCTCATGGCCATTCACCCAGGGCCTGTGATACTCAATCCACCCGCGGGGAGACACGGGTAAGAAACCCATCGACAACCTCTCGCTGTCAGCTCTTTCCCCTTATCCTGAACCCGGTCATGCCCCCCCATGCCTGCTTGCGACACAACATCCTGGATTGGCCGCCTGTCGGGAACAAGCCGCCAGCAGCCCGGCTCAGTCACGGACCGGCGCCCCCAGGGGGAAGTAGTGGCGGTAGGGCCTCGCCTCATCCACCACCCGGACTATGGAGGGGTGAGCCAGCAGACGGGCACGGTAGGCACGCAGCCTGGTGAGTGAGTGCGGGATCTCATGGGCCCAGTCGGCATAGAAGAGCGAAGGGGCGGCGGCACAATCGGCCAGGGTGAACGCCTCCCCTGCCGCCCAGGTGCGTCCGGCGAGGCGCTCGTCCAGCCAGGGGTAGATCTTGTCCAGCAGCTCCCTGGCCTGGGCGACGCCGTAACCATCGTGATCCCCCGACGGGCGCATCCTGTCCAGCACCACCTTCTGCATCGGCGTCATCACATAGTTGTCGAACAGGCGATCGAGCATGTGAACCTCGATCCCCTCCTCCCCCGCGGGCACCAGACAACGGGGGCCGGGATGCGCGCATTGGAGATATTCGATGATGGTGCTGCTTTCTATCAGGGTGCGCCCCTGATCCACCAGCACGGGAAAGCGCTTGAGGGGCCAGAGGCTGGCGAGTTCCTCCTTCACTGTCGCCGCCTCCAGGTTGAGGTAATCGAAGGGGACATCATTCTCGTAGAGGGCGATCAGCACCTTCTGGCTGTAGGATGAGAAAGGATGGGCATAGAGTTTCATCGGGCGGGCTCCTTGCACTCAGAGGGATGACTTCCCTAGTCTAGATCCCCTCTTCACCTTCGATGCAGCGCTTATTCCGTGCTGGTTTTTGGATGATAAATGCACATTCATGACGAAAATCACACCCATATGACTCTCATTTTGCTACCTTGATCCCGCCTGTGACCGCCACGAGTCGAGGCTGCGGGCCCAGGGCCTGCACAACAACTAAATCGATGTCAGGCCAAGCTGAACATCGCAAGGGTCCCAACATGAATCAATCATTGCCGCTGTTGACGCCGCTGCGGGGCATCGCTGCCCTGATGGTGGTACTGTTCCACGCCCGATTGCTGCTCTTTCCCCAGTGGATGGAGTCCATCGCCGGCCACACCCAGCTCATCGAGAACGGCTACCTCTGGGTCGATCTCTTCTTCATCCTGAGCGGGCTGGTGCTGGCCCACGTCTATGGCAAAACCTTCACAGACTCTCACCGCCGCACCGTCGGCTACGGCCGCTTCCTCTGGCTGCGGTTGACCCGGGTCTATCCCCTCTATCTCGTCACCCTGTTGCTGCTGGTAGGCTGGGAACTTTACAAGGCCCGGCACGGGGTGGGCTTCTACGCCGGCCCCCTGTTCAAGATGTGGGAGTGGGAAGGGATGGCTCCCTTCGGTTCCCCCTTCACCCCAATCGAGGCGCTGCCGAGCGCCTTCCTGCTGTTGCAGGTGGTGACCGATCAGGGGCTGACCTGGAACTTCGCCGCCTGGTCGCTGAGCGTAGAGTGGATAAGCTATCTGCTGTTCCCGCTGCTCATTCCGCTCGCGGTGACCCGCAGCCGCTGGAGTCACCTCGCTCCCCTGCTGGCGCTGACGGTTCTGGCCTTTATCGTGCACAGCCGCGGCACCCTGGATGTCACCAGCGGCGCGCTGGCGGTGGGACGAGGGGTGAGTGAATTCGTGCTCGGACTCTGGCTGCTGCCCAGGGTCAAGACCGCCCGCCAGTGGCCCATGATGCAGCGGGACCTGCCACTGCTGCTCGCCTTTGTGCTGCCCTTCGTGCTGATGCAATTCACCATGACGCCGCCACTGACCCTGCTGCTGATCGGTGCCTACCTGTTGCTCATCTGGATTGCGGCTGCCCAAGGGGAGCGCCAGAGCCCGCTGCTGCGCCTGCTGGACAACCGTTTCACCAACTGGCTGGGAGATCTCTCCTACTCCATCTACCTGCTCCATGCCCTGGTGCTGCTCACCGGTTGTGAACTGATCCACTACCTGGCGCCCGAGTTCACCGCATGGTGGTATGGCCAGACCGACCCGCTGTTGGGGGTGGTGGCGACCCTGCTGATGCTGGGGGTACTGATCGCGCTCTCGGCGGTGAGTTACCACCTCTTTGAGCGGCCACTGCAGCGGCGCCTGCGCCGCGTTGGCCAGGCCCGCCAACCGGCGCTGGAGCAGGCCCTGTGATGGGCTGAGTCCAAACAACCTGGCCGGTTAACGCCGTTTATCCAGGCTGTTCATGACCCAGCCCCCGGGATGCTGGTCAATACCGAGGCGGGGGAGTCATCCACCGCCTCGGTGTTATCCAGCATGCCTCGAATGCTCGACACTGGATGCGTGGGGCGCCTGACTCCCACAAGGGCCTGCTTCCGTCACTGGAGGCAGGCCTCTGCCGTGATGGGATGATTGACCCCGGCATGATGTCCACTCGAACGCCTTGTGATGTGCCATCCATGACCCGTTTCTTGCGATAACCGGGTAGTGTGCCCAGCAATTGGTCATATCTGGCATGAATTCCTGTTCGAACCCCCTATCACCTTTGTGGCATAATGCCCCGTCCTGTGGCCCTTGACGGGGCTGCGCTGGCGCATCTGATCGCCCCCTTCTCCCCGTCCGGCTTGGCAGCCCTGTACGACTGCCTGCGGCGCCGCCTTTATGACAGCCGAGGCCATCCGTTTTTTGCGGTGCATTCCGCCCGTTTATCAAGACGCCCCACCGGGCGCCTGCACAAACAAGGGGTAATCATGTCTTCCATTCGTCTGACCCAGTACAGCCACGGCGCTGGCTGTGGCTGCAAAATCTCCCCCAAGGTGCTCGACACCATTTTGAAGAGCCAGATCCCGGGCTTTGACGATCCGACCCTGGTGGTGGGCAACAGCAGCAAGGATGACGCCGCCGTGGTCGATATCGGCAACGGCCAGGGCATCGTCTCCACCACCGACTTCTTCATGCCCATCGTCGATGACCCCTTCACCTTTGGCCGCATCGCCGCCACCAACGCCATCAGCGATATCTACGCCATGGGTGGCAAGCCCATCGTCGCCATCGCCATCCTCGGCTGGCCCATCAACACGCTGGCACCGGAAGTGGCCCAGCAGGTGATCGACGGCGGCCGCCAGGTGTGCCACGAGGCGGGCATTTCACTGGCTGGCGGTCACAGCATCGATGCCCCCGAGCCCATCTTCGGCCTCGCGGTGACCGGCATAGTGCCCCTGGGTGCCATCAAGCAGAACGACACCGCCCAGGTGGGTGACACCCTCTATCTCACCAAGCCCCTGGGCATCGGCATCCTCACCACGGCCCAGAAGAAGGGCAAGCTCAAACCCGAACACGAACAGCTGGCCCCCGAGGCCATGTGCACCCTCAACAAGATTGGCCAGCAGTTCGCGGCCCTGCCCGGTGTGCACGCCATGACGGACGTCACCGGCTTCGGCCTGGCCGGCCACCTGCTGGAGATGTGCGAAGGCTCGAAGGTGCGTGCCCGCCTCGACTTCCAGGCACTGCCGCTGCTCGATGAAGTGGATTACTACCTGAATGAGGGCTGTGTGCCCGGCGGCACCCTGCGCAACTTCGACTCCTATGGTGACAAGCTCGATGCCATGAGTGATCGCACCCGCAACATACTGTGCGATCCCCAGACCAGCGGCGGCCTGCTGGTGGCCGTCGGCAAGGAGAGCGAAGCCGAGCTGCTTGCCATCGCCCGCGACGCCGGGCTCTCGCTCTCCCCCATCGGCGAGATCCTGGCCCTCGAGGGCAACCGCTTCATCGAGGTCATCCAATGAGTGACTTGCCCCTCGCCACGGATCTTGCCGCCATCTTCCTCGAAGATGTGCCCCTCATCGATCTGCGGGCGCCCATCGAATTCAAGGAGGGCGCCTTCCCCACCGCCACCAGCCTGCCGCTGATGACGGATGAGGAACGTGCCCAGGTGGGGACCTGCTACAAGCAGCAGGGGCAGGCGGCGGCCATTGAACTCGGCCACCAACTGGTGGGGGGCGCCGTGCGCGCCGCCCGCATGGAAGGCTGGCTGGCGCAGATAGCGGCCGAGCCCGATGCCCTGCTCTACTGCTTTCGCGGCGGCCTGCGCTCGCAAACCGTGCAGCAGTGGCTGGCCGAGGCCGGCGTCACCCGCCCTCGGGTAGCCGGCGGCTACAAGGAGCTGCGCCGCTTTCTCATCGACACCCAGGACAAGGCCAGCGCCCAGTGCCACTGGAGCGTGCTGACCGGCATGACAGGCTCCGGCAAGACCCATATGCTGGCCGACATTGCCCAGGCGGTGGATCTGGAAGGACATGCCCACCACAGGGGCTCGTCGTTCGGCCAGCTGCCCGGCGGCCAGCCCAGCAACATCAACTTCGAGAACACATTGGCCATCGAGCTGCTAAAACGCCGCCACCGGGGTGAACAGGCGTTCGTGGTGGAGGACGAGAGCCGTCTCATCGGTCGCTGCTGCCTGCCCCTCTCCCTCTACGAGACCATGGGCCAAGCCCCCCTGGTGGTGGTGGAGGTGCCCCAGCACGATCGCGCCGAGCAGATCCGCGCAGACTATGTGCATGATCTCTGGCTGCGTTACCAGGCCATATTCGGCAGCGAGGCTGGCTGGCCCCTGTTTGCCTCCTACCTCACCGACGCCCTGGCCCGGCTCAAGCGTCGCCTCGGGGATCAAGCCCACCGCGAACTGGACGCCCTGATGCAGACCGCGCTCAAGGAGCAGGCTCTAAACGGTTCGACCGAACTGCATCTGGCCTGGATCCGCCTGCTGCTGACCCGCTATTACGATCCCATGTATCTCTATCAGCTTGGCAACAAGCGCGAGCGCATCGTGTTTCAAGGCGACAAGCAAGCCTGCCTCGACTACTTCGCCGAGCAGCACGCGGCGCAGCAGGCCGGCTGATCGACTCAGTCAATCAAGAGGACTCCCTATGTTGAAATTCGAGGTGATCCCGGTCACCCCTTTCGCCCAGAACTGCTCCCTCATCTGGTGTGACGAGACCCATGAGGCGGCCCTGATCGATCCGGGAGGCGAGGCGGACAAGCTGCTGGCTGCCATCGCCAGGCACGGCTTGACCCTGACTCACATCCTGCTGACCCACGGTCATCTGGATCACGTGGGCGCCGCGGCCGAACTGAGAGACAGAACCGGCGTCACCATCACGGGCCCCCACAGGGAAGATGCCTTCTGGCTCGACATGCTGCCCCAGCAGAGCCAGATGTTCGGCTTTGCCCACACCCCCGCCTTCACCCCGGACTGCTGGCTTGCCCAGGGTGACAAGGTGCAACTGGGCCGATGCGAGCTGGCGGTCTATTTCTGCCCGGGCCATACCCCGGGGCATGTGGTGCTGGTCAGCCATGAGGCCGGTCTCGCCTGGGTGGGGGACGTGTTGTTCGCCGGCAGCATAGGCCGCACCGATTTTCCTCGCGGCGATCATGCCACCCTGATCCGCTCCATTACCGAGACCCTGCTGCCGCTCGGGGACGACATCGTCTTCATCCCGGGTCACGGCCCCAGCTCCACCCTGGGACGGGAGAAGGCAAGCAACCCTTATCTGACCCAACCCATCTGGTAGCCAAGGTCGGCGGCGCATGAAAACAAAGAGGGCGACCCACTGGGTCGCCCTCTCGCATATCTGACCGCTCTTAGCGAAGGCCAGACAGCAAAAAGCCACTCCAAAGAGTGGCTTTTTCTCAACCGGATGGTCCACGATTAGACGCGAACGAAGTCCAGGTGAACCAGCTTCGGCTTAACCGGGTGACGCTGGATAGCCTTCACTTTTACGTTGACTTCTTCACCGTTGACAACCAGGGTCAGCACGGACTCGTAGAACTCCGGCTTGGCCTGGGCGATGATGAATTTGCTGTGGTCAACAGTGATGGATTGAGCTTCTTTGCCGGCACCGTAGATGATGGCAGGAACTTGGTCAGCGTGACGCAGGCGGCGGCTCGCACCTTTCCCCAGGTCAGAACGGACTTCAGCTTGGAATACGAAAGACATAGTAGTTATCTCATATGGATGAATTTATGGTGCTGACTGCGACCGGTCAGCACCTCGCAAAACGAGCGCGGATAGTAGCATGGCTGGCCGGGCAGAGACAAGCGGGTTACAGGCTGCCATCGAGCCGATTGAACAACTGATGTCGCTCCCCCGGGCTCAGCGCCTGATAACGGGCCAGCAGCCGGGGTGGCGGGCAGAGCAGGGCATCCCCCGTCTTGACCTGAGGCCTGGGTCCCAACCGCTGACGATTGACTTCATACAAGGCCAGCACATGGCTGTAGGTATCCCCTCCCTGTCCCTGGGCCAGGGTCGCGGCGATGCGCCACAAGGTCTCGCCGGGAGCCACCCTGTGGCAGATGCCTTCCCCGGACGCCCCGCTCCCCTCCCCTGCGGTAAGAGCCTCGGGCCGCCCCACAGATGCAGTCAGGAGACGCTCATGGACACCGGCAAGCGGCGACAGCAGGCCGTATTGATGGGGCAGACTGAACTCGGGCAACACGGGTACCGGCTGGTTGGGGCCAGCCCCTTGCCCCTCACCGTCGGCCTGGGGGACCAGTTGCACGCTGGCCACCCCATAGGCCATCTCGTCGATGCGCTCCAGCCTGGCCAGATAGGCACGGGAGAGCTGGGCTTCCCCCTCGAACAGATCGAAGGGGGGTACCAGGCGCGCCGGAAACAGGATCTGCCAGTGCCCCTTGTGTTGGCGACGGGCCAGGGGGGGATACTGGTTGCCGTGCCAGGCCGCGAAGATCGCCGGCGGTTCGCGGCGCAGTGGATAGTATTCCGGATTCAGACTGACCCACGTCTGCTCGGCAATGGGCTGATACCCACTGATGTTGACCAGGGCCATCCCTAACCAGAATCCCAGCATGTCTGCTCCTTTTTCTCGCAACGGATCAGGTGACAGCCGAGCCCGCCGGGGCTCGACTGTGTCAGGTTAGCACTGGGCGATGGCGCTCTGCACCCGTTTATCGGAGATGGGATAAGGGGTTCCCAGCTGCTGGGCAAAGAACGACACCCTAAGCTCCTCTATCATCCAGCGGATATTGGCCACCTCGGTGGGGATCGGCTGGGATTTGGGGAGCTTGGCCAGCAGCACCTTGTACTCGGACTCCACGCTGTGCACCTTGAGCATGTAGACCCTGTCCCGGTTGGGATCGATGGCGAGTTTCTCCAGGCGCCGCTCGATGGCCCGCAGGTAGCGCAAGAGATCCGGCAGCCGCTGCCAGCCAGTCTCGGTGACGAACCCCTTGTGGATGAGGTTGCCCAGCTGCTGCTGGATGTCCGACATGGCAAAGGCGGTATCGAGTTGCATCTTGCCCTTGAGGCGCTTCTTGATCTCATGGGACAGCGTCAGCACGGCTTCCACCTGTTTGGCCACCTCCACCACCGCATCGTTGAGCTCGGCGCGGACATACTCCTTGAGCGCCTCGAAACCGGCCTCGTCCCAGGCCATGCCGCCGTGCTGCTCGATGAGCTTGTCGCAGCCACAGGCGATGCAGTCGTCGATGAGATCGCTCACCTTGCCGAAGGGGTTGAAGTAGAGCCCGAGCTTGGCCTTGTTCGGCAGCTTCTCCTGCAGATACTTGATGGGAGACGGCACATTGAGCAGCACCAGCCGGCGCTGACCCGCCCACATCAGCTGCTGCTGGGCCACCGGGCTCTCCACCAGCTGGATGGCGACCGAGTCCTTCTGATCCACCAGGGTCGGATAGGCCTTCACCTCGAAGCCGCTGCGCTTCTGGCTGTACTCCTTCGGCAACTCGCCAAAGCTCCACAGGGTCAGGCCCGACTGCTCGATATCATCGTCCGCCACCTGGGAGAGGGTCTCCTGCACCTTGCCGCGCAGGGACTCTTTCAGTGCCTCCAGATCCTTGCCTTCCGCAATGGGCTTGTGCTTGTCGTCCACCACCCGGAAGGTGAGTTTCAGGTGATCAGGCACCGATGCCCAGTCCCAGGCTTCCCGGGGCACTGTGACACCTGTCATGCGGCGAAGTTGACGCTCCATCTCGTCCAGCAGCGGCCCCTGCTCGGGATTGAGGGTGGCAAGCAGCGCGTCGGCGTAGTTCGGCGCCGGCACGAAGTTCTTGCGCATCGGCTTTGGCATCGACTTGATGAGGGCGACCAGCAGCTCATGACGCAGCCCCGGGATCAGCCACTCGAACCCTTTGACCTCCACCTGGTTCAAGAGCGGCAGCGGGATATGCAGGGTCACACCGTCCGCCGCCTCACCCGGCTCGAACTGGTAGGTCAGCTTGAGCTTGAGGCGCCCCTGCTGCCAGAAGTTGGGGTAGTCGAGATCGCTGATGTGGGCGGCATCCCCCTTCATCAGCATCTCTTTTTCGAAGTTGAGCCGCTCGGGATCCTGCTTTTGCGCCTCCTTCCACCACTTGTCGAAGTGGCGGCTTGATATCACCTCCTCCGGCAGACGGGCATCGTAGAAGCGGAACAAGTCCTCGTCATCCACCAGGATGTCGCGCCGACGGGATTTGTGCTCCAGCGCCTCCACCTCGGCCAGGAGCTTGCGGTTCTCGCCAAAGAAGCGGTGACGGGTCTCGAAATCCCCCTCCACCAGGGCGCGGCGAATGAAGAGCTCGCGGCACTGGGCCGGATCGATGCGGCTGAAGTTGATGGTGCGCTCGGCAACCAGGGTCAGGCCATAAAGCGTCACCTTCTCCTTGGCCATGACGGCGCCGTTTTTCTTCGACCAGTGGGGGTCACTGTGGTGCAGCTTGATGAGGTGCGCCGCCAGCGGCTCCACCCACTCGGGTTCAATCCTGGCGTTGATGCGGGCGTAGAGGCGGGAGGTCTCCACCAACTCTGCGGCCATCACCCACTTGGGCGGCTTCTTGAACAGACCAGAAGCTGGGAAGAGGTGGAAGCGGCCGTTGCGAGCCCCGAGGAACTCGGGCTTCTCCAGATCCTTGTTGCCGATATGGCTCAAGAGGCCGGTCAGCAGGGCGCAGTGCACCGTCTTGAAATCCGCCGGCTCCTGGTTGGCTTTAAAACCAAGCTCTTTCACCGTCTGGCGCAGCTGGAAGTGGATATCCTGCCACTCGCGCACTCGCAGATAGGAGAGAAACTCCTTCTGGCACATGCGGCGGAACGGGTTGCTGCCAAGGAGATCCTGCTGCTCTTTCAGGTAGTTCCACAGATTGACGAAGGCGAGGAAGTCGGAATCCTTGTCCTCGAAGCGCCTGTGCTGCTCGTCGGCGGCCTGTTTTTTCTCCATGGGCCGCTCGCGGGGATCCTGGATACTGAGGCCCGCGGTGATCACCATCACCTCGCTCAGACAGCCGGTTTGCGCCGCACTGATCACCATCTTCGCCAAACGTGGATCGAGCGGAATGCGCGAGAGCTGGCGACCGGTCTCGGTCAGCTGCAACTTGCCCTCGCGATCGCCGGTGGCGGGCAGCTCGCGCACCGCCTCCAGCTCTTTCAAGAGGGTCAGGCCATCCTTGATATGACGCGACTCCGGCGGCTCGACGAAGGGGAATTCTTCCATGTTGCCAAGGCCGAGCGCCAGCATCTGCAAGATGACGGACGCCAGGTTGGTGCGCAGGATCTCGGGGTCGGTGAAGGCCGGACGATTGTTGAAATCCTCCTCGGAGTAGAGGCGGATACAGATACCGTCCGCTACCCGGCCGCAACGCCCCTTGCGCTGGTTGGCACTGGCCTGGGAGACCGGCTCGATGGGCAGGCGCTGCACCTTGGTGCGCCAGGAGTAGCGGCTGATGCGGGCCGTACCCGGATCGATGACGTAACGAATGCCCGGCACCGTCAGCGAGGTCTCCGCCACGTTGGTGGCCAGCACGATGCGCCGTCCGGCGTGTTGCTGGAACACCTTGTTCTGCTCGGCGTTGGAGAGTCGGGCGTAGAGCGGCAGCACCTCGGTGTCCCGCAGGTTGAGCTTGCGCAGGGCATCGGCGGTGTCGCGAATTTCCCGCTCGCCGTTCATGAAGATGAGGATGTCCCCCAGCCCTTCGCGGGCCAGCTCTTCCACCGCATCGAAGATCCCCTGCAGCTCGTCGCGCTCCTCCAACCCCTCGCTCTTGTCGCCGCTCTTTTTATCAGCGAACAGCGGACGATAGCGCACCTCCACCGGGTAGGTGCGCCCTGAGACTTCTATGATGGGCGCCTGGTTGAAGTGACGGGAGAAGCGCTGGGGATCGATGGTGGCCGAGGTGATGATCACCTTGAGATCGGGGCGCCTTGGCAGCAGCTGCTTCAAGTAACCCAGGATGAAATCGATGTTGAGGCTGCGTTCGTGGGCCTCGTCGATGATGATGGTGTCGTACTGGGTCAGCATGCGGTCGTGCTGGATCTCCGCCAGCAGGATACCGTCTGTCATCAGCTTGATGTGGGTCTGCTCGCTCACCTGATCGGTAAAGCGCACCTTGTAGCCCACGTAGTGGCCGAGCTCGGATTCCATCTCTTCGGCGATACGAGCGGCCACCGTGCGGGCCGCGAGGCGCCGCGGCTGGGTGTGGCCGATGTAGCCCTTGACCCCGCGCCCGAGCGAGAGGCAAATCTTGGGGATCTGGGTGGTCTTGCCCGAGCCGGTTTCGCCCGCGATGATCACCACCTGATGCTCTTGAATCGCCTTGGCGATCTCCGCCTGCTTCTGGCTGACCGGCAGATTCTCCGGATAGGTGACCCTGGGCACCCCCGCCAGACGGGACTGGTAGCGCGCCTCGGCCACATCCAGGTCGGCGGCTATGGTCTCGAGCACAGGTCCTTGCTTGCCTTGCGGCAGCTTCTTGACCCCGTGCAGACGGCTGGAGAGACGGCGGGCGTCGAGATTCATGCAGGCAGAAAGACGGCGGCGCAGCGCCTCGATAGAGAGAGACAAGGTAGGCATTCCTTAAAATAAGTGCCCAGAGGGGCCATATCGATAAGCTGGGAGCGATCCTAAAGAGCGAGCGGAGTCGGTGCAAGTATTAACGCCGTCAGCAAAAACAGGGAGAAAGGCAGGGAGACCCCCTGCCGTTTCGGGAGACTCAGGCGTGAGCCTGGGGAATGAAGCAGGTGTCGAGCTGGTTATGGATGGCCTTCATCACGTCGTGGCGACTGATGACCCCCACCAGACGCCCCGCCTCCAGCACGGGATACATCTTGGGCTTTTGCCCGATCATCATCTCGGCCAGCTCCAGGATGCTGGTCTGCGGGCTCACCGTCAGCACATCCTGGCGCATCACATCCTTGACCTGGGCCACCTGCTCGCAGTGATACGCCTCCTTGAGCATGACGGCGATGCAGTCCTGCTCCGACACCCAGCCGATGAGATGACCGTTGGCGTCGATGACGGGCCCGCCCAGTTGATTGCTGTTGACGAACTTGGCCACGGCAGATTGCACCATCATCTCCGCCTTGAAGGTGATGGGCCTCACCTGCATATAGTCCTTGGCAATTAATGCTTTCATCTTGAACCCCCTAAGGAACCTGGTTCAGCCGCCTTATGCTGGCGTCCTCGTTTCAAGCATAGCTCGCCCGCCTCAGGAGATGGATTGCAGCAAGAGCAGCAATTCGCTCTGACTGTGACAATCCGTTTTCTTGAAGACCCCCTTGAGGGTGGAACGCACGGTTTCCACCTTGACGCCGCGCAACTCGGCGATGTCGTTGCTGCTGTAGCCCTTGCTCATCAGCATCAGCAGCTCCTTCTCCCCCACCGTCAGGGGATAGAGGCTGGCCAGGGCTTCAATATCGGGATTGAAGGCGTGCTCGGGGTCACGCAGCACCAGCTCCACGAAACGTTCGTATCGCGTCAATCCGCTCATCAGGGTGCACTGGATCAATAAGGGCCTGAGATTGGCCTGACGGGGTACGCAAAGATAGGCACTGGCTCCCGGCAGCAGATAGGCGAAACCGGCGAGCATCTCTTTAAATTGACGCTGCTGATCCTTGCTCTGCAAGGAAAACAATCCGGACAGGGTACGCAATTCCACATTCTCATCCGTGATGCGGTTAAACGCCGTATTGGAATAATGGATATAGCCCTTGTCATCTATGATGGCGCTGGGTTTATTGTGATTGCGCACCAATTGTTGCAGTTGATAATTCTGGGTTTCCAGGGCCAGTAGATTCCAATAATGCTGACTCCAGGCGGCGAAACCGGCATACATGTCCGCCACCAGGTGTCGCTCTTGCACGGTGAAGTCGCTCTGGGCGCCACTGCGGTAGCCGCACAGGGAGCTCAGGCCATGATCCTTGACCCGGCACACGCCCCCCAGGGCGAACTGGGCACCGAAACTGGCCAGCAGCCCGGCGTTGTCGGAGATCTCATTGGCGCTGACCACCCCCTGGCAACCCTTGTCCAGATAATGATTGAACCAGACATCCTGGCGATGATGCTGCAGATAGAAATGCTGCTGCGCCTCACTCAAGCCACTGGCAAACAGCTTGAGCCCGTCGCTCTTGTCATCATCACGCAATAAAAGCAGGGTTGAACTGCCACCGAGATCGTAGCGAAACTTGTCTACGACCAGCTTAATGTCAGAATCATTAATACCACACTCATATAATTGACTTATATATGGCGATACCCTCTCGCTTACTAATGTTTTCACACCCGAACTCCTAATTCTTATTTTTATTGAGCAGGCATCTTACTCTGCATTGACTACAGCGAAAAGTAGTCAAATGAACAATTACCTTCCCCCTTGCGTCAATATATTCCCCCTTATGCTTGTATCAGAAATTCCTTATTTAATGCCTCGCCATCCTGAGGCGGCAACCCCTCTTCCTCTCCACCCACCTTATTGCTTCCCCATGGTTTCCCAGCCACTTCCGCTTCTGGCGGGCTCGCCTCGCACTGGCAGGCCTCCCATTGATACCGATCAGCCGGGGCAAGGAGCGAGCAGTAGATAAAACAGACAAGAGGGAAATAGTGGCTTTCAGTCGAGTTAACCCAGGCTGAACCGCAAAAATCAGTGTCGATGACAAGATTTGTCGGGCACCGCCCCCATTTCTTGCCCACTAAAACTGCAAAAATGAAAAGAGCGTCATTCAAGACCCATCAATAAACAACACGCCATTAAAGCCTAACGCCATGTTTTAATTGATAAAAAATTAATTTCCACTCGAAATGCTTTCTTGACAAAGCCGGTTAGCTCGCATTTCACTCACCAGTTTTAAAAAATGTCGCGTTGACGCACCAACATCAGAAAATGCGCCATTTATTACAAAATGACCATTGTTTTAATCTCCTTGTATGGTATCTTGTATCCATCAGCCGTCAGCCAGGGAGAAAAAGTATGACTGAGTTCTTAGTTACAGCCGTCTTCACCGTGTTTTTCACTCTGGTCGCAGTTTCTCTGCCTTCACTGTCCCAGTTTTGAGCCATGAGGGGCGCATGCCGCCCCACTGACTGACCAGACAACGACTGTTTTATCGACACCAACTGCGACTTTCTCGCCGTTGGTGTTTTTGTTTGTGGTTTCCCCCAATTTACCCACTCTTTCTCTCTTCCTTGCTGGCCCGGCGCCTCATCACACCGGGGATCTCGGCTGGCTCAGCCCTCCTCAGGCCCCCCTGGTCTCTGCTCTTGTCCTCCTCGAGTTCCCTCATGATCCATGAGCCGCACCCACGCCAGGCCAAAAAAAAGCAGGCAGCCCGAAGGCTGCCTGCTTGCTCAGTGGCGGTCACGCCGGGCGTGGCCAGCTTATCCCAGCACTATCTCGGCCAGGTGGCTGAAGTGGCGGATCTCATGGGTCGGCGCGCACTCCCCCTCCTGACCATGGGGGTTATACCAGCAGGTCGCCAACCCCATGGCGGCCGCACCGGCAATGTCCGTCTTGGGGTTATCCCCCACCATCAGCACCCTGGCAGGATCCGGGCGCCCCATCAAGGCTAGGCTCTGCTCGAAGATGGCGGCGGACGGCTTGGTGACCCTGACCTCGTCCGAGATGATCAGCGGCTCGAACCAATCGTGCCAGCCCAGCTTGGCCAGGCGACCGCGCTGGGGCAGGCTGAAGCCATTGGTGATGATCCCCATGCTCACCCTCTCTTTCAGGCTCAGCAGGGTATCGACCACCCCCTCCAGAGGCTGGCTCAGGGCGATGATCCGGGTGAGAAAGGTGTCATTCATGGCCAGGGGATTGACCCCGGCGGGGGCGAAGGGGGAGAAACGGGTCTGTTGCAGCTGCTCGGCATCGATCTCGCCACTGTTGTACTGACCCCAGAGTCTGTGATTGAGGGCCTGATACTCCTGCATCCGCTCCTCGCTGGCCACTATGCCGTGCAGTTGCAGGGTCTGCTCCAGGGCGCGGCTCACCGGGAAATCAACCAGAGTCTCATCGAGGTCAAACAGGACCCAGTCATAGCGTGGCGTCTTCATATCACTCCTTTACTGCATGAAAAACCCGAGGCGGCCCGCCCATATGGCGGACGGGACGCCATTATCGGTCAGGCGGGCGACGGGATCCAGTCAGGCATCCAGCTCGCCAGTCTGCCAACGGGCCAGCAAGCGCAGGGTAAAACGCACCCCGAAACCCGTCACCTCGCTGCCCACGACCCCATTGCCCCCCTTGTTGCGATAACCGGACAAATCCAGGTGCAACCAGGGCGTCGTGGCAGGCACGAAGCGACCGAGGAAGCGGGTCGCGTCTATGTGATCCGGCGAGGCCCCGGGGGCACACTGCAACAGATCCGCCCACTCGCTCGTCAGGTTGTCGTCATAATCCTCGTCATGGGGGAAGGGCCAGACCCGCTCCCCGCTCTCCTGTCCCAGGGCGATGAGGGGGAGCAGCCAGGCAGGCTGATTGGTGAAGGCGCCGCTGTAGCCACTGCCCAGCGCCCGCTTGCACGCCCCGGTCAGGGTGGCGTAATCGATGATGAGGGAGGGCTGGTCCCGGGCCGCCAGGGCCAGGGCGTCAGCCAGCACCATGCGCCCCTCGGCGTCCGTGTCCACCACCTCTATGGTGGTGCCATTGCAGGCGGTGACCACCTCTCCGGGACGATAAGCCCTGGGGCCTATGTGGTTCTCGGCGATGGCAAGCCAGCAGTACACCCGGACAGGCAGACGGGCACGGCTGATGGCAAGCAGGGTGCCCAGGGCCACCGCACTGCCCCCCATGTCCAGGTGCATGCCATACATGGATCCCCCCACCTTGAGGTTGTAGCCACCCGAGTCATGGCAGATCCCCTTGCCCACCAGGGCCAGGGTGCGCTCGGCAACGGCGGGTTCATAGCTCAGCTTGACGATGGCGCTCTGACCATCCTCGGATCCCCGGCTCACCGCAAGAAAAGCCCCGGCCCCCAGCGCCTGCAATGCGGCCTCATCATATTCCTGACACTGCCACCCCTCTTGTCGGGCCAGCGTTCGCACCCGCTGGCGATAACCAGGGGCATCGAGCACGGAGGCAGGCAAGACCCCCAGATGGCGAGCCAGGGCATTGCCCTCGGCCTCGGCGCACAGGCGCGCCACATCCAGAGGAAAGGCAGGCGAGCTGACGAGCCGCTCATAGGCGCACACCGCTTTGGCCTCCCGTTTCTGGCTCGGCAGGCTGACGTTGGCGGCCAGCAGACTGGCCAGCAGCGCCTCGCCAAGGCGGGCCGTCTCGTCGTCATCGAATCCTTCCAGATGCAGGGCCAGCAGAGTGCTCTGGTATGGCGCCAGGGGGGCAATCCACTGCCGGATCCGGCGATAGCGTCCATGGCCTTCGCCCAGGGCATCGCTGAATACCAGCAGCAGCAGCCCCTGCTCATCGGGAGAACCGATGATCGGGCACAGATAAGGGCCCTCCTGCCCCAGGGCCGACTGCAGGGCCGCCGGGGCCAGCTCGGGTCGCGCGAGCAGGGTCGCCTTGACACTCTGGTGGCAGATCAACAACTTGAGGGGGGCATTCAGCCCCATGAACTGATCAAGATCCCGGGGAACATTCTCTATCCCGGGGGCCTGGTAGCAAAAATCGAGCATGATGGCGCAGCCTCATCCATGAATACACAGCGAAGAAAACAGGAAGGCGAGATGATACTACCGAGGGAAAGGGATCACCATGGCGCCCTGCCATTCGGGTCGGCGGCGATGCACACAACCTGAGGCAAGGGCCCGCAGTTCAAGAGGCGACTGGGGTGATCAGATCGGGAGATAGAGAAAGAGAGAAAGCAGGATAACGAAAGGGAAAAGCAAAGTGGTTGCGGGGGCTGGATTTGAACCAACGACCTTCGGGTTATGAGCCCGACGAGCTACCGAGCTGCTCCACCCCGCGTCCGAATTGTCCCGATATGGCAGAGCAGATGCCATCCCGGGTGCGTCTTCCTGTTCACGGATGAACAGCAAGACTGTATGTGGTTGCGGGGGCTGGATTTGAACCAACGACCTTCGGGTTATGAGCCCGACGAGCTACCGAGCTGCTCCACCCCGCGTCCGAACTGTCCCGATATGGCAGAGCAGTTGCCATCCCGGGTGCGCCTTCCTGTTCACGGATGAACAGCAAGACTGTATGTGGTTGCGGGGGCTGGATTTGAACCAACGACCTTCGGGTTATGAGCCCGACGAGCTACCGAGCTGCTCCACCCCGCGTCCGAATTGTCCCGATATGGCAGAGCAGTTGCCATCCCGGGTGCGCCTCCCTGTTCACGGATGAACAACAAGACTGTATGTGGTTGCGGGGGCTGGATTTGAACCAACGACCTTCGGGTTATGAGCCCGACGAGCTACCGAGCTGCTCCACCCCGCGTCCGAATTGTGCCAACGAGACAGAGCAGTTGTCTGGTTGGGTACTGCCAGTATCAAGTTGCCATCGCCTTGCGATAATCATCTTGAATATCAGATGGTTGCGGGGGCCGGATTTGAACCGACGACCTTCGGGTTATGAGCCCGACGAGCTACCGGGCTGCTCCACCCCGCGTCTGAGGTCGCCAATAATAGGCGCCAGCGCAAATATTGCAAGCAAAAATCTTGATAAAGTTGAGTTTGTAGATTAATGCGGCGCTATCCGTCCCTTTTACCAGCAGGGCGATGGATTTTTATGCGATGAAACAATCCCTTGCCGTCTCTGCCAAGCCAATCCGGATGCAAGAAGGGCCCCACAGGGCCCTTCTTTAGTACGCGATGAAGCTGCCGACTCACAGCACCAGTCGTTGCAGCGCCCCCGTGGCCGCGATCTCGGCGATCAGCAGGCCGCACAGGGTGACCGAGAGCACCACGGGCGCCGTCTCCTGCTGACGATAGAGGGGGCTGAACCAGAGCAGCAGGGTGGCGATCAGCAAGCCGGCCTGGGTCAGGATCCAGGGCAGGAGATCTGCCAGCACGGCCTCGCTCGGCGAATGCACCAGCATCAAGGCGGCAAACCAGAGCAGGCTGGCCATGGCCGCCCCCAGCCCCGCCATGGGCAACAGGGTATTGAACGCCTGCAACCGATGGCGGGCGCGCAGCAGCATCAGGTGGGCGAAGGCGGCGCCCAGCAGCACCATTTGCAGCAGGCCGCTCACCCAACCGGTGCGCGTCAGCAAGCTCACCCCATACAGAGCCAGGGGCAAGGCCGGCAACCAGAGCCAGTGACCCGGGATGGCGCGTTTGCCCTCCAGCCTTGATTGCAGCAGGGAGACGCCGATGCCGAGCACCAGGGCGGCACCACCGAGCCAGATCTGCCACTGGGGCGCCTTGGCCTCCACCGCCAGCATGACGGAGAGCCCGGTGATGACCCAGACCGAGAAGCTCTGCTGGGTGATGCGCGAACGCTGACCCGGGCAGAGGTCGCCACGCCAGAGCACCAGAGCCAGCCAGGCCAGGGCGCCGAGGGCCATCAGGCCGCTCAGGGGATAGAGCCATAGGGGTAGTTGGGAAAACATGCACGCCTCCTGTGATAAAGGCGCCGAGTATACCCGCCCCGGGATCCAAACGCCTAGTCCTGCCCCGGCGGGCGATTCAGCCCTGCCCGCGCGCCTGGGCGACCACCCGCTTGAACATCTGGCGGATCACCAGGGGGATGTGCTCGCGCCCCAGCCGCTCCGCCTCCTCCACCACGGCCAGCGCCATGCCGGGCTTGCTGCGATGATGGATCGCCTTGTTGATGATGCGACTGGCGCTCAGGGAGGAGCGCCCACCCACCCCGGCCTCGCGCCGGTACACGGCCTCGAAGCCGTTGCGGTACAGGTAATGCTCTATGTCGGCGGCGGGCAGCTGGGTCAGCCGCTCCTGCTCGCGCTCCCCCTTGAGCAGGGAGCGGGCCGAGCTGGCGTACTTGGCACCGGCCTCGTCCCCATCGGTAAGCAGGTGCCACTCTATGCCAAAGTCCCGCGCCACCTTGATGAGGGGGGCATGACCGCACTGGGCGAACTCTATGATGCGCACCCCCTCCGCCCGCAGGCTGTAGCCGCAGATCTGGGCCAGCTCCGAGAGCAGCCAGATCTCCGTCTCCCCCTCCACCAGCAGCCAGCAGCGGGCGAACAGCGACATGGGTCGGTTGATGCGCACATGAAAGGCAATCTTGCGCAGATCCTCGCTGCTGTACCGCTCCCCGCCGAGCTGATGGCAGAGGATGTCCTGCTGGCGGCGCACCAGGCGACGTACCTGATTGAGGGGCAGGGAGGAGAGCAGATCCCCCGAATTGGTGGTGAGCAGCTTCTGGCCAGGCAGCTGCTCGAGCAGGCCCCAGGCCAGGGAGAGCATGGTGGGATGGAGCCGGCTCTCCGGATCCTCCAGTATCATGATGGGCCTGGCCCCCTGCTCCAGCTCCCGGTTGCCCCGGGCGTTGAGCAGGGCCCCGGCCATGCCAGCCATGGCCAGCTGCAACGCCCGGTTGTCGGCCCCGCGCAGCAGGCTTTGCAGGTTGCCGGGATTGCGCAGCGTCATGGGCCGGTTGATGATCTCCCGCTGGCTGCGCGGCTTGTACTTGATGGGGGCCAGGGCCTTGAAGTAGTGATCCGTGAGCTGACGCACGGCGCTGAGGGCCTCCTTGAGCTCCTCCTCGCCAATGCGCTGGGGCTCGTCCCCCAGCTTGGTCATCAGCTCGTCGAGGCGATGCTCGCTCAGCTCCTGCCAGGGCACCGCCTCCTGGCCGGTGCGGGCACTGCGGGCATCCCGCAGCCGAAACACAGGATTCATGGTGATAAGCAGACTCACCAGAGCCTTGCTGTCCACCCCCTCCAGCACCTTGCCGATGCCATCGAGAAAATCGTGACGACTCTGCACAGAGCCATCCTCTTGCAGCTCGGCGCTGGCGCGGTAGTGGATGCGGTGAAACTTGTCCTTGTGCCCGATCCAGACCGGGGCGAGCCGGGCCAGACGCTGGGAGCGCAGGCACATTTCCGGCCTGTGTTCGCTGAAGGTGAGCACCAGTTGCAGACTGCTGGCGGGGGCCAGCTCCGGATCCTCCGGCCGGTGAAAATCATCGGTGCCGAACTGATAGGGCTCCGCCTCCTGACCCAGCAGACACCAGAGCGCCCGCAGCAGGCTCGACTTGCCCCAGGCGTTCTCGCCGATGAGCACTATGGTGTTGTCCAGGCTGAGGGAGAGGCGATTGATGCCGCGAAAGCCTTTTATCTCAATACGTTCCAGAAACATAGTGCCCCATGACAGCAGTAAACGACTGAGGTCATAGTGGCAAAATTGACGCAAACTTCCTATGGCGGACGAGCAGATTTCAGCGGGAACTGTGAGGCACTGCGGGTTCGGGGGTGGCGGGAGCGGGGACAAACCAGCGGGGGGCGTTCCAGTGACTGAACCAGAGGTGGCGGCTGCGGGCCTGACGTTTGCTTTGTTTCAAGGGAGCTCCTTGGCTTGGGGTGACGGGATAACGGGATGAAATGCGCCCGTCGCAGTCGGGCGCATCCTCACTATCCCTGCCCCTCATGACACTCAGATGACAGTCGGCTGCGCCACTGCCCCGGGCTCAGTCCGAACTGGCCGCGAAAGCGGTTGCCAAGGTGCGCCGCCGACGAGAAGCCGCATTGGTTCGCCGCCTCCCCCAGGGAGGCACCGGCTGCCAGCAGCGCCTTGGCGCGGCGCAGCCTCAGTCCCAGCAGATAACGGTGGGGCGAGGTGCCCAGGGTCTGGCTGAACATGCGGCTGAAGTGAAACTCGCTCAGGCTGGCCTCGGCCGCCAACTCCCCCAGCAGCACAGGCTCGGCGAGGCGGGCGACCATGTAGTCATGGACTCGGCGGGCCACCGCCGGCGCCAGTCCCCCCTTGGGCAGCACCAGGGCGGGGGCCTCCCGGGTGTGGCGGGCGAAGGTGTGCAACAGCAGGGCGTTGCACAGCTCCCCCAGGGCCAGCCGGTTGCCCTCCTCCTGCCAGTCGAGGCGCGCCAGCCGGTTGGCCAGGGTCATCAGCACGGCGTCGTCGATGAAGGTCTTGTCGTCGAGGGCGAGGTGGCGCCCCTCCCTGTCACACCCCTCCTCGGCGATGCGCGTCAGGTGAGCCGGGCTGAAGTAGAGGTGGAAGAAGCGAAACTCCTCGCGCACCAGCCACTCCGAGCCGTGATGATCCGGCATCAGGCAGATCTTGCCCGCCCCGCCGTGGCCGCCAGGGCCGTCGAGGCGCTCGGTCTGCTCGCCCCCCTCCAGGTAGACGCTCAGGGTGTGGTGGCCTGGCCTGTGATAACGGGTCTGATCGAAACAGTTGCGCCAGCTCGCCAACCCGAGCCCGGGTTCGAGCCAGCGGCTCGCCTCGAGTCGCGCCCCCGTGCTCACCAGTGCCTCGAATACCCCTGCCGTCATCTCGCCTCCTCCATGTTGCCTCTTCCCTGCCGGGGGCCTAGGTGCAGCCCTTGTCCCGCTGTCCCAGTCTACCCCCGGCCCGGGCCAGATGGCAGCAACCACGCCGCCCCCAGACAAAAAAACCGCAAGATCCTGTAACCCCAGAGCCGAGGGAGGCGGTCATGCTAGGACCATCGGGTGCCGAGTCGCCCCGAGCACCCGCTTCTCTTTGTCGCTTCGAGGAACACATGATGAATCTGACGCTCTACCTCGCCACCGTGCTCATCTGGGGCAGCACCTGGATCGCCATCGCCTGGCAGCTCGGCCCCGTCCCCATCGAGGTCTCTGTGCTCTACCGCTTCGCCCTGGCGGCGCTGGCCCTGTTTGCCCTGCTCACGGTGAGCGGCAAGTTTCCCCGCCTGCCGAGGCAGGGACAGGGTTACGCCGCCCTGCTGGGGGCCCTGCTCTTTTCCACCAACTTCCTCTGTTTTTATCATGCCACCCAATATATCCCGAGCGGCCTCTCGGCCGTGGTATTCGCCTGCGCCAGCATCTTCAACGGCCTCAATCTCTGGCTGTTCGAGGGGCAAAAACCGAGCCGTCAATGGCTGCACGGCTCCCTGATGGGGCTGGTCGGCACCCTGCTGCTGTTCTGGCCCTCCCTGGCCTCGAGCGAGCTGGGGGCCCAGGCCTGGAAGGGGCTCGCCTTGGCCTGCGCCGGTACCCTCTGCTTTTCCCTCGGCAACCTGGTCTCGGCCCGGGGCCAGCGCCGCGGCTTCACCGTGCTGCAGATGGTGCCCTGGGGCATGGTGTACGGGGTCGTGCTGCTGCTGGGCTGGGTGCAGCTGCTGGGGCAGGAGCTGGTGTGGCCCCAGGATGGCCGCTACTGGGGCGCCCTCCTCTATCTGGCACTGTTTGGTTCCGTCATCGCCTTCACCGCCTATCTGACCCTGGTGGGACGCATTGGGGCCAGCAAGGCGGCCTATGCCACTGTGCTCTTCCCCCTGGTGGCACTGGGGCTCTCCACCCTGTTCGAGGGATTTGTCTGGCAACCCGTCTCCATGGTCGGCATGGCGGTCTGCCTGCTGGGCAACCTGGTGATCTTCGGCCTCCCCAGACGCCTTGGGCCACAAGCGGCCTGAGGTCCTTGCCTCCCGCGCCGCGAGTCCCTAAGGTGGGGACCACGGATCTTCGGGAGGCACCACATCATGTTACTGGAAGGGCTGGATACCCTGTTTCTGCTGGCGAGCGAGGGCACCATGGGCAAGGTGGCCAGCCGCCTCTATATCAGTCAGTCGGCGGTGAGCAAGCGCATCCATCAGCTGGAGCTGCGCCTTGGCAAGAAGCTGATCGAACCCGATGGCCGCCAGACGCGGCTCACCCCCCAGGCCCACGAGTTGCTGGCGCGTCTGGGCCCCACCCTGGCCGAGATGAAGGGGCTGCTGGCGGACAGCCAGACCCTGACCGATGCCCATCCCCTGCCCATCGCCTGCTCGGAGACGCTGCTGGCCGGTTATCTGGCTCCCTTCATGGCCGCCTATCTGCGCCAGGATCCCTATCTGCAGATCTCCACCCACCACACCCCGGTGATCCTGGCCCGGGTACGGGCCGGTGAGGCCCTGCTCGGCATCTGCGCCGGACGCCTGCCCCCCGGTCATGGCCTGTGCGCCGAGCTGCTGCGGGACGAACCCTTCTATCTGGTGGGGGATGAGGCGCCGGCCGGGCCCGGGGCCAGCCTGCTCACCATGGATCTGGAGAACCCGGTCAACCGCTACCTGGTGGCGCCTCTGGCCGAACTCGGCCTGACGCCCCGCATGCAGCTCGACTCCTACCTGGCCCTGATCGAGCTGGCCAGGGCGGGCATGGGGCCTGTGATGCTGCCCCAGGGGCTGCTGGCCCTGGTCGGCGAGCAGGGCCGGCGGGCCAAGCCACTGCCCGGCATCAGCCGCCCCCTTCACCTTATCTATCGCCCCAGCAGTCTGAAACGGGAGCGGGCCACCCGGCTGGTGCAGGCCCTGCTTCATCACTTCGCCGCCCTGGCCCCGCCCAGCCCATGAGCCGCCCCCTTCACCTTATCTATCGCCCCAGCAGTCTGAAACGGGAGCGGGCCACTCGGCTGGTGCAGGCCCTGCTCCATCACTTCGCCGCCATGGCCCCGCCCAGCCCATGAGCCGCCCCCTTCACCTTATCTATCCCCCCAGCAGTCTGAAACAGGAGCGGGCCACCCGGCTGGTGCAGGCCCTGCTCCATCACTTCGCCGCCCTGGCCCCGCCCGGCCCATGAGCCGGCTTCTGACCACCCAGCACAGGAGACGGGCCTAAGGGCAGGATCACCCTCAGGGCAGCCAGGCAAACAGCGCGGGGTACTGGCTCCACACCAGCTTGGCGGACATCAGCAGGGAGACGGTGACCAGCAGGGGCTTGATCAGCTTGACTCCCTTGGCCAGCACCAGCCGGGAGCCGACCCGGGCGCCGATGAACTGGCCCAGGGCCATGGACAGGCCGACGCTCCACACCACCTTGCCGCCGAGGGCGAAGAACAGCAGGGAGGCGATGTTGGAGGTGAAGTTGAGCAGCTTGGTGTGGGCCGTGGCCCGCGCCATGCCAAACCCGGCCAGGGCGACGAAGCCGATGGCGAAAAACGAGCCGGTACCCGGGCCGAAGAAGCCGTCATAGAAACCGACCCCGCCCCCCACCAGCAGGGCAAATGGCAGAGCAGAGAGTCTGCGCTGGCTCTCGGCATCGCTCACCCTGGGGGAGAAATAGAAGTAGCAGGCAAAGGCCATCAGCAGGAAGGGGAGCAGCCGCTCCAGGATGGCGGCGTCTATGGTCTGCACCGCCAGGGAGCCGATCGCCGCCCCGATGAAGGTACAGATCACCGCGGGCCAGATGATGGGCCACTCGATGAGCCCGCGACGGGCGTAGAACCAGGTGGCGGAGAAGGAGCCGAAACTGCTCTGCAACTTGTTGGTGCCGAGCACCAGGGCGGGGGGCATGCCGGTGGCCAGCAGGGCCGGTACCGTCAGCAGGCCGCCGCCACCGGCGATGGCATCGATGAAACCGGCGATCAGGGCGACGCCAAACAGCAGGATCAGGGTGGTGAGCTCAAACTCCATTTGTACCTCGGGCAGACAGAAAAGTGCTGTGCCCCTGCCCCCCGCGAAGGGAAGGCAGGAGCCGGATGCAGCTATCCTAAGGGGGAGTCACTCATTCGCATAACGAAACAATGGCAGTCAATCAATTCCCGATTTTCATCATTCCCGTTTCTGCCATGGCCAGCTTCGCCATGGGCCACCCCGGTAGCCATCAGCCTGTCTGCGCCGACGGCTCCGCCTGGGTTGATTCCTCCTTTTCATCATTTTCCGTACCACGGCAGAGGAAGGGCAGCAGCGCCCCTTGCAGGGCGGCATCCTCCTCCCCCGGCCAGCGATTGACTCGCCCGGCCATGTAACGGCTGCTGAACAGGTTGAACCAGAGCTGCAGCCCCAGGCCAGCCTGGGCCTCCCCCGCCACCTCCAGTACGCAGGCCGCCACCTCGGCGGTGCAGAGCTGATGCTCCCTGGGGGCCACCCGCATGCCGTAGGTGGAGAGGCTTTCGGGGCGCACCGCCAGCACGGGCAGGCCATCGAGATAAGGGCTCTTGTTGAACATCTTGCGCGCCTCGGGCCAGGTGCCGTCCAGCAGGATGAAGAGGGGGCGCTTGCCCGGCGCGGGCAGGAGCTGCTCGGTCAGGCGCGCCGGCGCCTTCTCGCAGGCGGGGAAGACCACATAGGGCTGCCAGGCGGGATCGGCCAGGAGCGCCAGCAACTCGGCGTGGGGTTCGGTGCGGGACCAGAGATAGGCCCAGGTGTTGCGGGGCAGCACGTCGGCGATGAGGCGCCCTGTGTTGGAGGGCTTCATGGGCTCGCTGTCATACATCAGCAGGCAGAACCCCGCCTCGGCCTTGAGCTCGGGGCGCCAGTGACAGGCGCACCAGTCCCGGCGCAGCTGGCAGGCCTCGCAGCGGGGCACGCTGCCGCCGCGGGCGAGGAAGGGGCGAGTGGAGACGCTCTTGCGCCACACCCGCAGGCGATTGACGGCGTGATCGGGGATTGGCTTCATGGGGACTCGGGACGGTTAGGCGCATTGGGGGCCGAGATTGTAGCGAGGGGGCCGCAAGGCGGCAAGGGCTCCCGGGTACCCCGAAAGCCCCTCTCTATACTCAGGGACGCGGCCGCCCCTCGGCGGCCCCTGGACAGGAGCAGGAGATGACGGAACAACGCAATGAGGAGGCCAGGGCCCACGCCCTGGCCGAAGGGTCCACCTTCACCTGGCACGAGCTCTATGTGGCCGACGGCGAGGCCGCCGTGCGCTTTTACGCCCAGGTGCTCGACTGGGAGAGCCAGCACCTGGAGATGGAAGGGGGCAGCTACCCCATGCTGGTGGCCAATGGCCGCCCCATCGCCGGGGTGCAAGCCACCCGGGACAACCCCCAGATGGCTGGTGTGCCGCCCCACTGGGCCATCTATGTCGCCGTGGATGACGTGGATGCCAGGCTCGCCAGGGTGACGGAGCACGGCGGCAGCATAGTGGTGCCCGCCATGGACATCCCCACCGTCGGGCGCATGGCGCTCATCGCCGACCCGCAGGGAGCCCACCTCTGGCTGTTCACTCCCTTTCCCGGGAAGTGCCAGCAAGCCTGAGAACGACAGAGGGGCCCACAGGGCCCCTCGCTTGTCGATGTGCCGGGTTGGCACTCCTCAGACGGGGCGCAGATTCTGCTCGAGGAAGGTCGCGAAGCTGTGACCGTGATGGGCCAGCAGTTTCGGGAACATGGAGATGGAGGTCATGCCCGGGAAGGTGTTGATCTCGTTGAGCAATATCTCGCCCTCTTCGGTCAGGAAGAAGTCGATACGCGACAGATGGGTCAGTTTCAGCTGACGAAACGCCTTGAGGGAGTATGCCTGGATGGCATCGGCCTGGGCCTGGGTCAGCCCCTCGGCACGCAGCGCAGTCTCGGTATGGCTGGCGGCGCTGTATTTCTCCTCATAGGTGTAGAACTTGTCCTGGGGCACGCAGATCTCCCCGGGATAGGTGGCCACCAGCTCGTCGCCATACTGGTAGACCGCCACTTCCAGCTCGCGGGGCCTGACCGCCTTTTCGATCAATACCTGCTCGGAGTAACCGAAGGCATCCTTGATCCCCTGCTCCAGCTCGGCGTCGTTGCTGGCGGCATAGCAGCCCACCGACGAGCCCTGGCAGGCCGCCTTGATGAAGACCTTGCCCCACTTGGCCAGCGCGGCTCTCGCCTCGCTCATGGCTGCCTCGCCCTGCTCGGTCAGGAACAGATAGGGGGTATTGGGGATGCCGATGGCGGAGAGCCACAGCTTGGTGCTGATCTTGTTGAAGCAGATTTTGCTCGCCTCGGCGTCGCAACCAAGATAAGGCAGCCCCGCCAGCTCGAGGAAGGATTGCAGATCGCCGGTCTCGCCCGGGTAACCGTGGATGCAGGGCACCACGTAATCCACCGGCCGCGCCACGCTGTCGAACGAGAGCAGCTTGTCCAGCCCCAGCTTGCACTCGCGGCCGTCGGCACTGAGCCAGCGGTCGGCAAACATCTCGACCCGGGTCACCTCGACCCCAGGCAAGAGACCAAGCTGTTGTTCGAGGAAATTGGCACTGCGCAGAGAGACTTCGTGCTCGGCGCCACCGCCGCCGCACAGCAGCAAGACATGCATCTTCTTCATTGATTGGGATCCCTTGGGAGAAGCGGCCCCGTCATCCTCGGTGGCGAACAGGAAACCAGCCACCGGACGTAAGCCAAGTGCGGCCAGTGTAGCAAGGGGGATCCCGCCTTGTCAGCTGATGGCAGGCCCCTTCCCCCACTGGGACCCGAAAAAAGGGTCCCCTGTGACAGATCTTTGAACAAAGGCCTCAGCGAGGGGGATCGACCCGACCCAGGCCGGTGCCATTGACCCGAAACCAGCCGGCGATACTGTAGCGCTCCTCCCGGGCGGGGAGCACCTCGTGGGGGAACTCCTCAGACAGAAACAGCACCAGGCGCCCCCCCATCGGCGAGACATCCATCAGGTGCTGCTCACCGTCGTCATAGACCCGCAGCAAGCCGCCATCGGCGGGCTGCCAATCCTGGTTGAGGTAGAAGACTGAGGTGAGGCGACGGTTGGATCGCCCGGCGAAGGCATCCCTGTGGGTGGCGTAGAAATCCCCGGGCCGGTAGCGGGCAAAATGGGCCTCATAGTCGAACAGCCCCAGCATCAACAGGCGATTGGCGGCGATACGCAGGGACTCCATGCGCGCCAGATAATCCGCCACCGGCGCCCCCAGCTCGGCATCGAGCCAATGGATCTGATCCCGGCGAATGTCGGCATTGCCCTGATGCAGCCCCTCACGACCGATCCCGGCCGGTTGCCATGCCGCCGGCAGGCAGGCCCGCAGGGCCGCCACCTCAGCGGGGGAGAGAAAATCATCCACTATCGCCCAGCCCCGGGCGTAGATGGCATCCATGACGGCGTTGTGATCCAAGGAAGTGGCTCGAAAAAGGGTGGTGGCGCTTTTTATCTGCTTTCAAGAGGGCCCACAAACCGGATTGCAACTCGATACGAGCCCCTGCATCGATATTGCCACCCCCTCCCCTTGCCCTGCCCTGCCGACTCGGCTAGCGTTGCCTCAAGGCCCTGCCGTGCATCGCCTGTCACTTGTCACTCATCATCCATGTCCCACCAAGAGCGAGCCCCATGACCCTGACCACACTGCGCCTCACCCGCCTCGACGGTACCGAGTACCCCCATGACCTGCTGCAAGACAGGGTCATTCTGGTGGTCAACGTCGCCAGTCGCTGCGGCTTTACGCCCCAATACACTGGCCTTGAGGCGCTTCATCGCGAATTTGGCCCCAGGGGGCTCACCATCCTCGGCTTCCCCTGCAACCAGTTTGGCGCCCAGGAGCCCGGGGACGCCCAGGAGATAGCCCGCTTCTGCTCCCTGGACTACCCGGTCAGCTTCCCCATCATGGCCAAGTGCGAGGTCAACGGTCCCCAGGCCCACCCCCTCTACCGCTGGCTCAAGGCCGAACAGCCGGGCTTGCTCGGCTCCGAGGCCATCAAGTGGAACTTCACCAAGTTTCTCATCAACCGTCAGGGGCAGGTGGTGGCCCGCTACGCCCCCCAGACCCGGCCCCAGGCCCTGGCAGCCGACATCCAGGCCCTGCTCTGAGCACAGCGCCTCCCCTTGCCCCGGCCCCTGACGCCCCCTTGTCGGCCGGGCGCCGTGATGGCGGCTGCCCTTGGCCGTGATTTCTGCTATATTGTTCGCCCACACAGGCCCGAGCCCCCAGGCTCCGGCCCTTTGTGTTTCTCGGTGGCTCATCTCACGGCGTCACCGTCATTGCCGTTTCTTCGGGGTAGATGGCGCGCCGCGCCGATCGCACCCCTTGAGCCAAGGCTCAATGCCAGGAGTTTCTCTCGAACATGTCATTCAATGAACTGGGTCTGTCACCGCACATACTGCGGGCCGTCAAGGAGCTGGGTTACGAACAGCCCACCCCCATCCAGCAGCAAGCCATCCCGGCCATCCTGGCCGGTCAGGATGTGCTGGGCGGCGCCCAGACAGGCACAGGCAAGACGGCCGGTTTCACCCTGCCCATGCTCCATCGGCTGCTGGCCAACCACGGCCGCGGCGGTCGCCGCCAAGTGCGCGCCCTGGTGCTGACCCCGACCCGGGAGCTGGCCGCCCAGGTGGGCGAGAGCATCATCAAATATGCCCACCACCTGCCGTTTCGCACCCTGATCGCCTACGGCGGTGTCAGCATCAAGCCGAACCTGGACGCCATCAAGCTCGGCGTCGACATCCTGGTCGCCACCCCGGGCCGTTTGCTGGATCTGCTGACCCAGGGGGCCCTGACCCTGACCCAGCTGGAAGTGCTGGTACTGGACGAAGCGGATCGCATGCTCGACATGGGCTTTATCACCGACATTCGCCGCATCATGAAGGCGCTGCCGGACACCCGCCAGACCCTGCTCTTCTCCGCCACCTTCTCAAGCGACATCAAGGCGCTGGCGGACGATTTACTCAGGGAGCCCACCCTCATCGAGGTGGATCCCAGCAACACGGCCGCCGATCAGGTGACCCAGCGCATCATCCAGGTCGATCGGGAACGTCGCCGCGAGCTGCTCTCCCACATGATTGGCCGCGGCAACTGGCAGCGGGTGCTGGTGTTCGTGCGCACCAAGCAGATTGCCGACAGGCTCGCCCAGCAGATGCAGAAGGATGGTCTCAATACGGTGGCCATTCACGGTGACAAGAGCCAGGGTGCCCGCAACCGGGCGCTGGCGGATTTTCGTGAGGGCAAGGTGCGGGTGCTGGTCGCCACCGACATCGCCGCTCGCGGCCTGGACATCGATCAACTGCCCCATGTGATCAACTTCGAGCTGCCCCAGATGGCGGAGGATTACATCCACCGCATTGGCCGTACCGGCCGTGCCGGCCGTGGCGGCGAGGCCATCTCCCTGGTGAGCCAGGACGAGCTGGGCCAGCTCAAGGATATCGAGGCGCTGATCGGCCAATCTCTGCAGGTGGAGATCCTGGACGGGTACGAGCCGAGCGGCAAGCCGAGCCGCCAGACCCTGCCAGGCAGCAAGCCGGTGCAAAACCCGCCCCGCGCTCGCGGCCATGCCAACGCCAAGGGGGGCAAGGGCAAACCCGCCGCCGGCAAGGGCAAGAGCGAAGGCAGCAAGAAGCCAGCCCCAGCCCGCAAGCGGGAAGTGGTGGGCGAAGACATCGGCTTCACCCCCATGCGCCGCCTGCCTAAGGCCCAGCGCGGCGACTTTCAGGACAACTCCAACGAGGAGTGAGACGGCGCGAGCCCTGCGTCCTGAACAACAAAAAACCGCCCGAGGGCGGTTTTTTTACTGGGCCTGTGTCACTGGCCTGTCAGTGCCATATGCAGCAACGGATAGGGCTTGCCCTGCCCGTCTTGCGCCGAGCGGCCCACCACCTCGAAGCCCAGGCGGCGATAAAAGCCGAGGGCCGGCTCATTTTGCTCGTTGACGTCCACCCGGCTCGCCCCCAGACGGTGGACGGCATCGGCCACCAGCAGGCGACCAATCCCGCGCCCTTGCGCCTCGGGGTCGACGAAGAGCATCTCGATATTGCCCTCGTGCACCCCGCAAAAACCGGTTATCCCCTCCCTGTCACGGGCGCAGGTGAGGGTCACCGCATCGAAGTAGTGGGCCAGGATAAGCTCGCGCAGGCTCGCTATCTCCTCCTCTGGCAAGAAATGGTGAGTGGCGCGCACCGACGCCTCCCAAAGCGCGATCAGGGTCGGGTAATCCCCGCGCCCTGCCTGTTCCAGTCTCATCGTCTGTTCACTCTATGGCTCCATGGTGCAGAGCCTGTCCAGCCGCCATGGCGTCGGCCTGCTTGATGACAAAACCCTTCTCGATGCCCGCCTTGAAGCCCAGCTTTTCATAGAGGCGGTGGGCCTCGTCTCGCCCCTCTCCCGACAGCAGCATCACCTTGTAGCAATCCAGCGACCAGGCCAGGGAGAGCGCCTGTTCAAGCACCTTCTGGCTCAACCCCTGGCGCCGAAACGCAGAGGCCGTCACCACATGCTCTATGATGGCGAAGGGCCTGCCGCCGTTGGTCAGGGTCGGGATCACCCCGAGCTGGCAGGTGGCGGCGAGCTGGCCCGCCACCTCGGCCACCAGGATCCGCACCCCGGGCGCGGCCAGCAGCTGACTGAGCGCCGTCCTCGCCACCGATGCCGTCAACACGGGATCCCGGGGCCTGAGCTCGGCGTAAAGGGTGAGCAAGCCCGCCAGATCCTGCTCCCTGCACTCTCTGATCACCACCATGGCAATCCTCCTGATCTTCTGGCCCCTCGCCCTATGCGGATCTGGGGGCAAACATGATGATGGCCATGCCGAGCAAGGCCACCCCGGAACCGACCCAGTCCCAGAGGGTGGGTCTGATGCCATCCACCGCCCAGAGCCAGAGGATGGCGACGAAGACATAGACGCCGCCATAGGCGGCATAGACACGGCCGGCGGCGGTGGGATGCAGGGAGAGCAGCCAGGCAAAGAGGGCCAGGCTCAATCCCGCCGGCAGCAGCAGCCAGACGCTGCGCCCCTGGGTCAGCCACAGGTAGGGCAGATAGCAGCCGACGATCTCGGCCACTGCTGTGATCAGAAACAGGCCGATCGTTTTGAACTCCAGCATCATGGGTCTCTAGCAAGGGGGCGACAAGGGCTGAATGTTAAAACAACTCATGGGGTTATGTCAGCACGGCGACGGCGCAGGCCAGGAGGAAGGAGATCCTTCCCCCACGGGCGCGGGGGAAGGGAGGCGTCAACGGACCCTGACCGCCTGCAGCAAGGCGGAGACATCCGGGCCAAAGGTTCGGCTGCCAATGGCCTCGCGAATATCCGCTTCCCCGTAACGGCTGGCGGGGTAGACCAGCACGCAGGCGGTGTCGCCGGGCATGAGGAAGTGAGTCTCGCCGAAGGGGGTGTAGCGGGTGGCGCCTATGCTGATGAGGGCGTGGGCCGGGCGCCCCGCCTGGGCCAGCAGCCCCTGGATATGCTCGGCCGGGCCTTCGTCCTGCTGATGGTTGAACCTGTCGATGGCCCAGTCGAGCAACTGCCGATGGAAGTAGCTGTAGTCCACCGCGGCGCTGTCGACGCCATAGGGGTGCAGCTCCCCATCGCGCTCCAGATAGCAGGCGATGCGGTAGTCATCAAGCTCGCAACCCGGGGCAAAGTGGGTCAGGGGCAGCAGTTTGGGGGCCAGTCCCTTGCTCTGCTCCCCCCAGTTCTTCTTCTCGCTGATCTTTTTGGCGTTGGGGCGACGGATGGAGCAGTCGTTGTAGGCGCCGAACGCCCTGGGATGGATGGCCACCACCTGCTCCCCCGCGTACTCCAGCTCGCACCAGAGCGCCACCTCGGGTTCAATCTGCACCTTCTCGTCCCCGCTCACCGCCGCCTCCGGCAGCAAGATGGCCTCGCCGCTCAAGGGAAAGACCCCGAGCTGGCCCGGATGGTTCGGCACATAGAAGGGGAACAGCGCCTTGGGGGCGACCTTGTCGTCAACCTTGACGGCGACGAAGTCCGCCGCCTCGCCGGCCTGCTCCAGATGGCCGGCGAAGTTGCCCGCCACCCCGAGTCCGATGAACTTGCTCTGTGCTGTGACTCGCATCTCTCTACATCCTCTCTTGTCGCACCCGGGAAATTCACGACCATGACGCCGGGCAACTACCGCTAAAGTGGCAGGAATTAAACCACAGCAGCCGGGCCCCGCCCAGTGCGGGGGCCCCATCCTGTGCGCCAGGGCGAACTTTGGGCACTCTCCGGCGGCGCCCCCTGCCCGGAAACACACTGTTTCCAGCCGGCCCCCGTCTTCCCCTTGGGCCGGTGCGCCAACTTTGTTAGGCTGCCCCTCATCCCCTGCCCCCATGGGCATCATGACTCAAGAGGAGAAGACCATGACCCAGATAGACAAGCTCGCCTGGTTGGCAATCCGGGATCGCCGCTTGCTGTGCGTGCGCTCCCACGGCAAGACGCTCTTTTATATCCCGGGCGGCAAGCGCGACCCCGGCGAGAGCGATCAGGCGGCGCTGCTGCGGGAGATCACCGAGGAGCTGACCGTGCGCCTCGCCCCCGCCTCCCTGCGCCTGGCAGGGGATTTCGAGGCCCAGGCCGATGGCAAGCAGGCGGGCGTCAGGGTGCGGCTGCGCTGCTTCTTTGGCGAAGGAGAGGGCACGCCCACCCCGGCCGCCGAGATTGCCGAGCTGGCCTGGCTCACGAGCCAGGATAGCCATCGCCTCTCCCCCTCCGCCGCCCTGGTGATGGCCTGGTTGCGGCAGCAGGATCTGATCGACTGACCTTGACCGCCCATCCTGGGCAAGGGCGCGCCTCCCTCGACAAGGGGAAGAGTGGCTTGTTATAACTGGCGTTTCCCGACGCGGCGCGCCATTGCGCGCCCCCAGCCACCACAGCCACCACAGCCACCACAGCCACCACAGCCACCACAGCCAAGGAGAGCATGGATGCCCGACCCCTCCTCAACCAGGACGATGCCTGCCCGGCATAGCCACCCGGCCGCACCCTGCCGCTGCGTGCCCCTGACCACCCTGACCGAATACGAGCCCGCCCTGATCCGGCTGCTGCAGGAGGTGGTCGCCGATGGCGCCTCCATCGGCTTTCTGCCGCCCCTGTCCGAGCAAGCAGCCAGGCGCTATTGGCAAGGGGTCGAGCAGGATCTGCAAGGGGGGCGTCGGCTCTGGCTGGCCCTGGCAGCGGCCGAGCAGGGAGGCGCCGTGCTCGGCACGGTTCAGCTCTCCCTGTGCACCAAGGCCAACGGCCGCCACAGGGCCGAGGTGGAGAAGCTCATGGTCTCCCCCACGGCCCGGGGGCTGGGGACAGGCCGCGCCCTGATGGCCGCCATGGAACAAGGTGCCCGGGAGGCCGGGCGCACCCTGCTGGTGCTGGACACCCGGGTCGGCGACATCGCCTCCCACCTCTACCGCAAGCTGGGCTACCTGGCGGCGGGACAGATCCCGGATTTTGCCATCAATGACGATGGCAGCCTGGCGGCGACCCAGTTCTTCTACAAGCCGCTCTGAGGGGCGAGAAGCCCAAAGGCCCGACGCAACAAGGCCAGCCCCAAGGCTGGCCTTGTGTATTGGCGCACTCACTGCTCAAATGACCCCTTCATCCGAAGACGGCAAGGAGCCCTCATGATATTGGAAGTCGCCCCGCTGCAGATCATCCCGGGCCAGGCTGCCGCCTTCGAGCTGGCATTCGCGCAGGCCCAGCGCATCATCAGCACCCTGCCCGGTTACGCCGGCCACCAGCTGCAACGCTCACTGACCGACTCACACCGCTACCTGCTGCTGGTCAACTGGCAACGGCTCGAGGATCATACCCAGGGCTTTCGCGGCTCCCCCCAGTACCAGGAGTGGAAGGCGCTGCTCCATCACTTCTACGATCCCTTCCCCACCGTGGAGCATTTTCAGGCGGTACAACCTTGATCAGCCAAGGATGAGCTTGGCCGATCACGGATGCCGCATCAGGCCAGCTCGCCAGCCAGGCGCTCGGCCTTGTGGACTATCCGGGGGTCGGTGAAAGCCTCCTGGGCCGCGATCAGCTGCAACTCGTAGGCATCCGCCTGCCAGGTCTGGCGCAGCACCGCATCGACCGCGGCATTGGTGCGCTCGAAGGCGACCACCGCATCAAACCCCGCCTGCAGGTTGGCCAGCATCAGGGCGCTGATGAGATCCCCCACCCCCACCGGCTGGCGGGCAAACTCGTAGAGCGGCCGGGCGATGAGATAATCCCCCTCGGGGGTGGCCAGCAGCATCTCGAAACGGCCGGGATCACTGGCGGCGCGCCCCAGGTGCTTGACCAGCACCATCTTCACCCCCTTGTCCAGCAACTGGTGGGCGGCGGCCCGGGTCTGGGCCAGGGTCGTCAGGCGGCAATCGCACAGGGTTTCCAGCTCCAGCAGGTTGGGGGCCAGGATGTCCGCCACCGGCAGCGCCTGCTCGGTGAGAAAACGGGTCACGCCGGGGGCGACGATGCATCCCTTCTCCGGGTGGCCCATCACGGGATCGCAAAAATAGATGGCCGCCGGATTGGCCGCCTTGACGGCCGCGACCACCGCCAGGATCTCGCTCCCCTGCTCCGCCGATCCCAGGTAGCCGCTCAGTACCGCATCGCAGTGCCCCAGCACCTCGATATCCATCAGCCCCTGGCAAAGGGCGCTGATATGGCCGGCGGGCATCGCCATCCCCTGCCACCCCGCCGCGTACTGGGTGTGATTGGAAAACTGCACCGTATTGACGGGCCAGACCTCCATGCCGAGACGGCGCATGGGAAAGACGGCGGCGCTGTTGCCGGCACAGCCAAATACCACGTGGGACTGGATAGAGAGAATTCGCTTCATGGCAAGACTCGAAGAGAGAGAAGAAGAGGGCGCAATATAACGGATGCAGGGTGCCTGCGGCCAGGGTCTGCGTGCCCGCCAGGGGACGCTCTTGTCTCTGGCGACTATTTATGAGGGCCCGACTCTGTGGTTTAATGGCGCCGCGCGCCCCGGGCGCCCCCTTACCGTCATCAATCGGAACGCTTATGTCCACACAGCAACACAGTGTCGAAACCCTGCTCAATACCGCCCTCGAACTCTTCATGGAGCTCGCCTCCGACAACCTGCCCGAGCACGAGATAGCCCTGTTCAATCAGGCGTTCAACGAGCGCGGCCTGCTGGCCGAGACCGAGCCCGGCGACGACTGGGACGGGGATGTTGGCTTCGAGGTGACGGACGCCGACTACGCCGAGATCTGGGTGGGTCTGGAGAACAGCGAGCAGGAGGTCGAGCACCTGTTCGCCCGCATGCTGATCGCCCGCGCCGTGGACGAGAAGTTCTGCCACATCGAATGGCTGCCTGACTGAGCTCTGGATGAAGCCTCCTCTCTCCCCTGACGCGAGCCTGCCATGCTGAGCTGGTTGTGGCGCATCCTGCTTGGCGCCCTGCTGCTGTCGGTGGCCCTGGTGGCCCTGCTGGGGTGGGTCGATCCCCCCACCTGGAGCTGGCGTATCCAGCGCGCCATCTCGCCGCCGGCCCCCATCAAGCAGGTGATGCACCAATGGGTCAGCCTGGACGCCATCTCCCCCCAACTGCAGCTGGCGGTGGTGGCGGCCGAAGATCAGCATTTTCCCGATCACAACGGCTTTGACATGGCCGCCATCAGCGCGGCCTGGCAGCACAACGAGCAGGGGGGGCGGGTGCGCGGCGCCAGCACCCTCAGCCAGCAGACCGCCAAGAACCTCTTCATGTGGGACGATCGCAGTTTCGTGCGCAAGGGGCTGGAGGCCTGGTTCACCCTGTTGATGGAGCTGGGTTGGGACAAGGCCCGCATCCTGGAGGTCTATCTCAACATCGTCGAGTTCGGCCCCGGCATCTATGGCGCCGAGGCCGCCGCCAGACACTACTTTGGCAAGCCTGCCATACGCCTCACCCGCTATGAGGCCTCCCTGCTGGCGGCGGCGCTGCCCAACCCCTGGCGTTATCGGGTCTCGCCCCCCTCCCCCTATGTGGCCAAGCGGGCGACCTGGATCCGTCGCCAGATGAGTCAGCTGGGTCAGGTCACCCTGAACCGGGTACACGAGGCGAACTGACTTCCCCCGGGGTCGGCTGCGCCGGGCTGGCCGGGCCCAGATGACCACCCACCGTATCCCGATGCAAGGGCAGATAGTGCCACCACCAGGTCTCTCGCCGCCGTCGGACACGCAACCGCTGACTTCGTCTCTTCATCATGCCGCTCCCGAGGGACACATTCTCCGGCTATTACCATAGCGCCAGGGCGACGCGGCAACCAGCATACCGCTGGTCGCCGCCATCTCGCCGCGTCATCATGGCCCCCTTGCCGATGTTCACGCCAACCCGGCGGGCCGCCCATCACAGCCCTGGCGCACTCGCCGCCAGCGCCATTCCTTGTTACAGTAGCGGGTCTCAAGCATCTGGAGTGATCTCATGGAACAACGTACCCCGGATCAGCTGGTCGAATGGGCCTATGATCAGTTTCTCGAACAGGCGGCCGACATGCTGGCCCCCGAACAGATCGTCGACATTACCCTGGAGTTCGAAAAGCGCGGCGCCGTGGAGGCCACACTGCCCAATGCCGACTGGTCCCGCGAGCTGGGGGTACCGGTGGATCTGGAGCGCTGGGCCGAGGTGTGGATAGGGCTGCTCGATCATCAGGAGGAGTTCGAGGTGATCTACGCCAGCTACCTGCTGCCTCGTCAACAGGACGAGCATGAGGTGCATGTGCGCTGGTTTCGTCACGAGCAGGCCTGATCTCCTCCCCTCGGGATCGAAAAAGGGCGCCGCAAGGCGCCCTTTTTGGCTCAGGGGACAGCAAGCCGCCGCTCAGCGAGCGTCTCTGGCCTCGATGGCCCTGACCAGGCAGGCCCGGCACCAACAGGCCGGGGCCTCGCTCATGGCGATCGCGGGCAACTGGCTGCACCAGCAATCGCCGATCCCCTGGCCCGCCGACAGGGCGCAATAGGCGGCTTCCCCGCACCCTGGACACAGATGGGTGCTCGCGGGCAGACCAGTCTCTGTGGATACCTCTGCTTGCGCACCTGTTCCTTGCGTCTGCGGCACCACCCTCATCACCCCCTGGCCTGTCGGCCGGGTCGCCAGGGTGGCCATGATGGCCAGCTGCTGCGCCTGGGTCAGGGTGGACCAGCTCGCTATCTCAGCGAGAGTGCGGCCACAGCCGAGGCAGCTATCTCCCTCCAGCTGGCAGCGTCCCACGCAGGGGCTGGCCATCTCAGTCCTGCTCGCCTTGGGGGGCGGGCTCACCGCTCTGGGCCCCGCCGACCAGCCGGATGCAGTTGGGTTCTATCTCGATCAGTCCCTGCTTGTAGAGGCCACCGATCGCCTTCTTGAAGGTGCCCTTGCTCATGGCCAACAGCTTGTAGATGAGCTCGGGTTCGCTCTTGTCCCCCAGGGCCAGCTCGCCGCCCTGCTTGCGCAGCCGCGCCAGAATGGCAGTGCCGGCATCGTCCATCCGCTCGGTGATCCCCGGCTTTTGCAGGGTCAGATCCAGCTTGCCATCGTCGCGCACCTGCTTGACCCAGGCAGTCTGGGGACGCCCCGTCATCACCCGGCCGAACACCTCGTTCTTGAACAGCATGCCGGGGTAGCGATCGTTGACCACCACCTTGATGCCAAGGGGGGTGTGCTCGCCGGGCAGAGCCGTCACCTGATCACCGACCTGGAAAGGGGGCCGCTCCTGGGAGAGGAAGCGTTCGATGCGGCTGGTCCCCACCATGCGCCCCTCGTTGTCGAGCATCAGGTAGACCAGGTAGACATGGCCCACCAGCATCGGCTTGTTCTGCTCCCGGGTCGGCACGAACAGATCTTTCTTCATGCCCCAGTCGAGGAAGGCGCCGATCTTGTTGGCATTGACCACCTTGAGACCGGCCAGTTGGCCCACCATGGCAAACGGCTTGTCGGTGGTGATCACCGGCTCGCAATCGGCATCCAGATAGAGGAAGACGGCCACCTCATCCCCCTCGGCCACCCCTTCCGGCAGTTGACGCTTGGGCAGCAGCAACTCGCCATACTCGTCCCCGGCGGCGAGCCAGGCGCCCCTCTCTTCGAGTTCGATCACGGTGAGGGTGTTCATCTTGCCAATCTGTATCATGGTGCTCTCTTGTCTCTCGTGTTCACGGACAGTCTGTCCCCGGACCGCGTCCGGCTGGGGACGCATCTTACCGCAAAGGGGCTCCCCCGGCCTAGTCTCTTGCGGGATCAAGGCGCCTTTCTTGCCTTGCCGAAGATACCCTCATCACAGTCGGGATCGTCATGGACATCGCCGCCAAATTGCCGAACATGGCGACCGTTAACCCCACACTTGCTGCATCTGACCCTCTTTTTGGTTAGACTGCGCCGCTATTTTCAGTCGCAACCGGTCCCTGGTACTCAGCCCAGCGGGCCTTTACGCCATCGTCAGAGGAGCCGTGATGAACCCAGCCAACCGCACCCGCCAACTCAATCTCTGGTTGCAGCAACACAGTGGCGAGGAGCTCAGCTACCCGGCCCTGCACGGCTTCCTCTGCGCCCGACTGGTGGGACCGGATGGCCCCGACTGGCAGGCTCCCCTGGTCGGCCTTCTGCCCCGGGATCCCGCGCTGGACGAGCGCAGCGCACAGGCACTGCACCATCTGATCGCCGAGCTGGAAGCCCAGGCAGACGAGGCCCAGCTGGCCCTGCCGAGCCAGTGCCGTCTCCCGAACGAGCAACCCGAGCAGGTGTTCGACATTCACCACCCCCTGGGCCAGTGGAGCCACGGTTTCAGCCTGGGGCTGGCCTGCTGGCCCAAGCCGAAGGATTTGAACGATCCCCTCACCCAGCGCCGCCTGCGCCTGGCCGCCGAGCTCTGCCTGTTTCGGGACTTGCCCCTGGCGCGCATGCTGCATCAGGCGTCGGCGAGCGAGCTGCCCTTCTTCGATTTTTGCAAGCGCCAGCGCCAGCAGATGAAGGGAGCGCTCAATGATCTGCTGCGGATCGAGGGCTGGACGCCACCCGGGGAGGCGCCACAAGAGCAGGAGAGCGAACAGGCCGCCCGCTGGCGGGGCTGGTTCGAACAGGCCAACGCCAGTCGCAGCCCGGGGGAGCGGTTGGTCTGGTTCGAACGTATCATCCAGGATGCCGAGCCGCTGTTCGATGCCCCCTTCTGGCAAGCACTGGATGGCCACGGCTGGAGCGCCAGCGAGGTCCGTCCCCTGCTCGCGGCCAGGGCGGGACGCGCCGATGCCCTGTTCGAGCTGGGGCAACTGCCCCAGGCCCGCCGCGAGTACGAGGCCCTGCTGACCCTGTGCCGCCAGGATGAGCCGGGTTGCCGCTACCCCCTGGCCAGTCTTTACGCCATCTGCCGGGAGTGGGATGCCCTCGCGGCGCTCCTCGCCCGCTTCGACGAAGCCTCCTGCGCCCTGCTCTACAGCCGTGCCCTGCTGCTGTTTGTCCGCCAGGGGGCTGAAGAGGCTGGGCCGGCCCTCGCGGCGGCCCTGGCCTGCAATGCCCATGTCCCGGCCTACCTGCTTGGTCAGCGCAAATTGCCAAGGCAGGCCCCCGGCTACTGGCAGAGCGGCAGCCGGGACGAGGCCGCCAGCTATGCCCTGCAGGGGCGCGCCGCCTGGCTCGCCGAGGGAGCCCTGCTCTGGCTGCGCAAGCGTTGAAGATCCAGGTGGCGCAAGGGGGACATGGCGGGATCCGCCATGGTCGGCAGATGGGACTAACCTTGCAGGAGAAGATTCCCGTTTGAGACGCTAACTCGGGAGGCGGGCCTGTCCGGTCGTGCGCCAGTGCACATTTTTCGGACCCTTGTTCAGACAAAGCTCCTTGAGTTACGTATCATCAGGTTAAAGTATCAAGAGAAACTGCATCCGATGCAGGACAACAGCAGGAGTTCATATGCAAAAACTCATCGGTCTGCTTGCACACTACCCCCCCTATCAGCTGGTGCACGCCGCCGAGATGGTGCGGGAGACCTTCGAGCAGTTCTATCAGGCCCGCTATCAGCTGACCGTACCTCAATGGCGCCTGATGATGGTGCTGGGGCCCAACTACCCCATCAGCCAGAAAGAGCTGGTGGAGGCGAGCGGCATGGACAAGGTGCGCATCTCCCGGGAGATCCATCGCCTCAGCGAGAAAGGCATACTCCAGGCCCAGAGCAGCGAGCAGGACAAGCGGGTCAGCCTGGTTTCCCTCACCGAGCAGGGCGAGGCCCTGTTCGCCCAGCTCAAGAGCGAGGCGAGCAGCTGGCAGCATACCCTGACCGACTATCTGCCTAGCGAGGCGCGCCAAAGCATACGCCAGCATCTGCGGAGCGTGAGCGAGGCCATGGAGCAGCTGCACAAGCTCGACCAGGAGCAACAGCCATGAACCTGCAACGCTTCGAGACCATGGACGTCAACATGCTGCTGAGCCTGGTCAACATGCAGCTGCGGGATCACTACCATGATCTGGACGATCTCTGCCGGGCCCAGGATATCGACAGAGGCGCCCTTGAAGCCCGTCTGGCCAGCGGCGATTTTCACTATCAGCCCCAGCAGAGGCAGTTCCGCTGATAAGGCCCCTTGCTCGCGCGGGCAAACCAGCTCCGCAGGGCGATCGGGATCACAGCCCTGAACGAGCGCAGATCCTGGCGCGAAAAAACTGCTAGGATGAGGCTCTCGTGGGCAGGCCTTCTGGAGGCCATGCCCGAACCGGCGCCATGCGGCTCGATGCACGGAAGCATCAAACTGTCATCTGCGGCGATTAACCTCATTCCTGTCCCACAAGGAGGTACCCCATGATCCCGACCCGACAGGCGAGCCTGATCACCCTCTGTGCCCTGCTGATGATCAGCCTGTTTACCCCCATTCTTCCCGACAGCACGGAGCAGTGGCTCAGCCTGCTGCTCATCGGCTCCCTGGCCGTGGTGCTCCTGCTGGTGGTGGGAGGGTGCCGCCGCTTCATCCTGGAGTAGCCCGCGCCAGCTCGCCCGCTCAGACATCCACACCATGCAGACAAAAAACGCAGCCAGAAGGCTGCGTTTTCGTCATGGGAGCGGGGCGCTGGCTGATCAGCTGGCCAGGGCATCGAGCTGGGACCTGGCCTCTTCGATCCCCTTGGCCTGGGCTTCCGGACCCATGCCCATGCCTTCGGCATAGATGAAGTCCACTTCCTTGATGCCGATGAAGCCGAGCACGGTACGCATGTAGGGGGTCACCAGGTCGGTGGCATTGCCCACGTGCATGCCGCCACGGGGGCTGACCACCAGGGCGCGGGTGTTCTCCACCAGGCCGACCGGACCGGTCTCGGTGTAGCGGAAGGTGACACCGGCACGGGCAATCAGGTCAATCCAGTTCTTCAGCTGGGTCGGAATGTTGAAGTTGTACATGGGGGCCGCGATGATCACCAGGTCGCTCCCCTTGAGCTCGGCGATCAGTTCGTCGGACTGGGCCAGCACGGCCAGCTGACGCTCGTTCAGGTTCTCGCCGCCGCGCAGGCCCATGGCCAGCTCGCCGTCCAGCACCGGCAGGTTCAGGGTCGCCAGGTCACGTACCGTGACGCTGTCACCCTGGCGCTCGGCTAGGTAGCCGTCGATCAGGGCGTTGGATTGGGAATACTGGCCCAGGATGCTGGACTTGAGAACGAGGATATTGGCCATGGTACACTCCATTTGCTTGTTAGTTGAACAGCCAGGCTGTCGATGGAGGTCACTATAAACACTGCGTTTGGGGCCTGATAGCGAAAATAGATGCTCAAGTCATTCAAAATTTTTGATGCCTGTGCATTTCCTCGGCACAAAGGGTCTCATCAAACTCCACGCCCTTGGCATGACAAACGATTGCCGTTATGATCCGCCGCACTTTTTGTACGTGATCCGGATCCCATGTCCTCTTCCCGCAGGCACTCCCCCTTTGCCGGCGCCGTCTGGATGATGGTGGCAGGCCTCTGCTTCGCCGCCGTCAACAGCCTGAGCCAGTATGTCAGCTTCACGCTTGGCCTTCCCTCGACCCAGGTCGCCTTTCACCAGTATCTGATCGCCCTGGTCTGCCTGCTGCCCTGGCTCGTTCGCCACGGTCTGCGCCAGTCCCTGATGACCAACCAGTTGCGCCTGCACCTGCTGCGGGTCGCCCTGGCGGTCATCGGCATCCAGTTCTGGCTCTGGGCCCTGGCGGTCCCCGTCCCCATCTGGCAGGGGATAGCGCTTTTGATGACCTCCCCCCTGTTTGCCACCCTGGGCTCTGCCCTCTTTCTCAAAGAGCAGGTGAGCCGGGCCCGCATCCTCGCCACCCTGGCGGGCTTTGTCGGCGCCATGCTGATCCTGGCCCCCTGGACCGATGACTTCAGCTGGGCCTCATTGCTGCCGGTGGCGGCCGCCCTCTTCTGGGCAGGCTACTCCCTGCTGGTGCGCTATCAGGCGGCGAGCGAGTCGTCCCACACCATCGTCGTCTACCTGCTCATCTTCAGCACCCCGTTCAACGCCATGCTGGCGATCCCCGAATGGCAGTGGCCGAGCGAAACCCAATGGCTGCTGGTGGCGGCCTCGGGCGTGCTGTCGGCCCTGGCCCAGATGTCCATCGCCCGCGCCTACAGCGTGGCGGAGGCCTCCTTCGTCCAACCCTTCGATTTTGCCAAGCTGCCCATGAACGTGCTGGCCGGCTGGCTGGTATTTGGCTGGGCGCCCCCCGGCCGATTGTGGCTGGGGGCCGCCATCATCATAGGCGCCATCACCCTGCTCACCCATCTGGAGCAGCGCGCCCACAAACCCGTTTCCTGAGGTACGCCATGCGTGCCTCTTTTTTTGCTCACCCGGATCAGCCCTGCTGACCACCGACCTCAGGAGAGATCAGATGTTTGGAACCGCCACCCGCCCCACTGCGACCCGTGCCCTGCTGCTGGGCTCAGGCGAACTCGGCAAGGAGGTCGCCATCGAGCTGCAGCGGCTCGGTATCGAGGTGATCGCCGCCGACCGCTACCCCCATGCTCCCGCCATGCAGGTGGCCCACCAGGCCCGCGTGCTGGACATGCTCGATGGCGCCGCCCTGCGCGCCCTGGTGACCGAGATCAAGCCCGACCTCATCATCCCCGAGATTGAAGCCATCGCCACCGATACCCTGGCAGAGCTTGAGCAGGAAGGGGTCAGGGTGGTGCCCAATGCCCGTGCTACCCAGCTCACCATGAACCGGGAGGGGATCCGTCGTCTCGCCGCCGAAGAGCTGGGCCTTCCCACCTCTGCCTACCGCTTTGCCCAGAGCAAGGAGGAGTTTGTGGCCGCCGTCGAGGCCATCGGCCTGCCCTGCGTGGTGAAACCCGTGATGAGCTCGTCGGGCAAGGGGCAGAGCCTTCTGCGCGATCTTGCCAGGCTGGACGAGAGCTGGACCTATGCCCAGGAGGGGGGCCGCGCCGGCCGTGGCAAGGTGATTGTCGAGGGGTTCGTACCTTTCGAATACGAGATCACCCTGCTCACGGTGCGCGCCGTCGATGGCATCCACTTCTGCGAGCCTATCGGCCATCGCCAGGAGGATGGCGACTACCGCGAATCCTGGCAGCCCCAGGTCATGAGCGAGCTGGCCCTGGCCCGTGCCAAGGAGGTGGCGGCCAAGGTGGTCGAGGCCCTTGGCGGCTACGGTTTGTTCGGGGTCGAGCTCTTCATCCGGGGTGACGAGGTGTGGTTCAGCGAAGTCTCTCCCCGCCCCCATGACACCGGCATGGTGACCCTGATCTCCCAGGATCTCTCCGAGTTCGCCCTGCACGTGCGTGCCATCCTGGGGCTGCCCGTCGGCACCATCACCCAGTACGGCCCGAGCGCCTCTGCCGTGGTGTTGCAAGAAGGCCACAGCCAGAACATCCGCTATCAGGGGATTGGCGAGGCACTGGCCCTGGTGCCGGGCGCCCAGCTGCGCCTCTTCGGCAAGCCGGAGATCGCAGGTCGCCGTCGTCTCGGGGTGGCGCTCGCCCGTGGGCTGGATTGCCAGGAAGCCGTGGAGCAGGCCAAGACGGTGGCAGCCCGGGTCGAGGTACTCTTCTAGGCAATCCGCTTTACCACGCAAAAACAAACGTTTATCTGCGTGATCCGGCGCAAGGGGCAGGTGACTGCCCCTTTCCCATGGAAGCGCCGGGCTTATAATCCCCCCTTCACCTATGTCAGGAGTACAAGATGTTAACTGCCGTGATCTTCGATATGGATGGTGTTCTGATCGACTCGGAACCCTTCTGGCAACGGGCCCAGATGGCCGTCTTCGCCGAGCTGGGCCACTTCCACACCGAGGAAGACTGCAACTCCACCATAGGGGTGCGCATCGATCAGCTGGTGGCCCACTGGTACCGGATCCGCCCCTGGAGCAGCCCGACCCAGGAAGAGGTGGTACAGCGCATTCTGGTTCAGGTGATAGCGCTCATCCTGCAAGAGGGGCAGCCCAAGGCCGGGGTGCTGGAAGCCCTCGACCTCATCGAGGCCCGTGGCCTCAAGATTGGCCTGGCCACCTCCTCCCCCTTTGCCATGGTGGAGGCGGTGCTCGGCAAACTCGGCATCCAGGATCGCTTCATGGCGGTGCACTCCGCCGAGGTGGAGCGCTTTGGCAAGCCCCACCCGGATGTCTATATCCACGCCGCCGAGAAGCTCGGCGTCGAGCCTGTACACTGTCTGGCCATCGAGGACAGCTTCACCGGCCTGCTGGCGGCCAAGGCGGCCTCCATGCAGGCGCTGATCGTGCCGGACCCGGCTCTGGTGGGCGATCCCCGTCTGGCCATCGCCGATCACCAGCTGCGCTCTCTTGCCGAGCTGGATGCGGACATGCTGGCCCGCTGGCTCAAATAGACAAGCAACCACCGCTCGCTCCATCAATCCGCCCGGCAGGCGATCCCCGTCTGGCCATCAGCGCCCTGGCGCGAGCGCAGCCCCTTGTCGGCCTGGCCCTGCGCAAAGGTGCGCTGGCTCCCGGTATGATGACGTCACACTAGCTAGACTCTGGGATATGGCCATGTACCCTTGGCCTTCGGGAGGTCACCATGATCGACTACATCAGCAAGCGTATCGTCTGCCCCCACTGCGGCCACCACACCCGGGTCGAGCTGGATGCGAGCCAGGGGGATCAGGAGTTTTACGAGGACTGCATGGCCTGTTGCAACCCCATCCATCTGAGATTGCACCGGGACGAGGTGCGCGACTGTCTGCAGCTGTTTGTGGATGCCGACGACGAGCAGATGTTCTGAATCGCCCTGCCCAGACACAGACAAAAACAAGCGGGACCCACAGGGTCCCGCTTGTTTTTGTGCCATCGTCAGCTTGGGTCACCCCTCCCTCAAACACGCCGCATTCGCCGACGTCACGGTCGGAACAAACTCCACCACCTGATAGTCGGCCGCCTCTGCCTGCTTGAAGGGATCCTCTGCCAGTATCGCCTCCAGGGCGTCTCGGCTCACTCCCTGCGCCAGTATGACGCCCCCGACCCGGGGTACCCGACGCCCGGACGCCAGAAAATGGCCTGCGGCATACTGCCGCTCCAGCCACGCAATGTGGGCCGGTATCAGGGCATCGATCTCATCCAGTGGTTTTACATAGGTCAATGTCACGACAAACATAGGGAAGTCTCCAAGGCTCAAAGGCGGTGCCTCTTCCACAAGAGGGCGCCTTTCCCGTGATGCCGCCCTCCTCTTCGTACCCTGGAGGCAGCGCTCAGGTGGTTACTGGCGCGCCGCCAGCACCCGCTCCACGGTGTCGACGATGGCCTGGGTCTGGGGATCGATCTCGATGTTGGTGTGCCAGCCGGCCTTGACCCAGCCCAGGTTGGTGCGGGCCAGGGTCTCGGGAATGAGGTTGACGCAAAACTCGTTGCCGCGCACCTCGCCCACGGTGAGGCTGATGCCGTCGATGCCGATGTAGCCCTTGGTCAGCACGTATTTCATGAGCTCGGGGGCGAGGCGATACCACACCTGGCGGTTGTTGGGGGTGTCGATGACAGAGGTCACCTCGGCCGTGCCCATGATGTGGCCGGACATGGCGTGACCGCCAATCTCGTCGCCAAAGCGGGCGGCCCGCTCCACGTTGACCTTGTCCCCCACCACAAGTTGCCCGAGGTTGGTGAGGCGCAGGGTCTCCTGCATCAGATCGAAGCTGACCCTATCCCCCTCCACCCGGGTGACGGTCAGGCAGCAGCCGTTGTGGGCCACCGAGGCCCCCAGCGCCAGCCCCTCGCCCCAGGCCGGGCTCGGCATACGGATCACATGGGTGCGAAAGTTGGGCAGATCTTCGATGGCCACCAGTTCGGCGGTCCCCTGTACTATACCGGTGAACATGGGTCTCTCCAGGCTGTGAAAATTGTCGGCAGGTTACCCCCGGCCACCTTGCAAGACAAGGGCGGCGGCTGACAAGGAGACCCCAGCTCGCTATAGTGACGCCATTCCAACCTGGCTTAACGAGGAAATAAAAATGCTGGTATATCAATGCTGTGAAGCCATTCGCATCGCCTACAACCAGATAGGGTCCGGGGAGCAGGGCTATGTGCCTCAGGCCATCGCCGCCAGCATCCGGGCCCTCGATGCGGTGGCCCGGGACGAGCGGGTACCCAGCGAGCTGCGCGAGCAGGCCGCCTACGCCGCCGCCAATCTCTTGATCAGCGACCACGAGGACAGCGAGATCAAAGGGTAAGCAACCCCATTGGGGGGCAAGGCGCACGCTATCGTTTCGTTTGTCTGGCCATTACGGCTAGAATGACTCCCTCGGTGCCCCGTTCTGGTGCACCGACCTTCTCTTTATCCATGTCATCATGCCAACCCTGGCTGTTCCCACCGGAGGTGTCAGTGCAACGTTATTGGTCCGAGGCGAGGCAACTCATTCGTCTTGCCAGCCCTATCCTGGTGGCGCAAGTCGCACAGATCGCGATGAACTTCGTCGATACCGTGATGGCCGGTCAGGTCAGCGCGGTCGATCTCGCCGCCGTGTCGGTCGCCTCCAGCTTCTGGCTGCCGGTGATCCTGCTGGTACAGGGGATCATCATGGCGCTCACCCCCATCGTCTCCCAGCTCAACGGGGCCCGCAAACGGGACCAGGTGCGCCCGGCGGTGCACCAGGGCTTCTGGCTGGCGCTCATGGTGACCCCCATCGCCATGGGGGCCCTCTATGTCAGCCCGCTGGCCTTGCAATTCATGGACGTGGATCCCGTGATGGCGGACAAGACCGCCGGCTACCTGCACGCCATCCTGTGGGGACTGCCCGCCTTCGTACTTTTCCAGGTGCTGCGCAACTTCAGCGAGGGGCTCTCCCACACCATGCCCACCATGGTGATCGGCTTCGTGGGGCTGGCGGTCAATATCCCGGCGAACTACATCTTCATCCATGGCCACTTCGGCATGCCCAAACTCGGCGGTGTCGGCTGCGGCGTGGCCACCGCCATCGTGCTCTGGGCCATGCTGCTGGCGATGATCCTCTATGTGAAGGTCTCCACCCACTTCAAGGAGATCGGGCTGTTCAGCCAGCTTGCCCGCCCCAACGGCAGCCGGATCTGGCGCCTGTTTCGCCTGGGGTTCCCCATCGCCATGGCCATCTTCTGCGAGGTGACCCTGTTCACCGTGGTGGCCCTGATGCTGGCGCCGTTTGGCGCGGAGACGGTGGCGAGCCACCAGATAGCGCTCAACTTCTCCAGCCTGGTGTTCATGCTGCCGCTGTCCATTGGCGTCGGCGTGACCATCCGGGTCGGCCACAGCATAGGGGAAGGCTTGCCTGATCATGCCAGGGTCGCGGCCCGCACCGGCCTGATGCTGGGCATCGCGGTCGCCGCCTGCACCGCCGCCCTGACCGTGCTGCTGCGCGAGCAGATCGCCGCCATCTACACCGATGATCTCCAGGTGATCACCCTCGCGGCCATCTTGCTGTTCTTCGCCGCCATCTACCAGATCTCCGATTCGGTGCAGGTGGTGGCCGCCGCCGCCCTGCGCGGCTACAAGGACACCCAGGCCATCTTCTACATCACCATCGTCGCCTACTGGGGACTGGGGCTGCCAAGCGGCATGATCCTGGGATTGACCGACTGGATTGTGCCCCGCATGGGGCCCCAGGGCTTCTGGATCGGCTTCATCGTCGGCCTGACCGGCGCCGCCCTGATGCTGGGTGCCAGACTCAGGGTGATCTACGGCCGCTTCGCCACCCGCTGAGGGGGGCGGGCAATCCATTGACCCGGGCGCAGGCAGCGCCAGCAAGGAGAGCGCGGATGGCAGTCAGAGGCACTGCCCTGGCCATGGTGCTGGCGACCACCCTGCTCGCCGGCTGCGAGCCCGGGCCCCAGTCGCAGTTTGATACCTATCAGACCCGGGTCTCCTCCGTGCTGGAGCGACCCGCCCCCGCCGCCGTGCCCGTCACCCCCATCCCCTTCCCGCCCCAGCGGGACCTGCAGCTGACCATCCCGGACCTGCGGGTCGGTCTGCTCGACATGCTGACCCTCAACCGATGCGGCCTCGGCGCCCTGGTGGCCGAGCGCAACAGCCCCCTGGGCCGCAGCGCCGACCACTTCAGCCGCCTCGATTACGAGTGGCAGCTGATCCAGCGACTCGATGCCTGTCACAGCGAGGACCCGCAGACCCGGCTCTGGCTCGCGGATCTCGCCAGGCAAAAACGCGCCGTGCTCAGCGCCAGGTTCTGGAATGCCCTGGTGAGCAGCCAGGAGCTGCGCCGCGCCCTCTCCCCCCGCCCAGCCCCCCTGGCGCCGGATGCCAGCCTGGTCGAGACCCGGCAGGCCCTGCTCACCCTGCTGCAGTGGCGAGATGGGGTGCTGGCGGCCGAGACGCCGCGGTCTAGCAAGGCGCTGCCATCCCTGCCGCCCCTGACCCCGGCCCTGGAGAGTCTCTACCGGGATCGGGGACTGGCGCGCCTGCTCTACTCCCTCGAACTCGCCACGGCCCGCCTCAACCAGAGCGCACAACAGATAGAGCAAGCCAGCCTGGATGACGCCTGCCCGGCCACGGACTCGAACCGGGCGGTGCGGCTGCGCGGTGCCCTTGGTCACTACTATGGCGGGGCGATCCAGCCCTGGCTCACCGGGCTGGATCGCCAGTTTCGCGCTACCGCTCCCCTGCTTGAACGCCTGCTGACCCCATTGACACCCCAACCCGCCCTCTCCCCCTGGCGCCAGCGCTATGGTCTGGGTCTGCAGAGCCAGGCCTGGCTGGCGTTTCGCGCCGCCAGCCTGCGCCACGCCCATGGCTGGCAGCGGATCCTGGCCGCCTGCGCCGCCCGCCACCCGGCCCCCTGACGAGGAGGCCGCCACCCCGACCGGCGGGGGCCAGAGCGCAGCTTTTGAACCGTCATGCCTGCAAAATCAACAGGCTGCGCAAGAACTGGGCAAACAGTCTCCTTTGTGCATGTCCCTTGTTGACAGCCTTGGGGGCCATGGGTAGTATGCCGTCCACGTCAGCACAGCTGGCGTGGTGAAGTGGGTTTGTCGCTCGGTTGGTCAGAGCATGACCTTGGCACGGTGAAGATTGTGTCGTCGGTTCGAATTCAACTCATCGAGTGGGTTTATAGCTCAGTTGGTTAGAGCACTACCTTGACATGGTAGGGGTCGTTGGTTCGAATCCAATTAAACCCACCACTTTCTGATATGCGATGCGTCCTTAGCTCAGCTGGTTAGAGCACCACCTTGACATGGTGGGGGTCGGTGGTTCGAATCCACTAGGACGCACCATTCAGCACACAGTTTTCGCGTCCTTAGCTCAGCTGGTTAGAGCACCACCTTGACATGGTGGGGGTCGGTGGTTCGAATCCACTAGGACGCACCATATTACTGCGATAGCAGCCGTGGGTTTATAGCTCAGTTGGTTAGAGCACTACCTTGACATGGTAGGGGTCGTTGGTTCGAATCCAATTAAACCCACCACATTTTGATGAAGATGCGTCCTTAGCTCAGCTGGTTAGAGCACCACCTTGACATGGTGGGGGTCGGTGGTTCGAATCCACTAGGACGCACCATTTATTCAGGATCCCGCCTCGTGCGGGATTTTTTGCTTTCCGCTCCCCGTGACCGCACTCCCCTGCCGCCGCCCGTGCCCTGTCCCAGCCAGGGCCAGGCGCCTTGACGCCCCGGGGATGGCCCCTTATTGTCCCTTGTCATCAGGCTGACATCTGAATGTCATCCAATGGGGCCGTCAGGGGCCGACCAGCCCCTCGGCTCATCGCCTTCGTCTCCCTTGCCTTCATCACAGGATCAGCCATGCACAGCCCGGCTCTTCATTATCAGATCATCAGTCAATCCATCGAGCAGGAGATCCTGGCCGGCCGCATCCAGGCCCAGGGCAAGCTGCCCGCCGAACGCCAGCTGGCCGACACCTTCGCCACCACCCGGGTCACCCTGCGCGAGGCGCTGGCACTGCTCGAGGGCAAGGGGCTCATCTATCGGGAGAATCGCCGCGGCTGGTATGTCTCCCCCCCCAGGTTGCGCTACAACCCGACCGAGCGCGCCAGCTTCAACGAGCTGGTGACGGCCCAGGGGCGCCTCGGTCATACCCGGCTGCTCGCCAGCCAGCTCGCCTACCCGAGCCCAGAGGCGGCCCAGACCATGGGGCTGCCCGCCTTCACCAAGAGCTGGAACCTGCAACGCCTGCGCAGCCTGGACGGACGCGTCGTGCTGCTCGAGGAGAACCATGTCTGCGCCAGCTGCTGCCCGGATCTCGGCCGCCACGACCTGAGCCAGTCCCTGACCCGCTTGTTCGAGGAGCACTACCAGTTGCACCTGGCGCGCACCCAGATCCAGTTCTATCCCGTCATCCTGGAGGGGGAGCGCGCCAGCCTGCTCGGCCTCACCCCCGGCTCTTCCGCCCTCTTCATCCGCCGCCTCAACTTCGATGAGGCTGGCCGCCTCTATGAACTCGATCACGAATACTGGCGCCATGACGCCCTGGTCATCGAGCTGGAGCGCATCAGCGCCCCCCCAGCCCGGCAGCCCTGAGCCGGGCCGCCCCCTTAGCCCACCGCTCTCCCGCTTGCCATCAGGCTGTCACCCTGGCGTCATGGCAACGTCATGGACGGCCCCCATACTGGCGCCTTTTGGTATAGACCAACAGGCGACCCATGACCCAAGAGACACTTCCCTTCTGGCTGGCCGAGGCCCTGGCCCGGGAACAACCGGCCGACCCCATCCCCCTCGGGCAACACATCGAGGCCGACATCGCCATCGTCGGTGGCGGCTACACAGGCCTGTGGAGCGCCATCAAATTGAAGCAGCAGGATCCGGCGCTGCGAGTGGTTATCATAGAGCGGGCCCTGTGCGGCATTGGCGCCTCCGGACGCAATGGCGGCTGCCTGCTCACCTGGTCCACCAAGTACCCCTCCCTGCGCCGCCTGTTTGGCGAGCAGGAGGCGACGCGTCTGGTACAGGCGTCCGAGCAGGCGGTCTTTGCCATCCGCGATTTTTGCCAGCATCACGGCATCGAGGCGCAGCTGCGCCTCGATGGCACCCTCTACACCGCCACCAGCCCGGCCCAGCAAGGGGGCATGGCCCCCGCCCTCGTCGCCCTCGAGCAGGCAGGGATCAGCCGCTGGCAATCCCTGTCCCCGGAAGAGGTGCAGGCCCGCGCCGGCTCCAAGGCTCACCTGGCGGGCCACTTCAGCCCGGCGGCGGGCAGCGTGCAACCCGCCCTGCTGGTGCGCGGATTGCGCCGGGTCGCCCTGGCCCTCGGCATTGTCATCCATGAACAGACCCCCATGACCCGGCTGGTGCACGGCGCCAGGCCCCTGCTCGAGACCCCCCTTGGCAGCGTCGGGGCCGACAAGGTGATCCTCGCCATCAACGCCTGGCTGCCGCGCCAGTGCCGCCAGCTCTCCCGCAACCTGATCCTGGTCTCCTCCGACATGGTGATCACGGATCCCGCCCCCGAGCGCCTGGATGCACTGGGACTGAGGGATGGGATCAGCGTGGTGGATGGCCGCACCTTCGTGCACTATTACCGCCGTACCCCGGCCGGTCGCCTCATGCTGGGCAAGGGGGGCAACCGCTTTGCGTTTGCCAACCGCCTCCACCCCTGGTTCGATCGCCCCAGCGCCTTCGCCGCCGATCTGCGCCGCCGCCTCGACGGCTTCTTTCCCTCCCTCGCGGATCTGCCCATCGCCGCCAGCTGGACCGGACCTTCTGATCGCAGCGCCACCGGTCTGCCCTTCTTCGGCCATCTCGAGGATCACCCCAATGTCCTCTATGGCGCCGGGTATTCGGGCAACGGCGTGGTGCAAAGCTGGATGGGCGGGGAGATCCTCGCCGCCCTGGCGCTGGAGCTCGACAACGAGTGGCGCCACTGCCCCCTGGCAAGGGGCCCCCGGGGCCAGTTCCCACCGGAGCCAATACGCTGGCTCGGCGCCAACCTGGTGCGCCGCGCCATCCTTCGCAAGGAGCAGGCCGAGGACGAGGGGCGCCCCGTGCCCTCCTGGGCTCGCCACCTTGCCCGCCTCGCCGATGCCGCCGGCAAGGCGGACAAGGGCTGAGTTCGCGCCACTCCCCCTTGGCGCCACCCCGCTTTGCCGGGGTGGCGCCTGGGCCCATGTCGGATGCAGGCAACAGCACGATGAGGTCGAGAAGCGGCTCTCAGGTGTCCATGGATTGCTTGTTTTCATCAGCCAGGATTAGTGTTTGCCCTTTCATACCGGCTCGCCCTTGCCCCCCTGTCATTGACAGCTCACCTCTTGTCTCGCCTCTGCAACCCAGCACTGCGGCTCCCTCTTCTGGCTCTGCTCCACTCGCGCCTCGCTGACCCGCAATAAACGCGGCGATCCTTTCGCCCTCGCCCCGCCCTGTCGACGGCCTGCTGCTGCGAGGTAGCAGGGTGCGGATCCTTGACTGACGATTCTTGTTTGATGGCATATGTGATGATTTTTCACTCCAGCAACCGCGTATCCCGGCGCTGATGCCCCTGATAGGGGACCAGGGCACTGCGCCCAAGGCCCATGGTGCGTGCGAAGAGAGCATGAGCGAGGGAAGAGAAGCCCGGCAAGGCGCCTGACATCGGATAGATTGGAAACAGAGCATCAAGCCCATGAGGGAGTGTGAGTCGCAGCCGGGCGCCCACAGGGCCAAGTCACGGGACGCAGCGGCCTGCTTGCATGCACGGCATCCGCAGACCGCCAGTTTGTCCCTCAGACGGTGAGGCCCGCAGCGCGGGCCTCTTGTCGTATGTGACGTGCTGACGGAACTGTGGCTCAGGGCTTCTCCCCCGCCTCCAGGCGGCGATTGATCTCGGCCACCACGGCGGGCAGGGAGGCCAGGGTGTCGATCAGATAGTGGGCCCCCGCCTGTTGCAACCTGGGAGCCGCCTTGGCGCGGCAAGCCGCCAGGGTCGCCGGGCTGGCGGCCTGATACTCGGCCAGGGTGAGGCCCGCCTCGTTGCCCGAGAGAGTCAGGCCGACCGTCCACATGCCGGCGTTGATCCCCTCCTCTATGCCGGGGGCCGCATCGTCCACCTTGATGCAGGCCTGCACCGAGCCCACCCCAAGGGCATTGACGTTGGCCAGCGCCATCCAGGGACCGGGCCTGCCCCCTGCGGGCAGATCGTCGGTGGCCACCACATGGTCCGGGCGATAACCCGCGTCCCTGGCGGCGGGCAGCAGGGCCTCCATCACGGTTCTCGGGTAGCCGGAGCAGGAGCCTATCTTGATGCCTCGCCCCCTCAACCAGGCGATGGTGGCCAGGGCTCCCGGGATGGGCTCGGCGAACTCGGCCACCTTGGCCCGCTGCAACGGCATGAAGGTGTGATAGAGGGTATCGACCTCGGCCTCGCTCATGGAATGGCCGAAGCGGGCGCGCCAGCGCGCATCCACCTCGGGCAGGCGACCCAGGGCCTGGATATGGTCCCACTTGCCAAGGCCCATGGGCACCCTGGCCTCGGCCAGGGTCACCTCGAATTCATAGGCGCGGGCGAACGCCTCGACGAAGATGCTGGTGGGGGCGAAGGAGCCGAAATCGACCACGGTACCGGCCCAGTCGAGGATCACGGCTTCCACTTGCTTGTTCACTGACTGCTTGTTCATTGTGCTCTCCTGGCAAGGGTGACCTTGCCGTCGTCATGGATGGATGCCCGGGCTGCGGGCACGCGAGGGATGGCAACCGCCGGCCCGCTCAGGCTTGCCAGTCGCTGTGGGCGGCCACGGCAGCCAGCAGGCGGTCCATGTCAGCGGGATAGACCTCCCCTATGTTGCCGATGCGAAAACAGTCGGCCCGGGAGACCTTGCCCGGATAGATGACAAACCCAGCCCCCTTGAGCCGCTCATAGAAGCGTTTGAAGTCGTAACCCGGCGCCGTTGGTGCCAGGAAGGAGGTGATGATGGGGGACATCAGCGCCTCATCGAGCAGGGGCTCAAAGCCCAGGGCCACCATGCCTGCCACCAGGCGGCGCTGGTTCTGGCAATAGCGGGCATGACGGACGGCGACGCCCCCCTCCTGCTCCAGCTCCAGCAGTGCCTGATGAAAGGCGCGCACCACATGGGTCGGGCTGGTGAAGCGCCACTTGCCGCCCCCCTGCTCCATCACCCGCCATTGATCGAACAGATCCAGGGAGAGGGAGCGGGCCTGCCCCTCGCAGGCCAGCAGGCGGCTGCGCCTGGCCAGCACCAGGCCAAAACCGGGCACACCCTGGATGCACTTGTTGGCCGAGCTGATCAGAAAGTCGATGCCGGCGCGCTGAAAATCGATGGGAATGCCGCCAAAGCTCGACATGGCATCGACGATGAAGCAGCGCCCCGCCTGCTGCACCACCCGGCCAACGGCCTCCAGGGGGTTGAGCAGGCCTGTGGTGGTCTCGCAGTGCACCATGGCCACATGGCTGATGGTGTCATCCTCGGCCAGCAGGCGGGCCAGCTCCTCGGGATCGGCCGGCTGGCACTCGTCCAGCTGGTAGACCCGATGGAGTATGTTGAGCCTGCGGGCTATCTCCACCATGCGGGCACCATAGGCGCCGTTGTCGACGATCAGCAGCTTGTGGTTCTGGCCGATCACGCTGCCCAGGCACGCCTCGACGCTGGCGGTGCCCGACCCCTGCATCAAGACGCTGCTGTAGAGATCCGGGTAGCCGGTCAGCGCCTCCAGCCGGGCACGGATGGCCTGCACCACCCCCAAGTTGTAGTCGTCATCCCAGGTACACCAATCCTTGAGCATGGCTTCACGCACGGTGCGGGAGGTAGAGAGCGGACCCGGGGTCAGCAGCAGATAGGGGTTGTCCTTGTTCATATGGCCTCATCGTCGGCAGCTAGGAGAGTGGTTATCGACACTGGTCTATACCATTTAGCGCCATGGTATGGGGCCCATCTGCGGGGGTAAAGCACCCGCCGCCAATCTTCATCAAAGCTTCACATAGCCCGCACACCATCCTTTTTCGGCGACAGACAAGGGTCACAGGATTGCCATGATGCCGTCATCCAACCGTCATTTTCCCTTCCTAGCATGCCAATCCAACCATCTGGTATGAACCAGATTGGCGGATCGGGTCTCCCGCTCCTGTCTCCCCACTCCACCGCAATAGGGAAAGTTCGATGAAGATGACCAAGCTCGCCGCCCTGCTGGGCATGATGACCCTCGCCACGACCGCCCACGCCAAGGAGGTGTTGACCGTCTACACGGCGTTTGAGACCGACATCATGGGGCCCTATCAGCAGGCCTTCGAACAGGCCCACCCCGACATCGAGATCAAGTGGGTGCGCGACTCCACCGGGGTCATCACCGCCAAGTTGCTGGCCGAGAAGGCAAGGCCCCAGGCCGATGTGGTGTGGGGACTGGCGGGATCCTCCCTCGCCCTGCTCAAGCAGGAAGGGGTGATCAAGCCCTACCTGCCCGCCGGTGCCGAGGCCCTGGATCCGGGTCTGCGCGACCCGCAGGCGAACCCGGCCTGGTATGGCAACGACGCCTTCTTCAACGCCGTCTGCTTCAACGAGGCCATGGGCAAGTCCCTCGGCATCCCGGCCCCCACCAGCTGGGAGGATCTGCTCAAGCCCGAGTTCAAGGGGAGGATCGCCATGCCCAACCCCGCCTCTTCCGGCACCGGCTTCATGATGGTCGCGGCCTGGTTGCAGAGCCTGGGGGATGACAAGGGCTGGGCCTACATGGAAAAACTGCACGGCAACATAGCCCAGTACACCCACTCTGGCTCCAAGCCCTGCGTGCAGGCGGCCCAGGGCGAGGTGCTGGCGGGCATCTCCATGAGCCTGCGGGGCGCCAAACTCAAGACCCAGGGGGCCCCCATCAGCGTGATCCTGCCCAAGGGCGGCATCGGCTGGGACACCGAATCCGTGGCCCTGGTCAACGAAGGATCCGCCGCCGCCAAGACCCTGGTGGACTGGTCCATCGGCGAGAGCGCCAACCACCTCTACAGCCAGAACTACCCCGTGGTGGGCATAGCAGCCCTGAGCAAACCTGTGCCCAACTACCCGGACGTGAAGCAGGCGATGATCCCCCTCGATTTCGCCAAGATGGCCAGGGAGCGCGCTCAGATCCTCGCCGACTGGAGCAGCCGCTTCGACGGCAAGTCCGAGGCCCAGTGATCCAAACTGCGGGCGGCACAACGCCCGCAGCCAGGACACAGCAAGAGCGGCGCCCAGGGGCGCCGCTCTTTTTATTTCGGCGGGCTCTTTTTCGCCCCGCCACCTCATTGTCATCAAGCTGCAACCTGGCGACGGGACAATCTGGTCTACACCAAGAAGGAGTCCTCTGATGAGCGCCTATCTGCAACTCGAACATATCTCCAAACACTTCGATGGCTTCACCGCCGTCAACCCCCTCTCTCTTTCCATCGAGGCGGGGGAGTTCGTCTGCTTCCTCGGCCCCTCCGGCTGCGGCAAGACCACCATGCTGCGGATGATCGCCGGGCTGGAGACCCCGAGCAGCGGCAGCATCCGCCAGGGAGGCCAGGATGTCACCCTGCTCCCCCCAGAGGCTCGCGACTTTGGCATCGTCTTCCAGTCCTATGCCCTGTTCCCCAACCTGACGGTGGCCGAGAACATCGCCATCGGCCTGCGCCAGCAGAAGCTGCCGAGCCGGACCATCGCCGCCCGGGTCGACGAGTGGCTGACCCTGGTCCATCTGGAGGCAGCCAAGGCGAAGTACCCGGCCCAGCTCTCCGGCGGCCAGCAGCAGCGAGTCGCCCTGGCCCGGGCACTGATCCTCTCCCCCGGCCTCTTGCTGCTCGACGAGCCCCTCTCGGCCCTGGATGCCAAGGTGCGGGTCCATCTGCGCGACGAGATCAAGCGCCTGCAGCGGCGCCTTGGCATCACCACCATCATGGTGACCCATGATCAGGAGGAGGCGCTCACCATGGCCGATCGCATCCTGGTGATGAACGCCGGGCGCATCGAACAGTTCGGCACCCCGGAGGAGATCTACCGGGCCCCGGCCAGTCGCTTCGTCGCCAACTTCGTCGGTCAGATGAACTTCCTGCCAGGCCAGCTCGCCTGCCCGGGGGAAGGGATAGGCGGCGAGCTCGGCATTCGCCCGGAGGCGCTGCGCCTCTCATCTTTGGGGGGACAACTGCCGGTCGAGGTCTCGGATTGCGCCTTCCAGGGCAATCACGTGCGGGTCGCCTGCCACCACGCGGCCCTGGCCGAGCCGCTGCAGGTCAATGTGCCTCTGCGGGAGGTGGCGGCGCTGGATCTCGCCCCAGGTCGCCGCCTGCATCTGGAGATCCCCCGGGATCAGCTGCACCATTTTCGCCCGGAGCCCACATGCCACGCCTGAATTCCCCTCGCCCCCAGTCTGAGCCTTTGCGCCTGTTCGGAGTCCCCATGCCGACCCTCTTCCTGTCCGAGCGCGCCCAGTGGCGTGCGGATCGCCTGCTGGCCCTGGTGCTCTTGCTCGCGGTCAGCCTCTTCCTGCTGCTGGGGCTGGCCGCCCCCTTGCTGGCCATGCTGCAAAAGAGCGTGCAGGATGCCGGCGGCCAGTTCGTCGGCCTGGCCAACTTTCAGCACTATCTCGCCGCCCCCCAGCTGCGCGCCTCCGCCGGTCACACCCTGCTGATCGGGCTCGCGGTGAGCGTCGGGGTGGTGGTGCTCGCCTTCGGCTACGCCTTCGCCCTGACCCGCAGCTGCATGCCGGGGCGGCGATGGTTTCGTCTCTTGGCCAACCTGCCGATCCTGGCCCCTTCCCTGCTGCCCGCCATCAGCCTCATCTATCTGTTCGGCAACCAGGGCATGCTTAAATCCTGGCTGATGGGGGAGTCCATCTATGGCCCCATCGGCATACTGCTCGGCCTGGGTTTCTGGTGTTTTCCCCATGCCCTCATGCTGCTCTGCACCACCCTGGGCACAGCGGATGCGCGCCTCTACGAGGCCGCACGGGTGCTCAAGCTGCCGAGCTGGCGCCGTTTCGTGCTCATCACCCTGGCCAATGCCCGTTACGGCATCCTCAGCGCCCTGGTACTGGTGTTCACCCTGGCGGTGTGCGACTTTGCCGTTGCCAAGGTGATCGGGGGTCAATATTCCCTGCTCGCCACCGACATCTTCAAGCAGGTGGTCGGCCAGCAGAACTTCACCATGGGCGCGGTCACCAGCGTCTTCCTGCTGCTGCCCGCCCTGCTCGCCTTCGGCCTGGATCGCTGGCTCGCCCGTCGCCAGCGGGGGCAGCTGGCCAGCAACGCCGTCATTTACCGCCCCGTCCCCCATGCCCTGCGGGATGGCTGCTGCCTGGTGTTCTGCTCCCTCATCGCCCTCTTCATCGTCACCCTGATAGGGGTCGCCATCTATGGCTCCCTGGTCAGCTTCTGGCCCTGGGATCTGGGGCTCAGCCTGCGTCATTATGATTTTGCCAGCACCACCCCCTATGGCTGGCAACCCTGGTTCAACTCCCTCACCCTGGCGGCCGGGGTCGCCCTGTTTGGCAGTGCCCTGGTGATGCTGGGCAGTTACCTGGTGGAGAAGGTGGACGGCTTTGGCTGGCTGCGCCGCCTCATCAGCCTGCTGGGACTGCTGCCCATGGCGGTGCCCGGCATGGTGCTGGGGCTGGGCTATATCTTCTTCTTCAACCAGCCAGGCAATCCCCTCTCCCTGCTCTACGGCACCATGACCCTGCTGGTCATCAACTCCCTGTGCCACTACTACACGGTCGGCCAGATGACGATGCAGGCCGCCCTCAAGCAGCTGCCGAGCGAGATAGAGACGGTGGCCAGCTCCCTCAAGCTGCCCCGCTACCTCACCTTCTGGCGCATCACGCTGCCGGTGTGCAGTCCGGCCCTGCTCGACGTCGCCATCTATCTGTTCGTCAATGCCCTGACCACCACCTCGGCCCTGGTCTTCCTCTACGCCCCCGATACCCTGCCCGCCGCCATCGCCATCCTCAACCTGGACGATGCGGGCCAGACCGGCAGCGCCGCCGCCATGGCCGTGCTCCTGCTGTTCACCGCCATGGCGGCCAAGGGGGTCTATTTCCTGCTGGCCCACCTCCTTGGGCTGCGCACCCAGCGCTGGCGTCAGCGTTGAATCAATGGCAAGCAAGAGACAGGGCCAGTTGGCCCTGTCCGTATCACTGAGTACATTGGAGTCCTATGTCCCCCCTCGTCTTCAGTCTGGTGCTCGGCTCGGCCCTGCTCCACGTGGGTTGGAATGCCCTGATCAAGGGCGCCCGCGACAAAAGCGCCATGACGCTGCTGGTCAGCCAGGGCTGCGCCCTCATCGCCCTGCCCCTGCTGCCCTGGCTGCCCCCGCCCGCCCCGGCCGCCTGGCCCTTTCTGCTGGTCTCGGCCCTGCTCCACGTCGGCTATTACCAGCTGCTGGCCCGCGCCTATGGGGCGGGATCCCTGGCCCAGCGTTATACCCTGATGCGCGGCGGCGCCATCCTGCTGCTGTTCATCCCCTCGCTGCTGCTCGAAGGCATGCCGCAGGGTACGGCCCTGGCGGGCATCGCCCTCATCGCCGCCGCCCTCATCCTGCTCGGCCTCAAGGGGATGGACAGGCAGGATCCCAGCGCCTGGCTGTGCGCCGGCCTCATCGCCTGCTACACCCTGGTCGATGGCATGGGGGCACGGGCCAGCGGCGATCAGCCGGTGGCCTATGTGCTCTGGTTGGTGGTGCTGGAGGGAGGCCTGATGCTGGCGCTGGCGCGCCGCGCCCTCGGGGTGGCGATCTGGCCGGTACTGAGGCGGGGCTGGCGCCTCGCCCTGCTGGGGGGCGCCTGCTCGACCCTGGCTTACGCCATCGTGGTGTGGGCCATGACCCAGGCGCCCCTGGCCCAGGTCAGCGCCCTGCGCGAGAGCGGCATACTCATCTCTTTCCTGATTGGCGCGGTCTGCTTTCAGGAGCGCCTCGGCCGTGGCAAATGGCTGGCTGCCCTCGCCCTGCTTGGCGGCGTCTTGCTGCTGCGGCTGGGCTGAAGACTAGGGCGAGCCTTGCACACAGCGTTGTGCGATCTGATAGCTGAGCGCATTGATTTGAGCTTGAGAGAAGAGCAAGGAACCCAGTCTCGGCAAGGTGGTCACCAACTGCTTGTGACTGATAACAGGAAAAGGCGGCCGGGATTGCAGCTTGATATACCAGCCAGGGAATACCAGTACAGGAGTCACTGGAATGGCCGAACCGACCGCCTTGCTCAACCATTGATGCACCCAGCAGGCCTGACGTTCGGCCTGACTCAGTGGTTCCGTCTCATACCAGGATGGAAACTGCAATCGCCCATCCCGAAACACTATCTCGTGATTCTTGCCACGCTGCCTGGCATCCCTCAGCCACTTGTGGCGCCCCTTGGTTTCGATGGCAAATACACCGTTGGCGCCAACCACCAGATGGTCAATGTTGAAGCCGTCGGCCTGAATATCATGAAAAACCTGATAACCCATCCCTTGCAAACGCAGCAACTCGGCAGCGGTTGCCAGCTCGGCGACATAACCGAGCCGATAGCGATTCAGCTGCTGCAAATTTTTCCAGGCTCTCAGGCAACAGCTGAGCAGACAAAGCAAGATCGCCAGCAAAATGAAATAAGGGGGCGTCTCTCTGGCCAACAGCGCCTTGGCCCCCACTCCGGCAAACGGCGCCGTGGTGATCAACACCGCCAGCAGCAGATAGCCGATCACATCCATCTGTCGATCTGATATCTGCTGCTGCAAGCCATAGCCCGGCAGCCTTAACAAGGCATCTCTATCGATAGGGAGCTTGACCGTTTGATCCCGGCGCTTCAACCAAAGCCAGAGAGTGGCGACAATGCCCCCCATCCCCAATAGCGGCAAGACCAGGATCCAGACCCCATCGATAATACCCTCCAGCAACCCCTGTATCACTGTCATGATGCCACCCTGCAGATCGTTTGAGTCTATCCAGCTTAGCCAGAAATCCTCAGCCAGTAGCAAGGGGCGGCTGGGTTAGCCGGTCAGGGAACGAAGTGGTAGACCCACCCCTCGTCCCGGGGGAAGTCGGCCGGAGGGGCCAGCAGGGGCGGCAGCGCGCCCACCGCCCCGTCCGCCGCATATTGCAGCGCCATCAGGGCGCACAGAGCGGCATCATAGGGATCCGTACCCGGGATGAGGGACGCCGGCAGATGGGGCTGCAGTGCGGGCCGCACCGCAGAGGCCTTGCCCCCCACCTTGGCAAGGGCGGGATAGACCTCCAGCACCGCGCGTTTGGCCTCCCTCACCTGCCTTGGCACCAGTTGCAGATCCCCGAGGCGCGGCAGCATGGAGAGGGCCAGGGTGGCGTTGTTGCCGAGCCGATCGAAAGTGGCCGAGAGCGGCTTCTTGCCATAACGCTCATGGAGCCAGCGCTCGCAATCCCGGTAGGCATAAGGATTGTCTATCTCCCGCTGGGGCACGGGAAAGTCGCTCCCCTGCCCCCCCAGCAACTCGGCGAGGGCGCGGGGAAAGGCCAGCGGCGCGTCGATGCCAAGCGCCAGTCGCGGGCAGGCCAGCACCTGCATCAGCGCCACCTCGTCTTGCAGGGCCGGGCGCAGCAGGGCATCCAGATCCGGCGCCACCCGGGAGCTCAGCCGAAATAGGGGGGAGATCCCGAGCCAGTGCAACTGCTGCGTGCGGGCCTGCCAGCCCACCACGGCCACCGCCTGGGCATTGCCCTGCCAACCCCTCACGTCCCAGCCGATGCCGATGGCGTCCATGTGTTCCCCTGTCATGCTCCTGTTACCTCTGTGCAGCCTTGATGGAGCACAGGGTACTGGCTGCCCCTCCTAAAGCAAGGGCAAGGTGACCCCTAGAAGGATTTCTTGAAGTTGATGAGGGGCAGTATGGGGAAGATGCCGTTCTCGGCGTAGTTGGCCAGACCTATCTGCAGGCCATCCAGGTGCTTGGTGGCATTGACGAAACCAATCTGGAAGCTGGTGCGCTCGGCATAGTTGACGAAGCCGACGTTGGCCAGGGCATTGCCACGGGCGATGTTGACCGCCCCCCAGTTGAGCCCCTGCACATTGTTGGTCAGGTTGACGAAGCCCAGGTTCACCCCTCTGTCCTGGCCGTCGTGCCAGTTGACGGCATTGATGGCAACCCCCTGGAACTGATCACGCACCCGGCCCGCGCCAAAGAAGATCCCCAGCTGCAGGCCGGTGAAACTGTTGACGTCCGAGAGGGCGAACACCGGCAGATCGATGCCCTTGACCTGGCCGGTGCGGCCATAGAGGAAGGAGGCCCGTGCCCCTTCCACCTGATTGGACGAGGGCAGATTGACCCCGGGCAGGGAGATCTGGATCGGGGTGCTGGCGTGGGCGATGCCGGCGAGGGCCAGGGAGGAGCAACCGAGCAGCAGGGCGAGAGGTTTCATCGGGGGATTCCTTGGGCGGTCTGAGAGAGGATATCAGCCTACCAGTGCACGGATCGGGAGACGAGGGCGTCCAGGATCCCGTGCGTCACCTCCCGTCCCTCCCGGCTGGCAGGCCTCTGTCATACGGAAAAATTCAAACAGAAATTAACATTTATGTCATTTACATCTGGTCGCCCTTGGTTGCAGAATGCTCAAACACGCGTTTGAACAGAGCCGATGACGCGTGAACAGGGATGATTCGCGGTACCCGACAAAGAGCCCAGGCTCGCAACGACACAGTTCCGCCAACATGGAGACGCATATGAACATAGATATCCTCAAGAGCTTTACCGAGCAGATGCAAGGCTTCGCCGCCCCCCTCACCCGCTACAACCAGCTGCTGGCCAGCAATATCGAGCAGTTGACCCGGTTGCAGCTGGCCTCCGCCAACGCCTACGCCGAACTGGGCCTCAACCAGCTGCAGGCCGTGAGCAAGGTGCAGGATGCCCAGAGCCTGGCGGCCCTCGGCACGGTGCAGCTGGAGACCGCCAGCCAGCTCTCCCGCCAGATGCTGGATGACATCCAGCAGCTGAGCGCCCTCGGCCAGCAGTTCAAGGAAGAGCTGGACACCCTGACCGCAGACGCCGTGAAGAAGAGCACGGGCAAGGCCTGATAACCCCTGGCTGCCCGGCCGGGCAGCCACATCTCCCCACGACTCGACGGTGCGGGCGCGTTCCCGCCCCGGGTGTGGGTGAAGGAGAGCACATGAGCCAACCATCTTATGGCCCGCTGTTCGAGGCCCTGGCCCACTACAACGACAAGCTGCTGGCCATGGCCAAGGCCCAGACAGAGCGCACCGCCCAGGCCCTGCTGCAGACCAATCTGGACGATCTGGGCCAGGTGCTGGAGCAGGGCAGCCAGCAACCCTGGCAACTGATCCAGGCCCAGATGAACTGGTGGCAGGATCAGCTCAAGCTGATGCAGCACACCCTGCTCAAGAGCGCAGGCCAGCAGAGCGAGCCGGTGATCACCCCGGAGCGCAGCGATCGCCGCTTCAAGGCCGAGGCCTGGAGCGAGCAACCCCTTTTCGATTACCTCAAGCAGTCCTACCTGCTCACCGCCAGGCACCTGCTGGCCTCGGTGGATGCCCTGGAGGGCGTCCCTGAAAAAAGCCGGGAGCGGCTGCGTTTCTTCACCCGTCAGTATGTCAACGCCATGGCCCCCAGCAACTTCCTGGCCACCAACCCTGAGCTGCTCAAGCTGACCCTGGAGTCCGACGGCCAGAACCTGGTGCGCGGGCTGGCCCTGCTGGCCGAGGATCTGGAGCGCAGCGCCGATCAGCTCAACATCCGCCTGACCGACGAATCCGCCTTCGAGCTCGGCCGGGATCTGGCGACCACCCCGGGGCGGGTGGTGCAGCGCACCGAGCTCTTTGAGCTCATCCAGTACAGCCCGACCACGGAGACGGTGGCCAGGACGCCGGTACTGATCGTGCCTCCCTTCATCAACAAGTACTACATCATGGACATGCGGCCCCAGAACTCCCTGGTGGCCTGGCTGGTCGCCCAGGGGCAGACGGTATTCATGATCTCCTGGCGCAACCCGGGGGTGGAGCAGGCCAACATCGACCTCGACGACTACGTGGTGGACGGCGTCATCGCCGCCCTGGACGCCGTGGAGGCGGCCACCGGCGAGCGGGAGGTGCACGGCATCGGCTACTGCATCGGCGGCACTGCCCTCTCCTTGGCCATGGGCTGGCTGGCGGCGCGGCGCCAGAAGCAGCGGGTGCGCTCTGCCACCCTGTTCACCACCCTGCTGGATTTCTCCCAGCCCGGAGAGCTTGGCATCTTCATCCACGAGCCCATCATAGCGGCGCTCGAGGCGCAAAATGAGGCCAAGGGCATCATGGACGGGCGCCAGCTGGCGGTCTCCTTCAGCCTGCTGCGGGAGAACAGCCTCTACTGGAACTACTACATCGACAGCTACCTCAAGGGCCAAAGCCCGGTGGCCTTCGATCTGCTGCACTGGAACAGCGACAGCACCCATGTGGCGGGCAAGACCCACAACAGCCTGCTGCGCCGTCTCTACCTGGAGAACCAGCTGGTGAAGGGGGAGCTCAGGATCCGCAACACCCGCATCGATCTCGCCAAGGTGAAGACCCCTGTGCTGCTGGTCTCCGCCGTGGACGATCACATCGCCCTCTGGCAGGGCACCTGGCAGGGCATGACGCTGTTTGGCGGCGAGCGGCGCTTCATCCTGGCGGAATCGGGCCACATCGCCGGCATCATCAACCCGCCTACCGCCAACAAGTACGGCTTCTGGCAGAGCGAGGCCGGGGCCGAGAGCCCGGAGCAGTGGCTGGCTGGGGCGACCCACCAGAGCGGCTCCTGGTGGCCCGAGATGATGGGCTTTATCCAGAGCCGTGACGAAGGGGTGGACCCTGTCCCCGCGCGAGTACCGGAGGAGGGGCTGGCCCCCGCTCCCGGCCACTATGTCAAGGTGCGGCTCAACCCTGTGTTTGCCCGCGCCACAGAGGAGGAACCTGCATGAGCGTACAACCCCTTGCCGTGGGCCAGAAGGCGAGCCTGACCAAGTGCTTCGGCCCGGCCGAGGTGGCGGCCTTCGCCGACCTGTCGGAGGATTTCAACCCCCTGCACCTGGATCCGGCCTTCGCCGCCACGACTGTGTTCGAGCGCCCCATCGTCCACGGCATGCTGCTGGCCAGCCTCTTCTCCGGGCTGCTGGGGCAACAGTTGCCCGGGAAAGGGAGCATCTACCTGGGCCAGAGCCTCAGCTTCAAGCAGCCGGTCTTTGTCGGGGACGAGGTGACGGCGGAGGTGGAGGTGATTGCCCTGCGAGATGACAAGCCCATCGCCACCCTGGCCACCCGCATCTTCACCCAGAGCGGCGCCCTCGCCGTGACGGGGGAGGCGGTGGTCAAGCTGCCCTGAGGGAAGGAGGCGCACAATCATAATCAGCCCGGCCCTGCCGGGCTGATGTTTTCCCCGCTCCTCTCGCCCCTTTTTCGGAGCAATTGGGCCCAGGCCCTTTCCCTGCCCTGGCTAACTGCCTAAAATGACCGCCCTGCCGTGTAGGCATTCATCCAGCTAGAGGATTTCCCATGGAGACGTTTTTGCTCGAAGGTCACCCCTTCGTTGCCTTGTGTGACCTGATCAAGCATCAGGGTTGGGCCGATTGTGGCGGCGCCGCCAAGGCGCTGGTGGCCGAGGGCCTGGTGGAAGTGGACGGTCAGGTCGAGACCCGCAAGCGCTGCAAGATAGTGGCCGAGCAGGTGGTCAACTTCAACGGCATGAAGGTCGTGGTGAAAGAAGGCGTCAGCCCCGAGATCCTCTAAGCCCGACACTCTGCCACGCAAGCGCTACCCAGCACAGTGACCGAGCAAGTGGTCAACTTCAACGGCATGAAGGTCGTAGTGAAGGAAGGCGTCAGCCCCGAGATCCTCTAAGCCCGAGATCTGCCTCCCAAGCTGCAAGCTGCCCAACACAGTCGCCGGGGAGTAGTAAAGGAAGGGCCCACCCCCGAGATCCGCGGACCCTTGCCCCCGCCCTGCCAGCACACTGTGGCGGGCTAGCTGGCCTTGATGGAGAGGGTCAGCACGAAGCGGGCCATGGCCTCATCCCCGTTGCGCGACGGACAGGTGGCCACCACCTGGATGGGGCGGTTGATACGCTGCCCCGTCGCCAGGGACTCGTCTATCATGGCGTCGATAAGCTCCCCCGCTTCGCAATCGAACTGCACGTCCCCCTCCGGGCGTTTCAAAAACTCCCCCTGCACATCCTTGAAGGCAAAATGCACCTTCTTGCGCCGCGCCCGCCCCTTCTCCATCACCAGCAGGCCCCCCACCAGATCGGCGCCGGTGGCGAGTGCCCCGAAGTACATGCTGCCCAGGTGGTTGCGGGTGCGCCAGCCCAGCGGAATGCGGATGCGCAGCGCCCTGGCGTTCATCTGCTCGATGACAGGGGCGCAAAAACCGATGACGGGGATATGGCGCCAGGCAAAGAGGCGCAGTGCCAGATTGGCTTTGAAGCGTTGCAGGTCCATTGCAAACTGATCCGATGAGTGAATGTAGCCGAAATGTTGCCAGCCCCCTGCCCAATAGACAAGCTCTCTTTTCCGCCTGCCATGAGGGATCACCCAGGCCGATGGCAGACTCACGCCCCAAGTAGCGAATCGACGTCGACCGCCACCACGGCAAGTTCAGCTCCGCCTGTGCCAGGGTCGAATTCGTCGACATCGACTTCAACTCCCCGTACGCCGCCAACGTGTTCGACTACGAGGCCCTCAACGACCCCGTCATCAAGCAGGCGTTCGGCGCCGTCATCCGAAGCCGCGCAAGGCGCAGAGCGAGGAGGCGGATACCTTCTTCAACGATGACTTCCCGCCCCAGCAGCCCAAGCTGATCGCACGGCACAAGGCCGCGGTCTGAGGCGCATCCCGATAAGAAAACAGCCAGCATCTGCCGGCTGTTGTCATGGGTTCAGGCTCAGGCCCGCTTCTCCTCCAGCCAGGCCCCCTGGCTCTGCATCTCGAACAGCTGGGCGTAATGCCCCTGCTCGGCCATCAGGCCCTGGTGCGAGCCCCGTTCGATCACCTGGCCGCGGGAGAGCAGCAGGATCTCGTCCGCATCGACGATGGTGGAGAGGCGGTGGGCAATGGCGATGGTGGTGCGACCGCGACGCGCCGCCGAGAGCGCCTGGGAGAGTGCGAGCTCGGTCTGGGAGTCCACGCTCGCGGTCGCCTCGTCCAGGATGAGGATGCGGGGATCCCCCACCAGGGCGCGAGCAAACGAAAGCAACTGGCGCTGGCCGGCGGAGAGGTTCTTGCCCCCCTCCTCCATCAGGGTATCCAGGCCATCGGGCAGGGAGCGTACAAACCGGGCCAGCTGCACCTCGTCGAGCGCCTGCCAGAGCTGGGCATCCATGATGCCCTCGCGTCCCAGGCGCAGGTTTTCCGCCAAGGTCCCGACGAAGATGAAGGGATCCTGCTGCACCAGACCTATGCTGCGGCGCACCGCGCTCAAGGAGAGGGTCGAGAGGGGGCGCTCATCGAAGCGTATCTCGCCGCCATCGATGGGATAGAACCCCATCAGCAGACTGATGATGGTGGATTTGCCGCTGCCGGTATGGCCCACCAGGGCCAGCATCTGGCCGGGTGCCACGTCGAAGCTCACCCCTTGCAGCACCGGCTGCTCCCCGTCGTAGGAGAAGTTCACCCCCTGGAAGCTGACCCGGCCGGCCAGCTCGGCACTGGCGCCCCGGGTGCTCTCGCGCGCCTCGTCTTGCAGGGCGAACACCCGCTCCCCCGCCACCATGGCCTGCTGCAACTGGTTGAGCTGGTTGGTCATCTCGATGAGGGGCTCTATCATGCGCCCCAGGTAGCTGATGAAGGCGTAGAGCACCCCCACCTGGATGGCGCCGCCCGTGCTCAGCCCCTCGTGGGCGAACAGGGCGAGCAGGCCGATGAGCACCATCATGTAGAAGAGATCGATGAGGGGGCGCAGCAGTATGCCGTTGATCTTCAGGCTCTTGAGCCGGGCGCGCCAGTGCTGCTGGTTCACCTCGGCAAAGGCATTGGCGAAGCGCACCTCCTGCACCATGGCCTGGATCACCGGCATCCCCTGCAGGGATTCGTTGAGCCGGCTGTTGATGTCCGAGAGCAGGCTGCGGGTCTCCCGCACCACGGGCACGCTCAGCTTCTGGTAGAGCCACATCACGGCGCCCACCGCCGGGATCAGGGCGGCGCACACCAGCATCAGGCGCACATCCAGCAGCGCCATGGAGACGAGGATGCCGCACAAGAGCACCAGCTTTTGCACCAGGAGCCCTATCACCTGGACATAGAGGTTCATGATCGCCTCTGTGTCGTTGGTGATGCGAGAGATGAGGGAACCCGAGCGATGCTGGTCGAAATAGCGGGCGGGCAGCCGGATGGCGGTGGCGAACACCTGCTCGCGCAGGCGCTGCACCACCGCCTGGGCGATGCGGTTGAAGCGCAGGGATTGCAGGTAGAAACCGGCGGCAGAGAGCACCTGCAACCCCAAATAACCGGCGGCCAGGGCGGCGATCACCGGCCAGTCCAGGTGGCGCGGCGCCAGATAGTCATCGATGAAGAGCTTGATGAGCAGGGGACCCGCCACCTCGGCCCCTGTGGCCAGCAGCAGGCAGACACCGGCCTGCACCAGCCAGACCGGGTAGTCGGCACAATAGGCAAGCAGTCGTTTGATCGTCGGGTTCACAGACTCACCTCACTGCCTGTTTCACTGAGAGACAAGGCGCACAACAGGCCACCCCATAACCGCTTGATAGTCGGGTTCACAGAGTCACCTCACTGCCTGTTTCACTGAGAGACAAGGCGCACAGCAGGCCACCCCATAACCGTTTGATAGTCGGGTTCACAGGCTCTCCTCCACGTCTTGTTCCAGGCGCTGGTAACGGACCATGTCCGCATACCAGCCCTGGTGAGCCATCAGGGTCTGATGATTGCCCCGCTCGGCGATCCGCCCCTGGGCCAGCACCAGGATCTCGTCGGCCTGCTCTACCGCCGTCATGCGGTGGCTCACCAGGATCAGGGTCCGTCTGTGCCCCTTGAGCGCCAGCAGTATCTGTTGCTCGGTATGGGCATCCACGGCGGAGAGAGCATCGTCAAGCACCAGTATGGGAGCCCCCAGCAGCAGGGCCCGGGCGATGGCAATCCGCTGTTTCTGGCCGCCGGAGAGGGTCACCCCCTTCTCCCCCACCTCGGTCTCATACCCCTTGGGGAAACGAACGATGTCATCGTGCACGCAGGCGATGCGGGCCACCCGCTCTATCTCCTGCTGGCTCGCCTGCGGACTGCCCAGGGCGATGTTGGCGGCGATGGTGGTGGAAAACAGGAACGGCTCCTGGGGCACGTAGGCAAACTGACGCCTGAGATCCCCGAGGGCCAGGGTCTCGATGGCCTGCTCCCCCATCCAGATACCCCCTGCCCCCGGATTGGTCAGGCGCATCAGCAGCTTGAGCAGGCTGCTCTTGCCGGCGCCGGTGCGCCCCACTATGCCGAGCATGGCCCCCTTGGCCAGGGTGAAGTCGATCTCCGCCAGCAGGGTGCGCCCCTGCTGGCCATAGCCCAGCCCCTGCACCCGCAGCGGCAAGGGGGTGACGAGGGGGGCGGGAGCCTCGGGTTCGCGGATCTCGCCGTGTTCGCCGAGCAGGTGCTCGATGCGCGAATAGGCGGCGCTGCCCCGCTCTATGATGTTGAACAGCCAGGCGATGGCGAACATGGGCCAGATGAGCTGGCCCAGATACATGGTGAAGCTGGTGAGCTGCCCCAGGGTCAGCTCATCCTGGAGCACCAGGGCGCTGCCGCCGGCCACCGCCAGGAAGTAGGAGCAGCCGATGCACAGGTAAATCACGGGGTCGAACTTGGCATCGATGCGAGCCACCGCCATGTTGCGCTCCCCCGCCTCCCGGGTCAGGGCGGCAAAACCCTGATCTTCCAGGGACTCCACCGCATAGGACTTGAGCACCCGCACCCCGGAGAGGGCCTCCTGGGTCTTGTTGTTGAGGCGGGAGAAGGCCCCCTGGGCCCCCTTGAACGCCTTGTAGATCTGCTTGCCGAAACGGTTCATGAAGTAGGCCATCACCGGCAGGGGCAGCAGGGAGAGCAGAGTCAGCTGCCAGGAGTACTGGCTGCACATGATGGTGAGCACCAGGGCCCCTACCATGATGGAGTCCACCAGGGTCAGCACCCCTTCCCCCGCCGTCATCTCCACCGCCTGGATGTCGTTGGTGGCGTGGGCCATCAGATCCCCGGTGCGATGGCGCTGGTAAAAATCCGGACTCATGCGGGTGAAGTGGGTGAACAGGCGGTTGCGCAACACATAGGCGAGCCGGTAGGAGGCCCCAAACAGCATGACCCGCCAGACGTAGCGCAGCAGATAGATGGTGATGCCAAGGGCGAGCAGGCCGAGCAGATACGTGGTCAGGCTGGCCTGATCGAGCCGGCCGCTGCCGATGCCATCGACCACCCAGCCCACGATTTTCGGGGGGATGGCCGTCAGCACGGCCACCAGCGCCAGCAGGGAGATGGCGATGAGATAACGCCGCCACTGCTCCTTGAAAAACCAACCCAGACGAAGAAATACGCTCACGCAAGATCCTTGATGATGAAGGCGGTGCCACAGGCAAGGGCCCGCTCGACGGGCAGAGAAGGTGCCCGAACGGGCATGGTCACAGCGCCAGCATGATAGCGCGAAGTGGTGACCATGAGAATAATTGCCATTTGATGTCCCCCCCTGCAACCGTCTCCAGATGAAAACAGGGAGGGGCCTGTCGGCCCCTCCCTGGCATTGACGGCCACTATGGCCGGGGCGATCGCCCCTCGTCCGCCTCCGACCTCTCCCTGTCATCTGCCACCAGCAGGCAGTGCGACACCCGCTCCCGGGTCTGGTTGAAGATGTGCTGCAACCGGGTCAGATCCGCTTCGCTCAGTGCCTCTGCCTGATGCAGTCGCCACTCTAGCTCGGCCGCCATCATGTGGAGACGGCGGGCCGAGAGGTTGGCCGAGACGCCCTTGAGGGTGTGCAGCAGCCGTATCGCCGCCTGCGGCTCCTGGCGGCGCAGGGCGCTGCGGATCTCCCACAGGTCATCCTTGTGTTCGGACATGAACAGCTTGAACAGGATATGCAGCGCCTCCCTGTCCTGATCGAGCCGGTGCAGGGCATCGGCCAGATCCAGCAGATCCATGGCCTCGGGGGGCTTGACCGTCACCATCTGCTCGCCCGGTGCCTGCTTGAGCCACTGGAGCAGGTTGTTGTAGAGATCCAGCTTGCTGACCGGCTTGGTCACATAGCCGTTCATGCCGACCCCCAGGCAACGCTCCCTGTCCCCCGGCATGGCGCTGGCGGTGAGGGCGATGATGGGCACGTCGTGCTTGTCCACCATCTTGCGGATCTGGCGGGTGGCATCCAGCCCGTCCAGCACCGGCATCTGCAAGTCCATCAGGATGACGTCGAACGGCTGCTCGGCGACCCGCTCCACCGCCTCACGGCCATTGGTGACCACGGTCACCTGCACTTCGACCCGCTTGAGGTATTCGATGATGAGCTGCTGGTTGACCCTGTTGTCTTCCGCCAGCAGCACCCGGGTGCCCCGCAGCAGTTCGTGGAAATTCTGCTGATCCCCCTGGGCCTCTGCCTGGCGCAGGTGGGCATCGAAGGAGCTGCCATTGAGCAGCTCATCCACCTTGGCCAGCAGGGCGTTCTCCGTCATGGGCTTGGCGAGGAAGTGGTGCAGGCCCATGCTCTCCATGCGCGCCTGCAATCCCTCCTTCGCCCAGGCACTGGTCATCATAAGGGGGATGAGCCGCCACTGGCTGTGCTGGCTCATCTCCAGCGCCAGATCCAGGCCATCCTCCTGGCCCATGCGCCAGTCGAAGATGGCCAGCTTGAGGTTGATCCCCTCCTCCCGCAGCACCTCGCGGGCGCGCGAGACGCTGTTGACCCCTATCACCCTGGCGCCGGAGCGGCTCAGCATGTCGCCGATGAGCTCCAGCACCAGCTCGTTGTCGTCCATGACCAGGATGAGGGGCTGCTGCTCGAAGAAGACCCGCCGTCCCGAGACGCCATACACCGCCTTGTTCATGGGGATCTCGAACTGGAACAGGGAGCCTACCCCTGGCTTGCTCTGCACCGAGATCTTGCCCCCCATCAGCTCCACCAGACGCTGGGAGATGTTGAGCCCAAGCCCCGAGCCGCCATATTTGCGGGTGTTGCCCGCCTCCAGCTGGGTGAAGGGCTGGAACAGCTGCGCCTGCTTCTCCTCGGCGATGCCGATCCCCGTGTCCCGCACGCTGAACCGCACCCGCATGGGGTCGGCGCTGGCCAGGGTGATGGCCACCTCCACCTCGCCGCGCTCGGTGAACTTGATGGCATTGTTGACCAGATTGACCAGCACCTGACCGAGGCGCAGGGGATCCCCGCGCAGAAAGTCGGGCACGGCGGGAGACTTGTTGATGATCACCTCGACCTGCTTGCGCTCGGCCAGATCGGCAAACATGCCCGCCAGGGAGTCTATCTGCTCGGCCAGGTCAAAATCGATCTCCTCCAGGCTGAGCTTGCCGGACTCGACCTTGGTCAAGTCCAGGATGTCATTGATGAGCAGCAGCAGGGTGTCCGAGGAGGACTTGATCTTGCCGAGGTAGTCCCGTTGCTGCTGGCTGAGAGGGGTCTGCAACGCCAGGGTGCTGAAGCCGATGATGGCATTCATGGGGGTGCGGATCTCGTGGCTCATGTTGGCCAGAAAGTCGCTCTTGGCCTGGGCCAGCAGGCCGGTCTCCCGAGAGAGCTCGCTCAGTTTCAGGTTACGGCGCCACAGGGTCAGGGCCACCAGGGAGAAGCAGATCAGGGCGCCGGCCAGCACCAACAGGAAGAAGCGGCTCTTGAGCTCGGACGCCTGCTGGATCTTGCTCTGTTTCCAGGCCACCAGGGCGTCGAGCTCGTGCATGTCGATCACCTGATTGCGCAGCTCATGGTAGCTGGCGACCTGCTCGCTCACGTCCTGGCTGAGCGCAATGAGGCTGCGCAGCGCCGGCACCCGCGCCGCCGAGCCGTTCAACTGCTGCAACAGCCGCTCAACGGCCTGACCGTCCGCCTGATCCCAGTTGCGCTTGAGGTAGTGCAGCCGCTGGGCCAGGGTACGTACCTGCCCCATCAGCTCGGCATCCGCTTGGTGATCCGTCAACACGGTTTTCAGCTGCTGCTGGAAGGGTTTTTCTATGTATTCGAGCCCCATCTCCATGGAGGAGAGACGGGTCAGGTCGTGCAGATAGCGTTCGATGTCATGGAGCAGGGTCTGGGCATGGGGGTTGGCGGCGGAGTCCGGATCCTGGCGCACCTTGCGCACGAACCGGTCCAGATTGGCGGAGAGCTGCTCCAGACGCTGCTGTACCTGTTCGTCATTGGCCTGCTCGCGCCCGAGCAGATAGACGGTGTCGGTATTGACCCGATTGAGGATGAGTTCCGCCGCCACACTCAGGTCGAAGGCCCGTTGCTGCTGGCTGAGCAGGCGCCAGCAATAGCCACTGAACAGCAGCAGAGTGACCATGACCAGACACAAGATCAGGCGGTTGGACCCTGTGTTATTATTCATCCCGTTTTCACTCCCATCTATGACGTACTCCCGCAAGACCCAAGGTATCAAGGTGCGCCCATGTTAGCGCCAGCGAGCCCTGAAAGTGAAATGGATGTGATAAATCAACGCATAACCGATGAAAGAGCGCCCAATGACCCTTATCACCACCTATTGTAGCCAGTGCCTGACCCGCAATCGGCTGCCCAGTGAGAAATTGCAGGCCGACGCCAAATGCGGCCGTTGTGGCCAGGCCCTGTTCGCCATTACCCCCGTCGAGGGCGATGCGGCCCGGTTCGAGCGCCTGATCCAGTCCGATCTGCCGGTGGTGGTCGACTGCTGGGCCAGCTGGTGCGGCCCCTGCCAGCAGTTCGCCCCCATCTTTGCCGAGGTGGCCCGGGAACTCGAGCCTGGTGTGCGCTTCATCAAGCTCGATACCGAGCAGGCCCCCGAGATCGCCGCCCGTTACGGCATCCGCAGCATCCCGACCCTGCTGCTGTTTCGCCGTGGGGAGCTTGTCGCCCGCCAATCCGGGTCCCTGCCCAAGATGGTATTCAGGCAGTGGCTGGCCCAGCATGGTGCGCCGAGTTGATAACAGCTTGTTTCATCTATGTTTCATTTTGGTGAGGGAGGCAAACAGCTCTGTGAGCCTCCCCAAAATTTGCGGATCTGCCCCTGTTTGAAACGCCATAACAGTCGTAACCTCGGCAACACAACAACAACCATAAATTAACCGAGACTACCCTATGCAACCCAATGTCGTCCCCGAGATCACCCCCGGGCACTCCCCCTCGCCACGCTGGTTCGATATCAAATCCGGCATCGTCATCGCCAACATAGTGCTGCTGGCAGCCATGCTCGCCTGGCTCCCGTTCGATCCCATGGTCAACAAGGGGCTCGGCATCCTGGTCTTCATCGCCATTCTCTGGCTGACCGAGGCGCTCCATGTCACCGTCACGGCCCTGCTCATCCCCCTGCTCGCCACCCTGCTCGGGGTGTTTGACATGGCCAAGTCCCTCACCGATTTTGCCAACCCCATCCTCTTCCTCTTCTTCGGCGGGTTTGCCCTGGCCGCCGCCCTCTCCAAGCAGGGGCTGGATCGGCTGATGGCCGCCAAGGTGATGCAGCTGGCCCGAGGTCATCTGATCTGGGGCGCCATCTTGCTGTTCACCATCACGGCGGCCATGTCCATGTGGATCAGCAACACGGCCACCGCCGCCATGATGCTGCCCCTGGGCATCGGTCTGCTGGCCCAGCTCGACAGCCAGCGGGATCGCCGCACCTTCGTGTTCGTGCTGCTGGGTATCGCCTACAGCGCCAGCATCGGCGGCATAGGTACCCTGGTCGGCAGCCCGCCCAATGCCATCGCCGCCGCCCAGATGGGGATCAGCTTCACCGACTGGATGAAGTTTGGCATGCCAGTGGTACTGATCCTGATGCCCTGCGGCATCGCCCTGCTCTATCTGGTCACCCGTCCCGACTTGAGCCACAGGGTCGAGAGCCAGCATGTCACCATTCACTGGAGCCGGGATCGCAAGGCCACCCTGGCCATCTTCCTGGTCACCGTCGTGCTCTGGATAGGCTCCCAGCCCATCTCCAAGGCCCTCGGCGGCATTCCCCAGTTCGACAGCCTGATCGCCATCGGCGCCATCATCGCCATCGCCATCAGCCGGGTCGCCAGCTGGGATGACATCAACCAGAACACAGACTGGGGCGTGCTGATGCTGTTCGGGGGTGGCCTGACCTTGAGCGCCATTCTCAAGGCGACGGGCACCAGCGCCTTCCTGGCCGAGCACCTCTCCGCCGTACTGGCCAATGCCAACCTCTTCATCATGCTGCTGATCCTCGCCGCCTTCGTGGTGTTCCTGACCGAGCTGGTCTCCAACACCGCCACCGCCGCCCTGCTGATCCCGCTGTTTGCCGGGGTGGCCGAGGCACTGGGGGTCTCTCCCGTGGTGATGTCGGTGCTGATCGCCATCGGCGCCTCCTGCGCCTTCATGCTGCCGGTCGCCACCCCGCCCAACGCCATCGTCTTCGCCAGCGGCCATATCCAGCAGCGGGAGATGATGCGCGCCGGCCTGGCCCTGAACCTGGTGTTCACCCTGCTGCTGGCCATTCTGGCCTTTTTCGTCGGCGACATCCTCTGAGTCGTCGCCGATCCGGCCCACCCAGGCCCCCGCCTCGCGGGGGCTTTTTTCGCGCGCCGCCAGCCATCCCTGCCGGGATCCTGCACCGGCGGACAGCCGCCAGTCTCATCCTGCGCCTTCCAGGACAGGGGGCTCCTCAGGCCCGGTTCCCGGTCGCAGCACACCGCCCAGGCCGCTCCGGCCCCCTGCTTCCGGCCAGCCCCCTCCACTGTCGGCTCCCACGCCGCCTGTGGCCTGGATGGCATCCCTTTCTTCTCTCTGACCTGGTTCCCACGGCAGGGCCTGGTTCAGCTCGCCCCGCCCAGGACGATCCCGACTCGCGCCCTCGCCAGGCGAGAGGCACAAAAAAGCCCCCGGGATGCGGGGGCCTGCGACATAGGGCGGTATCAAGCCACCTTGCAACGCTCGAGCTTCCAGATCCGCTCGACATAATCCTGGATGGAACGGTCCGAGTTGAACTTGCCCATGGTGGCCGAGTTGATGATGGCCTTCCTGGCCCACAGGGCCGGGTCGCGATACCAGGTGTCCACCAGCTTGTGCGCCTCGGAGTAGGACTCGAAGTCCGCCAGGGTCAGGTAGGGATCCCCCCCTTCCAGCAGGGAGCGCTTGATGGAGGAGAGTTCCCCCGGCTTGCCCGGCGTGAAGTAGTCGGTATCAAACCAGTCCAGCACCGCCTTGAGCTCCGAGTTGCCGTAGTAGAAGTCATAGGGGTTGTAGCCGCGCGCCTTGAGGGCTTTCACCTCGTCCACGGTCAGCCCGAAGATGGCGCAGTTGTCGGCCCCCGCCTCTTCGGCGATCTCGATGTTGGCCCCATCCAGGGTGCCTATGGTAATGGCGCCGTTCAGAGCCAGTTTCATGTTGCCGGTACCCGAGGCCTCGTAGCCTGCGGTGGAGATCTGCTCGGAGACATCCGCCGCCGGGATCAGTTTCTCCGCCAGGCTCACCCGATAGTTCGGCATGAACACCACTTTCAGCTTGCCCTGGATGCGGGCGTCGTTGTTGACCCGCTCCGCCAGCTTGTTGATGGCGTAGATGATGTCCTTGGCCAGCTTGTAACCGGGCGCCGCCTTGGAGCCGAAGATGAACACCCGCGGGTGCATGTCATAGTCCGGGTTCGCCAGCAGACGACGGTAGAGTGCCATGATGTGGATGAGGTTGAGCTGCTGGCGCTTGTACTCGTGCAGACGCTTGATCTGGATATCGAAGATGGCATTGGCATCCACGTCGATCCCGGTCTCGGCCTTGATCACCTTGACCAGCTTCTCCTTGTTGTGGCGCTTGATGGTCATGAACTGCTGCTGGAATGCCTTGTCATCGGCAAACTGGGTGACGGCACGCAGCTTGTCCAGTTGCAGCGGCCACTCCTTGCCCACCACCTCGTTGTAGAGGGCGGCCAGCTCGGGGTTGCAGGCCAGCAGCCAGCGGCGGGGGGTGACCCCGTTGGTGACGTTGCACATCTTCTCGGGCCAGAGGGCGGCAAATTCCGGGAAGAGATCCTCTTTCACCAGCTTGGAGTGGATCTCGGCCACGCCGTTGACCCTGGAGGAGCCGATGACGCACAGGTTGCCCATGCGCACCTTGCGCACATCCCCTTCTTCGATGATGGAGAGCTTGGCCTTGATGGCGTTGTCTCCCGGCCACTTGGGTTCCACCAGATCGCCGAGGAAGCGGGCGTTGATCTCGTAGATGATCTCCAGATGGCGGGGCAGCACCTTCTCGAACAGGCTGACATTCCACTTCTCCAGCGCTTCCGGCAGCAGGGTGTGGTTGGTGTAGGAGAAGACCTGATAGCAGATGGCCCAGGCGGCATCCCAGTGCAAGTCTTCCTCGTCCACCAGCACCCGCATCAGCTCGGGGATGGCCACGGTCGGGTGGGTATCGTTGAGCTGGATGGCAATCTGGGCGGCAAACTTGCCAAAATCGCTGCCGTGGACCCGCTTGTAGCGGCGCATGATGTCCTTGATGGAGCAGGCGCAGAAGAAGTACTGCTGGATCAGGCGCAGCTCTTTGCCTGCATCCGTCTCGTCATTGGGGTAGAGCACCTTGGAGATGGTCTCGGCCTGGGCCTTCTCGGCCTGGGAGTCGACATAGCCCCCGGCGTTGAACACGTCCCAGTCGAAGAATTCGGAGGCGCGGGACTCCCACAGCCGCAGTATGTTGACGGTGTGACCGCCAAAGCCCACCACGGGGATATCCCAGGGCACCCCTTTGATCTTGCGACCGGCATGCCACACCTTCTTGAGGGCGCCGCTCTCGCAGAAACGGGTCTCCACATAGCCATACAGGGGGATCTCCTGCACGGACTCGGGACGGCAGATCTCCCAGGGATTGCCATATTCACGCCAGGAGTCCGGACGCTCTATCTGGCGGCCATCCTGGATCTCCTGGCGAAACAGACCGTGCTCATAGTGCAGGCCATACCCCACCGCCGGGTAGTTCAGGGTCGCCAGGGAGTCGATGAAGCAGGCCGCCAGGCGACCCAGACCACCGTTGCCGAGGGCCATGTCCGGCTCCTGCTCGCACAGGTCGGTCAGCTCGATGCCAAGCTCGGCCAACGCCTCTTCGCACAGGGTATAGAGGGAGAGGTTGTGCAGGTTGTTGGAGGTCAGCCGCCCCATCAGAAACTCGGCAGAGAAATAGTGGATAGCCCGGGTATCCTCGCTGAAGTGGGTCTGCTGGGTACGGGTCAGGCGCTCGTATACCTGTTCGTTGACGGCGGCGGCCGTGGCCTTCCACCAGGCCTGGGGCGAGGCCTTCTGCTCGCTGGTACCCAGGGTGGAGCGCAGATGACGCACTATGCTCGCCTTGAGTTGGTCCTTGTTCAGTTGCAGATCCAGCTCTGTCTTCTTCTTGCTAGCCATAACGCTGTTTCCTTCGTTACTTAAATATTTTGATTACCCGCCAGGGGCCGATTTTTTTAGTTATCTGAGATTGGTATTCCGGCGGGGGAATATTAACTAATGCTGCAAACGTAAAAGTTAACTCACGTCACAGTTTAAGGTATGAAAGTGACAGTTTAACAATGAAAACCCTTTCCTGTCATCAGAGAGCAAAACCCATAAAAATCAGTCACTTTAAGTCTACAATCGTTATTTCCCCTCCTTGTTACACGGGAATGTGGTTTCACATTGAACCTGCTGAAGGCCTGGCTTGAAAATATCTGAAAATAAACCAAAAAATTGAAATCGTTTTCAAATACCAGTCATTCACAACGCAACAAAACAGCCGCCCATCGAGCGGCTGCTTTTCATCATCCAGCGTTAAAACAGACTCATAGCTGCCTGGATTTAAACTGATTGCTCACCCCATCGTACTGATAACCGATCTGTTCAAGGCGGGTCGCCAGCTGATCCTCGCTCATGTCGTAGTAGGCGAGCAGTTCATCGAGATTGTCACACTCCAGCCTCAGCTTCTCGTTGACGATTCCCAGCAAGATGTTGGCGTCCAATCGCTGCAAAGTCGTGGCATCCATGACATGGCTCCTCCTGTTAAACCCTGTATAACCATGGCCTCCCTGCCGGGTTTTGTCCATTTATCGGGCGACAAGCGTTCGAAGCCATGATGAAGAAACCAGCTAGGTATCAATGAGATGGCGTTTATCTTGGTTAGCTGCGTCACATTTTTGAGCAAAAACGACTTGTCGAATGCACTGGATAGAACTACTGTATGCCTATACAGCATGGTCATTCATACAGGAAACAGCAGATGAACCAGCCAATGAGCCGCCCCCTTGCCTCCCTGACCGCCGGGTTGACCCAACCCTGGCCGACTCGTCATCTGACACGCCGTCCAGGCGCATCCGCCATGACAATAGGCGATGGGGCCCAGCTGCTCGGCGCCCTGGGAGAGATAAGCCAAGCCAAGCGAGGCTGGATCCTGCTGATTGCGCCCCCCGGCCTGCCGGTCGCCGCCCAGCTGCGGGCCCATGGCATAGATCCGGCCCACGTGCTGGTGGTCCATGGCCACAAGATCAAGAACTGGCAGCGCACCCTGGAGCTGGCACTCGACCGCAGCCACTGCGCCGCCGTCGTCACCTGGTTGCCCGAGTCCATCAGCCTGGATACCGAACGCCTGTTGCGGCTGACCCAGGGCAAGGAGATGCTGACCCACTACTTCCAGCGCGAGACGAGCCAGGGGCCAGCCGTGAACTATGGCAACCAGGACGTCTACCTCAATCATTGAATCCGAGCCGCCGCTCACCCACGAGGGCGTGAGGATGTCGAGACATTGGAAAGGATTGAGCAGCTGGAGAGCTTGAAAGGCTTGCGTACCCTGAAAAGCCTGAGCGGTTTCAGCGGTTTGCCAGCTTGATCCCCCTGCCCCGCTCGCGCAAGGCACTGATCTGGCAAGAGCTCGGCAAGACGGCTGTTCAGCTCAAATGACTCAAATGAAGAGATACGCCAAAACAGAGCGGCGGCCCGAGGGCCGCCGCTTGTGATAACAGGGGGCAAGCGCCCCCGCCTGCTGGCTCAGGAGGAGAGCTTGCCATCGAGCTCGGCAATCTTGGCGGACCAGATGGCCGGGCCCGTCTCGTGGATATTGTTGCCCTGGGAGTCGACCGCCACTGTCACTGGCATGTCTTCCACCTCGAACTCGTAGATGGCTTCCATCCCCAGATCGGCAAAGGCCACCACCCGCGACTTCTTGATCGCCTTGGCCACCAGATAGGCGGCGCCCCCCACGGCCATCAGATAGACGGCCTGGTGCTGGCGGATGCTCTCGACGGTTTTCGGGCCGCGCTCTGACTTGCCTATCATGCCGATGAGGCCGGTGTCCCCCAGCATCATGTCGGTGAACTTGTCCATCCGGGTGGAGGTGGTGGGACCGGCCGGGCCGACCACCTCATCGCGCACCGCATCGACCGGGCCGACGTAATAGATGAAGCGGTTGGTGAAATCGACCCCTTCCGGCAGGCCCTCGCCATTTTTCAGCATGTCGGCGATGCGCTTGTGGGCGGCGTCGCGACCGGTGAGGATCTTGCCCGAAAGCAGCACGGTATCGCCACTCTTCCAGCTGGCGAGCTCGGCCTTGGTGATGCCGTCGACATTGACCCGGCGCACATTGCCACCGGACTCGCGGGTGATCTCCGGCCAGTCTTCCAGCCTCGGCGGAGTCAGCTCCGCCGGGCCTGAGCCATCGAGCTCGAAGTGGACGTGGCGGGTGGCCGCGCAGTTGGGGATCATCACCACGGGCTTGGAGGCGGCATGGGTCGGCGCCGATTTGACCTTCACGTCCAGCACAGTGGTGAGGCCGCCCAGACCCTGGGCACCTATCCCCAGCTTGTTGACCTGGTCATAGAGCGCGACTCGCAGCTTCTCTTCTGTGGTCTCGGGTCCGCGGGCGATCAGCTCCTGAATGTCGATGTGCTCCATCAGGGCTTCCTTGGCCAGCACGGCCGCCTTCTCTGCGGTGCCGCCGATGCCGATGCCCAGCATGCCGGGCGGGCACCAGCCAGCGCCCATGGTGGGCACCGTCTTCAAGACCCACTCGACTATGTCATCGGAGGGGTTGAGCATCGCCATCTTGGATTTATTCTCGGATCCGCCCCCCTTGGCCGCGATGCTCACCTCCACCTTGTTGCCGGGGACCATGTCGATGTGCACCACGGCCGGGGTATTGTCCCTGGTGTTCTTGCGGCTGCCGGCCGGATCGGCGAGCACGCTGGCTCGCAGCGGGTTGTCCGGGTTGGTGTAGGCACGACGCACCCCTTCGTCCACCATCTGCTGCACTGTGAGATCCGAGTCCCACTGCACCTGCATGCCGATCTTGACGAAGCAGGTGACGATGCCGGTATCCTGGCACAGAGGGCGATGGCCTTCGGCAGACATGCGGGAGTTGATCAGGATCTGGGCCAGGGCATCCTTGGCGGCCGGGTTGATCTCGCGGTCATAGGCGGCCTTGGCGGCCTGGACGAAATCGAGGGGGTGGTAGTAGGAGATGTACTGCAGGGCGCCTTCGACGGAATCGATAAAATCCTGTTTTCTTATGATGCTCATATCATCCTCACTGGTCCTTGTCTTTGCGAACGTCGGCAAAGCAAGGGCTTCCATGTTGGCCACGCCAGAGAGGGAAAGAGAGGGGCATGCAAGTCCCTTCCAACGTCAGGGCGCGGCGTGTTTTTTCTAACATTCGCGGCCACTATGATACCCTTGCCACCCCATACCGGCTAGGGACCAGCGCGCAAACTGTTGCCTGTGTAACAAAAAATGAAACCATCTCTGCACATTCATCCTCTCCCGGACACCGGCAGCGCGGCGACCCTGTTTGCCCGGCTGCAACACCTGCCCTGGGCCATGCTGCTCGAATCCATGGGACCCCTTGGCCAGGACAATCGCTTCGACATCATCACGGCCGATCCCCTGGCGACCCTCGCCACCGAAGGGGAGCTGACCCGGCTCTGCCAGGCAGGCGAGGAACAGCACCTGAGCGGGGATCCCCTCACCCTGCTGGCCGAGACCCAGCGCCGCCTGCTCGGCGAAACGCAGGCCTGCGACCACGACCTGCCCTTCATCGGCGGGGCGCTCGGGCTGTTTGGCTACGATCTGGGGCGCCGCTTCGAGCGTCTGCCGGTACAGGCCCAGGCGGATGTGGCCATCCCCGACATGGCGGTCGGCCTCTATGACTGGGCCCTCATCCATGACAAGGAGCAAGGGGGTTGGCAGCTGGTGCACTGGGGCCATGCCCCCGGGCTGGCTCGCCGCCTCGCCTGGTGGCAGGCCCAGGGGGAAGTGGCGCCCAGGGCGTTTCGCCTGCTCGGCCCCTGGCAGAGCAACATGAGCCGCGAACAGTATGCCGACAAGTTTGCCCGTATCCAGGCCTATCTGGCGGCGGGAGACTGCTACCAGATCAACCTGACCCAGCGCTTCCAGGCCCCCTACCAGGGGGACGAGTGGGCCGCCTATCTGCGGCTGCGCGCCGCCAATGGTGCCCCTTTCTCCGCCTTCCTGCGCCTGCCTGGCAGCGCCGTGCTGAGCCTCTCCCCCGAGCGCTTCCTGTTGCTGGACGGGCGCCATATCGAGACCAAGCCCATCAAGGGCACCCGCCCCCGCGCCGCCGATCCCCGCCAGGACGAGGCCAGAGCCCGCGAGTTGGCGAGCGCCGACAAGGACAGATCGGAGAATCTGATGATCGTGGATCTGCTGCGCAACGACATAGGCCGGGTGAGCCGGCCTGGCACGGTCAGCGTCCCCCAGTTGTTTGCGGTCGAATCCTTTCCCGCCGTCCATCACCTGGTCTCCACCATCCATGGCGAGCTGGATGCCCCCTGGCAGGGGGTGGATCTGCTGCGGGCCTGCTTCCCGGGGGGCTCCATCACAGGGGCACCCAAGATCCGGGCGATGGCGATCATCGAGGAGCTCGAACCCCACAGACGCAACGGCTATTGCGGCAGCATTGGTTACCTGAGCCAGCATGGGCGCATGGACACCAGCATCTGCATCCGGACCCTGCTGGCGGCCAGGGGGCAGCTCTACTGCTGGGCCGGTGGCGGCATCATCGCCGACTCCCGGGTAGAAGAAGAGTATCAGGAGACCTTCGACAAGCTGGCGCGGATCCTGCCACTGCTGGAGAACGAGCACCCATGACCCATGGCGACCTGTTGACCCGCTTCCTGCTGCAACTGCCAAGCCCCGCCCTGGTGCGCCCGAGCCGCCCCGGCCTTCATCCTGCCGCCGTGCTGATGCCCCTGGTGGCGCGCGCCGACGGCCTGCACCTGCTGCTGACCGAGCGCAGCCGCCACCTGCGCCACCACGCCGGGGAGATAAGCTTCCCCGGGGGGCGCCAGGATCCGGAGGATGAGAGCCTCTACCGGACGGCGCTGCGGGAAACCGAGGAGGAGATAGGGGTGCCCGCCAGCCAGATCCGCCTGCTCGGCCATCTGCCCAGGCTGCCGACCGTATCGCAATTCGAGGTGCTGCCCGTGCTCGGCCTGCTGGATCCGCACTACCGGCTCGGGCTCAACGAGAATGAGGTCAGCGCCGCCTTCGAGGTGCCCCTTCATCACCTGCTGGATCCTGCCCGCTACATCAGCATGACCCTGCAGCGTCAGGGGCGCCGCGATACCCTGTACTGGATCCCCTGGCAACACAGATACATCTGGGGCGCGACCGCCAGCATGATCCGGCAACTGGCCGCCCAGATCGCCATTTAACAGTGGCGTTACATTTTTGCGGGTGAAAATCGGGATTTAACATTCAAATAACACTGGAAATGATAAACAAAAATTGAAATTTTATTCTTTTGATCACGTTTCCATAAAAAAGTGCGGGTTTTGACGGTAAAAAAGTGAATTTGATCAACAAATTCACCCGCAAAGACAGTATCCTTGCGCCGGATTTATAAAAACCACACATCTGGGGTCAGACACATGTCAAATACCGTCACTCACGCACAGGACGCTGCGGTCACCAAGGAGCAAGGAACAAGCTCCGTTCAATCCCGTGGTTGGGGCAAACAGGATACTACCTGGGTCATCAGCCTGTTTGGTACCGCCGTCGGCGCAGGGATCCTGTTCCTGCCCATCAATGCCGGCATGGGTGGCTTCTGGCCGCTGGTCTGCATGGCGCTGCTGGTCGGCCCCATGACCTATCTGGCCCACCGCGGCCTGGCCCGCTTCGTGCTGTCTTCCAAGCAGCCGAACGCGGACATCACCGAGGTGGTGGAAGAGCACTTCGGCGTCGGCGCCGGCAAGCTCATCACCCTGCTCTACTTCTTTGCCATCTACCCCATCGTCCTCATCTACGGTGTCGGCATCACCAACACGGTCGAGAGCTTCATCGTCAACCAGTTGCAGATGACCGCCCCCCCGCGCTGGATCCTCTCCATCGTGCTGATCATGGGCATGATGTCCGTGATGCTGGCCGGTGAGAAGCTGATGCTCAAGGTGACCCAGTTCCTGGTCTACCCCCTGATCGCCGTCCTGGCGGGCATCTCCCTCTACCTGATCCCGGACTGGACCGGTGCCGCCCTGGCCCAGGTTCCCTCCGGCAAGGACTTTGCCACTACCCTGTGGCTGACCATCCCTGTGTTGGTGTTCTCCTTCAACCACAGCCCGGCCATCTCCAGCTTCGCCCTGGCCCAGCGCCGTGACCATGGCGACCAGGCCGTGGCCAAGTCCGATGCCATCCTGAAGCGCACCGCCATGCTACTGCTGGGCTTCGTGATGTTCTTCGTCTTCTCCTGCGTCATGAGCCTGACCCCGGCCCAGCTGGCGGAAGCCAAGGCCCAGAACATCGCCGTACTCTCCTATCTGGCCAACCAGCACGAGAGCCCGCTCATCTCCTACTTCGGCCCCCTGGTCGCCTTCGTGGCCATCGTATCCTCCTTCTTCGGTCACTATCTGGGTGCCCGTGAAGGTCTCAAGGGCCTGATCGTCCAGCAGATTCGCAGCGCCAACAAGGAGCCGAACCACAAGCTGATCGAGATGATCATCATCGGCTTCTTCATCCTTACCCTCTGGGTCGTCGCCGTGGTCAACCCCTCCATTCTGGGCATGATCGAATCCCTGGGTGGCCCCATCATCGCCACCATACTCTTCATCATGCCGATGTACGCCATCAAGCGCGTGCCCGCCATGGCCAAGTATCAGGGCCAGATCAGCAACGTCTTCGTGACCACCATGGGCCTGGTTGCCATCTCCGCCATCCTGTATCAGCTGTTCGGCTAAGCCGGACCGGATACCAACCCGCAAAGGGCTGCTTCGGCAGCCCTTTTTCATGGCGCCATCACATCCCTCACCTCCCCCCCTTCCCAACGACTACAAAAAATTTACAATGTTTAGACAAAACCCATAAGCGGAGTGATGTCATGATCAGCGTCTTCGACCTGTTTTCCATCGGAATAGGCCCCTCATCCTCCCACACGGTCGGCCCCATGCGGGCGGCTCACGCCTTCGTGACCCAGCTCAAGGCGCAGGATCTGCTGGCACGCACCCACAGGGTCGAGACCGAGTGCTACGGCTCCCTCGGCCAGACCGGCAAGGGGCACGGCACCGGCAAGGCGATCATCCTGGGGCTGGCGGGATTCGAGCCCGATACCGTCGATATCGAAGGGATCCCCGCCTTCCTCGCCGACGTGGAGCGCAGCCAGACCCTCACCCTGGCCGGCGAGCAATCGAGCGCCTTCCCCCGCAGTGGCGCCATCATCTTCAACCGCCGCAAGACCCTGCCCGCCCACTCCAACGGCATGACCCTGCGCGCCTATGAGGGGAGCGAGCTGCTGCTGGCCCAGACCTACTACTCCATCGGCGGCGGCTTCATCATAGAGGAGAGCCACTTCGCCAGCGCCCGGGAAGAGGCGGCAGCCTTCGAGGCGGCGCACCCCATCCCCTACCCGTTCGAGAGCGGCGCCCAGCTGCTGGCCCACTGCCAGGAGAGCGGTCTCTCGGTGTCCGGCTTGATGCTGGCCAACGAGAAGGTGTTTCGCAGCGAGCAGGAGATAGTGGCGGGGCTGCGCAAGATCTGGCACGCCATGCAGGGCTGTGTGACCCGGGGCTGCCAGAGCGAAGGGGTGCTGCCCGGCGGGCTCAAGGTGCGCAGACGGGCCCCCGCCCTGTTCCGTCAGCTCAGCTGCGAGACCAACTTCAACAAGGATCCCCTGATGGTGATGGAGTGGGTCGACCTGTTCGCCCTGGCCGTCAACGAGGAGAATGCCGCCGGGGGCCGGGTGGTCACGGCACCGACCAACGGCGCCGCCGGCATCATCCCCGCCGTGCTGCACTACTATGATCGCTTCGTGCGCACCGTGGATGACGAGCTGCTGGTGCGCTACTTCCTCACCGCCGCCGCCATCGGTATCCTCTACAAGAAGAATGCCTCCCTCTCCGGGGCCGAGGTGGGCTGCCAGGGCGAGGTGGGCGTGGCCTGCTCCATGGCGGCGGGGGCCCTGGCCGAGCTGCTCGGCGCCAGCCCCGCCATCGTCGAGAATGCCGCCGAGATCGGCATGGAGCACAACCTGGGGCTCACCTGCGATCCGGTCGGCGGCCTGGTGCAAGTGCCTTGCATCGAGCGCAACGCCATGGGGGCGGTCAAGGCGATCAACGCCGCCCGCCTCGCCCTGCGGGGTACCGGCGAGCACAAGGTCTCCCTGGACAAGGTGATCAAGACCATGTGGGAGACCGGCAACGACATGAAGACCAAGTACAAGGAGACGGCCCGAGGGGGTCTGGCGGTGAACATCACCGAGTGTTGACTCCCCAGAGCCAGCCCTTGCCAGGGAGACGCAAGGGGAGCGGCCCAGGGCTGGCGTGATGCGCACAGGCCATACGAATCCTATTTCTCCTCCAATACCCGGCCTCGCCGGGTATTTTTTCGCGAAACGTTTGCCAAACGATTAACAAAATGGATAAGCATCAAAATAAATTTTATACTCGCGGCCTTTGGTTCAACAAAAATAGACCTGTTTCAACTTTTTTTAAGGCAGACCGCGTTACACTGTCGTTACCAGGTCCAGGACCTTAGGGCGATGTCACGACGCAAGCGCCATGGATCACCCCCTTTTGCAAGCCGGCAAGGCGCCGGCTTCTACCCAGAGGTAACTACTAGATGATCAGCGTTTTTGATATTTTCAAAATCGGTGTTGGCCCCTCCTCCTCCCACACTGTGGGCCCGATGAAAGCGGCCAAGCAGTTCGTGGACGAGCTGCGAGCGAGCGGCAAGATCCGTGACATCACCCGGATCCAGGTCGATGTCTATGGCTCCCTCTCCTGGACCGGCAAGGGTCACCATACCGACACCGCCATCATCATGGGCCTGGCGGGCAACCTGCCGGAAAATGTCGATATCGACGGCATCCCCGAGTTCATCTCCCGGGTCGAGCAGACCGGTCGCCTGCCCATCGGCCTGCACTGCCACACCGTCAGCTTCCCGCGCGATGCCATGGTGTTCCATGACGAGGCCCTGCCCCTGCATGAAAACGGCATGACTCTGACCGCCTTCATCGAAGATGCCAAGGCCTACAGCAAGACCTACTACTCCATCGGCGGTGGCTTCATCGTCGACGAGGAGAACTTCGGCAAGGCCGACAGCGGCGACATGGCGGTCAACTACCCGTTCAAGAGCGCCGCCGAGCTCATCGCCCATTGCAGCCAGACCGGTCTCTCCATCTCCTCCCTGATGATGGAGAACGAGAAGTGCTTCAACACCCCGGAAGAGATCTACAAGAAGCTCGGCAAGATCTGGACCACCATGCGGGAAGGGATAGAGCGCGGCTGCCGCACCGAGGGTGTGCTCTCCGGGCCGCTGCGTGTACCCCGTCGCGCCGCCCCCCTCTATCGCCAGCTCACCACCAACGAGAGCCTGTCGAGCGACCCCATGAACATCATCGACTGGGTCAACATGTTCGCCCTGGCGGTGAGTGAAGAGAACGCCGCCGGTGGCCGCGTGGTCACGGCACCGACCAACGGCGCCGCCGGCATCATCCCCGCCGTGCTGGCCTACTACGACAAGTTCATCCAGCCGGTGGGCCGCGAAGAGTACACCCGCTTCTACCTGGCCGCCGCCGCCGTCGGCATGCTCTACAAGATGAACGCCTCCATCTCGGGGGCCGAAGTGGGCTGCCAGGGCGAGGTGGGCGTCTCCTGCTCCATGGCCGCTGCCGGCCTGACCGAACTGATGGGCGGCAGCCCGGAGCACGTCTGCGAAGCCGCCGAAATCGGCATGGAGCACAACCTGGGTCTGACCTGTGATCCGGTCGGTGGCCAGGTGCAGGTGCCCTGCATCGAGCGCAACGCCATCGCCTCCATGAAGGCGATCAACGCCTCGCGCATGGCCCTGCGCCGCACCTCCAAGCCGCGCGTGTCGCTGGACAAGGTGATCGAGACCATGTACATCACCGGCAAGGACATGGACTCCAAGTACCGCGAGACCTCCCGCGGCGGCCTGGCCATCAAGGTGATGCAGGTCGCCTGCGAATAAGCGGCAACGCCGTGTGGCAATGAAAAAGGCGGGATTTCCCGCCTTTTTGCTGCCCGCCTTTCGCTCGCCTCCCCGCCAGGCTGCGCCCCCTCCCTCCTCGCCTGCCCGGCGCCCCATGACGGGCATGCCCCTTGCCGCGCGCTTTCGCTACGCCCCAGGAGCCGGGTACTCAATCGCGCTCCCGCCATGCCTCTGGCATCCGGCGTCTCAATAAAGAACAGGGATGACACCTGTATATTTATACAAGTCTATCGCCGTTTGAAAATATATTTTCAAGGCTCATTCGAAGGCGAAAGACATTATCGTTCGCGGCAGATGGGGTATTTATCCAGGCCATGGCTGTCAGCCGGATAATTAGGGCAGGAAGGTGAGGCAATATGGGGGAAACAACCGAAGCCCGGGATGAAGGCGCCCCGGGGAGGGGCGACAGGGGGCGTCCGATAATATCAGGGGGCCTTGCGCCGGGTTTGCGCCAGCTTGTGCTGCTCGAGCAGGTTCTCCACCGGCGGCGGCACCTGCAGATAGAAGCCCTGCTGGCGCAGCGCCTCCATCACCCGGCTCACGCTCGCCATGCCCAGGGGCTTGTCCGGGGTGAGCCTGGTCATCAGCACCAGTTGCGGGGTGCCGAAGGTCTGCATCAGGGGAGATGGAACCCGGGAAAAATCATCTCTTTTTTCGACAAAGAGATAGGTGTCCGCTTTTTTGCGACTTTTATAGACTGCACACAACATGGAAATTGATATAATCCGCTGAGTTTATTGCCTCGGAAGTGGGCAAACTATAACATCAGGCAATCAATAACAATAACGGATTACCGTCTCTGTCTCGGGGAAAGTCATGGTTGAGCGCGATAACGAATTGAAAGGGACCACCTTCACTATTTCTGTGTTGCATATCAACGATGCCGCGCCGGACAAGATACGCCAGTTATTGGCCGCCAAGGTGGCGCTGGCGCCCCGTTTTTTCAATTGTGCCCCCCTGGTGCTCAATGTGGAAAAGCTCGCGCAGCAACCGGATTTTGACGAGCTCAAGGCCCTGGTCGAAGCGGAAGACTTCGTGCTGGTCGGCATCACTGGGACCAAGGATGAGGCCATGAAGACAGCCGCCAAGGCGGCGGGTCTGGCAGTGATGGCCTCGGGACGCAGCCGCAAGGCCGATGCCGAGCCAGCCGCCGAGATAACCCTGCCCGAGACCGCCACCGAGCTACCGCTGCCCACCCCTCTGCTCGCCAGCAAGGTCCATGTCGGCCCGGTGCGTTCCGGCCAGCAGATCTACGCGGCCGGCACCTCCCTGGTGGTGCTCGGCTCGGTGAGCCCGGGTGCCGAAGTCCTGGCCGATGACAGCATTCATATCTACGGGGCCCTGCGGGGCCGGGCAATAGCCGGGGCGCGCGGTAATGGCGATGCCCGCATCTATTGCCAGCAATTGCAGGCCGAGCTCCTCTCCATCGCGGGCACCTTTCAGCTCAGCGATGCACTGCCAGCCGGCCTGATACAGCAACCGGTCCATGTCCGGTTGGATAATGAACAACTCCGAATAGACCGCATCAAATAGAGTTACAAGGAAGCGAGAATGGCGCGAATCATAGTCGTTACGTCCGGCAAAGGTGGCGTTGGCAAGACCACAACCAGCGCGGCATTGAGTACGGGACTGGCCCAGCGGGGCCACAAGACGGTGGTCATCGATTTCGATATTGGCCTGAGAAATCTTGACCTCATCATGGGGTGCGAGCGGCGCGTGGTGTATGACTTCGTCAACGTCATCAATGGCGAGGCGAACCTCAACCAGGCCCTGATCAAGGACAAGCGCAGCGAGCACCTCTTCATCCTGCCCGCCTCCCAGACCCGGGACAAGGACGCCCTCACCAAGGAGGGGGTCGAGAAGATACTGGATCAACTGGCAGAGATGGGCTTTGAGTACATCGTCTGCGACTCCCCCGCCGGTATCGAGTCCGGCGCCCTGATGGCGCTCTATTTCGCCGACGAGGCCATCGTCACCACCAACCCGGAAGTCTCTTCCGTGCGCGACTCGGACCGGATCCTCGGCATCCTGGCCTCCAAGTCCCGCCGGGCCGAGCGCGGCGAGGATCCCATCAAGGAGCACCTGCTGCTCACCCGCTACTGTCCGACCCGGGTCAGCCGTGGCGACATGCTGAGCGTGCAGGACGTGCAGGAGATCCTGGCCATCCCGCTGCTCGGTGTCATTCCCGAGTCCCAGGCGGTGCTGCGCGCCTCCAACTCGGGCGAACCCGTCATCCTGGATAAAGAATCCGATGCGGGCAAGGCCTATGAAGACGCCGTTTCCCGTCTGATGGGAGACGCCACCGAGTTCCGTTTCCTGCAAGAAGAGAAGAAGGGCTTCTTCAGCCGTCTGTTCGGGAGTTAAGCATGTCTATTTTTGATTATTTTCGTTCCACCAAGAAGCAGACGACGGCCCAGACCGCCAAGGAGCGGCTGCAGATCATCGTCGCCCATGAGCGCTCGTCCAGAGGGGGGCCGGATTACCTGCCCCAGCTCAAGCAGGATATCCTGGACGTCATTCGCAAGTACGTGCAGATAGATCCCGAGAAGGTGACGGTGCAACTGGATCAGAAGAGTGATGAGCTGTCGGTGCTCGAACTCAACATCACCTTCGCCGATGACAAGAAGGGATGAGCCAGGCGCCCTATGCGTGACCCTTTCCCCCAATGAGACCGGATCCTGCCCCAGGATCCGGTTCTTTTTTGCCGCTGTTTTGCCCCGCTATGTCGCTTACACACGCCTGCCGATGCGTCAGACCAGCTCCCGCGCCTGCTTGCCGTGCAACACCTGGGGATCCAGGGTCACCTCGGCCTCGCCGTTGCTGATCCAGAGCTGACCGTCCGAGATGGTGCAGGTGAGCTGCATGGTGCGCTGGATCAGGGCCGCCAGCGGCAGGGTCTGGCTGTCGCTGAGCTCTATGATGCTGAGGTTGTCGTGGGCGGTGAGCTTGCCCTGGTTCTGTTTCCACCAGACGCTGGTGCCGCGCCCGCCGTACAGATAGAGCACCACCTGGCGCGAGCGGTTGCACGCCTTCTTGAGGCGGCGCTCGTCAGGCTGACCCAGTTCAATCCAGAGCTCAATCTCGTCGGAATAGTTCTTGCGCCACAGCTCTGGCTCATCGTCCGCCGACAGCCCCTTGGTGAATTCGAGTCGCTCGGCGGCATGCCAGGCAAAGGCGGCGAGGCGGATCATCATGCGCTCGTCGGTTTCGGAGGGGTGACGGGCCAGGGTGAGGGAGAAGTCCTGATAGAGCCCCCTGTCCATGTCGGAGAGGGAGATCTGAGCCTTGAATACGGTTGCCTTGAGAGCCATGAGAAACCTTATGGGAGACGAAACGGGAGGCCCGACGCGGGCTGGGCGCCAGTGTAATCAAATTTGCGGGCAGCTTCGAGCCCCTTGCACACCCCGCCCCGTATCAGGGGGGCCTACAACGAACAATGCCGGTCCTGGGACCGGCATGGCACAAGAGACGGGGGATGAGGGCCCTTGGCTCCGCGTCAGCCCCCTGGCCTCACTTCTCGGCGGATTGCACCCCGAACGCATTGAGCAACACGCAACAGGTCACCGCCACCGCCACGAAGCCGCTCAGGAAGATGAAGGGCATGACGCCATAGCCCAATACGGTCCAGATGGTTTGTTCAAGAAAGCTCATGATGTGTCCTTTGTCCATGGCGCGCCCCTGGCGCGACACACTGTCCTGGCCCAGGCTGCGCTGGGGTTCACTGTCGTTTCTATTGGAACCTAACTGGCCAGCCAAGCCTATGCCACCAAAGGAATATATAGGGGGCCACTTTGCGCCAGATCAATTTTTTGCGACAAATAATCCAGCCCGCCCACCAACAGCAGAGGCGACCCAGGGTCGCCTCTGCAGATCATCATGTCATGGCGCCAGCTCAGTAGAAGCTCAGCCCCTCTGCCGCCATCGCCTTGAGCCTGGCACAGGGGGCGTAGCGCTCACCCAGACGCTGCTGGTAGTGCTCCAGACGCGCCACCAGCTCGCCAATGCCGAGGCGATCCATGTAACGGAACGGGCCGCCGAGGAAGGGGGGGAAGCCGATGCCGAAGATGGCACCTATGTCGCCATCCCGGGCCGAGGCCACCACGCCGCCATCGAGCGCCATGGCCGCCTCGTTGAGCATAAGCAGCACGCAGCGCTCCACCAGCTCCCGCTTGGCGAGTCTGGCCTGGGGCTTGACCCCGAGCAGGGCATAGACGCTCTCGTCCACCGTCTTCTTGCCCTCCTTGCCGGTGAGGCGGTTGCGGGGCGCCGCCTTGCCGTAGAGGTAGAAGCCCTTGCCGTTCTTGCGCCCCTTGCGATCGTCTTGCAGCAGCTTGTCAAAGGCCTTGGGGGCCTGGAACTGCTCGCCGCCGAGCTCTTGCTCGAGGATGGGGGAGATCTTGGCCCCCACGTCGATCCCCACCTCGTCGAGCAAGGTGATGGGGCCCACCGGGAAGCCGAAGTCCTGCAGGGCGCCATCAAGCACCTCCACCGGTTCCCCTTCCAGCACCAGGCGCGCCGCCTCGTTCATGTAGGGGGCCAGGATGCGGTTCACATAGAAGCCCGCCTCGTCTTTCACCACGATGGGCGTCTTGCCCTGGGCCCGGGCGAAGGCCAGGGTGGTGGCCACCGTCTCGGCGCTGGTGCCGGCATGGGGGATGACTTCCGCCAGCGGCATCTTGTCCACCGGGCTGAAGTAGTGCAGACCCACGATCTTGTCCGGGCGGGCGGCCCCTTGCGCAATCTGGTGAATCGGCAGGGAGGAGGTGTTGGAGGCAAAGACGGTGTGTTCACCGCACTCGCGCTCCACGTCCTGCACCATCTGGTGCTTGAGGTTGATATCCTCGAACACCGCCTCCACCACCAGGTCCACCCGGTGGAAGCCGGAGTAGTCCAGGGTGCCGGTCAGCCGGCTCATCTGCTTTTCCAGCTCGCTGCGCAGGATCTGGCGGCGCTTGAGCCGCTTGGCCAGCAGATCATGGCTGTAGCGCATGGCGTTGCCGATGCCGGCGCTCGCCACGTCCTTGATCCGCACCGGCACCCCCGCCTTGGTGGCGGTGACATAGGCGATGCCGCCTCCCATCAGGCCCCCCCCCAGCACGGCGACATGGCTCACCTTGCGCGGCTCGGCCCCCTGATAGCTCACCTCCTTCTTCATCTGGGTAGTGGCGAAGAAGAGGGAGCGCAGGGCGGCGGATTCCGCCGTCATCACCAGCTCGCCAAAATGGCGGGATTCGGCGGCAAGGCCGGCCTGGATCCCCTCCTCCATGCCGATGCGCACCACGTCCAGGATGCGCTCCGGCGCCGGATAGTTGCCACGGGTCTTGGCCATGACCCCCTTGCGGGCCTGGTCGAACAGCACCTTGCGCCCCACCCCGCTGGTCTCCAGCAGCTTGCCCTGCAGATCCCGCTTCAGGCTGTGACGGGGCTTGCCCTTGTGGGCCAGCTTGATGGCGGCATCGAGCAGGATGGATGGGGGCACCACCTCGTCCACCAGCCCCAGTTTGCCCGCCTGCTTGGGCCTGACCTGCTTGCCGGTCAGCATCAGATCCAGCGCCTTGGCCACCCCGATGAGGCGTGGCAGACGCTGGGTGCCGCCGGATCCCGGCAGCAGGCCGAGCTGTACTTCCGGCACCCCCAGCACCGTCTTGCCATGGTCACTCGCCACCCGGCCATGGCAGGCGAGCGCCAGCTCCAGCCCTCCGCCGAGACAGGGGCCATGGATGGCGGCGATCACCGGGATGTCGAGCTGCTCGATCTCGGCGAATACCTCCTGCCCTTCCCGTGACAGGATCTGGGCATCCTGGGCGCTGGTGCAGGCATCCAGCATGCTGATATCGGCCCCGGCGATGAAGGAGTCCGGCTTGCCTGAGACGATCACCAGACCGATCAGATCCTTGTTGGCCCGCACCTGGGCCAGCACGGCGCGGATCTCGTCGGCGAAGGCCGCCTTGAGCGTGTTCATGCTCTCACCGGGCACGTCCATGGTGAGGATGCCGATGCCGTCTTTGCGAATATCCAGAGAAAATGTGTGCTCGTTCATCATTCCACCTCCAACACCATGGCCACACCCAGTCCACCCGCCGCGCAGGCGGTGTTGAGCCCCAATCCCCCACCCCGGCGGCGCAGCTCATGGAGCGTCTGGGTGATCATGCGCGCGCCGGTCGCGGCGAAGGGGTGACCATAGGCCAATGAGCCCCCCAGCACGTTGAACTTGTCCATGTCGATCTCGCCGATGGCGCCGTCACGGCCCAGCTTGTCCCGGGCAAATTCCGGGCTGGCAAACATCTTGATGTTGGCCAGGGTCTGGGCGGCGAAAGCCTCGTGCATGTCGATGAGCGTCAGATCGGCCAGGGTGATCCCGGCCCGATCCAGGGCGATGGGGGTCGCATAGGAGGGCCCCATCAACATGTCCTGCCACACGTCGATGGCGGAGAAGGCGAAGCTGCGGATGTAACCAAGCGGCTCCAGGCCGAGCTCCCTGGCCCGCCCCTCGCGCATCAGCAGCACGGCGGCGGCGCCGTCGGTGAGCGGGGTGGCGTTGGCGGCGGTGACAGAACCATGAACCCGGTCAAACACCGGCTTGAGCTTGGCGTAGCTCGCCAGATCCGAGCCTTCGCGGATGTTGTTGTCCCGCTCGAGCGGCGACTTGTAGGGGGGCACATGGGCGGTGAACACCTCGCCGCTCAGCTTGCCTTGTGCCCAGGCCTCTGCCGCCAGGGTGTGGGAGCGGTGCGCCAGGGCATCCTGCGCCTCGCGGCTGATCTGGTGGCTCTTGGCCATCTGCTCGGCGGTCTGACCCATGGAGAGGCCGGTGGAGTACTCGGCCACCGCCGGCGGTACCGGCAGCAGATCCCGGGCACCGAGCCGGCGCAGTATGGCAAATTTTTGCGCAAAGGTGCGCGCCTTGTTGAGATCGACCAGGGCGCGGGCCAGTTTCTTGCTCACCCCGATGGGCAATACGGAGGAGGAGTCGGCCCCGCCGGCGATGGCGATGTCCACCGTGCCGGCCATGATGGATTCGGTGACATTGGCCACCGCCTGGAAACTGGTGGCGCAGGCGCGCGACACGCTGTAGGCATCGGTGTGAACGCTCATGCCGGTGCCAAGCACTATCTCCCGGGCGATATTGGGGGCTTCCGGCATCTGCACCACCTGGCCGAACACCAGCTGATCGATGAGGGTGGGATCGAGATCCGTGCGGGCGAGCATCTCGCTCACCACCAGCTTGCCGAGATCCACCGCAGGCACGCCGTGAAAGGCGGTGGCCTGCTTGGCAAAGGGGGTTCGCAGCCCCGCCACGACGGCAATCCGTTCGCCCTGGCGAGTCGTCAGTTGTAAAGGCTGTTTCATCCTGGCTCCTTGGGTCAATGGGAAGAGGTCAGACCTCATCGCGCCACATCTTAACAATCCACTCACAAGTTTCATACAGCTGATTGAAACTAAATCCGCGACGGGCGGACTCGGTTCTCGCACCTTGCGGTCATCTGGAGTATAAAAAGATCAACTTCTATTAAAACAATAGGTTTATCCCATGGCCCTGGCCGAATTTCGACAAGTACGCGACCACATGACCAGCCAGATCCTGGGGCAGGGCGAACTCATCGACGGCCTGCTCATCGCCCTGTTATGTGAAGGCCATGTGTTGATCGAAGGCGCCCCCGGCCTCGCCAAGACCCGGGCGGTCAAAGTACTGGCCAGTGCCATCGAAGGGCGCTTCGCCCGCATCCAGTTCACCCCGGATCTGCTGCCCGCCGATCTCACCGGCAGCGAGGTGTTCCACCCCCAGGATGCCAGCTTTCAGTTCCAACCGGGCCCACTTTTTAACCACCTGGTGCTGGCAGACGAGATCAACCGCGCCCCGGCCAAGGTGCAATCCGCCCTGCTCGAGGCCATGGCCGAGCGCCAGATCACCGTGGGCAAGAAGAGCTGGCGTCTGCCCGGCCTCTTTATGGTGGCTGCCACGCAAAACCCGATAGAACAGGAGGGCACCTACCCCCTGCCCGAGGCCCAGCTCGATCGCTTCCTGTTCAAGCTGGAGGTCGGCTACCCGGGCCCGGCCCTGGAACTGGCCATCCTGCAGCTGGGGGAGCAGGGGGAGACCCTCCCCCCCTCGCCCTGCCTCATCGATCCCCAGACCCTGCAAGGGGCCCGCGATGCCGTACTGAAGGTGATGATGCAGCCCAGATTGGCCCACTACCTGGTGCAGCTGATCTGCGCCACCCGCCCCGGCAGCGGCATCGCCCCCGAGCTCGACCCCCTGATCGCCTTTGGCGCCAGCCCCAGGGCCACCCTGGGGCTGGCCCGCGCCGCCCGGGCCCGCGCCTGGCTGGCGGGACGGGACTATGTACTGCCCGACGACATCCAGCTGCTGGCCCCGGCGGTGTTGCGCCATCGGCTGTTGCCCAGTTACCAGGCCCAGGCCGAGGGGATCCCCACGGACGCCATCATCCAGCGCCTGCTGGAGTGGGTGCCATGCCCCTGAGAGGCGCCACGCCCGGGGGCACGACCACAGGGGAGCCGGCCACCCCCTGGCCCCCCGAGCTACATCTGCCCCTCGCCGACCTCATCGCCACCCGGCTGCTGGCCTCCCTGCCGCGACCACGCCGCCACGGCACCGCCGAGGGCGGCGCCCGTCGCCGCCAGCCTGGCCTCGACTTTCGCGAGCTACGCCCCTATCAGGCTGGCGACGAGGTGCGCCACATCGACTGGCGGGTGACGGCCCGGCTCGGTCGCCCCGTCACCCGCCTCTACGAAGAGGAGCAGGAGCAGCACCACTGGCTGCTGCTCGATCTCTCCCCGGCCCTCTATTTCGGTTCGGGCGACAGGCTCAAGGCCAGGCTCGCCTGCGAGCTGGCCGCCGCCCTGCTCTGGCAAGGGGCGCGCCACCCCCAGACCCTGCAGATCCATGGTCTCACGCCGCAGATCCTGAACCAGAAGGGGCCCCCCTTGCCCCTGCTGCACCAGATCTGCCGGCACTACCACGCCGGGCTGGCCCGTGCCCCCCTGCACGGGACCCTGACCGAGGCCGTGACCCTGCTGCGCGCTCGCCTCCCGGCCGGCGCCCGGCTCACCCTGATTGGCGATCATCAGGTCCCGCCGGATCCCCTCTGCCAGGCCCTCACCGCCCTCGCCGGGGCGCACCCCATCGACTACTGGCAGATCCGCGATCCCCTGGAAGCCGGGATCTGGGGTCAGGAGCGGTTGCCGGTGACGAGCCAGCAGGGCCCCGGCTGGCTCGATGCCATGAGCCCCTCCTTTAACCGTCGCTACCGGGAGGCAGCCGCCCGGCAGCACGCCCTCTGCCAGGCCTGGCTGCTGCCCCTGGTGCGGCGTCTGACCCTGCTCGATGGCAGCCAGTCCCTGCAGGCCCAGTGGGAGGCGTCATGAGTCAGGCCGCCACCCTCGCCCGCCAGATCCGCGACATCCACCCCGGCCCCCCGCTGCTGGACGACTGGCTGGATCCCCGCCTCCAGGCCCTGCTGCTATTGGCCCTGGCCCTGACGACCCTCATCCTCGTCGCCTGGCTGGGGCGACGGCTGTGGCGCTACGGTTGCTGGTGCCGGGCCCTGAGCCCGCCGGATAGAGGGGATCCGGCCCTCTGGCTGGATCGGCTGCACGATCGGCTGCGCCAGGAGAGCCTGACCCGCTGGCCCCACTGCCGATCCCTGCGAGGTGAACCCTGGCTCGGCTGGCTCGACCAGCAGGGCCAGACCGATTTTCGCCGCTGGCACCCCCAATGGGATGGCTGGCTCTATGGCGGCCAGCAACCGACCCTGACCCAGCGCCGCGCCCTCTATGCCGATTACCTGCGTCTGGGACGCCGCCTGCTGCTCGGTCGCCTCCTGGCGGGCAAGGCGACCCCATGAGCCTGGCCTGGCCCTGGTTCGCCCTCGCCCTGGTGCTGCCCCTGCTGGTGCGCTCCCTGCCGCCCCTGCGCCGTCACCGCCTGCACCACGATGGCTTCCCCCTGCTGGGGCCCCAGGGGGGCCTGCCCCTCTGGTACGGGATCCTGCTGTGGTGCACCCTGATCCTGGCCCTGTGTCGCCCCCAGCTGGTGGGCGAGCCCATCACCCAGTACCAGGGTAGCCGGGACCTGCTGCTGGCGGTGGATCTCTCCGACAGCATGCGCACCCCGGACATGTTCGATGGCAGCCAGCAGCAAGACAGGCTGACGGCGGTGCGCCAGCAAGTGAAGGCGCTCATTCTTGCCCGTCGGGGGGACAGGATTGGCCTCATCGTCTTTGCCGATCACGCCTACCTGCTCGCCCCCTTGAGCGAAGAGACCCAGGCGCTGCTGACCCTGGCCGACGAGCTGGATTTCGACCTGGTCGGGCGCACCACGGCGCTTGGCGAGGCCATCGCCCTGGCCCGCCGCCACCGGGATCCGGACCGTGAGACGGCCCTGCTGCTCATCACCGATGGTCGCAACACGGCCGGCAGTGCCGATCCCCTCACCCAGGCCAGGGCCGCCCGGGCCGAAGGCATCACCCTGTTTACCCTGGGGGTCGGCGCCGACCCCGGCAGCCAGGTGCTGACCCCGGCCCGGCCCGATCCCAGCGCCGAGCTCGACGAGCCCCTGCTCACCCAGTTGGCGGCCATCGGCCAGGGACGCTATTTTCGCGCCCGCACCCAGCGCGATCTCGTCGCCATGAACCGGGCCCTCGATACCCTGGCGCCGGGAGCCAGGCCGCTGCACAGTTACCGGCCCGTGACCGAGCTCTACCCCTGGCCCCTGGCCCTCTCGCTCCTGCTGCTCCTGCTGCCTGGGCTGATGGCGGCGGCAAGCCCATGGCGGCGACCCTGATGGAGCTCATGCTGCTGCGCCCCTGGTGGCTGCTCGCCCTGCTCCCCTGGCTCTGGCTCGGCTGGCGACAGCGCCGGCAAGCCCCCCTGCTCAGCCCCCTGATGCGCCGCTATCTGCTGCCGCGAAAGGGGACCACAGTGCCCTGGCGCTGGTGGGCGGCCCTGCCCGCCATCCTGGCCCTCTGCGGCCCCGTGCTGGAGCAGGGACAAGGGAGCCGGGTCGCCCCGCCTCTGGATATCTGGCTGCTGGATCTCTCCCGCTCCATGGCGGCGCCGGATCTGGCGCCGGATCGCGCCACCCGGGCGCGCCTGCTGCTCCAGGATCTGCTGGCCCAGAGCCAGGGGCGGCGCATCGCCCTCATCCTGTTTGCCGCGGATGCCTATCTCGCCATGCCCGCCACCCGCGACCGGGAGGCCATTGCCCGCCTGCTGCCGGACGTACGTCCCGACATCATGCCGCTGCAAGGTTCCAACCCTGTCCGCGCCCTGGCCCTGGGGCTGGCCCAGATCCCGCCGGGCCAGCGGGCGCGCCTGCTGCTGGTCAGCGACGGCCTGACGGCGCGCCAGGCCGAGGACATCGCCGCGCTCTGGCCCTGTCAGGGACGCTGGCAGTGTCTGCGCCAACCCGGGGCACCTCGCCTCGATATCCTGCTCGCCGCGACCCAGGCCCAGGTTCCCCTCGGCGGCGAGCTGGCGCTGGCCCTGGGACGAGCCAGCCTGCCACCGCCGGATCTTGCCCTGATGGCCGGGCTCGCCCGCCGCCTCGGCGGTCAGTTGCAGCCCCTGGGCGAGGGCCTGCCCACCTTTGCTCCCCTGCCCACGGATCTGGCGCCGGATCCCGCCGGGCGCCAGGAGCTCGGTCCCTGGCTGCTGCTGCCCCTGCTGCTGCTCTGCCTGCTGGCCCGGCGCGGCGCCCTCTGGCTGGCGCTGCTGCTCTGCCTGCCGCCCCAGATGCCGCTCCAGGCCGCCCAATACGATCCGGCCGCGGCGCTGCAGGCCTATGGCGATGGCGACTACCTCAAGGCAGCGCGGCTGTTTCAAGACCCGATCTGGCGCGGCAATGCCTGGTACCGGGCCGGCGACTTCGAGCGGGCCCTGGCCGCCTATGGGGAACAGTCAGGACCCACAGCTCACTACAATCGCGGCAATGCCCTGGTACAGCTGGGACGCATCGAGGAGGCCAGACTCGCCTACCTCGCCTGCCTGGCCCAGGATCCGGCCCATCAGGACGCCCGCTACAACCTGGCCCTGCTCGAACAAAGCGCCCCGCCTCCCCCCATGGGCGGGGCCCCCTCCTCGGACGAGACCAAGGCCAGTCCCCAGGGCACGGCGGATCCGGCCCCCCCCGTCATCCTGCTCAAGGAGCGCCTGCGCAAGGAGGCGCTGCGCCGGGGTCTGCTGGCCCGCCCGGAGGATCCGGGATGAGCCGGCGCCATCGCCAGCTGGCCCCCCCCTGGCTGCCGTGGTTGCTGGTGGCGCTGACCGCAGCCGGTTCGGCCCTGGGGACCGAGCCTTCCCTCCCCCGGCAGAAGGGGGGGCAGGGGGACGGGGCCATGATCTCTTCGCACCAGGCATCCCCGCCCCCCAGGGTCGAGATCCTGGCCGCTGAGCGGCCCGATGAGTGGCGCCTGATCATAGAGGCACCGGGGCGCTGGCCCGCCGGGGCCCTGATCATCACCCCCTTGCTGCGCCAGTTCGCGGTGGGGCGGGTCTCCCTGCAGCAGGGCATGGGCGAGGATGGCCCCTCGACTCGCTGGCTGATCCCGCTTCACGGTCAGCCCGCCCCCCTGCCCCCCCTGCCCCCCCTGCGCCTCGCCAACTGGTCCATCCCCCTGCCCCCCTTTCCCGCGAGGGAGGCGGACACGGCGCCACCTCCCCCCAGGGTGACGCAGCGGGCCAGACTCGCCCATGAAGGGCCCCTCTACCCGGGCCAACCCTTCGTCTATGCCCTGCACATCACTCTGCCAGACCCAGTCCGCCAGCCAGGGCTGGAGGAGCCCGCGCACCCGGACTTCACCATACGTCGCCTCGGGGAGGATGAGTGGCGCCCCGGTGCCCGCGCCGGCGAGCCCGGGGTGCTGATCCGCCGCTGGCTGTTCCAGGCCAGGAGGGCCGGGGATTTCACCCTGACCGCCCCCAGGTTGCAGGCCAGCTATCTGCTGGGGGACAGGCCCCAGCCTCTGGCCGGGCGGGCGGGCCCCCTCTCCCTGCATGTGGATGAGGCCCCAGTGCCCCTGGTGGCGCGCCGCCTCACCCTCAGCCAGCAGTTCACCAGCCGCCAGGCCACCCTGGGCGAGCCCATCATCCGCACCCTTCGCCTGCGTCTGGAGGATGGGGATGGCAGCCAGGTGAGCCTGCCCGAGGTGCACGTGGCCGGGCTCAGGGTGCAGGGCGACGGCAGCCAGCGCCGCGAGCGCTTCCTCGCCAATGGCCGGCTGCTGTACGAGCAGGAGTGGCGCCAGGCCCTGCGTGCCACCCAGCCCGGCGACTATCTGCTGCCCGAGATCCGCCTGCCCTGGCTCAACACCCGAAACGGGCGCATCGAGCAGCTGATCCTGCCCGGCCAGCGAGTGAGCTTCGCCCCCGATCCCGCAAGCCCGTCGGCCTCGGCGGCCCCCTCCGGCCCCCGCGTCCCTCTGCTCATCTGGGCCCTGCTGCCTCTCCTGCTGGTGCCCTGCCGCCCTCGCCTGGGTCGCTGGCTCGCCTTCTATCGCCTGCAACAGGCCCTGCGGCGGGGCGATGCCGAGGACAGTCGCCACGCCCTGCTGCACTGGCGACGCCGGCGCTGGCCCGGCCCCCTCTCTCCTGCCATCCTTTGGCCAGGGGAGATCCCCGTTTCGGCACCAATGGCGGCCGCCCTCGATACCCTGCAGGCGGCCTGCTTTGGTACACTGACTCACTTTGACGGCGCTCCCCTCGCCCTTGCCCTGTGCGCCTATGAGACGAGGGGGATCGCCGGCTTGCTCAGACGAGTCGCCTGGTTGGACGGCACTTATCGCCACAAGGATCACCACAAGGAGACTCAGTGATGGGGTTTTCGCTGTTTCGCAAGAAAACGGGAAAGGAACCTGTGCCATCCCCGGTCAATGAGGGTATGGCAGATAAACAGAAAAAATATGAAGCCCTGGTCCATGCCCTGCATGGGGACATCTATCGCTACGCCTACTGGTTGTGCCGGGATCCCCATGTGGCAGAGGATCTGGTGCAGGAGACCTACCTGCGCGCCTGGCGGGCCATCGACAGCCTGGTCGACGACAAGGCGGCCAAGCCCTGGCTCATCACCATACTGCGGCGGGAAAATGCCCGCCGCTTCGAGCGCAAGCGCTTCGATCTCATCGATCTGGACGAGTTTCCCCAAAGCGATGACGAGGCGCTGCACAGCGAGCAGGAGATGGAGCACGAGTGGCTGCGCCGCCATATCGCCAGATTGCCGGAGGAGTACCAGGAGCCCCTGCTGCTGCAAGTCATCGGTGGCTTCAGCGGCGAAGAGATAGCCCAGCAGCTGGGCCTGAATAAGAACACTGTGATGACCCGGCTGTTTCGGGCACGCAACCAGATCCGAGAGGCCATGGCGTCAACCGCACAACAGAGAGGACACGGGAATGGATGAGCTGGAGTTTCGCCGCCGGGCTGTCATCGATCCTCATGATACCCAGGACGCCTTCACCGACATGGCCAAGGCGTCCCCCGCCAACCGCAAGTGGCTCGAGGAGATGAAGCAGTTCGATCACAGGCTCAGCCAGGGGATGAAAGTGGACGTCCCCCCCGGACTCGCCGAGCGGCTGCTGCTCAGGCAGGCCATCGGCGCCGAATCGCCGCCGAGCCGCCCCCCGGCGCCCCGGGCATCGGGCTGGAAGCCTCTGGCCATCGCCGCCTCGGTCGCCTTCCTGATCGGGGTCAGCACCCGCTGGCTGCCCTGGCCGAGCAGCCCGCCAGCGCAGGCCTCTCTGGCCCAGGTGGCGCTGGCTCACGTCTATGGGGAAGAGCCCTTCATCGCCGGGGTCGACGAGCAGGTGTCGCTTCAGACCATCAACGCCAAGATGGAGAAGTACGGCGCCACCCTGATGAACATGCAGGACATGGCCAGGATCACCTATGTCAATCACTGTGCCTTCTATCAGGGCCCTGCACTGCACATGGTGCTGCAAGGCAAGATGGGGCCCGTCACCCTCTTCATGGTGCCCAAGCATGTGCCCCTGCGCCTGGACCCACGATTCGATGATGGCCGGCTCAAGGGGGAGGTGATCCCGCTCAAGGGGGCCAACCTGGTGTTGATCGGCGAGATGGACGAACCGCTTGATCCCCTCTCCAGGCAAATTGAGTCCCGCTTGCACTGGTCCATCTAGACCCCTTTTTAACGACGCCCCCACCCAGAGCTTGTCATGCTCTGTGTGGGGCTTCCCCCATTTTTCCGTCCGTTTCTCGCCCATTCCCGGCCGTTTCTCGTCAGCACACCAAAAAACTTCTCTGTCGCTTCAGGCCCTCAATGGCTGATTAATTAAACAATAAAGCCCGAATGCGCTCGTTTTTGCGCCGACATCAAACAAACCATTAACACAATAGAAACTTTTATGTATTCTGCTCTCACTGGTCTGATTTCTTACCTCCTACCAGATCCATAGAATCACGCCAGAAATCATTGGGAAGATGCGAACATAACAACAGATCTTGTCAGCTTTTGCGGCGATTACGCCGGGATAGCGCGGCAAAAAATCTGCCAAATAAAGAGAGAACACCATGACGACTGCCTTTTTCAAGAAGAGCCTGATTGCCGCTGCCATCACCCTGGCCAGCACCCAAACCTTCGCTGCAGCTTTCCAGCTCAACGAACATTCAGCCTCAGGCCTGGGCCGCGCCTTCGCCGGTGAAGCCGCCATTGCCGACAACGCCTCTGTGCTGGCCCGCAACCCGGCCGCCATGACTCGCTTTGACAAGATGGCGATCTCGGTCGCTGGCAGCTACATCCACCCGAGCGTGGACGTGGACGGCAAGATTGCCGGCGCCTATGACTCCAGCGAGAACAACATAGCCCCGGACGCCTTCGTGCCTGCCGCCTACTTCATCCAGCCCATCAACGAGCAGTGGGCCTGGGGCCTGGCCATGTTCTCCAACTACGGCCTCTCCACCGAATACTCGGACAACTTCTCCGGCGGCGCCGTCGCGGGCAACACCGAGTTGATGACCATCAACCTCAACCCCAACATCGCCTACCGCATCGACTCCCAGTGGAGCCTGGGCGCCGGTCTGAACCTGGTCTACGCCAAGGCGGAACTGAACCGCCGCGCCGGTGTCCTGGCCCCTGCGGTCAGCCAGCAGCTCGGCACCCAGGTCAGCCCGGACACCAAGCTTGCCCACCTGAAAGGGGATGACTGGGGCTGGGGCTGGAACCTGGGCGCCATGTATGAAGTGAACGAAGATCACCGCTTCGCCCTGACCTATCGCTCCCAGGTCGACATCACCTTCGAGGGGGACTATCAAGGGACCTCGTCGCGCATGCAGAAGGTGGATGGCAAGCTCCCCCTCGATCTGCCGGCCCAGGCCGAGTTCGCCGGTTACCACCGCCTGAACCCGCAATTCGCCGTGCACTACTCGGTCAACTGGACCGACTGGAGCGCCTTCAAGGAGCTCAACGCCACCAGCGACAGCTGTGTCAGCGCCGACGGTGCCGGGGTCTGCCTCTACAAGCCCGAGGAGTTCAAGGACTCGATGCGCTATGCCATCGGCGGCACCTGGTACGTCAATCCGTCCTGGGAAGCCCGCGTCGGCCTCGCCTATGACAACACCCCCATCGAGGCGGAATACCGCAGCCTGAGCATCCCTGACTCCGACCGTGTCTGGTACAGCGCCGGTGCCACCTACCACATCAATCCGGACATGAGCGTCGACTTCGGCATGACCTATATCGATGGCAAGTCCGTCGATGTCAACGAAGGCCTGACCGGCCACGACAGCCAGCTGCGCTGGAAGGGCACCTCCCACGGCGATGCCTTCCTGGCCGCTGCCCAGTTCAACATGATGTTCTGATCACCGCCTCACTGTGAGGGCGCCTGCGGGCGCCCTTTTTTTATACGACCGGCCAACTCCGCGTACAGCTGTAGCACACAGCTGTACGCTTTTCTTTCTTTATCAATCTGTTAGCCCACCCTTTGCCAGCATATCCTCCTCTTTTGCCTCCCCGCCGCCGCCATGGATTGCATTGCTGGTCGTACCATATAAAATCCCGCTCCCACTACAAAACCAAATAAAAATGCTGACATGAGTGTAAAAAATAGCGTGCGCCCCCACTTTTCCCTCGGACTGCTGCCCCTGCTGCTCTGCCCCACCCTGGTACAGGCGGCCGGCTTCCAGCTGGCGGAACAATCTGCCACCGGCATGGGCCGTGCCTTCGCGGGGGAGGCGGCCATCGCCGACAACGCCAGCGTGCTGTCACGCAACGCCGCCGCCATGACGCGCTTCGACGAGATCGCCCTCTCTGCCGGCGTCATCTATGTGCGCCCCGACGTCAACATAGAGGGGGAGACCCAGGTGCCGACCGCCCGTGGTCCCGTCACCCTGGATGCCAGTGCCCACGACATTGCCAACGCCGCCTGGGTACCCAACCTAGCCCTCATCATGCCCCTGGGGGAGGAGTGGCGTCTGGGCCTGTCGGCCGGATCCTACTTTGGCCTGGGGGTCGAGATGCCGGGCCGCTACAACGCCGGCCAGTTTGGCAATGTCTCCGACATCCGCACCCTGGATCTGGGGCTCTCCCTGGCGTATCGGCTCAACCGACACTGGTCGTTCGGCGCCGGCGTCAATGCCATCCAGGGCGAGGGGGAAGTGGGGGGCACCTTCCCCGCCAACGACATGGTCGCCAAGCATCTCAAGGGGGATGGCTGGGCCTTCGGCTGGAACCTGGGGACCCTGTATGAGCATTCAGAACAGACCCGGGTCGGCCTCGCCTACCGTCACGACGTGACCCTCACCCTGGCGGGAGATGCCATCGGCATCGACGAGCAGGGGCGCCCCTTCCAGGATAAGGGCGAACTGGACTTGATCCTGCCCGCCAGCGCCGAGCTGGCCCTGTTCCACCAGCTCACCCCGGCCCTTGCCCTCCATTCGAGCATCAACTGGACCAACTGGAGTCGCTTCACCCAGCTCGAGGCTCAACTGGACAAGCACGGCACCATGCACATCAAGGATGAGCAGTGGCGAGACAGCTGGCGCTATGCCCTGGGGCTCACCTACCGGCTCAGCCCGGACTGGCAGCTGAGATCCGGCATGGCCTACGACAAGAGCCCGGTGCCGACAGAGCGGCGCACCATCTCCATCCCTGACTCGGATCGCATCTGGTACAGTCTGGGCACGGGTTATCGCATCAGCCAGGCACTGAGCCTGGATCTGGGGCTCACCTTCATCGACGGCAAGCAGGCGGCGGTGCACGAGACCATGGAGCTCAGACCCGGTGTTGCGGCGACCCGCTCCACCTTCACGGGCAGCTCGGAAGGGGATGCCTGGCTCGCGGGGATGCAGCTTAACTACCTGTTCTGATGTGCCCACCAGGGCACGCAAGATTTACCACGGCGGCCCTGACCGGGGCCGTTTCAGCCCACGACGCCCGTAAACCAGCCAGATATTGACCATTCGGTCCCGATGACGGCCGCTTATTGTCCCCACCCACCCGGGTGAACTGGCATAGTGGCTCCCTTCGCCATACTATCAAGCCAATCTTCATCACGGAGCACGACATGTATTCCTACGTGGCCAGGCAACCCATACTCGACAGCAGCCTGCAAACTCATGCCTATGAGCTGCTGTTTCGCGATAGCCTGGAGAATGTCTTCCCCTCCATCTCGTCCCGGCAGGCCACCTCCCGCCTGGTGGTCGAACAGTTCTTGCAGCAGAACATCGACCAGTTGCTGGGCGGTCGCCCCTGCTTCATCAACTTTCCCCACGATGTGCTGCTGGAGGGGCTGGCGGAGTGCCTGCCTCCCAAGCAGGTGGTGATCGAGATCCTCGAGGATGCCCTCCCGGACGATGCCCTGCTGGCCAAGGTCCAGGAACTGCACCAGCTCGGCTATCGCCTGGCCCTTGACGATTTCACCATGTCCTCGGCCTGGGAGCGATTCCTGCCCTGGATCCACATCATCAAGTTCGACCTGCGCCTGAGCCCCCTGCCCAAGATAGCCTCCTTCATCCAGCGCCATCGCCACCTGCGCCTCACCTACCTGGCCGAGAAGGTGGAGAGCAAGCAGGAGTTCGAGCAGACCCAGGCCCTGGGCATCAGCCTGTTTCAGGGCTTTTTCTTCAGTCGCCCCGAGATGGTCAAGCGCGCCACCATGCAGCCGGCCCAGATGGTGGTGATCCAGCTGCTCAACGAGGTGAACCAGTCCGAGCCCAACCTGGTGCGCATCGAGCAACTGCTCGGCCAGGATGTCTCCCTCTCCCTCAAGCTGTTGCGCTATGTCAACAACCTCAAGGGGCGCAGCAAGCCCATCTCCTCCTTTCGCCAGGCGGCGATCTACCTGGGCCACACCCAGCTCAGGCGCTTCGTCACCCTGATCGCCACCAGCGGCGCCGGCCAGGGCAAAAGTGCCGAGCTCTACCAGATGTCCCTGATCCGGGCCCGCTTCTGCGAGCTGCTGGCCCTGGCCCATGCCTCCACCGCCCAGAGCCAGCAAGCCTTCATCGTCGGCCTCTTCTCCTTGCTCGATGTCTTGATGGAGCAACCCATGGCGACCCTGCTCGGCAGCGTGCCCATCACGGACGAGATCCGCCGGGCCCTGCTGGCGAAAGAGGGCAAACTCGGCTTCTATCTGACATTTTGTGAGGATTACGAGGCGGCGAACTGGCCCAGGGTGGCGATGCACACCGCCCGCCTGGGCCTGAATGAAGAGAAGGTCAGTCAGCTCTACCTGAGCGCCACCGCCTGGGTGAGCGAGCAGCTCAACGCCATGGATCAGCCCTAGATCAGCTCCAGCGCCAGGGCCGTGGCCTCCCCGCCCCCGATGCACAGGGCCGCCACTCCCCGCTTCAAGCCGTGGGCCCGCAAGGCATGGACCAGGGTCACCAGGATCCGGGCCCCGCTCGCGCCGAGGGGGTGTCCCAATGCACAGGCTCCCCCATGGACGTTGAGCCGCTCCGCCGGAATGGCACACCCCGTCATCGCCAGCATGCTCACCATGGCGAACGCCTCGTTCACCTCATAGAGATCCACCTGGTCGCTGCGCCAGCCCAGGCTCGCCAGCAGACGGTTGATGGCGGCCACCGGGGCCGAGACAAATTCGGCGGGCACGCCGGCATGGCTCACATAGCCCCGGATCCGGGCCAACGGCACCAGGCCTTCGGCCAGGGCCGTCTCTTCACGCATCAGCAGCAGGGCCGCGGCGCCGTCCGAGATGGAGCTGCTGTTGGCCGCCGTGATGGTGCCATCGGGGCGAAAGGCGGGCCTGAGGGTGGGGATCTTCTCCATGCGGGCCTTGCCGGGTTGCTCATCCTCGGCCAGCAGCACCCTGTCGCCCTGGCGCACCTCGGTCAGCTCCGCGGCGAAGCGCCCCTCTCGCTGCGCCCGCAAGGCCCGCTCCAGCGATCCCATGGCAAATGCATCCATCCCGGCCCGGCTGATCTGGGCCCTGTCGGCACTCGCCTGGGCATGGACCCCCATCAGCTGGCCATCGTAGGCATCTTGCAGACCATCGAGAAAGAGGCTGTCCTGGATCTGCTGGTGGCCCATGCGATAGCCGCCCCGCGCCTTGTCCAGCAGATAGGGGGCCCGGCTCATGCTCTCCATTCCCCCCGCCAGTATCATCTCCCCCTGCCCCAGGCGCAGGCTGTCGGCGGCCAGCATCACCGCCTTCATGCCAGAGCCACACACCTTGTTGACCGTGGTGCAAGGCACGCTCACCGGCAAGCCGGCCCCCAGCGCCGCCTGACGCGCCGGCGCCTGTCCCATGCCCGCCGCCAGCACATTGCCCATCAGCACCTCCTGGATCCTGTCCGGGCTTACCCCGACCTCATCGAGGGTGGCGGCCAGGGCGCATGCCCCCAGCTCGGCGGCGCTCAAGGTGGCGAGGGCCCCCTGAAAGGCCCCCATGGGGGTGCGTTTGGCCGCAACTATGACGATATCCATCTCTTTGCCTCTCCTGGTTACATATCGGTAACATAAGGTGCCAGGCCTTGAAGGACAAGCACTTGCGAGCAGGCAACGCTTTGGGTAAGGTGCCAGCCAGGATTGACAGCCAAGATGACAACCAGATGCCCTCCAAGGACGACACCCGCAGCTACAGCATCAGTGAGCTGGCCAAAGAGTTTGACGTGACCACCCGCAGCATCCGTTTCTATGAAGATCAGGGGCTGCTCACCCCCACCCGCCAGGGGCAGACCCGCATCTACAGTCGCCAGGACAGGGTGCGCCTCAAGCTGACCCTGCGCGGCAAACGGCTGGGGTTCAGCCTGGCGGACATTCGCGAGCTATTTGACCTCTATGATGCCGACAAGAGCAGCCGTACCCAGCTGAGCAGCATGCTCTCCCTCATCGAAGAGAAGCGCGAGACCCTGCATCAGCAGCTCGAAGACATAGAGATGGTGCTGCTGGAGCTGGACGCCGCCAAGCAGCGCTGCCAGCAGGCGCTGCACCAGCTGGCGGACGGTCGCACTACCCGGGAAGCGTAATGCCCCCGGAAAAACCATGAATAAAAAGAGGGGCCATATCGGCCCCTCTTGCTTGGCTGGGTGAGCAGGGCGCTATGCCTTGCCCACTCCCCGCTTATTTCTGCCAGCGGGCAGCATCGTAGTCCGGGCTGAACCTGTCCACTATGATGGCGCAGGCCGCATCCCCGGTGATGTTGAGGGCGGTACGGATCATGTCGAACAGACGATCCAGGGCGAACAGCAAAGGCAGCCCCTCGATGGGGATCCCGGCAGCCAGCAGCACGGCCACCACCAGGAAGCTCGGCCCCGGCACCCCGGCCTGGCCGATGGCGCCCAGGGTGGAGGTCAGTATGATGGCGACCCAGGCACCCAGGGAGAGATCAATGTTGAACACCTGGGCGAAGAAGATGGCGACCAGACCGTAATAGATGGCGTTGCCGCTCATGTTGATGGTCGCCCCCAGGGGCAGCACGAAGGCGGCGGTGCTGTTGCTGACTTTCAGCTCCTTCTCGCACACTTCCATGGTGACCGGCAGGGTCGCCATGGAAGAGGCGGTGGAGAAGGCCACGACCTGGGCCTTCTTCATGGCCGACAGGTACTTGAGCACAGGGGTATTGGAGAAGACGGCGATCAGCAGCGGATAGACGATGAAGCCGAACACCAGGATGGCGGCCACGTACACGGCAAACAGATTGAATACCAGGGAGAGGACATCGAAGCCGTAGGTACCGATGGCATCGGCCATCAGGCCAAAGACGCCAAACGGCGCTACCAGCATCACCTTGTTGATCATCCAGACGAAGGCGTCGACCAGGGTGTTGAGGCCATCCACCAGCGGCTTGGCACGGGCGGCCGGCTGCTTGGCCAGGGCGATGCCGAGGAACAGGCAGAACACCAGGATCTGCAGAATGTTCGCCTCGTTGAGGGACTGGAAGACGTTGGTCGGGATCATGCCAAGCAGGGTGGCGATGGCATCGGGCAGTTCACCCTTGTCGGCATACTCGCCGGAGAAGAGGGATTTCATCGAGCTGAGATCGACGCCGGCTCCCGGCTGGAACACCTGCCCCATCACCAGGGCCAGGAAAACGGCCAGGGCGGAGGTACCGAGGAAGAACAGCAGGGTGCTGCCCCCTATCTTGCCCGCCGCCGGGCTGGCACCCAGGTTGGCGGCACCCGAGATGATGGCCACCGCCACCAGGGGGATCACCAGCATCTTGATGAGCTGGATAAACAGACTGCCGAGGGGGGCAAACATGGCGGCTTGCTCGCCCATGAGCACACCGACCAACGCCCCCAGCAGCATGGCAACCACGACCTGGAAGCCAATGTTCTTAATGAGTCCTTTAGTTAACACAAAATGTTCCTTTCGCGAATAAATGTCACACTTTCCCAGTGCAATTAGCCAGACAGGGGAATGAACGCCTGCTCATTCCCCTGCCGGGCGGATTTATCTCATATTTATCTGCTGTTTTGAATCGCTAATTCATGACGCAGATATATTGATAAGTTTGCAATAAAGTTAAGATTCAAAAGAAACACGCCTAAAAAACACCATTTTGCTATGCACATAGACTGAATTCTGTGCTAGCTTGACCCGGTAACCGCATAAACAGGGATAGAAAGATGCTGAAAGTAAACGAGTATTTTGACGGAAATGTAAAATCCATCGGCTTTGATCAAAATGGTGAGCAATCCACGGTGGGAGTCATGGCCGCGGGGGATTACCTGTTCAACACCGGCGCCCCCGAGCGCATGACGGTGATCAAGGGCAACCTGACCATACAGCTGGCCGGATCCAGCGACTGGCAAAGCTATGATCAGGGGCAATCCTTCGAGGTGCCCGGCAACTCCTCCTTCTCCCTCAAGGTGAGCAGCCCCAGCGCCTATCTGTGCGAATTCCTCGGCTGAGCCGGCGCACCAGCACCCTGATATCGCGAGGGGCCATGGCCCCTCCTGTCATGACAAGCTCCCTGCCCCTTCTCTTTGCCCCCTTCCTTGGTTAAGCTGTCAGGCCGATACAAGGATTCAAACGAACGTCATGAGCATCCAGATCCGTTCCATCTCGCCACAGGATTGGCCCCAGATCATGGCCATTCAGGCCGAGTGCTATCACCAGCTGACCCCCGAGCCCCTCAGTGTCATGAGCAACAAGGCCGAGCTGGCCCCAGACTGCTGCTGGGTTGCTGAGTACCAGGGTCGGGTGCGCGGCTACCTGCTCTGCCACCCCTGGCGCGCCAACCAGCCGCCGTCACTCTCCGTCACCATGACAGCGCTGGCCGGGGCACAGGAGTTCTATCTGCACGATCTCGCCGTCTCGGCCGAGGTGCGCGGCATGGGGGTGGGCCAGCGGCTGCTCGCCACCGCCCTCACCTTTGCCAGCAACAAGGGGTACCAGCATGCCGGGCTGGTGGCGGTGCAGGATGCCCCGACCTTCTGGCGCAAGCAGGGCTTTGTCCCCTCTGCCACCGCAAAATCCCTGGCGGAGTATGGGGAAGGCGCCGTCTACATGCGCCTGTCCCTGACCGAGCCGGCCTGATCCCGCCCCGGTACCGGGAGTCATCAGCAGAGCCCAATAAAAAAGGCGCCTTTCGGCGCCTTTTTCTATGTCAATCCGGTGAGCATCAAGCCTTGAACTTGCTGAACACCAGGGAGGCGTTGGTACCGCCAAAGCCGAAGCTGTTGGACATGACGGTATTGAGATCGGCGGCTTCGCACTCGCGTACGATGGGCAGGCCCACGGCCTTCTCGTCCAGGTTCTCGATGTTGATGCTGGGGGCGATGAAGCCGTGTTCCATCATCAGCAGGGAGTAGACGGCCTCGTGCACGCCGGCAGCGCCCAGAGCATGACCCGTCATGGCCTTGGTGGCGGAGAGCTTGGGTGCCTTGCTGCCGAACAGGGTCTGGATCGCCTCCAGCTCCTTGGTATCACCGACCGGGGTGGAGGTGCCATGGGTGTTGATGTAGTCCACGGAGCCGACACCCTGCATCGCCATCTTCATGCAACGCACCGCGCCTTCACCGCTCGGGGCGACCATGTCGTAGCCATCGGAGGTGGCACCGTAACCTGTGATCTCGGCGTAGATGTGGGCGCCGCGGGCCAGGGCATGTTCCAGCTCCTCGACCACCAGGATGCCGCCGCCACCTGATATGACGAAGCCGTCGCGATCCGCATCATAGGTGCGGGAGGCTTTTTCCGGGTTGTCGTTGTACTTGGTGGAGAGTGCGCCCATGGCATCGAACTGGATGGTGGAAGACCAGTCCAGCTCCTCGCCGCCGCCGGCGAAGACGATGTCCTGTTTGCCCAGCTGGATCAGTTCCAGGGCGTGACCGATGCAGTGGGCAGAGGTGGCACAGGCGGAGCTGATGGTGTAGTTGACACCCTTGATCTTGAACGGGGTGGCCAGGCAGGCGGAGGTGGTGGAGGACATGGTGCGCGGCACCATGTAGGGACCCACGCGCTTGACCCCTTTCTCGCGGGCGATGTCCGCAGACTCGGAGGTGTTCTTGCCGGAGGCGCCGCCGGAGCCGACCACGATGCCGGTACGCTCGTTGGAGACCTGATCTTCGGGCAGGCCGGCGTCGGCGATGGCCTGCTCCATGGAGAGATAGGCGTAGGCCGCGGCGTCACCCATGAAGCGCATGACCTTGCGGTCGATCAGTTCGGACGGATCGAGTTTGATGTTACCCCAGACACGGCTGCGCAGGTTGTATTGTTCAAACTGCTCGGAATAGGTGATGCCGGATTTACCTGCTTTCAGGGAGGCCAGCACTTCTTCCTTGTTGTTGCCGATACTGGAGATGACGCCGATACCGGTGATCACTGCTCTTCTCATTAATTCATCTCGTCTGGAAAAACTGGCGCCAAGTCTACCCGCTTTCGGCTGCCAAACTGGTCTGCTTTCACGTAGAATGCCCGCGATTTGGTGACGCGAGCAGAGGAAAACGTGAGTCAAACATCCTTACATCATGCCCGATTGGACTGGAATGAAGCGGGAACTCCGGTTTCCAGCGACTTCGGGGATGTCTACTTTTCCAATGATAACGGTCTAAGTGAAAGCCGCTACGTCTTTTTGCTGCAAAATGGGCTACCGGCACGATTCTGCCACCACGACAGTGACAGTTTTGTGGTGGGTGAAACAGGTTTTGGCACCGGCCTTAACTTTCTCGCCACAATGGCTGCGTTTCTGGAACATGCCCCCCAACACGGCAACGGTTCCCGCCTGCACTTCATCAGCGTCGAAAAATTCCCCCTCACCCAGGCCGACCTTGGCAAGGCCCTGGCGGCCTGGCCCGAGCTGGCCCCCTTGAGCGCCGAGCTCATCGCCCAGTGGCCGCTGGCGGTCGCCGGCTGCCATCGGCTGCTGTTCGCCGCGGGCCGGGTGCGGCTCGATCTCTGGCTCGGCGACATCGAAGATGCCTTGCCCCAGTGGCCCTGCCCCGCCGAGGGCCTGGTCGACGCCTGGTATCTGGATGGCTTCTCCCCCGCCAAGAACCCCGAGATGTGGACCCAGGGGCTGTTTGACCATCTGGCCCGTCTCGCCCGCCCCAGCGCCAGCGTCGCCACCTTTACCTGTGCCGGCTTCGTGCGCCGGGGCCTCATCGCCGCCGGTTTCAGCATGGCCAAGGTGAAAGGCCACGGCAGCAAGCGGGAGATGCTGGCGGGCCATCGCCAGGACAAGCAGGCGGATGCCAGCCTGGCCCCCGCCTATCCACGCCCGGCGGGGCGTCCCGGCGAAGTGCTCATCATAGGCGGGGGCATCGCCTCGGCCATGACGGCCCTCTCCCTGGTGGAGCGGGGCCGCCAGGTTCGGCTGCTGTGCGAGGAGGGCGAGCCTGCCTGCGGCGCCTCTGGCAATCGCCAGGGGGCCCTCTATCCCCTGCTCAATGGCGAGCACGATGCCCTGTCGCGTTTCTATTCCCTCGCCTTCGGCTTTGCCCGTCAGCGGCTGCTGCACCTGGCCAAGCGACACCCCGTCGCCTTCGACTTGTGCGGCGTCACCCAGCTCGGCTACGACCACAAATCGGCCCAAAAACTGGAGAAGATGGCCCTGGGCCCCTTCCCCCCCGCGTTGATGCACCCACTCTCTGCCTCGGACGTTGAGCAGGTGGTCGGCCTGCCCTGCGGCCATGGTGGCGTCAGCTACCCCCTGGGGGGCTGGCTCTGCCCGGCGGATCTCACCCGCGCCGCCTTCGACGAGGCCCAGGCCAGCGGCCTGCTGCAGCTTGAGTACCACGCGCCGGTGAGCACCATCAGCGAGCTGGCGGACGGCTGGCGGGTGGAGAGCCAGGATGGCCGCCACTGGCAGGCCCCCAACCTGGTGGTGGCCGCCGGGCATCAGTTGCCCGCGCTGTTGCCCTTCGCCGAACTGCCGCTCTATCCGGTGCGCGGCCAGGTGAGCCATGTCCCCACCACGGCTAGCCTAAGCCAGCTGAAAACCGTGATCTGCTACGATGGCTACCTCACCCCGGCTCACGACGGCGCGCACTGCATCGGTGCCAGCTATGGCCGCAATCAGAGCAGCCTCGCATTCAATGCCGAGGAGCAGGCCCAGAACCGGGCACGGCTGCAAGCCTGCCTGCAGGAGCAGTCCTGGCCTGCCGAGGTGGATGTGAGCGGCGACCAGGCCCGCGTCGGCGTGCGCTGCGCCAGCCGGGACCATCTGCCCGTGGTGGGGCCCATCGTCCGGCTCGACGCCCTGCGCGCGCTGGATCAGCAGCCCCTCAAGGCGCGTCCGGCGCAGCCCCTGGCCACCTATCCCGGCCTCTTTGTGTTGGGGGCCCTGGGCTCCAGGGGGCTCTGCTCGGCGCCCCTGTGCGGCGAGCTGCTCGCCAGCGAGATAGTGGGCGATCCCCTGCCCCTGGCCTGGGATCTGCTGGCTGCCCTGCATCCCGCCCGCTACTGGGTGCGCAAATGGCTCAAGGGCAAGCCGGTCAGCTGAGCCGCGAGAGGCCAGGGCCTATAACGAGACGCCGCCAGTGGCTTGCCCCTGGCGGCGTCTTGCATTCATTGCCTCGCGTCGGCCGACGGAGGACCCTGCTCAAGGGGAGAGCGGCCAGCTCAGCCCCAGTTTGCGGCCATGATCCGTCTGCTCGGCGAGGCGGGCGAAGCGGGATTTGGCTTGCGCCAGCAGGGCACGCCCCTGCAGATCCCCCTGATGGCGCAAGGCGGCGCAGTCATTGCTTGGGGGAAGCTGGGCGAGCTTGTAGCCGATGGCGCTGGCGGTCTCCTGCACTATGTCCTTGTGGCGGCTCTCATAGTCGAGCATGGCGCCGAGCATGATGTTCCAGTTCTGCTGCTCCGCCACGCTCGCCCCTGACTTGTTGACCCACTCGGGCACCATCACCTTGATCCGGGTCCTGACCCTGACCTCCTTGAGGTCGCAGCGCCCCGCCAGGGGATAGGCCAGCATGGTCCAGTCGAGCCGGTAGCTGGCCATGCCGAGCCCCTGCTGACCGACGCTCCCCTTGGGACCGAGCCGCGCAGCCTGGGCCAGGGCGGCCTGCATGCTGGTCCCCTTCACCTTGTAGAACTGGAAGTCGACCCGGATATCCGGCTCTATCTTGACCCCGACGTAATGGGTCGGAGCGGCGCCGACCGCGGCGGCCCACAGCAGACTCACTCCCCAACCCAGGTTACCCAACTTGCCCATGGTGCTCTACGCCGCCTTATCGTTGTCATCTGACCGGTGAATGTCATGAATAATCAATATATTAATTAACTGACGCCCTGCGCAAGTCTCATCATGATACCCGGCGCGCATCTGCGCAAGTCGCCATGGCCCGGCGCGCAACCAGCATGGTCAGGGTCGGGGGGCCAGGGGCCTGCTTCTGGCCAGTCAGTCCCGCGCCTTCGCCTCGCCACCCCATGATTTGCTGACCTTAATCAAATCAACAGACCAATTTGCTGGTTACATTAGCATCCATCGCATAAATGGCTGCCGCAGCGCGAGCCAGCCCCACCGACTCTCCCTTGACCCACAGGATCCTGAATATGGTTGAACTCACGATTGGCACCCTGGTTACCCTCATAGTGGGTCGCTGCATCTTCAAGGGCTATTCGGCCACCGGCATACTGCTCAGCGGCGGCCTGCTGCTGCTGGCCATCACGGCGCTGCTCGGCAAGCCGGTGCTGCCAGAGAGCGTCCCCACCACGGGCAACGTGGTGACCGACATCTTCGAATACGTGCGCTTCCTGCTCAACAGCCGGGGCGGCGGTCTGGGCATGCTGATCATGGTGCTGTGCGGATTCGCCGGCTACATGAGTCACATCGGCGCCAACACCATGCTGGTCAAGCTCGCCAGCAAGCCCCTTGGCGTCATCAAGTCTCCCTACGTGCTGCTGGTGGCCGCCTATCTGGTAGCCTGCGCCATGTCGCTGGCGGTGAGCTCGGCCACGGGCCTCGGGGTCTTGCTGATGGCGACCCTGTTCCCCCTCATGGTCAACATGGGGATCTCCCGCGGCGCCGCGGCGGCGGTGTGCGCCTCCCCGGCCGCCATCATCCTCTCTCCCACCTCCGGGGACGTGGTGATGGCCGCCCAGGCCGCCAACATGGAGCTCATCGACTTTGCCTTCAAGCTGACCCTGCCCATCTCCCTGACCGCCATCGCCGCCATGGCCGTCACCCACTTCTTCTGGCAGCGTTATCTGGACAAGCGCTCCGGCGAGGTGAACGAGCGGGTCGCGGCAGGGGATCTCATCACCACTGCCCCCGCCTATTACGCCATACTGCCGTTTACCCCTATCATCGGGGTGCTGATCTTCGACGGCAAGCTGGGCCCCCAGCTCGATATCGTCACCATCATCGTCATGTGCCTGACCCTGAGTGCCCTGCTGGAGCTGGCCCGTCATCGGGATGGCAAGGGGCTGCTCGACGGTCTGCAGGTGTGCTGGCGCAACATGGCCGACGCCTTCGCCGGCGTGGTCATGCTGCTGGTAGGCGCCGGCGTGTTCGCCCAGGGGCTGATGACCATCGGCTTCATCGATACCCTGCTCGCCCACGCCCAGGATCTTGGCAGCGGCGGCGCCATCATGATGCTCTCCCTGGTGGTGATCACCACCCTGGCCGCCTTCACCACGGGTTCGGGCAATGCCCCCTTCTATGCCTTCGTGGAGCTGATCCCCAACCTGGCCAGCTCCCTGGGCATCAACCCCGCCTATCTGGTGATCCCCATGTTGCAGGCCTCGAATCTCGGCCGCACCATCTCCCCGGTCTCCGGGGTGGTGGTTGCCTGTTCCGGCATGGCCAACCTCTCGCCGTTCGAGGTGGTCAAGCGCACCTCGCTGCCGGTGGCCGTCGGCCTGGCCGTGGTGTTGATCGCCACCCAGATCATGGTTCCCGCCTGACGCACCTCCCCCGGCCTGGCCATGGGCCGGGCTGGTATCCCCGCCCGAACCTGAGGTAGACTCTTCGCCTTCTTTCCCCTAAAGGAGGACCGATATGAGTACGACGGTTCAACTTGCCCATTTCAGTGACTGTCACTCCCATTTCGATGGTGCCCAGGTGCGTTTTTCCCCCCCCGGCGAGACCCAATGGCTCTGCCAGAGCGGTGGTTATGCCCGCCTGATGACCCGTGTCCGTCAGCTCAGGGCCGAGGCGGCCGCGGCCGGCACCCCTTTCCTGCTGCTCCATGGGGGCGACACCTTCCAGGGCTCCCTCTACTTCAACCGTTTCAAGGGGCGCGCCAACGCGGATCTGCTGCGCCTGCTGGCCCCCGATGCCATGGTGCTCGGCAACCATGAGTTCGATCTGGGCAACGGCCCCCTGGTGGAGTTTCTGCGCCAGATTGATTTTCCCGTGCTCGCCGCCAACCTGGACAGCAGCCAGGAGCCCGTCGATACCCCCCTGCCCCTGCGGGGCCTGCCCGGGCTCCATGATGCCAGCCAGCCCTGGCTGGTGCGCACGCTGGGGAACGTGCGCTTTGCCCTGCTCGGCATCACACTGCCCCAGATGGCGGACATCGCCAACCCGGACGAGCACACCCGTTTTCATGGCGTGAGCCAGACCCTGACCCGCCAGCTGGACCAGATCCGCGCCGCCGGCATCCGCCACATCATACTGCTCAGCCACCTGGGGCTGGAGCAGGACAAGCTGCTGGCCGAGCGCTTCCCCGAGCTCAGCCTCATCATCGGCGGCCACACCCACAGCCTGCTCGGCGACCTTTCCCCCCTGGGGCTGCAAAGCGAAGGGAGCTATCCCCTGATGGTCAATCGGGTCGCCATTCTCCACGCGGGTCACAGCGCCCAGAGCCTGGGGGTGTGCGAGCTCGACTTCGATGAACAGGGCCGGGTCAGTCAGGGCCGGGGCCGCATCGAGTGGTTCCCCTGGCAACCCTGGCCCTATGCCAGCCCCGCCCCCGCCAACCTCCATTTCTGCGCGCCGGATCCCCTCATCGAGGATCACATGGCGCGCCGTTATCGCCCCGCCCTCGAGGAGATGGCCGCCAGGACGGTGACCCGGCTGCCCGAGCCGCTGCTGCACCAGCGGATCCCGGACGCCAGGTTGCCCCACGGCAGCCAGGTGGCGCCCCTGGTCGCAGCCGCCATGCTGGCCGGGGCCCGCGAGCAGGTGGGGCGGGTCGATTTCGCCCTGCACAATGGCGGCGGCGTGCGCTGCTCCCTCGAGCCCGGCCCCCTCACCGAGGCGGACATCGCCGGGCAGCTGCTCCCCTTCGCCATTCCCCTCACCCTCTATCGGGTGCATGGTCATGAGCTGGCAGAGGCCCTGGAAGGCGCCATCGACAACGCCACCGACAACGGGGTGACAGGCAATGGCAGCGGCAGCTTCCCCTACACCGCCGGGGTGCGCTTTCACTATCTGGCCGAACTTCCCAAGGGGCAGCGCATCCGCCAGCTGGAGTGGGAAGCCAGCCCGGGTCACTGGCAGCCGGTGGAGAAGGAGGGGGTCTATCGCGGCGTCTCCAGCGCCTATACCGCCTCCGGCAAGGAGGGATACACCGCCCTCACCCGCACCCTGACCCAGCACAACCAGGAGCTCGGCATCACCCTGGCCGATGCCTTCATCCGCTGGGCGCGCCAGCACCCGACCCTGCCGGCCCCCGCGCCCCTGATCCACTACCGGCCTCATCCCGGAGCTTGAATCGGCAAGCCTGGGGATGGCCGCCCCGTCGGGGGAGCGGCACTGCTTCGCGACAGGGGCGATAAGTGGCTGTTTTCAGTCCGGGAATAGCCCTGTGAGGGGCGCAGGGCGGGAATATTTGCATCCCGCCCTGCGCCCCCATTGCATCAAAGGCCCAGGCTCGGCAAGATAGGCCCGCTTTCGCATGCTCAGGCACAGGATCAGGCTTCATGAATCACTCCATCCGTTTCTCCTCTTCGCGCAACAATCCGCCGCTGCGTCCCCTTGCCATCCTGTTGACCGGCCTCATCGCCTGCCTGTTTTGCCTGCGCAATCCGCTCTTCTACGGCATGGCTCCCGGCTTCGATGCCTCCCTGTTCGCCGTCATGGGCAAGATGTGGTACGAGGGGGGGGTGCTCTATCGCGACATGATCGACATCAAGGGCCCCATGATTTTCGCCCTCGATGCCCTGGGTTACTGGCTGGACGGTTTTCGCGGCATCTGGCTGCTGGAGCTGCTGCTGTGCTGGCTCGGCCTGCTGGCGAGCTGGCAGGCCTTCAATCAGCTCGCCCTCTCCTTTCGCGCCCGCCTCGGCGCCATGCTGGCGGTGCTGGCCCTGTACGGCACCCGTTACTACTACGGCAACATGACGGAGGACTGGACGTTTCATCTGGCCCTGATCGCCCAGTGGGCCTTCATCACCCTGTTGCTGGACAAGGAGTTTCGCTGGTGGCCGGCCCTGGTGGCCGGGCTCGGCTTCGCCATCGTCGCCTGGATGCGCACCAACAACGGCGCCCTCTGGGGGGCCTGGTATCTGGTGCTCTTCTGCCAGTGGTGCCTGCGCGAGCAGTGGCGCGATGCCCTGCTGCTGCTGCTCTCCAGCCTGCTGGGTCTGGCCCTGATTGGCGGCCCCCTCTATGGCTATTTCCAGCACCATGGGCTGCTGGCCGAATTCAAGTACTACGCCTTCGACATCTTCTTCGAGGGGAGCTATGGCAATGGCTTCTCCGTCTATGTGGGGGCGGTCGGCCTGCTGCGCACCGGCCTCGTCATGCTGCTCCCCCCTTTCATCCTCCTGATGCTGAGCCGACGCCAGGAGTGGTATCTGCCCGCCCTGATCGCCACCCTGCTGGGGGTGCTGTTCACCCTGATTGCCAACTCGGTGTCGGGCCATGTGTTCGATCACTATGATGTGCTCTACCTGCCGCTGGGGCTGCTGCCGCTGACCTGCCTGCTCGATCGCAGCGAGCGCCAGAGCGATCTCATGGGCCTGTTTTGCATCTCCCTGGTAGTGCTCACCGCCAGCTGGCTGCTGGCCCAGCAGCTGATCTTTGGCTGGAGCAACAAGGAGTGGAGCCTGGAGCGGGTAAGCGAGGTGCTGGGGACCAGCCTGCTGTGGGCCTTGCCCGTGCTGATCCTGCTGCCCCTGTGGCGGGCCTGGGATGTGCGATCCGCCACCCCCTGGCTCGCCACCTTGGCCATGCTGGCCCTGATGATCAACAACGCCTGGGATGGCACCCAGAAGGGACGCCCTTTCAATGCCGCCGCCCAGGTGCGCGTCGATCGCATCCTGGCCGAGACCACCCCGAGCGACAGGATCTGGGTCGATGCCATCCAGCCCCAATATTATCTGTGGACCGATCGCCAGCCCGCCTCGGCCTATCTGTTCTTCGCCAACGTCAATCCCCCCTATGATGTGCGCGAGCGGGTGCTGCAGGATCTGCAGCGCCAGCCCCCCAAGTTCATCATCGCCAAGGCGGAGAAGGTCGCCCTGGGACGCCAGCCGTCCACCCCCCCCTCCACCCAGGCCTTCTACCGCTACCTGGAGACCCACTATCGGGAGGTCGAGCCCGGTCTCTACCGCCGGCAGTGATCCCGCCGTGGCCGCGAGCCCCGGCAAGACCCGGATATAAATCAGGCCCCTCATTGGCTACAATGAGGGGCCTCTTCGTTTCATCCCTTTTCATCCGGCAGGAGTCCCATGACGGCATTGACCTATCTCGGCGGCTATCCCGAGCCCCTCAAGGCCCAGGTGTTGCAGCTGATCGCCCACGGCAAACTCGGTGAATTTCTCGCCAAACGCTACCCGGACAGCCACCTCATTCAGAGCGACAAGGCCCTGCTCGCCTACACCCAGGAGCTCAAGAGCCGCTACCTCAAGAGCTCGGCCCCCCTCTCCAAGGTGATCTTCGATGGCAAGATCAACGTGATCAAGGATGCCCTTGGCCTGCACACCTATGTCAGCCGGGTGCAGGGCAACAAGCTCAAGGCCAAGAACGAGATCCGCATCGCCGCCCTGTTCAAGGCCGCTCCCCCGGCGTTTCTCAGGATGATAGTGGTCCATGAGCTGGCCCATATCCGGGAGAAGGAGCATAACAAGGCCTTCTATCAGCTCTGCCAGCACATGGAGCCGGATTACCACCAGCTGGAGTTCGATCTGCGGCTCTGGCTCACCTGGCGAGACCTGGAGAAGAGCGCGGGGTGAGGCTGCTCGCCTGTCTGCTGCTCCTGCCCGCCATGGCCGCCCAGGCCCGGGCGCACTGGCAGGAGGATGCCTATCTGATGGAAAGCTTCCAGCGAGTGGCCCTCGGGCGGGAATACAGGGATGCCGGGCCGGTCCGTTTCAACCGCTGGCGCGACCCCGTCAGGATCCACCTCGTCAACGAGGTGGGGGACAAGCCGCTGCAGGCCGAGGTGGTGCAGATCCAGGCGGCCCACCTGACCCGGATCACCGGCCACCCGGTCACCCTGGCCAAGGGCGCGGCGGGGGCCAACCTCACCCTGGTGATGACCCGCCGTGCCAAGGTGGCGCAATGGGCCGAGCGATTGATGGGCAAGAGCCCGAGTGTGAGCGCCGCCCTGGCCGATGGACTCTGCCTGGCCAACTTTGGCACAGACAAGGAGGGGGTCATTCGCCGGGCCAGCATCATCATCCCGGTGGACGCCAGCCGGGACAAGGGCCGCTTTCTCGATTGCGTGGTGGAGGAGCTGACCCAGGTGATGGGGCTGCCCAACGACTCGGATGCCGTCTTTCCCTCCGTGTTCAATGATCGCAGCACGGACAGCTTCCTGACCGGGCTCGACTACCTGCTGCTCAAGATGGCCTACCACCCGGCCCTGCATCCGGGCATGAGCCAGGCCGAGGTGGCCGCCGCCCTGCCCAGTGTGCTGCGGGATCTCAAGGCCGATGGCGAGATCCGCGCCGCCAGTCGCCGGGTCCAGACCCTCAGCCTCAAATCCTGGGCCGGGCTCTGAGCCGGCGAGATGACGCAAGGGCAAGCGGGCCCACCTCCCCTGACTCTGCGTGGGGGCATGGCCGCCCAAGGGGATGTTGGCGCCCATGCTGGCGCAGCCAACCCTTGTCAGGCGACGCTCGACTCCGGCATCCAGCTCTCGGCGTTCTCCCACACCTCCTGCACCAGCTCCTCCAGCAGCTCTTTTTCCTCCTTGCTGGCCCGGGTGATGTTCAGGGCCATGTTGCTGCCCCCCGCCACCCGTACCTGGATATCGGGGAAACGGCGACCCAGCTGCTTGAGCAGCTCCTGCTCCAGGGCCGCCATGATGTCGGGGGAGACCTGTTTTTTCCTGTCGATGATGATTTCCAGACGCATACGCACCTCCGCTGTTGATACTGTAATTTTATACAGTATTTTTATTCCCTGTAAAGGGGGCGAGCGGAAAAGTCAGCGCAGGGGCTGGACGCTGTTGCACAACCACTCATGGACCCTGTGTACCCCGGCTCGCTGACTGTCGGGGCGCATCAAGAGGGCATATTCGTGATCCGTGCTGAGCACGGGGGCGAAAGGGGCCACCAGCACGCCGCTCTCCAGCTCTTCGGCCACTATGGTGGGATCCCCGAGGGAGATGCCAAACCCCTGCAAGGCGGCATTCATCGCAAGATCCAGGGTATCGAACAGCTGGCCCCCCCTGGGGAGCCAAGGGGTTTCGACGAAGGCGGCGAACCAGTTGCGCCAGTCCCGACGATCCGCACTGGCATGGAGCAGCGGCAGCGTCAGCAGATCCGTGATGGGGCGCTCGAACAGTGCGTGTCTGGCGGCGAAGGCGGGGGCGCAGATGGGGGTGAGGCGCTCGCGAAACAGGGGCTGACTGTGGGGGGCTCGCCCCTGGCAGGGCTGGTAGACGATGGCGAGATCGAAGGGCTCCCGGGAAAAATCGATGCCGTGGCTGTGGCTGCCGCGCACCTCAACCGCCTCTCCCTCGCACGCCTGCAGCTGGCGCAGCAGCCAGCGGCTGGCGCAGGAGGGCACCTTGATGCTGATGGCCTGCTGCTGGGGCAGGGCTTGCAGGGCACTGAGCCCCTCCCCCATGCGGGCCAGTCCTTCGCTGACATAGGGCAACAGCTGCTCGGCGGCCGGGGTCAGGGCGAGGCAGCGGGTACCGCGCAAGAAGAGGGGGTGACCGAGGCGCGCCTCCAGCTGGGCGATCTGCTTGCTCACCGCGCCCGGGCTCACGCACAGCTCATCGGCCGCCAGGGTGAAGCTCAGGTGGCGGGCGGCGCACTCGAATACCTGCAGGCCGTACAGGGGCAATTGACTGCGAGGGGGGGACCATATCATGCAAGCCTCCATGCTTGAGATAAACTCACGCATACCATGCCGAATAATCCGTTGTCCGGCAAGGGTGCGAGGACTAAAAAGGGACATCATTCACACACATAGGTGATGGCCCCATGTCCTCTCCCCGCATCGTCAGCAAACTGCCCCAGGTGGGCACCACCATCTTCAGCGTGATCGGGGATCTGGCCGCCCGCCATCCCAGCATCAACCTCTCCCAGGGGGCGCCGAGCTTCCCCTGCGATCCCGAGCTCATCCGGGTGACCCACGAGGCCATGCTGGCGGGGGAGAACCAGTATGCCCCCATGACGGGGCTGCCCGCCCTGCGCGAGCAGCTGGCGGCCAAGATAGCGACCAGCTACGGCCATCACTATGACGCGGGCGAGGAGGTCACCATCACCGCCAGCGCCAGCGAAGCCCTGTTCTGCGCCATCACCGCCCTGGTTCACCCCGGCGACGAGGTGATCATGTTCGAGCCGGCGTTCGACAGCTACCGCCCCATGATCCAGCTGCAGGGAGCCACTCCTGTGGTGATCGCCCTCAAGGCGCCGGATTTTGCCATCCCCTGGGAGGAGGTGGCCGCACGCATCACCCCCCGCACCCGCATGATAGTGCTCAACACCCCCCACAACCCCACCGGCACCGTCTGGCAGGCAGGGGATCAGGAGCGCCTCGCCCGCCTGGTGCGCGGCACCGACATCCTGATCCTCTCGGACGAGGTGTACGAACACGTGGTGTTCGACGGCGCTCTGCACCAGAGCGTCATCCGCTATCCGGAGCTGGTGGAGCGCTCCGTCGCCGTCTTCTCCTTCGGCAAGACCTTCCACGTCACCGGCTGGCGGGTGGGCTACTGCGTGGCGCCCCGCCCCCTGATGGAGGAGATCCGCAAGGTGCACCAGTTCGCCATGTTCGCCGCCGACACCCCCATGCAGTACGGCTTCGCCCACCTGTTGCAGCAACCGGCCCACTATCAGGGGCTGGCGGCCTTCTACCAGCGCAAGCGCGACCTGCTGACCTCGGCCCTGGCGGATTCGCGCCTCACCCTGCTCCCCTCGGCGGGCAGCTTCTTCATGCTGGCGAGCTACGAGCGCATCAGCGACGAGCCGGACAGCCTGTTCGTGCAGCGGCTCATTCGCGATCACGGGGTCGCCACCATTCCGGTCTCCGCCTTCTATCACGACGGCACGGATCAGCGGGTCATCCGCCTCTCCTTCTCCAAGGATGACGACACCCTGCTGGCGGGCGCCGAGCGCCTGTGCGGCGTCTAGGAGGCACCATGGATTCACTGCGCGTTGCCGTCCTGCAGATGGTCTCCGGGGATGACCTCGACCACAACCTGGCCCAGGCCGAAGCCCTGCTGCGTCAAGCGGCGGCCGAGGGGGCCGAGCTGGCCCTGCTGCCCGAATACTTCTACCTGATGCCGGAAAATGAGCGGGCGCGAGTGGCCCTGGCCGCTCCCGTGAACAGTCACCCCCTGCTGGCCTGGGCCCGGAAGCTGGCCCGTGAGCTCGGAGTCTGGCTGCTGGCCGGCACACTGCCCCTTGAGAGCGACGAACCCGGCAAGATGCACAACAGCAGCCTGCTCATCGACCCCAACGGGGAGCTGGCGAGCCGCTACGACAAGCTGCACCTGTTTGGCTTTTGCACCGGACAGGAGCAGTATGACGAGGCCGCGACCATGAGCCCGGGCCAGGAGGTGGTGAGCCATCCCCTGCCCTGGGGCATGCTGCGCGTCGGGATCTGCTACGACCTGCGCTTCCCCGAGCTGTTTCGACTCGATCCAGCCCCCGACTTCATCGCCCTGCCCGCGGCCTTCACCCACACCACGGGGCTCGCGCACTGGGAGCTGCTGCTGCGGGCACGGGCGGTGGAGAACCTGGCCTTCGTGTTCGCCAGTGCCCAGGGGGGAGAGCACCCCGGCGGGCGGCGCACCTTCGGCCACAGCATGATCATCGATCCCTGGGGCCGGGTGCTGGCCCAGGTAGAGGAGGGTCAGGGTCTGGCCATCGCCACCCTGGATCTGGCGGCCCAGCGCACGGTGCGCAGCCAGCTGCCCGCCCTCACCCATCGCAAGATAGCCGTCGGCCCTTGAGGCCGGCACCCTTTAGCACGCTAGGAATGACACCACAACTCAAGGGACTGACCATGAAACTCAACACACTGATGATGCTGATGGCCCTGGCCACCGCCGGCCAGGCCGCCGCCAAACCCCTGGTGATCGCCACCGATGCCACCTATCCCCCGTTCGAGATGATCGACAGCAGCGGCAAGCTCGGCGGCTTCGAGGTCGATCTCGCCTATGCCCTGTGCGCGGCCATGAAGGCTGAGTGCGAGGTGATCAACCAGCCCTGGGATGCCCTGCTGCCCGGTTTGCAGGTGCGCAAGTACGACGCCATCATGTCCTCCATGAACATCACCGACGAGCGACGCCAGAAGGTCGCCTTCAGCCAGGTCTACTACATGATGCAGAACCGCTTCGTGGGGCGCAGCGACAAGGCGGGCGACTTTGCCGACACCCCTGAGCACTTCAAGGGCAAGGTGATCGCGGTGCAGGAGGGCACCCCCCAGGACAACTTCGTCACCGCCCGCTACGGTGAGGTGGCCAAGATCAAGCGCTACGTCAATGCCCAGTCCCCCATGCTGGATCTGCAGTCCAGCCGCGCCGACTACACCTTCGGCAACATGGTGCAGTTGAAGGTGGGCTTCCTCGACAAGGAGATGGGCAAGCAGTTCGCCTTCGTCGGTCCCCAGTTCAACGGCACCCAGGACAAGATCCTGGGAGAAGGGGTGGCGGTGGCCCTGCGCAAGAACGATGACAAGCTCAAGAGCCGGTTCGATGCCGCCATCGAGAGCGTCAAAGCCGATGGCACCTTCGACACCCTGCTCAAGAAATACCAGCTCGAAGACCTGCTCTGAGTCGGGACGGAGCAGCCATCATAGAAGAGGGGGCGATCGGATCGCCCCCTCTTCATGTATACCAGAACAGGTTACCCCTGGCGCGCCTTGAAACGCGGGTTGCTCTTGCAGATGACGAACAGCTTGCCGCGCCGACGCACCAGCTGACAGTCTGGATGGCGTGTCTTGGCGGATTTGAGAGAGGCGAGTACCTTCATGCCACCCCCTGCTTGCCGAGAAACGCGCCGAAACGCTGACCAAAGCGGGCCACCTGACCTTCACTGCCTACCTGCTTCTGCTTGCCGGTATAGAAGGGATGAGAGGCACTGGAAACATCCAGGGTCAGATAGGGGTACTCCTTGCCGTCCTGCTCCCACACCTGGGTGCGATCCGTCTTGAGGGTGGATCCCACCAGGAAATAGGTATTGGCCGTCACATCGTGGAACAGCACCTGACGGTAATCGGGATGGAGATCGGGTTTCATTATGGCCTCTAATGTTATGTTATAACTAAACTTAGGTTATCCCAATCAAGAACCATTATCAATAGCAGAACCGAAGTGGCGACAAGGCTACCTGCATGGGCCCTGCTCGCCCACGGATACGCGCACCAGATGGGCAACGCGTCGGCGTGAGGATTCGGCATGGCGAGAACAGTGGACATGGTGGGCAAGCAGTCAAGCGGAGGGCACCACAGGGGCAACGGATGCAAAAAGGCCCGTCATGGACGGGCCTTTTCGTGCCGGAGACTCCGGCTTGTCATCAGACATGGTGCGGAAGGAGAGACTCGAACTCTCACGCCTGGGCGCCAGAACCTAAATCTGGTGCGTCTACCAATTTCGCCACTTCCGCAAAGAGGTTCACTGCTCGCCACCGGCCAGCGGACCAGGCAAACAGAAAGAGATAATGGGGTGGCTGATGGGGCTCGAACCCACGACAACCGGAATCACAATCCGGGACTCTACCAACTGAGCTACAGCCACCACTGAAAAACACGAGTACCATGCTTGGCAAAGCAAGATGGCGCGCCCTGCAGGATTCGAACCTGCGACCCACGGCTTAGAAGGCCGTTGCTCTATCCAACTGAGCTAAGGGCGCATTTATCCAAGGATTTCATATCCACCGGGCTTGCCCTAGTGCCATGAAATGCATCGGTAAAATGGTCGGTGATAAAGGATTCGAACCTTTGACCCTCTGGTCCCAAACCAGATGCGCTACCGGGCTGCGCTAATCACCGAAATACATGTGCAAGGTTGCCAACAGCTTATCCGCGATAGGGCGGATGGGCAACGGGCGGGCATCATACCCAAGCGCCAAAGCCAGCGTCAACGAATTTTTCCGCCAATAAATTCAAGTGCCTACTTCTTGCCCGCCCGTGTCACGCCGCTAACACCCTGGCTAAAAAAATGCGACAATACGCACAGTTGAACCCATGGTGAGTGAAGAACGATGTCTGCCAAAATCATTGACGGAAAACAGGTTGCGCAAACGATTCGCAGCCAGGTGGCGAAAGAAGTCCAGCAGCGACTGGCCGCAGGAGAGCGTGCCCCCGGGCTCGCGGTGATCCTGGTGGGCGCGGATCCCGCGTCCCAGGTCTATGTCGGCAGCAAGCGCCGCGCCTGTGAGGAGGTGGGATTTGTCTCCCGCTCCTATGATCTCAGCGCCGAGGCGAGCCAGGCGGAGTTGCTGGCCCTGATCGACCAGCTGAACCAGGATGGGGACGTCGACGGCATTCTGGTACAACTGCCCCTGCCCGCCCACTTCGACACCACCCAGGTGCTGGAGCGGATCCGTCCCGACAAGGACGTCGATGGCTTCCACCCCTACAACGTCGGCCGTCTGGCCCAGCGTATCCCGGCCCTGCGTCCCTGCACTCCCAAGGGGATCATGACCCTGATCGAGGCCACCGGCGTCAAGACCCACGGCCTGCACGCCGTCGTGGTCGGCGCCTCCAACATCGTCGGTCGTCCCATGACCCTGGAGCTGCTGCTGGCCGGCTGCACCACCACCACCTGTCACCGCTTTACCCAGGATCTGGAAGCCCAGGTGCGCCGTGCCGATCTGCTGGTGGTCGCGGTGGGCAAGCCCAACTTCATCCCGGGCGAGTGGGTCAAGCCTGGCGCCCTGGTGATCGATGTCGGCATCAACCGCCTCGCCGATGGCTCCCTGGTGGGGGATGTGGAGTTCGAAACCGCCCGCAGCCATGCCGCCTTCATCACCCCGGTGCCGGGTGGCGTCGGCCCCATGACGGTCGCCAGCCTGATGGAAAATACCCTGATCGCCTGTCGCGATTACCACGGCTGATCCCGTCTGCCGCCATCAACCCACAAGGCAGGCTCAGGCCTGCCTTCTCGTTCTATCTCCTCCCCCTTTCCATGTTCGCCCCACAGCACCGCTCATCCCGGCCGTGACTGACGCCCACGCCCTCCCTGACCAAAATAGTCCTGCAACGCCGTCAACACCCGACGTACTTTCTGGGAAACCTCTCGCTCCGGGGTGATGGCATGGATAGCCATGGGGGCCATCCGGTAGGCGGGCAGCACCTCCTGCAAGCGCCCCAGGGCCAGATCCTCGCTCACCTCCGCCTCCGGCAGCAGGGCTATCCCCTGCCCTGCCAGGGCAAACTGGCGCAGGGGCAGCACATTGTTGCAGATGACCCGCCCCACGAGCGTCAGCCCGTGGGGCTCTCCCTTCTCGTCCCTCAGCCACAGGGCGCCATCAAGGGAGTCGGTCAGCAGCCAGTCATTGTCCGGCAATTCGGCCAGCTGCCTGGGTATCCCTCGCCTGGCCAGATAGGCGGGAGAGGCGCACAGCAGCATGGAGACCTCCCCGAGCCGGCGCGCCACCAGGCTGGAGTCAGCCAGGGTGCCGACCCGCAGCGCCACATCGATCCGCTCCTTGAGCAGATCCCGCTTGCCGTCATCGGCGATGATGGCGAAATGCAGCCCGGGGTGGGCCGAGAGCAAGGGGGCGAGCGCCTGGGCCAGCGGCAGCCCCGCCATGCCCACCGGCGCCGTGATCCGCACCTCCCCCACCAGGCTGTCGCGCAACTCACCGAGGCGCAGATCGATCTGATCCAGGGTCTGGCGCAATGTTTGGCACCCCTGCCAGACCAGCTCCCCCGCCTCGGTCAGGCTGAGGCGACGGGTAGAGCGATGCAGCAGGGTCAGGCCGAGCAGCTCTTCCAGCTGGCCGATATGTTGACTGACGGCGGAAGGGGTCATGCCAAGGGCCTTGGCGGCCCCCGTCATGGTGCCCGCCTCCACCACGGCGGCGAAGATGGCGTAACGCCTGAGCGGTTCCATTATTAAATCCAGCTTACAAGTGAATGTATTTTATGATGGATTATTAAATCACATCCGGGGGCGTAGGATGGCCCCATTCCCACAGTGAAGGAGAAGTCCCCATGAAAATAGCCCTGATCGGTGCCAGCGGTTTCGTCGGATCCGCCATCCTGAGCGAGGCCATCGGCCGTGGCCATCACGTCACCGCCATCGTCCGCGACGTCAGCAAGCTGGCCCCTCACCCGCAGGTCATCGCCGTCGCCGTGGATGCGCAGGATCCCCAGGCCCTGGCCGCCGTGCTCAAGGGGCACGACCGGGTGATCAGCGCCTACAACCCTGGCTGGAGTGCGCCGGACATCTACGACCAGTACCTCAAAGGGGCAAAAGCCATAGTCGCGGCGGCCGTGACCGCCCACAGCTGGTTGCTGGTGGTCGGTGGTGCCGGCAGTCTGGAAATCGCCCCCGGCGTGCAGCTGGTGGATACCCCGGACTTTCCGGCCGAATGGAAGCAGGGCGCCCTGGCGGCCCGCGACGGTCTGACGGCCCTTCGCCGTGAAACCGGCCTGGACTGGCGATTCGTCTCTCCTCCCGTGTTTCTGGAGCCCGGCGAGAAACGCGGCGGTTATCGTCTCGGTGGGGATCAGGTGCTGTTCCATGGCGACAAGCCCGCCGGGATCCGGGTCGGCGATCTGGCGGACGGGATACTCGCCGAGGTGGAACACCCGACCCACCTGCGCCAGCGTTTCACCCTGGGTTACTGATCCCCCCACAGCAAGCAGGGAGGCCATGGCCTCCCTGCTTGCTGACATCAGGCCAGGGGCGCCCAGCACCAGCGATGGCGTCCCTCCTGCTTGGCGCGATAGAGGGCGAGATCCGCATCGGCCAGCAGCTCGCTCAGGGTCTGCGCGCCCTGGGCCCGCCTCAAGCCGCCGCTGACCGTGATCCTCATCCCCTCCATCAGATGGGGCTCCGCCACCCCCTGGATCAGGCGTTCGGCCTGGGCCTGCAGCGCCTGCGGCTCCCCCGTCGGCAGCCAGACGGCAAACTCCTCTCCCCCCATGCGGCCGAGCAGGGCCCGGGGCGGCAACAGGGTCTCCAGTCGTCGGCAGAGCCTTATCAGCACCGTATCCCCGGTTGGGTGGCCGAACTCATCATTGATCTTCTTGAAATGATCCACGTCGATCAACAGCAGGGCGCCACCATGGCGGGCCATCCGTTGCTCGGCCTGCTCACAGAAGGCACCACGATTGAGCACCCCGGTCAGGTAGTCATGACTCGCCACCTGTTGCAGGCGCGCGAACAGCTGATCCCGCTCGGCCACGGCGCAGGCGGTGGTGATGGCGCTCAGCGCCAATATGGTGATGCCGGCCCGAAACGAATAGACGGTGGCCGCATCCTTGCTCCATTGGTGCAGCAGCTGCTCATCGAGCACGGTGAACATGTAGAGAGAGGCGGCACTGGTCGCCAGACAGGTGAAGAAGCGGTTGCCGGAGAGCGCCAGCCAGATGAGGGCGGGTACCGGCAGCACCAGCAGGCCCGGGCCACTCAGATACTGATGGAGCAGCGGCACCAGCAGGAGCAAGACCAAGGCAGGACCCAGATAATGGCGATCTCGCCACAGCGACTGGCGGCACTGGCGCCAGGAGTCCGGCAGGGTCAGCAGGGAGGGCAGCAAGACGGAGAAGTTAATCAGCTCGGCCAGATACCACATGATGGTGCTCTTCAGGCCGCTCGCGCCCCCCAGCCAGACCACGGCGGCACCGCCACACAGGGCACCGGCCAGGAGGGCGGGCTGGCAGCGCAGCATGAGCTTGGGAATGGCGGTGGCACTGATCAGCCCCTCTGGCCCCAGGCCCTGACGGCGCAGACTGAGCCAGGCGATGGCGACCGTGAGGATATTGGCACCATTGAGCAGCAGACTCTTGCGCCAGGGGGTGCCGTAACAGGCATCCACCAGCAGGAAACCCAGCAGGGCGATCAGCAGATGAAGCAGACCCGCCCTCGGGTAGAAACGCAGCAGTATCCCCACCAGGGCGGCGTTGGCGGGCCAGAGCAGAGAGAAGCTGGCACCGCTGCGCGCCACCACCCCGAGCCAGGTGAGCAAGACGCTGACAAGCAGCAGGCAGGCCAGAGAGGCGAGGAGTGGACCCACGCCCGGGTCGGTCTGGGATGAGGGGCCAGTGGCCCCAGGATCGAGAGTCAAAACAGTCTCCATGCGCAACAAATGAGCCTCGATAGTAAGGGAGTGACTCCCCCACTCCAAGTCCGGCGTGCCCCAATCTGGCTAACAGACAGAAAATGGACACAAAAATCGAACACTATTTCGATATTTATCTATAAGTAAGAATTATTTGTTGTTTTGATATATTTGTCCGAATGAATACTATTGCAGCCCATTCAGATGGCGGCCAACGGCGCCCCGGTGCCAGGAGGCGTCCCGCCGTGAGCCCCCTGGCGGCGAGCGCCCTCCCTGTGCCCTCTCCCCCTATGGTTGACCGCCACCGGGCAAGGGAGCGCCCCCAGTGTCCCCCGGCGCATCCCGCCCCAGGGGCATCCCCCATAACGATGAAGGGCCTATCGAATGGCCATGATGGAGACACGATGAAATTCAAGACCATGAGCGTACACAGCGGCCAACGGATCGATCCCCAGACCGGCGCCCTCACCACCCCGCTCTACCAGAGCAGCACCTTCAGCTACGTCAATGCCCAGGCGGGCAAGGAGCGCTTCGCAGGCCAGGCCCCGGGCTTTATCTACAGCCGCTTCGGCAACCCCACCACCGCCGAGCTGGAGCAGAAGCTGGCGGCGCTGGAAGGCGCCGACGAGGCGCTGGTGGTGGCAAGCGGCATGGCGGCGGTGAGCGCCATCCTGTATGCCCTGGCGGACAGCGGCGATGAAGTGGCCTATGTCGGCCCCCTCTACGGCGGTACCGATGCGTTCTTGAAGCAGACCTTCAGCCGCGCCGGCATCCGAGTCACCGGCTACCAGAGCGACCAGGATCTGCTGGCCAACATCAACCCGGCCACCAAGCTGGTGCTGTTCGAGACGCTGACCAACCCCACCCTCAAGGTGGTGGATCCGCGGGTAGTAGTGGAGGCGGCCCGCAAGGTGGGCGCCATCAGCGTGTGTGACAACACCTTCCTCACCCCCTATCTGCTGCGCCCCCTGGAGCTCGGGGTCGATCTGGTGATGCACAGCGGCACCAAGTATCTCGGTGGTCACGGCGACATCATCGCCGGGGTGGTGGCGGGTCGTCATGAGCTGATGAAAACGGTGCGCACCGTGGCCCTCAAGCACATCGGCTCCCCCATAGGCCCCCAGGAGGCCTACCTGCTGCAGCGCGGGGTCAAGACATTACCCCTGCGCATGGATGCCCACCTGCACAACGCCCAGAAGGTGGCCGAGTTCCTGGCCGCCCATCCGGCGGTGAAGCAGGTGATCTACCCGGGCCTTGCCAGCCATCCGGGCCATGATGCCCTCGGCGCCTTCGCCAGCGGCTTTGGCGCCATGGTGAGCATAGAGCTGGAAGGAGGCTTTGCGCGCTGTGCCACCCTGCTCGACAACCTGCAACTGTTCGTGCAGGCGGTGAGCCTCGGCGATCTCGAGAGCCTGGCCTGCCACCCGGCCAGCACCACCCACGCCGCCATGGACGAGGCGAGCCGCCTCGCCGCCGGGGTCAATGACGATCTCATCCGCCTCAGCATAGGGGTGGAAGACGCCGACGATCTCATCGCCGATCTGGCGGCGGCACTGGCCCTGATCTGAGGGCCAGCCTCCCGGCGCAGACGGCCTGGGCAGCAAAAAGGGAAGGCAGATGCCTTCCCTTTTTCGTTATCCGCCCCGTGCGCCGTTGATCGCAAGGGGCACGATAGAGGCACCAGGCCCCAGTGTCGACGAGCCCCCTGGCTCAACCCCGGGCCAGCAGGATGCGCAGCATGCGGCGCAGCGGCTCGGCGGCACCCCACAGCAGCTGGTCACCCACGGTGAAGGCCGCCAGGTACTCGGGGCCCATGTTGAGCTTGCGCAGGCGACCCACGGGGATATTGAGGGTGCCGGTCACCGCGGCCGGGGTCAGTTCCCGGGCGCTGATGTCGCGCTCGTTGGGGATCACCTTGACCCAATCGTTGTGGGCGGCCAGCAGGGCTTCGATCTCCGCCAGCGGCACGTCTTTTTTCAGCTTGATGGTGAAGGCCTGGCTGTGGCAGCGCAGGGCGCCGATGCGCACGCACAGGCCATCCACCGGAATGGCGGCGCCGTCGATCCCCAGGATCTTGTTGGTCTCCGCCTGTCCCTTCCACTCTTCCCGGCTCTGGCCATTGTCGAGCCGGGTGTCAATCCAGGGGATCAGGCTGCCGGCGAGCGGCACGCCGAAGTTGTCCACCGGCAGGGTGCCGGAGCGGGTCTTCTCGGTCACCTTGCGCTCGATATCCAGGATGGCGGAGGCGGGATCCGCCAGCTCCACCGCCACCTCATCGCGCAACATGCCCATCTGGGTCACCAATTCCCGCATGTGACGAGCGCCGCCGCCGGAGGCCGCCTGATAGGTGGCCACGCTCACCCACTCCACCAGATCGGCCTTGAACAGGCCGCCCAGGGCCAGCAACATCAGGCTGACGGTGCAGTTGCCGCCGACGAAGGTCTTGACCCCCTCGTTCAGGGCCTGCTCGATCACCTCGCCATTGACCGGATCCAGGATGATGACGGCGTCCTGCTCCATGCGCAGGGAGGAGGCGGCATCGATCCAGTACCCCTGCCAGCCGGCGGCTTTCAGGCGCGGATAGACATCCTTGGTGTAATCGCCCCCCTGGGCGGTGATGATGATCTCCTGCTCGGCCAGGGCCTCGATATTGAAGGCATCCTTGAGCAGACCGGCATCGACACCGAAGTTGGGGGCGGCCTCACCGGCCTGGGAGGTGGTGAAGAAGGTGGGCTGAATGTGCGCAAAGTCCTGCTCTTCCTGCATCCGGCTCATCAGCACGGAACCCACCATGCCACGCCAACCGACCAAACCTACTTTTTTCATAATGTCCTACCCTGGATAGCTGCTAAATAGTGCGGATCCTCTACCCATCCGGCCCGGGAGGGCCACCGCCACATGGCGAAGCCCGGGGCCTGACGGGTAAAATTCTGCTGCGAAAAATGTGTCTATCCACATTACGGATTGTGGCGAATGGCGCAAGTCGATTTATGCAATATTCTCTGCCAGTTGCTGCAATACCCGCCAACGGGGCCGGACAGACCCCCTGGCAGGGCCAATCCTGTTCTGGCAAGATGGCGCGACACGGCCCTTGGCCCGGCGGGGACGACCCCGTTGCCCACCACCTCGCAGGGACGACCCTGCCCCGTCTGGATGCACATCATGTCCTGGATCCTGCTACTCGTCGCCGGCCTGTTCGAGGTCGCCTGGGCCATTGGCCTCAAATATACCGAGGGTTTCAGCCGTCCCCTCCCCACCCTGCTGACCCTGGGCGCCATGGGGGTGAGCGTGCTGCTGCTCGCCATGGCGGTGAAACAGCTGCCCCTTGGCACCGCCTACGCGGTCTGGACCGGCATAGGCGCGGTCGGCACAGTGCTGATGGGGATCTGGCTGTTCAACGAACCGGCCACCCTGGCCCGGGTGCTTTGCCTGCTGCTGATCATCGGCGGTATCCTGGGGCTCAAGTTGATCGGCTGATAGTGATGGGGAGTGCCGCCACGGCACTCCCCATCACTGCGTATAAAAGCGGCCACCCAAGGTGGCCGCTGCGTCGTCTCATGAGCCTCCTGGGCTGGCTAGCAGTGCGCTCTCTATCCGGGCTGCCGGCATCATCTGCCTTAAGCCGTCCATCAGCCGATCCCCGGCCTCCTGCAGCGCCGCCAGCGGCATCTCGGGCAAGCTCTCCAAAATGAACCACATCTGCCCGGACTCGGCGCTGAGCCGGGTTCGGATCCCCTGGCGCCAATTCCAGCGCCGACAGGTCACGCCTCTGTCATCACACCAGACCACCTCGCCGGGCTCCGGGCGCTCCTGGCCAGGCACCCCTTCCTTCATGGTGTCAAACAGCTCGGTGCCATCGGCGATGATGAGGCGCGGCGCCCCCTCATAGGCGGCAAGATCCTCGCCACCGACCGGGATGGCGTATTCGACGCTGATGGCGTTGTAGAGATCGACCACGGGGTCGATGCTGGGCAGGCTTCCCTCCCGCAGCACCCGCTTGCGCAGCGCCTGTGCCGAGCAGGGGGTGCGCGATGGTTTGGCTCCGAAGCGCTTGAACACCTGGTCCCAGGCGGACAGATGCGCCTGCGCCCAGGGGGCCCCGCCCGCCGCCACGGACTGGCAGGCCCGGGCCAACGCTTGCGTGCCGACCCTGCGATCGACGATGGCGGCCCCCTCGACCCGGATGCTCAGGGCCCGAAATCCCGGGGCCAGGGCGACAACCCTGGGGTCAATCTGTGGTGTCATGAAGGGCATGGTCGCTCCTTGAGGGTGAATCGTGGCGACGGCGGAGGCGAGCAGGTGGCCATGGCCGACATGCGGGCATGGGCGCCTGCTCGCCCGCAGCCGTCAGAGCGGCCCATGATGGGCGATGGTCTGTGATAAAAAAATCTACTTTTTCTTAAGTCTGTTAAGAAAAACTGATGCTCCACTCCCTCCACGCCCGCAGGCCGCCCCCGGAGCGGGATTGTCCTGGCCGCTTTCCCCGCCACTCATGCTATTATCTGCGGCCGAACATGAGCCAATAAACATCAGGACATTGTGATGACCGACCACACTTTTATTCCCGGCAAGGACGCGGCACTGGAAGACTCCATCGAGCGGTTCCAGACCAAGTTGCAGGCCCTGGGCTTTGACATCGAGGAGGCCTCCTGGCTCAACCCGGTGCCCAACGTCTGGTCCGTGCACATCCGGGACAAGGAGTGCGCCCTCTGCTTCACCAACGGCAAGGGCGCCAGCAAGAAGGCGGCCCTGGCGTCCGCCCTGGGGGAGTATTTCGAGCGTCTCTCCACCAACTACTTCTTCGCCGACTTCTATCTGGGTGAACAGCTGGCGAACGGCGACTTCGTCCACTACCCGAACGAGAAGTGGTTCCCCATCGAGGGAGATCAGCTGCCGGCCGGTCTGCTCGACCCCTTCACCCGCAAGTTCTACAACCCGGACGGTGAAGTGACCGCCGACATGCTGGTGGATCTGCAGTCCGGCAACGAGGAGCGCGGCATCGTCGCCCTGCCCTTCGAGCGCCAGTCCGACCATCAGACCGTCTACATCCCGATGAACATCATCGGCAACCTTTATGTCTCCAACGGCATGAGCGCCGGCAACACCAAGACCGAGGCCCGCACCCAGGCACTGTCCGAGGTGTTCGAGCGCCACGTGAAGAACAAGATCATCGCCGAGGCCATCAGCCTGCCCGAGATCCCGAGCGAGGTGATCGCCCGCTACCCCGGCATTGCCGCCTCCATCGCCGCGCTGGAGGCCGAAGGCTTCCCCATCTACAGCTTCGATGCCTCCCTCGGCGGCCGCTATCCGGTCATCTGCGTGGTGCTGCTCAACCCGAACAACGGTACCTGCTTTGCCTCCTTCGGCGCCCACCCGCGCTTCGAGGTCGCCTTCGAGCGCACCGTCACCGAGCTGCTGCAGGGCCGTGGCCTCAAGGATCTGGATGTGTTCGTGCCGCCGTCATTCGACAACGAGCAGGTGGCGGATCACCACAACCTGGAGACCCACTTCATCGACTCGTCCGGCCTCATCAGCTGGGATCTGTTCAAGCAGGAGTCCGACTTCGAATTTGCCGACTGGGATTTTCGTGGCACCTCCCAGCAGGAGTTCGACCACCTGCTCGGCATCTTCCACGAGCTGGAGCAACCGGTCTACATCGCCGACTACGAGCACCTGGGCGTCTACGCCTGCCGCATCCTGGTGCCGGGCATGTCCGACATCTACCCGGCCGAGGACTTGCTGCTGGCCAACAACACCATGGGCGCCCACCTGAGGGAAACCATACTGGCCCTGCCCTCCCTGGAATGGGACGCAGAGCAGTACATGGCCTTCTATGACCAGCTGGAAGAGGAAGGGCACGACGAGCGTACCCGGGTGCGCGAGCTGCTCGGCATCGCCGCCGCCAAGGGCACCGCCCTGCACACCCTGCGGATCGGCGAGCTGAAAGCCATGCTGGCCCTGGCCGCCGGCGAGCTGGAAACGGCGCTGGATCTCATCAACTGGACCATGGAGTACAACCAGTCGGTATTCCCGGCCGATCGCGCCAACTACTATCGCGCCCTCAAGAGCTGTGTCGAGCTGTTCCTGGACACGGATCGCGACCCCGAGCAGTACCGCGCCGTCTTCACCCGCATGTATGGCGAGCAGACCCTGGCGCAGGCGTGGGCCCACGCCAGCGGCGAGGCCCGCTTCCACGGGCTGTCGAGCGCGGATCAATCCCTCAGCCAGTTCCCGCTGCACCAGAAGCTGCTGGCCGCCTATGAGAAGCTGCAAGTGGCCAAGGGTGCCGCCAATTGGCAGTAACCCTGAGGCAAACAAAAACCGGACCCACTATGGGTCCGGTTTTTTTATGGCCGGAGGATGGGCCGCGCTATTTCGACCTAGTCTGCTGCGCGATGGCCTGGCGCACCTTGGCCGGCAGGCAGGACTCCCACCCCCAGATGAGCCAGGCGAACAGGGTCAGATCGTCGAGCCAGCCGAACAGGGGGATGACGTCCGGCACCAGATCCAGGGGGCTGATGCCGTAGACCAGCACCAGCAGCGCCAGTCCCTTGGCCCAGAGGGGCGTATCCGGGTGGCGAAAGCCCAGATAGAGGCGGCGCAGTCTGGGCCCAATCCCCAGCAGGGTGCGCAGCGGCCTCAACTCTCGATCAACTCGCTGCGCAGCCGCTGGATCTGATCCCGCAGGGCGGCCGCCTGTTCGAACTCCAGATCCCGGGCATGCTGGAACATCTGCTCTTCCAGCCGCTTGATCTCCTTGGCGATCTCGTTGGCAGAGCGGGCATGGTACGCCTCTTGCGGCTCGGCAGCCTTGCGACTCCCCTTGCCAGCCTTGCCCGCCGTGCGGCTGCCCCCCATGTCCATCACATCGCCGATGGACTTGTTGAGCCCCTTGGGCACTATGCCGTGTTCCAGGTTGTGGGCATGCTGCAGGGCGCGGCGCCGCTCTGTCTCCTCGATGGCCACCTTCATGGAGTTGGTGATGGTGTCGCCGTAGAGGATGACCCGGCCGTTGAGGTTGCGCGCCGCCCGGCCAATGGTCTGGATCAGCGAACGGGTGGAGCGCAGGAAGCCCTCCTTGTCCGCATCCAGGATGGCCACCAGGGAGACCTCCGGCATGTCGAGCCCTTCCCGCAGCAGGTTGATCCCCACCAGCACATCGAACTTGCCAAGACGCAGATCCCGGATGATCTCCACCCGCTCCACGGTATCGATGTCCGAGTGCAGGTAACGCACCCGCACCTCGTGATCGGCCAGGTATTCGGTCAAGTCCTCCGCCATCCGCTTGGTCAGGGTGGTGACCAGCACCCGCTCCTCCACCGCCACCCGCTTGCGGATCTCCGAGAGCAGATCGTCCACCTGGGTGCTGACCGGACGCACCTCGATCTCGGGATCCAGCAGGCCGGTCGGGCGCACCACCTGCTGCACCACGTCGCCGCCGGATTTCTCCAGCTCGTAGGGGCCGGGGGTCGCCGACACAAACACCGTCTGGGGCATCAGGGCCTCGAACTCGTCGAACTTCAGCGGTCTGTTGTCGAGCGCGGAAGGAAGCCTGAAACCGTACTCCACCAGGGTCTCCTTGCGGGATCTGTCCCCTTTGAACATGGCGCCTATCTGGGGCACGGTGACGTGGGACTCGTCGATGATGAGCAAGCCATCCCCAGGCAGGTAGTCAAACAGGGTGGGGGGCGGCTCGCCAGGGGCGCGCCCCGAAAGGTAGCGGCTGTAGTTCTCGATGCCCGAGCAATAGCCCAGCTCCTGCATCATCTCGATGTCGAACTGGGTGCGCTGGCTGATGCGCTGCTCCTCCACCAGCTTGTTGAGGGAGAGCAGCTGCTCGCGGCGTCCCTTGAGCTCTTCCTTGATGTGATCGATGGCCCCGAGGATGGTCTCCCGCGGCGTGGCGTAGTGGGTCTTGGGGTAGATGGTGTAGCGCACCACCGTCTGCTCGATGGCACCGGTCAGGGGATCGAACTGGGAGAGCCGCTCTATCTCTTCATCAAACAGCTCCACCCGCAGGGCCAGCTTGTCCGATTCGGCCGGGTAGATATCGATCACCTCCCCCCGCACCCGGAAGGTGCCGCGCTGGAAGGCCATGTCGTTGCGGGTATATTGCAGCTCGGCGAGGCGGCGCAGGATATCCCGCTGGTTGATCAGAGCCCCCACCTTCAGGTGCAGCATCATGCTGAGATAGGCCTGGGGATCCCCCAGGCCATAGATGGCCGATACCGAGGCGACGATCACCACGTCTCGCCGCTCCAGCAGCGCCTTGGTGGCCGACAGCCGCATCTGCTCGATGTGATCGTTGATGGAGGCATCCTTCTCGATGAAGGTGTCCGTGGTCGGCACATAGGCTTCCGGCTGGTAGTAGTCGTAGTAGGAGACGAAATACTCCACCGCGTTGTCGGGGAAGAACTCCTTCATCTCGCCGTAGAGCTGGGCTGCCAGGGTCTTGTTCGGAGCCAATATCATGGTGGGTCGGTTGAGGGTGGCGATCACGTTGGCCATGGTGAAGGTCTTGCCCGACCCCGTCACCCCGAGCAGGGTCTGGTGGGCTAGACCGGACTCAATCCCCTCGAGCAGCTGACCGATGGCGGCGGGTTGATCCCCCGCGGGTGCAAATTGGCTGACGAGTTGAAACGACTTGCTCATGGCGACTCCGGACAAGAAAAGCAAAGCGCAAGTGTACCCCGACTTTCCCCGTGACGGGTATCGCTCTCCACCCCCGGGCGGCTATTGACCCGACGTGGCGCTATCTGTATAGTGCTCCTCCTTGCCTGATGTTCCCCCGTAGTTCAGTCGGTAGAACGGCGGACTGTTAATCCGTATGTCACTGGTTCGAGTCCAGTCGGGGGAGCCAATTCCTCACCATCTCGGTGCAAGTTATCCACTTTAGTGCCCCCCTCTGCCAAATTTAATGCACAAGTCATCTTGACTCGCGTTTCACTCCCCTTGCATCCCTTGCTCCCCCGTCAGTATTTTGTGCTGCCGCCATTAACTATTTGATTTTTATAGAAACATATTTTAGCCGGTATTTTTTGAACAGGGCTTCCAGGCCAGTAGCAGCAAGGGCTAGCGCCCCTTTTTCAATTTTCACGCACAGGGTTATCCACAGAATCTGTGGGTAAGTGCCCCAAGCCCAGACGGCGCCTGCGTTTGGCCCATTCAGGCCCTGCTTCCCCTCCCCCTCCCGGGTCAACCCGATTTTCTGCTGTTTTGCCGCCAGAGGCTGCGCGAGCAGAATGGCCTGGCTGCTCCACTTTTTTTGATGCCTGATTGGCGAGCCCAGATGCCATGGGTCAGCAGGGCATGGGGCCAGGTGGCCACGCCGCCCAGGGGGCGCTCCCCTGTGCCAATCCGGCAGCATCATGCTCTGTTATGGGGACGAAATCGCGCCCCGGGCAGCATTCTCTAAACGCCGCCTCGACCTGCGTCTCGCCGGGGGCCAGACAGCACGAATCACTCATTGACAGCGGCTCTGACAGACGGAAAAACTCGCTCTCTCACCCGAGAGGGTGAAAACCCCATGCCCCCGAACGGGGCACCCGCCCGAGATGCCGATTTGTCCCATCCGGCGCTTCTTTATTGGCGAGGGATCCGGCACAATACCGGCCCCACTTTTTTCCTCGGTTATTCCGGGCATGACCATAGATTTCGTGACACTGCTACACCAAAGCGACTCCCTGCTGCTGTTCGTGGTACTGGCCTTCGGCCTGCTGCTGGGCAAGGTGCGGGTCGGCAACTTCCAGATAGGCAACACCATAGGGGTGCTCTTCACCGCCCTGCTGTTCGGGCAGATGGGTTTCCAGTTCTCCGCCACCACGGAAAACCTCGGCTTCATGCTGTTCATCTTCTGCGTCGGCATCGAGGCGGGACCGCACTTTTTCAGCGTCTTCCTGCGCGACGGCATCCATTACATCACCCTGACCCTGGTGATCCTGCTGACCGCCCTGCTGCTCACCGTGGGGCTGGCCAAGTTCTTCAACCTGGGGCCCGGCATGGCCGCCGGCATCCTGGCGGGATCCCTCACCTCCACACCGGCGCTGGTTGGCGCCCAGGATGCCCTGCGCAGCGGATTGCTCAACCTGCCCCATGAGACCGACATGCGCGCCGTGCTCGACAACATGGGTATCGGCTATGCGCTGACCTATCTGGTGGGGCTGGTGGGGCTGATGCTGGTGGTGCGCTACCTCCCCGCCATGGCACGGCTCGATCTCAGCACCGAGGCCCAGAAGATCGCCCGCGAGCGGGGCCTGTCGGACAGCGAGAATCGCAAGACCTACCTGCCCATCATCCGCGCCTATCGGGTCGGCCCCGAGCTCGCCGCCTGGATAGGTGGCCGTACCCTGCGGGAAACCGGTATCTATCCCCACACCGGCTGCTATGTGGAGCGCATTCGCCGCAACGGCATACTGGCCAGCCCCGATGGGGACGCCGTCATTCAGGAAGGGGACGAGATCGCCCTGGTGGGCTATCCCGAGAGTCACGAGAAGCTGGACGTCAACTACCGCAACGGCAAGGAGGTGTTCGATCGCAACCTGCTTGACCTGCAGATCGTCACCGAAGAGATCGTGGTGAAGAACGATGCCGTGGTGGGCCGCCATCTGGTGGAGCTCAATCTCACCGAGAAGGGCTGCTTCCTCAACCGGGTGGTGCGCTCCCAGATAGAGATGCCGTTCGATCGCAACATCATGCTGCAAAAGGGCGACGTGCTGCAGATCAGCGGCGAGAAGCAGAGGGTCAAGCAGCTGGCCAACAAGATAGGCTTCATCAGCATCCACAGCCAGACCACGGATCTGGTGGCCTTCGCCACCTTCTTCGTGCTTGGCCTGCTCATCGGCTCCGTCTCCCTGGTGTTCGGCCAGATTGAATTTGGTCTGGGCAACGCCGTCGGCCTGCTGCTGGCGGGGATCCTGATGGGCTACCTGCGCGCCAACCACCCCACGGTCGGCTATGTGCCGCCGGGCGCCCTGCGCCTGGCCAAGGATCTGGGCCTCGCCGTCTTCATGGTGAGCACGGGCTTGAAGGCGGGAAGCGGCATCCTGGATCACCTGAGCCAGGTGGGGGCCGTGGTGCTCTTCTCCGGCATGCTGGTGACCACCTTGCCGGTGCTGGTGGGTTACCTGTTCGGGGTCTGGGTGCTCAAGATGAACCCGGCCCTGCTGCTGGGGGCCATCACCGGGGCCCGCACCTGCGCCCCGGCCATGGACGTGGTCAACGAGGCGGCCAACAGCTCGATCCCGGCGCTCGGCTACGCGGGCACCTATGCGGTGGCCAACGTCATGCTGACCCTGGCGGGCTCCTTTATCATCGGCTTCTGGTTCTAGCGCCCCGTGCCATCACGTCTCCCCAGGGAGACGTGTTCCTCTGCGGCGTCTCCTTGCGCGCCATGACAACAAAAAGGCCGCCCACGGGCGGCCTGTTGCCAGCTGGCGACTCAGCACATCTGCCATGCGACCCGCCCGGTCAACCGGGTCACCAGCTCGTAGGGAATGGTGCCTATGTGCTCGGCTACCCGCTCGACCGGCAACCCCTCCCCCCACAGCACCACCTCATCCCCCACCCGATCGGTCGCCGCCGGGCCGAGATCCACGGTCAGCATGTCCATCGAGACCCGCCCGACGATCGGCACCTCGCGACCATTGATGAGCATGGGCGTCCCGGTCGGCGCCAGCCTGGGATAACCGTCCCCGTAGCCGGTCGCCACCACCCCGAGCCGGGTGGCCCGGGGGGCATGCCAGTGGGCACCATAGCCAACGGGCGCCCCGGCCGGACAGTCGCGCACCGCCATCAGCCGGCTCTTGAGGGTCATGACGGGACGTAGCCCGCGATCCCGTCCGCTCTCACCGGCGAAGGGGGAGATGCCATAGAGCGCGAGCCCGGGCCGCACCCAGTCCCCCAGCGCATCGGCCCAGCCCAGTAGCCCGGCCGAGTTGGCCAGGGCCTTCTCCCCCGGCAGGTGGCGGGTCAGGGCATGAAAACGGGTGATCTGCTCGGCCGTCGCCTCGCAGTCAAGCTCGTCGGCGCGGCCAAAATGGGTCATCTGCCGCACCGGCTGCGTCACCCCAGGGCAGCGCGCGAGGCGCGCCAGCACAGCGGCCAGCTCCTCACCCCGGATCCCGAGCCGGTTCATCCCCGTGTCTATCTTGAGCCAGAGGGTGACGGGGCGGCTCGGCGCCGCCTGCTCCAGCAGCGTCACCTGTTCGTGGCAGTGCAGGGTCGTCTGCAATTCCCACTCGGCCATCTGGGCCAGCTGCTGCCCATCATGGAAACCGCCCAGCACCAGGATGGGCTGCCTGATGCCATGGCGGCGCAGCTGGACCCCCTCATCGACACGGGCCACGGCAAACGCCGGGGCCTCGGCCAGCGCCTGCGCCATCTGCACCATGCCGTGCCCATAGGCGTTGGCCTTGAGCACCGCCATGATCCGGCGATCCCCCGCCTGGGCCTGCAATACCTTCACGTTGTGCCGTAGCGCCGCGACGCTGATCTCCGCTCTCACTGGAACCTCCTGTTCACTCGCCGCTACCCGCGGCGATATCGGGCAAAACAACGCCGTTTCGCGATCCCTGTGGTTCGCAAAATTGGGAGACGGCTGATGATGGATCCCCGGCCTGCCAGGCTGGACGAAGGTTCGCCAGTGGGCCGGTTCACGATGGAGGCAGTATACGATAGGGGTTACAGCTTTTTTCGCTCTTTTAACAAGAAAAAAACATAATCAACAAAATAACAAACTACAAAAATGACATGTGATAGATATCATTACTGGTCATTCCATGCATATGTAAAACAATACCCCGCAAACAGCGCCACTACGCAGTCCATCGCGCTGCCATTGTGCTCCCCACCTGTCTTCCGCCATGAAAAAACCCCGCATGGCGGGGCTTTCGGAGAATAACGCGGCGGGAGGGATCAGGATTCCCACACCACGTTGCGATCGGCCGGCCACTGCTCCCCCAGCTCGGCATATTTCTGTTCCAGCAGATGACGGCGGATCTTCATGGTCGGCGTCAGCACCCCGTTTTCTATGTTCCAGGGGGTCTTGACCACCAGGATGCCCCTCAGCCTGGCATGGGCCTCCAGCTGGCCGTTGACCCGTTGCCGCGCCGCCTCCAGCTGAGCCTCTATCTCGGCATGCTCTCCCTGCATGGCCCGCTCGGCCAGCTGCACCAGAGCGATGGGCTGGGGCATGCCGTAACCGATGACACACAGCTGCTCTATGATGGGATCCTGTCCGAGCAGCCCCTCGATGGGCACCGGAGCCACGTACTTGCCCTTGGCGGTCTTGAACACATCCTTCATCCGCCCCGTGATGGTGAGATAGCCCTCGCTGTCGAGCTTGCCCATGTCCCCCGTGTGCAACCAGCCTTCGGTGTCGATGGCTTCACTGCTGTGCTCGGGATCCTTGTAGTAGCCCAGCATCATGCCCTCGCAGCGACAGAGGATCTCTCCTTCCGGGGAGATCTGGATGCGCACCCCGGGCCCCGCCTTGCCGACCGTGCCTATCTTGTCGGCCCGAAACGGGTAGTTGAGGGTGGCGTAGGCATGGTTCTCCGTCATGCCCCAGGCCTCTGTGATGTTGAGGCCTATGCTGTGGTACCAGGCCAGCAGTGCCGGGGCCACCGGAGCCGAGCCGCAGCCCAGCACCCTGGCCTGATCCAGCCCCAGTCCCTGTTGCAGCTTGCGCTTGATGAGGCCGGAAACGAGGGGGATCTTGAGCAGCAGCGCCAGCTTCTTCTGGGGCAGCTTCTCGTGGATCTTGATGCGGAACATGGCCCACAGACGGGGCACAGAGATGAAGACGGTGGGACGACAGCGTTTGACGTCGTCGATGAAGGTGTCGAGGGACTCGGGGAAGCTGATTTCGGCGCCGCTGAACAGGCTGCCGCCATAGATGTAGACCCGCTCCGTGATGTGGGCCAGGGGCAGGTAGGAGAAGCCGCGATCCTGCTCCCTCAGCCCCACCGCCTCCACCAGTTTCTCGCAGGACCAGGCGTAACGCTCGACGCTGAGCATGGCGCCCTTGGGCTTGCCGGTGCTGCCTGAGGTGTAGACCAGGCTCAGCAGATCCTCGCCACGCTGGGCAGGCAGATCCCGGGCCGGCTCGTGACTGGCCAGCAGGGCATCCCACTGATGCTGGGCCGGCATGGTGTCATAGGGCATGGCGATGCGCGGCAGATCCGCTGGCAGACCCGGCTCCTGGCTGCGCCAGTCGTCCAGCTTGCCGACGAACACGGCCCTGGCCTCGCTGTGACGCAGCACATATTCGATGGTATCGACGTTGGCGGTGGGATAGATGGGCACGCTGACATACTGGCCCATCTGCATCGCCAGATCGGCGATGAACCACTGGGCGCAGTTCTTGGAGAGCAGGGCAATCTTGTCCCCCGGCTCGAACCCCATGGCGCGCAGGGCCGTCACCAGGCGACGGGCCTCATCGGCCACCCTGGCCCAGCTGAAGTCGTGGTACTGACGGTTGATGGTCTGACGAAGGTAGATCCGATCCGGACAGTGCTGCTCCCAGTGATAGAGCATGTCGAGGGGCAATCGCTGGGCGATGGTGGAGGCGCTGGTCATGGTGCTTTCCCTGAAACAGATGAGGTTATTTATTATTAACCTTTTGTTAACTTTCGGGAAAGCGCCAATCTTAAACTTGTGTTTGAATTGTGTCTGGGATCAAGCTTCTGCCTGCAGTTGCAGCCGTTTCCACATACCCTGCACCAGGGTCTCATCCTGCTCCGACAGCTCCCCCTGCAGGATCGCCTCGTTGAGACTGCGCAGCACATAGCTCTTCACATCCCGCACCAGGGTCTTGCCTTCCAGCTCGGCCCGGGCCACCGCCAGCGAAATATGGCCTCGCAGATAGCCCCCGGCAAACAGCTCGTCATCGGTCGCCGTGGCCACCATGCTGTCTATCAGTTCCAACAACTTGTGCTCAAAATCATGAATCGTCATTTAACGCAGCCTCATTCGCCGGGGTGGCCGGCAAGATAACGTTGGGGTGGAGCCCAGGTCCGGTTGACCGGGCGCCACGGGGTCAGCCGCATCCTTGCAGTGCTATTGCGGGTTGGCCACCGGATAGATGACCTGATCCCGATATCCTGTGATGATGCGCCGATAACCACACAGCGCCCGATCCAGCGCCTCGTCACCGGTATCCACCAGCAGGGGGCGTCCGTCGAGCAGGGCCAGCTTGCGTTTGCTGGCCACTATCTGGATGTTGTCCAGACCGACCGCCCGGATCACCTCCGGGCTGAGCTGCTGATTACCGCGGCCAAACAGGTGTCCCTGACCGCCGATCAGGGTCACGATCAGCTGGCAGCGACGGCCCTGGATCCGGGTCAGGATCTCGCGGGCGCCCAGATCCTGCCCGATCAGCCGGCCATTTTCCACCAGATCCACACCGAGCAAGCTATTTTCCAGGCCAAGGTGCGCCATGCAGGCGGCAACCGTGCCCCCCGAGCCCATCAGGTAGAGGGTATCGGGTACCATCTGCTCCACTATCTCGGCGGCGATCTCCTCGAGCACCAGCTCCTCGCTCTCCCGGCCCCCCTGCTTGACCGCCTGCACGTAGCGCAGATCCCCCGGCACCTTGAGCTGGCCATAGTGGCGGGCACGCACCCTCCCCTCGCGAAAGGCCGCCTCGTCGATGTCCATCACTTCCCCCTCCATGAGGCTGAGCAGCTCCCCCTCTATCATGCGGGCAGCCACCCGGCCGCTGGCCTGGGGGGTCACGCCGTAGACACCGGAGTGGATCTTGCAACCGGCGGGGATGCCGAGCACATGGAGCCGCTCCCCCACCTCGGCGCAGATGTCCCGCGCCGTGCCATCCCCACCGGCGAACAGCAGCAGATCCACACCGGTCTCCAGCATACGCCGCGCCGCCGCCCGGGTATCCTCCGGGGTGGTCTGGGGGGCCGCTGGCCGATAGATGATGGTGTGGCTCAGGCCAAGCTCGGTCACCAGGCGCTCCCCCATCTCGCCGGCCACGGTCACCACCTCGAACGGGCGCGACAGTGCCAGCAGGGGTTGCAGTGCCAGGCGGGCCCGTTCATTGGCCCTCGGCACGGCCCCCCGGGCCAGGGCCTCGGCCAGCATGCCGTCGCTCCCCTTGAGGGCAACCTGACCCCCTATGCCGGCGACCGGGTTGATGATCACTCCTAGCCGAAACATGGCTCTTCTCCCTGCATCCTGTCCGATAGTGGCCGCTATTCTAACCAGCGCCCGCCCGGGCACAAGGGGCAAAAGCGCAGGCTCCTCCTGCTCGTCAACGACAAGAGGGGCGCCCCTGGGCACCCCTCTCTTGCATCACACACCGGCGCCCGGGCGCCACGGCCCCCGGTTACTGGCTGGGGACGACGATGGAGACTCGCCGGTTCTGGGCACGCCCCTCCCGGGTCTTGTTGTCGGCGATGGGCTCGACCTCTCCCCGCCCCTGGATGATCAGATCCCCGGGCTTCATGCCGGCGGCCACCATGACGTCCGCCACTGACTGGGCCCGGGTGAGGGAGAGCCGCTGGTTATAATCCGCCGGACCATTGGTATCGGTATGGCCCTCGATCCGCACCCGGTTCAGCCCCACCAGCTGCAGGCTGTCGGCCAGCTTCTCGACCGTGCCCCTGGTCTGGTCGCTGAGCCGGCCCACGTCATTGGCAAACAGGACACGATTGGAGAGATCCAGGGTCCAGCCCTCCTCAGTCAATCGAAACCCCTGCTCCTTGAGCATGGCGATCTGCTCGGCGCTCAGCCCTGTCTGGGCCGCGCAGCCACCAAGCAGCGCCAGCAGGACCCCGGCCAGGGCGGTGCGAATAACCATCTTCATTGCTTCTTTTCCTTTGTGGGTGTGTGAACCTTCTGTTGTCGGGCACGCCGTGCCTTGTCCTGACGCTTGGCCAGGTACATGGCGTGATCCGCATGTTGCAGCAGGGCCTCGGCCGTCTGGCCATCGGCAGGAAAATAGGCCGCCCCTATGCTGAGGGTGCAATCGAGGCGGTGACCATCGCTCAGGGCGACGGGTTCGACCATGGCCTGGCGGATCCGCATCATGATGTCGCTGACCTCCTGATCCGCCGAGATGGCGCTGAGCAGCACCACGAACTCGTCGCCCCCCAGGCGCGCCACCAGATCCTGGGGCCTGAGCTGGTGCTGCACCCGGCGGGCAATGGCCACCAGCACCTCATCCCCTGCGCCATGACCCAGGGTATCGTTGATCGGTTTGAAGTTGTCGCAATCGAGGTAGAGCAAGGCGAAGCGCTCGTCATGGCGCAGCCCCGCCAGCACCGCCTGCTGCAAACGGGCCTCGAACAGTGCCCGATTGGGCAACTCGGTCAGCTTGTCGTGGGTCGCCTGGTGCAGCAGGCTGGCGTTCTCCCGCTGCTGATGGGCCTGCCAGGCCTCCAGCTCGTCGAGCAGGGAGTTGAAGTCCTGACCCAGGGTATCGAGCTCGGTGATGCTCGCCGCCGGCACCCGCAGGGCGAGGGAGCGCTCCCGGCTCACCCCGTGCGCCACCCGCGCCAGGGAGCGCAAGGGGCTGGTGATGGAGCGCTGCATCAGGCGGGCGATGTAGAGGGCGCCCAAGGTACTGAGCAGCATGCAGATGAGCATGGCCGCCAGCACCTGGACCAGAAAGCTGAGCAGATACTGGCCATGGCCCACCAGCTTGATGGTGGCTATCTCGCGGCCGTTGTGGGCCATGGGCAAGATGATGGGACCGGGCAGCACCAGTTCCGCCAGCTGCCGCTCCAGGGCAAACCAGGGCTGGGAGGCGTGTCGGGTCCAGGTCGCCAGCACCTCTCCCGAGCTGAGCACTATGCTCACCTCGGCGACATCTTCCCGGGAGGCGATGTTCTGCAGCGCTTCGCGCGCCGCCTCGCCATCTTCGAACACCACGGCGGCTTCCGTGGTGTAACTGATGGCGCGGGCCACCAGGTCCAGGTTGTGATCCGTGTAGAAACGCAGGGAGAGCAGGGCCACGCAGGTGAGCAGGCCGCCAACCAGGCAGACCCCGGTCAGGGAAACCATCAGATGGGTACGGTCCAGGCTCTGACGCAGGGAGAGCCGCTGCTTGCCGAGCCGAAAGAAGGCGATCATGGCAGGCCCCCGGACCGGCCCAGCTTGAGCACGGCAGGATGAACCTTGACCCCGCTCAGGGCCAGAGCATCCAGATTGACGTTGAAGCGCACCCGATCGTCACTCACCCGCAGGCAGAAGACGCTGTTGGCAGCGTTGGCACCGCCCTGCTCGCTGACGCTGAGGATGGCGTACTCCCGCAGACGGGCGAACAGGGTCAGGCGCTCCTCCTCGGTCAGGGTGCCCAGGTAGAGCACATCGCACTGGGCCGGGATCAGGGGATCCCCGGCGCTGTAACGGCGCACGCTCACCACACGGCCATTGGCCTGGTGGCTGATCTGAAACAGGCCGTCGGCATATTCGGTGGGGCCCACCACACACATGCGCAAGACCGCAGGCTCCACCGGCCAGCGGGTATAGCTGAGGATGTCGAGCACCGTCTGGCGCACATGGTCAACCCGCAGCTCGGCCTGGTTGGCGATGCGATGGGAGGGCTGGGTGTCGGCCAGTGCCAGCGAACTCGCCAGCAGACAGAGGCCCCCCAGCAGCTGGAGCAGATAGGATAGATGCATAAAGTTGTTCATGTTAATAGCCGAACAGATCCTAACACGGCCCCGCAAGAGAGAGTTAGCCTGACGAAACCGCAGCCGGTCACCTTCTGTCAAATTTTCACCGCTTCCGCCGGCAAAAATGGTGGCCTCGCGGCTCCCGAGACTCTCCCGACCCAGGCCGGAGCAGACAAGACAAGGGGCCATGACGGCCCCTCTTCCTGTTTCCTGTCCACCCGGCGACGCGGCGCTATTTCTTGCCGATGCCATACTCCCGCAGCTTGTTGGCAATGGCGGTATGGGAGACCCCGAGCCGCTTGGCCAGCTGGCGGGTCGAGGGGAAGGCCGGGTAGAGGCGTGCCAGCAAGCGGCTCTCGAAGCGCTTGACCGCCTCGTCCAAGTCTCCCTCGAACCACTCGTCAATGAGCGGCATGGCCTCCTGGGCCACCGGCAGATCGATCTGCTCCGGGCCAATCTCGTCCCCTTCCAGCAGGGTCATGGCGCGGTAGAGGCAGTTGCGCAGCTGGCGCACGTTGCCGGGCCAGCGGTAGGCGGTGAGATACTCGGCCATGTTGCGGGTGAAACGCGGCTTGGGGCGCTGCAACTCGCTGGCGAAGCGGGCCACGAACTGCTGGGCCAGGGCCATGATGTCGGCCTTGCGCTCGCGCAGGGGCGGCAACCCCAGGCTCAGCACGTTGAGGCGATAGTAGAGATCTTCGCGAAACCTGCCTTCCGCCACAAGATCTAGCAGCTGCTTCTGGGTGGTGCAGATGAAACGCACATTGACCTTCACCTCCTGCTCGTCGCCGACCCGGCGAAACACCCCGTCTTGCAGCACCCGCAGGAACTTGGTCTGCAGATGGGGGGACATGTCGCCAATCTCGTCGAGCATCAGGGTGCCGCCACTGGCGAGCTCCAGCACGCCACGCTTGCCCTCGGTGTTGTTGCCAAAGGCGCCGGGGGCATAGCCGAACAGCTCGCTCTCGGCCACGTTATCGGGCATGGCGGCGCAGTTGAGGGCCATGAAGGGGTGGCTGGATCTCAGGCTGGCGCCGTGGCAGGCGCGGGCCAGCAGCTCCTTGCCGGTGCCGGTCTCGCCGACGATGAGCAAGGGGGCATCCTGCATCGCCAGCTTGCTGGCCTGGGCCAGCACCTGCTTCATCTTGGGGCTCTCGGCCTGAAGATGCTCGAAGCCCCCCACCTCGATGGCATGGAGGGCACTGAAATGCAGGCCGACCCGGCGGGCGGATTTCAGCACCACCACGGCGCCGGCCAGAGCCTGTCTGCCCTTCTCCTCGGCCACGAACAGCGGCATCAGATCCGCCAGGTACTCCTCTCCCCCCAGGCTCAGCTTGCAGGTCTGGGGCTTGATGTCCGCCGATTCCAGCCAGCGGGTGAAGGCAAACCCCTTGAGCAGGGAGCCCAGCGGCTGTCCCTTGACCTCCGCCAGCGGCAGATTGAGGGTGGTCAGGGCCGACTGGTTCACCTGGGTGATGCGGCCACGGCTGTCGAGGGAGAACACCAGATCCGGCAACGCCTTGAGCAGGGCGCGGATCTCGTGATGCTCCCGCTCCGAGGGCAGATAGGGGATGGTCTTGACGTCGTGCACCCCGGGGATGCGACGGATCTCCGGCATCAGATGCTGAAAGTCGCGAAACTCCAGCTCGGGGAAGTTGAGGTAGATGATGCCTGTGGTATCGATTTCGATGCCGCGCAGATCGATGTTGTGCTCCACCAGACGATCGAGCAATTCCCGGGTCAACCCCAGGCGGTCTTCACAGCTGACTTCAAGACGCATTCGAGACACACTTCCTGGCTAACTTCATGATGGGCGTGATAATAACGTCTCGCCCCCGCCAGCGCGAGACTTGCCCGGCAAAAATGCGGGCCCGCCCCGATTTGCTCCGGGCGGGCCCGCCGTCATGACGCCGCGGCACCGGGGCACGGCCCCGGCGACCTGGCCCTAGTCAAGCAGCGCGTCGGTGCGTGCCGCCATGATGAAGTCGTTGCGATGCAGGCCATGGATCTTGTGGGTCCACCAGCTCACCGTCACCTTGCCCCATTCGGTCAGTATGCCGGGGTGGTGAAATTCCGCCTCGGCCAGCTCGCCGACCCGGTTGGTGAAGGCCAGCGCCTCCTTGAAGTTGCCGAAGGTGAACTCCCGGCGCAGTTGCAGCGCCCCTTGCTCGCTCACCGGCTGCCAGTCGGGCAGGGCGCGCATCAACTCAGCCAGCTCCTCCTCGCTCACCCTGGGGGCATCGGCGCGGCATGCCTCGCAGTGCTGGTTTGCCAATTGGGACATCTTTCTCTCCTGTTTGCTATGACGAATACGACGTGACGGGGCGGCCCTAGCCGGCGGCCCTGCTCGGTTTGGGGGGATAGGCGGGGGCGAACAGCCCCAGCGCCCTCGCCTGCACCAGATTGGCCAGTATCTCCTCCCGGGTCAGCTGGTAGAGGCTGTCCAGGCTCGGCAGCACATAATAGATCGGCTGCATGATGTCGATGCGATAGGGGGTGCGCAGCACGTCCAGCAGCCGGAAAGGTACGAGGCGCGGCGCGCCTGACAGGGCATAGCTGGTCTCGCCGATGGAGGAGAGGATGCCGCCCCCATAGATGCGCAGTCCCTCCGGGCTCTGGAGCAGACCGAACTCCACGGTGAACCAGTAGAGCCGCGCCAGGAAGACCCGCTCCTCCTTGCTGGCCGCCAGTCCCAGCTGGCCATAGGTGTGGGTGAAGTCGGCGAAGGCGGGGTTGGTCAGCATGGCGCAGTGGCCGAAGATCTCGTGGAAGATGTCCGGCTCTTGCAGGTAGTCCAGCTCCTCCCGGCGCCGGATGAAGGTGGCCACCGGAAACTGGCGATGGGCGAGCAGTTCGAAGAAGCGATCAAACGAGATGAGCGCAGGCACCGCCACCACGGACCAGCCGGTGCAGGGGGTGAGCACGGCATTGATCTCGCCGAGCTGGGGAATGCGATCCCGGGGCAAGTCGAGCAGGCTCAGTCCGTCCTGGTACTCGGCACAGGCGCGCCCGGCGAGACAGGGCAGCTGGCGCTCGATCAGGGTCTGCCAGGTGGCATGCTCCTCCTGACTGTAATCGATAAACCCCCGGCCATCTGGCTGGTGGGCGCGGTAGTGAGTTCCCATGCTGGCATCCTGCTGCATCTGTGGCCATGGTGCCTCTCCCCCCCTACCTTCCTTGGCGCCGACTGGGTTATAGCGAGGGGGCGAAAGCGACACCTCATGGGATCACTGTAACGATTTGCCTCCTGAAAAAGCAGCCGACCCCAGGTCGACTGACCGCACCTGAATGTAAAGAAAATGTGACAGGGCGGTCTGTCAGGGGGCGGAGCGCTCGCCGTTGAGGTAACCCGCCAGCTTGCGCACCAGCCCCTTGCGCATCTCGGAGAGCCTGGGCTTCTCGTGCGCGCACCAGGGCAGCGGGCGGCAGGCCTCCATGGTGCGCAGGCCGAGCCTTGCCGTCAGCAGACCCGCCCCCACCCCCTGCGCCGCCCGGGCGGAGAGCTTGGCGGTGAGCTCGGCCCCCAGCAGATCCATGCCCACCTCGGTCACCAGCTCGGTGGCGCCGGCATAGAGCATGTTGCGAAATACCTGACGGATGAGGCGAATGCGGCTCCAGTAGCCCAGTTCGATGGCGTAGACATCGGCGATGTCCTCGATCATCCGCAGGTTGCGCCACAGCATCAGCATCATGTCGACGGTGGCGAGCGGGCTCAGGGCCACCAGCACGGCGGCTTCCCCCGACCACTTGGCGACCCGCGCCTGGGCCAGCTTGTCGCGCTCGGTCAGCACCAGCTGGCTGTAGAGGGTCAGCACCTCCCGATCGCTGTGGCTCTCGTCCTGCTGGGCCAGCCAGGTCTGATAGCCCTCCCGCCCCTTGTCGCCACTCTTTGCGGCCAGGGCCTCGCAGAAGGCCAGCCCCTGCCCCACCCCCTGGTGGGCCAGCAGATCCTCGGCCCTGGAGCGCACATCCTGGCGCCGCTTGAGCCTGCGCAGCCGCAGCCACTCGCGCCCCGCCACGGTGGCGGTGCCCGCCAGCACCAGGCCGGAGGCCAGCAGCCAGGCCCCGCCCCAGAAGGGGGAACTCAGAAAGCTGTCGTAGAGAAAGCGGCCAAACTGACCCAGGGACAACAGGCCGACCGCCCCCAGCCCCCAGGCCAGCAAGCGGTGACGACGGCGGGGCCGCACCGTCAGCGCGGGTGCCACTTCGGTCAGGGGATCCAGGGTTTCCAGGGCCTCGAAACTCTCCTCTTCCAGCAGGCGAGCCCGGGCCAGGGGCGCAGGTTCGGGGGAGGAGAGGCTCTCCTCCAGCACGACCCGGCCCTGCAATCCGGGCTTGTGGCTAGGTTCACTCATGATGATTCTCCTCGTGCCGCCTGGGACTCAGGGGCATGGATCCGGGGCGCCTTGCCCTGTCTATTCCAGCTTGTCGCCAAGCAGAAACTCCAGGGCGGCATCCAGTCGAATGTGGGGCATGGCCTGATGGGGGCTCATCGCCAGGGGGCGAAATGCCTGAAAGTCGAACTGCTGTCCCTGCCACCAGCCTGCGGACGGGATCTGGGCCGGCACCTCGCCCGGGAAGAGCAGCAGCGGCTCACCGGCCAGGCTGGTGCCCTTGATGGCGGGAAACTCGCGCCCGCCCGCCATGCCCCTGCCCGCCTCGGTCGCCTTGATGGACGCCAGGGCCAGACACTCGGTCGTGATCCCTTCGAAGCGGGCCTGGCCGCGCCCCTGCTGCACCAGGTGCTGCAACAGGGAGACCAGGGGGCCATGCTGCTCGGGGGTAACATGATCGGCCTTGCTCGCCACGAACAGCAGCTTGTCGATGCGCGGGGCGAACAGGCGCCGCCACCAGTTACTCTTGCCGTAAGCGAAGCTCTCCATGATGCGGGCGATGGACTGCTGCATGTCGGCGAAGCTCTCGGCCCCGGCGTTGAGGGGCGCCAGGCAATCCACCAGCACGATCTGGCGATCGAAGCCGGCAAAATGCTGCTCATAAAACCCCTGCACCAGATGCTGCTTGTACTGCTCGAAGCGGCGGCCCAGGGTGGCATAGAGGCTATCCTCGGCCGGGGTGCCCACGGGGGGATCCCAGACCCAGGGCACGAACTGGAGCATGGGCGCCCCCTGGTATTCGCCGGGCAGCACGAAGCGCCCCGGCTGAATGAGGTGCAGGCCAAGTTCGTCCTTGCAGGCATGAAGATAGGCGGTATAGCGCTCGGCCAGACGCGCCACCTCCCCCTCGTCGAAGGGGCGATCCGGGCGCCAGGGCTCCCCCTGCTCGGTCAGCTGCCAGGGGGCTGCCAGCGCCGCCAGGGCGGGACGCGTGAGCTGCTCGCGCACCTGCTGGCTCCACTGGTGATAGTTCAGCGCCAGCAGGGGCAGGTCCAGCAGCCATTCGCCGGGGTAATCCACCAGATCCAGGTAGAGGGTCGACACCTCGCCCAGGTGGCGACGCAGGGGATGGCGGGTGCGATAACGCAGCTCGAGACGCACCTCGGCCACGCCGCGGGTTGCCTCTGGCCAGGCCGGCGGCTCGGCGAACAGGGCGCCCAGGCCCCGTTCATAGGCAAAGGTGGGGATCTGGGGATTTTGCTGGGGAACCCGGCGGGCCCCCAGCAGCCGCCCCTGGCGGGCGGCATCCCACAGGGGCAGGCGGCCATCGATGGCGGCCCGCTCCAGCTGATGGACCAGGGCCGTGATGAAGGCGGTCTTGCCGCTGCGCGACAGCCCGGTCACCGCGAGTCGCAGGTGGCGGTCGCGTACCCGGTTGACCGCATCCTCGGCCTTGTGCTGCAAGGCCGAGAGCTTTCTCTCCAGTGTGCGTATCAAAGTTTGTTGAATTCTCGCTGCAGGGTGAACTCCTTGGAGGTCACCAGTTTCTCGATCTGCTGGACCCTGGGTTCGAGGGCGGCCAGCTCGCGACTCACCTTCTCTATGGCCTGGAGCGGCGTCATCCCCGCCTCCCAGCTATGGGATTTCATCCGGCTCTCCATGGGCGCCGGCTCCTGGGTCAGCAGCACAGGTTTCTTGTCGAGCAGGAACCAGGCCGCGATGTAGGCGGTGAAGGTGATGAAACCGGCGAAGATGAGGCCGCTGATGGCAAGCAGCCGCACTATCCAGATCTCGACCCCGAAATAGTCGGCAAGGCCGGCACAGATCCCGGCGATCCGCCCCTTCTGGGGGTCACGATAGAGGTTGCGGCGCTGTTCCTGTCCGAACGAATGGCTCATACCCGATTCCTCCAGCCGGGCACTTCGGCATCCAGAATGGACTCCAGTGCACCGACCCGCTCCTGCATCTTGTCTGCCGTTTGCAGCAGACCCTGCAACTGTTCGCGCTCGTTATCGGCAAGGCCGACCCCGATCCGCCCCTTGGCCCGGTAGTGCAGCACCAGCCAGATGGGCGCCACCACCACCATGAAGACGATGATGGGCGTCACGAATACCCCTAGAATGTCTTCCATCCATTACTCTCCCTGCTTGCCGTCACTGCCCTGGCCCATCTTCTGGCGCAGGGCTTCCAGTTCACGGCTGATCTGATCGTCCACTTCCAGCTCGGCAAACTGACTGGCCAGGGTCTTGTCGGACTGGCCCAGATCGGCCCGCGCCTCCATCTCGTCGATGCGGCGCTCCATGCGCTCGAACTTGTCGACCACTCCCTGGCTGCCGCCCCGGGCGACCTGGCTCTGCACGTTCAACCGGCTGCTGGCCGCCTCGCCACGGATCGCCATGGCTTTCTGACGGGCGCGGGCATCTTCGAGCTTGGCCTCGAGCTGGCGGATCTCCTCCCCCAGTTTCTCGATGCCGGCATCCACGGCCTCGCGCTCGCGATCCAGGTTGTCGCCAAGCTCTGCCTGCTTTTTCTTCTCGATGAGGGCGGCGCGAGCCAAATCTTCACGCCCCTTGGAGAGGGCCAGTTCGGCCTTGCCCTGCCACTCGTCGACCCGCTCCTGATGGCGGGCGACCTGGCGACCTATCTCTTTCTGCTCGGCCAGGAAGCGGGCCAGGTTGGAGCGCTCCTTGACCAGTTCGTCTTCCATCTCCTGGATGATGAGGCGCACCATCTTCTGGGGATCTTCCGCCTTGTCCAGCAGTGCCGTCAGGTTGGAGTTGATGATGTCGGCCAACCGGGAAAAAATGCTCATGATGAGACTCCTGTGATTGCATGAGTGAGTTACCAAGGGAATACAGCAACCATCATGCCAATCTTTTGAATCAAGTTAACTATATGATTTATATCGGCATACTATGTTACACCGACTCGAATGCAAACGGATAGGTGATAAAAATAGCCAACTCTTGGTAAGATTGACCAGCTTTTATCAATCACAGGGATCATCATGACCACGGCCACGGAAAGCCTGCTCGGCGTGTCGAACGCCTTCCTCGAGATCATCGAACAGACCTCGCGCCTGGCGCCCCTGCGCAAGCCCGTGCTCATCATAGGGGAGCGGGGCACCGGCAAGGAGCTGATCGCGCACCGCCTACATTATCTCTCGGCGCGTTGGGATCAAAGTTTTGTCACCATCAACTGCGCCACCTTGAGCGAGAGCCTGCTGGAAACCGAGCTGTTCGGCCACGAGGCGGGCTCCTTCACCGGCGCCGCCAAGCGCCATCAGGGCCGTTTCGAGCGTGCCGATGGCGGCACCCTCTTCCTCGACGAGCTGGCCACCACCAGCGCCCGGGTGCAGGAGAAGCTGCTGCGGGTCATCGAATATGGCGAGTTCGAACGAGTGGGCGGCGCCAAGGCGCTCAAGGTGGACGTACGGCTGGTGTGCGCCACCAACGAGGATCTGCCCGCCCTGGCCGAGCGCGGCGATTTTCGCCATGACCTGCTCGATCGGCTGGCCTTCGACGTCATCACCCTGCCCCCCCTGCGCGAGCGGCAGGATGACATACTGCTGCTGGCGGAACATTTTGCCCACGGCATGACCCGGGAGCTCGGCTACGAGCTGTTTGCCGGTTTCTCCCGGGAAGTGAAGGCCCTGCTGCACGACTACCCCTGGCCCGGCAACGTGCGCGAGCTCAAGAACGTGATCGAGCGCAGCATCTATCGTCAGGGCAACCCCAGGCTGGCCCTGGCCGAGCTGGTGCTCAACCCCTTCGACTCCCCCTGGCGTCCCGGGCGCGATCGCAAGCCCGCCGCCCCCCAGGCAAGCCCGGGATGGGAGACGGGTGAAGCGGAGACAAAAGAGCCCCATGATGCCGGGCTGCCGACCCTGCCTTGCGATCTGAAAACCCAGGTGGCGCGGGTCGAGATGGATTTACTCAAGCAAGCGATGCGACAATCCCAGTATAATCAGCGCAAAGCCGCCCAACTGCTGACCCTGAGTTACCACCAGTTTCGCGGCATGCTGCGCAAATACCAGCTGCTGGACGGGGACAATGACCCCGCCTGAGAGGCCGATGATCCCGGGTCATCCGCTTCACTAACCTGCTAACGACATGGTTTCATAATGAGAATGCTCACACCACTGCTGCTCGCCAGTCTCGTGCTGCTCGGCGGGTGCCAGAAACAGACGGAGGCCTCCAGGACGGGGCTCATCTACTGTAGCGAAGGGGCCCCCCAGACCTTCAACCCCCAGCTGGCCAATTCCGGGGCAACCCTGGATGCCAGCGCCCGCCCCCTCTACGATCGGCTGCTGGAGTCGGATCCCGCGACCCTGACCCTGCGCGGTGGCCTGGCGCTCGACTGGGCCGTGAGCGAGGATGGGCTCACCTATACCCTGAACCTGCGCCAGGATGTCTTGTTCCATCACACCGCCTGGTTCTCCCCCAGCCGCCCCTTCAATGCCGACGATGTGGTCTTCACCTGGCAGCGACTGCTCGACAACCTGCATCCCTATCACCACGTCTCCGGCGGCCAGTATCCCTATTTTTCCAGCCTCGGGCTGGATCAGCTGCTGCGCCAGGTTCGCGCCAATGGCCCCCATCAGGTGGTATTCGAGCTCAACCGCCCCGATGCCTCCTTCCTCGCCACCCTGGCGAGCGACTATGCCGTGGTGCTCTCCGCCGAATATGGCCAGGCCATGCTGGCCGCCGGGACCCCGGCCCTGCTCGACAGTCGTCCCATCGGCACGGGACCGTTTCGCTTCAAGGCCTATCGCCACAACGAATTCATCCGCTTCGAGCGCCATCCCGGCTACTGGCGGGGCCCGGCTCCCCTCGAGCAGCTGGTCTACGACATCACCCCCAAATCCTCCAAGCGCCTCGCCAAGCTGCTCACCGGCGAGTGCGACGTGATGAGCTACCCCTCCGCCAGCCAGCTGTCGGTGATCCAGCAGCATGATGATCTCACCCTGGCGGTGCAGCCCGGCATGAACGTGGCCTTCCTGGCCCTCAACACCCGCAAGCCCCCCTTCAACAAGGTGCAGGTGCGCCAGGCCATCGCCAGTGCCATCAATGTGCCCAACCTGTTGCAGGCGGTCTATTTCGGCACGGGCCAGGGCGCCAACAGCTTGCTGCCGCCGCGCTCCTGGGGATACGATCCCAGCTCCCCTGTCCGCAAGCAGGATCTGGCCCGCGCCCGCACCCTGCTGGAGGAGGCAGGCCTGCCGCAAGGCTTCGACATGCAGGTGCTGGTGGGGCCGGGCTCGCGCCCCTACAACCCGGATGCCTTGAAGACGGCCCAGCTTATCCGCAACGATCTGGCGGAGGTAGGCATACGGCTGCGCATCGTGCAGCAGGAGGATCCCGTGATCGAGCAACGCCTGCGCCGGGGAAACTACGACAGCCTGCTGTCGGGCTGGATGGCCGACAACGCCGACCCGGACAACTTCTTTCGCCAGCTGCTCAGCTGCAACGCCGTGGCCCAGGGCAACAACGACAGCCGCTGGTGCAACCCCGCCTTCGATCAGCTGCTCGATGACGCGGTAGGCAGCGGCCAGCTCTCGTTTCGGCTGCGCAACTACTATTACGCCCAGCGCATGCTCAACGAGCAGTTGCCGCTCATCCCCCTGGCCCACGCCCTGCGTATCCAGGCCAGCCGCAAGGATGTGCTGGGGCTGGAGTTGATGCCCTTTGGCGGCACCTCGTTCAACCAGGTGCACAGGAAATGACCATGGCCCTCTCTTGCCGCGCGCCGGGCTCCCCGCCCCGGTTCGCATGCTCCATCATCATCCACAGGCGGAGGGTCTAGCATGCTGCTCTACATAGTGCGCCGCATCAATCTGCTGCTCATCACCCTGCTGGCGCTGACCCTGGTCGCCTACCTGCTCGACTATCGCCTGCTCGGTCAGCAGCCCGGTTTCTGGGGGGGCTACCCCGACTTCCTGCGCCACATCTTCGCCGGGGATCTGGGGGTCTCCAGCGTCTCTGGGCGCCCCGTGCTCGACGAGATCTACCACTACTTCCCGGCCACCCTGAGCCTGTGCGTCGCCGCGTTCGCCATTTCCCTGCTGGTGGGCATTCCCCTCGGCACCCTGGCCGCCCTCTATCAGGGGCGCGGGCTGGATCTCTCCATCATGACCGCCGGCCTCATCGGTTATGCGGTGCCCGTGTTCTGGCTGGCCCTGCTGATGGTGATGTTCTTCTCCCTGGATCTGGGCTGGCTGCCCGCCTCCGGTCAGCTCAGCCTGCTCTATGACGTGCCGTCTATTACCGGGGTGGCCCTGGTCGATGTGCTGCTGAGCCAGGCGCCCTGGCGCGAGGCGGCGCTGCACGACGCCCTGCGCCACATGATACTGCCCTCCCTGGTGCTGGCCGTGGTGCCCACCACAGAGGTGATCCGCCACGTGCGCAGCTCCCTCATCGACGTGATGAAGCAGAACTACATCAAGGCCGCCGCCAGCCGCGGCCTCTCCCGCCGTCAGATCGTCTGGCGCCACGGCCTGAAAAACGCCCTGCCCCCCGTGCTGCCCCTGCTCGGACTGCAGCTGGGCAGCGTGCTCACCTCCGCCATGATCACCGAGGTGGTGTTCGACTGGCACGGGATCGGCCGCTGGCTCATCAACAGCATCGCCCTGCAGGATTATGCCGCCATCCGGGGAGCCACCCTGGTGGTCGCCGGTTTCGTCATCTTCATCAGCGTCAGCACAGATCTGCTGACCACGCTCATCTACCCGGCGCGGCGCAAGGAACTCTATGCAAAACAAGACTGAACGCGATCATGGCATGAGCTGGAGCGCCCTATCCCATGCAAGATAAAGCCAACCTCTACCCCGAGCTCAGGATCCTCTCGCCCCTGGCGCAGACCTGGGTCTCCTATCGGCGCAACCCCCTGGCCATGGCCGGGCTCTGGTGTTTCGCCGCCCTGCTGCTGCTCACCCTGATAGGGCCCCTGCTGGTGCCCTACGGCATGGATGAGCAACACAGCGAGCACCTGCTGCTGGCCCCCTCCTGGGCCAGCAGCGGCAACATCGACTATTTCCTCGGCACCGACGATCTGGGGCGCGACATACTGTCACGGCTGGTGATTGGCGCCCGACTCACCTTCGGTTATGCCCTGGGGGTGGTGGTGATCGCCATGGTGGTCGGCACCCTGATCGGCATGCTGGCCGGCATGAGCAAGGGGCTCAAATCGAGCGTGCTCCATCATCTGCTCGATACCCTGCTCTCCATTCCCTCCCTGCTGCTGGCCATCATCATGGTGGCCATCCTGGGGCCCGGCCTCGGCAACACCCTGATCGCCATCACGCTCGCCTTGATACCGCCTTTCATCCGTGCCACCTACAACGCGGTGCACACCGAGATGCAGAAGGAGTACATCATCGCCAGCCGCCTCGACGGCTCGCCCCCCTGGCGCATCATGCGTCTGGCGGTGCTGCCCAACATAGTCGAGACCCTGGTGGCCCAGACCACCCGTACCCTCTCCGCCGCCATTCTGGACATTTCGGCAGTGGGCTTTCTCGGGCTGGGCGCCCAGTCACCCCAGCCGGAATGGGGGGCCATGCTGGCCGATTCCAGCGATCTCATCTATCTCGCCCCCTGGACAGTGACCCTGCCCGGCATGGCCATCCTGTTCAGCGTGCTCATCACCAACCTGGTGGGGGAAGGGATCCGCGAAGCGCTCAAAGAGGGGAATGACTGATGATGTCCCTGCTCGATACCCACCCGCTCGCCCCGGCATGGAACCCGTGCCTGGCGGCGAGCCGCCATGAGGAGCACCACTGATGCCCCTGCTCGATATTCGCAACCTCACCATCGAGATAGACACCCCCCAGGGCAAGGTGAGGGCGGTGGACAAGGTGAGCCTCACCCTGAGCGAGGGGGAGATCCGCGGCCTGGTGGGGGAATCGGGTTCTGGCAAGAGCCTGGTGGCCAAGGTGATCGTCGGCATCCAGAAGGACAACTGGGTGGTGCGCGCCGATCGGATGCGGTTCAATGACATGGATCTGCTGACCATGGAGCCGAGGGAGCGGCGGCGCATCATGGGCCGCGAGATCGCCATGATCTTCCAGGATCCCACCAGCTGCCTCGACCCGTCCGAAGTGATCGGCACCCAGCTGGAGGAAGCCATCCCCACCAGCGCCTTCAAGGGCAAGTTCTGGCAGCGCTTCCAGTGGCGCAAGAAGCAGGCCATCGCCCTGCTGCACCGGGTCGGCGTCAAGGATCACCGCAAGGTGATGCGCGCCTACCCCCACGAGCTGTCCGACGGCATGTGCCAGAAGGTGATGATCGCCATGGCGATTGCCAACCAGCCACGCCTGCTGGTGGCGGACGAGCCCACCAGTGCCATGGAGTCCACCACCCAGTCCCAGATCCTGCGGCTGCTGGACAAGATGAACAAGCTGGGCAACACCACCATCCTCATCATCAGCAATGACATCGCCGCCATCGCCAACCTGACGGACAACATCAACGTCATGTATTGCGGTCAGATGGTGGAGGTGGGGACCCGGGAGCAGATCCTCACCTCTCCCCACCACCCCTATACCCATGCCCTGCTGCAATCGATCCCCGATTTTGACAAGCTGGTGCACCACAAGTCGCGGCTCGAGACCCTGCCTGGGGTCATTCCCCCCTTGCAGCACCTGCCCATCGGTTGCCGGCTGGGCCCGCGCTGCCCCCATGCCCAGAAGCTGTGCGTGCAGACCCCCTTGATGAGCAAGGTCAAGGGCCATCAGTTCAGCTGTCACTTCCCCCTCAACATGGAAGAGCCGAAGAAATGACGGGCCATCATGATCTGACTACCCCCGGGTTGCCCCCCTTTACTCCAGGGTGGGGAACCTGTCCCCGCCCTTATTGCCGACTTCGGAGTCATCGCCGTGCTGACTGAGCCCACTCATCCCCCCTCACTGCTCCAGGTCAGGTCGCTGAGCAAGACCTACCAGAACCGGACCGGTCTGTTTCGCTCCCGCGCCGTGCAGGCCGTCAAGCCGCTGTCGTTCGATCTCGAGGTCGGCCAGACCCTGGCCATCGTCGGCGAGGCAGGCTCGGGCAAGAGCACCCTAGCGCGGATCCTGGCGGGCATGATTGAACCCTCCAGTGGCGAGATCCACATCGAGGGCCAGCTGATGCGCCACGGGGATTACCAGACGCGCTGCAAGCTGCTGCGCATGATCTTCCAGGACCCCAACTCCTCCCTCAACCGCAAGATACGGGTGGGCCAGATCCTGGAGACACCGCTGCGGCTGAACACCGAGATGAGCGAGGAGGAGCGCCAGGAGAAGGTGATGCAGACCCTGCGCATGGTGGGCATGCTGGCGGATCACGCCTTCTTCTATCCGCAGATGTTGTCGGCGGGGCAGCAGCAGCGGGTCGCCCTGGCCCGGGCGCTGATCCTCAATCCCAAAATCGTGGTGGCCGATGAGGCCCTCTCGACCCTGGACATCTCGGTGCGCTCCCAGATCATCAACCTGCTGCTGGAGATGCAGGAGACCATGGGCCTGAGCTATGTGCTGGTGGCCAACGATCTCGGGGTGGTGAGCCACATCAGCGACGAGGTGCTGGTGATGCACGACGGCCAGGTGGTGGAGCGGGGCAAGACCCTCAAGGTCTTTGCCGATCCCCAGCACGAGGTGACCAAGAAGCTTATCCAGAACTACAACAACGAATATCGCCGCTGACCCCTGCCGCCCACCGCGGGCGGCGAACCCTTCCAAGTTTTTCCCCAAAAAAATCCCGGCACAGTGGCCGGGAATTGCGCTCAAAACTGCATGTGTCGCTCGTCGTAAGGAACCTTTGCAAGCATAGAGGGGCCTAGCAGGCAGCACCACTGTCAAGTCTGACAGGCAGGCCGCTGTGAAAGCGGAACTGCGAGTCGGGAGAGCGGATGAGATCCGCCTCCAGGGCGCCGAAGAAGGCGATGCGCTCATCTATGTTCTCCCCCGCGTATTGCTCGGCCAGGGCCAGATAATCCTGATAGTGACGGGCCTCGGAGCGCAGCAGCGAGGTATAGAAGCGGCCAAGCTCCTCGTCCAGGTGAGGGGCCAGCTTGGCGAAACGCTCGCAGGAGCGCGCCTCGATGAAGGCCCCTATGATGAGCTTGTCGACCACGGCGGCAGGCTCGTGGTGGCGCACATGCTGCATCAGGCCCCGTGCGTAGCGGGAAGCGGTGACAGGGCCATAATGAATGCCCCGCGCCGCCATCAGCTCGAGCACCTGCTCGAAATGGTGCAGCTCCTCCTGGATGAGACGCACCATCTTCACCAGCAAGTCGTTGCGCTCGAGCTCCTCGAACACTGTCCGCTCCTCCTCCCCCATGGTGCGCTTGCCCAGGATCTGCGCCTTCTCCGGCAAGGCATCGAGCTCGCGATAGAAATCAAGCTTGGGCAGCAGGTGGCGCTTGCCCTTGGGCAGGCAGTAACGGCGCACCAGGCTGTGGGCCGTCAGGGCGGCCTTGTTCTCGCAGTTGGCATGGTCGATGAGCAGGGTCGGCAGATGAGCGGGATCCCGTGCCACGGCAATCCACTCATCCGGGGTTTCACAGTGCAGAAATTGGCGAACTGGCGCGAGCAGGGCGTCCATCAAATGGCCTCGAAACGGGATGGGGGCGCCATGTTACCGGATCTTGGCGGCGAACTCGAGTCCGGCCCCCGCCTTGACGATTAACCGATCATTAACAATAACTAATGGCAAGGCAAACCAGCCGGGGTTCGCCATATTTAGGGGTAAATACCATGATCCTGAACCACATATGGGGGCTCTACGCCCACCCGAAAGATGAGTGGCACGACATAGACGACCACCAGGAAACCGTTAGTCACAGCCTCACCCATGTCGCCCTGATGGCGCTGATCCCCGCCCTCTGCTGCTACTTCTCGGCCGTGCATCTGGGCTGGCAGGTGGGGAACGGCGAGCCCATCATGCTGACCATGCGCAGCGGCATCTGGATGGCGAGCGCCATGTATCTGGCCCTCATCGTCGCCGTCGTCCTGCTGGCGGTGCTGGCCCTGTGGATGGCCCGCACCTTCGGCGCCGACCCCAACATGTCCCAGACCCTGGAGCTGGCGGCCTACACCGCCACCCCCCTGTTCATGACCGGCTTCGCCGCCCTCTATCCCGTGATGTGGTTCATCATGCTGGTGGGGCTGCTCGGCCTCGCCTGGTCCATCTATCTGCTCTACACCGGCATCCCCATACTGATGCACATCCCGGAGGAGCAAGGCTTCATCTACGCCAGTTCCATGGTGACCTGCGGTCTGGTGCTGCTGGTCTGCCTGATGGCAGGCACGGTACTGGTCTGGGACTGGGGGCTGGGGCCCGTCTTCACCAGCTAGTGTGACGGGACAGCCATAAAAAAACGGAGGCCATCGGCCTCCGTTCTCATTCATGCGCCGGGCGCAACCGGTAAAACGTTTAACTGCCTTCGTTAAAAATTTCCAGGTTGTTGGTCTCTTCATTCCACTCACGCACCGCCTTGCTGTCGTCGTTGCGCAGGGAATTGAGGTGATCCAGGTAGACCTGATCCACATCGGCGGTCACATAGTTGCCATTGAAGACCGAGGTCTCGAAGTGGCGCAGTTCGGGGTTGAGCTCGCGCACCGCCTCTTCCAGATCTTCCAGATCCTGGAAAATCAGGCCATCGGCGCCGATGAGCTTGCACACCTCTTCCACTTCACGGCCGTGAGCGATCAGCTCGTTGGCGGTGGGCATGTCGATGCCGTAGACGTTGGGGAAGCGGATCTCGGGGGCGGCGGAGGCGAAGTAGACCTTGGCGGCGCCGGCTTCCCGTGCCATCTGGATGATCTGCTCCGAGGTGGTGCCACGGACGATGGAGTCATCCACCAGCAACACCTTCTTGCCCTTGAATTCCGAGCTGATGGCGTTGAGCTTGCGGCGGACCGACTTCTTGCGCTGGGTCTGGCCCGGCATGATGAAGGTGCGACCTATGTAGCGGTTCTTCACGAAGCCCTGACGGTACGGCAACCCCAGGGTATGGGCGATTTCCAGCGCCACGTCGCAGGAGGTTTCCGGAATGGGGATGACCACATCCACGTCCAGATCGTCCCATTCCCGGGCAATCTTCTTGCCCAGCTTGCGACCCATGTTGAGGCGGGCGGCATAGACGGAGACCTTGTCGATGCAAGAGTCCGGGCGGGCGAAGTAGACATACTCGAAGATGCAGGGGTTGATCTGGGGGGCATCGCTGCACTGCTCGGAGAAGAGCTGGCCCTGCTCCGTGATGTAGATGGCCTCACCCGGGGCGACGTCGCGCACCGTCTCGAACCCGATGGCATCAAGGGCCACGCTCTCGGAGGCGAGCATGTACTCCAGCTGGCCCTGCTCGTCGACCCGGCGACCCAGGATCAGCGGGCGAATGCCGTTGGGGTCACGAAAACCGATGAGACCGTGGCCAATCACCAGGGAGACCACGGCGTAGGCACCACGGACCTGCTGATGGGTCTTGCGCACCGCGGCGAAGATGTCTTCCGGCCCCAGCGCCATCTTGTCGCACAGGTCCAGCTCGTGGGCCAGCACGTTCAGCAGCACTTCGGAGTCCGAGGTGGTGTTGATGTGGCGGCGGGCCACCTTGAACTGCTGCTCTTTCAGATCCTTGGCGTTGGTGAGGTTGCCGTTGTGGGCCAGCACCATGCCGTAGGGGGAGTTGACGTAAAAAGGCTGGGCTTCCGCGGCACTGGAGCTGCCTGCGGTGGGATATCTGACATGACCTATGCCGATATGCCCTTTCAGTCGCTGCATGTGACGCACTTCAAACACGTCCTTCACCAGGCCGTTGGCCTTGCGTTGCCGGAAGTTCCCACTGTCAATGGTCACGATCCCGGCGGCGTCCTGGCCCCTGTGCTGCAACACCGTCAAGGCGTCGTAGAGGGCCTGATTGACGGGGGTGGTGCCAACTATACCGACAATACCACACATGTCCTTGCTACCTCGAAGTCACTGTACCTGTTTAAGAAAACTCGATGAGTTCTGCATGAAATCAAAGAACCACTGGATGACCAACCCGAATTCGGGGATCAACCGGGACCCGGTCCACCAGTCCGCCTGGGGCAGGCTGGTGAAGGTATCCATAAAAAACAGCAGGGCGCTGACGATGAGCGCCCCGCGCAGGGCGCCGAAACAGACGCCGAGCACCCGATCCGTGCCGGAGAGCCCCGTCTTGCTGACCAGCTCCCCCACCACATAGTTGACGATGGCCCCCAGGATCAGGGTCGCCACGAACAAGGCGGCGATGGCCAGGCCATTGCGCAGCAGTTGATCCGTGATGGAGGTGAAGAAGACGGCGAGATCGGAGTAGAAGTTGCTGGCGATGAAGAAGGCAACAAACCAGGTGACGAGGGACATGGCTTCCTTGACGAAACCACGCACCAGGCTTATCAGTGCGGAGAGGGCCACTATGCCCAGAATTGCATAATCAATCCAAACCATGAGTCGTTCGTGTGTCCTGCAAAATTGCGGCGAAGTCTAACAAAAACGATTGCGAATTGCTTGGGAAACTTCTCGCCTCCCCCGCCAAAAGACGAAGGGGCGCCCAGTTGGCGCCCCTTCTTCCTTAACCTCCCACCGGGTAGAGGGTGGCCGCCCCCGGGCCCACCGGCAGGCCCAGCACGAACACCCAGCAGTAGAACAGCAGGCTCCAGCCCACCAGGAACACCAGGGTATAGGGCAGCATGGTGGCGATCAGCGTCCCTATGCCGAGGGATTTCTGATAGCGCACCGCCACCGCCAGGATCAGGCCGAAGTAGCTCATCATGGGGGTGATGATGTTGGTCACGGAATCACCGATGCGGTACGCCGCCTGGATCACCTCGGGAGAGTAGCCAATCAGCATCAGCATGGGCACGAAGATAGGCGCCGTGACGGCCCACTGAGCCGAGGCCGACCCTATCATCAGGTTGATGACGGCGCACATCAAGATGAAGCCGAAGAAGAGACCCGGGCCGGTCAGGCCCAGGGCCTGCAGGGCCCCTGCCCCCTTGACTGCAAACACGGTGCCGAAGTTGGTCCAGGAGAAATAGGCCACGAACTGGGCGGCGAAGAACACCAGCACTATGTACATGCCCATGGTGCTCATGCTGCTGGACATCGCCTGGATCACCTCCTTGTCGCTCTTCATGGTGCCCACCACCTTGCCGTAGACGAAGCCCGGCACGGCGAAGAAGACGAAGATGAAGGCGACGATGCCATGCAGGAAGGGAGAGCCCGCGATGGCCCCCGTCTCGGGATGACGCAGGATGCCATCCTCCGGTACCACCGTCAGGGCCAGCAGGCCGCTCACCACCAGCACGGCCACCAGGGCCGACCAGAGTCCGCGCTTCTCCCGGGCACTCAGGGCCTCGGCCTGCTGATCCAGCACCACGCTCGCCTCGCTGGGATCATATTTGCCGAGCTTGGGTTCGACGATCTTCTCGGTGACCCAGGCGCCAAGACCCGTGATGAGGAAGGTGCTGACAAACATAAAGTACCAGTTCACCTCGGGGCCAACCACATAGCCGGGATCTATGATGCGGGCGGCAATCTGGGTGATGCCCGCGAGCAAAGGATCCACGGTTCCGAGCAGCAGGTTGGCGGAGTAGCCGCCGGACACGCCGGCAAAGGCTGCCGCCAGCCCCGCCAGAGGGTGGCGTCCCAGGGAGTGGAAGATCATGGCAGCCAGCGGGATCAACACCACGTAGCCGAGCTCGGCCGCCGTGTTGGACATGATCCCGGCAAAGACGATGGTCAGCGTGACCATGCGGCGGGAGGCGCTCATCACCATGCCACGCATGGCGGCACTGAGCAGACCCGAGTGTTCGGCAATGCCGACCCCGAGCAGGGCCACCAGCACGGTCCCCAGGGGGGCGAAGCCGGTGAAGTTGGTCACCAGGTTGGAGACGATCCGTTGCAAACCTTCGGCGCTGAGCAGGCTGACCACAGTGATCATGCCGTCCGCACTGCGACCGGGCGCCCCTTCCGGGCGCGGATCCACCACGCTGACGCCGAACCAGGCGGCGATGCCGGAGGCCAGGATCAGGGTGAGGGAGAACAGGGCAAACAGGGTGATGGGGTGCGGCAGCAGGTTCCCGAGCCACTCAACACCGCTGAGAAAGCGGTTGAACAGACCTGGGCGTGCGGGTGCCAGCTGTGTCGTCCTCGACGTCATTCATTACTCCTTATCCATTTGAAACATGCTGTCGGCCGGTGCAGCCGATGCGCCTGCGTTTCTGATGAACTTGAGCAAGGACGGAGTGCACACCCTGATCACCGGACCGAGCCAATCCCTGATGAATTGACCGCGAGCCTTTTACCGTCAGTTAACTGAATGGAATATGAATGGGAATAGGAATAACAAAAAAGCCATGGCGAGCCATGGCTTTTAACATTCAATTGAGGCCAATCAGCCGATATGGGTCAGACCGCCCATGTAGGAGTGCAGCGCCTTGGGGATGGCGATGCGGCCATCGGCCTGCTGGTAGTTCTCGATGACCGCCACCAGGGTGCGCCCCACCGCCAGGCCAGAGCCGTTGAGGGTGTGGATCAGCTGGGGCTTGCCGTCGATGCGCACCCGCGCCTGCATGCGGCGGGCCTGGAAGTCGGTGCAGTTGGAGACGGACGAAATCTCGCGGTAGGTATCCTGGGCCGGCAGCCACACTTCCAGATCGTAGGTCTTGGCGGCGGCAAAGCCCATGTCACCGGTGCACAGCGCCATCACGCGATAGGGCAGTTCCAGCAGCTGCAGCACCTTCTCGGCGTGGCCCACCATCTCTTCCAGGGCATCCCAGGACTTCTCGGGGTGAACCAGCTGCACCATCTCGACCTTGTCGAACTGGTGCATGCGGATGAGGCCCTTGGTATCGCGACCGTAGGAGCCCGCCTCGGAGCGGAAGCAGGGGCTGTGGGCCGTCATCTTGATGGGCAGTTCCTGCTCGTCGAAGATCTCGTCGCGAGCCATGTTGGTCAGCGGCACTTCCGAGGTCGGGATCAGGGAGAGCTTGCGCTCCTTGCTGCCCTCTTCGGCGTCGGAGACGATGCCGGTGTTGAACAGATCCTCGGAGAATTTCGGCAGCTGGGTGGTGCCATAGAGGCTGTCCGGGTTCACCAGATAGGGCACATAGCACTCGGTGTAACCGTGCTGCTGGGTGTGCAAGTCCAGCATGAACTGCGCCAGGGCGCGGTGCAGGCGGGCAATCTGGCCCTTCATCACCACGAAGCGCGAACCGGACAGCTTGACGCCATTCTTGAAGTCCAGCCCCTTGATGGCTTCACCCAGATCCACATGATCGCGCACCTGGAAGTCAAACCCGCGCGGCGTGCCCCAGCGGCGCACTTCGACGTTGTCGTTCTCGTCACGGCCCACCGGGGTGGTGTCGCTCGGCAGGTTCGGCATGCCGTCGGCGATCTCCTTGATATCCCGCAACAGCGTCTCGAGCTCGACCTTGCTGGTTTCCAGCTCGTCGTTGATCTTGGTCACCTCGGCCTTGAGCGGCGCCACGTCTTCACCCCGACGCGCAGCCTCGCCGATGGACTTGGAGCGGGCGTTGCGCTCGGCCTGCAGCTCCTGGGTACGGGACTGCAGATCCTTGCGCTTCTCTTCCAGAGCATTGACCGCCGCTACGTCCAGGACGTAGCCACGTGTCGCCAGACGAGCGGCAGCGTCGTCAATCTCGCCGCGCAGATATTTGGGATCCAGCATGGTTTACCTACTTTTTTAAAATGGGATCTGGGCCCGGGTCATCATGATGGGGCAAAAACACAGATCCGGGAGTGAACATCGGTTGGCGCACCCCTATCGTCTTCACCATCGGGCATCGACATCGGCCCAAGAAATCAAGAAGATGGCGCAAGACCGAGACAAGCGGGGCCAGGGAGGCAGTGTATCAGACCGCCCCCCCGCCCGAACAGGGACTATTTGTGCCGTTTACGGGGGCTCTGTCGATCCAGCCCCTGCAAATACGCGAGTTTTTGCGCTATCTGCTTCTCAAGGCCACGCTCGGTCGGCTGGTAGTAACGCCTCCCGGCCAGCTCGGTGGGGAAATACTCCTCCCCGGCGGCATAAGCCCCCTCCTCGTCATGGGCGTAACGGTACTCGGCGCCGTAACCCAGCTCGCTCATCAGCCTGGTGGGGGCATTGCGCAGGTGCGGCGGCACCTCGAAGTCCGGCAGGTTCTTGGCGTCGTGAAGCGCCGCCTTCCAGGCGGTGTAGACCGCATTGCTCTTGGGGGCGCAGGCGAGGTAGACGATGGCCTGGGCGATGGCCCGCTCCCCTTCCGCCGGGCCGACGCGGTGGAAACAGTCCCAGGCCGAGAGCGCCACCTGCATGGCACGGGGATCGGCGTTGCCCACGTCTTCCGAGGCAATGGCCAGCAGGCGGCGGGCGATGTAGAGGGGATCGCAACCGGCACTCACCATGCGGGCATACCAGTAGAGGGCCGCATCCGGCGCCGAGCCACGGATGGACTTGTGCACCGCCGAGATGAGGTCGTAGAAGTGATCCCCCCCCTTATCGAAGCGCGCCACGTGCTCCCCCACCACGGCGGCGAGCAGGGCGCTGTCGATCACCTTCTCCCCTGCCCCATTGGCCTCGGCCATGTCGGCCAGCAGCTCCAGGTAGTTGAGGGATTTGCGCCCGTCCCCATCCACGGCTTTGGCCAGCGCCTCCTTCACCCCGGGGGCAAAGGTGAGGCTGGGGTCATTGAGACCGCGGGGGTCGGTCATCGCCTGATCGATCATGGCGAGGATGTCGCTCTCCTCCAGCCGCTTGAGCAGATAGACCCGGGCCCGGGAGAGCAGTGCGTTGTTGAGCTCGAACGAGGGGTTCTCTGTGGTGGCGCCGATGAAGGTGATGGTGCCGTCTTCGATATGGGGCAGAAACACGTCCTGCTGGCTCTTGTTGAAGCGGTGCACCTCATCGACGAAGAGGATGGTGCGCACCCCGCGCCAGCTGTTCTCTTTGGCCTTGTCGATGGCGGCGCGGATCTCCTTGATGCCGGAGGTGACCGCCGAGAGTCGCTCCACCTCTGCCTGGCAGTAGTGGGCCATCAGCTCGGCCAGCGTGGTCTTGCCGGTGCCGGGCGGCCCCCACAGGATCATGGAGTGGCAGTGCCCCGCCAGGACAGCCTTGCGCAGGGGTTTGTCGGGCCCCAGGATATGCTGCTGGCCTATGTACTGCTCCAGGGTTTGCGGCCGCATCCGGGCCGCCAGCGGACGAAAGTCCGACGAGAAATCCAGGGACAAGTTGCTCATCTGCATCGACCGCTCTGGGGTATGGCGACCGCCCACCCGGGGCGGCCTGACGAGGAATCCGCTGCCAGGCGGCCCATCAGCGTTGGTCGTCCAGCTGGGCCCCCTTGGGCATCTTGAACACGAACTCGCTCCCCTTGAGCGCCGGCTTGCGGTTGAAGCTGGTGAGAGTGAATTCGCTCCACTGCCCCTGGGCCTCTTTCACGTCGAAGCGATCTATGTTGTCCTGCCGATCGAAGCTGACCCGAAAGGAGGCGATCAGCTCATCCTGATTGCGGCTGGTGACGGTGAACACATTGCCCTGGCGCACCACGTCGTAGTGCTTCCAGTACTTGTCATCGCCGCTGGCGATCAGGATGAAGGGGGTATTGACCACGGCGTCCTGCAGCTTGAGGGCGGTGACCTGCTCGACGAAGGGATCATAGATCCAGACGTCCTTGCCGTCCGCCACGATCAGGCTCTCGTCCGGGCGCTGGGTATGCCAGTTGAAACGATTGGGCCGGGACACCAGCAGATCGCCGCTCGCTTTTTGCAGCTCCTTGCCCTTGCTGTCATAGACGGTCTGCTGGAATCGGGCGGAAAAAAGATTGACCGCCGCCAGCTTCTGCTTGAGATCGCTGGCCGCATCGGCCCAGGCCTGGCCGCTGGCGATGAGCAGCACAGTGCCCATCAGTAAGGTTTTTTTCATAGGGTCTCTCGCTAAAAGGCCACGCCCCGAGGGCATGGCCAGAATACCACTGCGGTTAATCGCGCACCGGGGGCGGTGCCAGCACGTCGCGCTGGCCGTTGCCGCCTGGGCTGCTGACGATGCCCTGGTTCTCCATCTGCTCGATGAGACGGGCCGCCCGGTTGTAACCTATCTTGAACTTGCGCTGCACGCTGGAGGTGGAGCCACGGCGGGATTCCACCACGAAGGCCACCGCCTCGTCGAACAGGGGATCCAGTTCCTCGTCGCCGCCGCCGTAGTCGCCACCACCGCTGCCCCCCTCTTCCGACTCGCCGGAGAGGATCTCGTCGATGTAGTTCGGCTCGCCCCGCAGTTTCCAGTCCGCCACCACCTTGTGCACCTCGTGGTCATCGACGAAGGCACCGTGGACCCGGGTCGGGTTGGAGGTGCCGGCCGGCATGTAGAGCATGTCCCCCATGCCGAGCAGGGATTCGGCGCCACCCTGATCCAATATGGTGCGGGAATCTATCTTGCTCGACACCTGGAACGAGATCCGGGTCGGGATGTTGGCCTTGATGAGGCCGGTAATGACATCCACCGACGGACGCTGGGTGGCGAGGATGAGGTGAATGCCGGCGGCCCGCGCCTTCTGGGCAATGCGGGCGATCAGCTCTTCCACCTTCTTGCCGACGATCATCATCATGTCGGCAAACTCGTCCACCACCACCACTATGTGGGGCAGTTTTTCCAGCTCCGGCGGCATCTGATCCATGGAGTCGCCCGGACGCCACAACGGATCGAGCAGGGGATCCCCCGCCTCGATGGCGGCCAGCACCTTGTCGTTGTACCCCTTGAGGTTGCGCACCCCGATCGCCGACATCAGCTTGTAGCGGCGCTCCATCTCGCCCACGCACCAGCGCAGGGCGTTGGCGGCATCCTTCATGTCGGTGACCACCTCGGTCAGCAGATGGGGGATCCCTTCGTAGACCGAGAGTTCCAGCATCTTGGGGTCGATCATGATGAAGCGCAGATCCTCGGGGGAGGATTTGTAGAGCATGGAGATGATCATGGTGTTCACCCCCACCGACTTGCCCGAGCCCGTGGTACCGGCCACCAGCAGGTGCGGCATCTTGGCCAGGTTCACCACCACGGGTTCCCCGGCGATGTCCTGGCCCAGCCCCATGGTGAGCGGATTGTGGCTGGCCGAGAAGGCCTCGCAATCCAGGGTCTCCCGCAGGTAGACGGTCTGGCGCACCCGGTTGGGCAGCTCGATGCCGACATAGGTCTTGCCCGGGATCACCTCTACCACCCGCACACTGCTGGCGGACAGCGAACGGGCGAGATCCCGCGACAGGTTGGTTATCTTGCTCGCCTTCATGCCAGGAGCCAGATCCAGCTCGAAGCGGGTGATGACCGGGCCCGGATAGACACCGACCACCTTGGCCTGCACGTTGTAGTCCGCCAGCTTGGCCTCCACCAGGCGCGCCATGCGCTCCAGCTCATCCGGGCTCATGGACTGGGTCTTGACCGGGGGACGATCGAGCAGTTCCAGGCTCGGCAACGGCGCCATGCCAGCCATGGCGGTGCGCCGGGAGACGGGGCGGGCGGCGGGGGCAGGACTCGGCGCCTCGTCCCCATTGTCCGCCCAGGGCAGATCCATCTCCTCTTCCCTGGCCATGACCACGGGCTGGCGGGCACGCGGGGCGCGCCTGGGCGGGGCCGGCCGATCGTCCTCGTCATCGAAATCGGGATCGAACTGGAAGGTATCCTCGTCGAGCTCGGGGAGCCAGTCATCGGACTTGGCCGCCTTGCTCCCCTTCGCCGGTCGGGACGCCTTGGTACGGCGCACCCAGCCGCCATGGGGCTCATCCTCCTCATCCTCCAGCGCCAGGGCGCCGGCGCTGCCTTCCAGCAAGGGGTCCGGCCCCTCAAAACGGGGCTGACGCCAACCACCGTTCAGCCAGTTGCCAAGGGTGGTGGGCAGGTGATAGAGCGCGGAAACAGCGCCGGTACAGGCACTGCCGAGCCGCTCGACGATGGTGAGCCAGGACCAGCCGGTAAACAGGGTGATGCCGGTGGCCACGAAGCAGAGCAGCATCAGGTTGGCCCCCACGCCGCCAAACAGCGGGATCACCGCGGAGGCGATCACATCGCCGACCAGGCCGCCGGCGGAGAAGTTCTGCATGTCGTTGAAATTCATGCTGGCAATGGCCGACATGCCAAGTACGGTCAGCAGGAAGCCGACGATGCGCACCGACAGGGTCAGGTAGTCCACGTCCAGCAGCCGGCTCGGCCGCCAGAACAGGCTCCAGCCCAGCAGCACCATCAGGGGGGGCACCAGATAGGAGAAAGCTCCGAAGGTGAACATGGTGATATCGGCAATCCAGGCGCCGGCGCTGCCCGCCAGATTCTTCACCTCCCCTTGCCAGGAGGTCTGGGACCAACCGGGATCGGCAGGGTGATAGGTGAGCAGGGCAAGCAAGAGGTAGGCGGCCAACAGCGTGATGGCGATCAAGACGGCTTCGAAGATCCGTTGGGTGCCTGATAATGGAGTAAACAGCTTTTTCTCGGCCAAACTCCGGCTCCTTTCTGAAAACATGGTAACGCATGGGACAAGGGGGCCCAGTATCCCTGAAAATCCTATCGCTTGTCAGCCTGCGTGCCCATTGACGCGACAAGTCCGACAAGCAGAAACGAGCGGACCTGCCGCTCGTTTCTGACGTTTATGATGCATCAATCGCTCGCTACATCACAGCACAAAATACTCTATCGGGTGCTGATCACCAGACGACTACTCTGTTTCACTTCCTCCATCACCACATAGGTGCGGGTATCGTTGACACCCGGCAGGCGCAGCAGGGTTTCCCCCAGCAGGCGGCGATAGGCGGACATGTCGCTGACGCGGGTCTTGAGCAGATAGTCGAAATCGCCGGAGACCAGATGGCACTCCTGGATCTCCTCGAGCACCTGAACAGCCTTGTTGAACTGCTCAAACACATCGGGGGCGCCACGATTGAGGGTAATTTCCACAAACACCAGCAGAGACGCGTCCAGATAATGAGGGTTCAGAATGGCGGCATACCCTTCGATATACCCTTGCCGCTCGAGGCGACGAACCCGTTCCAGACACGGTGTGGGACTCAGGCCAACTCGTTTGGACAACTCAACGTTCGAAATCCTGCCATCCTTTTGCAGTTCATTCAGAATGTTGCGGTCAATCCTGTCCAAATCCTTTAGCCGACTCTTAGCTTCCATCATTTAATTCCATCCTTTGGCTATTTTTTGGTAAGAATCACCAGTCATTTTATAATTATGGTCACAAATCCTGTCAATGCCTGAATAAAGAAGGTGCAAATGCCGCACTACATCAGGGCGACATGAAACACCGATCAATAGACGAGGGATAGCATGATTATCGGTGTACCTGAAGAAATAAAAAACCATGAATATCGCGTAGGCATGGTTGTGGCCAGTGTACGTGAACTGACAGCATGAAACCATACCGTTTTCGCCCAAAGCGGGTCGGGAAGCCCTGCAGGCTTCATCGGCGCAGATTATCACGCTGTCGCTGGCGCGATCCCGGCCTTCTCTGCCTATGTTTTCGCCATCCTTAGGGGCAACCATGATCGGGCAATGAAAGGCACCATGCCGCACCGTTCGCCCACCCGACCTTGGGCCCCAGAGGCCGGCGGCGGCGCCATCACCCTCGGGTCAGAGGCAGGGATCTGTCATCGGGGTGGCCTCGCCCTGCGGGACTCCCTCACCCGAAGCCGCGCGCATGTCTATGCAAATGGCCATCCACCGGCCAGCCCCTCATCAAAGAGCAATATGCTGGCTGGCACGCCCCAGGCCCCATGGCCTGAGTATCGAGGCCCCGCAAACCGTCTCTGGCCACTGCGTCGGCAGGCGCCTTGCCAGCCCGGGCGGCACTGCGCCAGGAGTTGTCATCCGTGCCCGGATCAGCGCCAGGGTACAATCCCATGGCACAGCTCAGGGCGGCCAAGGGAAGCCCCAATGAGTGCGCCGCCATATGGTCACGCTTCATTCCCCTCGCACGGCGCAGGCCATGGCGATACCGCCAAGCAGGGACACAGACGAGCGGCCCCCACCCGTTGACAGGCGGCCCCATTTCCATTGCGCCATAAGAGGGGCAACTCCCTGATCTTGAACCCGCCCCTCCCCTCTTCCCGGCAGTGCGAGAGCCCGAGGGCAACCGAGTCGGCAAGGATGCCGTCCGGGCGATTGGGACAATCGGCACGCCGCCCTTTGACCCCGGATCACGAATTCCCTACAATCGCGCAAACTCATTACCTCTCGGAAATCACACCATGAGCGAAGTCATTCACAGCAAATTGCTGATCCTGGGTTCAGGCCCCGCGGGCTACACGGCCGCCGTCTACGCCGCCCGTGCCAACCTCAATCCACTGCTCATCACCGGCATGCAACAGGGTGGCCAGCTGACCACCACCACGGAAGTGGAGAACTGGCCGGGTGATCCGGAAGGGCTGACCGGTCCGGCACTGATGGAGCGCATGAAGGAGCACGCGGAGAAGTTCGAGACCCGCATCTTGTTCGATCATATCAATGAGGTCTCCCTGACCCAGCGTCCGTTCCGCCTCAAGGGTGACAGTGGTGAATACAGCTGCGATGCCCTGATCATCGCCACCGGCGCTTCCGCCAAGTACCTGGGGCTGCCCTCGGAAGAGGCGTTCAAGGGCCGCGGCGTCTCCGCCTGCGCCACCTGCGACGGCTTCTTCTATCGCAACCAGGAAGTGGCCGTGGTCGGCGGCGGCAACACCGCCGTGGAAGAGGCGCTTTACCTGGCCAACATCGCCAAGAAGGTACATCTGATCCACCGCCGCGACGAGTTCCGCGCCGAGAAGATCCTGATCAAGCGCCTCAACGACAAGGTTGAGAGCGGCAATATCGTGCTGCACACCCACCAGACCCTGGACGAAGTGCTGGGTGACGACATGGGTGTCACCGGGGTTCGCCTGCGCAGCACCCGGGACGAGAGTACCTCCGAACTGCCGCTGATGGGGGTCTTCATCGCCATCGGCCATCAGCCGAACACCCAGATCTTCGAAGGCCAGCTGGCCATGGAGAACGGTTATCTCCAGGTGCGTGGCGGCCTGCAAGGCTTCGCCACCCAGACCAGCATCGAGGGGGTCTTTGCCGCCGGCGACGTGGCCGACCATGTCTACCGTCAGGCCATCACCTCGGCCGGGACAGGCTGCATGGCCGCTCTGGATGCCGAACGTTTCCTCGACGCCCAATAAGCGCGAGGTGATAAAGGGCATGCCAATTGGCATGCCCTTTTTCTTGGAAGTCCGATAAAGCGAAGAGAAGCAGGTGGCCTGGCTGGAGGTCGGGTGATGGACTATGTGATGCAGGTTCCACACCCTGCAAGATACCGTCGCTCCGGCGCATCGCCTCTACCTCAACCAGGGGATCGAAGTGCTGGCACTGGCTGATCCGCGCACCTCGCGACCGAAAGCAGCAACTCCCATCATCGTCATCCCGGTATCGAACAAGCACGGCCTCTCTAGCCTGCCTCAGACAGCGGGGACAATCACTTTCTCAACCGCTCTTTGAAGCAGAAGAGCTGCTGTGCAGAGCCAGCCACCATCTGAAGGCCCTTCCCACAGCCATGTCGTGTAGTGCAGCCCGTCACCCCTTGCGGCGGCAGCCGGGTAATTCTTCCCTCACAGCCTGCCTGTCTCTCTCTGCTTGCCCCGTCAGTAGGTCTTGTCGACCCGCACACCGTCATCAAAATAGAGGATCCGCACCTTGTCCCCCTGGGCGAAGACCATGGCCGAGTCAAAATCCTGGATCACATTGACCAGCGCCCCCTGATCGCTGCGAATGAGCAGCTCCACCAGCTTGTTTTCAACCACTTCGCCGCCGGACTGGTAATATTGCGCGGCCCCGGCGCCCGCCAACGCCCCCACTGCGGTGGCAATCTCCCGACCATGACCGCCGCCAAACTGGTTGCCAATCAGGCCGCCGATCAAGGCACCGCCCAATGTCTTCCAGCCCGACTGCGCCGACTCGATCACCTGGCGCTGGGTGATGTTGCGCATCGTCTCCACCTGGCCAAATACCACCTGGTTGACCGGCCGCGCCGTATTGCGCTGGTACACCTCGGCACCGGTCTGCGCCGTGACAAAGCACAGCAGGCTGGATACTATCAGGATAATGGCCTTCATCTACGAAACCCCTCGATGCTATGTCTTGCTACCTGACCCAACTGGATGATGAGCCGAACCGGTTCCCCCACCCCAAACACGCGCTGGATGAGCCCAACGGCCTGCTGGCGATCGGGGGGGATCTGTCCGCTCCCCGTCTGCTCGCAGCTTATCACAACGGGATCTTCCCTTGGAATGAACCCCATCAGGCCCTGCTCTGGTGGTCACCGGATCCCCGCGGGGTCCTGATCCCATCACGCCTGCATGTCGGTCGCAGTCTGCAGAAATTTTTACGCCGCCACACCTTCGATATTTCCATCAATCGTGCCTTTAATGAGGTGATCACGGCCTGCGCCGCCCCCAGGCCCGGCGCCAGTGGCACCTGGATAAGCGATGAGATGATCGCCGCCTATCAGACACTCCACCGCCTGGGCCACGCCCACTCGGTGGAGGTGTGGCAAGATGGTCAACTGCAAGCTGGCCTCTACGGCATCGCCGTCGGGCGTCTCTTCTGCGGTGAATCCATGTTCAGCCGGATCGACAACGGCGCCAAAGTCGCCATGTGGGCACTGTGTCGTCATTTCGAGTGCCATGATGGCGCCCTCATCGACTGCCAGATGCAAAACCACTTCCTGGCCACGCTGGGCATTGAGGAGTGGCCTCGCAGCCACTTCCTCTCGGCACTGGCGACGCTGCGACAACAAGCGCTCCGTGAGGGGTGCTGGCAAGCGAGGTTCATCAACCTATGACAGAAGAAGTGATCCTCAAGGTCGGCCTGACCCCCAAGCATGCCTGCAGCTATCTCGAACATCAGCAGGAGCAGTTGCTGGTGCTGATGGATAATGAACTGCTCAACGCCAATGGCTACGAGCGCCTGCTCACCGCCGGTTTTCGGCGCAGCGGCAACGACATCTATCGCCCCCATTGCCCCAGTTGCAGTGCCTGCCAGTCGCTACGCATCCACAGCGAGCAGTTTGTCCCCAGCCGCAGCCAGAAACGAATCTCGCAACAGAATCAGGATCTCAACCTGGTGCTGAGCTATGACGACAAGCCCGAGTATTACCAGCTGTACGAGCGCTATATCCGCCAGCGTCACCGGGATGGCAGCATGTATCCTCCCAGCCGCAGCCAATACAAGGGGTTCCTGCATTGCGACTGGATGCCACCCCTCTACCTGGAGATTCGTCTGGACAACCGCCTGATCGGGGTCGCCGTCACCGATCTCCTGCCCCACTCCCTGAGCGCCATGTACACCTTCTTCGATCCCGAATTTGCCGATCGCTCCCTCGGTACTTTTGCCATCCTGAGTCAACTGGATCTGGGGCGTAGAACCGGGCGCCACTGGCTCTACCTGGGGTACCAAGTGGAAAAATGCCGCAAGATGAAATACAAGAGCCGCTTCCTTCCCCATGAGCGTCTCATCCAGGGTGAATGGAAAAATATCGTCACCAGGCCCGAGTAAACTTTACACATTGGCTTAAATCCGGCATGATCCAGCGGATTTTTGTTGTGGCTTATCAAGAGGATTCAATGGCTAAAGAAGACAGTATTGAGATGCAGGGCACTATCTTGGAAACCCTGCCCAATACCATGTTCCGTGTGGAACTGGAGAATGGTCACGTGGTTATCGCTCATATTTCCGGCAAGATGCGCAAAAACTACATTCGTATCCTGACTGGAGACAAGGTGACAGTCGCTCTGACTCCCTACGATCTCTCCAAGGGTCGTATTGTTTTCCGCTCTCGCTAAGCCAGGAATTCAGCAAAAAACCCCAACCTGATGGTTGGGGTTTTTTGTCGTTTCATGGCGTTTGATCAGTGGGACACGGCTTCAACATCGACCTGAAAATCGAAGCTGAGGCTATCATTTACCCTCTCAACCTTGACGATACCCCCATCGACCAGTGAGCCAAACAGGATCTCATTGGCCAGGGGTTTCTTGAGGTGTTCCTGAATCACCCGGCCCATGGGTCTGGCTCCCATCGCCCTGTCATAGCCCTTCTCGGCCAGCCAGTGACGGGCTCCCTCCGAAATCTCCAGAGACACGCCCTTGGCATCCAGCTGGACCTGCAATTCAACAATGAACTTGTCGACGACCTGGTAGATCACCGCCATATCCAGGTGATTGAACCAGATGGTATGGTCGAGTCGATTGCGAAACTCGGGGCTGAAGGTCTTGTTGATCACCTCCATGGCATCATGACTGAGATCCTGCTGTTGGAAGCCGATGGACTTGCGCTGGGTCTCCTGTACGCCGGCATTGGTGGTCATCACCAGAATGATGTTGCGAAAATCGGCTTTTCGACCGTTGTTATCGGTCAGGGTCCCGTTGTCCATCACCTGCAGCAGCAGATTAAACACATCCGGGTGCGCCTTCTCTATCTCATCAAGCAGCAAGACCGCATGGGGATGCTTGATCACAGCGTCGGTCAGCAGCCCCCCCTGCTCAAAACCAACGTAACCGGGAGGAGCCCCGATCAGGCGTGACACCGTGTGCCGCTCCATGTATTCGGACATATCGAAACGCAACATCTCTACCCCGAGCGCCTTGCCCAGCTGCTGGGTCACTTCCGTCTTGCCCACACCGGTCGGGCCGGCAAACAGGAAACAGCCAACAGGGCGGTGTTCATTGCCCAGGCCGGAGCGAGCGAGGCGAATGGAGTCCGTCAACACAGAGATAGCCTTGTCCTGGCCGAACACCACCATCTTGAGGTTACGTTCCAGATTCTTGAGCACCTCTTTATCGGAAGAGGAGACCGATTTCTCCGGGATCCGCGCAATTTTTGCCACGATAGCCTCAATTTCGGCCACATTGATCACTTTTTTACGCTTGCTCGCCGGCAGCAGCCGCTGACCCGCCCCCGCTTCGTCGATCACGTCGATGGCTTTGTCAGGCAAGTGACGATCGTTGATATATTTCGCCGAAAGCTCGGCCGCCGCGCGAATGGCCTTGGCGGTATAACGGACGCTATGATGCGCCTCATAGCGACTCTTGAGCCCCATCAAGATACGGGTGGTGTCATCTATCGTGGGCTCGACGATATCGATCTTCTGGAAACGGCGCGCCAGTGCGCGATCCTTTTCAAATATCTGGGCATATTCCTGATAGGTGGTCGACCCCACGCAGCGCAACAAACCATTGGATAGCAAGGGCTTGATGAGGTTGGCCGCGTCCAGCTGGCCACCGGAGGCAGCTCCCGCCCCTATGATGGTGTGGATCTCGTCGATAAACAGGATGGCCCCTTCCTGGCGCTCGATCTGCTTGAGCAATACCTTGAGGCGCTTCTCGAAATCACCGCGATACTTGGTACCCGCCAGCAAAGAGCCCATGTCCAGGGAATAGATGGTGCTGTCGGCAATGACCTCGGGCACATCTCCCTTGACGATGCGATAGGCCAAGCCTTCGGCTATGGCCGTCTTGCCGACACCCGCCTCTCCGACCAGCAGGGGATTGTTCTTGCGACGACGGCACAATACCTGGATGGTGCGGCTCAGTTCCTGATCCCGACCGATGAGAGGATCGATCCTCCCCTCCAGTACCAGCTGGTTGAGATTGGTGGCAAAACTTTCAATCTGGGCGGCAGAGACCTCGTCGTCCGACTCGGCACTATTGGGCGGAGAGTCAGGCTTGCTGTCCTTACGGACCCCATGGGAGAGAAAGTTGACGACATCCAGCCGGCTGATGTCGGCTTTCTTCAGGAAATAAGCGGCTTGGGATTCCTGCTCGCTGAAGATGGCGACCAATACGTTGGCACCACTGACCTCGGTATGGCCCGAGGATTGCACATGGAATACAGCACGTTGCAGTACACGTTGGAAGCCCAGGGTGGGTTGGGTCTCCCGATCCTCGTCATCGGCAGCGATCAGCGGGGTCGTCTGGCTGATAAAGGCACCGATCTCCTTGCGCATCTGTTCCACATCCGCACCACATGAACTCAAGGCCTCATGGGCTGAGCTGTTATCCAGCAGGGCTAACAACAGGTGCTCGACGGTCATGAATTCGTGACGCTCATCTCGAGCGAGCTTGAAAGCCTCGTTCAGCGTCTTCTCTAACTCTTTGTTCAACATAGGCACCTCCCCTCAGTACAGCAACAATGTGGTGTCGTCTTGTCATCACGTCATGTCGTTTAGGCCTTTTCCATCGTACATAGCAGTGGATGTTCGTTATTACGTGAATAGGTGTTGACCTGGACCACCTTGGTCTCCGCTATCTCGGCGGTGAAGGTGCCACAGATCCCTTTACCACTATAATGCACACTCAACATGATCTGGGTTGCCTTCTCCAGATCCATCCGGAAGAACCGCTGCAACACCTCGACCACAAACTCCATCGGGGTGTAATCGTCGTTATTGAGCAGCACCTTGTACATGGGCGGTGGCTGCAACTTGGTCTTCTCAGACTCGGCAATCTCTTCATTAACAAAGAGTTCTTTTTGCTTACTCATGGCTGTGCTTGGGTACCTCTAGATTACTACCGTCCGCCGTCATGCTGTCAATAGAGTTGTTAACTGGATCACAGGGCTTGTTAACAACTTCTTGACTCGACTCTCAGTTGGACTAAATTGGTTACTTGCTAATCGGCGCCCCACCATTATTGGGTAGATATAGCTAGTTATAATGGGCTGGCGCAGGTTACTCAACGACTTCAGGGTAATCAATAAAAGGATGTAGAAGTATGGCAACCGGAACAGTCAAGTGGTTCAACAACGCAAAAGGATTTGGGTTTATCTGTCCGGAAGGGGGCGGTGACGATATCTTCGCCCACTACTCCACCATTCAAATGGAAGGTTATAAGACGTTGAAGGCGGGCCAGGCCGTGCAGTTTGAACTGCAGCAGGGTCCGAAGGGGAATCATGCCGCTGTTATTGTGCCAAACGAAGCGCAAAACATCTGAGTCAGGATGGATAAATAAAAAATCCGGCCTCATATCAGGCCGGATTTTTTATTTATTACCATGAAGAGCCTCAATAAGGTCCTCTTGTGCGAGTGACATCCCTCTTCCTGCCTGTTCTGGGTCTATGGCTGTTGCCACTGCGCACACAAGTGCTGCAGATAGCAAAAAACCGACCCTGAGGTCGGTTTTTCAAATTTGGCGGTGAGGGAGGGATTCGAACCCTCGATACGTTGCCGTATACACACTTTCCAGGCGTGCTCCTTCAGCCACTCGGACACCTCACCAAATTTTGGCCTGTGGTTTAACGTGTTCAGCCAACACGGTATTCACTGCGCTGTTGCGCTGGAACGGGGCGTAATTTAGGGGAAAGCCGCGCGCCCGTCAACGGCTTTCTGCCCACCTGACGACTGACCGCCCGATTAATGTACAGAGCCAGGTTCAACCACCATCTCCGGCAGATTGAGGAAGCCCAGGCGCTCGCACTCGGCAACCACTTCATGGGTGGCGGCGATGGTGCTTTGGACAAACAGGATGAACTGCTCGACGGTGAGACCCGCCTTGGTAAACACGGTATGCCCCACCACCAGGCGCGGCAGGTTGTCATCTATGATGTCGAGAAACACCTTGAGGGACGGGTACTGCATGTTGAGCCGACCGAGTTCGGCCACCAGAGGCAACAGGGCCGAGGGGCGAACTTCCAGCTCGGAGGAGAACAGCAGCCCCTCCTCCTCGACGAAGACGCGGCTCTCCTGAATGCCCTCCACGGACTGCAGGGAGACGATGTGGATGCCATGGCATTGATCGCAGACATAATGTTCAATGCGAGCCTGCTGCAACCAACGCATTATCATTTCGGAGCTGGGTGTATTCATCATGACGTTTCGAAACTCTGGATAGCGAGGGGCGCAGTCTAAACCAATTTGTGGCCAACCTGAAGCAGAGGCCCTCCCCTGCTGTGTTTGCGCTTCTTTTTGACACGAACAGTACCTTATACTCAGCCCACCCAAACGCCCGCCCTCCACCGAGTCACCATGACCATCCAAGAGAAATATCGCCTGCACCTCAAGTCGCTCTCCGACGAGCTGCTGGTGCTGCAAAAGCCGATCCGCATCTTGGACGCGATCAAGTGGCCTCATCGTATTGGCCATGACTTCCTGGCCAAGGGAGGGAAAACCCTGCCCGCCATTGACGCCGACTTCTATCAGCGGCTGGCCCTCGGTTTCGATCCGCGCAACAAGTACCTGGAGCTCAAGGAGCTCAGAGACAGGATCCGCAGGAAACTCGGCCCCCATGACGAGCTTGGCCGCATCCTCCAGGCCAACGTCGATCAATACATGGTGGTGATAGAGATGCTGCGCCAGCGCGGCCAACCTGACTTTTTGCGCTACAGCCAGCACCTCTATGGCTCGGCCCGCGACCACCTTCGCGGCGATCGCAAGACCCTGCGTGAGCTGGGGGAGCGATTGTGCGACATCTTCTCCCTGCCCGGCGCACGCCACCTGGTGCGCCCCTATCCCAAGGAGTTCGAGGGGCAAGCAGCCGTCGATCGGCTGCAAGAGAAGCTGTCCGGTTATTTTCGCGACGGCCAGGTGCAGGTCAAGCTGAGCGATGGCATCGTCTCGGACGCCGCCGCCGGGGGTGACTACATCAAGCTCAGCAGCCATGCCCGCTTCTCCGAGCTGGACTTGCAAGTGCTCGAGGTCCACGAGGGCTGGGTGCATGTCGGCACCACCCTCAATGGCCGCCAGCAACCCTATGCTACCTGGCTGAGCGCCGGCTCGCCGCGCATCACCGCCTGTCAGGAAGGGTTGGCTGTGCTGATCGAGACGCTCACCTTTAGCTCTTTCCCGGATCGGGCCAAACGCATCTCGGATCGGGTCATGGCCATCGACATGGCCGAGAATGGCGCCGATTTCATCGAACTCTATCGCCACTTCCTGGACAAGGGAGCAAGCGAGCATGATGCCTACAAAATCACCCAGCGAGTGTTTCGAGGCGGCATGGTGACTGGTGGCGCCTGCTTCACCAAGGATCTCTCCTACGTGAAGGGCTATGTGGAAACGGTCAACTTCATCCGCAGCGCCGTGCTGGAAGGGGTCCCCGAGATACTGCCCATGCTGTTTGTGGGCAAGGTGACCCTGGACGACATTCCTGTGCTCTATCAGCACTATCTGGAGGGACTGATCGCCGCCCCCCGATACCTGCCCCCCATGTTTCGCGATCTGACCGGTCTCTACGTCTGGTTCGGCTTCGCCTCCGGCATGTCGCTGGTCGACATCGGCCGGGTCCAGCAACACTTTCGGCAGCTGTTCCACCGCCTGCCGGTGGCGGATCCCATCATCACCCCGGTCGATTGCGAATTTGATTGAGCCAAGCTGGCCAAATCATCGGGCGCCCGCGCAATAAAAAAGGCCCAATAGGGCCTTCTTTACCTTGTCGCGTCGAGCGCCTCAGCGAAACGCCTGGCCAATCAGATAATGCTTGCGGCACAGGGAGACGTAGCGGGCATTGCCCCCAATTTCCACCTGGGCGCCGTCCCGCGCCACCTGGCCATCGGCATTGACCCTGGCATTCATGTGCGCCTTGTTGCCGCACCAGCAGATGCTCTTGAGCTCCTCCACCTTGTCCGCCAGACAGAGCAGATGGTACGAACCGGGGAACAGCTCGGCACGAAAATCTGTCTTGAGCCCGTAGGCGATCACGGGGATGTCCGCCTCGTCCACCACCCGTGCCAGCTGATAGACCTGCTCCTTGGTGAGAAACTGCGCCTCGTCGACGATGAACACATCGATGGGCTGTTCGGCATGACGTGCCTTGACCATCTCGAACAGATCGCAGCTGTCGCTGAACACTTCTACCTTCAACTCCAGACCGACCCGGGCGCTGATCACCCCGAGCCCGAACCTGTCATCGATGGCCGGCGTCATGGCGAGCGGGTGCATGCCGCGTTCGAGATAGTTGAAGTGCGCCTGGATCAGCTGGGTGGACTTGCCCGAGTTCATCGCGGCGAATTTGTAGTGTAATGAGGCCATGCTTGCTCCGATGCCAATTGATGGCGCGCATGCTAACGCAGGGAAGCGTCAAAAACAAAGGGGCCCGCAGGCCCCTCGTCATGCATCAGACGGTGACAGCCGTCTTCTGGTTTGCTCTGAGATAGAACAGGGTCACCCCGATGAACCAGGCGCAGCTGACCACCAGGCCGACGCCAACCGATTCAGTCATCCCCAGCGCCAGATAACCGGCGGCAGCCCCGACGGCGATGGTCAGCGCATAAGGCAGCTGGGTCATCACGTGATCGATGTGATGGCAACCGGCACCGGTGGAGGAGAGGATGGTGGTGTCCGAGATAGGGGAGCAGTGATCCCCAAACACGGCACCGGCCAATACCGCAGAGAGCATGGGCAGCATCATGCCGATCTCGCTGGCGGCGGCCATGTCACCGGCCAGGGGCAACATGATGCCGAAGGTACCCCAGCTGGTGCCGGTGGCGAACGCCATGGCGCCGGAGAGGCAGAACATCACCACAGGCAGCAAAGAGATGGGCAGGCCGCTCTGGGCCAGTGAGGCAAGATACTTGCCCGTCTCCACATCGCGGATCACGGCGCCAATGGCCCAGGCAAACACCAGAATGTAGATGGCGGGCAGCATGGCCATGACGCCGTGCTTGATGACCTCGAGCCAGGTGCGCAGGGCCAGGCCCATGCGCAGGGTCAGCACCACGGCCACCCCGAGGCCGCACAGGCCGCCATTGACCAAAGACGCCCCGACATCGGTATTTTCAAACGCGCCCAGCACCCCGAATGGCAGCCCCTTTTCTGTCAGGGCGGCGGCGCCGGAGGCCATCATGAAATAGACGGTCGACGCGGTCAGGGTCAGGATGGGCAGCACCAGATCGAGCACCCGACCACGGCTGGAGACGGGCAAATCCCCACTGCTGCCAGGCGGCACGCCCTTGGCCGGATCCCACAGCTGCCCCTCGAGCGCCCGTTGCTCATGACGACGCATGGGACCAATGTCGAGCTGGAACGCGATCACCACCAGCACCATGGCCAGGGTGAACAGGGCATAGAAGTTCATCGGTATCATCTGCACGAAGGCGGAAATGGGGCTCTGATCCTGGATGCCATGGGCCGTCAGAATGCCGCCGATGAGGGCGATGATATAAGCCCCCCAGGACGAGATGGGCATCAGCACGCAGACGGGAGCCGCCGTGGAATCCAGCAGATAAGCCAGCTTCGCGCGGGAAATATTGAAGCGATCGGTCAAGGGGCGGCAGATGGTCCCCACCGACAGGCTGTGGAAATAGTCATCGATGAAAAACAGGAATACCAGCAGCCCGGTCAGCAGCTTGGCGCCCCGCCGGTCTTTGATGCGTGCGGCGGCCCATTCGGCGAACGCCAGGGTCGCCCCCGAGACCGTCAGCAGGCTGATGATGCCTCCCAGCAATAGCAGGAACAGCAGTATGTTGACGTTCCAGCCATTGAGTGCGCCGTCAGACCAGACGATCCCCTTGGCAACCTGACCCAGGTACTGGGCGCTGGCCAGGGGGGCAAACTGGTTGACCAACAGGCAGCCCAGCACGATACCCACTCCGAGGGAGAGCAGCACCTTGCGGGTGGTCACGGCCAGCGCGACGGCCGCCAGGGGGGGAATGAGGGACCACGCCGAATCGGCGTAATGGGTAATGTCCATGATCTCTTGGCACCTATAACGAATAAGGTGGAGATCTACCGAGAGGATAAAGAAGAAAACGAGCCCGTGAGGGGTGACTCCTCCGCCCCTTCAGTAGCGCTCCATAGTGATTGACTATGGCAGTACTGCACCTGTTCGATGCAATCCCAGCGACCCTGCATGATGGCGTGATCACTTCGGCGCTGACTCCTTTCTCCATGCGTCGCAGGCATCACCCTCGGCATGAATAGTTATAGGCAGCGCGCCTCTACTTAAAAGGTATTCGGCGGGTATTTTATCGTGCCGCTATTTTATATCAAGTTTTTTGATTAAATACTCATTCGAATCGATATCTCCCCAGCAAAACCAGTACAAGACTTCATCCTGGTGTCGAGTGGCGAGATTTTAGTCTGATGACTCCTCCTTCAGGCCCCTGCAGCCAATTAACACAGCGACAGAGAGAGAAAATAATGTTCCAGAACCTTATGACTTGATTATTAATTATCGCAGCTTGACTTAATGACACCCTGACGTATAAATTACCTGAAAATAGCTATTCATATTTATCCCTTTTCTTGCTCGCATGGTAACCACTATGACTGAATTTTTGAAAGTATTGCTGAATATCCGTAGCCTGCGTGCCGCTTGCCGTGAGCTGACTCTGGAACAACTGGAAGAAGGGTTGGAGAAATTCTCCGCCATCGTTGCCGAACGTCAGGAAGATGAGGCTGCAGATCGTCAGGCTCGCGAAGAGCGTCAGCGTAAAATCAATGAATATACCGAAATGCTGAAAGCCGCAGGCATAGACCCGGCGGAATTGGTCAGCGCGGCCCCCAGCGCAGAGCCGGCAAAAGGCAGCAAGCGTGCGCCGCGCCCTCCCAAGTACCGTTATGATGACAACGGGGTTGAAAAAACCTGGACCGGTCAGGGCCGTATGCCTTCCGCCATCGCCAAAGCCATCGAAGAAGGTAAATCCCTGACGGATTTCGCCATCTGATAGGGTCAGGCCAAATCATTAAAAAAACCCTCGCGATGCGAGGGTTTTTTATTGGTCACGGCAGCAACATATCCCTACCCTATTACCTGTCCGCAGCCTTGACCCAGCACACTTCGGCCCTGCCCTCCTGGCGCAGCACGAAGCGTGCCAGGGTAAAGAACCAGTCACTGAGCCGGTTGACATATGGGATGACGGCAGGGTTTATCTGCTCCTGTTCGCTCAAGGTCAGCAATTGCCGCTCGCAGCGACGGGTCAGGGTGCGCACCACATGAGCCTGGGCCGCCGCCTCCGAGCCGCCGGGTAAAATAAACTGGCGCAAGGGAGGCAACTGCGCACTGTAATGGTCTATCTGGGATTCCAGCCGCGCGGTCCAGCCCTCATTGACTTGCCAAATAGCGCTCGACTGCGCCTCGCTCGAAAATGCCAGTTCTCCCCCAAGATCAAATAACTCCTGCTGAATAAGGGTCAGATCGGCTAATAGTTCAGGATGTGAATCGGCTATTTTTGCAGCGAGCAGACCTATATGAGAATTTAATTCATCTATATCGCCATAACTGGCCACGCGCTGATGATTTTTGGCGATGCGGGTCGCGTCAGCCAGACGGGTCATCCCCTTGTCCCCTTGCCGGGTATATATTCTCATCCTGATATCCTGTCGATGATGGGCACTATCATGGTTTCGAGCCCATTTAATTTGATTTCATAGGCCAATGCCAGGGATTGGCCCAGTGAACCGGCCGGGAACCCGCTCCTGGCCATCCATACCAGATAGGGCTCGGGTAAATCGATGATCCGCCTGCCACGATATTTCCCGTAGGGCATGGAATTGGCAAGGGTCAGCAATATCTGCTCGTCGGCCAGGGGGGTCATTTAATCGATATCCAGATATTTATGAGTCTGAATAGAGAGGCGCCAATTACGCTCGATGCAGACCGCCATGGCCAGCTCGGTTGCCCTGGGTTTCTGGCTGATGGGTTGCAGGGCAATGACCACATCTTCCCGCAAGCTGGCGCTGGCCAGCAAGGCGTCCAGCTCCTCCACATGGCGCATCATGGCCACGGGATGCTTGATCTCGTTGGCCCGTGCCAGGGCGCCAGGCAAGACACTCAGACCACCCTGCATGCCGATCTTGGGCGAGACAGTCACCCAGGTGGCCGGATGGGTCAGCACCTCGCTGGTGCCGCTGGTCTCGATCTGGAGCTGATATCCGGCCTGATGCAGGGTCTCGCTCAGCTCGGTGAGATCATAGAGACAGGGCTCCCCTCCCGTGATCACCACGTGTCTGGCCTTGTAGCCAAGCTCGGCAAAGCTGGCCACTATCTGGGCACTGCTCATTCCACTCCAACCATCGGACTCATTAGAACAATTGAGTACCTGGCTGATGGGCACCTCTCGCGCCGGATCGACCACCCAGGTGTGGCGTGTATCGCACCAGGGACAGCCAACCGGGCAGCCTTGCAGCCGCACGAAGATGGCGGGCAGGCCGGTGAAGACCCCCTCCCCCTGGATGGTTTGAAAAATCTCGTTTATCGGGTAGTGCATCATAAAACGACGGTTACCAATGGCTGTGACCCCGTTCGGGGTGAGAGGGGCTCAACGCCCCCGTTTGTGCTCGAGGCGCTGACGAACGCCCACCCGATCGGTCAGATACTGCTCCAGCCCGCGGCGACGCAGGATACAGGCGGGGCAGGTGCCGCAACCGTCACCGATCAGACCGTTGTAACAGGTGAGGGTCTGCTCGCGCACCAGTGCCAGCTGACCGAACTCGTCGGCCAGCGCCCAGGTCTCGGCCTTGTCGAGCCACATCAAGGGCGTCTCAAAGCGCAGCCCGCGATCCAGCCCGAGGGCCACCGCATGATTGAGCGCCTTGACGAACTCGTCGCGGCAATCGGGATAGCCGGAAAAATCGGTCTCGCACACCCCTGTGATCACCGCCTCGGCCCCGACCTGATAGGCATAGATGGCCGCCAGGGTCAGAAACAGTATGTTGCGCCCCGGCACGAAGGTATTGGGCAGGCCATTGTCCTGCAGCTCGGTACTGACCGGAATATGATCCCGGGTCAGGGCCGACACCGCCAGCTCTCCCAACAGGGTGACATCCATCACCTTGTGGGCCGCCACCCCCAATTGCGTGGCGAGGGCCCGGGCCGTCGCGATTTCGGCCAGATGACGCTGACCATAATCGAAGGTGATGGCGTGCACCTCATCATAATGGGCCTGGGCCTGCACCAGACAGGTGGTGCTGTCCTGGCCGCCACTGAACACGACAACTGCTTTTCTCACTGGATAGATCCTCTTAGGGGCGCCGCGACTCTGGCGTGCGCGTCGAATAGGAGAGCCACTGCTCGTTGAGACGATGGAAGAGGCTCAGCAAGGGGGCGTATCTGACGGCGTCGCCCTCCCATTGCGATAACAGATGATAGCCCGCCTCCAGGGTCGAGAGCGCCGTGGAGAAGGGCTTCTTGCGGATGAGGTACTGCCCCTCGGCCGTGGCGAGGGAGAGCCTTGGCAGGGCGGCGAGCGCCGGATTGAGGCGCAGCATCTTGTAGGCCTTGCGCCAGGTGCCGTCGAGCAGCACGAAGCAGGGCGGTGCCTCTGCATCATCGGGCAGACTGGCGCGCAGGCTGGCGAGCGATTGTGCCTGCTCATCTGGCCAAAGCAGATAGCAGCGCCGCTGTGCCAGCCAGCGGGCCAGTACGGCGTCTTCGCGAAAGTCCTCCCCGACCCGGATCTCGACATGGGCCAGGCTGGCTGCCAGCAGGGCCGCCGTTCCCTTGGGATGACCCACTTCGCCTGGATGTTGCAAGATGAGCAGGGGCACCCGATTGATAACGGGGTGAATATATTCACATAGACAGGCTTTGAGGGCGCGGGTACAGCGTGTACAGTAGCGACTGTCTTGATCGTTGGGTTGTTTCATGTCGTCAGTCACATCCGGGCTATTCTGGCTTATCACGCTCTCACTCGCCTGCCTGATCCTCTTCTTCACAGTGCCAAATGACCTCATCTCCTTCAACCGGGTCCTGATTGACCAGGGAGAAGGGTGGCGCATCATAACAGGCAATCTGGCTCACACCAATCTGTGGCACCTACTGCTCAATCTCTCGGGCCTGCTGGTACTCTACGCCCTGTTCTGCGATTACCTGCAGGATTGGGGCTTCCCGCTCCTGCTGGCACTGCTCGCCATCGCAGTCGGCCTCGGCATCTGGCTCTACTATCCGCACACCCAGTGGTACATGGGTCTCTCCGGCGTGCTGCATGGTCTCTTCGTCTGGGGCGCCATGGCGGATATCCGCCACCGCCGCCATTCCGGCTGGCTCATGTTGCTGGGGATTGCCATCAAGTTGTGGCTGGATCACTACACGGGGGGAGACAGCCCGGCCGCCATGCTGATCGGAGCCAGGGTTCACACGGGATCGCACCTGATTGGGGCGGGAGCAGGCCTGGTGCTCGGCCTGCTCACCGTTGTCATCAGCGGTTGGCGAGTTCGTCGTTGATTTCGCCAAGGGTCAGGGCCGGATCGGTCGCCTGGGTGATCGGACGACCAATGACCAGGTAATCGGCTCCCGCCGCCACCGCTTCGCTCGGAGTCATGACCCTGCGCTGATCGCCCTGGGCGGCGCCGGTCGGGCGGATCCCCGGAGTCACCAGCAAGAAAGCCTCCCCCAGCGCCCCCTTGAGCTCGCTCGCCTCGTTGGCGGAGCAGACCACACCGTCGAGTCCGGCATCCTTGGTCAGTCGGGCCAGACGCAGCACCTGCTCGGCCGGGCTGATATCCAGGCCGATCCCGGACAGATCCCCTTGCTCCATGCTGGTCAGCACCGTCACCCCGATGAGCAGCGGCGCCTTGTCACCATAAGGCAGCAGCGCCTCCCTGGCGGCCCGCATCATCCGCTCACCGCCACTGGCATGCACGTTTACCATCCAGACCCCCAGCTCGGCACTCGCCGCCACCGCCTTGGCAACCGTATTGGGGATGTCGTGGAATTTCAGATCCAGGAAGACATCGAAGCCCTTGGCCACCAGCTGGCGCACGAACTGGGGACCAAACAGGGTGAACATCTCCTTCCCGACCTTGAGGCGGCACTGGGAGGGGGAGACCCGGTCCACGAAGGCCAGGGCATCGGCTTCACGCTGGTAATCGAGCGCGACCAAGACTTTGGGATCTAACATCTCTCTTCCTATAGGTTATTCACCGTCCAGACCACGGATCGGCTTGATGGATCCCCACTGTCGACAGGAGGGGCATTGCCAGAACAGAGAGTGCGTGGCAAAGCCGCACTGACGACACTTGTGGGTGGATTTTATCTTGATCTGTTCACCAACCAGCTGCTGCAGCAGCTCCAGGCTCTCCTTGGCCGGGCCAGGCTCGGCACTGGCGAGCTGGAAGCCCACCAGCTGGTAGAACCCCTTCATCGAGGGGTGGCGACGCAGCTGGCGCAACACCAGGGTTCTGGCCTGGCTCAGACCATCGCGCTCCTCCACCAGCCTGGCCAGCGCCAGGGTCACACTCACCCCCGCATTCCCCTCCACCGCCTTTTCAAGCAGCGGGATCAGCTCCTGGCTGCGACCCAGCGCTTGATAGCACTGGTCCAGCAGCGGCATGGCCTCGGAGGCAAAATCGATATCCTGTTCGAATACCCGCAGCAGCTCTCGGCTCGCTTGCAGATACTCCCCTTGTGCCATCGCCAGGGTCGCCAGACGCAAGGACGCACGGGCACAGCTGGGATTGACCCCCAGCGCCTTCTTGAGCCGAGCCAGGGCCTCTGCCTCGTTGCCGTCCATCAGGGCCAACTCGGCCAGCTCGCAGTGAAAGTGTGAGATGGGCTCGGCCAGCTTCTTGCCGGGGAATTTTTGCAGGCGCTGGGCCACCAGGATGGCTTGCTGCCAATCACGCAGCTGTTGATGAATGATCAGCAACTGGGTCAGCGCCGTCTCCTCGAAATCCGCATCTTCGCAGAGCTCGACCCAGATGGCCTCGGCCCGATCGAGCAGACCGGCCGCCAGAAAATCCCGCGCCAGCTCCTGCAGGGCCAGCTGGCGTTGCTCTCGGGTCAGCTTACGGCTGACCAGATTCTGATGGATCTTGATGGCACGATCGACCTCGCCCCGTTGACGGAACAGATTGCCGAGGGAGAGGTGAGTTTCAATCGTATCGCTGTCAACTTCGAGCAGCTGGATGAAGAGATCGACGGCCTTGTCAGACTCGTCGGAGAGCAAATAGTTGAGCCCCGCCACGTACTGGCGGGAAAACTGATTGCTCTGTTTCTGGGTGTCCTGGCGAACACTCCTGCGCCCCATGTACCAGCCATAACCAGCGGCGATGGGCAACAGCAGGAAAAGCAGTTCAAGCATAGAGGAACGTTATTCCTTACCGGACTCCTTGTCCGATGCTGTGGCCAATTCCAGCTGGCGGGATTGCCGGCGCACGGTGCGATTCAGTGTACGATTTTGCAGCTTTATCCGCAGATAGAGCAGGCCGAATACCAGCCAGCCGAGGAGGAAACCCGTACCGAAGAAGAGACCCAGCAGCAGGGAGAGCGAGAACTCGCCTTGGGCAATCAAATAGTTGAATTGCACCAGCTGACCATTTTGTGATCCGAGGGCCAGGGTGAAGATAAAGACCAGTACCAGAGGGATAAGAGCCAAGACACGCTTCATGGGATCTTCCTGTCAGTATCGAAGAGACCCAGTGATTATCCTTAAAATCAGCCACAGACTCTAGAGAGAAAGGGAAAAGACTTTCAGAAACAGGCTAATTGACGCAATAGGGCGAGCAAAAACAAAAAAGGCATACTCAGGTATGCCGTTTTCTGCATTATTCAGCGAGATTGACACGCTCTCGCAATTCCTTGCCTGGTTTGAAGTGCGGCACATATTTGCCCGTCAGCTCCACTTTATCGCCAGTCTTGGGATTACGGCCTACGCGGGGTGCGCGATAGTGCAGAGAAAAGCTGCCAAAACCGCGAATTTCAATCCGATCGCCGTTTTGCAGAGTCGATGCCATCTGCTCAAGGATCTCCTTGATGGCGGCCTCAACATCCTTGGCCGGCATATGCATGCGGCTCGCAGCCAATTGTTCGATGAGATCTGATTTGGTCATAAGGTTAAATCTCCTTCCCCGATCACATGCAATATTCATTTTGCCAGGATAAAAAAGGGCGGCGTGAAGCCGCCCTTTTCTTGCATCAAGGATTACTCACCCTTGGCGGCTTTGAACGCTTCAGCCATGGCATTGCTGAACACAACTTCTTCTTGCTGGTTCAGAGAATCGATAGCAACACGCTCGTCAGCTTCGTCCTTGGCACGGACGGACAGGCTCACGGTGCGGTTCTTACGATCAACACCCATGAACTTGGCTTCCACTTCGTCACCAACAGACAGCACCAGAGTGGCGTCTTCTACGCGGTCACGGGCAGCATCGGAGGCACGCAGGTAGCCTTCAACACCGTCAGCCAGTTCGATCACGGCACCTTTGGCATCAACCTCGGTAACCTTACCCTTCACGATAGCACCTTTCTTGTTGTCAGACAGGTACTTGTTGAACGGGTCTTCTTCGATCTGCTTGACGCCCAGGGAGATGCGCTCACGCTCCGGATCCACTTGCAGAACAACGGCTTCGATCTCGTCGCCTTTCTTGAATTCACGCACGGCTTCTTCGCCCTGGTTGTTCCAAGAGATGTCAGACAGGTGAACCAGGCCGTCGATGCCGCCATCCAGACCGATGAAGATACCGAAGTCGGTGATGGACTTGATCTTGCCGGAAACACGGTCGCCTTTGGCGTGAGTTTCGGCAAACAGCTGCCACGGGTTGGATTTGCACTGCTTCAGACCCAGGGAGATACGACGACGCTCTTCGTCGATGTCCAGGACCATGACATCTACCAGGTCGCCAACGTTGACAACTTTGGACGGGTGGATGTTCTTGTTGGTCCAATCCATCTCGGAAACGTGTACCAGGCCTTCAACGCCTTCTTCGATTTCAACGAAGCAGCCGTAGTCGGTCAGGTTGGTCACGCGGCCAGACAGACGGGTGGTCTCCGGGTAACGCTTGGCGATAGCAACCCAGGGATCTTCGCCCAGCTGCTTCAGGCCCAAGGAGACACGGGTACGCTCGCGGTCGAACTTCAGTACCTTGACGGAGATCTCGTCGCCAACGTTGACGATTTCGGAAGGATGCTTAACGCGCTTCCACGCCATGTCGGTGATGTGCAGCAGGCCGTCAACACCGCCCAGATCTACGAATGCACCGTAGTCGGTCAGGTTCTTGACGATACCCTTGACTTCTTGACCTTCTTGCAGGTTAGCCAGCAGGCTTTCACGCTCGGAGGTGTTCTCGGTCTCGATCACGGCACGACGGGAAACGACAACGTTGTTGCGCTTCTGGTCCAGCTTGATGACCTTGAATTCGAGTTCTTTGTTTTCCAGGTGAGCGGTGTCACGGATCGGACGCACGTCAACCAGAGAACCCGGCAGGAAGGCACGGATGCCATTCAGTTCAACGGTGAAACCACCCTTGACCTTGCCGTTGATGATACCGATAACGGTAGCTTGCTCTTCGTAAGCCTTTTCAAGCTGCAGCCAGGCTTCGTGGCGCTTGGCTTTTTCGCGGGACAGCTTGGTTTCGCCGAAACCATCTTCGATAGAGTCCAGAGCTACGTCGACAGTGTCACCTACGTTGATTTCCAGCTCGCCCAGGGCGTTCTTGAATTCTTCGGCAGGAATGGCAGACTCGGATTTCAGGCCGGCGTCAACCAGAACGAAACCGTTCTCGATGGCAACGACGGTACCCTTGACGATGGAACCTTGACGGGTTTCAACGGAGTTCAGGGACTCTTCAAAGAGTTGAGCAAAAGATTCGATCATTGTTTGTGTCACAAATGAAACATCCACTAGCAATCCGGCACCAGCGGGGCTGTTTGAAATAATCTGCTCCATCCTTGGCGCAGACGACCGATGTCAGCGCGAGCCAACATCATTGAGTTGTTGCTTCGCATAGGATAGTACCGTTGCCAGCACTTCATCTATGGTCAGCGCGGTGGAATCCACCACCAGGGCATCTTCGGCCGGTTTCAAGGGGGCAACGGCACGATTGCGATCGCGATCGTCACGCTCCTGAATCTCGGTCAAAAGACGCTCAAAGTTAACATCAAAGCCCTTATCTTGCAACTGCTTATAGCGGCGCTGGGCCCGCTCCTCGGCGCTGGCGTCAAGGAAAATTTTGATCTCGGCATCGGGGAAAACCACTGTGCCCATGTCGCGGCCATCGGCGATGAGACCCGGGGTCTGGCGAAACGCGCGCTGACGGCGCAGCAGGGCCTCGCGCACACGGGGGAAGACGGCGACCTTGCTGGCGGCATCGCTCACATCCTGGGAGCGGATGGTACGGGAGACATCTTCCCCTTCCAGCACCACCTTTACCTGTTCGCTGTCGACCTGGAACTGCACATCCAGATTGGCGGCCAGGGGCACCAGGGCCGCTTCGGAATCGAGCTCCACATCATGGTGCAACGCAGCCAGGGCCAGCACCCGGTAGATGGCGCCGGAATCGAGCAGGTGCCAACCCAGCTCTGCGGCCAGCAGCTGGCACAAGGTGCCTTTACCGGCACCACTCGGGCCATCAATTGTCATCACGGGGGCCATATGGGGCATAAAATATCTCCTGCACTTGATGTTGCGCATCATCCCGATGGGATGAGGTAATGGCCGCAGAGTATACCCAAATGTGCCAAGCCTGGCAGTCGTCACCGCACAGTTCCGTACAAAAGCCGTCGTGAGTGGTTCTTTTGCGTACAGCCCCCCGCCCACCATGGCGCCGTGCATGACGGGTTCTGATGGTCGCAGAGGCCGAGGCGCGCTAAACTGGCCCCCTTTTTCGAGTCCTTGTCGTTAAGGAGTACCCCCATGAGTAGCATTACTCTCGTGGCCAAGTCCCAGTTGCCGACCCCCTGGGGCACCTTTACCCTGGTCGGTTTTCAGGAAGTTGGCACGGGGAAAGACCACGCCGCCCTGGTCATGGGCGATGTCAGCGGGGATGAGCCCGTCCTCGGCCGCATTCATTCCGAGTGTCTCACCGGCGATGCCCTGTTCAGCTTGCGTTGCGACTGTGGTTTCCAGCTGCAGGCCGCCCTGCAGCACATCGCCGCCGCCGGGCGCGGCGTCTTGCTGTATGTCCGTCAAGAGGGGCGTGGAATAGGCCTGCTCAACAAGATCCGGGCCTATCACCTGCAAGATCAGGGCGCCGACACCGTCGAGGCCAACGTGGCGCTGGGCTTTGCCGCCGACATGCGCGACTACACCATCTGCGCCGACATGCTCAAGGCGCTCGACATCAAGAGCCTGCGCCTGATGACCAACAACCCGCGCAAGGTCAAGGCGATGGAGAGTTTCGGCATCCCGGTGGCCGAGCGGGTACCCCTGCAAGAAGGGCGCAATCCCCACAACGAGTTCTATCTCTCCACCAAGGCGAGCAAGCTCGACCATATGCTGAAGAAATGAGTCGGTTGCGCCCATGAAAAACGCCTCCCATCGGGAGGCGTTTTTCGTTGTGGATGTACGGGGTTGCGTGTCGGTACCGTCCCCCGCATGCCATGGCGGCGGAGTCCCGCTTCCTCAGCGGATCGGCAGCTCTATGTCGGCAAACATGGCGTCCACGTCGTCGCTCGAGCGCATGGCGATGGCTTTTTCCACCACATCCCGCGTCAGATGCGGGGCAAAACGGGTCATGAAGTCATACATGTAGGTTCGCAGGAACGACCCCTTGCGAAACCCTATCTTGGTGGTGCTGTGGGCGAACAGATGACTGGCGTCCAGCGCCACCAGATCCGTGTCGGTCTGCTTGTCCAGCGCCATGGTGGCCATCACGCCGATGCCGACGCCAAGGCGCACATAGGTCTTGATCACATCCGCATCCGTGGCGGTGAAGACGATGTTGGGCTCGAAACCGGCGCGATTGAAGGCGGTATCGAGCTCGGAGCGACCGGTAAAACCGAACACATAGGTGACCAGGGGGAAGTGGGCAATGTCGGCGATGGAGAGCTTGCTGACCTGGGTCAGCGGGTGACCCCGCGGCACGATCACGCTGCGGTTCCAGTGATAGCAAGGCAGCATGATGAGATCTTCATAGAGGTGCAGCGCCTCGGTGGCGATGGCAAAATCCGCCATCCCCTTGACCACGGCCTCGCTGATCTGGGTCGGTGTGCCCTGGTGCATGTGCAGGGAGACCTTGGGAAAGCGCTTGATGAACCCCTTGATCACCTCGGGCAGGGCATAACGGGCCTGGGTGTGGGTGGTGGCGATGTGCAGGGTTCCCTGCTCCGGATGAGTATGCTGGCTCGCCACCGACTTGATGCCCTCCACCTTGCCGAGGATCTCGTTGGCTATCTTGATCACGTCGCGCCCGGCCGGGGTGATCTGGGTCAGATGCTTGCCACTGCGCTCAAATATCTGAATTCCCAGCTCATCTTCGAGCATGCGAACCTGTTTGCTGATCCCGGGTTGAGAGGTATACAGGCTCTCCGCCGTCGCCGACACGTTCAATCTGTGGTTGGCAACTTCCACGATATAACGCAATTGTTGGAGTTTCATGGTGTTAGGCTCTAAAGACGACTTCAACTAATACTAACAAACTTTTAGTTATTAGCCCTCGCTTCTTGCCGTTTCTGCCATGGGCTGCGCCAGCAGGAAATCCCGCAGTGCCCGATTGGCCAAGGAGAGGGGATCGCCACGGCGCCAGGCGACGCAAAGATCGAGAAAAATGGGCGGGTCGAACGGGATCCCCGCCAGGGCCTTGTCTTCTTCGACCACCATGCGTAGGAAGGTGCTGACCGCAAACCCCTGACGCACCACCGCCTTGAGCAGCGGGATGAGATTGCTCTCGAAGGCGATGGAGGGCTCGATGCCGAGCCCCTGGGCCAAGGTCTCCATGTGTTCCCTGTGATAGAAACCGCGGCGAAACACCGCCAGCTCCTGGCGAAAATACTCGGCCAGGGTGACCCGCTTCGCCCCGTAGAGGGGATGCTCCTCCCCCACCACCATCAGCATCTCTTCCCGCAGCAGCTGACCCCCTTCCAGGGCGGGGGGCAGGTCACTGGTGATCAGGATGGCCAAGTCCAGTTCTCCCGCCACCATGCGACTGAGCAGCTCCCGGGTGCCCGCCTCCTCGACCCGGATCTTCAGCCCCGGATACCTGTGCTTGAACGCCATCAGTATGGGGGGAAAGTAGTAAGAGCCCATCATGTAGGGGATCCCGATCCGCACTTCCCCCCGCTCCAACCCCTTGAGCTCGGCCATCTCCGCCTCCGCCTGGTGCATCTGCAACAACAGTCGCTCGGCATGGCGACAGAGCACCTCCCCCTCCGGAGTGAGACGCACCGACTTGTCCTGGCGATCGAACAGGCGCAGCGCCAGCCCCTGCTCCAGCTTGGCGATGGCCATGCTGACCGCGGGCTGGGCCACATGGAGCTGCTGGGCGGCCCGGGTGAAGGAGCCTGTGTCCCGCACCGCCAGCAGATAGCCGAGTTGCTTGAGGTCCATATCAATCCCAGTTATGAGTTGGATAACTTAAATATATTATATTTATGGACATGGGCCCACTACCCTAAGGAAAACCCTGGAGCATCCCATGATCGAAGTAGGAAGTCGCCCCTGGCTACGTGCCACCCTGGCCCTGAGCCTGGGCTCATTTCTGGTCTTTTTGAATCTCTACCAGAGCCATCCCCTGCTGCCCATGCTGGCGAATGAGTTCGCCATCAGTTCCCTCCACTCCGGCTGGACCCTGACGGGCTGCACCGCGGGGCTCGCCTTCGCCTTGCTGATCTGCGCCAGGCTGGCCGATCGCTTCGGCCGCCGCCGGGTCATGTTGTGGACCCTGACCGGCGCCATACTGCTCTCTCTGGTCGCGAGCGGGGTCGAGCAATTCGGTTCCCTGCTGGCCCTGCGCATCCTGCAGGGCATGCTGCTGGCGGGCCTGCCCGCCACCGCCATCGCCTACATGGGGGAGGAGTTCACGCGCCGCGCCCTCATCTCGGCAGTAGGTATCTATATCGCCGCCAACTCCCTGGGGGGGATCGCCGGCCGGGTGCTGGGCGGTCTGCTGGCCGGCTGGTTCGACAGCTGGCATGCCACCTTCCTCGGCATAGGCCTCATCAGCCTGCTGCTCCTGCCCCTGGTGGTCTGGCTGCTGCCGACCCAGCGCAACTTCACCCCCAGCCAGGCGAGCCCGGGCCAGCTCAGGCAGGCACTGGGAAGCCATCTGCGCAATCCCCTGCTGGTGGGGGCCTACCTCATCGGTGGCCTCAACTTCATGGTGTTTCTCAACCAGTTCAGCTACCTCACTTTCCTGCTCTCGGCCGAGCCCTTCTCCCTGCCGCCCCAATGGCTCGGCATGCTGTTTCTGACCTATCTGTCGGGCACCCTCGCCTCCTCCATCAGCGGGCGCTGCGCCCAGCATCTGGGGGCTGAGCGGCTGCTGCTCGTGGGGATCGCCTTGATGGCCCTGGGGGCCCTTCTGCTACTGGGGGCGAACCTGGCCGCCATCCTGGCGGGGCTGCTGGTGTCCAGCTTCGGCTTCTTCCTCGCCCATGCCTGCGCCAGTGCCTGGGTCGGCCAGCACGTGACCCACGACAGGGCACTGGCCTCGTCCCTCTATCTGGTGGCCTATTACCTGGGGGCGAGCCTGGGGGGATTTTATCTGCACCCCTTCTGGGTAGAGGGGCAGCTGGCGGGCATGGTGCTGGGGATCGAGCTGGTACTGCTGGTCACGGCCGCCCTCTCCCTCTGGCTGGCGCGCCAGAAGGCCCATCGCCAGCAGCCGCTGACCATATGAACGGGCCCCTGTCAGGGGCCCGGATTCAAGATTGGCGCGAGAAATAATCGGCCGGCACGGGCACCACGGCGTCGGTGGCCAGCTCCTCCTCGATGACGGCAGACAGGGGGCGCAGATGAAACTTCACCTGACCCGATGCCAGCATCAGGGCCACATCCGGGTTGCGAAGGCTCGCCATGTTGCCCGTCTTGAACGGGAGGGCGGGGTGCGCCGCCACCAGGGCCGCCAGATCGGCCACCACCAGCTCGATATGCTCAAGCCCCGCCTTGTGGCTGCGTCCCGGCTTGGGGGCCGCCAGCTCGATGCAGGGCACGCTGAGCGGCTCGCCCCGCCAGGCAAAGCAGAGGGGCTGGGCAAAGCGATAGGTGGCGATGGGGCGGCCCCCTATCATGCCCTCCACCAGCAGGCTGCCCGCCTCGGCCAGGATGCCGCGCAGGGCCAGGTATTCCTCCTGGCTGGCGGCGCGGTAGCAGAGGTGGTCGATCTCGGGCCGCGCCAGAGGGATGTCCAGGGCAGCGAGCTCATCGAGCAGGCCAATGGCAAAAGGGGCCATGGGCCCCAGTATGTCGTCCAGAGGATGGGTCATATCACCACTTCTTCTTGGGTTGGAACAGGACGTCGAGTTCGTCGGTCTCCTTGTCCTTGATGTTTTGCAGCTCGGATTCGCTCTGCTGGGCCAGGTGCTCGTCCAGGGATTTGAGCCCCTGACGCATCTCCTCTTCCCGGGCCAGCAGGTAGGCATCCTTGTCACTGATGTTGCCCACCGCCGCCAGTCCCTTGGTAAACAGCTGGCGACAGGTACCGTACTGCCCCTGGATCTGGGCATCCATGGCCCGCTTGAGCAGGTTGGCAATGTTGATCTTGAGCTGCATCAGCTCGAGGCGGCGATCCTCCTGGGCGAACCCCTGCGGATCTATCTTGCCCTTGTTGTGCTCGACCCGCAGCACGGCACGCATCTTCTTGACCAGCTGCAGCATCTGGATCGCCTGGCGATCGGACTCCGGGGTCTTGAAGTGCCCCTCATCGTGGGGGCTGTAGTTGTCCTGCACATTCTTGATCTGAGTCTGCACATCCTGGATCCGCTGCCGGATCTGGCCATTGCCCGGCATCACCTGGGCGATGGCGCGATAGGCATCCAGGATCCTGTGTTGCAGCAAGAGCACCAGGTTCTTGGAGAAGGGGACCAGGTTGACGTTGAGCAGCATCTCCTCCGTCTCATCGGCGATGGACTTGTGCTTGGCGATGGCCTGGCGCTTGTCGGCTTCCGCCTTCTGCTTATATTGCTGCACCACGTTGTAGGCGATCACCAGAAACAGGAGCGCGCCGATAGACAGCAATATCAGTGTTAAAATCATAGGCTTTATCCGTTCCTTCCCTATCCAATATCCTGATCCTACAGCAGCTTACCACCGGGGGATAGCCTGCAGGGCTCACACTCTCATCACGTCGTCACCCAGGGGACAGACCCTATCATATCGCCCGCCATCGCCATTTCTTGAATCGGGCCGACCACCTGGGTCGGCCTCCCCTCACTTCAGATTGAACCCCTGGGATTGCAGGAAGGCATCCATGAAGGGACGCGCCTCCTTGCCGAGGGTCCCCGCTATCTGGCTGCTCCAGGTTTGCACCTTGTTGTTGCTGCTGCGGGCCTGGTAATAGTCCTGGATCTGGCGATCGTAATCGGCCAGCAGCGCCTCGTCGAGCCGCTCGGGGTAGCGATTCTCGTGAACCACCATGGCCTGGGGCAGACGCGGCTTCTGCTCGGGTTGCTGGCTCGGGTGGCCCAGGCACAGACCAAACAGGGGGATCACGTGCCTGGGCAGGCCGAGCAGGGCCACCACCTCGGCGGGGTGGTTGCGAATGCCACCGATATAGACGCCGCCAAGGCCGAGGGACTGGGCCGCCAGCAGGGCATTCTGTGCCATCAGGGCGCCATCGATGGCCCCTATCAGCAGCTGCTCGACGAACCCGGTGTGCGCCGCCGGCACTATCTGCCGATGGCGATGGAAGTCGGCGCAGAACACCAGAAACTCGGCGGCCTGCGCCACATAGGGCTGGGGCCCCGCCAGCTCGGCGAGTTGCTGGCGGATCAGGGGATCCGTGACCCGCATGATGCTGTTGGCCTGCAGGAAGCTGGAGCTGGCCGCCGCCTGGGCGGCCTGCAAGATGAGGTCGAGCTGCTGGGGCTCGATGGGATCGTGTGTGAACTGGCGAATGGAGCGGTGGGAAAGAATGAGATCTATGGTCTGGTTCATGCTGCCTCCTGATGAGCAGGCCACTCTACCCCAAAAACGCGGCGGGCCCCAAGACCCGGCTAAGGGGATCCGTGACGCGGGAGCGTGAACTCCCCCACCTGGCTGTAGAGGGTGAAAGGGTTCTCCTCTATCTCGGCCACCGTCATCGGCCTGCCGAACAGGAAGCCCTGAAACACGTGGCATCCCTGGGCCCGCAGCGCCACCAGCTCATGCTCCTCCTCGACCCCCTCCGCCATGATGCCGAGGCCAAGCCCCGTCGCCATGGCGACCGTGGCGCGGATCACCGGCAGATTGAGTCCCACCACGAAGGAGCGATCCAGCTTGATGGTGTCGATGGGCAGCCGGTTGAGGTAGGCCAGGGAAGAGTAGCCGGTACCGAAGTCGTCGATGGCGATCTTGATCCCCTGCTCGCTCAGGCGATCCAGGATGCCGATGCAGCCGTTCATGTCGAGCATCAGCACCGTCTCCGTCAGCTCCAGGGTCAGCAGATGAGGCTCCACCCCGTGCTCCCTGAGGGAGGCGGCGACCTGTTCTGGCAAGGAGGGGGTAAGCTGAAAACCGGACAGGTTGACCGAGACCGGCACCTTGACCGCGAACTGGCGCTGCCACAGGGCCATCTGGGCCAGGGCCGTGTCCAGCACCCAGCCCCCTATCTCGCGGATGAGACCCATCTCCTCGGCCAGGGGGATGAACTCCCCCGGCGAGACCTGGCCAAGCACAGGATTGTGCCAGCGGATCAGCGCCTCGAACCCCAGCAGCTGCCGGCTTGCGGCATCGACCTGGGGCTGATAGCAGAGGCTGAGCTCCTGGCGACCGATGGCCTTGGCCAGAAACTGCTTGAGGGTCAGCTTGCGGTGCAGATTCTGCTGCATGCTGGGGGTGAAGCGCTGCCAGCGCAGGCGCCCCATCTGCTTGGCCTGGTACATGGCCATGTCGGCGCGGGTGATGAGGTTGTCCCCGTCATCGGCGTCGTCCGGGTAGACGGCGATGCCTATGCTGCCCCCTATGGTCACCTCGGGCAGGCCGCTCAGCTGCAGCGGCTTGCTCATCTGGGAGAGCATGAGGTCGGCGACCTCCTCGGCCCGCACGCTGCCGTGGTTCAGGGGCACCAGGGCGGTAAATTCGTCGCCGCCGAGGCGGGCCAGCTCCACGTCCCGGGGGCAGACCTGCTTGAGGCGACCGGCCACCCGCTCCAGCAGACGATCCCCAGCCTTGTGGCCATAGTTGTCATTGACCAGCTTGAAATTGTCCAGGTCCATGAACACCAGGGCGAAACGCCCCCCCATGCCACAATAGGCCTCGAGCGACTTCATCAGGCCATAGCGGTTGAGCAGGCCGGTGAGGGAGTCGTGCCAGGCGAGGTGGCGATGCTCCAGCTCCTCGAGCTTGCGATCCGTGATGTCCCGCATGGTGAGCAGGATCCGCTCCCCCTGCTGGATATGGCGGAACTGATACTGAAACCAGCGCATCCCTTTGCGGGTCAGACACTCCCCCTCGGTCACCACCTCGTCAAGCCGGGAGAGCCGCTGAAAGAAGGCGTCGTCGTTGCCGGAGAAGATCTGAGCCAGGGTGACGATCCCCGTACCGAAACAGGATTCGAAGTGGTGGTTGCCACTGACCAGCAGACCGCTGTCATCAAACAGGCAGGCCAGGGTATCCCCGGTGGCGAGGGAAGATTGCTGATGCAGGCTGTCGGCGTCGATCACCGCCTCCGTCATCATCATCAGGCGACCGGCCAGCTGTACCCCGGACAGGCGAAGATAGACCTGCTTCTTCACCCCCTTGGGGGAGAGGCTCCACCATTCGTTGTAGCTGCGCCCCTGCTGGAAGTCGCCAAGGTAGCGCTGAAGCAGCAGACTGATGGCGTCAGCCATGTCGGCCCCGAAGTCGCGCCCCTTGAGCTCGGTGAGGGAATCCGCCTCCCAGAGGGCGAGTGCGGCCTCATTGGCCCAGAAGATGCGATGATGGAGGATGTCATAGATCCAGATAGGCGTGTGCAGCACTTCGAAGTTGTCGAGGGTGCATTCGTCGAGTGTGTTCATCTGTTATGGCAATTCATCAGCATGTTCCTTGAGTGTGAGGAACGAGCGCCATCCACACCATATCTGCCTGACTGCAACACATCTTGATATGGGGCTTAGACTGAAAGAACAGGAAGAGCGGCAAGGTCATCCTCATATGCAAACACTTCACGTACAGCCCATGGTCAGAAGAAACGGACTCACTCTAGTATTGCTTGGCTCAATAATAACCATTGCCATGATTTCTATACTTTTTTTACTCGGTGAACAACCACTAATCCCCATCTACTGCGGGTTGCTGGCGGGGCTGATGACCCTCTTCATCGGCACCTTGAAGCTCAGAGAGCCTCATTTTAGTCTCTCTTTATGTCACGACTGTTTGCAATATCACCACAAGCATGGCGGCTGGGTGCTCAAATGGGTAAATATTCAGCGGATTGACCACCCGCGTATCCATATGGGGTGGGATCTGGTGGAGATCCCCTTCATCGGCTTGCGGATAAAAGATTACGACAGTTTTTTGACATTGATCACACCCCGGCTGGCGGTAGGGATACTGACGGAGCAGCGCGCCGTGCTGATGCAGGTGTTGCAAAGCGAGCAGACGGACTGCCCCACCGGCACCTGTGCCAGCCAGTTCGACGACCTGTTCGAGGAGAGCCACTATCGCTCCCGGGAGGGGGCCCAGTACGAAGGGGTGATCGCCATGCTGGCCAATCGCATGGCGAGGCTGAGAAGCCTCCTCGGCTACGATCTGCTGGTCCCCGTCGGCAGCCTGGACAGGGATCCCGCCGACTTCATCCGCCTGCTGCATCAATACCAGCGGGAGTCGAACCTAATCCAGATCAATTAAAGGCGTGATTGCCCTTGCCAAGGGGAGGCCCGCTTCTTAAGGTCACGGTTTGCCTCGAGTGCCACGCCTCCTATGAAGTACATCGAAGAGTTCTATCTATTCGTCAAGGTGGTACAGGAGGGGGGCTTCTCCCATGCCGCCAGCGCACTGGGCATGCCCACCGCCACCATCAGCCGCCGCATCTCCCATCTGGAAGAGATCCTGGGCCACCCTCTGCTGCACAGATCCACCCGCAAGATCCGCCTCACCGACGAGGGGCTGCGCTACTACGAGCGCCTCTGCACGCCCCTGGCCGACATAGAGCAGGCCACCGGCGAGATCCAGGGCAAAGAGGCCGATCTGGCGGGAGTGATCCGGCTGGCGGCCCCCGTCTCCCTCTCCAGTACCCTGCTCATCGACATGGTGACGGCCTTCTCCCTGCACCACGACGAGGTGCAATTTGACATCAGCCAGACCAACGACCACCAGCAGTTGCTCGAGGGAGACAGGGATCTGGTGTTCTTCAACGGCGAGCTGCCCCAGACCCAGCCCCACACCACCCTGCTCGGCCAGGTGAGATACGGGCTGTTCGCCTCCCCCCTCTATCTGGCGAAACGGGGATGCCCCGCCCACCCGGCCGCCCTCGACGAGCAGGATCTCATCTACTGCTGGCCCCACCAGCACTGGCAGCTCAGCAACCGGGAGGGAGAGAGCGCCAGGATCTGTCCCCAGGCCAAGCTGACCGTCAGCCAGGCCCAGGCTGCGCTGCGCGCCGCCGAGCAACACCTGGGCATCATCAATGTCCCCCGCTACCTGGTGCAGCAAGCGCTCCGGGAAGGACGGCTTCAACCGGTTCTGCCTGACTGGCAGACCCCGAGCCGTCCCTTCTATATGCAGCTGACCCAACCCAATTTTGCGCCGCTGCGTGTTAAGCTGTTCGCCGAGTTTGTCGAGAAATACTCGGAACCTTACCGGCAGGATCGCCCAGCCCCATAGCCCAGGCCGGCCGTGGTGGCGTACCGGACAGGCCGAGCCACACTTGTCTCCATGAAGCATTGAGAGGGCGGCCCCATGAATGTGTTGATCTGCGATGATTCGGGTTTTGCCCGCAAGCAACTGGCCCGGGCATTGCCCCGGGAATGGGACATTCGGCTGCATGAAGCCGGCGATGGCCAGGAGGGACTGGAGCAGATCCTTATGGGTCACGGCGATCTGGTGCTGCTCGATCTCACCATGCCCAGGATGGATGGTTATGACGTGCTCGAGACCCTGCAACGGGAAGGGATCCGCAGCAAGGTGCTGGTGGTCTCGGGGGACATACAACCCGAGGCCCACGCCAGGGTGATGGCGCTGGGAGCGCTGGATTTCATCAAGAAACCCGCCTCCCCCGAGACCCTGCACGCCTTCTTGCGCCAGCATGGTTTCTGGCAGCCCAGGGAAGAGAGCGTCACAGAGCCCCAGGCAAGCCCTGCGCCGGCTCCACAGCACGCCCCCCCGTCCGGCCCGCTGCTGACGCCCCAGTCCCGGGATCTCTATCAGGAGCTGGCCAACGTCGCCATGGGCCAGGCCGCCGATCTGCTGGCCCGCCTGCTCGGCGCCTTCGTGGTACTGCCCATTCCCAACGTCAATGTGCTCGAGGTCTCAGAGCTGCACATGGCCCTCTCCGCCGCCGCCGAGTCCGATACCCTCTCCGCCGTGTGCCAGGGGTTCATCGGAGCCGGGATCGCCGGGGAGGCCCTGCTCCTGTTCCATGACGCCAGCTTCGCCGAGCTGGCCCGGCTGATGAAACATGAGGGGGAACTCGACAGGGCCGCCGAGCTGGAGCTGCTGATGGACACGGCCAACGTGCTGATCGGCGCCTTCCTGCGCGGCTTCAGTGCCCAGCTCGACACCCACTTCAGCCAGGGGCATCCGGTGCTGCTGGGCCAGCACAGGCCCATCCACCAGCTGATCCAGACCAACCAGAGCCGCTGGCGGCGCACCCTGGCCATCGAGATCAACTACCGGCTGCAGGGCCACAAGGTGCAGTGCGATCTGCTGCTGCTGTTTACCGAAGATTCCATCGCCACCATGGATCACAAGGTTCAACATCTGCTCTAGGAGTGCACATGGAAATACGGGAATTTCACTGGCTGATGAACATAGTCCAGAACCTGGACGTGGGTCTCTTCGTGCTGGATCGCCAGTTCAGGATCCAGGTCTGGAACGGGTTCATGGAGAGCCACAGCGGTCGTCAGGCCGCCACAGTGCGCGATCGGGTGTTGTTCGAGCTGTTTGACGAGCTGGATCGGGCCTGGTTCGAGCGCAAGGCCAATCAGGTCTTCACCCTCAACAACCGCGCCTTCAGCACCTGGGAGCAGCGCCCCTATCTGCTGCGCTTTGACAACTACAGACCCATCACGGGGTCGGCCCCCTTCATGTACCAGAACCTGACCCTGGTCCCCCTGGCCGATTTCAGCGGCCAGGTCAGCCACCTCGGAGTCATGATCTACGACGCCACCGACGAGGCCATCCTGCTCGGCCAGGTCCGCGCCAGCCAGCAGGCCAGTGCCGGGACACCCGACTAGCGCCGCCATGCCCGAACTCCCCAGACGAAACAGCCCCCGCGATGCGGGGGCTGTGCCATGTGGCCAACAGGCTTATGACGCATCCGGCTGGCGTTCCGGCGCCGCCCTGACGAAGGCCTGCAACTGCTCGCAGTTGGCGACGATGCGTTGGATGGTGGGATACTCCTCCAGGCTCATCTGATAGCGGCGAGCGTTGTAGACCTGGGGTACCAGCATGCAGTCCGCCAGGGTCACCTCGTTGCCGACGCTGTAGACGCCGGCCGTGGTCATCAACAGCGGCTCCAGGGCCCGGAACGTCTCGTCAATCCAGTGACGATACCAGGCCTCCCTGCGGGGCTGATCCACCCCCAGCGCCTGCTCCAGATAGTTGAGCACCCGCAGGTTGTTGAGGGGGTGAGTATCGCAGGCAATCATGTTGACCACCTGACGCACCCGGGCCCGCGCCTGGGCGGACGAGGGCATCAGCGGATAGGCGGGGTAGGCCTCGTCGAGGTACTCCATGATGGCCACCGACTGACCCAGCTGCACATCCCCGTCGATGAGAAACGGCACCAGCCCCTGGGGATTGATCCGGTGAAACCCCTTCTCATGCTGCTCGCCCAGCCTCAAGTTGACCGGGTGGAACTCATAGTCGAGCCCCTTGAGCTGCATCAGGATCCGCACCCGATAGCTGGCCGACGACCGCCAATATCCAAACAACTGCAACATAATCTGTCCCTGTTCTGGCGAGCCTGTCTCCCCGCCGCTGCCCTACTCCGCCTGGGTTACCCGCTGAGAAATGGTCCCAAACAGTGCCAATCCGTTGCGATCCTGCATCGCGATGGACACTGTATCACCAAAGCGCAGAAAGGGTGTAGTGGCTTGACCTGACTCGATAATTTCCAACATCCGTCGCTCGGCGAGGCAGGAGGATCCCCGGCTTCTGTCGTAGTTGGAGACGGTGCCCGACCCTATGATGGTGCCGGCGGCCAGCGGCCTCGTCCTCGCGGCGTGGGCCATCAGCTCGAAAAAGTTGAAGGTCATGTCCACCCCCGCATCCGGCTCCCCGAACAGAGTGCCATTGAGGCGGGTCACCAGGGGCAGGTGCACCTTGCCATCCTGCCACGCCTCCCCCAGTTCGTCCGGGGTGATGGCCACCGGCGAGAAGGCGCTCGACGGCTTGGACTGGAAGAAGCCAAAGCCCTTGGCCAGCTCCCCGGGAATGAGGTTGCGCAGGCTCACATCGTTGACCAGCATCAACAGCTTTACGTGGCCCTCGGCCTCCCCGGAGTCGGTGCCCATGGGTACGTCGTCCGTGATGATGGCCAGCTCGGATTCAAAATCGATGCCCCACTCCTCGGAGCCCATCACGATGGGGCCATGGGGGGCGAGGAAGCTGTCCGAGCCCCCCTGATACATCAGGGGATCGTGCCAGAAGCTTTCCGGCATCTCGGCGCCGCGGGCCTTGCGCACCAACTCCACGTGGTTGACGTAGGCGCTGCCATCGAGCCACTGATAGGCGCGGGGCAGCGGCGAGAGGCAGGCGCCCTCATCGAAGGGGAAGGCGTCGGGGCAGGCGCCGTCGTTGAGGGCCTGATAGACGGCGGTCAGTCGGGGGGCGAGCTCGGCCCAGTCGTCCAGCGCCCCTTGCAGGGTGGGGGCTATGTCGGCCACGGCCACCGCCCGGCTCAGATCCCGGCTGACCACCACCAGGGCGCCATCGCGCCTGCCATTGTTCAAGGTTGCCAATTTCATGTCGAATTCCTTATTTGCCTGGGGTGGCGTCTGGCCGCTGCCAGCTGGACACATAACGGGGATCTTCTATCCCCTCGCAGATCTGGCCGACGCCCAGGGCATCCCGGGTGTCGAGCATCACGGCCACCTCGTCGGTGAAGGTCTTGGCATGGGCCTGGCCCGCCGCAAAGGCCTTGGGATGAGGGCCGTGGGTGAAGCCGGCGGGGTGGAAGGTGACCATGCCCCGCTCGATATTGTCCCGGCTGAAGAAGTCCCCGGCGTGGTAGAAGAGCACCTCGTCAAAATCATCGTTGCTGTGGTAGAAGGGCACCCGCAAGGCTCCGGGATCACTCTCTATGGGGCGCGGCACGAAGGTGCAGATGACGAAGCGGCTCGCCACGAAGGTGGAGTGGGCCGAGGGCGGCAGATGGTAGCGGTGGCTCATCAGGGGGCGAATGTCGCGCCAGTTGAGGCGCACCACGCACAAGTCCCCGTGCCAGCCCTGGGCATCCAGGGGGTTGAAGGGCCAGGTGATAACGGAGACCCGATCGTGGCGTTTGATCTGCAGTGACCAGGGGTTCTCGTCCTGCTGGGCCAGGAAGCGCTCGTTGATGGCGGGCACGTCCAGGGCCGCCGGATCGAAGATGGCGTGGTTGCCCACCAACCCCTTGTCCGGCAGCTGATAGCTGTCCTCGGTCGCCTCTATCATCAGGATGAACAGGGGCGCGGTGGGCTCGATGCGCCACATGGTGCCCCGGGGGATCACCACATAGTCGCCGTCCCGCAGGGTCAGATGGCCGTAGTCGCAGTAAAACTCGCCACTCCCCTCGTGGATGAAGAGCAGCTCGTCGCCGTCGGCGTTGCGCACCAGAAACGGCATCTTGTCCGCCAGGCGCCACATCCGGTAGCGGCAGTGGGGATTGCTGAGCAGATCCGGCATCACCCAGGGGGAGAGGGAGCTCACCTCCTCGCCGAGGGCGTTGAGATCGAACAGGCGTGGGCGCAGCGACCCCTCCCAGTTGACCCAGTCGGTGGGGGCATGCTTGTGGTGCATGTGGGTGGCCGGCCCGAAGAAACCGGAGCGGCCCAGTTCGCGCTCATAGATGGCCTGCTCGGGCAGGTCCGCATGGGCCTGGCGGGAGTGGGTCCCCTCCCGGTGGGGGAAACGTATCCAGTTACGCATGGCAGCCTCCTGCCCGAGGGAGAATAGGATGGTTACGCATCGTGCAGCTCCCCGTCCTTCTCGCCGTGGAGCACGCCGCGGCGGATCTGATCCAGCTCGATGGATTCGAACAGTGCCTGGAAGTTGCCCTCGCCAAAGCCTTCATTGCCCTTGCGCTGGATGATCTCGAAAAACACCGGGCCTATGACGGTGTCGGTGAAGATCTGCAGCAGGATGCCATCTTTCGTCGGCGAGCCGTCGATGAGGATGCGCAGCTCTTTCAGTGCCGCCAGATCCTCCTGATGTCCCTCGACCCGGCTGTCGACCTGCTCGTAGTAGGTGTCCGGCGTGGGCATAAAGCCGGTGCCGCGACCACGCAGGGTACGGATGGTCTGGTAGATGTCGCTTGAAGCGAGGGCTATGTGCTGGATCCCCTCCCCCTTGTACTGGCGCAGGTACTCCTCTATCTGGGACTTGTCATCGGAGGACTCGTTGATGGGAATGCGAATCTTGCCGCAGGGAGCCGTCATGGCACGGGAATGCAGCCCGGTCAGCTTGCCTTCGATGTCGAAGTAGCGAATTTCCCGGAAGTTGCCGATCCGCTCGTAGAAGTTGGACCAGACATCCATGTTGCCGCGCTGGACGTTGTGGGTCAGGTGATCGATCTCAAGGAGCCCCGCATCCACCTCGGCCATGCGCGCCTGCCAGTCGGGGTAGAAGAGGAAGTCCACGTCATAGATGGAGCCCCGCTCGCCGTAACGGTCGACAAAGGAGAGGGTGCTCTCGCCGATGCCGTAGATGGCGGGGATGTTGAGCTCCATGGGCCCTATCTTGCCGACGAACGGCTTGGCCCCCTTGGCGATGGCGTATTGCTGGGCACGGCCCGCATCGCTCACCCGAAATGCCATGCCGCACACGCTCGGGCCATGGTCGCTGGCAAACTGCTCCGCCTGGGAGTGGGGTTCGGCATTGACCACGAAGTTGATGTCCCCCTGGCGGTAGAGCCAGCACAGCTTGTGCTTGTGACGGGCCACCTCGGCAAAGCCCAGGGAGACAAACAGCGCCTTGAGGGCATCGATGCCGGCGGCGGTCGGCGCCGTGTATTCGACGAACTCGAAGCCGTCGGTGCCGAGGGGGTTGTGGGTCTGGGTCGTCGCCATGGTGCACTCCTTTGCATGAAATCAGGTTGAATGAAGGTGTTAACAACTTGTTTCATTAGATGCGTGGCGCGACGGGAAGAAAAGAGTCTGGGCCGAGATGGGCCTGGGCCAACGCGGCCCGGAAGATGTAAATGAAATGTGACATCACCATGACAGCTTCGGGGGACGGGCCTCCTTGCCCCCGGGGCTGTCCGTTTTTCGTTACAACCGGCAAAGGCCGGGCGACGCCGTCAGGGAGCGAGCCGGGCGATGGCCTGGGCCAGCTCGGGCGGGGTGAAGGCCTCCCCGAGATCCGGTGCCGGCTCGAAGGTGAAGGGATCGCCCCACAGGGTAAACGCCAAGCGCCAGGCATGCAGATAGCCGCGATCCGCCGCCGTGCCGCCGTAGCGCTCATCCCCCAGGATGGGCGCCCCTATGCTCTTCATGGCGACCCGGATCTGATGGGTCTTGCCGGTCTGGGGCTTGATGCGATAGAGCCGCAGTCCCTCGCGCACCGGGGTGGAATCAAACCAGCTGATGGCCGGGTTCTCCTGGCTACGGGCCAGCAACCAGCTGCCGCCGCGCCCCTTTTGCATGTCGCCCTTGATCCAGCCCTGCTTCTTCTTGGGCTTGCGATCCGACAGCGCCAGATATTGCTTGGCCACGGCCCGCTCGGCGAATCCCATGCTCAGGGCCCGGTTCGCCTCCGGAGTGCACGCCAGCAGCAGGAGCCCGGAGGTCATCTTGTCGAGGCGATGTACTGGGTAGAGGGCGAGCCCGGTCTCGGCACGCACCAGGCTCACCAGACCCGGCTCCCCTCCCTCGTCGTGCATGCCAATACCGGGCCCCTTGTCGATAACAAGGAAGTGTTCGTTCTGTGACAGGATGCGATACTTTGGCAACATTTTGGCGTATTCTCACGGTCAATGGCACTCAAATGTGCCCGAATAAACACCCCATCCCGGCTAACCAATGTGAAGACTCGCACGGATGATGAGATGCTTGATTTGCTTGTTCTTGTTCTGCCTTGACGTCATCGGCCAGGCTCAGGCTGGCGAAGAGGCCCCCCCGGGCGCGGACCGCGTCGTGCTGCAACTGCGCTGGCTGCATCAGCCCCAGTTCGTGGGCTATCACATGGCCAAGGCCAAGGGCTATTACGCCGAGGCGGGGCTGGATGTGGAGATCCTCCCCGGTGGCAAGGGGTTGAGTCCGGTGGCCGAGGTGCTGAGCGGGCGCGCCGATTTTGGCGTCGGCAATACCGAGGTGCTGACCCAGTTCGCCGAAGGCCAGCCCCTGCTGGCGCTGGCGGCCATCTTCCAGCACTCCCCTTCCGTCTTCCTCGCCCGGCGCGACAGCAATATTCTCACCCTTGCCGACATGCGGGGCAAACGGATCATGATGTTCCCTGGCCACCAGGATGCCGAGCTGCTGGCCACCCTCTTCTATCAGGGGATCCGCGAAGACGAGCTGATCCCGCTGCAGACCTCGGTCAACATCCACGATCTGCTGGAGCGGCGGGTCGACATCTTCAACGCCTACCTCAGCAACGAGCCCTTCTATCTGGAGGAGCTGGGGGTGCCCGTCTCCGTCATCAGCCCGCGCAACTACGGGGTGGATTTTTACAGCGACATCCTGTTCACCACCCAGGCCAATCAGGCCAAACACCCGGATCGGGTCGAACGCTTTCGCGCCGCCAGCCTGCGGGGCTGGCAATATGCCCTGGCCCATCCCCAGGAGGCGATCAGCCTGCTGCGCGAGCAATACGGGGTCAACCGCACTCAGGCCCACATGGAGTACGAGCTCCAGGTGAGCAAGGAGATGATACAGCCGCTTTATGTGGAGATTGGCTACATGAACCCGGCCCGCTTCGAGCACATCCTCAACCAGCTGGTGGAGATAGGCCTCATCAAGCGCAATGTCTCCCTGGCCAGCTTTCTCTACCATGTCCCCTCGGCGCAATGGGTATTCTGGCGCCCCTGGTTCATGCTGAGCCTGGCCGCCACCGCCCTGATCCTGGTGCTGGCCCTCTACCTCTGGCTGTGCAACGAGCGCCTGAGCCGGGAAGTTGCCCTGCGCAAGCAGCGCGAGCAGGAGATCCTGCAGCTCGCCCAGCGCGATCCCCTCACGGGTCTGCCCAATCGCCTCAGCCTGATGAACAAGCTGCGCCAGCAGATAGCCCAGCCCTCCCCCGGCTGCCTGCTGTTTTGCGATCTCGATGACTTCAAACGCATCAATGACAGCTTCGGCCACAGCCAGGGGGATGCCATCCTCTGTCAGCTAGCTCGCCGGATCAACGACGCCATCGCCCATCAGTGCTTCTTCGCCCGCCTGGCAGGGGACGAATTCATCCTGCTGCTGCCGGGCTACAACCTCAAGCAGGCCCATGACATGGCCGAACTGCTGCGGTTGGCCATGTCGGCCCCATTCGATCTGGATGGCCATCCCATCCAAGTGGGGATCAGCATAGGCGTCAGCCACTATCAGCGCGGCTGGAGCGCGGAGCAATGGCTCATCCAGGCCGATAGAGCCATGTATTGCGACAAGGGCGGCGCCATCACAGCCCTGGCCGAGCCCTCGGGCTGAGGCCGCGCCTTCGCCCCCTCGTTCATGCACAATACATGTTTGCCTTGCAATAGTGGGACCCGACACGGGTGGGGGGCCTTGAAATCAGCGCTCGTCATCCACACATTCAGTGCATACAATGCGTTAACGAAGCACAACCGATCGCTTCACCCCGGAACTCAAGAGGACATCAAGATGGATACCCGTTCTATCTACACCGGCACCCAGGGTGCCGTGCGCGACACCAACAAGGTGCTGCGCAATACCTATATGCTGCTCTCCCTCACTCTTGGCTTCTCTGCCGTGGTGGCCGGGGTTGCCACCGTCATGAACATGCCGCCCCTGCACTGGGCCATCTTCCTGGTCGGCGTCTATGGTCTGATGTTTCTGACCGAGAAGAACCGTGACAACGGCATGGGGCTGGTGTTCACCTTCGCCCTGACCGGCCTGATGGGCTACAGCCTGGGCCCCATCATCAACATGTACATGAACAACGGCGGCGGCGAGATAGTGATGACGGCCCTTGGCGGCACTGCCCTCACCTTCTTCGGTCTGTCGGCCTATGCCCTGACCACCAAGCGGGATCTCTCCTTCATCGGCGGCATGCTGTTCGTCGGTTTCTGGGTGCTGCTGGTGGCCATGGTCGCCAACATCTTCCTGCAGATGAGCGCCCTGAGCCTGGCCCTGTCCGCCATGTTCATGCTGTTCTCCTCCGGTGCCATCCTGCTGACCACCCAGCAGATAGTGCGCGGCGGCGAGACCAACTACATCTCCGCCACCGTCACCCTGTATGTCTCCATCTACAACATCTTCCTGAGTCTGCTGAGCCTGCTGGGCGGCAACCGCAACTAACTCAACAACCCCGCTTCGGCGGGGTTTTTTATGACTTGCCGGTGCGCGCCCTGATCCAAATCAGGGCCATTTGGTCACCGCTCCGGTACACTGACTGCCTCGACCGCCACAGAGACCGCTTCACCCCATGCCAGTGGAATATTCCGGCCTGCTGCGCCGCCTGCTCACCGACAGCCATGTCTACTTCGCCCTCAAGGTGCTCATCGCCATGGTGGGCCTGCTCGCCACCGCCCTCGGCACCGGCGATATCCAGCTCACCGTGCTGCTCTCCCTCGGGGTGGTGGCCGGAGCCATCGCCGAGACAGACGACAGCCTGTGGGGCCGGGTCAAGAACCTGGCCATGACGCTGGTCTGTTTCCTGTTTGCCTCCTTGTGCGTGCAGTACCTCTTTCCCACCCCCTGGCTGTTCGCCCTCGGACTGGCCAGCTCTACCTTCCTCTTCGTGATGGTGGGGGCGCTCGGACAACGTTACGCCACCATCAGCTTCGGCTCCCTGCTCGTCGCCATCTACACCATGCTGGGGGCCGCCAAGGCGCCGGATCTCTTCTACCAGCCCCTGGCGCTCGGTGCCGGCGCCCTCTGGTACGGGCTGGTGTCGCTGCTCTGGCTCTGGCTGCTGCCCTACAAGACCCTGCACGAGCAGCTCGCCCAGAGCTACTTCGCCCTCTCCCGCTATCTGGAGGAGAAATCCCGCTTCTTCCCGGCCGACGAGCACGGTGCCCAGGCCATCCGCCACAATCTGGCCCAGCTCAACATCAACCTGGTCGGCTCCCTGAATCTGGCCAAGACGGCGCTCAATGCCCGTCTCCATAGCCAGCGGGCCCAGGCCGCCCCCGAGCTGGCCGGTCTGCTGCGCCTCTATCTGCTGGCCCTGGAGATCCAAGAGCGGGCCACCTCCAGCCACTACCCCTACAGCCGGCTCGAGGCCGATCTCAAGCAAGGCAGAGTCATCGCAGGCTTTCAGGAGGTGTTGCAGCAGCTGGCCCAGGCGTGCCGGCAACTGGGTTACGCCATCCTGGTCCATGAGCCCTACCATCACCCCAAACGCATCCGCTGGGCCCTGGAGGCTCTGGAGGATCAGCTCGAATTCACCCACCTCAAGCAGCACTACCCCCAGAGCCTGCTGACGCCGATGAAGTTCCTGCGCCGCAACCTGGCCAGCATCAACGGGCTGCTGGCGAGCGCCGAGGAGCTGCAAAACCCGGCGACGGTGCCAATGCCGCTACCGCCCCTGGCCCGGCCGGCGCCCAGGCCCCTGCTGGCCCTGCTGCGCCAGCATCTGAGCCTGGACTCCATGGTGTTTCGCCACGCCCTGCGCCTCTCTTTGGGACTGGTGGTGGGCTACGGCATCTTGCAGACGTTCGAGCTGGACAAGGGCTACTGGATCCTGCTGACCGTGCTGTTCGTCTGCCAGCCCAGCTACAGCGCGACCCGGCGCCGCCTGATGCAGCGGATGCTCGGCACCTTCATCGGCCTGCTGATCGGGGTACCCGTGCTCTGGCTGCTGCCCAGCCTGCACGGCCAGCTGGTGGTGATGGGGCTCGCCGCCTTCCTCTTCTTCACCCAGGTGCGCAGCAACTACAGCGCCGCCGTCTGCTTCATCACCCTCTATGTGCTGATGGCCTTCAACCTGCTGGACGGTATCGGCTTCGCCATCCTGGGGCCGCGCCTGCTCGATACCCTGCTCGGCTGCCTGCTCTCCTACGCCCTGGTGGCCTGGCTGTGGCCGGATTGGCAATACAAGCGCCTGCCCCAGCTCATCGCCAACTCCCTGTCGGCCAACGCCAGGTATCTCTCGGCGGTGCTCGCCAGCCTGCACCTGCGCCGCGATGAGTCCCTGGCCTATCGCATCGCCCGCAAGGAGGCCCATCTGGCCGACAGCGAGCTGGCCATGGCCTGGCAGAGCATGCTGGTGGAGCCGAGCAAGCGCCGCCGCTTCCTCGACCTCTGTTTCACCCTCACCTGGCGCAACCACGCCCTGCTCTCCTACATCTCGGCGCTGGGCGCCCACCGGGATCAGCTTGAGCCCATCACAGGGCTGGCGCAGATCAGTCGCCACCTGAGTCATACCCTGACCCAGGCGGCGGGACAGCTGGCCGGGGAGGCCCCCCAGGAGGAGCAGGGCCCCTGCCCCCTGCCCGCTCCGGACAGCACGGAGGAGCAGCTGATGCTGAGCCAGCAGCTCACCCTCATCAGCCAGCTGGCGGACGAGCTGCTCGCCCTGGCCAACCAGAGCCGGTTGCTCACGGCGACCCAAGGCGCTACCATGCCGACCCCATCCTGAGTTGCCCCAAGGAGGCATCATGGCTGACAATCCGGTGCTGATTTTTGACGGGCGCACCATCGCGACCGATGCCAAGGGCTATCTGCTCAATGTGGACGACTGGAGCGAGGCGCTGGCGCCTGTGCTGGCCGAGCAGGAAGGCATAGTGCTGGAGGAGCCCCACTGGGAGGTGGTGCGCTTCGTGCGGGCCTTCTACCTGGAGTTCAACACCTCCCCCGCCATCCGCGCCCTGGTCAAGGCGATGGAGAAGCAGTATGGCCCCCAGAAGGGCAACAGCCGCTACCTCTACAAGCTGTTTCCGCAAGGACCCGCCAAGCAGGCCACCAAGATTGCCGGCCTGCCCAAGCCGGTGAAGTGCATCTGATGGGCTGACCGCCATGAAAAAGACCGCGCCAGGGCGCGGTCTTTTTCATGCAAAGCGAGGCGATTCAGGGGTTGTAGGCCACCACAGAACCGCTCAGCCCGGTCAACTGGCTCACCTTGCTCTGTATCCCCTGCAACTTGGCCCTGGAGACATCCGGCCCGATGAAGACCCGGTTGATCTGCCCCTGCACCGGGGTACGGGGCACTGTGTGGGCCGAATAACCCGCCGCCCTCAGCTTGCCCACCAGGGCATTGACGCTGTCCTTGTTGCGAAAGGCGCCGAGCTGGAGGATCCAGCTGCCCTGGGCCGGCTCGGGGGCCTTGGCCACCAGCTGCTTGCTCTGCAGCAGATCGTCCATGGTCTTGATCTGACCGGCCTGGCTCGCGGGCTTGGATTCCGGCTTGACTGCGGGCTTGGCGGCTGGTTTGGGCTCAGGCTTGACCGCGGGCTTGGGCTCCGGCTGCTTCGCCACCACCACGGGGGCGACGGCCTTGGTCTGGGTCTCGGGGGCTGCCGTTGATGACTGCCCCAGGGTGACTGTGTCCGGCACCTCCTCCACCTGCCACTGCTCGGCTTCGGCCGCCTGCTGCTGGCTCGCCGCGTGCTGCTCGGGCAAGGTGCTGGCAGCGGAGACCTGCAGAGCTGGCTTGGCGGGCTCGAGCTCGGGGCGCAGCGGTATGGTGGCGAACGATTCATCCTTCTGGGCAATCTTCTGGCCATCGAGCATGTCCGGCAAGAAGATCACCACCAGGGCCACCAGGATCACAGTGCCCACCAATCTGTTTTGGAACTTGGAAGCCAAACCTTACTCCTACCCTTGTGTTGCTGTCCGGTGCGTCGCCCTGGGGCGCTCAAACCGGCTGTATCGCCAAAATATCGGCGACAGTGTAAAACGAACCAAAGACAATGACCATATCACTGGGACTCGCGTCGGCCAGGGCCTTTCGGTAAGCCTCTGATACTGCATCATATTGCGCAGCTCCCGCCTGCCCCAGGGCATCGGCAAGCAGGGCCGCCGTCGCCCCGCGCGGGCCGCTCAGGCTAGCCAGATACCAGCGGTCGATGAGGCCATCGAGCTCGGCGAGCGATCCCGCCATGTCCTTGTCCTTGAGCATGCCGACCACGGCCAGGCGCCGCCCCTGACAGGGGATCTGGCGCAGCTGGCTGGCCAGGTAGGCCGCCGAGTGAGGATTGTGGGCCACATCGACGATGACCAGCGGCTCGTTTTGCAGCCGCTGCATCCGCCCCGCCAGCCTGGCGTTTGCCAGCCCTTCGCGGATGGCGGACTCGGGCAGCGGCAAGCCGAGGGACTCCAGGGCCGCCAGCACGGTCACCGCATTCATCAGCGGCAAGGTGGGTTTGGGCAGATCCCGCCACTGGTACAGACCCTGGTAATCCCAGCTGGTCTCATGCTCTTTGCCAGAGAAATCGACACCCACCTGACGCAAGCAGGCACCTATGCGCGCCGCTTCGCTCGCAATGGTCGACGGAGGCTTGGGCTCGCCGCTGATGGCGGGTTTGCCCGCCCGATAGACGCCGGCTTTTTCCACCGCCACCGCTTCGCGGGTATCCCCCAGCCAGTCGCAGTGATCCAGGGCGATGGAGGTGATCATGGCCACATCGGACTCCACCACATTGGTGGCATCGAGCCGGCCTCCCAGCCCCACTTCCAGCAGTACCACATCGGGGGCATGGCGGCGAAACAGCCAGAGAGCGGCCAGGGTGGCGAACTCGAAGAAGGTGAGGGCAATCTCGCCCCGGGCCGCTTCCACCTCGGCGAAGGCGGCGCAGTGCTCCTCCTCGGGCAGTTCGGCGCCATCGAGGCGAACCCGCTCGGTGAAGCGCAGCAGGTGGGGCGAAGAGTAGACCCCCACCCGGTAGCCCGCGGCCATCAGTATGCTGGCGGCCATGGCGCAGGAGGACCCCTTGCCGTTGGTGCCCGCCACAGTGAGCACCTTGCCGGGCAGCCGGGTCAAGCCCATGCGCCGCGCCACCTCACCGACCCGTGTCAGACCCATGTCGATGTTGACCGGATGGATCTGCTCCAAATAAGAAAGCCAGTCGACCAGCGACCGGCTTTGAGATTGTTGCATGTGCGAACTCATGTTCAGTCTTCGATGACCTGGGTGTTCATCAGCTTGGCCAGCAAGCTGGCCAGACGGTCCCGCATCTCGCGCCTGTCTACGATCATGTCGATGGCGCCCTTCTCCAGCAGGAATTCGGAACGCTGGAAGCCTTCCGGCAGCTTCTCGCGCACTGTCTGCTCGATGACGCGGGGGCCGGCGAAGCCGATCAGCGCCTTGGGCTCGCCCACGTTGATGTCACCCAGCATGGCCAGGCTGGCGGAGACGCCGCCCATGGTGGGGTCGGTCAGTACCGAGATGTAGGGCAGGCCCGCCTTGGTGAGCCTGTCGAGCGCCGCACTGGTCTTGGCCATCTGCATCAGGGAGAACAGGGCTTCCTGCATCCGCGCTCCACCCGAGGTGGAGAAGCAGACCAGGCCGCGGCCCTCCTTGATGCTCTCCTCGACGGCGCGCACGAAGCGGGCACCGACCACGGAGGACATGGAGCCGCCGATGAAGGAAAACTCGAACGAACAGGCGACGACCGGCACCCCCTTGAGGGTTCCCTTCATCACCACCAGCGCATCCTTCTCCCCCGTCTCTTTCTGGGCGGTGGACAAACGATCCTTGTAGCGCTTGGAATCCTTGAACTTCAATATGTCTTGCGGCTCCAGCTCGGCGCCGACTTCACTGCGACCTTCTACGTCGAGGAAACACTCGAGGCGGGCACGGGCGCTGATGCGCATGTGATGATTACACTTGGGGCACACCTCGAGGTTGCGCTCCAGCTCTGCCCGGTAGAGCACCTGTTCACAAGATCCGCACTTGGTCCACACCCCTTCCGGAATGTTGTGACGACGGGGGGTAGTGATCTTGCTCTTGGGAAGGATCTTCTCAAGCCAGCTCATGGAATTCCTTAATGCTTTTGTGCCTGACAAAACGCACCGAGCCTTGATTGTTCAATGACTTATCGGCTCGGTGGCAATAAACGACGGATCATTAAACCACAATTTTTCGGGCGCAGTTACTAAAAACTGGTCGTACCCGGTGCCGAGTCCGGCAGCCAGAGCGGGCCGAGCGGCAGCCGGGGCAGGCCCTGTTCGGCGGGATAATCGACGTCCACCAGATAGAGGCCGCCCGCCTTGGCGGTGGGCCCCGCCAGGTTGCGATCCTTGGCGGCCAGCACCTCGGCAATCCACTCCACGGGTTTTTGCCCCTGCCCCACCAGCAGCAGGGAGCCGGTGATGTTGCGCACCATGTGGTGCAAGAAGGCGTTGGCCTTGATGTCGAGCACGATATAGGGACCGGAGCGGCTGACACACAGGTGGGTCACGTTGCGCCAGGGACTCTTGGACTGGCACCCCACGGCGCGAAACGAGCTGAAGTCCCGCTCCCCGAGCAGGCTCTGCCCCGCCAGGTGCATCAGGTCGGCGTCCAGGGTCTCGTGGTAGTGGCTGACGCCGCTGCCGAGGATGGCGGGACGATAGTTGTGGTTGTAGATGACGTAACGGTAGCGACGGGCGGTGGCGCTGAAACGGGCATGGAACCCTTGGTCCACCTCCTTGACCCAGCGTACCCCTATGTCCGGGGGCAGGTTGGAGTTCATGCCCAGGGTCCAGGCGGATTCGCTGCGAACGGCATGGGTATCGAAATGGATCACCTGGCCGGTGGCGTGGACACCGGCATCGGTGCGCCCGGCGCACTGTATGGCCACCTCGTGGTTGGCGATGCGGCTGAGGGCCTTCTCCAGCTCCTGCTGGACGCTGATCACTTCTCGTTGGCGCTGCCAGCCAAAATACCGGCTGCCGTCATATTCAATACCTAGGGCAATTCGCATGGGTCACACTGTCTTTGAGAGAAAACGCGGCGAATTATACGCACACAGGGACAAATGTCCCAAAAAGAAGGGCGACCCCGGGGTCGCCCTGTTGGCATCCGGCGATCAGGCCAGCCGCTTGAGCAGCTTCTCGGCCTCGCTGCGCTGGTGATCGTTGCCCTGCTCGGCCGCCTCCACCAGCAGCTCGCGGGCACTCTCCTTGTCGTCGATCTCGAGATAGGCCCGGGCCAGATCCAGCTTGGCCCCCACCCCGCCGTCGTCGGCATCCACGTCGAAGCCACCAGACTCGGGCAACACCTCGGGGAAGCCATCCAGTCCCACGTCCAGGGAGAACCCCTGATAGGGCTCCTGCTCGCTCTGGTTCGCCTCGGCCTCCGCCAGCAGGCTGTCTATCTCGACGAAGTCATCGGCGGCTGCCTCGGCGCGGGGCTTGAGGGGTTGGCTAGGCTCGACATCGTCGAACGCATCCTCAAAGTCCGCCAGGGCCAGCTCGTTGGGATCCTTGGCAGGCGCTGGGGTATCCGCCGTCTCGGGGGCCATGCCCCACTCGGCCAGCAGCTCCTCCGCGCTGGGGGACGGCTTGTGCTCGCTCGGCGCCGGCTCGTCGTCCAGGCTGGTGTCGAAATCGCTGAAGTCGAGCTCGGGCAGGCTGTCATCCTCATCCCGCCCGGCCTCATCCCTGGCGCGGCGATCGTCTTCCCCATCGAGTTCGGCATTGAGATCGGCGAACAGGGCCGCCTGCAGCTCCTCCTCGCTCATCAGTGCCTCATCGGCGGCGGGGTTGAACTCGCCGGCCAGATCCATCTCTGGACGCTGGGGCCGCTCAAAGCGCTCGTCGGCGGCGAGATCCAGCTCGGGCACCAGATCCGGATCCCGCAGATCCCGCGCCTGCTCTCCCTCGTCGCTGAAGACCAGCTCCAGATCGTCCGGCATTTCGGTATCGGGGACGGAGGCGGGCGCAGGCTCGGGGCGGCTCAGCGGCTCTTCGTCGATGTCGGCGCCGATCAGCTGATCGAACTCGCTCGTCTCCTGGCCCATCACTACAGAGGTGGTCTCCGCCAGATTCTTCTCCTGCTCCTCCAGCTCCCGCCGCGCCCGGGCCCGCAGCCAGAGCGTCACCAGGGCCAGCACCAGCAGCACGGGCAGCAGGATGATCATGGCCAGATTGAGCGGAGAGGCGAGCAGGTCGGTCAGCCAGTTGCGGGGGGCGGGCGGCGCCACCACGGGGGGCACGGGATTGGCCCTGAGCTCGGCCACCTCTTTTTGCAGGGCCAGCTGATCTTGCAGCTGGGCCTTGAGGGTTTCCACCTCTTCGGTGAGGGATTGCAGCCGCAGCTTGAGCCTGTGGTTCATCTCGGTCACCTGACCGAGCTGGGCATTGGCATCTTCCAGGGCCAGGGCCATCTCGGTGCCCGGCTTGGCCTGCACCGTCTCGGTGGCCACCGGCAGGGGAGCCGGGGCGCTGCTGGCGGCGCTGGCCAGTACGGGGGCCGCCGCCAGGGCCGCTCCCGCAGCCTTGGCGGGAGTGTCGGTGGCCTTGGTCGGGGCTGCGCTCGGCAGCGGGGCGGCCTGCGCTGCGGGAGCCTTGGTGGCCGCCACGGCCTTGGCCGCGGCAACCTGCTGGGGAGCGGCCTTCACCACCGGCTTGCTGGCCGGTTTGGCGGGGACCGCGGGCTGGGCACTCTGTTTGCTGGCCAGATATTTGGGGCTCAGCCCCTTCCAGCTGGCGTTGTCACTGTTGAAGCGTTGCCGGGCCTGGGCATCCGTGTGGCGGCGCGCCTCGGCTTCGCTGGGCAGCGTGATGCTCGACCCCACCAGTATGTGGTTGATGTTGCCATCGGCGAAACTGGTCGGGTTCTTGTCATAGATGGCCACCATGGTCTGGTAGACGCTGACCCGGCTGCTGGGCCTGTGCCTGCTGGCGAGGCTCCAGAGGGTGTCGGTGGGACGGACCGGACCGTAACGCCGCCCGCTCTGCGTCTGGGCGGCCACGGGTTGCGGCTGACGCACCGGCTGGGACTGGGGCAAGGCCCTGGGGACGGGCTGGCTCGGCGATACGGGCTGGCTGACGGGTTCGTCAGGGCCCCTGAGTTCCACGAAGAAGGGATCCCGGCCTGCCTCCTCGGCAGTCGCAGAGGCGGTATTGAGCAGACCCAACGCAAGCAGCGTCGCCAGTGTTATGCGGGATTGTCCCATGTTCGTTCCTTCGTATGACGGCCTATCACATTGAAAAATCTGGATAGTTGCCTCAAAACAGTCGGTTCAATATAAATCAGGCTTGGGCGCCAAGCCAGTCATCCGACGCAATTAGCCCCAAAACGCCCCGAGTGTAAGGGCAAAGTTAATTAATTGATATTAAGGGGGAATGTCGGAGCCACTTCCTGCCACTCCGATCACACTCGGCCCCCCTTGTCGGGAGACCGAGCATCAATAGGAACTTACAGGTAGTCGCGGATCAGCAGCTCTGCGATCTGCACGCTGTTGGTCGCCGCGCCCTTACGAACGTTATCGGCCACGATCCACATATTTATACCGCTGGGGTGAGAAATATCCTGGCGGATGCGCCCCACCATCACCTCGTCCTGGCCGGTGGCGTCGCCAACCGGGGTCGGGTAGCCCTCCTCCTCGTCGAACAGACGCACCCCGGGGGCGGCCCGCAGCAGATCCTTGACCTGCTCGGCATCCAGGGGCTGGTGCAGCTCGACGTGCAGCGCCTCGGCGTGACCGTAGAAGACGGGGACCCGCACGCAGGTGGGGTTCACGGCAATGCTGGCATCCCCCAGGATCTTCTGGGTCTCCCACACCATCTTCATCTCTTCCCGGGTGTAGCCGTTGTCGGTGAACTCGTCGATCTGCGGGATGAGATTGAAGGCGATCTGCTGCGGGTAGAGGCTCGGCTCCACCGGCAGGCCGTTGAGCAGTTTGGCGGTCTGGCCGGCCAGCTCGCTCACCCCTTCCTTGCCGGAGCCCGAGACCGACTGATAGGTCGCCACATTGATGCGGGCAATGCCCACCTCGTCGTGCAGGGGCTTGAGGGCCACCAGCATCTGTATGGTGGAACAGTTGGGGTTGGCGATGATGTTGCGATTGCGAAAATCGGCCAGAGCATGGGGGTTCACCTCGGGGATCACCAGGGGTACATCCTCCTCGTAGCGGAAGCAGGAGGTGTTGTCGATGACGATGCAGCCGTGCTCGGCGGCAATCGGCGCCCACTTGGCGGAGACCTCGGCCCCGGCGGAGAAGAGGGCCAGCTCGACCCGGCTCCAGTCAAACTCCTCCACATCCAGGATGTCGAGGTTCTTGCCGCCAAAGCGCACCACATCACCGGCACTGCGGCTGGAGGCCAGGGGATAGAGGCTGGCCACCGGGAAGTTGCGCTCCTCCAGGATCTCGATCATGGCCTGGCCCACGGCGCCGCTTGCGCCCAATACCGCTACGTTGAACTGCTGACTCATTGCTCTCTCCTGTCAAAGGGGTAGGCGCCCCCGAAGGCACGCCCGTCGCAGGGATGATCCTGCCTGTTTCGTTAATCGTTGAGGGCCGCCCCTGGCATCAGGCCTGGGTGCGAAACCCCAGGGCCGCCAGGGCCGGATCCTCGCCAAAGGGGCCCGTCAGGCGCAGGGAGGAGAGCTCGCGCCGCTCCGGATATCCTTTGCGCTGCTCGTCGAAGCTGCCCGGGATGGCGAGGCGCGCCCGAAAGCGGGCATCGTCGCGGCGCACATCATAGATGAGGTGGACCAGCTGCTTGATCAGCGCCTGATCCGCCGCCCGCCCCGGGCTGAGCTCGGTCACGTCCGGCGCGGGCAGCAGCCGTTCCAGCTCGGCCCGGGGTTGGCGCCCCTCCTGCTGGCAGAGGGCCTGATAGAGCATCCAGGTGCCGCGCGCCTTGCCCTCCAGGCTGTAACCGGCGATGTGGGGGGTGGCCAGCTCGGTGTGGGGCACCAGGGCGGCCAGCACCTCGGGCTCCTTCTCCCACACGTCCATCACCAGTCGCAACGGAGCTGCCCCCTGCTGGCGGGCGAGCAGGGCCTCATTGTCCCACACCTCGCCACGGGAGGCGTTGATGAGGATCTGCCCCGCGGGACACCGGGCGATCTCCTTCGCCCCCAGCAGGTGGAAGCTGGCATCCTGCCCCTGCTCCGTGATGGGCACGTGGAAGCTGACGATGTCGGCCGAGAGCGCCGTCTGGTAATCGACAAAACCACTGGCCCCCTCCTGACGCGCCCGCGGCGGATCGCAGCGCAGCACCCGCATGCCGAGCGCCTGCGCCTTGCCCGCCACGCACTCCCCGGTATTGCCGGCACCGATGACGGCCAGGCTCATCCGGCCAAGGTCGAGCTCATGGCGCTCCGCCAGCACCAGCAGGGCGGAGAGGACATAATCCCCCACCGACACCTTGTTGCAGCCGGGGGCGCTGAAAAAGGGGATGCCGCGCTCGGCCAGCAGTGCCTGGTCCACATGGTCCGTGCCTATGGTGGCGGTGCCCACGAAGCGCAGCCTGGGGCAGTCGGCGAGCAGGGCCCTGTCCACCCGGGTGATGGAACGCACCATGAGGGCGTCCACCTCCTTGAGATCCGCCGCGCAGATCTGCCGTCCCGCCAGGGGGATCACCTCGCCAAATTCGGCAAACAGCGCCTGGGCATGGGGCATGTTTTCGTCGACCACTATGCGCATGGGAATTCGCATGGAACTTCTCCTGACTCTCACTCTCGATGGACCGCGGACACGGGCCCGCCCGGCGGGTCGGCCATTCTAGCCCAAAGCGCGTCAAGAGTTCAGCCCGATCTGCGCCCCGGGGCAGACGACGCCCCGCATTCGCTGCGGGCAGAGGCCTCGGCAACGGCAAGGGGGATGCCCTGACTGCCCGAAAAACTGTAACGGGAGATGACAAATGCCCCCGGCGCCTTGATCCTGATGCGTCGGCTGGCACAATGCCCCTTCACGGCAAGCCCGGGCGCAGATGCCGGCTCGCCCCCATGCCGCCCGCAGTGACGCGGGCAGGCCAGCCCACCTGACGCCGGTCCTTCGCCCATGCCCCATGCCTCCCTCTCCCCTCGCGCCGCACCGCCTTCATCCGGCCTCTGCCGCCGTGCCCTGCTCGGCCATGGCGCTCTCCTCTTCCTGCCCTTGCTGCTGCTGTGCGCCCTGCCGCCACTCTTCATGAGCAATACCCTGAGCGCCCCCTGGCTGCAACTGCCCTACTGGCTGAGCCGCAGCGTCGATCTGCCGGGCCTGGGGCTGACCCTGACGGGACTGCTGCTCATCAGCCGGCGCAAGCTCGCCCTCTCCCCCCCTGCCATGCTGGCCCTGGTCGCGGCGCTGCTGGCGGTGCTTGGCGCCGACTTCGCCCTCAAGAGCGGCCTCAAGCTCCTGACCCAGGAGCCGCGCCCCTACCTCATCTGGCTCCACGAACAGGGGTTGATCCCCGCCATGAGCCACTTCTACGGCGCCGATCAGGGGACCCGCGCCGAGCAGGTCTTCGCCGCCAGCCAGTGGCTGGCCCTGCCCGACTGGCTGGCCCGGCACTGGCGCCACGAGGTCAACTACGCCTTCCCCTCGGGGCATACCATAGCGGCCATGAGCCTGGCCCAGTTCTTCGGCCTCCTCTGGCTGGCTCGGGCGCCGCGCCTGGCCTGGCTGCTGCCGCTCTGGGCCCTGGCGGTCGCGCTCTCGCGCCTGTTGCTGGGCATGCACTGGCCCAGAGACCTGCTGGCCAGCGCCCTGCTCGGCGGCCTCACCGCCCTGCCGGCCGCCTGCTGGTGGTTGCGCCGTCATCCGCTCGTGGCCAGGGCCGCGCAATAGAAACGGGCACCCTGGGGTGCCCGTTCTCATCTTGCCCGCGCCAGCGCGGCGCTCACCCCTTGGCGGGAACCTGCCAGCCTTCGGGATACTTGTAGCCGACGAAACGCTTGGCGGCATAGGCCTTGAACTCGGGGGAGTTGTAGGCCGCCGCCACATCCTTGGCGAACGGCTTGTCCGCGTCGGCACTCTTGACCACCACCCAGTTGATGAAGTCATAGCTGCGCTCGAGGAAGAGCCCCTCGCTGAAGGGGATGCCACTGGACGCGGCATAGTTGCCGTTGATCACGGTGAAGTCCACGTCTTCGCGCGAGCGCGGCAGTTGCGCCGCCTCCAGCAACACCAGCTTGATGTCATGCGGGTTCTTCACCACATCGAATTCGCTCGCCTTGAGGGGGTTGATCCCCTCTTTGAGGGTGATCCAGCCCAGATCCTGCAACATCAGCAGGGCGCGGGCCTGGTTGCTGGGGTCGTTGGGAATGGCGACCGTGCTCCCCTCTTTCAGGGCCTTGAGATCCCCCAGCTTGCCGGCATAGAGTCCCATGGGACCGGTCGGCACCTGGGTGATGGGGGCCAGGGAGAGGCCCCGGTCTTTGGCGAAGCTCTCCAGATAGGGCTTGTGCTGGAAGCAATTCACGTCAAGCGAACCATCGGCCAGGGCGATGTTGGGGCTGACATAATCGGTGAACTCCACCAGTTTGACCTGGTAGCCCTTGGCTTCGAGCTGCGGCTTGATGGCGTCGGTCACCATGTCGGCAAAGTCGCCGACCGTGGTGCCGATGACGATCTCTTTCTTGGCCTCATCGATGGCAAAGGCGGACAACGGCAGGCTGCTGGCAAGCAGGGCAAGGGCGGAGAGGGTGAAGAAGGAACGACGCTGCATAGAAACTCCCTGTCAACATGATCATCAAAGCGGTGGGGCTGAGGATGTCATCCTGAAAGGTGACACTACAACCATCTAGCCATCCAAACGGCCAACTGAAGCCACCATAACAGAGCCTGGCGCCTTCGCCAAGCAGCAAAATAGGGCAAGCTTGGCCAAAAAGAGGCAAAGCCCATCCGCCCCCTGAATGAGAAATCTTTGACGGAGCACGCAGTTATGCGGCTTGCCCTCTCCCCGCTTGATGCAAAACCGGCTTATTGTGGTCATTCGATACCCATCTTCACGGGATCCCGTAAGGGTGCCGAGAGCCTGCTCAGCCCCCAGACAGCACAAGGAGTAGCCGTGTTCGATCATGTTGAAATCAAGGTTGTGCGCGTCGACGACTGCCGACGCTTCTATGAAACCGTGCTGGCCCCCCTCTTGATAGCACTCAAATGGGCAGACAAAGACGCCGCAGGTTTCGGCCGGGTTGGTCACGACAAGGTGGGCTTCCTGATAGAGCGGGGCCAGCAGGGTGCCCCCTGCCATCTCGCCTTCGCGGCAAGCAGCGCGGCGCAGGTGGATGAGTTTCACCAGGCTGGCGTCAGGGCCGGCTTTGCCTGCAACGGGCAGCCGGGGCTGCGCCCCCACTATGCCCCCAATTACTACGCCGCCTTCCTGCTCGATCCGGATGGCAACAACATAGAGGCACTGGCCTGTCTTGAGCCCTCCGAGATAGCGGACATATAGAGGCAATGTGCTACCCAGCAAAAGGCCCCGCATTTGGTCATGCGGGGCCTGAAAACTGCACGTAATGAGCCGAATTGGCTTATTCTTCGACCGCCCTGCTGGCATTCTCCATCGCCTGTTTTTGGGCGGTAGCACGGATGGCGGTCTGGCGATTCTGCTCTACCTGATAACAGGTGTCCCTGCTGATCCCCTGTGCCCGGCACTCGGCCATGCGTTGTGCCGGACTGGAGCAACCGGCGAGGAGACCGGCGAGCGAGACAAACAGAATTATCTTCTTCATGGTAATACCCATCGTTAATGAAAAGTCGTCCAACTAGGGTGAGTGGGCGTTCCCAGCACTGCTGGTGCTTTTATTGCCATATAGACTGCATGGGAACTGGGCTTCACGGCGCGCATCCTAACAATCCCCCAACCAGTCTGTCAGCCCATAATTTGTATCAAGATGTACGAGATAATGGCTCTCAAGATGACCCCATTTCTCATCCGCAACACAACAAGGAGAACACGATGCTGGACTATCACACCGGCCTGTTGGTCGTCGATATCCAGGGCAAGCTGGCCCGCCTGGTGGAGGGGAGCGAATCGCTCATCGCCAACACGGCCCGGCTGGTGCAGGGAGCCAAGGCGCTGGGCCTGCCCGTGCTCTGGCTGGAGCAGAACCCGGACAAGCTCGGGGCCACCGTGCCCGAGTTGCAGCCATTGCAGGGGGGTTATCCCGTGCTGACCAAGTACAGCTTCGGCGCCCTGGGGGAGCCGACGGTCGCCGATGCCCTGGCCGAGACCGGGGTCAGTCACTGGCTGGTGTGCGGCATCGAGGCCCATATCTGCGTCTACCAGAGCGTGCTGGGACTGCTGGCCAGCGGCGCCCGTGTCTCCCTGGTGGTGGATGCGGTGTCGTCCCGCAGCGCCGCCAACCGGGATCTCGCCATCGGCCAGCTGGCAGCCAGGGGCGCGGCCCTCACCTCGGTGGAGATGTGCCTCTACGAGCTGCTGGGGGATTGCCGCCATCCGGCGTTTCGGGAGATCCTGGCCCTGGTGAAATGAGGGCCAGGCAGCACTTATTAATCTCTGAATAAAAAGTTTGATGGCCCCCACAGATCCTGACGATGCTGCTTTTATGCACACCCCTCTCCATCTATCTTCATTTGGCGCCCATTTACTGGGCGTCAAATGGCAGCGATGGTGGCGTATGCCCGACCGGTTCCCATCGTGCACGGGAGCGGATCCGGTATCTGGACTCTCCCTGCCGCACCTAGCCAACACACAGCACAGGGATCAGCATGAAGACAGTGAAAGGACTCCTCCTGCTCGCCGCCATGGGGCTGGCCGCCGAGGCGCAGGCAGCCAGGATCGAAGCCACGGATCATCGCCTCAACTATGAGGGGCGCGTGGTGCGGGACTGGGTCAATCAGGATGTGCAATTCAACTGGCCGGCAACCCGGCTCTCCTTCCTCTTTCAGGGGCGTGAGCTGGCGATCGCCATGGATGGCCAGCAGAGCCAGTTCGATCTGCTGATCGATGGCCGGTTGCACGGCGTCATCAAGACCGGGCTCGGCATGCACACCTATCCCCTGCTCAGCCTCCCCACCTCCAGCACACTGCACGTCGAGCTGGTCAAACGCACCGAGAGCTATGACACCATGCTGACCCTGGATGCCCTGATCACCGACGGCGTGGTCAGTGGCCTCTGGCCCCACAAGCCCCACCTGCTGTTTATCGGCGACTCCATCAGCGCCGGCATGGGCAGCGAGTCGAACAAGCGGGACTGTACCTGGGAGGAGAACGTCAACAGCTCCAATGCCAGGCTCGCCTTCCCGGCCCAGACGGCAGCCCTGCTCGGTGCGACCCATACCCAGGTTTCTTACTCCGGGCTGGGACTGCTGCGCAACTGGGACGGCAACCAGCCCCATCATGCCCTGCCCCACTATCTGGACAAGGCGGGCGCCGTCTATCAGGGCGGCACGGATTTCGAGAGTCAGCATCCTGCCCTGGTGGTCATCGAGCTGGGCACCAATGATTTCAGCTCCGAGCTGCAACCCCATGAGCCCTGGCCGGATCAGGAGGCATTCCAGCAGGCCTGGGTCGATGGCTATGTGACCCTGCTGCGCGAGGTGCGCCAGCGCTACGACAACCCCCCCATCATCGTCATGGGCCAGTACCTCTGGCCCCACGACAGGCTCAACCTGGCCATCGAACGCCTGCAGCAGCAGCTGACCCTGCTGGGGGAGCCCCCCGTGCTGGTGGAGCGGATGCAGGCCGAGAACTCAGGCTGCCTCTGGCACCCGACGGCCGCCGAGCATGAGGGGATCGCTCGCAGCCTGGCCGGGCTCATCCGCCAGCAAGGGCTATTGCCTGAATAGGGGCAGCCTGCGACATCTCGTCAAGCAGACATAAAAACGGCGCCATGTGGCGCCGATTGGCTCACTGCACATGGATGAATAGCCGCCTAACCGGTATCACCCCTCCCCCAGCGATTGCTGCACATAATCATAACCGCCCCGATCATTTGCCACGAAGCTCAGCCGATGGCTGAGACCGGGGGGCGCATCCTCGGGATGGTGGGAGACGAACAGCAGCTGGGTGCCTTCCCCTATGAGGCGCACCACCATCTCCCGCACCAGATGGCGGTTGAGGGGATCCAGCCCCTGCAGGGGCTCGTCCAGAATGAGCAGCGGCGGGTGCTTGACCAGGGCCCTGGCGATCAGCACCAGGCGCTGCTGGCCAAAGGAGAGGGAATGAAACGGCTGCGTTCCCCGTCCCTCTAGCCCCAGCAAGGCCAGCCACTGGTCGGCGAGCACCCGCTGGCGATCCCCCGGGCGGGTATATAGCCCGATGGAGTCGTAGAAGCCCGAGAGGATCACCGTCTGCACCGAACAATGCACCCGATAGTCCAGGTGCAGCGCCGGGCTCACCAGGCCGATGTGGCGCTTGATCTCCCAGATGCTCTCGCCACTGCCCCGCTTTCTCCCGAACAAGTGAAGATCATTGCTGTACCCTTGCGGGTGATCTCCGGTGATGAGAGAGAGCAGGGTCGACTTTCCGGCGCCGTTGGGGCCCACCAGCTGCCAGTGCTCTCCCGCCGCTATGGTCCAGTCCAGCCCGTCGATCACCACCTGCTCCCCATAGGCGATCCTCAACTTGCGCATCTGCACGCGGGGGCCGACGGGCAGGGGCGCGGGCGCCTGGAGCGGGGGTGGCAGCTGTGGACTCTGCCCCTCGGCCCTGGCCAGCTGGGCCACCTCCTGGCTCCCCAGCACGGCATCGCGCTCCCCCGCCAGCAGCAGACGACACTCGCCGAGCAGGCCGAGGTGAGTGGCGAAGGGGGGAATTTCGTCGAAGCGGTTGACGATCACCACCAGCCGCGCGCCCTCGGCCATCAGGTTGGCCAGCAGGGACATCAGATCGGCGCGAGCGCCCTGATCCAGACCATCGAACGGCTCGTCCAGCACCAGCAGCTCGGGTTGCCCCAGCAGGGCGCGGGCCAGCAGCAACTTGCGCCCCTCCCCGCTCGACAGGTAACGGTAGGGGCGATCCCACAAGCCTTCGATGCCAAAGCGAGCCAGCAGCGAGCGGGCCTGCGCCTCCTCGCCCCCGGCCTCCAGCATCAGGGTCGACACCCGATAGCCCGCCTCCTCCTCTTCCCCCAGCATGTCGGTATTGCGCCGCCGCCAGTCCAGCTCCCCCAGTTGCTGCTGTGACTCGAACGAGAGACGCTCGGCCCTCACCCGGCCCGTCACCACGCCGCCGCGCACCGCCAGCTCGCCGCACAGTGCCGAGGCCAGCGCCGTCTTGCCGCTGCCGTTGCTGCCGACGAAGGCCCAGCACGCCAGGGGCGCCAGGCTGAGGTCGGGGATGAAAAGTGTCTGGTCGCCGTGAAGAGCCAAGCTGGCTGATTGCCACTGCAAAAGCGTCATGGGGTCGTCCTGAGTGCTGTCTTGCCCTTACCTTAACAGGGATTGCGACCAGCGGCAGCTAGGACAGGGGGTGAAGGACGCTTGACAACAAGCCTGCCTATAGACAAAAAGATCATTAGCAGTGAATGCGAATAACTCTCAATAAAACATCTAATTCCCCCCATTGATACCCCCATATGGGCTCAAATGAGATTTTTTTGAGCCCCTTCTCAACTCCGAATTGAGAGCCTTTTGAATCGTCTTTTCTCATGTATAGATGCCCGTCGCACCTCGGACGGTGCGCCCTTAAGATGGAGTCTATCAATGAGAAAAACATCGTCAGCATTGGCAATCACGGCCCTGCTCTCGGCCCTGCCTGTGGTCTCGGCTCAGGCTACCGAGCATTGCACCCCCCTCAGCGGCAAAGAGGTCGACATGGATACCGGTCGCACCAGCGCACAGCGCTGCCTGCCCGGCATCAACCCCTTGCAGGATCAGCAGTGGCACCTGCTCAACAGTGGCCAGCACGCCTTCAGTGCCCGTGGCGGCGCGGCAGGCAATGATCTCAATCTCTGGTGGGCTCATCGCACCGCCGTGCTCGGCCAGGGGATCAATGTGGCCGTGGTGGATGATGGCCTGGCCATCGCCCACCCGGATCTGGTGGACAATGTGCGACCGGGTTCGAAGAACGTGGTGACCGGCAGCAGCGACCCCACCCCAACCGCCCCCGACAGCGCCCACGGCACCTCGGTGGCGGGCATCATAGCGGCGGTTGACAACGGCATCGGCACCCTGGGCGTCGCCCCGGCGGCACAGTTGCAAGGCTTCAACCTGCTGGATCCTGCCAGCCAGCAACGGCAGCAAGACTGGCTCTATGCCCTGGGGGGCAACCGCGCCAGTGCCGACAACCGGGTCTTCAACCAGAGCTATGGCATGAGCCTGATAGCACCGCGCAGCAGCGATGATCTCAATCGGCGCCAGCTCGATGCCCTCTTCGAGCAGCAAACCCAGAAAGATCAGGGCGCTGCCTATATCAAGGCGGCGGGCAACGGCTTCAACCGGATAGCCTCGGGCAACTACCTCCTTAGCCGCACCGGCAACCGTCCCGCCCTGCCGTTTGAGAACAGCAACCTGGACCCGTCCAACAGCAACTTCTGGAACCTGGTGGTCAGCGCCAGCAACGCCGATGGCGTGCGTTCCTCCTACTCCAGTGTCGGCAGCAACGTCTTCCTCACCGCCCCCGGCGGCGAATATGGCACCGACTCGCCCGCCATGGTGACCACCGACTTGCCCGGTTGCGATCTGGGTTACAATCGCACGGCCCGCCAGGCCAGCAACCAGTTACACGGCAACCCGTTACTGGACGCAAGTTGTGACTACAACGGCACCATGAACGGCACCTCCTCGGCCACCCCCAACACCAGTGGCGCCATGGCGCTCCTGATGTCCGCCTATCCGGATCTCTCGGTGCGGGATCTGCGGGATCTACTGGCCAGAAACGCGACCCGGGTGGATGCCGGGCAAGGGCCTGTGACCCTGAGCTATACCGCGGACAATGGCCAGCTGCAGCAGCTGATCGGTCTGGAAGGCTGGGAGCGCAACGCCGCCGGTCTCTGGTTCAGTCCCACCTATGGCTTCGGCCTGGTGGATGTGAACAAGACGCTCGCCGCGGCGGCCACCCATACGCCCCTGCCACCGCTCGAACAACTGCCCTGGCAGCAGATCCGGGTAGATGCGGCCGCCGGTCTCGTTGCGGACGCAGGCAGCCGCCCAACCACCTCCAGCACCCAGGTCGATCAGCCCCTCACAGTGGAAGCCGTGCAGGTGAAGATCAACCTCAATCACCAGCGTCTCTCTGACCTGATGATCGCGCTGATCTCCCCGTCCGGTACCCGCAGCGTGCTGCTCACCCCCCACAACAGCCTGGTTGGCCAGGCGATGGAGAGACAGCAGTTCGGAGTGGTACGCACCCAGGGACTGAGCAACATGCGCATGCTCTCCCACAAGTTCTATGGCGAGCCGGCCCAGGGAGAGTGGCGACTGGAAGTGACCGATGTGGCCAGTGGCACCCGCCAGGTCGCCTTGGTGCATCGCAGCACAGGTGCCCGCTCCACCCTGACCGAACGCAACAATGCTCATCCGGGGCAACTGCTTGACTGGTCCCTGCGGGTCATCGGTCACCAACCCGCCCGCTCTTAATTTCACAGGAGTCACGACATGAAACATCTTCTATCCGGCCTCGCCCTGACTGGCCTGCTCTTCACCCTGCCTGCGCTGGCAACCGAGTCGGTGACCATTGACGGCAAGCAGTACCGCGCCGTCGAGGTGAACGGCCAGATCTATTTCACCCCGGACAACGGCAGCAAGAAGCGGGTTGCCCGCAGCCTGGATGCCCCCTCGGTCCAACCTGCCCTGCGCAGTGGCGACATCTTGCTGCAAGGCGCGGCCAGCCCCGAGCTCACCGTCAGCGGCATCCTGCTGGTGGCGGCCGATGACGCCAGCGCCAAAGCCCTGGCCAGGCGCCACGGCCTACTCTTCAAGCAAGGCAGTGGCGGTATCGCCTTGCTGGAAGCCCAGCCGGGTAGCGATCTCAACGCCATCGCCACCCGGCTCAAACAGGAAGGGATCGAGGTGCAGGTGGAGCTGGCGGGCGCCGAACAGCAACCAAGATAGCGCGCCAGGCCAGACAGATCATCATCAAGGGGCCCATGGCCCCTTTTCATTTGCCCTGCGCTTGCTCAGTTCCGCTGTCGGGGCCATTGGCGCAGGCCATGGACGTCGCCATGAAAAAGCGGCGCCCAAGGGCGCCGCGTGTCTCTTTCCTGCCAAGGGAGGCCACTCAGCCTGCCTTGTGCTGCTCGGCCAGATAGAGCCAGGTGTCGACCACGGTATCCGGGTTGAGCGACACCGAGTCGATGCCCTGCTCCACCAGCCAGGCGGCGAAGTCCGGATGATCCGACGGGCCCTGGCCGCAGATCCCCACGTACTTGCCCGCCTTGCGGGCGGCGGCGATGGCCATGGCCAAGAGCGCCTTGACCGCCTCGTTACGCTCGTCGAACAGGTGGGCGATGAGGCCCGAATCCCGGTCAAGGCCCAGGGTCAGCTGGGTCATGTCGTTGGAGCCGATGGAGAAGCCGTCGAAGTGCTCGAGGAACTTGTCCGCCAGCAGGGCGTTGGAGGGCAGCTCGCACATCATGATGACTTTCAGCCCGCGCTCGCCACGGCGCAGGCCGTTCTCCGCCAGGATCTCGATCACCTGCTCCGCCTCACCGACCGTGCGCACGAAGGGGATCATCACCTCGACGTTGGTCAGCCCCATCACATCCCGCACCCGCTTCATCGCCTCGCACTCGAGGGCAAAGCAGGGGCGGAAGCTGTCGGCGATGTAGCGCGACGCGCCACGGAAACCGATCATGGGGTTCTCCTCGTGAGGCTCGTAACCACGGCCCCCCACCAGGTTGGCGTACTCGTTGGACTTGAAGTCCGACATCCGCACTATGACCCGCTCCGGCCAGAAGGCGGCGGCCAGGGTGGCGATCCCCTCGGTCAGCTTGGCCACATAGTATTCCCGCGGGCTCTCGTAGCCGGCAATCATCTTGGTGATGGTGGCCTTGAGCTCCGGGCTCTGCTGGTCAAACTCCAGCAAGGCCTTGGGGTGCACCCCTATCATGCGGTTGATGATGAACTCGAGTCGCGCCAGGCCCACACCGGCGTTGGGCAGCTGGGCGAAGTCGAAGGCCCTGTCCGGGTTGCCCACGTTCATCATCACCTTGATGGGCAGGCGCGGCATGTTGCCCACCTCGGTCACCGCCACGTCAAAATCGAGCTTGCCGTCGTAGATGAAGCCGGTATCTCCTTCCGCGCAGGAGACGGTGATGAGCTGGCCCGGCGCTATGTGGTCGGTGGCATCGCCACAGCCCACCACGGCCGGGATGCCGAGCTCCCGGGCGATGATGGCGGCGTGGCAGGTGCGGCCACCTCGGTTGGTGACGATGGCGGAAGCCCGCTTCATGATGGGCTCCCAGTCCGGATCCGTCATGTCGGTGACCAGCACGTCGCCGGGCTGCACTTCGTCCATCTGGCTGATGGAAGAGATGACCCGGGCGGGGCCCGCACCAATCTTGTGGCCGATGGCGCGCCCCTCGATCAGCACCTTGCCCGATTGCTTGAGGGCAAAACGCTCGAGGGTGTTGGCCTCCTGGCGGCTGCGCACGGTTTCCGGTCGCGCCTGGACTATGTAGAGCCTGCCATCCTGACCGTCCTTGGCCCACTCGATATCCATGGGGCGGCCGTAGTGCTGCTCTATGATGAGGGCCTGCTTGGCCAGCTCCATCACCTCGTCGTTGCTGATGCAGAACTGGTTGCGCTCGGCATCCGAGGTGTCGACTATCTTCACCTGACGACCGTGACCGGCGTCATCCGAGTAGGTCATCTTGATGAGCTTGGAGCCGAGCGTCTTGCGCACCACGGCGGGACGCCCCGCTTTCAGGGTCGGCTTGTGAACATAGAACTCGTCCGGGTTGACCGCGCCCTGCACCACCATCTCCCCCAGCCCCTGGCTGCCGGTGATGAAGACCACGTCGTTGAAGCCGGACTCGGTATCCAGGGTGAACATGACGCCGGAGGCGGCCAGGTCGGAGCGCACCATGCGCTGGATGCCGGCAGAGAGGGCCACCCCCTTGTGGTCATAGCCCTGGTGCACCCGATAGGAGATGGCGCGATCGTTGAAGAGCGACGCGAACACGTGCTTGACCGCCGTCATGACGGCATCGATGCCGCGCACGTTGAGGAAGGTCTCCTGCTGGCCGGCGAAGGAGGCGTCCGGCATGTCTTCGGCGGTGGCGGAGGAGCGCACCGCGAACGACGCCTCGAGACCCGCGCTCAGGGTGTCATAGGCGGTGCGAATGGCCTGCTCCAGCTCCGGCTGGAAGGGGGCATCGATCACCCACTGGCGGATCTGGTTGCCGGCGGCGCCGAGGGCCGCGATGTCATCCACATTCAGGCTGTCGAGCAAGTCATGGATCTTGTCGTTGAGCCCGCTGCGGTCCAGAAACTCATTAAAAGCAAACGCCGTGGTGGCAAAGCCACCTGGCACGGATACGCCCGCTCCCGAGAGCTGGCTGATCATTTCACCGAGGGATGCGTTTTTGCCGCCAACTCGTTCTACATCTTGCATTCCGAGTTGCTCGTACCAGAGTACGTATTGTTGCACTTGCATGTCTCCAGGTTGGTGGGCATGGGGGCCGGGGCACCCTCTGCGCCTTGTTGTGTGCTTTTTGTTGGTTTGTTCCGTCGCCGCCCGCCGAGAAAACGTTTTCTCCTCCCGGTCAAAAAAATCCCCACGCAAGATTTGGGGATAGGCCGAATGACACAGTCATTCTACAATGCCAACACAAAAAGGTAACGATTCAGGTTTGCAACCTGGTTCACAACTTGGCAACGGCAGATCGGTTGACAATGGCCGTTTGGTATCGAGCGAAACTTTCTTCGCATCAAGCAAAAAGGGAGAAGGACGTGCACACGGTTTTTTATGTTTCAGATGGCACCGCCATTACCGCCGAGGTATTTGGTCACGCCGTGCTCAGCCAGTTCCCCATGATCTTCGAGCAGATCACCATTCCCTTCGTGGAGACCCTGGAGAAGGCGCGTCTGGTGCGGCAGCGCATCGACGAACAGTTCCGCCAGACCGGGGTGCGCCCCATCCTGTTCCACACCATCGTCGACCCCATGGTGCGGGAAGAGGTACTCAAGGCCCATGCCAGCAGCCACGATTTTCTCAACACCTTCGTCAGCCCCCTGGAGCAGGAGCTGGGGATCAAGGCCACCCCCCGCCTGCATCGCACCCACGGCATGGAGAATCGCAAGCTCTATGACGATCGCATCGAGGCGGTCAACTTCGCCCTTGCCAACGATGACGGCATCACCACCAAGGAGTATGACGAGGCGGACATCATCCTCATCGGGGTCTCCCGCTGTGGCAAGACCCCCACCAGCCTCTATCTGGCGCTGCAGTTTGGCATTCGCGCCGCCAACTACCCCTTCATCGAGCAGGACATGCAGGGTCTGACGCTGCCCAGCGCCCTCAAGGCCAATCGCCATAAGCTGTTCGGCCTCACCATCACCCCGGAGCGGCTGCACGAGATCCGCAACCAGCGCCGCGCCAACAGCCGCTACTCCTCCCTGGAGCAGTGCCAACAGGAGCTGGCGGCGGTGGAACGCCTCTATCGCCAGGAGGCGATCCGCTTCCTCGACACCAGCGCCCACTCGGTGGAGGAGATCAGCGCCAAGATCCTCGAAGGCACCGGCATGCGGCGCCAGCTCTACTGACCCCCGGTTTCTGGCCCCGGCCCGTGCCTGGGATATCGGCAAGGCGCCCCCATCGCCAAGAGCGGGACGCCTTGCTCCTGGACTGAAAATGGCAAGAGGGCGCCCGTCAGGGGCGCCCCTTATGCTCCCCGGCCGTCAAGCTCGCGGTTGCTCATCAGCTTGCCGTAGAAGGAGACCAAGCCATGACCATGGCGCACCCGCTCCGCCAGCCAGGCGCCCAGGAGCAGGCCCATGGCGCCCGCCCCCGCCATCACCCAGCCCCAATACGCCTGCGCCAGCAGCCCCAGACACAGGGCCGCCCCCAGGGCCAGCAGCAACAGCAGGGGAGCCAGACACAGCATCCCCCATAGCAGGGCCTGTATGACCCAGGCCACTATCTTCATCATTCCTGACTCCACTCTGTCCAACATGATGGGAGGGGCGCACCTGGAGGATGACAGTCCCCTCTCCTCTCAACGCACATCATGACACCCCATGGCCGCGCAGGGCCTCTCCCTCACAGCCCATCCCCTGGTGCCACGAATCGCCAACAGAGCCTCCTATGAGGCCCACCAGCATCAGGTCACGAACGGAATGAAAGGTCAAGCCAGCCCGATTCAGGCGAACAGATATTGAACAATTACTGGTGAAAGTGAGAAGAACATCAAGAAAAGGCTGCAAAATGGCGAAAAAGCCAGCGAATGATAGCAAAAACAGGTGCATTGCGGGTCGATTATCACTATTCTGCTGCGGTTGGTAGTCATTACAAAAAACAGTAAATGACACCCTGTAACGAAATAAGTACGGATTTTGTCACGTTTTCGGCACGACATGCCAAGCCATGGCACAGGAAGTGTCCTGGCCAACGGGGCGAGAGACGAGTGAACTCAGCGACGTAAGGAAGGAAGCATGGATCTTCAACAAGAGGGCCAGGAGCTCAAGCGCGGACTCAAGAACCGCCATATTCAGCTCATCGCCCTGGGCGGTGCCATCGGTACCGGCCTGTTTCTCGGCATCGCCCAGACCATCAAGATGGCCGGCCCCTCGGTGCTGCTCGGCTATGCCATCGGCGGCTTCATCGCCTTTCTCATCATGCGCCAGCTGGGCGAAATGGTGGTGGAAGAGCCGGTTGCCGGTTCGTTCAGCCATTTTGCCTACAAGTACTGGGGTGACTTTGCCGGTTTCGCCTCCGGCTGGAACTACTGGGTGCTCTATGTGCTGGTGAGCATGGCCGAGCTGACGGCGGTGGGCATCTATGTCCAGTACTGGTGGCCCGAGATCCCGACCTGGATGTCGGCGGCTTTCTTCTTCGTGCTGATCAACGCCATCAACCTCACCAACGTCAAGGCGTTTGGCGAGATGGAATTCTGGTTCGCCATCATCAAGGTGGTCGCCATCGTCGGCATGATAGGTTTTGGCGGCTACCTGCTGGCAAGCGGCAGCGGCGGCCCGGATGCCAGCATCAGCAACCTCTGGGATCAGGGAGGCTTCTTCCCCAATGGCATCAGCGGTCTGGTGATGGCCATGGCGGTGATCATGTTCTCCTTCGGCGGCCTGGAGCTGGTCGGCATCACGGCGGCGGAAGCGGATGATCCCCAGAAGAGCATCCCCAAGGCCACCAACCAGGTGATCTACCGCATCCTGATCTTCTACATCGGCGCCCTGGCCGTGCTGATGTCCCTCTATCCCTGGGGTAAGGTGGTGGAAGGGGGCAGCCCGTTCGTGATGATCTTCCACGCCCTGGACAGCAACCTGGTGGCGACCGTGCTCAACATGGTGGTGCTGACCGCCGCCCTCTCGGTCTACAACAGCTGTGTCTATTGCAACAGCCGCATGCTGTTCGGCCTGGCCAAGCAGGGCAATGGTCCCAAGGCCCTGCTCAAGACCAGCAAGAGCGGCGTGCCCGTGGCGGCCATCTCCGTCTCTGCCGCCGCCACCCTGCTGTGCGTGCTGATCAACTACCTGATCCCGGGCAAGGCATTCGAGCTGCTGATGGCCCTGGTGGTCTCGGCCCTGGTGATCAACTGGGCCATGATAAGCCTGGCCCACCTCAAGTTTCGCAAGGCCAAGCAGGCCGAAGGGGTGACCCCCAGGTTCAAGGCGTTCTGGCACCCGGTGGGCAACTACCTCTGCCTCGCCTTCATGGCCGCCATCCTGGTGATCATGTACCTGACCCCGGGCATCCAGATCTCGGTGCTGCTCATCCCGGTCTGGATAGTGGTACTGGCCATCGGCTACCAGTTCAAACGCAAGCGCCTGCTCGCCGCCGCGACGCAGACTGCCTGACGGATACGCACCAGGCCCGCCAAGAGGCCGAGTCAAACCTTAAGCAAAGAGGCGCCCCCGGGGCGCCTCTTTTTTATCCGTCTATCCGGATGGGGCCAGCCCCATCCACCTATTCATCGACCGGGGTAATGGCAAAGATCACCCGGCGCTTGGAGATCAGGGAGCTGCATCCCTGGCAGAAGTAGTCGACCGCGCCGCACGCCTGCAAGCGCTCCAGCGGCGCCCCGCAATCGGGACAGCTTGCCTCGAACCTCAGCTCGGCATGACAGCCAGGGCAACGCTGCTCGCCGTGGCGAGGATCCAGCGCTGCCGCGCAGAGGGGGCAGCAGGGGGTGGAATCATTCATGACATGGGTCCTCATTGGATGGCGTCGGCCCGGGCCGGCGCGCTGGTTCACCGCTATCAGCATGGGGGTGACGGCTGGCCCGGGTCAAGGTAACAGGGGCCAGGCCCCCGAACCTTGACCCCCATCAAGATAAAACGGCTGCCCTGAGGCAGCCGTTGTCATCACTTCTTCTTCATCTTGAGCAGGCGCTTGCGTTGGCGCTCCTGACTCAGGGTGAGGTTGTTCTTCTTGCCCTCGAACGGGTTGACCGACTCCTGGAACTCGACCCGGATCGGGGTGCCCATGATCTTGAGGGACTTGCGGAAGTAGTTGATGAGATAGCGCTTGTAGGAATCCGGCAAGTCGTTGAGCTGGTTGCCGTGGATCACGATGCGCGGCGGGTTGTAGCCACCGGCGTGGGCATACTTCAGCTTGACCCGGCGACCGTTCACCATGGGCGGCTGGTGATCTTCCTGGGCCATCTGCATGATGCGGGTCAGCATGGCGGTGCTGGTGCGACGGGTCGCGGACTGGTACGCCTCCTGGATGGATTCGAACAGGTGGCCGACACCGCTGCCGTGCAGGGCGGAGATGAAGTGGACCCGGGCGAAATCGATGAAGCCCAGACGACGGTCCAGCTCGTTCTTGACGTCCTCTTTCACCTTCTGATCCAGACCGTCCCACTTGTTCACCACCAGTACCACGGAGCGGCCAGTGTTGAGCACGAAGCCGAGGATGCTGAGATCCTGATCCGTGATGGTCTCGCGGGCGTCGATCACCAGCAGGCAGACGTTGGCATCTTCAATCGCCTTGAGGGTCTTGATGACGGAGAACTTCTCCACCGTCTCGTGCACCTTGCCGCGACGACGCACGCCGGCGGTGTCTATGATGACGTACTTCTGCTCGTCACGCTCCATGGGGATGTAGATGGAGTCCCGGGTGGTGCCCGGCATGTCGTAGACGATGACCCTATCTTCCCCCAGCATGCGGTTGGTCAGGGTGGACTTGCCGACGTTGGGGCGACCGACGATGGCAAACTTGATGGGCAGGTCGGCGAACGGGGTCTCCTTGGTGTCTTCCCGGGTGTCGAGATCACCGGCGGCCACCATGCGCAGCAGGGCCTCTTCGTCGAAGTCCTCTTCTTCCTCCACCTCTTCTTCGGCTTCGGAGGCGGCCTCGACCAGCTCCTCCAGATGGGGGGCCAGGGCCAGCTCCAGCAGGCTCAGTACACCACGACCGTGGGCGGCGGCGATCTGGTAAACCTCCCCCAGCGCCAGGGAGTAGAACTCGGACACGGCGGAGTCACCGTCGATGCCGTCGGTCTTGTTGGCGACCAGGAACACCTTCTTCTGGGACTTGCGCAGGTGTTCGGCGATGGCCTGATCCGCGGCGGTCAAACCCGCGCGCGCATCCACCATGAAGAGCACCACATCGGCCTCATCGATGGCTTGCAGGGACTGCTCGGCCATCTTCAGCTCGATCCCCTCCTCGGTGCCATCGATACCGCCGGTATCGACCACGATAAATTCCAGCTCGCCCAGCTTCGCCTGGCCGTACTTGCGGTCCCGGGTCAGGCCGGGGAAGTCTGCCACCAGGGCATCCCGGGTACGGGTCAGGCGGTTGAACAGGGTGGATTTCCCCACGTTGGGGCGGCCCACCAGGGCTACTACAGGAGTCATAAAAGCCTCATTCTCAAGACGACAAAGGCTCCGGGTCCGAAGACCAGGAGCCGGATAATCATAATGTCGGACGATCAGGGACGCTTCAGGGCGTACAACTTGCCGTCACGGCTCTGCACATACAGGGTATCACCGTCCACCAGGGGGGCGGCGTAGAGACCACTGCTGTCGAGCTGTTGCATCGCCTGTATGGTGCCGTCGCTACGATCCAGCCAATACAGGTAACCTTCCACATCGCCGACCACCACATAGTCACCGAAGATGACGGGGGCCGTGACGCTGCGATTTTCGAGCAGGGTGTTGGACCACAGCTCCAGACCGTTGCGACGGTCGATGGCAAACAGGTGGCTGCGGCTGTCGGTCAGCACGATGGCATTGCCGGTCACCGCCATGTCGCGATAGCCGGAATACTTGCGCTTCCACACCTCGTCACCCGTCATCAGCTTGCGGGCCATCAGCTGGCCATTGTAAGCGATGGCGTAGAGTTCATCGCCGGCGATGAGGGGAGCGGCATCCACGTCCACCATGCGATCCAGCTCGGTGGCGCCGCGCGGGTCGGCCACCTTGGACTGGCGCACCGGCTGGCCGTTGCTCAGCAGGGCGATGCCCACCTTGCCATCGGCACGGCCGTACAGCACGGCGCCATTGGTGATCACCGGTGCCCCCGTGCTGCGCAGGGTCAGCGGCGGCTGCTCCTCCGCCAGGGTCCATTGCAGCTTGCCCTCGTCGGTATCGAGCGCCACCAGGCGGCCCGAGGTGGTCAGCACCACCACGCGGCCATCCTCGACGGCGGGACTCGCCACCACTTCACCGGGCACATTGGTCTGCCACAGCACCTCGCCATTCTCCTCGGAGAGGGCGTAGACCTGACCGTTCTCGGAGCCGAGGAACAGCTTGCCGTAACGGGAGACCAGGCCGCCGGAGAGGCGGGCGCTGCGCTTGTCGGCGTTGACCGGCAGGTCCGCCAGATCCACGCTCCACAGCTCCTTGCCGCTGCTGCGCTCGAAGGCGGTGACATCCCCGTCGCGGGCGGCGGCATAGATGACATCATCCTCGACCGCGGGACGCAGCTGGGAGTAGAAGTTGCCTATGCCATCCCCGACCGAGCTGCGCCACAGGGTATCGGCCTGGAAGCTGGACTCCACCTTGGGCAGAGGCGCCATGGGGTTGAGATCTTCATCCTTGCTGAACAAGGAGCAGCCCTGCAGCACCACGGCGATGGCGGTGGCGAGCGCGACGCGCCTGAGGCCGCGCTGCGAAGTCAGATCACGCATCCGGAGCTCCTGCAGTGGCGGCGGCCGGCAGCGCCAGGTCGTCCATCTTCAGCTTGAGTTCCGGGCTTGCCTGCAGGCCGCCGGCATCGGCCGCCGCCTGATAGGCATCCCGCGCCTCTTCCGGCTTGCCCTGTTTGAGCAGCAGGTCGCCACGCACTTCCGCCACCTGGGCCTTGAAGGCGTCGTTGCTGATCTTGCCAAGCTGGGCCAGGGCCTCGTCAAACTTGCCCTGATCCCCCAGGATCCGGGCCAGACGCAGGGCGGCGATGGGCTGCACGCTCTCGTCCCCCTCGGCCACGACCTGACCCAGCTGGGCGACCGCCAGATCCAGCTTGCCCGCCTTGACGGCGGCGGCAGCCAGTTGCAGGGCGGCCAGCTCGCTGTAGGACTCGCCCTTGTGGTCGGCGATGAAGGTCTGGGCCTGGGCAAAGGCAGCATCGTCACCCTTGGCCAGGGTCTGGGTCAGCTGGTTGTAGGCCTGGGAGGCTGCCTCCTGGCTCGACTGCTGGTGTTCGTTGTAATAGCGCCAGCCAAACAGGGCCACCAGACCGATGACGGTCCCGGCGATGACCGAGGTGCCGTTCTCTTTCCACCAGTTCTTGATGACCTCAACCTGTTGTTCTTCGGTGGTATACACTTCCACGGCTTACTCTCCTTTGTCTGCCAGCAGGGCAATGACGGCATCGACCGGGGCGGTCTGTTGTTCCCCCTGGCCACGCAGATACTTGATGGTCACCTCGCCGTTCTGCGCCTCGGACTCGCCGAGGATCAGGGCGATGGCCGCGCCGCTCTTGTCGGCACGCTTGAGCTGTTTCTTGAAGTTGCCGCCGCCGCAATGGCTCATCAGGCGCAAGGAAGGCAGCGCATCGCGCAGCCGCTCCGCCAGGGCAAAACCGGCCGCTTCCACCCCCTCGCCCACCATGGCCAGGTAGACATCCACCGCAGGGTGGATGTCCCCATTGAGCTCCAGGGTCTCGAGCATCAGCACCAGTCGCTCCATGCCCATGGCGAAACCCACCGCCGGGGTGGCTTGACCGCCCAGCTGTTCCACCAGGCCATCGTAGCGGCCACCGGCCAGGACTGTGCCCTGGGCCCCCAGGCTGCTCGTCACCCACTCGAATACGGTGAGGTTGTAATAATCGAGACCGCGCACCAGCCGCTCGTTCACCTCGAACCGGATGCCGGCCGCGGTGAGCAGGCGCTTGAGCCCCTCGAAGTGAGCCAGGCTCTCCTCCCCCAGGTGATCGAACAGGCGCGGCGCCCCCACCAGGATCTCCTGCACCCGCGCGTTCTTGGAGTCGAGCACCCGCAGCGGGTTGCTGTACATGCGGCGCTGGCTGTCTTCGTCCAGCTCCTCCTTGTACTGCTCCAGGTAGGCGACCAGGGCATCGCGATAGGCGGCGCGCTCCTCGCTCTGACCCAGGGTATTGAGCTGCAGGGTGACGTGATCCTGGATACCGAACAGGCGCCACAGGCGGTGGGTCAGCATGATGAGCTCGGCGTCTATGTCCGGCCCATGGATGCCGAACAGCTCGACCCCGAACTGATGGAACTGGCGATAGCGCCCCTTCTGGGGACGCTCGTGGCGGAACATGGGGCCCATGTACCACATGCGGCGCTCCTGGTTGTAGAGCAGACCATGCTCGATACCGGCGCGCACGCAGCTGGCGGTGCCTTCGGGGCGCAGGGTCAGGCTGTCGCCATTGCGATCCTCGAAGGTATACATCTCTTTTTCGACCACGTCGGTCACTTCACCGATGGCACGCTTGAACAGATGGGTCTGCTCGACGATGGGCATGCGCACCTCGCTGTAGCCATAACTGGCGACAACCTGACGCAGGATCTGTTCCACTTTCTGCCATACCGGGCTCTGCTCCGGCAGGCAGTCATTCATACCGCGAATCGCTTGAATCTGTTTTGCCACGTTGCTACTCGAGAAAAGACGTGAAATTTGGCCGCATTATAGGGATTTTCGACCCCGAGGTAAAATCAGGGTGCCCGGATGCGGGATGTAAAATCAATAACCTAAAGCCGGGGCCACCCCAGGTGGCCCCGCTCTGGTCGAACCTTTACCGGTTCAACCCTTGTCTATCTGGATCTGGTTGGCGGGATCCAGCATGGCGGCGCGGGCACGGATGCGTCGCTCCAGGGTCGGCACCAGATCCTTGTTGTCGAGCCGGTCGACCCGCAGCCCCCCCTCGTAGAAGGCGCTCTTGTTGGCGGCGCCGGCGAGGCCGAGATCGGAGACCAGGGCCTCGCCCGGGCCGTTGACCACACAGCCTATGATGGAGACATCCATGGGAGTGATGATGTCTTCGAGTCGCTCTTCCAGGGCGTTGACCGTCCCTATCACGTCGAACTCCTGACGGGAGCAGGAGGGACAGGCGATGAAGTTGATGCCACGGGAGCGAATGCGCAGGGACTTGAGGATATCGAAGCCCACCTTCACCTCCTCCACCGGATCGGCGGCCAGGGAGATGCGCAGCGTGTCCCCTATTCCCTCGGTGAGCAGCATGCCAAGGCCGATGGCGGATTTCACCGCGCCGGCTCGGAACCCGCCCGCCTCCGTGATGCCCAGGTGCAGGGGCTGGTCTATCTGCCTGGCCAGCAGGCGATAGGCACCGACCGCCAGGAAGACATCGGACGCCTTGACGCTCACCTTGAAGTTGTCGAAGTTGAGGCGATCCAGGTAATCCACGTGACGCATGGCCGATTCGAGCAGGGCTTCCGGGGTCGGCTCGCCATACTTTTCCTGGATGTCCCGCTCCAGGGAGCCGCCGTTGACGCCGATGCGGATCGGAATGTTGTAATGACGGGCACAGTCGACCACGGCGCGCACCCGCTCTTCGTTGCCTATGTTGCCCGGGTTGATGCGCAGGCAGTCGGCCCCATACTCGGCCACTTTCAGGGCGATGCGGTAATCGAAATGGATGTCGGCAACGATGGGGATCCGGGTCTGCTGCTTGATGAGGCGAAAGGCTTCCGCCGCCTCCATGGTGGGCACAGAGACCCGGACGATATCGGCACCGACCCGCTCGATCCGCTGGATCTGCTCGACGGTGGCGGCCACATCCGTGGTCTTGGTATTGGTCATGGTCTGGACCGTGATGGGGGCATCGCCTCCCACCGGTACCTTACCCACCATGATCTGCTTGGACTTGCGACGAATGATCGGGGATACATGAGCGGACATGGGTACAACTTACTCCTGCGGCAACGCGAACTTGGCGGTCCGGCCGTTATTGTAACGGCTCATGTCGATGGACTGGCCTTCGAACTCAATCCGGACGGCCATGGGCGCGCCTACGATGAACTTCAGCGGTGCCGTTCCGTTCAGAACCAGCTCGTCATTGGCCTTCTTCAAGCCGCTGAACAGGGTCTTGCCGGTGGCGTCCTTCACGTCGAGCCAGCAGTCGGCGGTGAAGTTGAGCTTGAGCTGGGGCACGCTGACCGGCTCGGCGGCGGGCTCTGGCTGCGTGGCCACGGCCTCGCTGACCACGGGCTCCTCGGTCGGGGCCGTGGAGATGGCGGCGCTCGCGGCAGGCTCCTCGCTCACTGGCGCGGCGGCTTGTTCCGCCTCGGCCAGGGGCGCGGGTGCAACCAGGGAGAGCTCGCCTTCGGTGGTCTCACTCACCTCGGGGGAGGCAGAGGCGCCTATCTCGCTGGCGGCGAGGGCCTCCTCCCCGGCGGATCGCTTGGCCGTGCTCTGCCACCACCAGGCGACCGACAGGCCGATCAGGGCCAGGATCACCAGCCAGGTCACCAGCTTGAGGCGGCTGTCACTGGCCTGCTGACGGGAGCGACGGGAGAAGCTCTGCATGTCGATGTTGTCCGGGGGGGTCAGCCCCAGCCGGGTATAGGCGGCAAGCACAGTCTCCTCGGGCACCCCCACCAGCTTGGCGTAGGTGCGCAGGTAACCCCGGATGAAGGTATGAGAGGTGTGCTTGTCGTAAGTATCTGATTCGATAGCCGCAATCAGGGTAAGACGAAGATGAAGGCGTGACGCTACCTGCTCACGGGTCCAGCCAAGCTGTTCGCGAGCGGCGCGCAGCAGCTGGCCTGGGCCCGCTGCCTGAGATTCGTCTTGAGAGTCGTGTTGCTGTTCAATAGTCATTGGCTAAGTAACGCTTGGCTTGTGGCGAAGAGGGAAAGCGCTGTACCAGCTCAGTCCCGAATTGGTGAAGTAATGCCGGTTTGTCCATCGACTGGGCGAGACGCAGTCTCAGCCAGAGGCTCTGCTCGTTCTCCTCGGCCACGGCCGCATAACGAACGAGATAGTCCTGCGCATCGGTCAGCTTGTCATCTTTCATGGAAAGCTCGGCCAAGTCCAGCAATAACCCTGGATCGCGGGGATTATACCCCAAGGCCAGATGATAGTATTCGCTCGCCTTGTCTTTTCTGTTGTCTTGCAACGCACAGAGCGCCGCATTCTCGTAGGTGTCGGCGATCTTGACGTAGTCTGGCTGGGCGATGGCCTGGTTGAAGGCCTGGTCGGCTTCATCGAAACGGCCACGATTGCAGAGGAAGGCGCCGTAGTTGTTCATGGCGTCAGCATTGGTCGGATCCATGGCCAGGGCCTTACGATAGCTCGCCTCGGCCGCCTTGAAATCCTGCACCTGCTGGAAGAAATAGGCAAAACCTATCTGGATCTGGGGGTTGCCCGGGTCATATTGCAGCGCCTTGTCCAGATTGAACTTGGCCTGCTCGGCATTGCCCTGGCGCAGATATTGGATGCCCAGATCCAGTCTGGTCTGGGCAGCGGCCTTCAGATCGGGACCGACTTCCCGCTGTGTCGAGTTCGGGCCAACGTAGCTAGTCTCGGTCACGCAGCCGGACAGCGCACAGAGCGCTGCCACCATAATCAATTTACGTGTATCCATTTCCCTGACTATACAATGGCTTAGCGGTTACACCATTTTGACGGAAATCCCATCCTGTTGCATCCGCTTTTTCATGGTGCGTTTAGTGCGATCGATCACATCTCCGACCAACTGACCGCAAGCGGCATCGATGTCGTCCCCGCGGGTCTTGCGCACTATCACGGTCAGGCCGTATTCCATCAGCACCTTGGAGAAGCGGTCGATGCGACTGTTGCTCGGTTTGCCAAACGGGTTGCCCGGGAAGGGGTTGAAGGGGATCAGGTTGATCTTGCTCGGGGTATCTTTCAGCACCTGAGCCAGCTCGTGGGCATGCTGCATGTCGTCGTTGATATGATCGAGCAGCACATATTCCACCGTGACCCGGCCACCGTTGGCGTTGGACTTGGCCAGATAACGACGCACACCGGCGAGGAAATCCTCGATGTTGTACTTGTCGTTGATGGGCATGATCTCGGAGCGAAGCGCATCGTTGGGCGCATGCAGCGAGATGGCCAGGGCCACGTCTATCTGGTCCCCCAGCATGTCCAGGGCCGGCACCACACCGGAGGTGGAGATAGTCACCCGGCGCTTGGAGATGCCATAGCCGAAATCGTCCATCATCAGCCGCATGGCCGGGATCACGTTGGAGAGGTTGAGCAGGGGTTCGCCCATGCCCATCATCACCACGTTGGTGATGGGGCGCTTGCCACCGACCACCTTGGCGGCGCGCCACACCTGGCCGATGATCTCGGAGACCTTCAGGTTTCTGTTGAAGCCTTGCTGGGCGGTGGAGCAGAAGGTACAGGCCAGGGCGCAGCCGACCTGGGAGGAGACGCACAGGGTGGCGCGGTCCGCTTCCGGGATGTAGACGGTCTCGACTTCCTGATCCCCGACCTGCAGGGCCCACTTGATGGTGCCATCGGAGGAGCGCTGTTCGCGGCTCACTTCCGGGGCGCGGATCTCGGCGACCGCCTTGAGCCGCTCGCGCAGCACCTTGTTGACATTGTTCATCTGATCGAAATCGTCACAACCGAAGTGATAGATCCACTTCATCACCTGATCCGCCCGGAATGGCTTCTCGCCCAGTTCGACGAAGAAGGCACGCATGGCATCCCGATCAAGATCCAGCAGGTTGGTTTTTGTTTCGCTCATCAAAGGCCTCAGTCCACACACTACGAAATGATTGCTGACAGTCGTCAGGGGGCGGCATTGTACAAATAATGTGTCTGCCTTGCTACCCGCAGCATACGGAGTTATCCGGCTTTTCGCCAAATAACGAAAGGGAGCCGAGGCTCCCTTTGCTGGTGTTCACTGCCGGCGTCATCAGGCGCGCGGGCAGATCTCGTCATCGCCGAAGAAGTAGGCGATTTCACGGGCGGCAGAGGCCGGGGCATCGGAGCCGTGTACCGCGTTGCGATCTATGCTGTCGGCGAAGCAGGCGCGCAGGGTACCGGCCAGGGCATCGGCAGGATTGGTGGCGCCCATGATTTCGCGGTTGCGACGGATGGCGTCTTCGCCCTCCAGCACCTGCACCATGACCGGACCCGAGGTCATGAAAGCGACCAGGGCATCATAGAAGGGGCGTCCTTCGTGCTCGGCGTAGAAGCCGGCAGCCTGCTCGCGGCTCATGTGGATCATCTTGGCTGCGACGATGCGCAGGCCCGCGCTCTCAAAGCGGTTGTAGATGGCACCGATCAAGTTCTTGCTGACAGCATCCGGCTTGACGATAGAGAAGGTACGTTCGATAGCCATTAGATCTTCCTTAAACTACTGAGAATTAGGGTAAGAATTCATGTTCGGCGGCGATTATACGTAAACAAAAAGCGAAACAACATACAAAAAGGCAACTTTTTGTTAAACAAAGTCATCGTTAAAACAACATGCCAGCTCACCTTGCCGTAGCCTAACCCAAAAAAACGTGCGCTTGCCCACGTTTTTCTTATCAAATGCATGAAAATCAAGCTCTCCTCCCTCGCTCGAGCGGTTGCCTTGCGGCGGGAGATCGCCCGCCAGTGCGGATCTTGGCCATGAAAAAGGCGCCATCAGGCGCCTTCCTTGTTGCAATGGGATGAGCGCTTATCGCGTCTCGTCCAGCAGGGTGCGGGCCAGGGTACGCATTCCCAGGGTATTGGCCCCAGGAGCCCACAGGCTGTCGCCGTTCTCGCTGAAACAGGAGGCAAGATCCACATGCAACCAGCCCTGCCCTTCGTTGGCGACGAAGCGGGAGAGGAAACCGGCCGCGTTGGAGGCGCCCCCCGGGCCGCCACCCGGCACGGGACGGCTGTTGGCGGTATCGGCATAGTGGGACGGGCACTGGGTACGGTGCCAGGGCTCGAGGGGCAGCGGCCAGGCCGGCTCCTGCTCTGCCTCGGCGTAGGTCATGGCCCGACTCACCAGTCCCTTGTCCAGGCCGAACAGGGCGTTGTAACGTCCCCCCAGTGCCATCACGGCCGCCCCGGTCAGGGTGGCGGCATCCAGGATGAGGGGCGCGCCGCTGGCACAGGCCAGTTGCAGGCCATCGGCCAGTACCAGACGCCCCTCGGCGTCGGTGTTGACTATCTCCACCGTGGTGCCGTTCTTGTACGTGAGGATGTCACCCAGCTTGTAGGCGTGACCCGAGACCAGGTTCTCGGCGCAGCAGAGGATGAGCTTGACCCGCTTGTCCAGGCCCCGCAGCATGGCCAGCGCCAGGGCGCCGGTGACGATGGCGGCGCCCCCCATGTCATGCTTCATGGTCAGCATGCCCTGGGAGGTCTTCATGGAGTAGCCGCCGGAGTCGAAGGTGATGCCCTTGCCCACCAGGGCCGCGGCGACGGGGGCCTTGGGATCCTTGCCCGGATTGAAGTCCAGCTCCAGCATGACCGGCTCGCGATCGCTGCCCCGACCCACCTGATAGAGCCCCACCCAGCCCGCCTGGGCCAGGGCCTCGCCCTTGAGGATGCGGTGGCTCACCTTGTCCGGCGCCAGCTCGGTGATGAAGGCCGCCGCCTCCACCGCCAGATCCAGCGGTCCCAGCTGCTCCGGCGTGGCATTGGTCATCTCGCGCACCCAGCGCCCGCACAGCCAGCGCCCTTCCAGCTCGGCCCTGTCCTCCTCGCTGCAGGTGGCCCATTGCAGCTCCACCTCCACCTTGGGGGTTTGCAGCCCCTGGGCGAAGGCCCACTGCTGCTCCCTGTCCCAGTGACCGGCCAGGCTCACCCTGTGGATCCCCTGGCTGCAGAGGCGACGCGCCGCCTGCTGGATATCCTGCAGTGGACTCGCACTCACCAGATGGATCAGGGCGCCGTCGGCGCGATGGGATAACAGGGCGCCCTCCCCCCACTCAGGGGCGGCAAATTCACGACTCAGCCAGACATTCATACAGACACCTCTTCGAGACAGATCGCAATGGGGCCCCCCACGGCTAACACCAGGTAGCCGTGGTCATGATCCCCCTGTTTCAGGCAGGCGTTCATGCCGTCACCTCCTCGAGCCAGCGCGCGATGGTACGCAGGCCATGGCCCTTGGCCCCGGTGGCCCACAGCTCGTTGCCCGCCTTCTGGTAGGCACCGGCCAAGTCCATGTGCAGCCAGCCCCGCCCCTCGTCACGGACGAAGCGCGACAGGAAGGCGGCGGCCGTGGTGGCGCCGGCCGTGCCTTCGGCCGTGGCCACGTTGCTCATGTCGGCAAACGAGGAACCGAGCTGGCCCTGATGCCAGGTCTCCAGCGGCAGGACCCAGGCCTTCTCGTTTTCCGCCTTGGCGGCGGCCAGGCCACGGGCCTGCTCGGCCTCGTCCAGGGCGAACAGGGCATTGTAGTCACGGCCCAGGGCCATCTTGGCGGCACCGGTCAGGGTGGCGGCATCCAGTATGTAGGGAGCGCCGCTCTCGCTGGCCGTCAGCAGGCCGTCCGCCAGTACCAGGCGTCCCTCGGCGTCCGTGTTCTGGATCTCGACGCTGATGCCATTGCGATAGGTGAGGATGTCGCCGAGCTTGAAGGCATGGCCCGAGACCAGGTTTTCGGCGCAGCAGAGGATGAGCTTGACCCGCTTGTCCAGGCCGCGGGCGATGGCCAGGGCCAGGCCACCGGTCACCATGGCGGCGCCCCCCATGTCGGATTTCATCGGCAACATGCCATCGGACGATTTCATGCTGTAGCCGCCGGAATCGAAGGTGATCCCCTTGCCCACCAGGGCGGCGGCCACAGGGGCATCCGGGTTGCCGCTCGGGTTGTAATCGAGCTCCAGCAGCACGGGCTCGCGCTCGCTGCCACGACCCACCGACCAGATGCCGATGTGGCCCGCTTCCTTCAAGGCTTCGCCACTGGTGATGCGGGCGCTGACCTTGTCACCGGCCAGGCCGCGGATGAGCAGCAGGGCAGACTCCGCCAGGCTCATGGGGTAGATCTCTTCCGGACAGGCGTTGGTCACGTCCCGTACCCAGGCACTGGCCTTGAGCAGACCATCGAGGGCCTTGGCGTCCTGGGGCGACTGCTCGCCAAACGTCAGTGTCCGCTCTCCCTTGGCGGCATAGAAGCCCTGGGCAAAGGCGAAACGACGCTCCAGATCCCAGCCCTCACCGGCCAACCGCACCCGTTTGATGCCGGAGGACTCCAGGCGGCGGGCGGCCCGCTGGATGGCGCGCAGGGGCTCCTGATCAAGATGTACCCGGGCCTCGTCACCGTTGAAACTCAGCAGGGCATTTTCACCCCAGTGGGGGGCGGCGCCCTGGGTGGACAACACTACATTCATCATCTCAGCCATCTCTTCTTGCTTCCTTTTCTTTTTGGCAATGGGTCGGTCGGGGAATGGCGGCCATAAAAAAGGCCGTCTCCCTCTCGGGTCACGGCCTTCACCATATCACTTTTGCATCTGCACTGACTGCATGCTCGTTTGAACCGGCGCGGATCAGTGGCGCTCGGAGGCGAGGTTGAGGGTGTACTTGGGCAGCTCCACCACCAGGTCCTCGTCCGCCAGGCGCGCCTGGCAGCTCAGCCGGGATTCCGGCTCCAGGCCCCAGGCCTTGTCCAGCATGTCGTCTTCCAGCTCGTCGCTCGGCTCGAGGGAATCAAAGCCTTCCCGTACCACGCAGTGGCAGGTGGTGCAGGCGCAGGATTTCTCGCAGGCATGCTCTATCTCGATGCCGTTGCGCAGGGCGATGTCCAGTATGGTCTCACCGCTCGCCCCTTCCAGGGCCGCGCCCTCCGGGCAGAGTTCGGGATGGGGCAAAATGATCAGTTTCGGCATATCACACCTTGTTAACGTCTTGGCCGGTCAGCACCTTGCGGATGGAGGCATCCATGCGACGGGCGGCAAACTCGCCACTGGCAGCATCCGCCGCCTCGATGGCATCTTTGATTTGATTGGTCGAACCGGCCAGGCGCATCTGGGCGAGATGGGCGATGGCGGTATCGAGTTCGGCCCGCTCGGCGGCGCTCAGCAAGGTCTCGCCATCGGCGGCCAGGGCGGCATTGAGGCTCTCGATGACCCGATCCGCCTCCACCTGCTGCTCCGCCAGCATGCGGGCGGCCATGTCCTGCTCCGCATGTTCGATGGAGGAGGTCAGCATGGAGAGGATCTCCTCCTCGGCCAGGCCATAGGAAGGCTTGACCTGGATCTCGGCCTGCACCCCGGAGGACTTCTCCATGGCGCTGACCGAGAGCAGGCCATCGGCATCCACCTGGAAGGTGACCCGGATGTGGGCAGCCCCCGCCGCCATGGGCGGAATGCCGGTCAGGGTGAAGCGGGCCAGGGAGCGGCAATCCGCCACCAGCTCGCGTTCTCCTTGCACCACATGGATTGCCATGGCGGTCTGGCCATCCTTGAAGGTGGTGAACTCCTGGGCACGGGCCACCGGAATGGTGGTGTTGCGCGGGATCACCTTCTCGGCGAGGCCCCCCATGGTCTCAAGACCCAGGGAGAGCGGGATCACGTCCAGCAGCAGCATCTCGGCATCGGGCTTGTTGCCCACCAGGATGTCGGCCTGGATGGCAGCGCCTATGGCCACCACCTTGTCGGGATCTATGCTGGTGAGCGGGGTGCGGCCGAAGAAGTCGCCCACCTGATCCCGCACCAGAGGCACCCGGGTCGAGCCGCCGACCATCACCACCTCCAGCACCTCGTCGGCACCGAGTCCGGCATCTTTCAGGGCGCGGCGGCAGGCCAGCAGGGTGCGTTTGACCAGAGGCAGGATGAGGGCATCAAACCGGGCACGACTCACCTCCCCCTGCCAGCCGGCAAAGGTGCAGGGCACAGTATCGGCCTCGGTCAGGCCATGCTTGACCGCGGCCGCCGTGTCCAGCAACTCCCGTTGCAGGCGGGCATCGAGGGCGCCGGCCAGACCGGCCTGCTCCTTGATCCAGTCCGCCAGCAGATGATCGAAGTCATCGCCGCCCAGGGCCGAGTCGCCGCCGGTAGCCATCACCTCGAACACGCCGCGATGCAGGCGCAGGATGGAGATATCGAAGGTGCCGCCGCCCAGATCGTACACGGCGATCACCCCTTCCTGGCCCGAATCCAGACCGTAGGCGATGGCGGCGGCCGTGGGTTCGTTGAGCAGACGCAGCACGTGCAGACCGGCCAGACGGGCCGCATCCTTGGTGCCCTGGCGCTGGGCGTCGTCAAAATAGGCGGGCACAGTGATGACGACACCATCGAGATCGCCCCCCAGGGTAGCGGCACCGCGCTCGGCCAGGCTCTTGAGGATCTCGGCCGACACCTGCACCGGATTGACCAGCCCCTGACGGGTCAGGATCTGGGGCGAGCCGTTGTCACTGGCCACAAACTCGTAAGGCTGCTGGCGGGTGTCTATGTCCGCCAGGGCCTTGCCCATCATGCGTTTGACCGAAATGATGGTGTTGCGGGGATCGAGGGCGGCCTCGCGCTTGGCGTCAAACCCGACCCGGATGGCGTCGGTCTGGTAGTGCACGGCGGAAGGCAGCAGCACCCGCCCCTGACTGTCGCTGAGGGTATCGGCCTGGCCGCTGCGCACAGCGGCAACCAGCGAATTGGTGGTACCCAGATCGATGCCGACGGCACGTTTATGCTGATGAGGCGCGGCGCTCTGGCCGGGCTCGGCGATTTGCAGTAATGCCATGGGAGTGAAAATTCCAGCGTTAAGGGATCAAGACTCGAACAGCGAGTCTTCGAAACGTTCCAGCTCATCGAGCAGCTTGTCGACAAACTTGAGTTTGCGCACGCAATCGGCGGCCTTGAGATCGTCGCCAGCGGCGAGACTGTCGATCAGCAATTGCATCAGATGGCGGTGATCCTGCCCTATCTCCTGGCGAAAATCCGCGATGGCCGCCTCAGGTTGGGGATCGGACTTGAGATCCGCCAGCCGCTCGCGCCACTCCAGTTGCTGCATCAGGAAGGCGGTGTCTTGCAGGGTCTGCTGTTCGCCGCGGATCTCGGTGCCCCGCAAAGAGAGCAGGTATTCGGCACGGCGCAGGGGCGCCTTGAGGGTGGCGAACGCATCGTTGATGCGGGCCGCCTGCTGCACGGACGCCAGCCGCTCCCGTTCGGGAGCGGTGGCAAAACGGTCTGGATGGAACTGGGTTTGCAGCTGGCGGTAGGTCTCCCCCAGCTGGCGGGTATCGAGCTCGAACCCTGGTACCAGTCCAAACAGCTCGAAATGGTTCATGAGGTCCCCTTACACACTGAAGCTTTCGCCGCAACCACACTCGCCCTTGGCATTCGGGTTGTTGAACTGGAAGCCCTCGTTGAGGCCCTCCTTGACGAAATCCAGCTCGGTGCCATCCAGGTGGGCCAGGCTCTTGGCGTCGACGATGATCTTGACGCCCTGTTGCTCAAAAACCCGATCGCCGTCGCTGAGCTCGTCAACGAACTCCAGCACATAGGCGAGACCCGAGCAGCCGGTGGTCTTGACGCCGAGGCGCAGGCCCAGGCCCTTGCCGCGGTTGCTCAGGAAATTGGATACCCGCTCGGCCGCGGCTGCTGTCATGGTAATGGCCATACTGCTCTCCGAACCTTAAACGAGACCTTTCTTCTGCTTGTAGTCGGCGATGGCTGCCTTGATGGCATCCTCAGCCAGGATGGAGCAGTGGATCTTGACCGGCGGCAGCGCCAGCTCTTCGGCGATATCCGTGTTCTTGATACCGGCCGCTTCGTCCAGGGTCTTGCCCTTGACCCACTCGGTCACCAGGGAGCTGGAGGCAATGGCGGAGCCACAACCATAGGTCTTGAACTTGGCATCTTCGATGATGCCGGCGTCGCTGATCTTCAGCTGCAGCTTCATGACGTCGCCGCAGGCCGGCGCACCGACCATACCGGTGGCGATGCTGGGGTCGTTCTTGTCGAAACCGCCGACGTTACGGGGGTTTTCGTAGTGGTCTATTACTTTTTCGCTGTAAGCCATGATTAACTCCTGCTAATTCCGTTGTCGCCGCTGATCCTCAGTGATCAGTGGTGTGCCCATTCGACCGTGTTCAGATCGACGCCGTCCTTGTACATCTCCCACAGGGGAGACATCTCGCGCAGACGACCGATGGAGTCACGGATAAGCTTGATTGCGTAATCGATCTCTTCTTCCGTGGTGAAGCGACCCATGCTGAAGCGAATGGAGCTGTGTGCCAGCTCGTCGTTCAGGCCGAGGGCGCGCAGCACATAGGAAGGCTCCAGGCTGGCAGAGGTACAGGCCGAACCGGAGGAGACCGCCAGATCCTTGAGCGCCATGATGAGGGATTCCCCTTCCACATAGGCAAAGCTGACGTTGAGGTTGCCCGGCACGCGCTGATCCAGATCCCCGTTGACGTAGACGGCTTCGATGTCTTTCACCCCGTCCCACAGACGCTGGCGCAGGGCCATCATTCGCTGGCTCTCGCTCGCCATCTCTTCCTTGGCGATGCGGAACGCCTCCCCCATGCCGACGATCTGGTGGGTCGGCAGGGTGCCGGATCGCATGCCACGCTCGTGGCCGCCGCCGTGCATCTGGGCTTCCAGACGAACCCGGGGCTTGCGACGCACGTAGAGGGCGCCGATCCCTTTGGGGCCATAGACCTTGTGGGCGGACACGGAGAGCAGGTCCACCTTGAGGGCTTCAACATCCACCGGGATCTTGCCGGCGCTCTGGACCGCATCGACGTGCAGGAAGATTTTGCGCGAACGGCACAGGTTGCCGATGGCGGCGATGTCTTGCACCACACCGATCTCGTTGTTGACGTGCATGATGCTCACCAGCACGGTGTCATCGCGCAGGGCGCCTTCGATCTGCTCCAGGGTGAACAGGCCGTTGGGCATGGGCTCGAGGTAGGTCACCTCATAGCCTTCGCGCTCCAGCTGGCGGCAGGTGTCGAGCACCGCCTTGTGTTCGGTCTTGGAGGTGACGATGTGCTTGCCCTTGCTGGCGTAGAAGTGGGCTATGCCCTTGATGGCCAGGTTGTTGGACTCGGTCGCACCGGAAGTGAACACGATCTCGCGGGGATCGGCACCGATGAGCTCTGCCACTTGATTTCGGGCCAGATCGACCGCCTCTTCGGCCTGCCAGCCGAAACGGTGGGAACGGGAGGCAGGGTTGCCAAACAGACCATCCATGGTGAGGCACTGCATCATCTTCTCCGCGACCCTGGGGTCGACGGGGCAGGTTGCCGAATAATCAAGGTATATAGGCAGTTTCATCTTTTTCTCCGTTACAGACCGACCACACATCGGTTGGCTGTGGAAAGCACGTTTATAGTTGGACTTTCAGGCTCACATCGCCGCGTTCCGCCCGGTCAACCAGGGACAACACGGTTTTCATCTGTTCATCCTGCTTGTCGGCAATCCGGCGGACATCCGCCTGCCCGACCAGCTCGGCCAGGGTGATATCGCCAAGGAAGCTGGAGATACGTTCACTCAGATCGCGCCACAGGGAGTGGGTCAGACACTGGGTGCCGCCATGGCAGCCCCCTTTGCCGAGGCATTTGGTGGCATCGACCGACTCGTCGACGGCCGTGATCACCTGGCCGACCGAGATGGCAGCCGGGTCCAGGCCGAGGCGATAGCCGCCGCCGGGACCGCGCACGCTGCTCACCAGGCCATGCTTGCGCAGGCGGGCAAACAGCTGCTCAAGGTAGGACAGAGAGATGCCCTGGCGTTCGGAAATATCAGCCAGGGGCACGGGCCCTTGCTCGGCATGTAACGCCACGTCGAGCATGGCGGTTACTGCATAACGTCCTTTCGAGGTCAGTCTCATATCCGTTACCGTCTTGCGAACCAATTGGCAATTATGGTCACATACCCGACTAAAACAGTCAAGTTTATGGTTGACTGTTTTAGTCGGGATTAATCCTGGGGTCTCGGCTTCTGTACCGAGGTCAGAATGCCGCGCAAGATGTTGAGTTCCACCGCTTCTGGCCGGGCCCGGTTGAACAGGCGGCGCAGCTTGTTCATCACCTGTCCCGGGTGCTCCTCGCTGATGAAACCTGTCTTGAGCAGGGTCTGCTCCAGGTGCTGATAGAAACCATCGAGCTGAGCGGCGCTCGGGTAGACAGCCTCGTCTGCGGGCTCGGGGGACGGTTCCTGCTGCGCCAGCCAGTGCATGCGCACCTCGTAGCAGAGGGTCTGCACCGCCATGGCGAGATTGAGGGAGCTGTATTCGGGATTGGCCGGGATGGCCACATGAAAATGGCACTTCTGCAGCTCTTCATTGGTCAGGCCGGTACGCTCGCGGCCAAATACCAGGGCGACCGGGTGCCGGGCAGTCTCCTCCACCAGCCTGGCTCCCGCTTCGCGCGAGTCCAGCATCGGCCAGCTCAGGGTGCGTGAGCGGGCACTGGTGCCGATCACCAGACCACAATCGGCGATCGCCTCATCCAGGGTAGAAACGATACGGGCATTGGCCAGGATATCGCTGGCACCGGCGGCCAGGGCGATGGCGTTGCCATCGGGCAGCGCCTGGGGGTCAACCAGTACCATCTGGCTCAGGCCCATGGTTTTCATGGCCCGGGCGGCCGAGCCCATGTTGCCGGTGTGAGAGGTGTTTACCAAGACGATACGAATCTTATCCAACATGCCCGGTCAGTCTTTCGTGAAAAATGGCGCGCAATTGTAACATAGCCAATGCCCCTTTTGGCATCGTAAATGCCGATCCATTTCGAGGAAGCAGGGAACTTATTGGCCCATGCCCCGGGACTAACAAGATAGGTACCCCACACAGGTTGATGGCATGTTGCCACTCTGGTTGTATGAAAGCCTGCCCGCCGCCTCTCTGGGCGGGGGCCTCCTGTTGCTGCACCTTGGTGCTCACCCGCTCCTGCTGATGGGCGGCGCCCTGCTGTTTGGCTGTGGTGCCCTGCTCTGGATGATGCGCTCCAGCTATCGACGCACCGATCTGGTGGTCTATCCCAACCACTGGTGGTTTCGCCCCGAATGGTTCTATGAGGCGCAGCCCTTCCTCTGGCTGGGATTGGCTGCGGCCCTTGGCCGACTCGAGCAGGGCACTTGGCCGGCCCTGCTTGCCAGCGGGTGGGCCCTGCGCTGCCTCTGGGCCAGACACAGGCATCGCCATCATGCCGACGGCCTGGCGTCTCAGTTAAAGCGCAGCACCCTGCGCCGTCGCCACCGGCTGCTCTGATGCCTGTCCCTGCTCGATGAGGTGCGCCAGATCCAGCAACGGATATCTGAGCAGTGCAGGCAGGGCGGCCAGATCCAGGCTGTCTATCAGGTTCTTGAGCGCCAGCCCGAGTTCGGTGTCCCCTTCGATCTTGAGGCGACGCTGAAAGAAGAGGGTGTCGGGATCCTCCTTGCGTGCCGAGATGAGAATGAGATCGCTGCCGCTGCCGCTGAAGCTGACATCGACTCTGGGGGCGGCGTCGCTCACCAGCAGCGCCCCCTCCCGCTGACTGATGAACCAGCACAGTCCCAGATCCGTCACCTCCACCTTCAGCCACTTGTCCGCCAGAAAATCGAGATCCCCGTCCGCGATGGCCTCTCGGAACACCCGGGCCAGCAAGGGCTCCATCAGTCGACGTTGCAGGGCAAAGGGCACCATCCCCAGGGGACGGCGCAGCAGCTGGGGGGCCTGGGCGACCAGACGACGCTGTAGTGGTTGAAACACGGTACTCTCCTCCTCGGGTTTTGCGGCATTCAAGCACAGGCCGGCAAGACGGATCCTGTTGAAAATCAAACTTGTGCGCGGTTAACCCTTGCTGGGTAAAGCCACCGAAAACTGCCTCAGGTCAAAAAGCGCGGCCGCCGCCCTGCATACAATCGGGGCTCTTTTGCGTTATCGGAGCACAACCGATGGAATTACTCTGCCCGGCGGGGAGCCTGCCGGCTCTGAAAAGCGCCGTGGATAACGGCGCCGATGCCGTCTATATCGGCTTCAAGGACGACACCAATGCCCGTCACTTCGCCGGTCTCAACTTCGATGGCGGCAAGCTGGAGAAGGCAGTCGACTATGTGCACCAGCATGGTCGCAAGCTGCACATCGCCATCAACACCTTTGCTCACCCGGGCGGTGATGCCAGGTGGCAGCAAGCGGTGGACAAGGGGGTAGCCCTGGGCGCCGATGCCCTCATCGTCGCCGATCTCGCCGTGCTCGATTACGCCAGTCGCCGCCATCCCGAGATGGAGCTCCATGTGTCGGTGCAGGCCAGTGCCACCAATGCCGCCGCCATCCGCTTCTACCAACAGCACTTCAACGTCGGCCGTGTGGTGCTGCCGCGGGTGCTCTCCATGCATCAGGTCAGACAGCTGGCGCGGGAGACGGACGTCGGCCTCGAAGTGTTCGCCTTTGGCAGCCTCTGCATCATGGCCGAGGGGCGTTGCTACCTCTCCTCCTACCTGACCGGGGAGAGCCCCAACACGGTCGGGGCCTGCTCCCCCGCCAGGTTCGTCCGCTGGGAGGAGACCCAGCACGGGCTCGAATCTCGCCTCAACGAGGTGCTGATCGACCGTTACGGCCCGGGGGAAAACGCCGGCTACCCGACCCTGTGCAAGGGGCGCTTCGAGGTGGATGGCCAGACCTATCACGCCCTCGAGGAGCCCACCAGTCTCAACACGCTCGGCTTGTTGCCCGAGCTGTTTCAAAGCGGGATCCAGTCGGTCAAGATAGAGGGCCGCCAGCGCAGCCCCGCCTATGTGGAGCAGGTGACCCGGGTGTGGCGCGCCGCCATCGACAGCTACCTCGCCTCCCCCGAACGCTATGGCGTCAAACCCGAGTGGGATGCCCAGCTCGCCCGCGTCTCCGAGGGCAGCCAGACCACCCTCGGCGCCTATCACCGCAAGTGGCAATAAAAGGAACACATATGCAATTTTCTCTCGGGCCCCTGCTGTTCTACTGGCCCAAGGCCCAGACCCGTGCCTTCTACGAGGCGGCGGCCCAAAGCGAGGCCGATATCGTCTATCTGGGGGAAACCGTCTGTGCCAAGCGGCGCGAACTCAAGGTCGATGAGTGGATGGATCTCGCCAAGGCGATCGCGGCGAGCGGCAGGCAGGCGGTGCTCTCCACCCTGGCCCTCATCTCGGCGCCGTCGGAGCTCAAAGAGCTCAAGCGCCTCGTCGACAATGGCGAGCTGATGATAGAGGCCAACGATCTGGGGGCGGTCCAGCTCGCCCGGGAGGCGGGGGTGCCCTTCGTCTGCGGCCCCGCCATCAATGCCTACAACGCCGAGGTGCTGCGCCTGCTGCTCAAGCAAGGGATGCAGCGCTGGGTGATGCCGGTGGAGCTGTCGCGCGACTGGCTGGTGCAGCTGGCACAGGATCTGGGCAAGGAGCGTCAGCAGTTCGAGGTGGAAGTCTTCGCCTACGGCTATCTGCCCCTGGCCTACTCGGCGCGCTGCTTCACCGCCCGCTCCCTGGACAAACCCAAGGATGGCTGCGAGCTGGCCTGCATCCACTACCCTACCGGACGTCAGGCCCTGAGCCGGGAAGGGCAGCCCCTGTTCAACCTCAATGGCATCCAGACCCAGTCCGGCTACTGCTATAACCTCGGTAACGAACTGGCGGGAATGCAGGATCTGGTGGATGTGGTGCGCCTCTCCCCCCAGGGGATGGAGACCCTGGAGATGCTGGGCCGATTTCGGGCCAATCAGGAGGGGCTGGCGCCCCTGCCCCTCTCGGCGGAGCGCGAATGCAACGGCTACTGGCGCCAGATCCCGGGCATCCGGCTGGCGCAGTAACGGGCGTCCCCGCCAGAGACAAGAAAGGCCTCGCGATGAGGCCTTTTTCAGGGGAGAAAGGATCCCAGATCAGATGGCGGGCTGCTTGCCGTCCTGCTCGCGCCTGACCTCACCCCCCGGCTGCGCCGCCTTTCTCGCCATCAGCTCCAGCTCCAGCAGGGCGTACCTGTGCTCGATGAAGTCATAGACATTGTTCGCCAGCGCCAGCTTGAAGTAGCTGATCGCCTCCTTGCGGTTGCCCTTGGCCAGCTCGAACTTGCCCAGGTAGAAGTAGGCTTCGCACAGGCGCTCGGCCAGCTCGCGGTTGTCCTTCACCCCGGTCACCACGCTGGCCATCAGCTGGGTCGGCGTGAGGGTGCCGCTGTAAAGACGCACCAGATCCCAGTTCCAGGCGCTGTCACCGTGCTGGCGCAGGTGCTCGCGCAGATGGCTCATGGCACTCGCCTCGTCGAGCTTGCGCTCGGCCAGGTAGAGCCAGAGCACCCGGTAGGGATCTTCGGGCTGGGCATCGTAGAAACGCTTCATGTCCGAGACCGACAGGGAGGCCCGGTTGCCGTAATAGAGGGCGATGCCGCGGTTGAGGTAGGCATAGTCGTAATCCGGGGCCAGCTCCAGCGCCGAGTCGAACGCCTCGTAGGCCTCGTCATAGTTCTGCTGCTGTACCAGATAGACGCCGATGAAGTTGTACGCCTCGGCAAAGTCCGGCTTCTCCCGCAGGGCACGGTTGAAATCGAGCCTGGCGAGGGAGCGCAGCCCGACCCGGTCAAACACCACGGCGCGCTCGTAAAACAGCTCGGCCCGCTGCTCCGGGGTCAACTCCATCTCCCCCAGCATCTGGCCGAGACGGGCCAACGCCAGCTCACTCTGGTAAGAAACCTGCAAGGGGGTCGCCAGCACCAGCGAGGTGGGCTGTGGCACTACTTTAGGGGGCTCTACCTGACTACGACTGCTGCATCCCGACAGGGGCAGCAATACCAGGACACCGAGCAGGTATCCCATCCCTTTACTGACGCTCAATGAACACTCCGACGCAGACCCTTGACTGGCATATGGTAAAGAGGAAGTCCGCCTTTGTCATGTGGCTGACCCCTTTCCCGACAAATAAATCAGGATTCGACAGGGTATCCAGCATCGAGCCAGCCCCTAAAGCCCCCATCGACGCTGATCACATGCCGGTATCCCATCTGGCGCAGGGCATCCGCCGCCAGAATGGAGCGAAAACCGCCGCCACAATAGAGATAGAGCTGGGTATCCAGATCCGGGTAGTTGACCTCTATGTCCCGCTCTATGATCCCCTTGCCGAGGTAGCGAGCCCCCGGCAGGTGGCCACGGGCCCATTCGCTCTCCTCGCGGATGTCGATGAGGTGAAAGTGACGCCCCTCATCCTGCCATCCCTTGATCTGATGAACGTCCGTCTCTTCAACCCGGCCACGGGTTGCCTCGATCAGGGCCAGAAAGCGGGGACTGTGTTGCATGTGATGCTCCTTGTCTTGGGACGAATGGGCGAGGAAATGATTGCTGCGCAGTGACGATACGGGGTCTCGCCCCCTTTGTCACCCTGCCTGACGATGCCTGGCGATGCAAAACAAGAGAGCGCCCACAGGCGCTCTCTTCATTTCAGGATCAGGGGTGCCGATCAGGGCAGTACATCGGGCTGATCCGCCCCTTCCTTCTCGACCTGGGTCGGCATCATGTGCTCGCGCTTGATGCCGATGAACATGGCGAAGGCGCTCGCCACATAGACCGAGGAGTAAGTACCAAAGCCGATGCCGATCAGCAGGGCCGTCGCGAAGCCGTGGATCAGGGTGCCCCCCTTGAGGAACAGGGCCACCACCACCACCAGGGTCGTGCCTGAGGTTATCAGGGTCCGGCTCAGGGTCTCGGTCATGGAGGCATCCAGGATCTCGGCGGTATCGCCACGGCGCAGCTTGCGGAAGTTCTCCCGCACCCGGTCAAACACCACTATGGTGTCGTTCAGGGAGTAGCCCACCACCGTCATCACGGCCGCCAGCACCGTCAGGTCAAACTCCCACTGGAAGAAGGAGAAGAAACCCAGGGTGACGATGACGTCGTGAGCCAGCGCCAGCACGGCACCGGCCGAGAGTCGCCACTCGAAGCGGAAGCTGATGTAGGCGAGGATGCAGAGCAGGGCTACCAGGATGGCAAGCCCCCCCTGCTCGGCCAGCTCCTGACCGACCGCGGGACCGACGAACTCGACCCGCTTGATCTGGGCGCTGCCCAGGGTCTTGACCGCGGTCAGCACCTTGTCGCCCTGCTGCTGGGCCTGCAGCCCCTCTTCCGGTGCCAGGCGGATCAGCACGTCGCGGCTGGAACCGAAGTTCTGCACGGTCGCGCCCTCTATCCCCTGGCTCTCCAGCACCTCGCGAACCTTGGGCAGCTCGACGGTCTGCTCGAAGCCCACTTCGATGATGGTGCCGCCGGTGAAGTCCAGGCCCCAGTTCAGTCCCTTGGTGAACAGGCTGGCAAAGGCCAGGATCACGAACAGGATGGAGAGGGCGGAGGCCGGTTTGGCAAAGCGCATGAAGGGAATGGCTTTGTCGGTTTTCAATAACTCATGCATGGCGCTTCCCTCAGATCGGCAGCTTGTCGAGACGCTTGCCGCCCCAGGCCAGGTTCACGATGGCGCGTGTTCCCGTGATGGCGGTAAACATCGAGGCCAGGATACCGATGGCCAGGGTCAGGGCGAAGCCCTTGATGGCGCCGGTCCCGACCGCGAACAGTATGATACAGGTGATCAGGGTGGTGATGTTGGAGTCGGCAATGGTGCCAAACGCCTTCTCGTAACCCAGGTTGATGGCCTGCTGCACACCGCGTCCCGCCCGCAGCTCCTCACGAATACGCTCGAAGATCAAGACGTTCGCATCCACCGCCATGCCCATGGTCAACACGATGCCGGCGATGCCGGGCAGTGTCATGGTGGCACCCGGGATCATGGACATCAGCCCGATGATCAGCACCACGTTGACCACCAGCGCCAGATTGGCCACCAGGCCGAACTTGCGATAGTAGATGGCCATGAAGATGACGATGGCGAGCATGCCATAGCCCATGGCCTGCATGCCGGAATCTATGTTCTGCTGTCCCAGGCTCGGGCCTATGGTGCGCTCCTCCACGATCTGGATGGGCGCAATCAGGGCACCGGCACGCAGCAAGAGCGCCAGGTTGTGGGCCTCGTTGGCGTTGTCGATCCCCGTGATGCGGAACTGGCTGCCAAGGCGCGACTGTATGGTCGCAACGTTGATCACCTCTTCCTGCTTGCGGAACTTGCGCTTGCCATCGGGGCCGGGTTCACCGACCGGCTTGTACTCGATGAAGACGGTGGCCATGCCCTTGCCGACATTGTCCTTGGTAAAGTTGGCCATCTTGTTGCCACCCTGGCCATCGAGCTTGATGTTGACCTGGGGACGGCTGTACTCATCGAAACCGGACTGGGCACCCACTATGTGGTCACCGGTGAGTATGATGCGCTTTTGCAGCACCACGGGGCGGCCGTTGCGATCGGTATAGACCTTGGAGCTCGGCGGCACCCGCCCATTGGCGGCGGCCTGGAGATCGGCGGTCTCATCGACCATGTGGAACTCCAGGGTCGCGGTGGCCCCCAGGATCTCCTTGGCACGGGCGGTGTCCTGGATGCCGGGCAGCTCGACCACGATGCGCTCGGCACCCTGCTGCTGCACCAGCGGCTCGGCCACACCCAGCTCGTTGACCCGGTTGCGGATGATGGTGATGTTCTGCTCGAGGGCGTACTTCTTCACCTCCTTGACCTTGGCTTCGCTCAGGGAGGCCAGTACCAGGAAGTCATCCCCTTTCTGCTCGCTGTTGAACACCAGATCGGCATTCTGGCGGCGCAGATGGGCAAGCGCCTGCTCCTGATCCGCCTCGTCACGAAACAGGATCTCGACCCGATCGCCACTGCGACGTACGCCGGAGTAACGGATCTTCTGGGTGCGCAGCTCGGTGCGGAAATCCTGCACCATCTGCTCCTGCTGCTTGGTCAGCGCCTCGGCCATGTCCACTTCCATCAGGAAGTGCACACCACCGCGCAGGTCGAGACCCAGCTTGAGGGGATTGGCACCGATGGCCTCGAGCCAGGCCGGGGTGGAGGGGGCCAGGTTCAGCGCGGTGACATAATCGTCACCCAGCTTGGTCGCGACCAGATCGCGGGCCTTGAGCTGATCTTCGGTATTGGTGAAACGCACCAGGATCTGGCCGTGTTCGAAGGCGGCATGTTTGACCGGAATGGCGGCCTCATCCAGGATCGCTTTGACCTGGTCCAGCGTCTTGAGCTGAACCTCGGCACCGCGACTGGCGGAGACTTGCAGAGCCGGATCCTCACCGTACAGGTTGGGGGCTGCATATAGAAAACCGATGGCGATCACCAGGATCACCATCAGGTATTTCCACAGCGGATAGCGGTTTAACACGCTGTGCTCCTTGGGAGATTAAAGGGACTGGATAGAACCCTTGGGCAGAACGGCGGTGACGAAATCACGCTTGATGGTGACCTGGGTCTGCTCGTTCAGGGCCAGCACCAGGTAGTCGTTCTCGGTGGAGACCTTGACTATCTTGCCAACCAGACCGCCGGAGGTGAGCACTTCGTCACCCTTGGCCAATGAGCTCATCAGATTCTTGTGTTCCTTCACGCGCTTGGCTTGCGGACGGTAGATCATGAAGTAGAAGATGAGGCCAAACACGGCCAGCATGATGATCATTTCCATGCCGCCACCCTGGGGGGCCGCTTCACCGGCAGCATACGCTTTAGAGATAATGCTCATTTAACAACCTCTTATTGATGTAGATACAAGACACAACGCGCTGATACGTTGTTGTTATTACACGTTTTCTTCAGCTAATGGAGGCACGGCCTTCCCTTGCCGACGATAAAACTCAGTCACAAAGTCGTCTAATTTACCCTGCTCGATCGCGTCCCGCAAACCCTGCATCACCCGCTGGTAATAACGCAGGTTGTGAATGGTGTTCAAACGGGCACCCAGGATCTCGTTGCACTTGTCCAGATGGTACAGATAGCTGCGGGTGTAATTCTTGCAGGTGTAGCAGTCGCAGTCCGCATCCAGGGTGCTGGTGTCCTCGCGATACTTGGCGTTGCGGATCTTGACCACGCCGTCCGTGGTGAACAGATGGCCGTTGCGGGCGTTGCGGGTCGGCATGACACAGTCGAACATGTCGATGCCACGGCGCACCCCTTCCACCAGATCTTCGGGCTTGCCCACCCCCATCAGGTAGCGGGGCTTGTCGGCCGGGATTTTCGGGCAGACGTGATCCAGGATGCGGTGCATGTCCTCCTTGGGTTCACCCACCGCCAGACCGCCGACCGCATAGCCGTCAAAGCCGATCTCCAGCAGGCCGTCCAGTGACACGTCACGCAGCGGCTCGTAGACCGAGCCCTGAATGATGCCAAACAGGGCATTCTTGTTGCCCAGGGCATCGAACTTGTCGCGGGAACGCTTGGCCCAGCGCAGGGACATCTCCATGGACTTGCGCGCTTCTTCGTAGGTAGCCGGGTACGGAGTGCACTCGTCGAAGATCATTACGATGTCGGAGCCGAGATCGTACTGGATCTCCATGGACTTCTCGGGGTCGAGGAAGATCTTCTCGCCGTTGATGGGATGGCGAAAATGCACCCCCTCCTCGGTAATCTTGCGGATGTGACCCAGGCTGAACACTTGGAAACCGCCGGAGTCGGTCAGGATGGGTCCCTGCCAGTTCATGAAGTCATGGAGATCGCCGTGGGCGCGCATCACTTCCTGGCCCGGGCGCAACCAGAGGTGGAAGGTGTTGCCGAGCAGGATCTGGGCGCCGCTCTCGCGCACCTCTTCCGGGGTCATCCCTTTGACGGTGCCATAGGTGCCGACCGGCATGAAGGCCGGGGTCTGTACCGTGCCGCGCTCGAACACCAGCTGGCCGCGACGGGCGCGCCCATCTGTGGTTTTCAGTTCAAATTTCATTGCTACCTCTAATCAGTCAGAGAAACAGTCTGACAACAAAGGGCCCCACGGGCCCGGTAATGAAGAAGCCGGCCGGCATACTGACAAGCAGACCCTGAACGGCTTCTGAAGGGGCAGGCTCAAGCCTGTGCCCGGCGACGGGTGACGAACATGGCGTCCCCGTAGCTGAAGAAACGGTACTGTTCGGCCACCGCCACCCGGTAGGCCGCCATCACGTGATCGTACCCGGCGAAGGCACTGACCAGCATGATCAGGGTCGATTCGGGCAGGTGGAAGTTGGTGATCATGGCATCGACCAGCTGGAACTCGTAGCCCGGGAAGATGAAGATGTCGGTGTCGCTGAAAAACGGTGCCAGCGGCTTGCCCTGGGCCAGGGTCACCCTGGCGGCGCTCTCGAGGGATCGTACCGAGGTGGTGCCCACGGCAATCACACGACCGCCCCGGGCACGGGTCGCGGCAATGGCGTCAACCACCTCCTGGGGCACCTCGGCGTATTCCGAGTGCATGTGATGATCTTCAATCTTGTCCACCCGCACCGGCTGGAAGGTGCCCGCCCCCACGTGCAGGGTGACAAACGCCAGCTCCACCCCCTTGGCCCGGATCTGCTCGAGCAGGGCTTCATCGAAGTGCAGGCCGGCGGTGGGCGCCGCCACCGCGCCTGGTTTGGCGTTGTAGACGGTCTGGTAACGCTCTTTGTCCGCGTCCTCGTCGGGCCTGTCGATATAGGGGGGCAACGGCATGTGGCCGATGGCCTCCAGGATCTCCAGCACCGGGCGGGGGTCTTGGAAGTGGATCTCGAACAGGGCATCGTGGCGGGCGCGCATCTCGGCTTCCACCTTCTCCCCGTCGGGGCCGCCCTCCAGGATGAGGCGGGTACCTGGCTTGGGGGACTTGGAGGAGCGCACGTGGGCCAGCACGCTGTGCTCGTCCAGGATGCGCTCCACCAGCACCTCCAGCTTGCCGCCGCTGGCCTTCTGGCCAAACATGCGAGCCGGAATGACCCGGGTGTTGTTGAACACCAGCAGATCCCCTGGGTGGAGTCTATCCAGGAGGTCGACAAATTGGCCGTGGCGCAGGGCGCCGCTGTCGCCATCGAGTTGCAGCAGACGGCTGGCACTGCGCTCGCTCATGGGATAGCGGGCGATCAGGGCGTCAGGCAGCTCAAAGGAAAAATCGGATACTTGCATCGTGACTACTTGGCTTGGCAATAGGATCGGCGGCTAGTCTAGTTATCCCCCACAGGCATGGCAACCGAAAAGGCCAAAAACACAAGGGATACAAGGGGTAGAGGCCTGCCTGGCGCGGCGGTCCCCCTCAGCCGGCTATCCCCTTTCCCCTTGACCCCGATCATGTTGCAACCCGGGCCCCTGGGCTAGGGTGAACTCAGGCACATGACATCAGCCATTGGAGGCGCCCATGATGACCCTGAGCGAGATAATGACAGAGCAGCCCTTCACCCTGGGGCCGGACAACAGCGTCAAGCAGGCGATGGATCTGATGCAGCAGGAGCGGATCCGCCACATCCCCATCGTCGATGAACAGCAACAGCTGCTGGGGTTGGTGACCCTCACCGATATCCTGGCGACCCGGGAGTCCAAGTTGCTGCTGATAGACCCGGAGCGGGAGGCCGAGTTCACCGACAGCGTCCGCCTCGAGGAGATCATGACCCGCAAGGTGGCCAGCGTCAGCCCCCATGCCGGCATCAAGGAGGCGGCCCTCTATCTGCAACGCCACAAATACGGCTGCCTGCCGGTACAGGACAAGGGGGTGCTGATAGGCATAGTGACAGAGTCGGATCTCATCGCCGTGGCCATCAATTTGCTGGAACTGATGGAAGAGCGCGAGCCACCGACCTCGGACAGCCTGGATGAGGGCGAGTGGAACCGGACCTGAACAAAGTAATAAAATTACAGAAATAACCATAAAAAGGTCACTTAATCACCACCCCCCCCTGTTTATCGGCCTGTTATGGTAACAAAACAACAAAACAGGGTTGCAATGTGACCTTCGTCACACTATCATCCCCCCTGCAAAATTGCCGAGGGGATGCTGTGGTGTGTGCAGCCAATCAGCCTCCTCTCATCATCCGCACGTTTGCACACCCCAAGTCTTTATTTTTATTGCCATTCCTTGTTTTGATAGCCCGGCCCCTGCGCCGGGATTTTTTTATCTGCCACCCCCTCACCCCCTGCCCCCCTGATACGCTTCCCCCTTGCAACCGACCCCTAGCCACGAGCAGTATGTCTCTGGTTCCTCACCCGTCCCAGGCGAGCAAGGGTCTTCCTGCTTGCGGGGGAAAAGAGGGATGCAATATCTAGCTTATCTTTGTAAAACATATGTTTATTCATAATTGATCGGTATATTCATCCTGGGTACAGGCAGGATGGTTAATCTAAAAAACAGATTTGTCCGATTCATAATTGCCGCTTTAATCGATTGGGACATGCCCCTATCATGGCCCAAGTCAACTAACCCGGGGTCGCAAATCGTTGCACCAGGGATTCACAGGAGCAAATAGATGTCTACCTATATCAATACCGAGATCAAGCCGTTCACCGCTACCGCCTACCACAATGGCAAATTCGTTGAGGTTTCCGAACGTGACCTGAAAGACAAGTGGTCCGTGGTCTTCTTCTACCCGGCTGACTTCACCTTCGTTTGCCCGACCGAACTGGGTGACCTGGCCGACAACTACGCCGAATTCCAGAAGCTGGGCGTCGAGATCTACGCCGTATCCACCGACACCCACTTCACTCACAAGGCGTGGCACGATACCTCCGACACCATCAACAAGATCCAGTACCCGATGATCGGCGACCCGACCGGTGCCATCACCCGCAACTTCGGCGTCATGATCGAAGAAGCTGGCCTGGCTGACCGCGGCACCTTCGTCATCGACCCGAAAGGCGTCATCCAGATCGTCGAGATCAACGCTGGCGGCATCGGCCGTGACGCCCTGGAGCTGCTGCGCAAAGTCAAGGCTGCCCAGTACGTTGCCTCCCACCCGGGTGAAGTGTGCCCGGCCAAGTGGAAAGAAGGCGACGCCACCCTGGCCCCGTCCCTGGATCTGGTAGGCAAAATCTAAGCCTCCCGCTCCCAAGACCGGCCCGTTCAAGGGCCGGTCTGCTTTCTGGTCCTCTGTTTTCTGTATCCGTTCATAGTGCCGACCCGCATTCAGCAAGAAGGAATTCGACCATGTTAGATACCAACCTCAAACAACAACTCAACGGTTACTTGCAGTACATCGTCAATCCCATCGAGATCAGCGTGTCCGGCAATGACAGCGACAAATCCGCCGAGCTCCTGGCCTTGGCCAGCGAGATAGCCGAAATGTCCCCCAAGATTGCCATGACTGATGGCAGCAATGTCCGCAAGCCTTCCATGAGCATCGCGCCCCAGGGCCAGGCCCCGCGTGTGCACTTTGCCGGCATTCCCATGGGTCATGAATTTACCTCCCTGGTGCTCGCCCTGCTGCAAAGCGGCGGCCATCCCTCCAAGGCCGATCCGGCCGTGCTGGAGCAGGTGAAGAACCTCAAGGGCGAGTTCCACTTCGAGACCTATATCTCCCTCTCCTGCCACAACTGCCCGGACGTGGTACAGGCCCTGAACCTGATGGCCACCCTGAACCCCGGCATCAGTCACACCATGATCGACGGTGCCCTGTTCCAGGACGAGGTGAACGAGCGTCAAATCATGGCGGTCCCGAACGTCTATCTGAACGGTCAGCCGTTCAGCCAGGGTCGCACCTCCCTCGAAGAGATAGTGGCCAAGCTCGACACAGGCGCGGCCGAGCGCAAGGCGCAAGAGCTGAGCGAAAAGGCACCCTACGACGTGCTGGTGGTGGGCGGTGGCCCGGCCGGCGCCGCCGCCGCCATCTATGCCGCCCGCAAAGGCATTCGCACCGCCATCGTCGCCGAGCGCTTCGGCGGCCAGGTGATGGACACCGTCGGCATCGAGAACTTCATCTCCGTGCCCTACACCGAGGGCCCCAAGCTGGCCGCCAGCCTGGAGCAGCACGTCAAGCAGTACGGCGTGGAAGTGATCACCGAGCAGCGCGCCGCGGCCATCAGCAAGGATGGTTACGTCAACGTGGATCTCGCCTCCGGTGCCACCCTCAAGAGCCGCGCCGTGATCCTGGCGACCGGTGCCCGCTGGCGCGATCTCAACGTGCCGGGTGAACTCGAATACCGCACCAAGGGCGTGGCCTACTGCCCCCACTGTGACGGACCCTTCTTCAAGGGCAAGCGGGTGGCGGTGATCGGTGGCGGTAACTCCGGCATAGAAGCGGCCATCGATCTGGCCGGCATCGTCGAGCACGTCACAGTAGTGGAGTTCGCCGATACCCTGCGCGCCGACGAGGTGCTGCAGAAGAAGGCTCGCTCCATGGCCAACATCGACATCATCATGAGCGCCCGTACCACGGAAGTCATCGGCGACGGCAGCAAGGTGGTGGGCATGGACTACGAGGATCGCACCACAGGCGAGATCAAGCACCTGGCGGTGGCCGGTATCTTCGTCCAGATAGGCCTGGTACCGAACACCGAGTTCCTCAAAGGCAGCGAAATTGCCCTGACCCGCTTTGGCGAGATCGAGATCGACACCAAGGGTGCCACTTCCCTGCCCGGCGTCTACGCCGCAGGGGATGCCACCACTGTGCCATTCAAGCAGATCATCATCTCCATGGGGGCAGGTGCCACCGCCGCCCTGGGGGCGTTCGATTACCTCATTCGCACCCCTGAGCCCAGCCAGGTGGCGAGCGCGGAACCGGCCCTGGCCTGATCCCTCCCCCTCGATCGAAAACCGGTGCCCAGGCACCGGTTTTTTTATTGTCTTGCTGGCAGGGCGACCCCCACTCGCCCCCTTGTCAGGGCCCACTCCCCTGGCTCATGACCCGCCACCCGGTCTGCATGACGACCTCTTTATCTGGATGCTTCACGCGCCCGTCCCCCACCCCACCTATGTTGCCAAGGCCATCCGAGGCCTGTCACTGCTACAGGATCAGCTCGCCTCGCCCTGTGCCTGGGTCAGCTCAACATCGGGTCTGGGCTCCAGCTCGGCGGTCATGGGGGTGTTCGGGGGCACAGGGATGAACTGCTGATGCTCGGCCAGGGGCACCGGCGCCCGCACCCGCTGACGCCAGATCAGAAACAGGGTCAACAGCGCCCCGCACAGGCAGAAGTAGGCGAACAGGCCCTGAGGGCCGAACAGCTGGATGGCACTCGGCGCCAGCACAGGCCCTACCATGGCCCCCAGGCTGTAGGCGAGCAGCAGCCCCTGGTTGGCCCCCAGCACCTGATCCGGCTTGAGCTCGTCGCAGGCGTGGCTGAGGCTCAGGGGGTAGATGGAGAAGGCCAGGCCGCCAAACAGGAAGATGAGGCCCGTCGCCAGCCAGTCGGGCTGGGGCGCCGGCAGGATCACCATCAGCAGGGAGACCAGAGCAAGCAGCGCGCTCAGCAGGCCGATGACCAGGCGCCTGTCGAGGCGATCCGACACTCGCCCTATGGGGTATTGCAGGCACATGCCCCCCAGGATCACCACGGCCATCATGTTGGCGACCCGCTCCAGGCCATAGCCGTTGTCGGTGAAATAGAGGGGCAGCAGACCATAGATGGCCCCCAGGATGAGCCCTGAGCTCAGGCTGCTCCACATCCCGGCCGGAGTGAGGCGAAACAGCTCGAGGAAGCCCACCTGCTGGGGCTGGATCATGGTGGGCATGGCCACCCGGGAGAGGGCCAGGGGGATCACGGAGAGGGAGGCGGCCATGGCGCACAGGGCGAAGGGCGCCAGCACCATGGGATCGATCACCTTGAGCAGTAGCTGGCCGGCGGCCAGGGCCCCGTAGAGCAGTATCATGTAGAGGGACATCAGCTTGCCCCTGTCCCGCGGCGTGCTGGAGACCAGCATCCAGGATTCGAGCACCACGAACAGGCCCCCGGTGGCAAAGCCCCCCAGCAGGCGCAGCCCGGCCCAGACCCAGGGATCGACGACGAGGCCGTGGAGCAGGGTCAGGGTGCAGATGAGGGAGGCATAGGCCGCGTAGGCGCGGATATGGCCCACCTGTACGATGAGGCGCGCATTGACGAAGGAGCCGAGCACCAGACCGGCGAAATAGGTGCCAGAGACCAGCCCGATGGCCTGGGCATCCACCTGCTCGGCCGAGAGCCGCACCGTCAGCAGGGTACTCATCAGACCGTGACCCAGGATGAAGATCACCAGACTCATCAGCGGGGAGGCCACCCCTTGCCATCTCGTCGCCACCATATCCCGCTCCCTTTCTGCCGTGCCAAAACCATACAGGCTACGGACAAATGGCGGTGGCTTCAACCCGAAGCGGCCGCCACCGGGATCCGAGTGTCTGGCCACATCCGGGGCTTGCGCGCGACATCAATAAAAAAGGCCGCTCGATGAGCGGCCTCTTGGCAAGGGTATTAAGGCTTAGCTGTCGCGGCGCTTGCCACCGAACTTGCGATCCTTGTTGAAACCGCCTTCACGGCGATCCTTGTTGAAGGGGCGATCGCCGCCGGGACGACGGTCCTTGTTGAAGGGACGGTCATTGCGGTACGGACGCGGAGCCCCAGTGCTGCCACCGGCAGGCACTTCGGTGTAGCGGGTGATCTGCAGCGGACGCTGGCAGACCCGGGCCTTCTTGATCACTTCCAGCACGTCGGCAGTCATGCCCTTGGGCAGGTCGACGGTGGAGAAGTCATCGGCGATGTCGATGTTGCCGATGAAGCGGCTCTCGATGTTCGCCTCGTTGGCGATGGCACCGACGATCTGGCCCGGCTTGACGCCGTGATGGGCACCCACGTCGACGCGGTAGCGCTCCATCTCCACGTCCGGGTTGTCCTTGAGCGGACGCGGCTCCAGGGACGGCATGCGACGGGCCGGACGATCGCCACGGTCACCGAAGTCACGGCCACCGCGGTCGTTGAAGTCACGACGCTCGAAGCCACCGCGATCGTTGCCGGCGTTGAACACCGGATCCGGGATGGAGTCATCCAGCAGCAGCGGTTGGTCGCCCTGTACCAGCTTGGCCAGTGCAGCAGCCAGCTCCAGCGGATCGGCAGAATCTTCTTCGATCAGCTCGTTCACCAGGTTGTGGTAGATCTCGAGCTCTTCACCCATCATGGTTTCGCGGATGCGCTCCTTGAACTTGGCCAGACGGTGCTGGTTGATGTCCTCGGTGCTCGGCATCTTCATCGGCTCGATGGCCTGACGGGTGGCGTGCTCGATGGCGCGCAGCATGCGGCGCTCGCGCGGTGCCACGAACAGGATGGCTTCGCCCTTGCGACCGGCACGGCCGGTACGGCCGATACGGTGAACGTAGGATTCGGTGTCGTAGGGAATGTCGTAGTTCACCACGTGGGTGATGCGCTCGACGTCCAGACCGCGAGCGACCACGTCGGTGGCGATCAGGATGTCCAGCTGGCCCTGACGCAGCTTGTCAACGGTACGCTCACGCAGCTTCTGCGGAATGTCGCCGTGCAGCGCTTCACAGGCGTGACCACGGGCGGCCAGTTTGCCTGCCAGCTCTTCGGCCGCGTTCTTGGTACGTACGAACACCAGCAGGGCTTCGTAGGATTCCACTTCCAGCAGACGGGTCATGGCGTCCAGCTTGTGCAGACCGGTCACCTGCCAGTAACGCTGGCGGATGGTGGTCGCGGTCGCGGTCTTGGAGGCAATCTTAATCTCTTTGGGCTGCTTCAGGTGCTTCTGGGCAACACGACGGATCTGCTCCGGCATGGTGGCAGAGAACAGGGCAACCTGACGACCGGCCGGGCACTGATCCATGATCCAGTCCACGTCGTCGATGAAGCCCATGCGCAGCATTTCGTCCGCTTCGTCCAACACCAGGGCTTTCAGACCGGAGAGATCCAGGTTCTTGCGACGGATCAGGTCCATCACGCGGCCCGGGGTACCCACGACAACCTGGGCACCGCGACGCAGGGCGCGGGTCTGGGTTTCGTAGGAGGCGCCGCCGTAGATGGGCAGCACGTGGAAATCGGGCATGTGGTGGGCATAGCGTTGGCACGCCTCGGCCACCTGCAGGGCCAGTTCGCGGGTCGGCGCCAGCACCAGGATCTGGGTGTTGCGGTTACCGGCTTCCAGACGAGACAACAGAGGCAAGGCAAAAGCAGCGGTCTTCCCTGTACCGGTTTGCGCCTGCCCCAGCAGATCGTGTCCCGCCATCAGGTGGGGAATTGCTGCGGCCTGGATGGGGGACGGGCGCTCATAGCCCACGTCCTGCAGCGCTTTCAATACGGGCGCGGCCAGTCCAAGCTCACTAAAAAGGGGCAGTTGTTCGGTATCAGACATAGATTCTTCCAGATTAAGGCAGGCGGCTAAACACCGCGGAATAGCAAAAGGCGGCGATTATAGCGCCACTTTGTTCTGCTGTCTTGAAAAATGTGATAGGTGTCTCAAGACGTTGGCAATTATAGAGGGATCTCGCGACTATGGCTTGCTTATTTTTCACTCATGGTGCGTGATGGCGAGTCGGGCAGCGCCTTAACCCTTGTCCCGCTTGTGTTTGAGCACCGCCATGGTGAGTCGGCTGCTACAGAGCAAACGGCTTCGTTCGTCTCTTATTTCTATCTGCCACACCTGGGTGGTCGCCCCCAGATGGAGCGGCGTGCAGCGCCCCGTCACCACCCCTTCCCGCTTGGCCCTCAGGTGGTTGGCATTGACCTCCAGCCCCACACAATAGCTCTCCTCCCCCACCGCCATGTTGGCCGCCAGCGATCCCAGCGTCTCCGCCAGCACCACGGAGGCGCCGCCGTGCAACATGCCCAGCGGCTGATGGGTGCGGTGATCCACCGGCATGGTGGCCTCCAGCCAGTCGGGGCCAAAGGCGGTGTAGACGATATCGAGGTGGGCCATCAGGGTATTGCGGGAGCTGGCGTTGAGCCCCTCCAGGCTCATGGGCTTGCGCCAGATGGGGGCGTTTTCTTGATTCATGACGGGAAGACTCCTTCTTTGAACAATGGGTTATCAGGGGCCATGTCGCTTAAACAGCCGTGTCGGCGAGAAAGGTCGGAAAAAAGATGCCCACACAGGGCATCTTGTCTTGGAGTGAGGCTCACCAGGGGTAGGTCACCCCGGGCCACTCCATCCAGGGGACATCACGCCCCGGCAGACGCGGCTCGGACCAGCGCCACACCTTGCCAAGCCAGGCCCGCAGCTCGGCCTCCAGCTCGGCATCCGTGATGGGGGCCTCGGCCTGTTTCCAGAAGAAGAGCTCCACCTCCACCTCCGGCAGCACCGAAGGGTAGAGGTAGACGCCGCCCCAGAATTCGGGCTCCCTGTCCGGACTCCAGAGGCCATAGGCAAAGGATCGTTTGGCCAGAAACTCGGAGCGCTGCCACGCCAGATCGTCCTCGTGCTGGCTCAGGCTGAAACTATTGGAGGGCCAGAGGTCATCGGGTCGAAACAGCTGATGGAGCTGCTCCCGCTCGCGCAGCATGGCGACGAACTCCACCACCGCCTGACTCGGGCTGGCAGGCAGCAGCAGAAAGTGCGGGTGCCGATAGGCCTTTGGCACCCGAAATCCCTTGGGGAAACGCAGCATCAGAGCAGTTCCAGCAGGGCCTGCAGCGGGTGCTTGAGCTTCTCCCCCTCCATCCGCTTGACCTGGCTGCGGCACGAATAGCCGGTGGCCAGGCAGCGAGCCTTGGGCAGGCGTGCAAGAGGCTCGGCCCAGCTTAAGGAGTAGATCCCCTTGGAGTTCTCCACCTGCTTGGCGTCGTGGCCATAGGTGCCCGCCATGCCGCAGCAGCCCACCGACACCGGCTGCAAACGCGCACCGAAACGGCCGAACAGGGTGCTCCAGTCGCCGTGGGTAGTGGGCTTGGCAGTCTTCTCGGTGCAGTGGGCAAACAGATACCAGGGCTCTGCCTCGGCCTGCTCGACGGTGTCCCCCCTGGGGGCCGGCAGTGTTTCTGCTGGTACAGAGAGCAGCCACTCCTGGGGCAGCAGCACCTGGAAATCGCCGCGGGCGGGGCCCAGCGCCTTCACGTACTCGTCCCGGTAACAGAGCACCAGGGAGGGATCGACCCCCACCATGGGGATGCCCAGCGCCGCCACCTTGTTGAGGAACTGGGCGCTGCTGGCGGCGGTGCGGGCGAAGGCGCGCAGGAAGCCCTTCACGTGCTGGGGCTTGCCGTTGGGTTTGAAGGGCAGCAGGTAGGGCTGATAGCCCAGCTTGCTGGCCAGTTTCACCAGGTCACGCACCACAGGGGCGTCGTAGTAGCTGGTGAAGGGATCCTGCACGATGAGCACCACTTTTTGGCGCTGCTCTGGGCTCATGGCCTCCAGGCCCGGCAGATCGAAATAGCGGGCGCGGTGGTCGCGCAGCTCCTCGGCCAGGGTCGGCACTGAGAGCAGCGGCACATCCACCATGCCGATGCTCTTCTCGGTCGCCTTCTGGGCCCACTCTTTTTCGAGGAAGAAGTTGACCAGCTTGGGGGCCTTGGCCAGCAAGGGTGCATAGCTTTCCACCGTGCCGACGAAGTAATCCTTGGGTCCGCGCAGATAGCGGCTGTGATAGAGCTGCATGAAGCGGGCGCGGAAGGTGGGTACATCCACCTTGATGGGGCACTGGCTGGTGCATGCCTTGCACGCAAGGCACCCTTCCATCGCCTCCATCACCTCGTGGGAGAAGTCATACTGGCCGCGAGCGCGGGCCACCGTATTGCGGAACTTGTCGACTATCTGCTTGAAGCGCACACCACCGCTTTGCAGCGCCACCTCTTCTGCAAGAGGGTCGAAGCCCTGCTCCGACAACTGGCGCAGCCATTCACGCATCAATCCGGCCCGCCCCTTGGGGGAATGACGGCGATCGCGGCTTATCTTGACCGAGGGACACATGGGGGAGTCGGTCTCGAAGGTGAAGCACAGACCATTGCCGTTGCAATCCAGCGCCCGGGTGTAGCTTTCGCGCACCGCAATGGGGATCTGGCGGTCAAACTTGCCGCGCTTGGGCCCGTCCACCGACACCAGTTCGGCGCCGCTGCCGTAAGGCATGCAGATCTTGCCCGGGTTGATGCGATTGCCCGGATCGAACGCCCCCTTGACCCGTTGCAGCTCTTCCCACAATTCGCCAAAAAAAGCGGGGCTGTATTCGGAGCGAAAGCCCTTGCCGTGCTCCCCCCACATCAGGCCGCCATATTTGGCGGTCAGCGCCACCACCTGATCCGAGATGCGACGCAGCAGCACCTCCTGCTCCGGGTCACACAAATCGAGCGCCGGGCGCACATGCAGCACTCCGGCATCGACGTGGCCGAACATGCCGTAGTCGAGGCCGTGGCCGTCCAGCAGGGCGCGAAACTCCATTATGAAATCCGCCAGGGATTCCGGCGGCACGGCGGTATCTTCGGTGAAGGCCACCGGCTTCTTGCGCCCCTCGGCGTTGCCGAGCAGCCCCACCGACTTCTTGCGCATGCCATAGATGGTCTCGATGCTCGGCAGGTGGTCACACACCTGATAGCCGATGATCCCCGCCTCGCCCCTCGCCAGCAGGCCGTCGATGCGCCGGCACAGCTCGGTCACCTTGGCCTTGTGCGCAGCCTCGTCGGTGTCGGCAAACTCGACGATGTTGAGTCCCTGCAGATCCTTGCCCGGCACATCCTGGATGAGATCCTTCACCGAGTGCCAGATGATGTCGGCGCGGGCCAGCCCCAGCACCCGGGAGTCCACCGTCTCCACCGACAGGGCGTGGGCCTCCACCATAAAGGGGGCGTTGCGCAAGGCGGAGGGGAAGCTGTCGTACTTGACGTTGACCAGGGTGCGATAGCGCGGGATGGGGGTGATGTTGAGGCGAGCCTCGGTGATGAAGCCCAAAGAGCCTTCCGAGCCGCACAGCACCCGGCTCACGTCCAGGGTGTCGTTCTCTGGAATATAAAGATGCTTGAGATCGTAACCGGTCAAAAAGCGGTTGAGCTTGGGGAAGGTGGCCTCTATGTCGGCGCGCCGCTCGCGGCCGATGCGATAGAGGGTGCGGTAGATCTCCCCCTCGCGGCTCTCGAGGGCCAGCTTGTCCGCCAGGCGCTGGCCGGTCACCGGCTCGGTCGCCATGATGTCGCCGTTCTCCAGCACGGCCTTGAGCCCCAGCACGTGATCCGAGGTCTTGCCGTACACCAGGGATCCCTGCCCCGAGGCATCGGTGTTGACCATGCCGCCCAGGGTGGCGCGGTTGGAGGTGGAGAGATCCGGCGAGAAGAAGTAGCCGTGGGGTTTGAGGTAGGCGTTGAGCTGATCCTTCACCACCCCGGCCTGGGCCCGCACCCAACCCTCTTCCAGATTAATTTCCATGATCTGGTTCATATGGCGGGAGAGATCGACGATAATGCCGCCGCCCAAGGATTGACCATTGGTGCCGGTACCGCCGCCGCGAGGGAAGAAACTCAAGGTCGCGTACTCGGGCCCCTGGGCCAGCTTGAGCATCACCGCTATGTCATCCGCGCTGCGCGGATAGAGAACCGCCTGAGGTACGACCTGATAGACGCTGTTATCCGTCGCCATCGCCAACCGGCTTGCATAAGACTTTTCGATATCACCACGAAATGCTGATCGCGCCAGCAACTCAAGAAACTGCAGGGTTGTAGGTGACAAACTGTCCTGGTAATCGAGTCTCGGGATCATGAATCCTTGTTCCCATCCTTTGCTTGATGCCGGCATTCCGGCGACAACGACTGTTCGGGGCTGCCTCTTTGCGGGTGTCCGAACCAGTCCGCTCACATGTGAGCGGGCAGTATATCAGCTAGAAAACCGCTTGCGCGTTCAATCTTCACCATTTGAAAGGAGGACTTTTATGGCTCATTACAGCCATGTTATCAGTACGCTGGTTCGCACCGAAAAACAGGCGCTGACCCTGTCGCTGTTTGGTTGCATCACCTTTGCCATCTTCGGCATCGGCTATGGCCTGTTCGTCGGTTCCAACGCCATCATGCTGGACGGCATCTTCACCCTGTTCAGCATGGGCATGACGGGCCTGGGGCTCATCACCGCCTACCTGGTCACCCGCCCTTCCGATACCCGTTTTCAATACGGCTACGCCCACTTCGAACCCATCGCCAACGTCATCAACGGCGCCATCATACTGCTGCTCTGCCTCGGCGCCCTCTATGGCGGCATCACCTCCCTGCTCGAAGGGGGACGGGAGATAGACCTCGGCCACGCCCTCATCTATGCCGCCGTCTGCACCTTCTTTTGCGGCCTCATCTATCTCATCGAGGCTGACGTGGCCGAGCGGGTCAACTCCGAGCTGGTGCGGGTGGACTCCAAGGAGTGGCTGGTGGATACCCTGCTCAGCGCCACCCTGCTCGTCGGCTTTCTGGTCGCCATCGGCCTCGATGCCCTGGGTTACGGCCAGTACAACCGCTACATAGACCCTGTGCTGGTCTCTCTCCTGGCCCTGTGCGCCACTCTCATTCCCATCAAGGTGCTCGGTCGCAATCTGCGGGAAGTGCTGAAAATTGCCCCCAAGGGAGATGTCTCCCGGCTGGTGGCCAGCGAGGTCGAGGCCCTGCGTCAGCGCCATGGCATCGAGTGCTACAGTCATCTGGCGAAAAGCGGCCGCCGCTTCGATCTCGAACTCAACATTCTGGTGGCCCCCGGCCAGGAGTGGCCCGTCGAACGCCAGGATGCCCTGCGCCAGGAGCTCTGGTCCCGCCTCGGCGATACCCTGGGGGATGCCTGGCTCTCGGTCTGCTTCACCCGGGAAAAACGCTGGCTCTGATCCGGCACCTGCCATCCTGATGCAACGCGGGGCCCCGTCGCCCCGCGTGACAAGGGCTCCAGGCAAAGCCCCGGCAACCCGCCTGCCAGCTCCCCCTGCGTCACTCTTGCTGTCACTCTTGCTGTCATTCTCGCCGTCCCTCCCCTGCCCGTTATTTCTCTGCTTTTTTTAATCTTTAAACCATGGACAGGGAAAACCGTTTGCCGAGTCCCTTGAATCAATAACCATTTTCAACGGCACAAAACGTTACGAAAAATTCGTTGCTAAAATTAAGTCGGCCGGCTATTTGTTTTCGTCAAGGACAGACGGCAGACTGAGCGCCGAAATACAGTGATGTTGTTATTCAACGGACAATACAAACAAATGCACTTATTCCATTTTGTTAAACAGTTAAGGCAAGTCCCATGAAAAAGGTGTTGATCACAGTATTTGCATTGACCATGGCGGGCACGGCCAGTGCTGCCCTTCCCCAGCTGAATTACGAGTGCCCGGGCCGGATCCAGATGCACAGCGATGAGGGAGGTCCCGTCTATATCAATGGCAAGGAGGCCAAGCTCAAGCAGTTCAACGACAACTACTACGAAGCCAAGGGGGCTGGTGTCACCCTCTCCATCAGCAACACAGGGGGCCAGTACGATGTCTCCTACACCAGCAAGCAAGGCTCGGGCGTCTGCCACCCGGCAGCCACGTCAGCAGCGCCTGCGGCCTCGGCAAGCCCTGCCAGCCCTGTGGAGAAAGCCTGTCTGAAGGCGGTCTCAGAAAAGACGAACGTGCCCCAGGCCCAGCTTCAGGTCACTGACGTCATGGACTCCGAAGCCGGGGTCGGCGTCACCATCAAGGTGCCGGGTGCCGATGCGCCCTGGTCCTGCCTCAGTGACAAGCAGGGTCATGTCCAGGGCGCCGCCTACACGGGGCAATGACGCCAATCGCCCCATCACCCCAGCCAGTAACAGGGAGGAAAATACCTCCCTGCTTTATTTTCCTCGGTCGTCCATGACAGAGGGCGAAACATGGCGCGAAAAACGAAATGACGATTAAATCATTCCGTTTTATTTACAACGCCTCTTTTTATTTAACCTCGCACTCATCTTGTTTAATTGTCCCTCTCGTCTGTCGTGACAGGAAACACATGAAAGAGACGACAGCCGAGGAGATATTCTCCCCTCCCTGCTCCACATCAGCATATTGATAAACCAGCATGTTTCATCCCGGCCCGCCTCTGCTTCTGCCCATTGTTGTCATGAGCGCAGCACTCTTATGCAAATCCCTCCATTTATCTCAATGATGTCTGGCGCTAGAGTCGCACCATTCACCCGATGAGGAGTTCCATCATGAACCACGATCCCCTGTTCTGCCCGCTGCGCCTTGGCCAGCTGCACCTTGCCAACCGCATCGTCATGCCCCCCATGACCCGCTCCCGCGCCAGCCAGCCCGGGGACGTGGCCAACGCCATGATGGCGACCTACTACGCCCAGCGTGCCGGGGCCGGTCTCATCATCAGCGAGGGCACGCAAGTCGACCCCATGGGCAAGGGCTACGCCTGGACGCCGGGGATCCACAGCGCCGAGCAGGTGGCTGGCTGGAAGCAGGTGACCGACGCCGTCCACACCCAGGGGGGCATCATGTTTGCCCAGCTCTGGCATGTGGGCCGGGTCACCCATCCTGACAACATCGGTGGCGCCCAGCCCCTCTCCTCCTCCGCCATCCAGGCCAAAGGGGTGAAGGTGTTTGTCGACAATGGCAGCGATGCCCCGGGCTTTGTGGAGACGGCCACCCCGCGCGCCATGACCCAGGCCGACATCGACGCCGTGGTGGGGCAGTTCCGCCAGGCGGCCCGCAACGCCATGGAGGCGGGATTTGACGGCATCGAGCTGCACGCCGCCAACGGCTACCTCATCAACCAGTTCCTCGACTCCGAGTCCAATGCCCGCACCGACGGCTACGGCGGCGCCCTTGAGAACCGGCTGCGCTTCCTGAAAGAGGTGACCGAGGCGGTCAGTAGCGAAATTGGCGCCGACCGGGTCGGGGTGCGCCTCGCGCCGCTCACTACCCTCAACGGCACCGTCGATGCCAACCCCCAGGAAACCTATCTGGCCGCCGCCAGCATGCTCGGCAGCCTGGGCATCGTCTATCTGCACGTGGCCGAAGCGGACTGGGATGACGCCCCCCTGATGGCAGAGAGCTTCAAGCAGGGGCTGCGGGATGCCTTCCCCAATACCCTCATCTATGCAGGCAAGTACGATGGGGAGCGGGCCAGAGCCGCGCTGCAGGCGGGCTGGGCCGACCTGATTGGTTTCGGTCGCCCCTTCGTGGCCAACCCGGATCTGCCGAACCGGCTGCGCCACGGCTATCCGCTGGCCCCCCACGATCCCGCCACCCTGTTTGGCGGCGGCGAGAAAGGGCTGACCGACTACCCGAGCTATCAGGGGTCAAAAGAGCCGCAATCGGCCTGAGACCCGGCTAGAACGCCAACGCCCGCCATCTCTGGCGGGCGTTGGCGTATCATGTCGCCCGGCGCTAGGAGAGGACGACGCCGTGACAGGCGGCATGGCTTCGAATTTCCCGGGTCAGCCGCGCCTTGTCCGCCAGACTCAGCCAGCTCGCTTCGACGGCATTGAGTGACAAACGGCAGAGTTGGCTCATGGAGGCCCCCAGTTCATGAGCCAGGGCCTGGAAGTTGGCGTTCATGTAGCCGCCGAAATAGGCGGGATCGTCGGAGTTGATGGTGACGCACAGCCCCTGCTCCAGCAAATTCAGTACGTTGTGGTGGGCCATCTGGTCAAACACCTTGAGGCGGGTGTTGGAGAGGGGGCAGACGGTGAGGGGCAACCGGGTGTCGGCCAGATAACACAGCAATTCGGGATCCTCGGCGCAGCGTACCCCATGGTCGATGCGGCGCACCTGCAGCTCCCGGATGGCCTGCCATATGTAGTCCGCCGGCCCCTCTTCGCCGGCGTGGGCCACCACAGGCAACCCCAGCTCGCGGCAGCGGGCAAACACCCGGACAAACTTGGCGGGGGGGTTCCCCCTCTCCCCCGAGTCGAGGCCGATGCCATGGATGCGATCGAGCAAGGGCATGGCCTGCTCCAGGGTGGCGAAGGCTTCCTCCTCGCTCAGGTGACGCAAGAAGCTCATGATGAGGCGCCAGCTGATGCCAAGCTCCTTCTCCCCGGTCTGCAGCGCCCGTTCTATGCCGCCAAGCACGGTGGCGAAGGGAATGCCGCGGGCGGTATGGGTCTGCGGATCGAAGAAGATCTCCACATGGACCACCCCCTCCGCCGCGCAGCGCGTCAGATAGGCCCGGGTGAGGTCGAAGAAATCCTGCTCGGTAACCAGCACGCTGGCCCCCAGGTAGTAGAGCTCGAGAAACGATTGCAGGCCGTCAAACTCGTAGGCGGTGCGCACGCTCTTCTCATCGGCCCAGGGCAGCGATATGCCGTTGCGCGCGGCCAGGCGCAGCATCAGATCCGGCTCCAACGTACCCTCGATATGCAGGTGCAGCTCCAGCTTGGGCAGCCCAGCGATAAACTCGTCCATGATCGACTCCTTCTCTCTCTGCCTCAGCGCCTCGGCAAGGCCGACGCCCTGGCCGCGCCAGGCGCGAGGGGCTGTTTGACTCGATTGCTGTCACACCTTGTCATCAAAGGGGCATATAATGGCGCCACAAAAAACATAACCGATTGAAGACATGCAAGAATGTCTCTGCCTCATCCCTGCCCCTGAAGGAGTTTCCATGAAGAAAAACGTCATCTGTGACATCGACGGCGTCATTTTGCACAACAACGATCTCATCCCTGGGGCCGATCACTTCGTCCATCGCCTGCTGGAACAGGGGAGCAAGCTGTTGTTTCTCACCAACTATCCGGCCCAGACCCAGAAAGATCTGCAAAACCGCTTTCGCGCCGCCGGGATAACGGTGCCGGAGGAGAGCTTCTACACCTCCGCCATGGGCACCGCCGATTTCCTCAAGCGCCAGGATGGCAAGAAGGCCTACGTGATAGGGGAAGGAGCCCTGACCCACGAGCTCTACAAGGCCGGCTTCACCATCACCGACATAGACCCCGACTTCGTGGTGGTGGGGGAAACCCGCAACTACAACTGGTCCATGATGCAGCTGGGGGCCAAGTTTGTCGCCCAGGGCGCCCGCTTCATCGCCACCAATCCGGACACCCACGGCCCCATGATGTACCCGGCCTGCGGTGCCCTGTGCGCCCCCATCGAGCGGATGACCGGCAAAAAGCCGTTCTACGTGGGCAAGCCGAGCGCCTGGATCATTCGTGCGGCGCTCAACCGGATGGAGGCTCACTCCGACAACACCCTCATCATAGGTGACAACCTGCGCACCGACATCCTCGCGGGTTTCCAGGCCGGCCTGGAAACCGTGCTGGTGCTCTCAGGGGTGAGCAAGGTGGCCGACATAGAGCAGATGCCCTTTAGCCCCAACCACATCTTCAATTCCGTGGTCGATATCGACATCGTCTAGGTCGGCCGATGGCGGTGCGGCCCCTGCGGGCCGCCCATCCCTCATGTGTTGCGGGCCAAGGCCCGGAAGATGGTAATTGTATGGAACCTGTACTGATCGCCGTGGCGTTCGTCTGCGGCATGCTGGTCAACCTGATTGGCCTGCCCCCCCTGCTCGGCTTCCTCGCCGCCGGCTTCCTCCTCAATGGCATGGGGTATGAGAATACCCCTGCCCTGGCAGAGCTGGCGGATCTCGGGGTCACCCTACTGCTGTTCACCATAGGGCTCAAGCTGGATGTGCGCACCCTGCTGCGCCGGGATGTGTGGGGCACCGCCAGCCTGCACATGCTGCTCTCCACCCTGCTGTTTACCCTGGTGCTCCTGGTGTGCAAGGGGCTCGGCATGACGCTGGCCATGTCCCTGGGCTGGCAGCTCGCCGTGCTGCTGGGATTTGCCCTCTCTTTCTCCAGCACTGTCTTCGCGGTCAAGGTGCTCGAGGAGCGCAGCGACATGAATGCCCTCTATGCGCGCCTCGCCATCGGGGTGCTGGTGATGCAGGATATCTTCGCCGTCGCCTTTCTCGCCATCTCCAGCGGCAAGCTGCCGAGCATCTGGGCGCTCTGGATCCTGGGTCTGCCCCTCCTGCGCCCCCTGCTGTGCCGGCTGCTCGAACGGGCCGGCCACGGGGAGTTGCAGGTGCTGTTCGGGGTCTTCCTGGCCCTGGTGGTGGGGGCCGCCGGGTTCGAGGTGGTGGGGCTCAAACCGGATCTGGGGGCCCTCATCATCGGCATGATGCTGGCCTCCCACCCCGCCGCCGCCGGGCTGGCCAAGGCGCTGTTCACCCTCAAGGATCTCTTCCTCATCTGCTTCTTCCTGACCATAGGGCTCAACGGCCTGCCGACCCAGGATGCCATGTGGATAGCCCTGGCCCTGGTGCTGGCGCTGCCGTTCAAGAGCGCGCTCTATTATCTGGTTTACAGCGGCGCCCACCTGAGGGTGCGCACCGTGCTGCTCTCCACCCTGGCGCTGAGCAACTTCTCCGAGTTCGGCCTCATCGTCGCCGCCATCGCCGCCAAGGCGGGCTGGCTCTCCCATGAGTGGCTGGTGGCCCTCTCCCTGGCGCTGGCGGCCAGCTTCATGATCTCGGCTCCCCTCAATGGCCAGAGCGAACGGATCTACCACAGGTTCGGCAACTGGTTGCGCGGCCTGCAGGCCCGCGAGCTGCACCCGGAAGACAGGCCCATCGAGCTGGGCGACGCCAAGGTGATCATCCTCGGCATGGGCCGCATCGGCCAGGGCGCCTATTTCGAGCTGGAGCACAAGTACGGCCCCGTCATCCTGGGGGTGGAGAACGACCACGGCAAGCTGCCCGGGCTGCGCGAGCGCAACATGAACGTGATCGAGGGGGACGCAACCGATACCGACTTCTGGGACAAGGTGCTCATCTCCAACCAGATAGATCTGGTGCTGCTGGCCATGCCCCACCACTCCGGCAACCTCTATGCCATCGAGAAGCTGCGCAGCCACGGCTTCACCGGCAAGATAGCCGCCATCGTCCGCTTCGAGGACGACATCGACTCCCTGCGCGAGCAGGGGGTGGACGCCGTGTTCAACGTCTATGACGAGGCGGGCAGCGGCTTCGCCCGCCACGTGATCAGGGGGATGGAGGGGCGCGATGCCCTTGGCAAGACGGGGACAATCGTTTAGCGTATCTTGCTAGTCGTCAATTAAATCAAACAGGGCGCCATCGACTACCAGGAGGGAAGTCGATCCGCCCCTGGCCCCACTCCCCTGCCATGGAGGCATCATGCTGACACTCAAAGACTGGACCCTGCTCGACCGCCAGACGGTCACCCCCTCGCCACTCACCCCGGCCCCGGAGCGGATCCTGGCGGGCAACCCGACCCAGAGCGTCTGGAACCACTACTCGGACCCGAGCCAGCAGTTTCATGTCGGCTTCTGGCGCTGCGAGCCGGGGCGCTGGGCGGTGCACTACACGGAGCACGAATATTGCCAGCTGCTGGAGGGGGAGGTCTGCATCCACGATGACACGGGGAACCAGCTGCACCTCGGCCCCGGGGATCGCTTCGTCATCCCGGCGGGCTTCAGCGGGCAGTGGGAGACCCTCACCCCCTGTCACAAGCTCTATGTGATCTTCGAACCCAGTGCCGAGCCCGAGACGAGATGAGGCGGGGTGCGCCTGGCCCCATGACGCCCGCGTCAAGCTGCTTGACGCGGGCGTCATGGTTTTGAGCAAACAGGCTTAGGCCCAAGGGCCCGATTTTGTGCCATGTTGCCGCTTGCAAAAGGGGGTCGCGCTAGGCATTGTGAATGGCGAGGAATGTAAATGGAATTTCGAGCCCAAACGTGGGGGGCTCAATAAAAATTAAAGAGGATTTACATCAATGTGCTCAATTTTCGGCATTCTGGACATTAAATCTGACGCGGCAAGCCTGCGCAAATCGGCGCTCGAGATGTCCAAGCGACTGCGCCACCGCGGGCCTGACTGGTCCGGCGTCTACAGCTCTGACAAGGCCATTCTGGTCCACGAGCGCCTGGCCATCGTCGATCCGGGCAATGGCGCCCAGCCCCTCTACAACCCGGAACGCACCCACGTGCTGGCGGTCAACGGCGAGATCTACAACCACAAGGAGCTGGAGAAGACCCTGGCGGTGGACTTCCAGTTCCAGACCAAATCCGACTGCGAGGTGCTGCTCGCCCTCTACAAGGAGAAAGGGCCCGCCTTCCTGGATGATCTCAACGGCATCTTCGCCTTCATCCTCTATGACGCCGAGCAGGACGCCTATCTGATTGGCCGCGACCACATGGGCATCATCCCCCTCTACACCGGGCGTGACGAGCATGGCAACCTCTATGTCGCCTCCGAGATGAAGGCCCTGGTGCCGGTATGCAAGAGCGTGGAAGAGTTCCCGCCCGGACACTACCTGTGGAGCAAGGACGGGGTCCTGACCCACTACTACCAGCGGGACTGGCGCGAGTTTGACGCCGTCAAGGACAACCCCGCCTCGGTCGAGGAGCTGCGCGCCGCCCTCGAGGCCGCGGTCAAGCGTCAGCTGATGTGCGACGTGCCCTACGGCGTGCTGCTCTCCGGCGGCCTGGATTCGTCCGTCATCTCCGCCATCACCAAGATCTATGCCGCCCGTCGCATCGAAGACGATGGCAAGAGCGAGGCCTGGTGGCCCCAGCTCCACTCCTTCGCCGTGGGGCTGGAGGGATCGCCGGATCTCGCCGCCGCCCAGAAGGTGGCCGATCACCTGGGCACAGTCCATCACCAGATCCACTTCACGGTGCAAGAGGGCCTCGATGCCCTGCGGGACGTCATCTATCACCTCGAGACCTATGACGTCACCACCATACGCGCCTCGACCCCCATGTACCTGATGGCACGCTACATCAAGGCGATGGGGATCAAGATGGTGCTCTCGGGCGAGGGCTCGGACGAGCTGTTTGGCGGCTACCTCTACTTCCACAAGGCGCCGAGCGCCAAGGATTTCCACGAGGAGACGGTGCGCAAGCTCGACGCCCTGCACCTCTACGACTGCCTGCGGGCCAACAAATCCATGGCCGCCTGGGGAGTGGAGGGCCGGGTGCCCTTCCTCGACAAGGAGTTCATGGACGTGGCGATGCGCCTCAACCCTGCCGCCAAGATGTGCGGCAACGGCAAGATAGAGAAGCACATCCTGCGAGAAGCCTTCGAGGCCCTGCTGCCCCACGAGGTGGCTTGGCGCCAGAAGGAGCAGTTCTCAGACGGCGTGGGTTACTCCTGGATAGACAGCCTCAAGGCCATGGTCGAGGTCGAGGTGACGGATCAGATGTTCGAGGCGGCCTCCTTCCGCTTCCCCGTCAATACGCCCCTCACCAAGGAGGCCTACTTCTATCGCGCCATCTTCGAGGAGCACTTCCCGCTGGAATCCGCCGCCCGCTGCGTGCCCTACGGCAAATCGGTCGCCTGCTCCACCCCCACGGCGCTGGAGTGGGATGCCAAGTTCAAGGAGATGGCCGATCCGTCCGGTCGCGCCGTGCTGGACGTGCATCAACAGGCCTACTGAGCTGCGGATTTACCCGCCCCGATAACGCAAAAGCGCAGCCCAGGCTGCGCTTTTTGTTTGCTTGTTTGCTGGCGCCCGATTGGCGGGGCCCGCCTCCATGGCCGGAAGCTAGCGCCCCTGGCAGTATTCGGCAAAGGCGTCGATCACCTCGGCCACGTCATCGTCGGTGATCTGCAAGTGGGTGACCAGCCGCATCTCCCCATAACCGGAGAAGAGGATGCCCCGCTCCTTCATGAAGGCCAGCAGATCGCCGCTCTCCCCCTCGTCGAGCGTCAGGAACAGCATATTGGTCTGCACCTGCGCCAGGCTCAGCGTGATCCCCGGCAGGGCGGCCAGCCCTTCGGCCAGGCGGCGGGCCCGGCGATGGTCGTCCGCCAGTCGCTCGAACTGGTGCTCCAGAGCAAATTGCGCGGCGGCGGCGAGGAAGCCGGCCTGGCGCATGCCACCCCCCACCATCTTGCGCAGCCGTCTGGCCCGGGCAATGGTGGCGCCATCCCCCACCAGCACGGATCCTACCGGCGCCCCCAGCCCCTTGGAGAGGCAGAGGGAGACGCTGTCGAAGGGGGCGGCAATCTCCGCCAGGGAGACCCCGCTCGCCACGGCGGCGTTGGCGACCCGGGCTCCGTCCAGGTGCAGCTTGAGCCCGTGCTCATCGGCGAAGGTGCGCGCCTGGCGCAGATACGCGAGGGGCAGCACCTTGCCGCCGTGGGTGTTCTCCAGGCAGAGCAGGCGGGCCTGGGCGAAATGGGGGTCATCGGGCTTGATGGCCGCCGCGAGATCGGCAAAGGCCAGGGTGCCGTCGGCCTGCATGGGCACGGGATTGAGGGCCACCGAGCCCAGCACGGCGCTGCCCATGGCCTCGTAGCGGAAGATGTGGGCCCCCTGGCCGAGCAGCGCCTCCTCGCCGCGCTGGCAATGGGCCAGCACCCCCAGCAGGTTGGACATGGTGCCCGAGGGAACAAAGAGGGCGGCCTCCTTGCCCAGGCGCCCGGCGGCATAAGCCTCGAGGGCATTGACCGCGGGGTCTTCCCCGTACACATCATCCCCCACCTGGGCATGGAGCATCACCTGACGCATGGCGTCCGTGGGTTGGGTTACCGTATCACTTCTCAAATCGATGTAGCGCATCCTGTCCCTCCAATGGCAAGAGCCTGACGGTAAGCCAGCAGCCCCACCCTTGGCAAGGATCAGATGCGCCTGGCGCGCGGGGGCTCGCTCCCAGACCCGCGCAAGGGAGGCCGCGGCGCTTCAGGCCTCATCCAGGTGCTTGCCGAACTGGCGGGCCATGGCCAGATCGAGAAAGCCGTCGGCCCGCTTGTGGCTGCGCAGGAACTGGTAATAGGCGAGCAGCTTCACCAGGGTCTCCTCATCGGGCAGCACGGTGGCGGGCGCCTGTTCACGCAGCAATTCGCTCGCCCCCTGCAACGCGGCCCGATCCACCACCTCCGCCTGTCGATAGAGATAGCCGCAGCCGGTGGCGAGCCACTCCAGGGAGCAGTTGGCGGCCATGGCGATCTGATTTGCCTTGGCAAAGCCGGGCTCGGCGCCCTTGAGGTATTTGCGGATCAGCGCCTCACCCAGGCCCACCTTGCGGGCGAAGGCGCTCACGCTCATCTCCCCCATCAATATCCGCAGCCGCGTGGCAAACCCAGCGTCCATATGCCCTCCATCAGAACCAAAGTACGAATTGCACGGGGCGCCAATATTGCCTTAGCCGGGAGCAGGGGCCAAGATAGGCCCAGCATTTATTCCAAGGAGTGAGTTATGACCGTATCCCGCCTGCCTCTGCACCCCCAGGGTCCAGAGTTCTCCCGCCTCATCATGGGTTACTGGCGCCTGATGGAGTGGCAGCTCAGCCCGACGGCCCTGCTGGATCTCATCAAGTACCACCTGGACCTTGGCATCACCACCATAGACCACGCCGACATCTATGGCGGCTATCAGTGCGAGGAGGCCTTCGGCCGAGCCCTGCGCCTGGAGCCCGCCCTGCGCAGCCGCATGGAGCTGGTCAGCAAGTGCGGCATCGCCCTCACCGCCAAGCCCGAGCACGCCCTCAATCACTACAACACCAGCAAGGGGCACATCATCGCCAGCGCCGAGGCCTCCTTGCAAAAGCTCGGCACCGATCACCTGGATCTGCTGCTGATCCACCGCCCGGATCCCCTGATGGATGCCGACGAGGTGGCCGAGGCCTTCATCGCCCTCCGCCAGGCAGGCAAGATCCGACATGCCGGCGTCTCCAACTTCACCGCGCGCCAATTCGAGCTGTTGCAGTCGCGCCTGCCCTTCCCCCTGGTCACCAACCAGCTGGAGATCTCTCCCCTCAATCAGGATCTCACCCTGGATGGCACCCTGGATCAGTGCCAGCAGCTGCGTATCAAGCCCATGGCCTGGTCTTGTCTCGGCGGTGGCAGCCTGTTCCATGATGCCCGCCACGAGGGGCTTCGCCACGAGCTGGCGCGGATCCGTGAAGAGGTGGGGGCCCAGACCCTGGAGCAGGTGGTCTACGCCTGGGTCATGATGCTGCCGAGCCAGCCGCTGCCCATCATAGGCTCGGGCAAGCGCGAGCGGATCGCCAGCGCCGTCGCCTCCGAGCAGGTGCAGCTCAATCGCCAGCAGTGGTTTCGCATCCGCAAGGCGGCCCTGGGCTACGACGTGCCCTGAGCCCGGCCCAATGGGCCCGTTGGCACAAACAGAAACGGCATGGGAGAACCCATGCCGTTTTGCGTTAGCGAGGCCCCTTAACGATGACGCTGGGGGCGACCACGGGGTGCATCTGTCTTGGGCTTGGCCTGATTGACCGTGATGGTGCGGCCACCAATCTCGGTGCCGTGCAGCTCGGCGATCGCCTTCTCGGCGTCGCCATTGACCGGCATTTCAATAAAACCGAATCCCTTGGACTGACCTGTGTCGCGGTCGATGATGATATCGACCTTGTCCACCTGTCCAAACTGGCTGAATACGGTTGTCAGTTCGTCGGCCGTCATCCGGTACGACAGATTACCTACGTAAATCTTCATGCCATCCACTCTCGAGTCAGGGTGCCTTCACTATGCAATCACCGGCGCCGCAGCAAGGGCACAACCACCACGCCGGATTGACCCGGGCATCATGCCAGGGGCCTCCTCGCCTCACAGCCCAAGCCATTGATCTCTTGGACAAGTCAGGCGACAAGTTCAATGCGAATAACTGGCAGTATCTGAGCTTGCCCCCGGCTTGTCTAGAAATTAATCAGCTCGTGGTGGTACCAATTGCGTCAGCAATGCCCCCAGGGCGCGTCGACTGTGCCAGGCCCGTTTAAAGCCGAAGCGGTAGACGCCCGGGCTCACTTCATGGACGGGTTCCTCCCCCAGCCCCAGCAGCTCGACCACCTGGGTCAGCTCATCCTGGCCCAGGGCGAGGTCCAGGCTGAACTCGAGCCACTCTCCGTTGTGGCCGACCCGCCGCTCGCGGCCCACCTCCACCAGGGCGGACCGAGGCAGCGCCCTGACGCTGTCCTGCTGGCCGTTGACGAGATAGAGATGGTCCCTGTCCCAGGCGAGCTCCGCCATGCGCCAGGGCTGCCAGTGGCGGGGCACCAGCATCATCAGCAGCACTATGCCGCCAAAGATGACGCCGACCCAGGGCAGGAGCCCCATCTGGGGATACCCTTGCCAGAGCGACGCCCCGACCGCCACCAGACTCAGCACCAGCAGAGTGCCCATGGCGACATAGAAGCGCCCGGCCGGCGGTTGCAGCCAGCAGACCCCCGCCTTGCCGACCAGCTCACTCGCTTTCATCATCCTCTTCCCCTGTTCAGATACCATTGAGGGGCGCATTGTGGCAACAAGGCGGCGCCGGGCGCAAGGGCAAGCCAGGTGCTGGTCTCGCCCCCCGCTCTGTTGCTATGCTGGTGGCGCTCAAAAGACACCCTTTATCCCTGTTCGAGGCACATCATGCTTATCGCCACCCTGCTCTTGCTCGGCGCCACAGCACAACCCGAGGCCATCGGCGGTTACGCCGGCGGCTGCCTGAAGAATGGCATGGCCCTGCCCCTGAGCGGCCCTGGCTATCAGGTGATCCGCAGCAAGCGACTGCGCTACTACGGTCACCCCGACCTCATCGACTATCTCAAGGGGTTGGCAAGCCGCACCCGGATGGCCGGGCTGCCGGATCTCTACATCGCCGATCTCGCCATGAGCCGTGGCGGCCCCTTCCGCTCGGGACACCGCAGCCACCAGACCGGGCTCGACGCCGACATCTGGTTTCGCATGGCCAACCAGCCCATCCAGCGCTGGGAGCAGGATGCCCCCAAGGAGTGGGCCCTCATCGACGAGCCCAGCTATCGGGTGCTGCCGGGGCGATTCGGCCCCCAGCAGCTGACCCTGCTGCGCCTCGCCGCCCAGCCGGCGGAGGTGACCCGCATCTTCATCAACCCTGCCCTCAAGGCGGAGGTGTGCAAACGCAGCCCGGACGAGCCCTGGGTCGGCAAGCTCAGGCCCTGGGTCGGCCACTTCAGCCACTTCCATGTGCGGCTGCGCTGCCCGGCCGGCAGCCCTGACTGTCAGCCCCAGGCCCCCATACCACCGGGCAATGGCTGCGGCGCCGAACTCGCCTCCTGGCTCAAGGACAAGCCGCAGTTGCCCAGGGTCTCCGTCACCTATCGCAACCTGCCCCCGCTGCCTCGCCGTTGTGAGGGCTGAGCACAAGGGGTATGGTGTGCGGGCAAATATTGAAAATTCACTGGAGAACAACGAGATGGCAACGAGTATCTGGCGCCCCTTCACCCGGGCCTGCCTGCTGGCTTCCCTGCTGCTGACCCTGACCGGCTGCGGCATGAACACGATCCCGACCCTGGACGAACAGGTCAAGGCGAGCTGGGGCCAGGTGGAGAACCAGTATCAGCGCCGCGCCGATCTGGTCCCCAACCTGGTTGCCACCGTCAAGGGCTATGCCAGCCACGAGCAGGAGACCCTCAAGGCGGTCACCGATGCCAGGGCCCGGGTCGGCAGCCTGCAGGTGAGCGATCCCGCCCAGCTCAAGCAGTTCGAGGCGGCCCAGAACCAGCTCAGCAGCGCCCTCTCCCGCCTCATGGTGGTGGTGGAACGCTACCCGGATCTGAAAGCGGATCAGCAGTTTCTCACCCTGCAGGCCCAGCTCGAGGGCACGGAGAACCGCATTTCGGTGGCTCGCCGTGACTACATAGAGGCGGTGCGCCAGTTCAATACCGAGCTGCGCACCTTCCCAGGGGTCATCTGGGCCAAGCTGCTCTACTCGGATCTCGAGCCCAAGCCGAGCTTCAGTGCCAAACCCGGTGCCGACGAGGCGCCCAAGGTCGAATTTTGATGCCTCTACTCATTCGGCCCTGGCTGTTGCTGCTGGGGCTGCTCTGCTCCTTTTCCCTGCTGGCCGCCCCCCAGTTTCCGGCCCTGAGCGGGCGCGTGGTCGATGAGGCGCACCTGCTGAGCCCGGAGCAGGCCAGTCGCCTCACCCGCACGCTCGCGGCCTTCGAACAAGGGAGCGGCGTCCAGCTGGTGGTCGTCTCCCTCACCAGCCTGGAGGGAGAGACCATAGAGGAGTACGGCTACCAGCTCGGCCGTCACTGGGGCATTGGCCAGCAGGGCAAGAACAATGGCGTGCTGCTGATCATCTCCCCCGAGGATCGCAAGGTGCGCATCGAGGTGGGCTACGGCCTGGAGGGGGTGCTGCCCGACGCCATCGCCGCCAACATCATCCAGACCCGGATCCTGCCCGAATTTCGTCGGGGTGACATGGCCGCCGGTATTCTGGGCGGCAGCCAGGCCATCATGCAGGCCCTGGCCGGCGAGTATCAGGCCAAGGCTCCTCCCAAGAAGGACAAGGTCAACGGCCTGCTCATCTTCATCATCATGGTGATTGCCATGATAGTGCTGCACAACCTGCGCGGTGGTGGCGGAGGGGGAGGCGGCGGCCGGGGCCGCAGAGGCGCCATCTATACCGCCGGCGGATTCGGTGCCGGACGCTCGGGTGGCGGTTTTGGCGGCGGCAGCTTCGGCGGCGGTGGTGGCAGCTTCGGTGGCGGCGGCGCCTCCGGTGGCTGGTGATCCCGATACCTATTGAGATAAAGAGATGATATCAAAACAGTTTTTCCACACTCTCCAGGCCAGGGTCAAGCAGGCCGAGCAGGCCACTGACGCCGAACTGGTGACGGTACTGGCCCCGGCCAGCGACAGCTATCGCTACATCCCCACCCTGTGGGCGGCCCTGCTCGCCATGCTCACCCCCCTGCTGGTGTTCGAGCTGGGCTTCTGGCTCGGCTGGTACGAGATCCTGCTGACCCAGTGGGCGGTCTGGCTCGCCCTGACCCTGCTGTTTCACTGGACCCCCATCAAGATGCTGCTCATACCCAAAAAGGTGCGTCGCCACCGGGCGGCCCTGATGGCACGGCTGCAGTTTGTCGAGCAGGGACTGCACCGCACCCACGACCGGCTGGGGGTGCTGATCTTCGTCTCGGTGGCGGAGCACTATGTGGAGATCCTGGTCGATGACGGGGTCGCCCGGCACATAGAGAACGCCCAGTGGCAGGCGATCATCGACGACTTCACCGCCCGGATCCGCAAGGGTGAGGTGGAGCCCGGCTTCATCGAGTGCGTGACCCGCACCGGCGCCATCCTGGCCGATGCCTTCCCCCCCACCCATGACAAGAACGAGTTGCCCGACAGCCTGATCATGCTGGACACGCCATGAGGCGATAAAAGCGCCAGAGTCGGCACAAAAGCTGCGCAAACGGAAAAAGATATGAAAAACAAGGGGAAAAAAGGTTGACCCGTCACCGGCTTTCCCCTAAATTACGCCCCGTTCCAGCGCAACAGCGCAGTGAACACAGTGTTGGCTGAACACGTTAAACCACAGGCCAAAATTTGGTGAGGTGTCCGAATGGCTGCCCACCGACGAAGTCGGCAAGATGCGCGCGCAGCGTGCTCCGAAAGCCACTTCAAGAAGTAAAAATTTGGTGAGGTGTCCGAGTGGCTGAAGGAGCACGCCTGGAAAGTGTGTATACGGCAACGTATCGAGGGTTCGAATCCCTCCCTCACCGCCAAATTAAAAGAAACCGACCTAATGGTCGGTTTTTTTGCATCTGAAGCAGCACGCTACTCAGATGCCAATGGAGGGAGGGTGAGAACCCTCGTCCGGGTTCGAGCAGAGCAGCTTGCTGCGATGAACGGCCAAGGGCCGCCCCGAAGGAGTGAGCCACGCAGTGGCGAATCATCCCTCCCTCACCGCCAAATTGAAAAGAAACCGACCTCTGGGTCGGTTTCTTGCTTTTCGTCATGCCGCGCCTCCCTGCCCCCCTCCTCTTGTCTCTCACCCCTTGCCCGATCTCTTTCAGAGGACGCTGACCAGCGATCCCGCGCCTCCTGGGCCGGAGGGCCTTCGCCACTGCCAACGCCGCGCTCGGCCTCATTGGGCAGGCAGGGTCATAGCTCCTGTTTTGCGAATAAAAAAACCGGCCACATGGGCCGGTTTTCGCATGATGGGGTTGCCTGCATCAGCCGAGGCGAACCCGGGCGTTTCTGAACATGCGCATCCAGGCACCGTCCTCGCCCCAGTTGTCCGGGTGCCAGGAGTTGGCCACGGTGCGGAACACCCGCTCCGGGTGCGGCATCATGATGGTGGCGCGGCCGTCCCTGGTGGTCACGGCCGTGATGCCGTCCGGGGAACCGTTCGGGTTGGCCGGGTAGCCTTCGGTCACCTGACCCCGGTTGTCCACGAAACGCAGCCCCACCAGACCGCTGGCTTGCAGCGCGGCAAGGTGCGCGGCGTCCTGCACTTCCACCCGTCCTTCCCCGTGGGAGACGGCGATGGGCATCACCGAGCCCGCCATGCCGGCGAAGAAGGCGGAGGGGGACTCCTGTACCTGCACCAGGCTGAAGCGCGCCTCGAAGCGCTCGGAGCGGTTGCGCACGAAGCGCGGCCACAAGTCGGCCCCCGGGATGAGCTCGCGCAGGTTGGACATCATCTGACAGCCGTTGCACACCCCCAGGGAGAGGGTATCGCCACGCTCGAAGAAGCGCTGGAACTGCTCGCGGGCGTTGTCGTTGAACAGGATGGACTTGGCCCAGCCCTCCCCTGCCCCCAGCACGTCGCCGTAGGAGAAGCCGCCACAGGCCACCAGGGTCTGGAACTGGCCAAGCTCGATGCGGCCGCTGAGGATGTCGCTCATGTGCACGTCCACCGCGGTAAAGCCGGCACGGTCAAACGCCGCCGCCATCTCGACGTGGGAGTTGACCCCCTGCTCGCGCAGCACCGCCAGACGGGGGGACACCCCGCGGGCGATGTAAGGGGCGGCCACATCCTCGGACGGGTTGTAGCTCAGGCTGGCGTGCAGGCCCGGGTCGGTGGCGTCCTGGCGGGCGGCATGTTCCTGATCCGCGCACTCCGGGTTGTCCCGCAGGCGCTGCATCTGCCAGCTGGTCTCGCCCCAGAGGGTACGCAAGGCGGTGCGACTGGCGCGATAGACCTCCTGGCCGACCCGCTTCATCACCAGATCATCGCCGTCGTTGACGGTACCTATCACATGGGCGCAAGCCGCCAGGCCATGGCCCGCCAGCAGGGTCATCACGGCTTCCTTGTCCTCGCGGCGCACCTGGATGACGGCCCCCAGCTCCTCGTTGAACAGGGCCGGCAGCAGCTCGCCACCGACGCGGTCGAGCTGGATGTCGAGGCCGCAGTGGCCGGCGAAGGCCATCTCGGCCAGGGTCACGAACAGGCCGCCATCGGAGCGGTCGTGGTAGGCGATCAGCTTGCTGTCCGCCACCAGGGCCTGAATGGCGTTGAAGAAGCCCTTGAGCTGGGTCGGGTTGTCCAGATCCGGCGCGCTGTCACCGAGCTGGCGATAGACCTGGGCCAGGGCGGAGGCGCCCAGGCGCTGCTTGCCGTTGCCAAGGTCGATGAGGATAAGGTCGGTCTCACCCAGATCGGTGCGCAGCTGCGGGGTGACGGTATTGCGCACATCCTCGACCCGGGCGAAGGCGGTGATGAGCAGGGAGAGCGGCGAGGTGACGCTGCGCTCCTCGCCATCTTGCTGCCAGCGGGTCTTCATGGACATGGAGTCCTTGCCCACCGGGATGGTGAGGCCGAGTTCGGGGCAGAGCTCCTCCCCCACCGCCTTCACGGCGTCGTAGAGGCCGGCATCTTCTCCCGGGTGACCGGCGGCGGACATCCAGTTGGCGGAGAGCTTGACCCGCTTGATGGAACCGATATGGGCCGGCGCCAGGTTGGTCAGGGCCTCGGCCACCGCCATGCGGGCAGAAGCGGCGTGGGAGAGCAGGGCCACCGGGGTGCGCTCCCCCATGGACATGGCTTCGCCGTGATAGCTGTCGTAGGTGGTGGCGGTGACGGCGCAATCGGCCACCGGGATCTGCCAGGGACCGACCATCTGGTCGCGGTTGACCAGACCGGTCACGGTGCGATCGCCGATGGTGATGAGGAAGGATTTCTCCGCCACGGTCGGCAGACGCAGCACCCGCTCGGCCGCATCATTCAGGGTGATGCCGTCCAGTTGCAGCGCCTTGCCCTGGGCGGGCAGGCTCTGCACGTCCCGGTGCATCTTGGGCGCCTTGCCCAGCAGCACGTCGAGCGGCAGGTCGATGGGCTGGTTGTCAAAATGGGCATCGGAGAGGGTGAGGTGTTTCTCTTCGGTGGCGGTGCCGATGACGGCATAAGGGGCGCGCTCGCGCTCGCACAGGGCCTGGAACAGCGCCAGCTTCTCCTGGGGCACCGCCAGCACGTAACGCTCCTGGGATTCGTTGCACCAGATCTCCAGCGGGCTCATGCCCGGCTCGTCGCTGGCGATGGCGCGCAAGTCGAAGCGACCACCGCGCTCGCCGTCGTTGACCAATTCGGGCATGGCATTGGAGAGACCACCGGCACCCACGTCGTGGATGAAGGCGATGGGGTTGTCATCGCCCAGCTGCCAGCAGCGATCGATCACCTCCTGGCAGCGGCGCTCCATCTCGGGGTTGTCCCGCTGCACCGAGGCGAAATCGAGGTCTTCGGCAGACTGGCCGGAGGCCATGGAGGAGGCGGCGCCGCCCCCCAGGCCAATGTTCATGGCCGGGCCGCCCAGCACGATCAGGGCCGCGCCGACCGGGATCTCGCCCTTTTGCACGTGTTCGCTGCGGATGTTGCCAAGGCCGCCCGCCAGCATGATGGGCTTGTGATAGCCGCGCACCTCGACGCCGTTGTGGCTCGGCACCTTCTCTTCGAAGGTACGGAAGTAGCCGAGCAGGGCCGGACGGCCGAATTCGTTGTTGAACGCCGCGCCGCCGAGCGGGCCTTCCTGCATGATGTCAAAGGCGCTGACGATGCGGCTCGGCTTGCCGAAATCCTGCTCCCAGGGCTGTTCGAAGCCGGGGATGCGCAGGTTGGAGACGGAGAAGCCCACCAGACCCGCCTTGGGTTTGGCGCCACGACCGGTCGCACCCTCGTCGCGAATTTCGCCGCCGGAGCCGGTGGCCGCCCCCGGGAAGGGGGAGATGGCGGTCGGGTGGTTGTGGGTCTCCACCTTCATCAGGATGTCGACCCGCTCCTGGTGATACTGGTACTCCCCCTTGCTGCTCGGGAAGAAGCGGCCAGCCTCGCTGCCCTCCATCACGGCGGCGTTGTCTTTATAGGCGGACAGGACATGGTCCGGGGTCTGTTCGAAGGTGTTCTTGATCATCTTGAACAGGGACTTGGGCTGGGGTTGCCCGTCTATGGTCCAGTCGGCGTTGAAGATCTTGTGACGGCAGTGCTCGGAGTTCGCCTGGGCGAACATGTAGAGTTCGATGTCGTTGGGGTTGCGACCAAGGCGGGTGAAGTTCTCCACCAGGTAGTCGATTTCGTCATCGGCCAGGGCCAGGCCCAGGGCCACGTTGGCCTCGGCCAGGGCGGCGCGGCCACCGCCGAGCACGTCCACCTGGGTGAAGGGGCGCGGTTCATGGTGAGCAAACAGGGCGCTCGCCTGCTCGGGAGCCGAGAAGACGGTCTCCATCATGCGATCGTGCAGCAGGGCGGCCACTTCCGCGCGCTGGTCGGCGGTCAGCTCGCCTTCCACATAGTAGGCAAGGCCGCGCTCGAGCCGCTTGACCTGGGTCAGGCCGCAGTTGTGGGCGATGTCGCTTGCTTTGGAAGACCAGGGGGAGATGGTGCCGGGACGGGGGGTAACGAGGAAGAGCTGGCCGCTGGGGGCATGTTCCTGGATGGTCGGGCCGTAGCGCAGCAACCGTTCCAGTGTCGTTCGCTCGCCATCGGAGAGCGGCGCAGTCAATTCGGCAAAATGCACGTATTCGGCGTAGATACTGCTTATCTCGAGTCCTCTGTGCGCGAAGCTTTGCAGCAACTTGTTGATACGAAACTCAGACAGTGCAGGCGCACCTCGCAAGATTTCCATATGACCTTTCTCACCAAGTTTTAATGTGTGGGGGGATTTGAGACGCGCGTATTATAGGGATCCCGCCCCTGCCGGACAAACGTTTTTATCCTCGCCATCGATGTGACTCGCCTCCGACTCTCTGGTATAAAGAGGCCTGTTTCCCGACGATCGTCGATATTTTCAACAAGGGTATTCACCTACTTGCGCCCCATTGTTCGACTGCTGCTCGCCGTGACCATGACCCTGGCCCTCGCCAGTTGTGACTTTCACACCCCCTCCAGCCAGCTGGAACAGATCCGCCAACGGGGCGAGATCCGGGTCGGCACCCTGTACGGTCCCACCTCCTATTACCAGCGGGACGACACGGCCCTGGGCTACGATTACGAGCTGGCCCAGTCCTTCGCCGACTGGCTCGGGGTCAAGCTGACCATAGTGCCGGTCAACACCAGCGCCGAGCTGGTGGGCCTGCTGGAGCGGGGCAAGCTGGATCTCGCCGCCGCCGCCATCGTCGTCACCCCGGAGCGCCGCGCCCTGTTTCGTTTCGGCCCCGGCTTCTATCAGGTCTCCCCCAAGCTGGTCTATCGCAACGGCACCCGCCGCCCCCGCAGCCTGGCGGACATCGACGGCCAGTTGGTGGTGGCCCAGGGCTCCACCGGGGATGACCTGCTCAAGGCCTATGGCAAGCAGCACCCGACCCTGAGCTGGCGCGCGGACGCCAGGATGGACACGGAGGACTTGCTCAAGGCCGTGGCCAAGGGCGAGATCGACTACACCATAGTGCAGGACACAGTGCTGGCCCGCACCCAGCGCTACTACCCGGAGCTGGCCGAGGCGCTCACCCTCTCCGACAACCAGACGGTGGCCTGGGCCATGAACCGGCTGCCCGATGACAGCCTCTATGCCAGCGTCATCGACTTCTTCGGCCAGCGCTTCATGGATGGCGCCATTGCCAAGCTCGACGAGAAGTACTTCGGCCATGTGCAGAACTTCGACTTCGTCGATACCCGCACCTTCCTGCGCCGGGCCAAGGAGCGGCTGCCCAGGTACCAGTCCCTGTTCAAGCAGCACGCCCTGGACATCGACTGGCGCCTGCTGGCCGCCATCAGCTATCAGGAGTCCCACTGGGACCCCAATGCCCGCTCCTACACAGGGGTGCGCGGCATGATGATGCTGACGGAGAACACCGCCAAGGCCATGGGGGTGAAGGACAGGACCCACCCGGAGGAGAGCATCGAGGGGGGCGCCCGCTACCTCAAGCTGATGATGGACAAGGTGCCGGACTCTGTCCCTGAGGATGAAAAAGTGTGGTTCGCCCTCACCGCCTACAACATCGGCTATGGCCACATGATGGATGCCCGCCGCCTCACCAAGCTGCTTGGCAAGGATCCCGACAGCTGGGGGGACGTCAAGGAGGTGCTGCCGCTGCTGCAGCAATCCAGATGGCACAGCAAGGTACGCTACGGCTACGCCCGGGGCGGCGAGGCCCGCAATTATGTCAACAATGTGCGCCAGTATTACCAGAGCCTGCTCTGGCTCGACAACGAGCAGCAGAAGGCGCGCCGCCTCGAGGCCCTGGACGAGGATGACAGCGAACCGGTGAGCCAGGCGGCCCCCAGCCCCATCGCGGAGGCCGTGAGCCGGATCACGGGTGCCGAACAAGGCTGATATTCGCCCCTGTCTTAGCGCCAGCCGCCCTGCTATGATGCCGACACAGCGGATCCTGTCCGACACTGCGCCATTGCCCGGCAACCGGGCCCGCCATGGTCAATGGCAGTGTCAGCAGTGCCCCACCTTGAGTACCCATATGCAACATGAGGATCCCCCGGCTCGAGCGAGCAAGGGGGCAGGAGACCAAGATGCAAAAACGTAGAAGAATACGTCTGGTCAAGGCGACAAGGAGCGGCTGGAGCCCCAGACGCAAACTCAAGCTCAATGACACCAAACGCAAGATCTGGCGCCGCAACCGTTCCTATATCCTGCTCATCGCAGAGTAAGAGGGCAGTGCCAGTCACAACAAAGGCGCCATCGGGCGCCTTTGTTGTTTTCACCGTCGCCTGGGGCTATCACCACCAGCCGAGCAGATTGCGTCCCACCAGGGCGCCCCACACCAGCAGATTCAGCGCCAGGGCGATGAAGACGGCCGCCGAGCCCAGATCCTTGGCTCGCCCGGACAGCTCGTGGTGTTCGGATCCGATGCGATCCACCACCGCCTCCACCGCCGAGTTGAGGATCTCGACGATCACCACCAGCCAGCTCACCGCAATCAGCAGCAGGATCTGATCCAGGGAGTCGCCAATCCAGAAGGCGAGCGGCATCAACAGCAGGATCAGGATCAGCTCTTGCCGAAAGGCGGCCTCGTTGAGCCAGGCGGATCTCAGACCCTTGATGCTGTAACCGGTTGCCTTGATGATGCGGGTCAGGCCGGTCGCGCCAGGTTTTGCCACAAAAACTACCTCGGGTAGGGATAAAACGGGCTCACATCCTAGCAGAGCCAGCCAAGGTTTCAATCGACAGGATTTTGCTTTATTTTATCCCTTTGCTTTTTTTCGCCGCCTGTGGCCATGCCACCCACTCGAGACTTGAGTTTCTTATGTCCATTCACACCGATGAATTGCGCACCCGTCGCCTGGAGTCCCTCATCACCCCAAGCGAACTCGCCAGCGCCTTCCCCATTACCGACACGATCGCCCAGAACCTGCTCGATGCCCGCCGCGAAGTGGAAGCCATACTGACCGGTGAGGATCAGCGCCTGCTGGTCATCATTGGCCCCTGCTCCATCCACGATCCGGTCGCCGCCCTCGACTACGCCACCCGCCTCAATGTCCTGCGCGAGCAGTACAAGGAGAGCCTGTGCATCGTCATGCGCACCTATTTCGAGAAGCCGCGCACCATCGTCGGCTGGAAGGGGCTCATCAATGATCCCCGCCTCGACGGCAGCTTCGACGTCAACCAGGGTCTGCAGCTGGCCCGCAAGCTGCTGGCGGACATCAATGCCCTGGGCATGCCCACCGCCACCGAGTTCCTCGATATGGTGACCGGTCAGTATATCAGCGACCTCATCACCTGGGGCGCCATCGGCGCGCGCACCACCGAATCCCAGGTCCACCGCGAGATGGCCTCCGCCCTCTCCTGCCCGGTCGGCTTCAAGAACGGCACGGACGGCAACACCCGCATCGCCATCGATGCGGTGCGCGCCGCCCGCCACAGCCACATCTTCTATTCCCCGGACAAGGACGGCAAGATGACCATCTACCGCACCGCCGGCAACCCCTTCGGCCACGTGATCCTGCGCGGCGGTCACAGGCCCAACTACGACACCGCCAGCATCGACGAGGCGTGCGAAGCCCTCGCCCAAGTGGGCCTGCCCGAGCGGCTGGTGGTGGACTTCAGCCATGGCAACAGCATGAAGGATCACCGTCGTCAGCTGCTGGTGGCCCAAGACATCTGCGATCAGCTGCGCCGCGGCCGCACCGGTATCGCCGGCATCATGGCCGAGAGCTTCCTGGTGGAAGGTCGCCAGGAGGTGGAGAACGGCTGCGCCGCCACCTTCGGCCAAAGCATCACGGATGCCTGCCTGTCCTGGGAAGACACAGAGACCCTGCTGGCCATGCTGGCCGACGCCGCCCAGGTGCGCCTTGCCAAGCAGCAGGCCTGAGTGCTGATGACGAAGGCCGGCTGGCGGATAGTGCCCCTCGACGAGACACTGCTGGCGCAGTGGGCAACCCTGCGCCAGCAGCTGTGGCCGCACCACAAAATGGCGGCCCATCAGCAGGAAGGGGCCGAGCTGCTGGCCGCTGCCCATCTCAACGCATTTCTGGTGCTGGATGAGCAGAGCCAGGCGGTGGCCTTCGCCGATGCGGCCCTGCGCCACGATTACGTGAACGGCTGCGAGAGCAGCCCTGTGGTCTATCTGGAAGGGATCTATGTGCAGCCGGCCTCGCGCCGGCGCGGGTTGGCCCAGGCCTTGATTGCCCGAGTGGCCCAGTGGGGCCGTGAGCTCGGTTGTCGCGAGCTGGCCTCCGATGCCGCCATCGACAACCTTGCCTCCCAGCAACTGCACCAGCGACTCGGCTTTGCCGAAACGGAGCGGGTCGTCTTCTTCAAAAAGGCCCTCGGCTGACGCCAGGGCCTTGTTTGTCTCTCACAGGCTCGGCATAAACCAGACCCGGCCGCCCGCCTCGATCCGCGTCGTCTTGATCTGGAACACCCGCTCGAGCAGCGCCTCGTCGATGCTGTCGACGCCCCCCTCGCACACCAGCTTGCCCCCTTGCAGACAGAGCATGCGATCCGCCCAGTCGATGGCCAGATTGATGTCGTGGATGGCCATCACCACCAGCAGCCCCTGACGGCTGACCGACTTGAGCAGCCGCAGCAGCGCCAGCTGATGGTGCAGATCCAGCCCGGCCAAAGGTTCATCCAGCAGCAGCAGACGCCCCGCCGGATTGAGGCCGGGCCACACCTGGAGCAGGGTACGGGCGATCAGCACCCGCTGCTGCTCCCCGCCGGAGAGGCGACTGAAATCCCGGGCCAGCAGCGCATCGAGCTCCAGGGCCTGGCAGAGGGTCGCCATGGCGGCCCTGGCCGCCGGGCTCCCGGGGTCGCCCCCCCCCAGCCCCAGGGCCAGCACGGCGAAGACGGGGGTATGAAACAGATGGGGCTGACGCTGGGGCAGCATGGCGCGGCGCGCCGCCAACGCCTCCAGGCTCAGGGCGGCGATCTCCTCTTCCTCCAGCAGGACTTTGCCGCGGGCGGGCAACAGGCCGGCCAGGGAGGCGAGCAGGGTCGATTTGCCGCTGCCGTTCGGACCCAGCAGCGCCACCAGCTGGCCCCCGGACCAGCTCAGGTCGAGGGGGGCCAGGCGCTGGGCCAGGCTCAGATCACGGGCGCAGAGCCGCGCCTTGTCATCAATGGGGCTGGTCATGGGATTGCCTGAGCAGGAGATAGATAAACAGGGGAGCCCCCACCGAGGCGGTCACCACCCCGATGGGCAGCTCTCCCGCCGCCAGCAGGGTGCGGGCGCAAAGATCCGCCCCCAGCAGCAGGGCGCCGCCCCCCAGGGCCGAGGCGGGCAGCAAGAAGCGCTGATCGCTCACCCCGCACAGGCGCAGCAGATGGGGCACCACCAGACCGACGAAGCCGATGACACCGCACAGGGCCACCGCCAGCCCGGTGAGCAGGCAGACCGCCAGCACCAGTCGCACCCGCAGCCGCTGCACGTCCAGCCCCATCAATCTGGCCTGGGACTCCCCCAACAGCAGCTGTTGCAGCCCCCGTCCCTGGCGGATGAGCCAGAGCAGGGTCAGGGGCATGATCAGCCACCACCAGCCAAATTGCTGACTGCCATAGGCCAGACTGCCCATCATCCAGAACATGAATTCGCGCACCGAGCCGTCGTCGGCGAAATACATCAGCCAGGTCATGGCCGCATTGGTGAGGATGCCGATGGCCACCCCCAGCAGCAGCAGACGGGCGCTGCCCAGATGGGCGCGGCGGGCGGCCAGCAGCAGCAAGAGGGTCACCAGCAGGGCACCGGCGAAGGCGGCCAGGGAGAGGGCCCAGCCCGGCAACGCCATGTCGGCTCCCCTGGCCAGGGCCATGGCCACCATGGCGGCCAATCCGGCCCCGCTCGAGACGCCGAGCAGGCCGGGCTCGGCCACCGGATTGTGCAGCATGATCTGCAGCACGGCGCCGCCGCAGGCCAGAGCCGCCCCCGCCAGCAGGGCGAGCAGGGCCCGGGGCAGGCGCAGCTCCAGCAGGATCTGCTGCTCCAGGGGGCCAAGGGGCTGCCAGGGCAGCACCATGAAGGCGCCGACACTCAGGGAGAGCAGCAGCAGAAGCAGGGTCAGACAGAGCAGGCCGAGCAGCAGGCGGCGCTGCAGGCGGCGCTGGCGGGCGATCAGTGTGGTGAACAAGGCATGTCCCGAGCAAAGACCCTTGGGTCGAGATGAGAAGGGGCCAATGATAGCAAGGGAGGGGGTCATATGGTCAAGGCGCCGGGTCAGGAGAGCGGGTCCGTGCCCGGCGGCCGGGCTCAGGGGCTGGCGGGCCGGTAGTGCGCCGCCAGCCGCTCCACCTCGCCGCTGCTCACCAGCTCGGCCAGGGCCTGCTCCAGTCGCGCCTTGTACGCCTGGCCCGGTGACTGCTTGCTCATGCCAAGGTAGAGGGTGACCGCCTGATCCGGGCGATAGTGGGTCTTGATGAGCCCGGCCGGATTGGCGCGGCTCAGGGCATAATCGACCTGGCAGTCCGTGCCTATCATCAGCGGCAGATAGCCCCGCGCCATCATGCCCAGCAGCTGCCCCTCGGTGGCCACCCCATGCTTGTCGAGCCTGGCGTCCTCATCGAAGGGGGAGAAATAGACGGACTTGAGCACATACCCCACCTCATGGGGCAGCAGGTCCTGATAGCGGCGGATCTGGCTGGCGAGCAGGGGTTCGCCATAGAAGGCGGGGCGACACTGGTAGTAGGCCGGTTGCAGATAGTCGATATAGGCGGCGCGATCCCCGGTGCGCGCGAGCCCTATCATGAGATCGACCTGACCGCTCTGCATCCGGTGCAGCGCCCGTCCCCAGGGGTAGCGCTGCACGACAAGACGGATGCCGGTGCGCGCCTGCAAGGCGGCCAGGATATCCATATCCAGCCCGGTAAAACGGCCATCGGCCTGCAAGATGCGAAATGGCGGCCAGACATCGGTGGCCACCGTCAGGCGGATATCCTGCCCCTCTCCCCCCCTCGCCAGACAGCTCCACAACAGGACGATGGACAGCCAGCTCCACTTGAACATTCCCTGTTTTCCTCCTGGTCTCGGTCGGCTAAAAATACCTTGAAGAAGGGGTTCTGGATACGGTTTGACTGAGATATAACAGCAGCCTTCGACCAAGGAGCCGCTCATGACACCCTTTTTCCCCTCACCCGGATCCCTTCCCTCTTGCCACAAGGCGTCGCGGATGACACGCGCTTTCACTGACCCCAATCCCTTCCCCCTTGCCACAAGGCGTCGCGGATGACACGCGCTTTCACTGACCCCAATCCCTTTCCCCTTGCCACAAGGAGTCAAGCATGAACCCCATTTTCGTCAGCGTGGGCCTGCTGGTGTGCAGCAACGTCTTCATGACCTTCGCCTGGTATGCCCACCTCAAGGAGATGAACCACAAGCCCTGGATCATCGCCGCCCTGGTGAGCTGGGGTATCGCCCTGTTCGAGTACCTGTTGCAGGTGCCCGCCAACCGCATCGGCCACACCGTCATGACGGTGGCACAGCTCAAGATAGTGCAGGAGGTGATCACCCTCACCGTCTTCGTCCCCTTCGCCGTCTTCTACCTCAAGGAGGAGCTGAAGTGGGACTACCTCTGGGCGGCCCTGTGCATCATGGGGGCGGTGTTTTTTGTGTTTCGCGAGAAACTGGTCGGCGGATAAGGGGTACACTCTTCTCCATTCCCTGTTCACCATAAAACGAGGCCCATCATGGAGCTGCAAGCGATGCTGACCATACTGGCGAGCCAGGATGGCTCCGACCTCTATCTCTCCACCGGCGCCCCCCCTTGCGCCAAGTTTCAGGGGGCGCTGCGCACCCTCACCGACACCCCCCTCGCGCCGGGGGAAGTGGCCGCCATCGCCGCCGACATCATGGACGAGGAGCAGCGCCAGCAGTTCGACAAGGAGCTGGAGATGAACCTCGCCATCTCCCTGCCCCAGATTGGCCGCTTTCGGGTCAACATCTTCAAGCAGCGCAACGAGGTCTCCCTGGTGGCGCGCAACATCAAGACAGAGATCCCCCGCTTCGAGGACTTGAAGCTCCCCCCCGTGCTGCTCGACACCATCATGGAAAAACGCGGTCTGGTGCTGTTCGTCGGCGGCACCGGCTCTGGCAAGTCCACCTCGCTCGCGGCCCTCATCGACCATCGCAACCGCAACAGCGGCGGCCACATCATCACCATCGAGGATCCGGTGGAGTTCGTCCATCGCCACCAGAAGAGCATCATCAACCAGCGGGAAGTGGGGGTGGACACCCGCAGCTTCCATGCCGCCCTGAAAAATACCCTGCGCCAGGCGCCGGACGTCATCCTCATCGGTGAAATCCGCGACCGGGAGACCATGGAGCATGCCCTGGCCTTCGCCGAGACGGGTCACCTGGCCATCTCCACCCTGCACGCCAACAACGCCAACCAGGCGCTGGATCGCATCATCAACTTCTTCCCCGAGGAGCGCAGGCCCCAGCTGCTCAACGACCTTGGCAACAACCTCAAGGCCTTCGTCTCCCAGCGGCTGGTGAAGACCACGGACGGCGGGCGCCGGGCGGCGGTGGAGGTGATGCTCGGCACCCACACCATTCGCGACCTCATCAAGCGCGGCGAGTTTGGCGGCCTCAAGGAGGTGATGGAGAAGTCCCGGGCCCTTGGCATGGTCACCTTCGACGAGGCCCTGTTCGATCTGGTGGTGGAAGGGGTGATAGAGGATGAAGAAGCGGTGAAGAACGCCGATTCCCAGACCAACCTGCGCCTCAGGATAAAACTCTGGCGCGACAAGGGACAGATTGCCGCCAGCAGCGATGCCAGCGGCTGGAGCCTGGAACCCACCAGGGACCAGGGGGGGGATCCCTTCTAGGCGCTCCGGCTCATCACGGCGAAAAAAGGGAACCCGAGGGTTCCCTGCTTGTTGCCGTTCAGCCGCGCTGCACCAGCCCTATCCGGCCGGGTTCGCACCACTCGAACATCACCTCCTGACTCTTGCCGCAGCAACCGCCGCCGCACACCTGGCTCTCCCGCTTGGCGACCCGGCCCTTACGCATCCAGACCCCCAGCATGGCCTCGACGGCGTCCTCCGAGGTGTGGAAGTGGCGGGCCAGATCCCGCCGGCTCACCCTGCCTCGCTCGGCCAGATAGGCCCCCAGCTCCCGCAATATCATGGTGCTATCTCCTCTTGATATACCTTCGCCACCGTCACAGGGCCACCACCTTGCGAGCGGCGATGTCGCCACGGCGACGGCCGACCCACCACAGCAGCGCCAGGGAGAGGCCATAGCTCGCCACCCAGAGCAGGCTCTGCTCGGGATGGTCGGCGAAGGTGGCCAGCTGGTAGAAGAGGGTGGCACACAGGAAGGCCATGTAGTTGCACCAGGCGGCGGTCAGCAGGGCCCACTGGCGACCGGTTTCCCGCACCAGGGCGCCCATGGCGGCGGCGCAGGGCATGTAGAGCAGTACGAACAGCAGGTAGGCGAAGGCGCCGGCGGCCCCGTCGAAGTGGCTCTGCATGTTGCCGTAGGTTGACACGTCCACCTCCTGGGCGGCGGCGGCGGCTTGTCTGTCATCCAGCTCGCCGACCTGGATCCCCATGGGATCGGCGGGATCTATGGCGGCCAGATTGGCGGCCACGGCGTCGATGGCCTCATGGAAGCTGGCCACCAGGGAGAAGGTGCCCTCCTCTTCCTCCCCCGCCCCGCCTGCGTAGAGGCTGTTGAGGGTGCCGACCACCGCCTCCTTGGCGAAGATGCCGGTCACGATGCCGACCGTGGCCTGCCAGTTGTCGTCGCGCACCCCGATGGGATGCAGCACAGGGGTCACCGCCTGGCTCAGCTTGCTCAGCACGGAGCTCTCCTGCTCCTGATGGCCGAAGCTGCCGTCGGTGCCGAGGGAATTGAGTACGCTCAGCACGGCCACCACCAGCACTATGGTCTTGCCCGCGCCAAGGACGAAGGACTTGAGCTTCTGCCAGGTCTTGATCCCGACATCGATAGGGCGCGGCCATTCATAGTCCGGCATCTCCATCACCATGGCATCGCTCTTGCCCGGCAGCAGGGTACTGCGCAGCAACAGGCCGGTGAGCACCGCCACCAGGATGCCGATGAGGTAGAGGCCAAACACCAGGTTCTGGCCGGAAGCCGGGAAAAACGCCACTGCAAACAGGGCGTAGACCGGCAGGCGGGCACCGCACGACATGAAGGGGGCCATGGCCGAGGTCATCAGCCGTTCGCGCTCGGAATTGAGGGTACGGGTCGCCATCACAGAGGGCACTGTGCAGCCAAAGCCCATCAGCATGGGCACGAACGCCTTGCCCGGCAGGCCGAGGCGGCGCATCAGGGCATCCACCACGAAGGCGGCGCGGGCCAGATAGCCCGAACTCTCCAGCACGGCGAGGAACAGATAGAGGCAACCTATCACCGGGATGAAGGTGGCCACGGTCTGCAGGCCCACCCCGAAGCCGTCCGCCACAATGGCGCCGAGCCAGTCCGGCGCCTGGATCAGGCCCAGCACATGGTGCACCCCATCGACGAACAGGGCCCCCCCCATGATGTCGAAGAAGTCGATGAAGGCGCTGCCCACATTGATGGCGAACAGGAACATCAGGTACATCACCAGCAGGAAGAAGGGGATGCCAATCCAGCGGTTGAGCAGCGCCCTGTCCAGCCACTCGCTCTGGGCCAGGGTGAGCTTGCCCTTGTGCTGGCGCACCTGGCTCCCCCAGTGATGGATGTAGCCGTAGCGAACATCGGCCAGTTGCAGGTCGACATCCTGGGTCTGATGCGCACGGGCGACCAGGTTGGCGGCCGCCGCCCCTTGACCCGGCAGCAGGGTCTCCTCCATCGCCTCATCCTCTTCCAGCAGGCGCAGGGCCCGGCCGCGGGCGCTGAGGTGATGGGGGGCGAGCAGGGTCTCAAGTTCCGCCAGATCCTGCTCGAGGGGCTGGCCATAATCGAGGCGCAGGGCAGGCTGGTGCTGGCCTGTCAGGGCGGGGATCCGGCGCTTGAAGTCGGCCACCTGCTGGCGATTGTGGGCACAGAGGGCCACCACGGGGCAACCCAGCGCCTCGGCCAGCAGGGCTTCGTCTATCACTTCCCGCCGCTTTTGCAAGATGTCCATCTTGTTAAGCACCACCACCATGGGCAGCCCCAGCTCCCGCAGTTGCAGGGTCAGATAGAGGGATCGCTCCAGGTTGGCGGCGTCGATGACGTTGAGCACCAGATCCGGCTGCTGGCCCAGGGCAAAGCGGCTGGCGATCTGCTCGTCCAGGCTGCCATCCTCACCGGCCAGGCTATAGATACCGGGCAAGTCCATCAGCTTGCACTCATGATCGCCCGCCCGAAACGCGCCCATCTTCTTGTCGACCGTGACCCCGCTCCAGTTGCCCACCTGCTGGCGGGCCCCGGTGAGGGCGTTGAACAGCGAGGTCTTGCCGCTGTTGGGGTTGCCGACGGTAACCAGGGAGTAGTTCATACCGGTTTCACCTCTGTGTGCCCTTGGGCCGGGCGATGGTGTTGTGACAAGGCCTTCATGCCGGCTCCACTTCTATCTGCCGGGCGAGACTCTTTTGCATGGAGAGGCAGATCCCCTGGCACTGGATCTGGAGCGGATCCCCGAGGGGGGCGGCCCGCAGATAGAGGATCTCGGCCTGGGGCAACAGGCCCATCACCATCAGCTTGCGTCGCAGGCTGCGCTCAAGCTGGTTCATGTTTGTGATGCGAGCACTCTGCCCCGGCGACAACTGCGTGAGTACCATGACGGGCTCCTGAGGTTAAACAAGAATAATTCGCTTTTAGTGGGAGGATTATAAGCTGTGCCCCCAACATTAATTTGCGTAAAATCAAACTCCCCTCAGCTAATCCACAAAGAAAGACCATGACTCCAGACAACAACAGCCGCCTGGTTTACAGCACGGATGGCGGCCTCATCAAGGAACAGGCCAGTCCCCAGAGCGCCTCCCCCTTCCCCGCCGACGGTGTGGTGCGCATTCGCCGCGAGACCAAGGGGCGCAAGGGCGCCGGCGTCATCAGCATCCATGGCGTCCCCGCCGATCAGCAGAAGACCATCGCCACCCTGCTCAAGAAAAAATGCGGCACCGGCGGCGGCCTCAAGGAGGGGGTGATCGAAATCCAGGGGGACAAACGGGACCTTATCAAGGCCGAGCTGGAGAAGGCGGGCTTCATCGTCAAGCAGGTCGGCGGCTAGCCAACCCGCCCTTGCGCCTTGAAATGCCAAGGGAAGTTCCCTAGAATGCCCGCTCCCATCGAGGGGGAGTAGTCTCTGACGGGCGCAACAGCCCGCAGACCCTGATCAACATACTTGGTGCCAACTCACCATGGTCAGGGTGATCCGCAAGAGCAATGCCGGATTTGACAAGACCTTTGACGGGCCAGTGCCAATACCGGGGACGGATGGCGCAGGCTTGTCTCTGGTTTATAACAATTCCGTCCCCCGGTAATCTTTATGGAAGCCCTGTTAACCTCCACCCTGAGCGTGGCCATCGCCGAGATCGGCGACAAGACCCAGCTGCTCGCACTCCTGCTTGTCTGCCGTTTTCGCAAACCCTGGCCCATCATCGCCGGCATGCTGGCCGCCACCCTGCTCAACCACGCCGCCGCCGCCTGGATTGGCGAACTGGTCAGCCGCTGGCTCGACCCCAGGCTGATGGCCTATCTGGTGGCGGGTGCCTTCATCGCCATGGCGGTCTGGATCCTGGTGCCGGACAAGCTGGACGACGAGGAGAGTTCGCTGGACAAATACGGCCCCTTCCTCGCCACCTTCGTGCTCTTCTTCATCGCCGAAATGGGTGACAAGACCCAGATAGCGACCGTGCTGCTGGCCGCCAAGTACGACTCCCTCACCCAGGTGATCGCCGGTACCACCCTCGGCATGATGCTGGCCAACGTGCCCGTGGTGCTGCTCGGCAAGCTGGGGGCGGACAAGCTGCCCCTCAAGGGGATCCGCATCGGCTGCGCCATCCTGTTCGCCACCCTGGGCATCAGCACCCTGATCGTCACCCCCTGACCCCATCGCCGCCATGTCTCCTAGGCCCCCTCCCCGCGAGGGGGCCTGCCTTTATCTGACCCAGCCCGGCGCCATGGCCATTGCCTTGTTCACCCTGCGCCATGCCATGGCGCCGCCAAACGGCCCGGTACCGCAGCCAGAGCCCAGTTGCCTTGTTGACCCTGTGCTATGCCATAATGCGGCAAACTGCCCGGAGCCCGCCCATGCACCATCACGCCCGCCGCCCTCTGCTCGACTGGATCAAGCAAGGCCGACTCGCCCCCGACCGGCTCGCCGATGCCCTGCGTCTGGCCGAGCTGCCCCCCGCCCCCGACCGCTGGCGCCAGCTGTTCGATCGCCTGCTGCTGCTGCTCGGCTGCCTCTGCCTCGGGGCCGGCATCATCTTCTTCGTCGCCTTCAACTGGCAGGGGCTGGGGCGCCTGCCGCGCCTTGGCCTGGTCGAGCTGCCCCTGCTGGCCATGCTGCTGGTGCTGTGGCGCGTTCCCCTGAGCGAGGGGGCCCGCCAGGGGCTGCTGCTCTTGTGCGCCCTCAACCTCGGCGCCCTGCTCGCCCTGGTGGGCCAGACCTATCAGACCGGGGCCGATCCCTGGCAGCTGTTCGCGCTCTGGGCCCTGCTGCTGCTGCCCTGGGCCTTCCTGGGTCAGAGCCCCCTGCTCTGGACCCTGAGCTGGCTGCTGGGCCAGCTCGCCCTGGTGCTCTACTGGCGCCTTGGCATGTTCGACCTCTTCTTCTCCTTCGACGAGGAGGGGCTGGCCTGGTGCCTCGCCCTGCTCAACGCCCTGCTCTGGCTGCTGCTGTGGCGCCTGCCGGAACGCTACCGGCTGATGCCCGCCTACCTGCCGGCCCTGGCCGCCGGGCTCGGGGTCACCCTGCTGGTCCTGCTCAGCCTGTTCGATGCCGCCTCCCCCTGGGCCTGGCCCGCTTGGCTGCTCTGGCTCGGCGCCGCCTATGGCTGCTGGCACCACAGCTTCATCACCGGGCTCGCCATGGGGTGTCTGAGCGTCATCGCCGTGCTGCTGGCGGCGCTCGGCAAGTGGATGGAGCCCGACGTGAACGGCTTTCTGCTGCTCTGCATCATCGCCATCGGCCTGTCGGTGGCGGCGAGCCACTGGCTGCAACACCAGCGCCGGGAGGCCCGCCATGACAGCTGATACCCCTCACCACCACGCCGGGAGCCCCCATGTCCTCATCCTCTGATCTCTGGCAAACCCTGCGCTCGGCCTCCCTGGTCGAGGGGGAGATGCCCCAACACCAGGAGCCCCACTGGGCCACCCGTTTCATGCTGGGGGTGGTCGGCTGGCTCGCCGCCCTCTTCCTGCTGTTCTTCCTGTTTCTGAGCTTTGGGGATCTGGCCCGCAGCCCGGACCAGGCCCTGGCCATGGGGGCGGCCCTGCTGGCCGTCGCCCTGGTGCTCAACCGCCGCGCCCGCAGGAGCGATCTGTGGGATCAGTTTGTGCTGGCCCTGACCCTGGCGGCCGACGCCTGGCTCATCGCCGGGCTGGTGGATCGGATGGATCTGCACTCCTTCGCCGCCTGGGCCGGGCTGTGCGCCCTGGCCTTCGCCATCGCCTTCCTGTTCGAGCACTGGCTGATCCGGCTGTTTCATGCCCTGGCCGCCGCCCTGCTGCTGACCCTGGCCCTCGCCTGCCTCGGCTGGCAGGCCCTGGCCATGCCCCTGGTGATGGGGCTGCTCGCTGGCTGCTGGTTCTGGGCCGAGCGCAGAGCGCACCAGCATGATCGCTACGAGGCCATGGCCTTTGGCCTGGCGCTCTCCCTGCTGCTGCTCGGCCACCTGCATCAGCCCCTGCTCGGGGAGGTAAGCCTGCTCGAGGAGCTGGGCCAGCCGCGCCTGCCCCACTGGCTCAACCCCCTGCTGTGCGCGGCCGTGCTGCTGGCCTTGCTGCATCGGCTGCGCCTGCCCTGGCGTCAGGGGATCCTTGCCCTGCCCCTGGTGCTGCTGGCGGCCCTGATCCCCGGCATGGGGGCCGGGGCCCTGGTGCTCCTGCTCGGCTTCTATGCGGGGAGCCTGGGCATGATGGCCCTGGCCGCCCTGCTGCTGCTCGGCTTTGGCTCCCTCTATTACTACGATCTGGCGCTGCCGCTGATGACCAAGTCCTGGTTGCTGCTGGGCTCGGGCGCCCTGTTGCTGTTGATCCGCGCCCTCTTGCTACGCGTACGGAGCGTCTCATGAGAACCCTTGCCATCCTGCTCTGCGGCCTCGCCATCCTGCTGGGGGTCAATGTCGGCGTCTGGCGTGTCGAACAGGCCATCGAGACGGGGGAACCCGTGCTGCTGCGTCTGGCTCCGGTCGATCCCCGCTCCCTGATGCAGGGGGACTATATGCGGCTCAACTATGAACTGGCGCGGCACTGGGCCCAGGCCCATCCCGCCCCTGCCCGGGGGCGGCACACCCTGGTGGTCCGCCTCGACCAGCAGGGGGTGGCCCACTGGCAAGGGGAGCGGGATGACGCCAGGCTGGCGCCGGACGAGCGGCGGCTCATCCTCACCCGGGAAGAGGGGCAGTTGAGGATTGGGCCGGATGCCTACTTCTTCGAGGAGGGTCAGGGAGATCGCTTCAGCGCCGCCACCTATGGCGAGTTTCGCCTGCAACAGGATGGCGACGTGCTGCTGGTGGGGCTGCGGGACGCAGACCTGCGCCCCCTCGGTCCGATCCGGGGTCGCTGGTAGGGCTCGGGCGGATACACGGGGCCTGAGTCACTGGCGAAATCCCGCGCCTTGACAACACTCAAGGCTGACCGCAACGAGAGGAGAAGGCAGATGAGATCATGGATTGTCACCCTGAGCCTGCTGTTGACCATCATCATGCCAGCCGCCCAGGCCAACCCGGCCCTGGCGCAATTGCACTATCTGAGCGAGGAGTATCGCCCCTTCAACTACAGCGATGAGGCGGGCCAGCCCACCGGGCTCGCGGTCGAGCTGCTGCAACAGGTGTGGCAGCAGACCCAGACGCCCCCGCAGCCCGTCAGCATACTGCCCTGGGCCCGGGGCTACTACCTGCTGACCCAAAAGCCCAACGTGGTTCTGTTTGCCACCGCCCGCACCGAGGCGCGGGATCCCCTGTTCAAATGGGCCTGCCCCATCGGCTATGCCGAAATCGTGCTGCTGGGTCTGGCCAGCCGCAAGCTGAGCCTGCGACGGCTGGAAGAGGCCCAGCAATACACCATAGGGGCGGTGCGGGCCGACGTGGGGGAGCAGCTGCTGCTCAATCACGGCTTCGACGAGGGGAAGATCATGACCGCCAACCGCCTCGCCCAGACCCTCAAGATGCTGAGCTCGGGGCGGGTCGATCTGGTCTCCACCAACAAGACCACCTTCATGAGCCTGATTGCCGCACAGCAGCTCGAGCCTGCCGACTACCAGGTGGCCTGGACCCTGAGTTCGGAGCAGTTCTGCTTCGCCTTCAGCCAGGGGGTCGATGACGGCACCGTCAAGGCGTTCCAGGACGGCCTCACCCGGGTGCTGGCCAGCAGCGAATACCAGCAGATCCAGCGCAAGTACCTCCCCGCCCCCTGATCTCCCGGGCAAGGACCGCTACCCGGCCCTTGCCCGCCGCCGCACGCCTCCCCCTGACGAACCCGACGCTCGGCACAGGGGCATGGCAGGGCCTGCCCCCTTCCTCCTGCTCGCGCCAGGGCCATCGAGGTGCGCTGGCGCACGAAATCCACTTTATTTCACGCCCCCGGCCAATCAAGGGATGACGCGGACCGCCATGGGTCCGTAAGATGGCCGAGGGTGCCTGTTGGCCCTCCTGGCAGAGAGTCAGCAGCGCACTGTGGTAGCGACAGCCAGGGGCGGTAGCGTCCCTGGCGGATGCCCCCTCACCCAACACCTGTTTCACCAGGTCAGGATCGAGATGCACAACCTTGTCAAAGCCATGGCGGGCATGGCCCTCTGTGCCCTGCTGAGCGGCGGCGACAAGACCACGGGTCAGGCCTGTCTTGGGGCCAACCATGACACACTGGAGGAGGGTCTGCAGGGTCAGTACAAGGCAGGGGATGCCATTGCCACCAAGCATCCGGCCTACTTCTGCGATGTCAATGACGCCATCGCCGACAACGACTACCACTCGGCGTTCTGCATCTATGCCGGCACCCTCAAGACAGAAAGGGTCAAGGGCAAATCATGAGCGGCGCCGCCGTCTGGCGCGCAAGATCGCTGGTCGCAGCCTGGCTTGCAGCGCCAGGAGCGGCCAGAGAAACGGGCCGACCCGGCTATTTGACCCGCATCAGCCGATGGCTGGCGTCTCCCAACTCCAGCTGGATGACCTGGGAGCGGCCCATGGCCTCGACCCGGGCCAGCATCTCGGCGCTGTAGCCCTTGCGATGCATCCACTGCATGGGCTGCTCGAAGCTGCCTTCGTTGACGATAAAGGTATCCGTGTAGGTGTCGTTCACTATGCTGACCACCCAGATCCGCTGCTGAAACTCGCACAGAGCACCCACCCTGGCCGCGAGCCAGCGCCCTGCCTGCCCTGCTCTGTGTACTATCCGCTTGCTGTGACTGCTGACCAACCGGTTTGCCATGGCGACGCCTGATGTGATGGGGAAAGGCTGGCATCCTAGCATCCCGGGGGATGGGGCACCAAACGGCGGGAGAGTTCCCCTCCCCCTTCGGGCGAGACGTTGGAAGCAATAGGCACGTAGGGTGCAATAAGCGCAGCGCATTGCACCACGGCAACCATTCCCCCTCCCCTTGCGGGAGAAAGGCAGGGTGCCAATAAGCGTGTAGGGTCGATTAGCGAAGCGTAATCGTCCGCGGTAACAGTGCCCTCTCCCCTTGCGGGAGAGGCGTAGGGTGCAATAAGCGCAGCGCATTGCACCAAGGTAACCATTCCCTCTCCCCTTGTGGGAGAGGGTTAGGGTGAGGGGTCGGTAACGTCATTGCCTCGCGAATGCCGCCCCACGCCTCAATGGCACGGCTTCGCCGCGCAGGACACGAGGACTCCGTCCTCGACGGGGTTTCGCCGCCGCTGCGCGGCTTGGCGAGTGACTTTTCTTTGCGTGGCCAAAGAAAAGTCACCAAAAGAAAGGCCACCCCCACTTGTTCGCCCTCCTGCGTCGGGTGCCCTCTGCTCACCCGTTTGTCCTACGGCACGCGCCGATGGGCCATCCTTGGCCCAGCGGCGCTCGCTCGGCGTCCTGCCTCGCGGCCTGGACAAACGGGCTCACCTCGGCGAACAACAGGGGGCATAGCCCGGCCCGCAGCACCGAGGCCAGTTTGGTGTTTGCGGGGTAACGATCGGGGGGGTTGTTATCTCTGATCCAGCCCCTCCCCCACCCCATCGCGAGAGCAAATTGTCGCACCTATGCAACAGTTACCATCAACACGGTTGCATTGATGAAAAAATCATGGCGGTACAGCAGCAAGTAGCATACATCTCTATCCAGAAACGGCTTTATATTGAAGGCCCGATAGTGAATATTTCACTGTAATAAAATCTTATTTCTCGAATGTCCGATTACGCTTCGCTAATCGAACCTACAGCACTAATCAAGCATATATATTTTGGACATGAGTTTTAACATTGGAGGTATTGTGATAACGGATGATAAAGAATGGGGATGCAAACATAATAGGCTTCCAACAAGTGGAAATATAAAATCATGTTTAATAACTGTAAACGACCTAAGATGCATAGCCCAAAAACTAACTGAATCTGTTCTAGATACTTCATGGATGCTTTCCATGGACAAGGGAACAAAACGTTCTTATAGCTATACAGCTAATGATACTGCAGAAGCACTTGTCGCTATATTTAAAAAATTTCAAGACAGCAATGAAATTGGTTCTGAATTTGGTGAGGTAATGATCTCGATAGGTTCATCACGGGCCTTAGAGATAGTGTTTGAACACAAAGCATTACCTATAGCTGAAATTTGGAAGCCACAGAGAAAACAAAATGAAGGTTTCGACTTTCATACAGAATGTCCAGAAAACCTTATTAATTTTGGAGAGGCAAAATATTCTGGCTCAATCAACTCCCATATAAAAGCGATTCCACAAATAGAACGCTTTATAAATGAAGAGAAACATTTCAGAGATAGAGTTCACCTAAAAAATCTAGCAAGTGCTGAATCAATAAATAATTTGGATGATGATAACTTTGGTGTAATTGCTGCATTCTCGATAAATTCTGACAACCATGAATCTATAATGGACAATGCTCTTAATAGTATCTGTAACTCAAGTTTAGCCAAAGGTGCCACTGCAATATATTTAGTAGGTGTGATATGTTCAGCATAAAAAATATTAAAGAGTCAAGCAGTCCAGAAGATGACCTGCTTAAATTGATTGGGAAATTACACTCTGATGGCCCCATAGATAACAACATAATAGAAAACATAACTTACTATAAAATTTTCCACCCAGATACATTCACATTTTACGAAGAGAAAATAATTTCTACCCTAGGCCTATTTTATAAAAACACAGAGCCAAAAAACTTATACTCCTTCATCCTATCTAGCATTGGACATAACCACAAAAAAAGATTTGGTGAATACCTTACTCCCGTTCAAGCTAGTGTTAGAACAGCAGTAGAAAGAAAACAGTTTGTGTCTATATCTGCACCAACAAGTGCAGGAAAATCATTTTCTGTTCGAGATTATATTTTTGATCTTCAAGGTGACTGTGTCATTATCGTTCCATCTCGTGCATTAATTGCAGAATATATAAAAACAATGCGAGATAAGTTTAAAGATGATAAGAGTGTTATGATTTCATCTTTTGTTGATTATGTATTTACAAAAAGACAGCTAAGGCGAATATTCATTTTAACTCCTGAAAGAGCTAGGGAATTATTTACATCAAATATGAACCTAAATATATCCTTATTCTTTTTTGATGAAGCTCAAGTTTCAGAAGAAAAAGAACGGGGAGTTATATTTGATGTATTAGTGAGACGGATACAAAAGCATTATCCAGAGGCAAAATTAATTTTTGCACATCCATTTGTTGATAATCCAGAAGCTCAATTCAAAAAACACTCTATAAATGAAATAAGTTCATACTCAAGATCTTACCCTCACAACACCGTAGGGAAAATATTTGTTTTTGGCCATAAAAACCGCAAAGACTATTATTTTTCACCTTACATAGAAAAAGGTCATCGTCTAAATAATTGCATTGAGTTGGATAGTGATTTTGAAAGATTTGCATTTGATGGTAAAAAATCAGTTCTAGTCTTTGTATCGAAAGCATCTCTTTATCGTGGAGACTTCCTTGATAGCTTTAAGAAATTTGTTGACCACTACGATAAAATAACAAATAAAAGAGCGTTGGAAATAATTAAGGAGGTAGAAAATGTTCTGGGAGCAAATGACAACAATCATAAATCCAAGCTGGTTGAATTATTAAGGATTGGGGTTGTTATTCATCATGGTTCAGTTCCACTGAATGTAAGATTCTTGATTGAAGATTTCATTAGGGAAGGATTTGCTAAAATTTGTTTCGCGACTAGTACCTTAGCTCAAGGTATAAACATGCCATTTGATATTGTCTGGTTAGATAATATGAGGATGCAAGGTGAATCTGAAGAAGACAAATCTTTAGCATTCAAGAACCTAATTGGCAGAAGTGGCAGACTTTCAAAAAAACCTACTTTTGACTTTGGCTTTGTTTATACAAACAATGCCAAACTCTTATCTTCTAGAGTTAACAGCTCTTACCATCTATCAGAAACCTCTCTATTGGAATCAGATGCTGACGAATTTACAGATGAAAAAGAGCTGGTCTCATCAATAATCGACGGAACTTTCAATGAAGATATTAATCTACCTCAAACAAAGATAGAGCGACTATCTAATGAACATACTTTCAATATAATCAAACAAATTCTCGATTTAATTTATGGTGATGAGTTTGGTAAAAAAATATTTGGTCATGATAACAAAGAAAACCGAGACATCGTCAGAAAAAACCTACTCCTCATATATGAAGCCTCACTAGGGAGAGAATTATTTGACGGTGAGCTCAATGTATTTAACACAGCCATAGTGATTTTCTTTAACGTGATTAGAGGCCGGCCTTTCAAGGAAATAGTTGGGCTCCGGTATAACGATATATCTAACCGCGATGGTGATAGGAATGCATTTGCAAAATTTACACAGCCAGCGAATAAGTTACCAGACAGCACCTTAACAAAGGCATATTCATTGTTTCAAAACGGTACCAAGGCAAAAGATGTAAGCTATGATGCGATAGTTTTCGATACTTACGACTATCTCGATACGGTCATTGCATTCTCTCTATCGGATGTACTAATAGGTGCATTTTATATTTATCATAGTGCAACAAAAGATAGTAACGCATTGAAAATGATTGAGTTATTAAAGTATGGAACAAATAATACTACTCACACACTATTAATAAGATATGGGTTTCCACCAGATGATCTAAAAGAAATATCAGAGTATATCGATAAAATTTCTGAAGAAAATATATTGTTTAAGCCAGATGTGATTTTTAGTTCGCCACATATACAAGAATTAGTTGAGTGGTATTTACCTTAGCCATCTAAATAGCATACTTAAATCCTAATTACTACCCCCTTAAAATCCCACATTTATCTCAATAAAAAAACCGCAGCCTCGGCTGCGGTTTTTTTATTCCTGATTTCTATTTCCCCAACCCCTTGCACTGCTTTCCCCCTGCGGCGGGATAGGCGGCGCGCAGGCTGCCGGATTGGCAGAAAACGCAATTGCCGCCGGCGTCGATATCGGTGATGCGGGGGCCTTGCGCCTCCTTCACCAGATAGGTGCTGATAAAACGGTAGGTGCCACTGACGGCCTCGACCAAAACTGCGGCCGGAATCATCGGGACAAGAGCCGACATGAACCAACAACTTACCCTCATGGTTTCACCTCCTTCTGATGTCTTAGCCGCCAGCTACCCGAAGAGGTGTAGAGGCAATGACACAGCAGTCTGTGCAAACCGATCACTTCGTGCAAGCCTCTCAGGTAATCCTCGTTTGGAGATACATTGCAGTCTGTACTAGAATGCCGCCCTTCGATACCAAGCGCTTCAAGTGAAACCTGATTGGTCTCTGCATCATCGATATCCATGGTGGGCAGATGAACAATGCCAGACCTGAAGCAATCGGCTTTTCACCAAGAGACAAGGGAGTGGTTATGCGTGTGTTGGCTTGGGTGGTCTTGTGTCTGTCTCTCAGTGGATGTGCAACGATCACATCGAGAATGGGTGAAGATTCAACCTGGGGTCACCCCTACTCCAGTGTTCAGACTGCAGCAGATAATGGCGCCGAGTGCATAGTAGTGTCCGTACTTGGGGCTCCACCCCTGCTGCTCTTTGCCATCCCGATCACACTGGTGGATATGGGCAGCGCCTTGGTCGTCGACACCGTCATGCTGCCTATCGATCTGGCGATGACCCCCGATGATCCCGATCTTAAGACCCCTCGTTCCCTTGTGTGCCACTACGACTACAAAATCTGAGTCTGGGTGACCTATGACTGTGATGGCACACTCGCATTGCCTTGTAGTACAAGGGGTTGATGATCTAGTGATGAGGATCCCCCATTGAAACACCTTTATGCCCTGCTGCTGCTGACAACGACGATCACCCAGGCCAGCGAGGATTGCCGCGATCCTGTGACCCAGTCAGCCATGAACATCTGTGCGTTTCAGGATTACCAGCAGGCCGATGCCGCGCTCAATGCTGCCTACAAAAAGCGGGTTGCCACCCTGGACAAGGCGCAACTGGAGAGGCTGAGAACCGCGCAGCGCGCCTGGATCACCTTTCGCGATGCCCAATGCCGTTACGAGGCCGGCGTCTATGAAGGGGGCTCCATGGCGCCCCTGGTACACAGCAGTTGCCTCACCCTGTTGACCGAGCAGCGCACCAAAGATCTGATCGCACCGCTGGATCAGCCATAAGCAAGAGGCGCCAACCAGGTCAGGTACGAACCGGAGGGCAAGCAACAGACGGGCCGACACTCCGCTGGGAAATGACGTTAGCCCCCCTCACCCTGGCCCTCTCCCGCAAGGGGCGAGGGGATCAGAGCGCAGGCCACCGGGGCTAAAGCAGAGCCCGAGGCTAAGAGGCGTCGAAGGAAAAGGCACAAACAAAAACCGCAGCCCAAAGGCTGCGGTTTTTTTTATTGGCTCAACCGGTTGGCGCGAGCAGCGCCACCGGCCTTAGGCACGGCGCCAACTGGTCTTGCCGGCGCTGTCTTCCAGCACTATGCCCATCTCGGTGAGACGGTTGCGGGCGGCATCCGCCGCGGCCCAGTTCTTGTCGGCACGGGCCTGGTTGCGCTGGGCGATCAGTTGCTCGATTTCGGCCACTTCGTCGTCCGCTTCATTGCCCTTCAAGAAAGCATCCGGATCCTGTTGCAGGATACCGAGCACGGCGCCGAGTTCGCGCAGGCGGGCACCCAGGCCAGCGGCGACAGAGATGTCTTCGGCCTTCTGGCGGTTGATCTCGCGCACCAGATCGAACAGGGCGGAGTAGGCTTCCGGGGTGTTGAAGTCGTCGTCCATGGCATCCTTGAAGCGAGCCACCTGCTCCTCGCCACCGGCGGCGGCCGCCACCGGCAGATCGCGCAATGCGGTGTACATGCGCTCCAGGGCGGCGCGGGCCTGCTTCAAGTTGTCTTCCGAGTAGTTGAGCTGGCTGCGGTAGTGGCCGGACATCAAGAAGTAGCGCACGGTTTCGGCGTCGTAATGGGCCAAGACGTCGCGGATGGTGAAGAAGTTGCCGAGGGATTTGGACATTTTCTCTTTATCCACCATCACCATGCCGCTGTGCATCCAGGTGTTGACGTAGTCGCCACCGTGGGCGCAGCAGGACTGGGCTATTTCGTTCTCGTGGTGGGGGAACTGCAGATCCGAGCCGCCGCCGTGGATGTCGAAGTGGTTGCCAAGGTGCTTGGCGTTCATGGCGGAGCACTCGATGTGCCAGCCGGGGCGACCCGGGCCCCAGGGGCTGTCCCAGGTCGGCTCGCCGGGCTTGGACATCTTCCACAGCACGAAGTCCAGAGGGTTGCGCTTGGCATCCACCACCCCGACCCGGGCGCCGGCTTGCAGCTGCTCCAGATCCTGGCCCGAGAGCCTGCCGTAGTCGGCGTAGGAGTCGACGATGAACATGACGTCGCCGTTGTCCGCCACGTAGGCGTGATCCCGGGCGATCAGCTCCTCCACCATCTCGATGATTTCATGGATGTGCTGGGTGGCGCGGGGCTCTACATCCGGGCGTACCATGCCGAGGGCGTCGAAGTCCTGGTGCATGTCGCCGATCAGGCGCTCGGTCAGATCGTCGCAAGTCACGTGAGTTTCGGCGGCGCGCTTGATGATCTTGTCATCCACGTCGGTGACGTTGCGCACATAGTTGAGCTCATAGCCGCTGTAGCGCAGGTAACGGGCCACCACGTCGAAGGCGACGAAGGTGCGGCCGTGGCCGATGTGACAGTGATCATAGATGGTGACGCCACACACATACATGCCCACCTTGCCCGGGTGGATGGGTTTGAATTCTTCTTTTTGACGAGTGAGTGTGTTGTATATCTTCAGCATCGATGAACCACTGCCTGTGAGTGAAATGGCCTGACATTCTAACCGCATCCCCGCCAGAAAACGAGCCGGTTAAGCCCCTCGCCCGGCCCCTGTCATCAGGTGGGGGTCAGGTTCGCGGTTTGCCTCCTGCGGCGGCGCTGCGCCGCGTTTATCGCACCGATTGGCAAGCTGCCCTGACGCCACCGGGTCATGGCGCACTTTTTCGCCAATGGGCCCGGCGCGTCGGCAAAGTCGGTCTATCTCGCCCCGCGGCTTTGCCCGGCGGCGCCGATACGCTAGAATTGCCGCCATTGCCCGTATCACAGCCGCCATCGCGCGCTCGGGCTCGCTCCGGCACATGCCCCAGGTTTCACCCAAGAGAATGAAAGGACATATCATGGTCACTCTGCACACCAATCACGGCGACATCACCCTTACCCTGAATGCCGAAAAAGCGCCGCAAACCGTGGCCAACTTCCTGCAATACTGCCGTGACGGCCACTACGATGGCACCATCTTCCACCGCGTCATCGACGGCTTCATGATCCAGGGCGGCGGCTATGCCCCGGGCTTCGAAGAGAAAGAGACCCGCGCCCCCATTCAGAACGAAGCGGCCAACGGCCTCTCCAACAAGGTGGGCACCATCGCCATGGCCCGCACCATGGAGCCGCACTCCGCCAGCGCCCAGTTCTTCATCAACGTCAGCAACAACGACTTCCTCGACTTCAAATCCGCCACCACCCAGGGCTTTGGCTACTGCGTGTTCGGTGAAGTGACCGCCGGCATGGACGTGGTCAACAAGATCAAGGGCGTCAAGACCGGCAACTCAGGCCGCATGCACCAGGACGTACCGGTAGAAGACGTGGTGATCACCAAGGTGACCCTTGCCGACTGAGGCGAGTCCCCTGACCGATGAACTGACTGCGGCCCCGGCCGCAGTTTTTCCATCTGGCCATGATTGGCGCCGCCTGGACTATCTGGCCCTGGGCAACGGGCGGCAACGCTCGGCCCATGCCCTGCTGACGACGGCGCCCCTGTGGCGGCAGTTGCAGGGGCTGTGCCTGGACGTGGCGCTGGTGAGCACGGTCGCCATCGGCCTGGATCGGCCCGGCAGCGACCTCGATATCCTCTGCCAGCACCCGGATCCCGCCCGCCTCGCCGCTCTTCTCGGCGCGCAAGGCTGGGCAACCCGGGCCAGGGGAGACGGCGTCTGGCTGATGGAATACACCCTGACGGGCCCTGACCATCAGTGCTGGCCGGTGGAGCTGTACGTCACTCCCGCGCCCCTTGAGACCCTCAACGGCTGGCGCCATCTCACTCTGATGGCCGCTCTGCTGGCGCACCTTGGCGATGACTTTTACCGGGCGGTGCGCCGTCTTCGCCTCCTGCAAGGACTCAAGGGGGAAGCGGCCATCTGCCAGTTGCTGGCCCTGCCGGGGGACCCCTATCAGGCGCTGCTGGCCCTGGAGGGGACGGATTTCGCTCTGCTCCCTTGGCCGCCCCGTTCCGCTTCATCCCTTGACCCCATTTCTGCCAACGACAGGGCCCCATGAGCACCCTTTTTATCAGCGACATTCACCTCAGTGAGGCCCGTCCCGACATGACGGCCGCCCTGCTCCACTTCCTGCAACAAGAGGCCCCCGGGGCCGATGCCCTCTATGTGCTCGGCGATCTGTTCGAGTTCTGGATTGGGGACGACGACCCCAATCCCCTGCACCAGGAGGTGGCCGATGCCTTCCTGGCCCTCAGCAGGCGGGGCGTGCCCCTCTATTTCATCCACGGCAACCGCGACTTCCTGCTCGGCCAGGACTTTGCCAGGCGCGCCGGCATGACCCTGCTGCCCGACCCCTGCATCATCGATCTCTACGGCACCCGCACCCTGCTCAGCCATGGCGATCTGCTCTGCACCCGGGATCTGGGTTATCAGAAGTTTCGCCGCATCACCCAGCTCGGGTGGCTGCGCTGGATCTTCCTGCGCCTGCCCCTGGCCCGGCGCCGCAAGATAGCCGGCAAGCTGCGCGGCCAGAGCCAGCAGCAGAACGCCTACAAGGCCCAGGCCATCATGGACGTGACCCCGCAGGCGGTGGACGAGATGCTGCGCCAGCACGGCTGCCGCCTGATGATCCACGGCCACACCCACAGGCCCGCCATCCACGATGTCACCCTGGATGGGCGCGCGGCGCGGCGCATCGTGCTGGGGGACTGGTTCGAGCAGGGCTCCATCCTGATCTGCACCCCGGGCGGCCAGCGCCTCGAACAGCGCTCACTGCCCAGCGCGCCCCAGCCCATGGACTAGGCTCTCTAGGGGGATGAGTCCGACGATTTCTGGCTCACGCCCCCCTGACGGCCCTGTGCCAGGGTGGCATTCGGGCCTATAGTCTGACGTCCAATCATTGATGAGGGTTTCTCCATGGGTTTCTTCTCCTGGATAGTGCTGGGTCTGATCGTGGGCATACTGGCGAAGTGGATCATGCCGGGCAAGGATGGCGGCGGTTTCATCATGACGGTGGTGCTGGGGGGGGTCGGCGCCATGGTGGGGGGCTATCTCAGCACCCTGTTGGGCATGGGCACAGTGACCGGCTTCAATCTCTCCAGCCTGATCATCGCCGTGGCCGGCGCCCTGCTGGTGCTGTTTGTCTACAAGAAGATGCGCAGTTGAGCACGCTTCCCTGACCGACACGAGGGCGCCGCTGGCGCCCTCGCTCTTTCTTGCGCCCTGTTTCATCCCGGGCTTGCATCATTTCTAGATGGGGCGTCTAATAAGCCCCATGCAAACCAGTGACTCTCTTCCCCGTCGTCCCCGTGGCCGCCCCGCCCAGCACGGACAATCCTATGCCGATACCCGGGATCTGCTGATCCGCCGCGGCATGGAGCTGCTCACCGAGCAGGGCATCGCCGCCACTTCCATCGAACGGGTGCTGCAATCGACCCGGATCCCCAAGGGCTCCTTCTATCACTATTTCGCCAACAAGCATGACTTCACCCTGGCGGTCATGGATGCCTATCACCACTACTTTTGCCGCAAGCTGACGCGCCATCTGGGGGATGCCAGCCTGCCTCCCCTGGCGCGCCTGGGCGCCTTCGTCGAGAGCGCCTGCCGGGGCATGACCCGCTATGGGTTCCAGCGCGGCTGCCTGGTGGGCAACCTGGGTCAGGAGGTGGTACAGCTGACCCCGGCGCTGCGCCTTCGCCTCGAGCAGATCCTCTGCGATTGGGAAGCCCTGCTGGCCCTGTGTCTGGAAGAGGCGGTGGCGGCGGGGGAGCTGCCCCCGAGCTGCGACTGCCCCGCCCTCGCCCATCAGTTCTGGATCGGCTGGGAGGGGGCCGTGCTGCGGGCAAGGTTGGTGGGCAGTACCGAGCCCATGCTCTCTTTTCTTAACTTTTTCATGATGTTAGCCAGGTAATTTTTTCTACGCTTATTAATAATCAACCAGTCCAATTATTGGAGGAGACAAGATGTTCAAGGGTATCCTGATCGAAAAAGACGAGGCGGGTTATCGCGCCGCGTACCAGAGCATCCCGGAGGAGATACTGCCGGAGGGGGATGTGACCGTGGCGGTGGAGTGGTCATCCCTCAACTACAAGGACGGTCTGGCCCTCACCGGCGCCGCCCCCGTGGTGCGCCGCTTCCCCCTGATCCCCGGCATCGATTTTGCCGGCACTGTGCTGGACAGTCAGCACCCCGACTGGCGCCCCGGCGACAAGGTGGTGCTCAACGGCTGGGGCGTGGGTGAGACCCACAGCGGCGGGCTGGCCGAACGAGCAAGGATCAAGGGGGACTGGCTGGTCCCCCTGCCCGAGCGCTTCAGCGCCCGGGACGCCATGGCCATCGGCACCGCCGGTTACACCGCCATGCTCTGCGTGATGGCCCTGGAAAAACACGGCCTGCTCCCCGGGGATGGCGACATACTGGTGACCGGCGCCAACGGCGGCGTCGGCAGCGTGGCGATCGCCCTCCTGGCCAAGCTGGGCTACCGGGTCGTGGCCGCCACGGGACGCCTGAACGAGGCCGACTACCTCAGGTCCCTCGGCGCCGCCGAGGTGATCGATCGCGCCGAGCTGGCTGAGCCGGGTCGCCCGCTGGGCAAGGAGCGCTGGGCCGGGGTCATCGACACCGTCGGCAGCCATACCCTGGCCAATGCCTGCGCCACCACCCGCTACGGCGGCGCCGTGGCCGCCTGCGGTCTGGCGGGGGGCATGGATTTCCCCTCCACCGTCATGCCCTTCATCCTGCGTGGCGTCACCCTCTATGGCATCGACAGCGTGATGGCGCCACGCCCGCTGCGCCAGCAAGCCTGGCGCCGACTGGCCGAGGATCTCGATCTGAGCCGCCTTGGCCTCATCACCCGGGAGGTGCCCCTCTCGGAGGTCGTGGCCCTGGGGGATGCCTTCCTGGCAGGCCAGGTGCGCGGCCGGATCCTGGTCAACATCCAGGGAGAAGGCTGACGCCCCCTGAGCCAACGAGCCTCCCATTCCGAGGCGATCCCTCTGCGGCCATCCCCAGGCCGTCAGCTTAGCAAGGCCCCGATGGGGCCTTTTCTTCCTCTGCTCCCCACCGGGCAAGCCGCTTCCCTGGCGAAACGCTCGTGACAACCCCCTTTACCCCAGCGATCGGTGGCCGCAATCCGTGGGATCCCATGCAGCAAAGGAGGATGAGGGGTCAGCCCGCGACCCAGAACTCTGCGACGGCGCCCTCGAGGGACCCCTTGATATGGCGGCAGCGCAAGACTTCGGAGGATTGGCGGCGTTTCTGCGGTGTGCAGCGGAACATGAAACGCGGGCGGGAAGTTTTGCAGAGTCAAGACGTCGTTGCTGGCGGGAGTGGCTGAATAGAGAACCGCTGTCCCATCGAGCCCACAGGCCGGGCTGAGCCATCGGCCAGACCTCGGCGAGCTGCTGGCCGGGTGCCCGCCTTCTCGTTCAGCCATCTTGCCCAAGCAGGACGGCCCCCTTGCTGCGTCTGCCTGCCGCCACATAGATGAGTGCGCCTGTACTAAACTCAGCCTTGCCTCGTCCAGTTCGACCGACTTGTTCAGCCAGGCCGCTGGGCAAGGTGAAGCAGTAGAGGACATAGCAATGAGCACATGGAAAGTTTGTCTGATCACGGCCCAGCTGTTGCTGGCCGCCTGTGCGTCACCCGGGGGATCGAGCCCTCCCCCCACCGGGGATGGTGGCAGTAACCAAGGCGGTAGCAGCGGCGGAGGCGGGAGTCGCTACTTTACCCATTAGTCCCGTGAAATTGAGGGGGCGCCCGCTGTCAGCCGGCGCCCCCTGCCTTGTCCCAAACGTTACCCTTGTCAGAGCGGATCCCATCGCGAGACCAATACCGATGGCCAGCGGCCTTCTTGCTCATGGCACACCCGCGCTCGCCTTGCTTCGCCCCTTCCCACAAGGCCATTCTGCCAAAAAACAAAAAGGCCACTATTGCTAGTGGCCTTCGTAAGTCTTTGATTTATATGGTGCCCGAGGCCGGAATCGAACCGGCACGCCTCGAAAAGCGAGGGATTTTAAATCCCTTGTGTCTACCGATTTCACCACTCGGGCACCGCAATCGGTATCAAGCCCGCGAGGCGGGCTGGTCAATATGGAGGCACGTTCCGGAGTCGAACCGGACTAAACGGATTTGCAATCCGCTGCATAACCGCTTTGCTAACGCGCCATGCAAAAAAGAGACTGGGTACTCTCTCTTTCACTGCTCTGAACGAGCAAGAAACTGGAGCGGGAAACGAGACTCGAACTCGCGACCCCGACCTTGGCAAGGTCGTGCTCTACCAACTGAGCTATTCCCGCATTGGTCCGGCTGAGTGCCTGACTACGAGGACGCATTCTAGCGATGCTGGCCCGTCAGTCAACCCAAATTATTTAATACTCTGATCGTTCGACCGTTTTTTATGCTTTTTGTCTTTTTTCAGCGCTTGTTGCCCATCTGGCAAAGCAACCTGGGAAACCGTCACTCTTGCCCTCGCCCCGGTTCGAGCGAGGGCTCTCCCCTCAGAAGCGGGAATGGTAGCTCAGATCGCCCCAGGCCGCGCGCAGATACTGGAACATGGACCAGAAGGTGAGCACTGTGGCCACGTAGAGCAGCAGGTAGGAGCACCACACCATCCAGATGTCATATTGCCAGATGAGGCCGGTGAGCGAGGCCATCTGGATCATGGTCTTCCATTTGCCAATCCAGCTCACCGCCACGGCGGAACGCTTGCCAAGCTCCGCCATCCATTCGCGCAAGGCGGAGATGATGATCTCGCGCCCTATCATGGTCATGGCGGGGATGGTGACCCAGACGGTGTTGTAGTGCTCGACGATGACCACCAGGGCGGCAGCCACCATGATCTTGTCGGCAACCGGATCGAGGAAGGCGCCAAAGGCGGTGGACTGGTTCAGCTTGCGGGCGAGGTAGCCATCGAACCAGTCGGTGGCGGCGGCCAGGAAGAAGACGATGGCCGCGGCCAGATAGGACCACTGGTAGGGCAGATAGAACAGGACGACGAAGACGGGGATCAGCAATATCCGGAAAAACGTCAGTAAATTAGGAATATTTGTCATTATTTTCAGCCACTTCTTGTATACCGCTAGATGGTAGCCCCAGCCAGGTTGGCGTTGCAACCGGGCTGGCACCCGCCTTGGTTCATGAATCCATCAATAATCCTCAAAAGCCCGGGCATTATGGCATTTCGGCCCCCTCCCCGTCACGGCCCTTGTGCGGCAAAGCCCTCAATGACCGTGCAGGGACTCGAAGATGTGCTGGGCCAGCTCCTGGCTGATGCCGGGTACCCGGGCCAGCTCGTCCACGCTCGCCTTCTTGACCTCCTGCAGGCCGCCCAGGTATTTGAGCAGGGCCTGGCGACGCTTGGGCCCGACCCCCTGGATCTCTTCCAGGCTGCTGCTGGTGCGGGCCTTCGCCCGTCTTGCGCGGTGGCCCGTGATGGCGAAGCGGTGGGATTCGTCGCGGATGTGCTGGATGAGGTGCAGGGCCGGCATGTCCGCCGGCAGGTGCATCTCTTCGTGACTCTCACCCAGGATGAGCGTCTCCAGCCCCGCCTTGCGGGTCACCCCCTTGGCGATGCCCACCAGCAGCGGATGCTTGCCGCCGAGGAACTCCAGCTGGCGCGCCAGTATCTCCTCGGCGCGGCGCAACTGGCCGAGGCCGCCGTCGATGAAGAGCACGTCCGGCACCTTGTCCGGGGTCTGCTGCTTGCCAAAGCGGCGGGCCAGCGCCTGCTCCATGGCGGCGTAGTCATCGCCGCCCGTGATCCCCTCGATGTTGAAGCGGCGATACTCGGCGCTGAAGGGCCCCTCCCGGTTGAACACCACACAAGAGGCCACGGTGCGCTCCCCCATGGTGTGGGAGATGTCGAAACACTCCATGCGGGTGATGGGGGTGTCGAGCTCCAGCAGCTCCTCGAGCTGGGCCAGGCGGGCCGCCATGGTGCTCTTGTGGGCCAGGCGCGAGCGCAGCGCACTCTCGGCATTGATGGCGGCAAGTTTGATGAAGCGGGCCCGCTCGGCCCGGGTGCGACTCTGCACCCGCACCTTGTAACCTGCGGTCTGGCTCAGGGTGTCGGCGATGACGCTCTCATCTTCGAGCGCCACGTCCAGCAGCACCTCGCTCGGGATCTGCCGGCCCCCCTGGCCCGACAGGTAGAACTGTAGCAGGAAGGATTGCACCACTTCGTCGAGCGGGGTATCGGCGGGGACTTTCGGGAAGTAGCTGCGCGAGCCCAGCACCTTGCCCTGGCGGATGAAGAGCACATGGATGCAGGCGGTGCCCTGTTCGAACGCCACGCCGACCACGTCCAGTTCGTCCAGCACGTTGCCGCTCACCGACTGCTGCTCGGTGACCTTGCGCAGCGCCAGGATCTGATCCCGGTAGCGGGCAGCCTCCTCGAAGCGCAGATCGCCGCTGGCAGACTCCATCTTGCCCACCAGCTCCCCTATCACCTGCTGGTTCTTGCCCGCCAGAAACAGTCGGGCCAGCTCCACCTGCTGGGCATACTCGGCCTCGCTCACCAGCCCGGCCACACAGGGCCCGGCACAGCGCTTGAGCTGATATAGCAGGCAGGGGCGACTGCGGTTGGCATAGACGGCGTCCTCGCACTGGCGCACCGGGAAGATCTTCTGCATCAGGTGCAGGCTCTCGCGCACCGCCCCGCCCGAGGGGTAAGGACCGAAGTAGTCGCCCTTTATCTTGCGGGCGCCACGGTGGACGCCGATGCGGGGATGCTGATGGGCGGTGATGACGATCCAGGGATAGGACTTGTCGTCCCGCAGCAACACGTTGTAGCGCGGCTGGTACTGCTTGATGAGGTTGTGCTCGAGGATCAGCGCCTCTGTCTCGGTGTGGGTCACCGTCACCTGGATGTCGGCTATCTGGCGCACCAGGGTACGGGTCTTGATGCTGTCGACGTGGGTGCGAAAGTAGGAGGCGAGCCGTTTCTTCAGATCCTTGGCCTTGCCCACATAGATGACGGTGCCGCCGCTGTCGTACATGCGGTAGACGCCGCTCTGGTGGCTGACGGCACTCAAGAAGGCTTTGCTGTCAAAAAGGGGCTCGGGGGAGAGGGTCATCGGCAACTCGACTCAACGGATGAATGCAAAAAGACGGGGAGATCATACTGCGCTCGCTGCTTGAAAAGCAAAAGGCGGCACAGGCCGCCTTTGATGGCTTCGCGAGCCCGTCTACAGGGTATCCGCATCCAGCATGCCATAGCGAATGGCCAGATGGGTCAGTTCCACATCCCCATTGATGTCCAGCTTGCTGAACAGGCGATAGCGGTAGCTGTTGACCGTCTTCGGACTCAGATTGAGCTGCTCGGAGATCTCGTTCACCTTCTGCCCCTTGGTGATCATCATCATGATCTGCAGCTCCCGCTCGGAGAGGGACTTGAAGGGGTTCTCATCCGCCGACGCGAACTGGCTCAGGGCCATCTGCTGGGCGATCTCGGGGGAGATGTAACGCTGGCCCGAGTGCACCAGGCGAATGGCGTGGATCATCTCTTCCGGGGCGGCGCCCTTGGTCAGGTAACCGGCGGCGCCCGCCTGCATCACCTTGGTCGGGAAGGGATTTTCAGAATGAATGGTCAGCACTATGATGCGCACATCGGGGCGCAGCCGCAGGATCTTGCGGGTCGCCTCCAGCCCGCCGATGCCAGGCATGTTCATGTCCATCAGGATCACATCCGGGTGATGTTGACGGCAGAAGGTGACAGCCAATTCGCCACTCTGTGCCTCGCCCACCACCTTGATACCACGGACGTCTTCCAGAATGCGTCTTATCCCTGTACGCACCAACTCATGATCATCGACCAGGAATACATTTATCACCCAAACACCCCGTTTCTTATCTCGTTATGTGCCAGTTAGGGTTAACACGGCGTCTTGCATCATAACCAAACTGATCGATTTGGCAAATCATGGTGGGGAAAAGTTTGAAACAGCTTATAAATAAGCTTATTAATCAACAAATTATATAGAATTTAAATAAAAAACGGCGTCCTGAGACGCCGTTTTGACCGGATCCATCGCCATCAGGGACGCACCAGCAGGGCCCGCACCTTGTCGAGATCGGCCTGGGTATCCACCCCGACCGGGGGGGCCGCCAGGGCCTGGGCGACGTGGATCTTCTCCCCGTACCAGAGCACCCGCAACTGCTCGAGACATTCCACCTGCTCGAGCTGACTCGGCGCCCAGGTCACATAACGCTCGATGAAGCCGGCGCGATAGGCATAGATGCCGATGTGACGCTGGAACCAGGGGCCTATCTGCTCGCGGGAGACGGCGAAGCTGTCCCGCTCCCAGGGGATGGGGGCGCGGCTGAAGTAGAGGGCATAGCCATCCTTGTCGGTCACCACCTTGACCGCATTGGGGTTGAACGCCTCTTCCGCATCCAGGATGGGCACCGACAGGGTGGCCATGGGGGCGCTGGCCGCCGCCAGGTTGTCCGCCACCTGGCGGATGATGGCGGGAGGGATCAGGGGTTCATCCCCCTGCACGTTCACTATGATGGTATCGCTGGCGAAGCCGTAGTGACGGCACACCTCGGCCAGACGCTCGGTACCGGACTGATGATCCGGTGAGGTCATGCACACCTCGGCGCCGCTCGTCGCCGCAAACGGCGCCAGGGCCGCGCGCACCCGCTCGTCGTCGGTGGCGACGATGACCCGATCCGCGCCCGATTGCAGGGCCTTCTCCACCACGTGCTGCACCATGGGCCGACCCGCGATGTCGGCAAGGGGCTTGCCCGGCAGGCGGGTCGAGGCGTAGCGAGCCGGAATGACCACCACGAAGCTCATGAGGGCAGCTCGTCGCTGGTCAAGGTGCGGGCCCGGTTCTCAAGCAGTACCGGTATCCCCTCCTCCAGCGGATAGGCCAGCTTGTCGAAGCGGCAGATGAGCTCGCCCGCTTCCTTGTGGTATTGCAGTTTGCCCTTGCAGACGGGGCAGGCAATGATGTCGAGCAGCTTAATGTCCAGTGCCAAAACGAGACTCCTTCAGGGATTGCAACAGGGTGTCGAGCAGTGCCTGGGGCAGCTCGGCACTGACCGGCAGATACCACCAATCGGGCTGCGCGAAGGCGCGGCACTTGACGGCATCTTTCTCGGTCATTAACAGGGGACGATCGGCGAAGCGGGCGATCAGCTCGTCGCGATCGAAGGGGTGATGATCCGCATAACCCTGAGCCTGGCGCAGCCGGTAGCCCATCTCCCTCAGGGTCGCAAAGAAACGGGGGGGATGGCCTATGCCGGCGAGGGCATCCACCTCGGGCCCGATGGGCGCCTCGGCGATGGCGTCGTCCAGCACACGGCGCGGCGCGGCCGCCACCAGCGCCATGGCATATTCCCCGGGGCCGGGCTCGCCGCCGTTGCAGAGCACTGCATCGACCCCGGCGAGCCGGGAGAGAGGCTCGCGCAGCGGCCCCATGGGCAGCAGGCAGCGGTTGCCGAAGCGGCGCACACCATCCACCACCACCAGCTCGATGTCCCGCGCCAGGGCATAGTGCTGCAGGCCATCGTCTGTGATGATGATGTCGACCTCGCCACTGGCCTCCAGCAGGCGCACCGCCTCGCTTCGCACCGGCGCCACCACCACGGGACAGCGGCAGCGGTTGAAGATGAGCACGGGCTCATCGCCGGCCTCGGCCGTGGTGCTGGCCTCATCGAGACGATAGGGGTAACCGGGCGCCTTGCCGCCATAGCCGCGACTCACCACCCCGGGACGCCAGCCCCGGGCCTGCAGCTGTTCCACCAGCCAGACCACGACCGGGGTCTTGCCATTGCCACCCACAGAGAGGTTGCCCACCACGGCCACCGGCAGGCTGGCGCGATAGGCCTGCAGCCAGCCCCGGCGATAGGCCAGGCGGCGCAGGCCGCTGATGAGACCAAACAGCAGGGCGAAGGGGGCCAGCCACCAGCGCCAGCCACTCTGACCGTACCAGATACGCTCCAGCATCAAGCCGGGTCGCTCACGGGGGCATGATCCGGGTGGCCAAACTGGATGGCCCTCAGCTGGGCATAAGTGCCCCCATGTGCCATCAGGGTGCCATGGTCGCCACGCTCGACGATGCGTCCCTCATCGATCACCAAGATCTCGTCCGCCTTCTCGATGGTGGAGAGGCGGTGGGCGATGACCAGGGAGGTACGGGCCTTGCACAGCTCGTCGATGGCCGCCTGGATGTGGCGCTCGGACTCGGTATCCAGGGCCGAGGTGGCTTCGTCCAGCAACAGCACGGGGGCATCGCGCAGCATGGCGCGGGCGATGGCGATCCGCTGGCGCTGACCGCCGGACAGGGAGGCGCCATTCTCCCCCACCAGGGTGTCGTAGCCGTCGCTCATCTTGCTGACGAACTCATCGGCATGGGCCACGATGGCGGCATGGCGGATCTGCTCGCGATCGTAGCGATCCTCGGCGGCGTAGGCGATGTTGCTGGCGACCGTGTCGTTGAACAGGTGCACCTGCTGGGAGACCAGGGCGAACTGCTTGCGCAGCTCGCTCAGGCGGTACTCGCGGATGTTGACCCCGTCGAGCAGTATCTCCCCCTCGTCGATGTCGTAGAAGCGGGTCAAGAGGCTCGCGATGGTGCTCTTGCCGGAGCCGGAGCGCCCCACCAGGGCCACGGACTTGCCCGCCTCGACCTTGAAGCTGACGTTGTGCAGCGCCGGGGTCTGCTTGGTCGGATAGGTGAAGGTGACGTTGCGAAACTCGATCTCGCCCCGGGCCCTGTCCAGGGTGCGGGTGCCCGTGTCCTGTTCGGGGGCGCTGTCGAGCAGGCCGAACAGGCTCTGGCAGGCGGTGATCCCTTTCTGGAACTGGTTGTTGATGTCGGTCAGGCTTTTCAGCGGCTTGAGCAGCATCATCATGGAGGTGATCATGACGGTGAAGGTACCCGCGGTCAGGGTCTCGCGCACCCCGTCGATGGTCGCCACATAGAGGAACACCGCCAGGGCGATGGAGGCCACCGTCTGCACCACTGGGGTACCGATGGCATTGGCCGCCACCATCTTCATGTTCTGCTGGCGCATGTGGTTGCTGACCCGGAAGAAGCGCTTGGACTCCACCTCCTGGCCACCGAACATCAGCACCTCCTTGTGTCCCTTGAGCATCTGCTCGGTGGAGGTGGTGATATTGCCCATCGCCTTCTGGATCTGGCGACTGATGGTACGGAAACGGCGGCTGATGAAGCTGATCAGTACCCCCACCACTGGGCCCACCACCAGGAAGATGATGGAGAGCTGCCAGGAGTGCCAGAACATCAGGCCGAGCAGGCCGATGACGGTCGCCCCTTCCCGCACGATGGAGACCAGGGTGGAGCTGGCGGCAGAGGAGACCTGGCTCGCGTCATAGGTCACCTTGGAGAGCAGGGCGCCGGTATTTTGCCGGTCGAAGAAGCTCATGGGCATGGCCATCAGGTGGTTGAACACCTCCTGTTGCAGCTTGAGCACCACATGGTTGCCGACCCAGGCCATGCAGAAGTTGGAGAGGAAGGTGGCGACGCCGCGCAGGGCGACGATGCCCAGCACGAAGAAGGGCATCCAGGTCAGCACCGTCTTGTCGTTGCCATTGATGCCCTGATCGATGAGGGGCTTGATGGAATAGACGAAAGTGGTATCGACCGCCGCGTAACCCAGCATGCCGATGATGCCGCCGACCAGGCCCAGCTTGCGATCGCGGACATAGCCGAGCAACCGCTTGAACACAGGCCAGCTCTCTTGAGAGGTATCTTGTTGCATGAATCGCCGTTATAAATGGGAAATGACGGGCTATTCTAGCCAAAGCTGCGGTTTCCACCAAGCGCCGGCGCGTCTATACCAGGGGCCGGTCTCCCGCTCGGCCCGAACAACAAATCCATTTGACCCCACATCAAAGCGGATGGCCCCCGACACCCCGGTCTGCCACTGGCTGGGCGCCGAGGGTGCCTGATCATAGCGGGCGACCACCTCGGGGCGGGGAAATCCCCATCGATTCAGGAAGCCCGCACTGTGCACCACCCCCCTTGGCGCCACCGCGGCGACAAAACCCGGCGTCGAGGAGGTCTTGCTGCCGTGGTGCGGGCTGATCAGCAAGGTGCTCCGCAGCCCCTCCCCCTCCAGCGCCAGCAGGCGCGCCTCGGCCTCTTTCTCGATGTCGGCCGCCAGCAACACGCTCACCCGACCATCGCTGATGTGGAGCACGCAGCCATCGTTGTTGCGCCCGCCGCCGCTGCGCTCTGGCCAGAGCATGCGCAGGGACAGCCCCTGCCACTGCCACGTCTGGCCACGCCGGCACAACTGGGTACTGGAAGAAAAGGGGTAGGAGGAGATCTCCCGGGCCGTGGGCAGGGCCGCCAGCAGGGCCTCACGGTTGCCCGCATGGTCCCTGTCCCTGTGACTCAGGATCAGCATGTCCAGCTCGGCGATGGCGAGGCGGCGCAGCAGAGGCAGGATGACCGCATCGGCCATGTTGTAACCACCGGGATAACGGTCCCCGGTGTCATAGAGGAGGGCCCTCTCCCCCCGGGTCACCAGCACCGCCAACCCCTGCCCCACATCCAGCACCCGCACCTGCCAGCCGGGGGGCGCCGGCCAGCAGGCCAGCAGCGCCACCGCGAGCAGGGGCAGTCCCAGCCAGCGTCCGGCGGGCAGGCGCCAGGCGAGCCAGATCAGCAACAACAGGGCACTGGCGGGCAGGGCCCAGCCCGGCAGCGGCCACCAGAGCGACCACTGGCTGTCGAGCCAGGCAAGGGCCCCCAGCAACTGGCCGAGGGCGCCATCGGCCAGCCAGAGCAGGCCGTGCCCCAGGGGAAGGGAGAAGAGACTCGCCAGCACACCGAGCAGGGCCAGGGGAATGATGAAGAGGCAAAAGAGCGGCAGGGCCAGCAGGTTGATGAGCAGGGCCAGGGGCGCCACCCCCTCGAACAGGGCCAGTTGCAGCGGCAACAGGCCGAGCAGCAAGATCCCCTGCAACCGCAGCAGGCTGGGTCGCCCGTACAGATAGCTGGCTCCCATCAGCAACGCCACCGCCAGGAAGGAGAGCCAAAAACCGGCGGCAAACAGCGCAAAGGGATCCCAGAGCACGATGGCGACAAAGGCCAGCAGCCAGATGCGATAGGGGGGCCAATCCCGGCGCCAGAGCCGCAGCAGACTCCAGATCAGCACCATGATCAGGGCGCGCTCGGTCGCCACCGCGAACCCCGCAAGCCAGCTGTAGGTGGCGGCAAACAGCAGGGAAACCAGCAGGGCTCCGCGCTGCCCGGCAAGGCGCCCCAGCCACCAGCCCAGCACGGCCACCAGGGCGATGTGCTGCCCCGAGATGGCGATGATGTGGCTCAGTCCGGCGCCGCGAAACAGATCCCACTGGCGATCCGTGATCCCCCCCTGTTCGCCGAAGGTGAGGGCCGCCAGCAGCGGTGCCTGGGCCAATCCCTGCCAGGCCTCGCCGGCCCGGGTCAGCCAGCGCGCCCGCAAGCCCGGGGGCGCGGGCGCCACCTCGATGATCCGCCTCAGATTGCCGGTGGCGCTGATCCCCTTGCCCAGCAGCTGGCGCCTGCCATCCATGCCCGCCTCGTTCGCCAGGCCGTGGGCCGGTTTGAGGGAGGTCACCAGGGTCAGGGTCGAGCCCGCCGTCAGCGCGGGCAACGCCTGGTAAGCATTGATGCGCACCAGAGGGGAGAGGGGCAGGCTGGCGCCGTTCAGTGTGATGATCTTGAGCCGCAGCCGCGTAAATTTATCGTCTTGAGGCTCTGCACTTTGCAGCTGTGCGGTTATGATGTGGCTCGCCTGCTCACCCAGGGCGTCCAGCCAGGAGAGCCGAGCCTGCATGTTGAGCTGCATCCAGAGGATACCCAGCACCAGAAACAGCAGCCGCCAGGCACGCATATAACAGAAGGGGATCAGCAAGGACAGCCATAATCCCCCCCATTGGAATGAAGGCAACCATGGCCAGAGCAGACAAGAGCTTGCCCCCAGGGCAAACGACAAGAGACGCAGATCCATGGAGCAAGTATTTAGCAAGGTTTCATTATGCCCAAACATCTCATTAAACGCTGGATGCCGGATCATAAAACGCTCAAGGAACACAAGCACTTACGCCTTTTTGGCGACCTGTTGCTCGATGGCAACCTCTGGCACCTGAATCGCCGATCCGCCGCCGGCGCCTTCGCCGTCGGCCTCTTCATGGCCTGGATCCCCGTCCCCTTCCAGATGCTGCTGGCCGCCGGTGGTGCCATCTTCTGCCGGGTCAATCTGCCGCTGTCGGTTGCCCTGGTCTGGCTCACCAATCCCATCACCATGCCGCCGCTGTTTTACGCCGCCTATGTGGTGGGCTGCCACCTGCTCGGTCGCCCTCATCAACACGTGGAGATAGAGTTTACCTGGACCTGGCTGGTTTCGGTGTTCGAGACCATAGCCCCGCCTCTGCTGCTGGGTTCCCTGGTGCTGGCCATCATCAGCTCCGTCACCGGTTATGTGGTGGTGCGCAGCCTGTGGCGCCTGAGCATAGTGCGCCAATGGCGCAATCGGGGTGCGGGCAAGTCATGATCCCCCCTTGGCGCAGCCGACTGCGGCTGACCCCGGAGCAGCTGCGCCAGCAGAAATGGTTCTCCCTGTTTGGCGATCGCCTGCTCGCCCCGGCGCTGTGGCAGTCCAGCCCCCGCGCCCTCTGCGGCGCCTGCGCCGCCGGCCTGTTCGCCGCCTGGATCCCCCTGCCCATGCACAGCCTGGTCGCCGTCGGCCTGGCGCTGCTGTTTGGCTTCAACCTGCCCCTGGCCCTGCTGGCGGTCTGGTTCAACAACCCCCTCACCCTGCCCCTGATGTATCTGTGGGCCTATCGCACCGGTTGTGTCCTCCTGCACCAGACTCCCCTCCCCTTCCATCCCGAATGGTCTCTGGCCTGGTTCGAGCAGGAGGCGCAGAGCCTGCTGCCCCCCTTTCTGCTCGGCAGCCTGCTGCTCGGCCTGCTCAGCGCCTTGCTGGGAGCCCTGATCTGCGCCCTGATCGTGCGCTGCTGGCCCCGCGTCCGCTGATCACTGCCCGCCTCCCCCACGCCCTTGTCAGCGGGCGACCTTGACGCCACACTGAGTACAATCAATCAGTTGCTACCCGAACCCGTCGCAAGGAGTCCCCATGGCCCATCCCATCATCCTCGCCTATGCCGGCAACGATCCTCTCTCGCTGCTCCCCGCCAAGGCCAACCGCCACGGCCTCATCACGGGGGCGACCGGGACCGGCAAGACGGTCACCCTGCAGGTAATGGCGGAAGGCTTCTCCAAGCTGGGGGTCCCCGTCTTTCTGGCCGATGTGAAAGGGGATCTGAGCGGCCTGGGCGCCCCGGGTACCTCTTCGGCCAAGCTGGAGGAGCGCCTCGGCCAGATGGGCATTGAGGCCCCCACCTTTTGCGCCAGTCCCGTGGTGTTCTGGGATCTCTATGGCGAGCAGGGCCACCCGGTGCGCGCCACCATCTCCGACATGGGCCCCCTGCTGCTCTCCCGCCTGCTCGGTCTCAACGACACCCAGAGCGGCGTGCTGGAGCTGGTGTTCAAGGTGGCGGACGACGAGGGGCTCTTGCTGCTCGATCTCAAGGACCTGCGCGCCATGGTGCAGTTTGTCGGGGAACACGCCAAGACCCTCACCACCCGCTACGGCAATGTCTCCAGCGCCTCGGTGGGGGCCATACTGCGCAACCTGCTGACCCTGGAGCGGGCCGGGGCCGATCACTTCTTCGGCGAGCCCATGCTCGACATCCAGGATCTGCTGCAGACCGACGAGCAGGGGCGCGGCCACATCAACATACTGGCGGCAGACAAGCTGACCCAGTCGAGCCGGCTCTACGCCTGCTTCCTGCTCTGGCTGCTCTCCGAGCTGTTCGAGCAGCTGCCCGAGGTGGGGGATCCGGACAAGCCCAAGCTGGTGTTCTTCTTCGACGAGGCCCACCTGCTGTTCAACGACACCCCCAAGGCGCTGCTGGAGAAGATAGAGCTGGTGGTGCGCCTCATCCGCTCCAAGGGGGTGGGGGTCTACTTCGTCACCCAGAGTCCGGCGGACATTCCCGCCAGCGTGCTGGGCCAACTGGGCAACCGGGTGCAGCATGCGCTGCGCGCCTTCACCCCCCAGGATCAGAAGGCGGTGCGCATCGCCGCCGACACCCTGAGGGCCAATCCGGCCTTCGACGCCGCCGGCGTCATCACAGAACTTGGTGTCGGCGAGGCCCTGGTCTCCACCCTGGACGAGAAGGGGCGCCCGAACGTGGTAGAGCGGGCCCTGATGGCCCCCCCCGCCAGCCGGATAGGCCCCCTCTCGGCGACCGAGCGCCAGGCCCTGATCCAGGGGTCCCTGCTGTTTGGCCAATACGAACAGATCCTGGACAGGGAGTCCGCCTTCGAACGGCTGCAAGGAGCACCAGACGCGGACCAGGACGCTCCCGCCGCCCCGGGCAAGGGGGCCAAGGGCAGCACACAGGCGGAGGATGAGGGCGGCCTGCTTGGATCCCTAAGTGAGATACTGTTCGGTCGCACCGGCCCCAGGGGCGGCCAGCATGATGGGGTGGTGCAGACGGCGGCCAAGAGCGTGGCCCGCACCCTGGGCAGCGAGGTGGGGCGTCAGCTGGTGCGCGGGGTGCTCGGCTCCCTGCTCGGCGGCAGCAAGCGCCGCCGCTAGGGTGAGAGACCATATGAAGAGGGGCCCGCCATGGCGGGCCCCTCGCATTTCAGGGCTGGACGCGGCAGGCCGCGCCAGGCAACCGGGCTCAGAGCACCCTGGCGATGGCCTCGCACAGGGGATCTATGTTGGCATGGGTGATCCCCGCCACGCTGATGCGGCCAGACCCCACGATATAGATGCCGAACTCCTGCTTGAGCCGCTCCACCTGGGCCTTGTCCAGCCCGGAGAAGGAGAACATGCCGTTCTGCTCGCGAATGAAACCGAAGTCCTGGGCCACGCCCAGGGCCGCCAACTTCTCCACCAGCAGCTCGCGCATCTCGCGAATGCGTACCCGCATCTCTGCCACCTCGTCCACCCACTCGGCGTACAGCGCAGGATCCTGCACTATGGTGGTCACCACGGCGGCGCCATGGGAAGGGGGGTTGGAGTAGTTGGCACGGATCACCGTCTTGACCTGGGTAAAGGCCACGTCGGCTATCGCCTTGCTGGCACACACCAAGGTGAAGGCGCCGACCCGCTCGTTGTAGAGGCCGAAGTTCTTGGAAAACGAGCTGGCCACCAGCAACTCGTCATGGCAGGCGGCGAAGATGCGCAGCCCCTCGGCATCTTCCTCGATGCCACGGGCAAAGCCCTGATAGGCGAAGTCGAACAGCGGCAACCAGCCGGCGGCCACGCTCTGCTCGGCCAGGGCCAGCCACTGCTCCCGGGTAGGGTCGATGCCGGTCGGGTTGTGACAGCAACCATGGAGCAGCACCAGATCCCCCGCCTTCGCCTCACAGAGGGATGCCTGCATGGCGGCAAAATCCAGTCCCTTGCTGGCCGGATCATAGTACTTGTACCACTTCACCTCGAGGCCGGCGGCCTGGAAAACGCTGACGTGGTTGGCCCAGGTCGGATCCGAAATCCAGACGGTCTTGCTGAGGTTGTTGCGCGCCACAAACTCGGCGGCGATGCGCAGGGCACCCGTGCCCCCCGGTGCCTGGGCCGTCTTGACCCGGCCGCTGTTGATGATCTCGGCGCCCTTGCCAAACAGCAATTGCTGCACGATGGCGCCGTAGGCGGCCGTGCCTTCGATGCCGAGGTAGTTCTTGCTCAGCTCATCGCCGAGCAGGCGCTGTTCTGCCTTCTTGACACTGCGCAGAATAGGAGTGGCACCAGATTCATCCTTGTAGATCCCGACCCCGAGATTGATCTTGTCGGTACGAGGATCGGCGCGGAAGGCTTCGGTCAGGCCCAGAATCGGATCCGCTGGGGCGGCAACAACCTTTTCAAACATGGTTTTCCCTGTGTTCCATTGATTTTATTGGGGGGCGTCCTGGATGGTAAACACCGCGCCCCTTGGGCGGCGCGGCGCCTTCCTTTATACCACCCGTCATCTTGTGGGAAAACCGCTTTTTCGCCTCCCGTTTCACCGGGTCAACCGAGCGCCTGCCACGTCAGCGCCAGGGCCATCACCTCGGCCCCCAGCCCTTGCTGCGCGGCGATCAGAGGATGGCAGGCGCGGCACAGTGCCTGGGGCAGCTGACTCGGCTCCCAGCCGCGATGATCGGCCAGCGAAGTGGCATAGGTCGCCATGAAAGGCGCCAGATCCCGGGGCAACCACCAGCTGGCTGGGCGAGCGAAACGCGCCGCCAGGGCCTGCACCCGGGCGGCGCCGGCGGGGTCCAGATCCGTCACATGATGCCAGCTCACCCCGGGGGGCAAGGCGGCCAGCAAGGGCGCAAGCAGATGAAGCGCCTCGCACGGAGCCCACGCCAGCAAGGCATCGTCGGGCAGGGCCAGTTCGGCAAACACCCCGAGGCACTCGGTGGTGATGAGGCGGGCAGGCTCATCGCCGGGCCAGATCAGCTTGCCAAGCCCGGTCAGGCTGCGCTCGGGCAGGCTCACCTCCCCGAGGGTCTGCAACCAGGGGCCGGCATCGAGCAGCTGTCCACCCTGCAGAAACAGGCTGAAGGGGCGACTAGCCCTCAGCCTGAGTGCGGCATCGGCGCACAGCCCTACCCCCTTGTCTTCGAAATCGATCTGCTCGGCCGCGCTGAAGGGCTGACCCCCCTTGCGATAGAGGGCGGCGAGCACATCCCGATTGACCCTCTCCTTGAGCTGCCAGCCCTGGCCGTGGATCCACTCCTCCGGACTCGGCGGGGCGCAGGCCAGGCTGGCCAGGGTCAGCTCCCGCTGCAGGTAGCGCCGTCCCGCCGGGGTGAGCTCGACCTGCTGGCCGCCAAGGGAGTGAAGCAGTTGATTGTCCCGAAGCAGGGCGACCAGAGGCTGAAGATTGCGATCGCGCACCCGCACCCGCGCTTGCGCCAGCAGCTCTCTTGCGAATGCCTGCCATGCAGGATGAGTGAAATCAATCAAGGCCCGCTCCTTCCCTGTCGGGGCAACAAGCTGATTAATCTAACGAATATCGATGGCGATACCAAGCCGATGAGGTTGGCAATGTGATGCGGCGCAGGCCGCCAGGGGCAGGGCAGAAAAGCACAACGGCCAAGCAAGCTTGGCCGTTTCATCAACTCTTTCAAACGTCCCTACGAGAGGGAGGCGTGATTAGAAGTTGTATTGCAGGGCAACAGTCCACTCGTCGTCGCGGTCGTCGATACCCTGGATCTTGTACTCGGTGTAGGCCTTGAACTTGGAAGTGAAGTTGTACTGAACGCCCAGCAGGGTTTCGTCAACTTGATCTTCGTAGCTGCTGCCGTTGGCCTTGGTTTCGGTGAAGTTGTAGCCAGCCAGGAAGGTCCAGGCGTCTACGTTGTAGGAAGCAGCCAGCTCGTAGCCACGACCCCTGCCATCCCAACCGGTGTTGTCGTTGTCAACTTTACCCTGGGTGTACATACCGGCAAAGTAGAAGCCGTTGATGGCGTAGTTGGCACCGATGGCCCACTCGTCCTTGTCACCCTTGTCACCGGTGGTTTTGTTTTCCAGCTCGGAGGTGGAGTAGGCGGCGTCGAAGCCCAGACCGAAGTCGAAGTCGTAACCGGCAGCGGCGGCGAAGCCGTAGTTGCGCTTGACTTCCGGACCAAACAGGTCGGTCTCTTTGATGCCACCACCGACGTCGGTCACTTTCACAGCAACGTCATCGTTGGTCTGGTAGGACAGCTTGCCGGAGAAACCACCGAAGCTGTTGGAGTAGATGATCTGGCCTTCCTGACGACCGTCGTAGAAGTTACCTACGTCACCCCATTCGTTGAAGATATCGGTCGCTTCCAGAGCGTCGTAGAAAGCGGTGTCGGTCTGACCGAAGATGATCTTACCGTACTGGCTGCCGTCCAGACCTACGTAGATGTGACGGGAGTTGAATTTGTTGTCGGAGTTCTCGGCAGAAACCTGCCACTCGGTCTTGGCGATACCAGACCAGGTGTCGTTCAGGGCAACTTTACCGGACCAACCCAGACGGGAAGAACCAACCAGCTCACCATCGGCGTCATCGTGCTCACCGTAGTAGTTAGCCTGAACACGGCCGTAAACGTCAAAAGAGGTACCGTCTTTGTCATAGATGACAGCAGCGTTAGCGGCGGATGCGAACAGAGCCGGGATAGCAATAGCCAGAATTGTCTTTTTCATAGTTTCCAATGCCTACTGTAATTAAACACTAAGTTGTTGTTATTCCCTGTGTTAGCGATGTTCTTTGCATCACTATGGGGCCCGAGACTAGCACCGGGTTTTGCAATCCGCAATGAAAAAACTTGGAACTTTCTGGCGGATCCATAGTCATAGGGGAAAAAATGTGATCCTCCTCTCATCTCTTTCCCCTTGCCAAGGGAAAACGTTTACAGCGAAAAACGCTGCTTTTTTATGCTCGCTGAGGGGAGTCGTCCACCCCCAACCGCTGTGTTGGCATATTTGGCGGCAGCCATGGCAAGGGGGTCTCATCCCTGCCTCGACCCGGGCGCCGGGTTGCGGGTATCCTGTCACCCCAACCCCAGCCATGATCTGCCAATCCATGTTATCGACCCGTCTCAAAGCCAGTATTCGCGCCACCTATCGCCAGATAGCCGACGGCCTGCCCGGCTTTATGCCCCGCAGGGAGCAGAACTTCCTGGTGGCCGAGATAGCCAAGACCCTCACCGGGGAGTACGACAGGTCTCGCCGCATCCTGGTGGCCGAAGCGGGCACCGGGATAGGCAAATCCCTCTCCTATGCCCAGGGCGCCATCCCGGTGGCGCGGCTCACCCAGAAGAAGCTCATCATTTCCACCGCCACTGTGGCGTTGCAAGAGCAGCTGATCCACAAGGATCTGCCCTTCTATCATCGCCACAGCGAGCTGCCGTTTCGCTTCATGCTGGTCAAGGGGCGCCAGCGTTACTGCTGCGAGCACCTGCTGGAGCAGGCGGCCAGCGGCGCCGACATGAGCAACTTCGAGTTCGACTTCGAGGCCTTGAGCAAACACAAGCCAAGTGCCGGAGATCAGCGCCTCTACCAGGCCCTGTGGCAGGCCTACACCGACGGCAAGTGGGACGGAGACAGGGACAACTGGCCAGACCCCATTCCGGATCCGGGCTGGCTGCGCATCGCCGCCGACCGCCACACCTGCAACAAGGCGCTGAGTCACCATCAGCACTGCCCGTTTCATCGCGCCAGGAACGACATGGAGGCGGCCGATGTGCTGGTGGTCAATCATGCCCTGCTGCTTTCCGACCTCACCATGGGAGGGGGCATCATTCTGCCGAGCCCGGACGAGTGCCTCTATGTGCTCGACGAGGCCCATCACCTGCCCACCATAGCCCGGGATCACGGCGCCGCCAGCGCCAACATCAAGGGATCCCGCCGCTGGCTGGAGAAGCTGGCCCAGAGCAGCGGCAAGCTGGCCCGGGCCCTCAACAAGGAGAGCCTGCTCGATCCCCAGCTCAAGCTGCAAGACGCGCTCGCTTCCCTGCAACCGGATCTCAAGGCCCTCGAGCAGTGGCTCGCCGCCCACGAGGGCTTGCTGAGCACGGAGGGACAGCACAGGTTCGAGGGCGGGATACTGCCCGATCCGCTGCCCATGCTGGCCGAAAACCTGAAAGAGGCGAGCAAGAAGGCGTTGCGGGCGCTGGACAGGATGCAGGGCGCCATCGGCGAGGCCCTCAAAGATGGCGAGATCCGCCGCAAGGAGGCCGAACCCCTGCTGGCCGAGACCGGCTTTCACCTGCAGCGGCTGGAGAGTTTCACCGCCCTGTGGGAGATGCTGGGTCGCCATGTTCCCGAGGGCAAGACCCCCCTGGCCCGCTGGATGGTCAGAGGCGAAGATGGGGACACCTGGCTGCACGCCTCCCCCATCGAGGTCGGCTATCTGCTGGAGGAGTGGCTCTGGTCCCGCTGCATCGGCGCCGTGCTGGTCTCGGCCACTCTCACCGCCCTCTCCTCTTTCAGCTACTTTCGTCATCAGGTGGGGCTCAAGGAGCACGACGGCACCCGCTACCTGCGCCTGCGCTCTCCCTTCGACTACCAGAGGGCGGAGCTCTACCTGCCCAGGATGGCCAATGACCCTGGCGCCCCCGGCTTCACCCAGGAGCTTGTCGAGGTGTTACCTCGGCTGGTGGCCGGCAAGGAGGCGAGCCTGGTGCTGTTTTCCTCCTACCGGCAGATGAACGAGGTCGCCCAGGGGGTGAGGGCCAAGGGGCTCTCTTTGCTGGTGCAGGGGGAGGCGTCGCGCCATGCCCTGCTGACCCTGCACAAGCAGAAATGCGACGGCGGCCAGGCCAGCATCTTGTTCGGCACCGGCAGCTTCTCGGAAGGGCTGGACCTGCCCGGCCATTACCTCACCAACCTGGTGATCACCAAGCTCCCGTTTGCGGTGCCCAACTCCCCGGTGGAAGAGGCGACCGCCGAATGGGTCGAGCAGCGCGGCGGCAACCCCTTCCTCCAGCTGACAGTGCCGGAGGCGTCCCGCAAGCTGATCCAGGCCTGCGGCCGTCTCATCCGCAAGGAGACGGATCTGGGCCGGGTGACCATTCTCGATCGCCGCCTGCTCACCAAGCGTTACGGCAAGGGGCTGCTCGATGCCCTGCCGCCCTTCACCCGCCGCATCGAGTGACGGCGGCCGCCCCGCTATTGAGAAACAGAGGAATAGAGGAGGCCCGGCCCGGGCTCGAATCGGCACCCCTTGGCTATTGCCGCCCACGGCCAAACCTGTAAAAATGGCCCCTGTTTTCAGCAGGCCATCGCCTGACTGTTCAAGGAGAAGAAATGAAACTGACTGTTCTGGTGCCGGCTCTGGCTGGTCTGTTGTGGGCCGGCAGCGCCCTGGCCAATGTCCAATTGGAAGTCACCCCACCCTATGTGGTGCAGTTGATCGATGGCGCCTCTATCAATCCCAAACTGCTCGACAAATCCAACAGCTTCCCGCTTGAGGCGGGGGATCATCAGCTGGTGGTCGCCTTCGAAGGCAACTACTCCAGCCGCAGCGACACCAAGTTCGTGACCGCAGAGCCCCTGGTCATCAACTTCACCGCCGAAGACAACCAGCGCCTGACCCTGGACTACAAGAAGCCGCGCAACGAAGCCGAAGCGCAGCAGTTCATCAAGACCCAGCAAGTGGTACTCAAGGACAAGGTGAGCGGTCAGCCCGTCAAGAGCGAGCAGTTCGTGCTGCCCAAGGTTGAAGGGTTCCAACTGACCCGTGACTATCAGCAGGAGCTGATCGCCATGGGCAAGGCCTTCAACCAGCCGACCACGGTCGCCGTCTCCACCGCCGCCGTCATGGCCGCCGCCAGCGCCCCTGTCCAGGTGGCCCCGAGCAAGGCCCTGAGCAACCCGGAAGCCCTGACCCAGCTGCAAAGCTGGTACAACAAGGCTGACGCAGAGACGCGCAAAGCCTTCCAGATCTGGGTGATCCAGCAGCAATAAGGGCGCAGCGCGTCGCTTTATGCAAGAGTCGCTTTATGAAAAAAGGGGAGCCAGGCTCCCCTTTTTTCATTTCAGTTCAGGCCGATAACCATGTCCCTGCGCATCTTCTACCACCCCCATTACTCCTCCCTGACGCTGCCCGAGCGTCACCGCTTCCCCCTGGCCAAGTACCAGGCGCTCTACCAGCATCTGGCAGCACTGGGCTATCCGCTGGCAGAGGCCCCTGCCGCGAGCCGCGAGCAGATAACACGGGTCCACGACGCCGACTATGTGGCAGCGGCCCTTGCCGGCACCCTGGATGAGGGTGCCATCCGAAGACTCGGCTTCCCCTGGTCACCCATGCTGATTGAGCGCACCTTGCGCTCGGTCGGGGCCACCCTGGCCGCCAGCCGCCACGCCCTCGAGCAGGGCTGCGGCCTGCAGATCTCCGGCGGCTATCACCACGCCCATCGGGACTTTGGCAGCGGCTTCTGCCTGTTCAACGATCTGGTGATCGCGGCCAGGGCCTGCCTCGACGAGGGGCGCTGCGAGCAGGTGCTCATCGTGGATCTCGATGTCCATCAAGGGGATGGCAGCGCCGCCCTGTGCACGGGAAACCGGGACATCATCACCCTCTCCCTGCACGGCGAGCACAACTTCCCCCACCACAAGCCCGCCTCCCACCTGGACTTTGCCCTGCCAAGCGGCATGGAGGACGACGCCTACCTCGAGACCCTGGCCCAGGCGCTCTCTCTGGCACTGCGCCTCTACCGCCCCGACCTCATCCTCTATCAGGCCGGGGTCGACGTGCACCAGGCCGACGAGCTCGGCTACCTCTCCCTGAGCGACGCCGGGGTGCGCCAGCGGGACGCCATGGTGTTTGACTGTGCGATAAGCCACGGCCTGCCCATCGCCGCCGTCCCGGGAGGCGGTTATCGCCGTGACTGGCGGCAGTTGATCCCGTTGCACCTCTCCCTGTTCGAAGAGGCGAAAAAACGCCATGGCTAGCGCCTTCCCCCTCGCCAGCCCCAGATAACAACAAGGCGGCCCCGGGGCCGCCTTGTTGTTATCTGGCACCATCAGGCCATTCGAAGCCGATCACCTGAGCCCCGTCAGGACATGGGCCTTCGCCTGTTCATCAGACATGGGCCACCGGCGTCGGATGTTCCCCCATGGGGCGCCGCAGCATCAGCAGATAGATGAAGGAGACGCTGGCGATCATGATAAACAGCAGATGGTCCGAGTAGTGTTGCATCAAGAGCGCGGTATAGGCAGGGCCGAGCAGGCTGCCCAGGGTGTAGCTCAGCAGCAGCGCCTGATTCATCGCCACCAGTTGATGTTGCTCGACCTTCTCGCAGGCCCAGGCCATGGCCACCGGATAGAGGGTAAAACCGGCGGCGCCCAGGATGAAGAGCGCCGGGCCCATCCCGACAGCGCCGAGCATCGCCAAGGCGCCCAGAATGACCACCAGCACCTGCATCCGCAGTACCGGCAAGCGGCCGAACCTGTCCGCCAGACGGCCGGCGGGCCACTGCCCCAGGATGCCGGCGCTCACCATCACCGCCATCCAGTAGCCGATACCGGCATCACTGACCCCCTGATGGTTCAGGTAGAGCGGCATCAGACCATAGAGCGATCCCAGCACTATGCCGGAGATGATGCAGCCATTGACCCCAAGGCGTGCCTGACGCAGGCGCAGCATGGACCACACCCGGGTTTCCCCCTGTACCTCACCCTGCACGTTGGCAATCCTGGTGAACAGCAGCGGCAGGATGGCAGCCGCGACCAGGCCAGTCACCCAGGGCAGCACATCCATCAGACCGGTCGGCAACGTGCTGACCAGCAGTTGCCCGAGCACAGTCCCCAGGTAATAGACCATCATGTAGGCGGCGAGCAGGCGCCCCCGGTTGCGCGCATTGCCGCTGCACATCAGCGCACTCTCCACCACCACCCAGATCATGGCGCAGCCGATACCTGCGATGAAGCGCCAGCCGAGCCAGCTCCAGAATCCCAGGGTGAGTCCTAGTCCGACACAGGCGGCGGCAAAGAGGGCTGACGCCAGGTAGTAGCTGCGGTTGAACCCGGCGCGCCTGATCAGCGCTCCCGCCAGCAGGGTCCCCAGCAGGTTGCCGCAAAAATAGGCGGAGCCGACCATGCCCACCTGCCAGGTCGGCAGCTTGTCATGGGCGAGCCAGAGCGGCACCAGGGTATTCAACACTGCGATGGCCAGGATCAACAGCAGCAGGCCACAGAGCAATGACAGCACTGGCCGGGAGTATGTGGTCATGGATAAAACCGTGGGGAGAGTCAAAATGCGAGCGCATCATGCCACCGCCAAAGCCATTGTCAATCGGCGCTGAACGAACCGCTGCCAGGTTTTGCTTGGCACAGCCCTGGCGCCGCGGTACTGCCCCCTGCAGCGCCTGCCCGGCAACAGGATGAAGCCACGGACCAAGCGGGCCTTGGACTAGCAGGGATAGAGCCGGATGGGGATCTTCATCCCGCTGTGAGCGACGTCATCAAGGTGACCCGGGGCTTCTCCCCCTCTTCTGGATGCGCGACTCTTTGCCTCACCCCGGCCATCAAGGCCATAACTGAAGAGGCGACCCCGGGGTCGCCTCTTCTTGATGCCTGGCACAATGCCGGTTATTTCTGACGCTTTTTGGCATACTTGCGACGGGCCCGCGCCTGGCGCTCCTCTTCCCGCTCGGCCTTCTCCCTGGCCTTCTGCTCCGCCTCTTCGGCCGCCGCCACTATCTCCTCGCTCACCATCTCCGGGGTCTCCAGGGTGATGCGGCCAAGCAGGCCTGAGCGGAACTCGTTGACCAGGATCTCCGAGGCCTTGTGCAGATCCGCCAGGCCCCCTTTGCGCACGAAGGCGCGCTGGCGGGCGATGAGCTCCAGCAGCTCGATCTCGGTCTCGGGCAGATCGCTAATCTGATAGCGGGCCTTGATGCGCTCCGGGTAGGCCTTGATGAAATAATCGGCGGCGAACATGGCGATGTCGGCGTAGTCGAAGACGGTGTCCTTGATGGCCGCTGTGATGGCCAGCCGGTAGCCGCAGGAAGGGGGGTTGAGCTTGGGCCAGAGGAAGCCAGGGGTATCGGTCAGGATGACGTTGTTGTCGAGCTTGATCCGCTGCTGGGACTTGGTCACCCCCGCCTCGTTGCCGGTCCGGGCTATGGTACGCCCCGCCAGGGTATTGATCAGGGTGGACTTGCCCACGTTGGGGATGCCCATGATCATGGCGCGCACCCCGCGCAGGTCGAAGTTGCGCTCCGGCAGCATCTGGTGGCACAGGGTCAGCAGGCTCTTGATCTCGTCGGGCTGCTGCTGGGTCAGGGGCAGCGCCTTGATCCCCTTCTCCTGCTCCATGTGGGCCACCCAACGCGCCGTGATCTCGGGATCGGCGAGATCCGCCTTGTTGAGCACCTTGATGACGGGGGTGTCACCCCGCAATTCCGGCACCAGGGGGTTCTCGCTGGAGAAGGGGATCCGGGCATCGAGCATCTCTATGATGACATCGACCTGGGGCATGACCTCGGCGATCTCTTTACGGGCCTTGTGCATGTGACCGGGGAACCAGTTAATCGACATTCTCTCTCACCTTCTCTGCTCGGAACGGGGCGCATTTTACCTGCTTTTCCCCACATTGACAGACTCTTGTCTCACCGGGGGCCACTCTCCCTCCCATCGGCACCCCCTGGCACGGCACCACAATATTAACCACATGATTGATAAACGGATTTTCCACCGGTTTAACACTAGTGTCATCTGGGTTCATTCAAACCGTCATCTTGACTCCTTAGCCTTCACCTCGGTTTTACAAGGAGCGAACCCATGAAAAAAATGACGGGAATGGCACTCATGATCAGTGCCGCCCTGGCCGCCGGCTGCCATTCCAGCAACGACGACAACAGCAGCAGTGACAAGGGCGAGGCCAACACCCGCGCCAAGAACGTGATCTTCTTCCTCGGCGATGGCATGGGGATCAACACCCTGACCGCCGCCCGCATCTACGGGGTGGGCGAGGAGGGGGAGCTCACCATGGACACATTGCCAGAGACGGCCTTCATCAAGACCTTCTCCCACGACGCCCAGGTGACCGACTCGGCGCCTTCCATGGCGGCCTACATGACGGGGGTCAAGAGCAACAACGGCGTCATCAGCATGGATGGCGAGGCAACCCAGCAGGACGACTGCAGCAAGAGTGCCGGCAAGCCGGTCACCACCTTGCTGGAGCTGGCCAAGGCCGATGGCCGCGGCACCGGCGTGGTCACCACCACCCGCATCACCCACGCCACCCCGGCCGATACCTATGCCCACCTCTGCAACCGGGATCTGGAAGCGGACATCGCCGTGCAACTGGTACCGGGCGGCGCCGGCTACAACCCTGCCCTCAAGGATGGCATCGACGTGGTGCTCGGCGGCGGCAGCAGCTTCTTCCTGCCCACCGCCGACAAGGGCAAGCGGGAGGATGGCCGCAACCTCATCGAGGAGATGAAGGGCCAGGGCTACCAGTTCGCCAGCACCCTGGGCGAGTTGCAGGGAGCCGAGGCAGGCAAGCCACTGCTGGGTCTGTTTGGCGCCAGCCACATGAAGTACGAGCTCGACAGGCCCGCCAGCGAGCCCTCCCTCACCGACATGACCCTGGCCGCCATCAAGCAGCTCAAGGACAAGGAGCAGGGCTACTTCCTGATGGTGGAAGGGGGGCGCATCGACCACGCCCTGCATGACACCAATGCCAAGCGCGCCCTGCAAGACACCCTAGCCTTCGACAACGCCATCCAGGCCGCCATCCTTGAGGTGAAGAAAACCGATCCCGAGCTGAAAAACACCCTGATAGTAGTGACCGCCGACCATGACCATACGCTAGTGCTGAACGGTTATGCCAAGCGCACCGGCAAGACCACGGACAGCAACCCCGGGGTGCTGGGGCTGGCGAAGAACTATGTCAGCGGCGACAACCTGCTCGACAGCGACGGCATGCCCTACACCATCATCGGCTTTGGCAACGGCTACAACCGGGTCGACGGTTCACGGGCCAGCGTGGCACCGCTTGACGATGCCACCGTCTCCGCCGACGACTATCACCAGGAGGTGGTGGTCAAGGTGGGTGAACTCGGCAGCGAGACCCACGGCGGCACCGATGTGTTCCTCGGCGCCATCGGTCAGGGAGCGGATGGTTTCCATGGCTCTCTGGATAACACCGCCGTGTTCGGCAAGATCAAGGCTGCGGCCCAGCTCTAAGGAATGGCACCATGAAGACTCGATTCAAGACCTCACAGATCTGCACCGCCCTGACCCTGGCCACCCTGACCCTGGCCTCCCAGGCCCAGGCCAGCGACGCCAAGAACGTCATCCTCTTCATCGGCGACGGCATGGGCCCCACCGTGCTCACCGCCACCCGGCTGTTCAAGGTGGGAGAAGAGGGCAATCTGGAGATGATGAAACTGCCGCGCACGGCCCGCATCAAGACCTTCTCGAACGATGCCCAGACCACGGACTCGGCCCCCTCCATGGCGGCCTACACCACGGGCGTCAAGATGAACAACGAAGTGATCGCCATGAGCAGCGACACCCAGGCCGTCGCGCCGTCCAAGGACGCCAACGGCAACAAGGGCATCAACAACTGCAGCGCCGACAACGGCACCCCTGTGCCCACCCTCCTCGAGCTGGCCAAGGCGGCGGGCAAGTCGGTGGGGGCCGTCACCACCACCGAGCTGACCCACGCCACCCCGGCGGCCACCTACTCCCACATCTGCCACCGGGATGCCGCCTACGCCATCGCGGCCCAGGCAGTGCCGGGCGGCGCCGGGTTCAACAGCGCGCTGGGGGACGGAGTGGACGTGCTGATGGGTGGGGGTGCCAACCACTGGACCCCTTACGACAGCGCCAGCAACAAGGGAGGCCGGGCCGATGGCCGTGACCTCACCGCCGAGCTCGGTGCCAAGGGCTATCAGTACGTCACCACCCAAAGCGATCTCGCCAAGGTCGAGAGCGGCAAGGTGCTGGGCCTGTTCAGTGCCAAGTCCCACCTCGACTACGAGCTGGATCGCGTCGCCAAGGGCGCCGCCAATACCCAGCCGTCCCTGTCCGAGATGACGGCCAAGGCCATCGATCTGCTCAGCCAGAACGGTCAGGGTTACTTCCTGATGGTGGAAGGGGGCCGCATCGACCATGCACTCCATGGCACCAATGCCAAGCGGGCCCTCACCGATGCGGTCGCCCTGGACGACGCGGTCAAGACGGCCCTGGGCAAGGTCGATTTGAACGAGACCCTGATCGTGGTCACCGCCGACCATGACCACACCATGACCATCAACGGCTATGCCGCCAAGGGCAATCCCGTGCTGGATCTGGTGAAAAATGGCGACGGCTCGACCCAGACCGACGTGGATGGCAAGCCCTTCACCACGCTGGTGTTCGGCAATGGTCCGAACCGGGCCGATGTGCGCCCCACCCTCACCAGCACAGAAGTGATGGCGGATGACTACCTGCAGGAGACCGGCATCAAGCTCGGCTCCGAGACCCATGGCGGCGGCGATGTCATGCTGTTTGCCGATGGCGCCGGCAGCAGCCGCTTCAAGGGTACCCTGGATAACACCCGGGTATTTGGCAAGATAAAAGAGGCTCTGGGCCTCTGACTCGCCCTCAGGGAGAGGGTCCCGGGCCGGGGCCCTCTCCTCCCTTTCTATTCCTGCCGGGCGAGCCCCGGCAGACCAGCCCAGACAGAGACCCCATGAGAGAGACGCCCCTTCCCCTGCCCGCCCGGATCAGCGGGCCCCGTACCCTGGCCCCCGCCGGTCTCCTGCTGACCCTGCTCGGCCTTGCCCTGTTCTGCTCCCCCCGGGCCCTGGCCCTTGAGGCCGAGGCGCCGGATCTCGCCGCCCGCATCCAGTACGAGGACCGCAGCACGGGCGCCGACGGCGTGGTGCGCGAGAGCCGCTGGCAGGAGCGCTGGCAGCGCCGTGGCGATCACATCTGGAGCGAGCGGCTCATCCCGCTGCCCATTGCCCGCGCCTACCACCTGCGCCACGACAATCAGCCCGGCCACAAGCACTTCACCCACCAGATGGCGGCCCGCTGGGTCAGCCTGGCGCCCGGGGATCTGCAACTGCGCTACGCCGACCGCTACCACAACCAGCTGGTGAGCGTGCCCCCCGAGGAGTATGGCCAGGTCGCCTTCACCCCCAACCCGGCCAAGGTGCGCTTCCTCATCGATCCCGCGCTGCTGGCCACCATGGATCCCCTCGATGACGAGGCGCCAGCGGGGGCCCGCTGGTATGCACACCAGAGCCCCCATGAGCGCACCCGCATCCTCTGGTCCGAGCGCCTGCAGGTGCCCCTGAGCGTGGAATCCGGCTCCCTGGACGGCTATCGCAGCTATCGCATGACCCTCACCCCCACCCGGCTCGCGGCCAGGGCCCCCTGGCTCGATCTTGCCGGCTATCAGCAGCGGGACATTCGCGACTTCTTTGACTGAGCAGGGCCTGGCTGCGGCGAAGATGATACACTTGACGCCTTCGCCACCCAGATGAAGCGCCATGCCCCTGATCCTGTGCCTGCTGCTCGCCCTGCCCAGTCCCTTCGCCCTGGCCGTCACCCTGCTGGCGGCCGAGGTGCCCCCCTATGTGATCCGCGCCCAGCAAGGGGCGCCGACCGGCATGGCGGTGGAAGTGGTCGAAGAGGCGGCCCGTCGGCTGCGCGAACCCCTCACCATAGAGCTCATGCCCTTCGCCCGTGCCCTCGTGGAGGCCCAGCACAGGTCCGGGGTCTTGTTGCTGCCCCCGGTGCGCAGCCAGGATCGCGAGACACGCTTGCAATGGATAGCCCCCCTGCTCGAGGAGTCCTTCGTGCTTGCCAGCGATCGGCGCCATCACGACGAGCCGCTCACCCTGGCCGAGGCGAGGCGGCTCAAGATTGGCGTGCTGCGCCACTCCCTCAGCCACAGCCTGCTGCAGGCCAGGGGCATGCCCGAGCTGGAGAGCGTCGGAGCCGAGCGCGGCAACGCCGACAAGCTGGCGCGGGGGCGGATCCAGGCCTGGGCCGCCGCCTGGAATACCATGCGCTACGCCCAGCAGGAGGCCGGCCTCCCCCTCACTCGCCTGATCAAGGGGGAGACCCTGGCCAGGGTGCCGCTCTATCTGGCCGCCAACCTGGATTTTCCCGCCGAGGAGGCGGCGCGCTGGCGCCACACCCTAGCCGAGATGGCGGCCGACGGCAGCCTGGATCGCATCCTGCTGCAATACGACTACCAGGCTCCCTGAGTCCGGGTCAGCGATTGCCAAGCCAGGGCAGAATGGTTATGGTATCCCCATGAAAACCAATCTGATTTTCCCCATCCTGCTCACACCCAGCTGAGCCCCCGCCCGCGTCTCGTCCCGAGTCGCCCGGGGGCCGCACGCACCTGTATCCGTTTTATCCGCTATTCAACCCGGCCCCTGTGGCCCAGTTCATCCCATTGCATGAGGATCTATGCCATGACAGCACCCCATCTCATCATCTCCAGCCTGGATCTGGACCGTATTGAACCCCTGCTGGGCCACTCGCCCCAGCACAAGGCCCTGCAGGAGGAGCTGGATCGCGCCGAAATCCGCGAGCCCGCCGACATGCCGCCGGACGTGGTCACCATGAACAGCACGGTGCGCTTCAAGATGCAAAACAGCGATGCCCCCTTCTGCCTGACCCTGGTCTATCCCAAGGATGTGCAAGGGGATGAGTCCAGGATATCTGTGCTGGCCCCCGTGGGCAGCGCCCTGCTGGGGCTCAAGGTGGGAGACAGCATCAACTGGCCGGGCCCGGCCGGTCGCAACATCGCCGTCGAAATTCTGGAGGTGGTCTATCAGCCCGAGCGCGCGGGCGAACTGCACCGCTGACGCCGCCACGACCCGGATCGCCCGGGTCGAGGGCCGCCCCGCCCCATCAAGGGAGGCTCACAGGCGGGACGACTCCCGGGTCTCTTGCCAGACACAGACCCGGTTCTTCCCCTCCCGCTTGGCGCGATAGAGGGCCCCGTCGGCCCGGTGCAGTGCCTGCTCCAACCCCTCGCCGGGCCAGAGCCAGTCCAGTCCCATGCTGATGGTGATGCGGATCCCGTCCACCTCCAGGGCCGCTATCTCCCGGCGCAGCTGCTCGCACCGCTCATGAGCCTGACTCTGCTGCCAATTGGCCAGCAAGACGAACTCCTCGCCGCCAAAGCGCCCCACCAGCAGATCCGGCTGATCCTTCAGGTAGCGCCCCACCTCCCTGAGCACCCTGTCCCCCATCTCATGGCCGAAGCCGTCATTGATCTGCTTGAAGTCGTCAAGGTCGACCATGGCCAGCAAGACAGGCCCCTTGCCGAGCAAGGGGGCCAGGTGGTGATGCAGCCCGCGCCGATTGTAGACCCCGGTCAGGGGATCCTGGGTAGCCAGCTGGCGCAGGGCCAGGGCACGGTACTGGGTACAGAGCAGCAGCACCCCGAAGGTGGAGAGGTAGTTGCCCATCAGCATGGAGAGAAAGGGCAGCACATTGACCACGTGCTGATCCATCAGCACCCGTACCTCGCCGTCCAGCAGGGCCGCCATCCGCACCAGATTGAAGCCGTAGAGCAGTATGTTGACCACGGTAAACACCAGCACGGCGGGCAGGTAGGCCGGATAGCCGTGCCGCCAGACGAGAAAGACGATCACCGCCCCCAGCACCATGTAGCTCAGACAGGCCAGCAGTACCCGAGGCGCCATCTCGTCGTTGAACAGCACGCTCCAGCAGAGCAGCAACAGGTAGATCAGCATGAAGAGGGCGAAGGCGCGCCAGCTTGGCGGCTCCCCGAAGAAACGCTGCAAGGCCAGCGGCATCAGCGCAATGCAGAAGGTGATGAGCAGGTTGGCCAGCCAGATCCCGGCGATGTGGGGGGAGAACGCCTGCAGGAAGAAGAGCGACTGGGCCGCCAGGGCGCACAGACTGGACCACCACCAGAACCCGAGACCGGGGATCTCCCTGTGGGTCGACCAGATGATGGAGAGGGTGATGAAACCCAGGCTGTAGCCTCCGAGGGCCATCAGCATCAGGGTGAATACATCCAGATTGAGCAGTATTGAGGTGTCCATACCCGAGCCTTGCTGTGGGGATGGCTGAGTATATGGGAAGGCCATGACAAGACACAGAGGGAGCCCTCTGTCGTACTCAAATATTTCCCCGCCCCGGCCGCAGCCAGCCTCTTCTGCCCTGCGTTGCCGAAAAAAGCGCCGCCTGAGCCCGGATTATCTGTGCAGGTGACGGCAACATGCCTGCCGAATATTTTTGCACTTGAACCCACGCCATTAGATAGATATGTTGTTTTCTTGTGGTTTTATGAGCAAGGCCGCGAGGAAAAAGTCCCACTAACTTATTGAGTCTTCTGGCACAATCAACTTTTGGTACATTTTTCACTCAAGTTGCCATTCATAGAATCTCATATGGGGCTTTCGCCCCGACCAAGACAATAATCCTGTCTTGCCTGCTGCCGGATGCAGCAGTCTCTTGTGCCATGGAGTCGCACGGGAGCAGGTTCAAGGCCGAACACACTTACGACAGAGACGTCACCTATGATAAAAAAATTGATCCTTTCCACCCTGCTGGCCTGCGGGCTGGCCAACGCGGCCCCCACTGCCTCTCCCTCCACCCTGGATGCCATCCTGGATCGCGGCGTGCTGCGGGTCGGCTTCGATGCCGGCTATCAACCCTTCGAGATGACCAACAAGCAGGGCAACTACATCGGCTTTGATGTGGATCTCGCCAAGATGGTGGCCAAGGAGATGGGCGTGAAGGTGGAGTTCGTCAACACCGCCTGGGATGGCATCATCCCCGCGCTCTTGACCGACAAGTTCGACGTCATCATGGGCGGCATGACGGTCACCCCCCAGCGCAACCTGCGCGTCAACTTCGCCGATCCCTACATCGTCGTCGGCCAGACCATAGTGCTGCGCAAGGAGCTGGCGGGTGCCATCAAGTCCTATCAAGATCTGAACGATCCCAAGTACAAGATCGCGGTCAAGCTCGGCACCACGGGCGAGCAGGCCGTCAAGCGCATGATCCCCAAAGCCACCCTGCTGCAGTATGAGACCCAGGACGACGCCAAGCTGGAAGTGGTCAACGGCAAGGTCGATGCCTTCATCTATGACCTGCCCTACAACGCCATCTTCGCCTCCGAAAACAAGGCGGCCGTGGTGCACCTGGCGACGCCCTTCACCTTCGAACCCCTGGCCTGGGCCATTCGCAAGGGGGATCAGGACACCCTCAACTGGATGAACAACTACCTGCGCCAGATCAAGGGCGACGGCAGCTACGATCGCCTCTATCAGAAGTGGTTCGAGTCCAACGACTGGTTGAAACAGCTCAAGTAAACCTCCCGAGGGCGCGGCCAGACCGCGCCCCTCACGCAGACCCCACACAATAATGAAAGAGGTTGTCGACTGTGCTCAATCCGAGACCCATCAAGCAGATGGAAAAACAGCCCAGCTCACTACTCTGGCACGGCATTTTCGTGCTGATGATGCTGCTCGCCGTATTCGGCATCTACAAGGCCGTGCAATCGGTCGATTACACCTGGCGCTGGGAACGCATCCCCCAGTACATCGTCTATCAGGCCCAGCAACACAACTACGCCGAGTTTGACGGCACCGTCGTGGCCGAACAGGGCACCCTGGTGCTGCAAGACGATCTGGACGCCAGCCATCGCCAGGCCATCGCCGCCACCGGCTCCAACCTGAGCGAAGGGGACACCGTCTTTCGCGGCGATGTGCTAGATACCCAGCTGAAGTGGACCCCGGGTCCCATCGCCTTCGGCATCTGGGTCACCATCAAGCTCTCCCTGGTGGCCGGGGTGTTCGCCATCCTGCTGGGCACCCTGGCGGGCCTGGCCCGTCTCTCCCCCAACCCGGCCCTGCGCAATCTCGCCGGCTGCTATGTGGAGCTCATTCGCGGCACGCCGCTGCTGGTGCAGATCTTCATCGTCTACTTCTTCATCGGGACCGTGCTCAACCTCGACAGGTTCACCGCCGGGGTGGCGGCGCTGGCCGTCTTCACCGGCGCCTACGTGGCCGAAATCGTGCGCGCCGGCATCGACTCCATCCACAAGGGGCAGATGGAGGCGGGCAGAAGCCTTGGCCTCACTTCGGCCCAGACCATGCGCTACATCATACTGCCCCAGGCGTTCAAGCGGGTGCTGCCGCCCCTGGCCGGCCAGTTCATCAACCTCATCAAGGACTCTTCCCTGGTCTCGGTCATCTCCATCACGGATCTCACCAAGGCGGGGCGCGAGGTGGTCAGCTCCACCTTCAGCCCGTTCGAGGTCTGGTTCACCGTGGCCCTGCTCTATCTGGTGCTGACCGGTACCCTCTCCTTCCTGGTGCGACGTCTGGAGGTGAAATATGCGCGCAGCAACTGATCCCATTATCAAGTCGCAACCGAGGTCGAGCAGTTCTGCCATCATCGGTACCCCCTGCCCCTTCCCGGTGCGTCGTCTGGAGGTGAAATATGCGCGCAGCAACTGATCCCATTATCAAAGCGAGCGGCGTGGAGAAGTTCTACGGCACCCAGGTGCACGCCCTCAAGAACGTCAGCACAGAGGTGGCCGAAGGGGAAGTGGTGGTGATCGTGGGCCCGAGCGGCTCGGGCAAATCCACCTTCCTGCGCACCCTCAACCAGCTCGAGACCATCAACGACGGCCAGATCCTGGTCGATGGCATCAGCCTCACCGAGCCCGGGGATGTCAACAAGCTGCGGGAAGAGGTGGGCATGGTGTTCCAGTCCTTCAACCTCTTCCCCCACCTCAGCGTGCTGGACAACATCTCTCTCGCCCCCCAGAAGGTGCGCGGCCTGCCCCGCCAGGAGGCCGAGGAGCGGGCCAAGGCCCTGCTGCTGAAAGTGGGCCTCTCTGACAAGGCCCAGAGCTACCCGTCCCAGCTTTCCGGCGGCCAGCAGCAACGGGTGGCCATCGCCCGGGCGCTGGCCATGCAGCCGCGCATCATGCTGTTTGACGAGCCCACCAGCGCCCTGGACCCCGAGATGGTAGGGGAGGTGCTGGATGTCATGAAGGGGCTGGCGCGCGAGGGAATGACCATGGTGGTGGTGACCCACGAGATGGGCTTTGCCCGGGAAGTGGCGGACCGGGTGCTGTTCATGGAGCGCGGCGAGCTGCTGGTGGATGACAAGCCCGCCGATTTCTTCGACAACCCCGCCTCCCCCCGTCTGCGCCAGTTCCTGAGCCAGGTGCTCTAGCGCGAGGAGGCCCATCGGATAGCGAAAAAGGGGAGCCATTACGGCCCCCCTTTATCTTATCGCTTGGCGTGGGCCTGGCCCCTCTCCCGTCAAATCTGGTGGGTGAAGGACCAGAGCGCCGGTACCAGGGCCACCAGGGTGACACCGGCCAGCAGCCGTTCGCGCCCGCTGAGCCGCTGATCCGCCCCGAGCTGACGGCGGCTGTAGAGAAACAGCAGCAGACCCGGCCCGTAAAGCAACAAGGAGAGCAGCAGGTACTCCACCCCGGCGGCGTAGAGCAGCCAGAGACCGTAACCGCTCGATACCAGGGCCACCGCCCGCACCCGACCATTGCCCTCTCCACTCAAGGAGAGCTTGAGCAGGAACAGGCCGATGAACAGATAGGGCACCAGGATCATGGAGGTGGAGATGAGCAGCAGGTTGGTGTACCCCTTGCCGAGCAGCCACACCAGCAGCAGACAGCCCTGCACCGTCAGGCTGGTGAGCCAGAGGGACGCTATGGGGGTGCCGCTACGGTTCTGGCGCCGGAAGATGACCGGGAAGGCGCCGTGGCGCGCCGCGCTGAACGGCACCTCGGCCGAGAACAGGGTCCAGCTCACGTAGGAGGCGAGCACAGAGACGATGAGGCCGACGCTGATGAGCACCTTGCCCCAGGAGCCCGTCATCTGGGCCATCAACCCCGCCATGGAGGGGTTGGGCAGGGCCGCGAGCTCGGGGCGACTCAATATCCCGAGCGCCAGCACAGAGATGAGCACATAGAGCAGCAGCGCCAGCACCACGCCGAGCACTGTGGCCGTGCCCACGTCCCGCCTGTTTCTGGCCCGGGCCGAGAGCACAGCCGCCCCCTCGATGCCGGTGAAGACCCAGAGGGTGATGAGCATGGTGTTGCGCACCTGCTCGGAGACCGGCACCGCCAGGGTGCTGCCCTGCTGATCCGCCGCGAAGGTGACAGGATCGAACCAGTAGCAGGCGAACAGGATGAACAGCAGCAGCGGCAGGCTCTTGGCCAGGGTCGCCACCAGGTTGAACAGGGCCGCCTGCTGCACGCCGCGGGCCACCAGCAGGTGCACCGCCCAGAGGATGCAGGACTCGCCGACAAAAGCCGCCAATGTGTTGCCGTCACCAAACCAGACATTGTCAGGGGTGTCGACGAAACTGCCCAGCGCCGCGAAGGCGATCACCAGATAGCCCACCACGCCGATGGTGGCGCAGAGCCAATAGCCCCAGGCGGAGAAGAAGCCCACCAGATCGCCAAAGCCGGCGCGGGCATAGCTGTAGATGCCGCCGTCGAGCTCGGGTTTAAGCCGCGACAGATAGAGAAAACTCATGGCGAGCGCCAGGATGCCTACTCCGGTCACGCCCCAGCCGATCAGCACGGCGCGGGCCCCGGCCACCTCGGCCATGTTCTGGGGCAGGCTGAAAATGCCGGCCCCCACCATGGAGCTGAACACCAGGGCGGTAAGGGACCAGAACCCTATCTTGCTCTCTTTCATGGGCTCTCCCTAACGCAGCCGGTTGGCCAGCGCCTCGATGTGTTCCGGGCCTATGCCGCAGCAGCCGCCGATGAGAGAGGCCCCGGCCGCGCGCCAGCGCTCGGCCCAGCCGAGGTAATCCAGCGGCCCCAGATCGCCACGGATCTCGTCCAGGCCGTCGTTGGCGGTGGCCTCCTTGGGCTGGGGCGGGAAGGCGTTGGCATAGGCGCCGAGGCGAATGCCGCTGCGCCCCAGGGCCTGCAAGCCGGCGCTCGCCACCTTGAGCGCCCCTTCAATCACCTCGGGCTGGCAGCAGTTGAACAGGATGGCGTCCACCCCGGCCGACGCCAACGCGGTCACGGCATCGGCCACCCGCTCCCCGGAGCGCAGTCTGGGCTCGCTGCCCGGCGCCTCGTCTTCCAGGGTGAAGGAGACCCAGAACGGCTTGCCGTCCTCGGGCAGCAGGGCCTTGAGGGCCAGGGGCTCGGCGATGAGGCTCATGGTTTCGGCCAGCCAGAGATCCACATGGGGTGACAGGGCCCGGACAAGCGGGGTCGCCAGCTCGCTCACCCGATCGGCTTGATAGAGATCCGCGCGATAGGAGCCAAAGAGCGGTGGCAAGGAGCCGGCCACCTTGACGGCCCTCTTCTGTTCGTCGGCCACCTCCCGCGCCAGTTGCCCGGCCAGGGCCGCAAGTCGCTCGCCATCCGCGGCGAAGCGTGCGTCACCGATATGAAACGGCACCAGGGCATAGCTGTTGGTGGTGATGACCCGGGCACCGCTCGCCGCGAAGGCCCGGTGCACCTCGCGCACCGTCTCTGGCGCCTCCATCAGGGCCAGGGCCGACCACTCCGGCTGGCGAAAGGGTGCACCACGGCGCGCCAGCTCGCGGCCCATGCCGCCATCCAGTACCCACAAATCCTGTTTTTCCATCTCTGTCTCTCTGCGTGTCCCCGTCATGGCGGGTGTTTATTGTGTGAAGTCACATTAAAGCCATCAAAACATCTAGACGGCTAGAAATCCGTGACATCATGCCCCAAAGCACAGAGGGACGCAATCGGGAGCGACGAACAAATCCGGGCAAACGCAAGATGAGGGCGGTAAAGGACGGCGCACAGAGCGAGTCCTCGTCATGGAAAGGCCAGAATGGCAAGAGGCCACCCCAGGGGGTGACCTCTTGCCTTGCATGGTGGGTGAATGGCCCGGGCTCAACGCCCCGCCAGCACCCGCTTGAGCTGCTTGCTCCAGTCGGATACCCGGCCCTGGCGCGGCAGCCCCTGCCAGATCCCCTGCCAGCGGGCCTGGCTCAAGGGATGGCCGAGACGGCGCTCGACCCCGGCTCTCAGGTAGTCATGGGCCAGCTTGCTGGCCTGGGGAGAGCCGAGGAACTTGGACACGGGATCGCTCATGCGCACGTCGCGCATGCCGAGCAGGGGATAATCGGTCTGCACCGCCGCCAGCATGGTTTCACGCATGGCGGATTCGATGTAGCCACGGGCGAACAGGGCCGTCACCGACTCCAGCGACCCCTGATCCGGGCCATGGTACTCCTCGTCAAAGGTAGGGGCAGGCTGAGCGGCATCGCTCTGCACCACGGCATCGGGATCCGGTTGCGGCGCTACCACCGCCGCCTTGGGGGTCACCGGCTTGGGGGCGACAACCGGCTTGCGAGGGGCGCTCTGGCTGCAGGCCCCCAGCGCCAGGGCGAGGACCAAGCAAGCGAACGCACGAGAATAAGACGGCATCTTCATGACTCCTGATGAACTCCTTTACGATTCCTGGGCGGGCTTCTCGGCCGGTGCGGCCTCTACCCGGGTGACCAGCAGTTGATCAATCTTGTAGCTGTCGATGTCGACGACTTCGAACTTGTATCCGGCGTATTTGACCGAGTCGGTCCGCTTGGGGATCTTGCGCAGCATGAACATGATGAAACCGGCGATGGTCTCGTAGTTCTGGCTCTCCGGGAACTCCTCGATGTCGAAGGCCCGCATCACGTCCGAGATGGGAGTGACGCCGTCCACCAGCCAGGAGTTCTCGTCCCGCTGGACTATCTGCTCTTCCACCACGTGGGTGGCCCACTCCCCCATGACGGTGCTCATCAGATCGTTCATGGTGACGATACCCACCACCAGGGCGTACTCGTTCATCACCACGGCGAAATCGCCACGATGATTCTTGAAGTACTCCATGGCCTCGTAGAGGTTCAGGGTATCCGGGATGATGATGACGTTCTGCACCAGGTTGCCGCCGATGAGGTCTATGCTCTGGCCGCCGATGACGCGGATCAGCAGCTCCTTGGCATCGACGAAGCCCTTGATGCTGTCGAGGTTGTGGTCGCACACCAGGAACTTGTTGTGGGGATGCTCGGCTATCTTGGCCTTGATGCTCTCTTCGCTCTCTTGCAGGGTGAAGTAGATGAGGCTTTCGCGCGCCGTCATGGCGGAGGTGACGCCGAGGGACTGGAGCTCGAACACGTTCTCGATGAGTTGATGCTCCTCGCGCTGCAACACGCCGGCAGCGGCCCCCGCGTCCATCACCGCATAGATGTCGTCCGAGGTGATCTCGTCGTTGCGCACCATGGAGACCCGCAGCAGGCGGAACAGGGCATTGGCCATGCCGTTGAAGAACCACACCAGGGGCATCCACAGCACCACGAACAGCATCATGGGGCGCACCACCACCACGGCGATCCGTTCGGGCATGGTCATGGCCAGGCGCTTGGGCATCAGATCCGCCAGCAGAATGAACATGCCGGTGACAAAGACGAAGGAGGCGATGGAGCTGATTTCCCCGAGCCAGGGCCCCTGATAGATGGCGGCGATCAGCCCCTTGATGGCGGGATTGAGGGCGGACTCGCCCAATATGCCGCCCAGAATGGCGACGGTATTGAGGCCTATCTGCACCACGGTAAAGAAGTTACCCGGCTGGGCCTGCAAGGCCAGCACCTTGGCGGCCTGGCGGTTGCCCTCGTCGGCCATCACCTGCAATTTTATCTTGCGGGAAGCGGCGAGGGAGATCTCGGAGAGGGAAAAGAACACGCTGCCGGCAACCAGCAGCAGCAGTAAAAACAGACTATCGGCAAAACTCATGATTGACCTATTGCTACAGCCGCCTTGACACAAGACGGCAAACTGGGCCCGGGAAACCGGACCGTGAGTCCATCCGGGACTCACACAGGGGCCGTATTCTAGCAGAAAAGCGCCCCTTTGGGCGCGCTATCTCAACTTGTCGCGCAATGCAATAAAAAAGGCGCTCAGCGCGCCTTTTTATTCATTTCATCAGGGTTTGCCCAGCAGGTCGTTGATCTCGTCCACCTTGGTGTGGCGCACGTCCTTGCCCTTGACGAAGTAGATGATGTATTCGCAGATGTGCTGGCAGCGGTCCCCCACCCGCTCGATGGCCCGCGCCGCCCACAGCACGTTGAGTACCTGGGGGATGGTGCGGGGATCTTCCATCATGTAGGTCATCAGCTCGCGGATGATGGACTCGTACTCCCGGTCGACCTTGTCATCTTCCTTGTAGACAGTGATGGCCGCCTCCAGATCCATGCGGGCGAAGGCATCGAGCACGTCGTGCAGCATCTTGATGGTGCGACGGCCCATGTTTTCAAGCGACACCAGGGGCGGCTGCGGCTTGTTGGCGTTGTCGGTGAGCATGCGGGCTATCTTGTCCGCCACATCGCCGATGCGCTCCAGATCCGTGATGGTCTTGATGATGGCCATCACCAGGCGCAGATCGGAGGCTGCCGGCTGACGCTTGGCGATGATGCGGGTGCACTCCTCGTCGATGGCCACTTCCATGGCGTTGACCTTGTGGTCGTTGGCCACTATCTTGCGCGCCGCCTCCAGATCCTGACCATGAATGGCGGCGATGGCGTCGGTCAGCTGCTGCTCCACCAGGCCACCCATCACCAGCACCTGATTGCGCACGCTCTCGAGCTCGGCATTGAACTGACCGGAGATGTGTTTGTTGAGATTCATATTGTCCATACCAATAATCCTTGTTGCTCCGATTATGCCTTAGCCGTTGAACCGACCGCCAATCTGTTTATTGATGCTCATCTTGTTCATACCAATGATCCTTGTTGCACCAAGCATGCCTTAGCCGTAACGACCCGTGATGTAATCTTCGGTCTTCTTCTTGGCCGGGGTGGTGAAGATGGTGTTGGTGTCGGCGTATTCGATGAGCTCGCCCATGTACATGAAGGCGGTCTGGTCCGATACCCGCGCCGCCTGCTGCATGTTGTGGGTGACGATAACCACGGTGAACTGGCTCTTGAGCTCGTTGATCAGCTCCTCGATGGTGAGGGTCGAGATGGGGTCCAGCGCCGAGGTCGGCTCATCGAGCAGCAGCACTTCCGGCTCGATGGCGATGGCCCGGGCGATCACCAGCCGCTGCTGCTGACCGCCGGAGAGGCCGAACGCATTGTCATGCAGGCGATCCTTCACCTCGTCCCACAGGGCCGCGCCGCGCAAGGAGCGCTCGGCCGCCTCGTCCAGCTGGCGCCTGTCGTTGATCCCCTGCAGACGCAGGCCATAGACCACGTTCTCGTAGATGGACTTGGGGAAGGGGTTCGGGCGCTGGAACACCATGCCGACCCGGCGACGCAGGGCGGAGACATCCACGCTCTTGTCATAGATGTTGTGGCCATGCAGCTGGATTTCCCCCTCGATGCGGCAGATCTCCACCAGATCGTTCATCCGGTTGATGCAGCGCAGCAGGGTGGATTTACCGCAACCGGACGGGCCGATGAAGGCGGTCACCTGGCCTTTGGGGATCTTCATGTTGACGTTGAACAGCGCCTGTTTGCTGCCGTAGTACAGGTTGAGATCCTTGACCTCGAGTGCGGTCTGCTCCGGGGTCAGCTTGTTCAGATCCAGGGACTTGTGCAGGGTCGGAGTCGGCGTCACGTTGATCATCTGTTACCTCTAAATCTTGTCTGGGGTGGCCGGGCGCTTGCCAGCGACCCTCATGTCATTGGTGCAGAAGATGGCGACCCCTCTCGGGCCGCGCATCTGCTACCTCACTCTTGTCTCTCTGGCCAGCCGTATCAAGGTGCCAGAGAGCGGCATGTCTCACGCAGGTGGTTGCGAATACCTGTGATGTCGGTCGGCTTGATGTCGTTCATATCTTGTCTCGACATCAGTCCAGGCCGCCGCATCAATGTTCCAAAGAGCGGAATTCCTCACGCAGGTGGTTGCGGATACCTGTGATGTCGGTCGGCTTGATGCCGTTCATATCTTGTCTCGACATCAGTCCAGACCGCCGTATCAATGTTCCAAAGAGCGGAATTTCTCGCGCAGGTGGTTGCGAATACCGATGGCCGTCAGGTTGAGGCCGACGATCACCGTCACCAGCAGGAAGGAGGTGGCATAGACCAGGGGCCGCGCCGCCTCCACGTTCGGGCTCTGGAAGCCCACATCATAGATGTGGAAACCCAGGTGCATGAACTTGCGCTCCACGTGTAGATAGGGGAAGTTGCCATCCATCGGCAACGTGGGAGCAAGCTTCACCACCCCCACCAGCATCAGGGGCGCCACTTCACCTGCCGCACGCGCTATCGCCAGGATGAGGCCGGTCATGATGGCCGGGCTCGCCATGGGCAGCACGATGCGCCACAGGGTCTCGGCCTGGGTGGCCCCCAGGGCCAGGGAGCCCTGGCGTACCGTGCTCGGGATCCGGGCCAGCCCCTCCTCGGTGGAGACGATCACCACCGGCAGGGTCAGGATGGCCAGGGTCAGCGCGGACCAGATGACGCCAGGGGAGCCAAAGGTCGGGCTCGGCAGCGCTTCCGGGTAGAACAGCTGATCCAGCGAACCACCGAGCGTATAGACGAAGAAGCCCAGGCCGAACACGCCGTAGACGATGGAGGGCACACCCGCCAGGTTGATCACCGCGATGCGAATGAGCTTGGTCAGGCCGTTCTTGCCCGCGTACTCGTGCAGGTAGACGGCGGCAACCACCCCGAGCGGGGTCACTATGATGGCCATCAGTATCACCATGAAGACGGTGCCGAAGATGGCCGGGAAGACGCCGCCCTCGGTGTTGGCCTCACGGGGTTCGCCACTGACGAACTTGCCTATCTGATGGAACCAGTGACCTATCTTGCCCAGCAGGCTCATGTCGTTGGGCCAGACCACATCCAGCACCCTGGACATGGGCATGGTCACCTGCTCGCCACGCATATCCTTGACCGTGATGGCGTCACGATCCGCCTGGCGCCTCAGCTCAAACAGCTCTTTTTCCAGCACCTGATAGTCGGCGTTGAGGGCATCCCGCTGGCGGGCGAGATCCGCCTTGACCTCATCGGTCAGCTCATCGTCCAGCTCGGCCTTGCGCTCCTTGAGGCGCAGCTTCTCGAGCTGATAGTTGATGCTGCCTATCTTGCCCTTTTGCAGATCATTGGCCTGCTCGGAGAGCCGGTTGCTGCGATCCAGCATCCGCGCCACGACCTGATGCAGATCCTGGTCTATGACCTTGCCATCCTCGCGCACCGAGCTGATGTAGCCATAGAAGTTGCCATTGGTGCTGCGCTCGAGCACCGCCAGCTCCTTGGGCTGGCTGCGGGAGAGGATGTCGGTCTCCAGCAACCAGCGAAAATCCAGCCCCACGAACTCGCGGTTGCCGGTCTTGACCAGATAGCGAGTCAGATCGGTGCGCTCCTCGCCGGCCAGGGCCAGGCCGGAGGCGCGCAGACGCTCCACCGGCACCAGCTCGCGATCGTTGATCTCGCCGATCAGCACGCTCTTGCTGCCGTCGGCACCCTGCACCTGCCACTCATAGATGGGGTGCGGCCAGAAGTAGACCAGACCACGCCAGCCGATGAGCAACAACAGACCCAACACGGCGACCAGACTCAGGCTGACGGCACCGCCCGTCATCCAGATCCAGGGGGCCCCTGATTTAAACCACTTACCCATTGTCGATTCCTTCACTACAGGGAACTGTATTTTTCACGCAGACGCTGGCGGACGAACTCGGCCAGGGTATTGACGAGAAAAGTGAACACAAACAGCACGAAGGCCGCGAGGAAGAGCACCCGATAGTGGGAACTGCCCACTTCCGACTCCGGCATCTCCACCGCTATGTTGGCCGCCAGGGTGCGCAGCCCCTGGAACATGGAGAAGTCCATGATGGGGGTATTGCCGGTGGCCATCAGCACTATCATGGTCTCGCCCACGGCGCGGCCAAGGCCCATCATCACCGCCGAGAAGATGCCCGGACTCGCGGTCAGGATCACCACCCGGGTCAGGGTCTGCCAGGGGGTGGCCCCGAGCGCCAGGGATCCCTGGGTGAGATGCTTGGGCACAGAGAAGACAGCGTCTTCGGCGATGGAGAAGATGGTCGGGATGACCGCAAAGCCCATGGCGATGCCAACCACCAGGGAGTTGCGCTGGTCAAACTTGATGCCCATCTCGTTGGTGAGCCAGCTGCGGGTATCGCCACCGAAGAAGGCATGCTCCACCGCCGGGCTCAGGGTCAGGGCCAGCCAGCCGATGAAGAGCACCACAGGAATGAGCAATACCGCCTGGCTCCCTTCCGGCACGCACTGCTTGAGCTTGCCCGGCAACCCATGCCAGGCCAGGGCGGTCAGCAGCATGCCCAGGGGCAGCATGATGAGCATCATGAAGATGCCGGGCAGATAATCCTCGACGATGGGGGCGAGCCACAGACCGGCCAGGAAGCCCAGGATCACGGTGGGCAACGCCTCCATGATCTCCACCGTCGGCTTGACGAACTTGCGCATGCCGGCGGACATGAAGTAGGCGGTATAGATGGCCCCCGCGATCCCGAGCGGCACCGCGAACAGCATGGCGTAGAAGGCCGCCTTCAGGGTACCGAACGAGATGGGGATCAGGCTCAGCTTGGGCTCGAAGTCGTTGCTGGCGGAGGTGGACTGCCAGACATACATGGGCTCGGGATAGCCTTCGTACCACACCTCCTGCCACAGGGCGGACCAGGTCACCTCGGGGTGCTCGTTCTCGACCGAGAAGGTCTTGATCTTATTGCCCTGTTGCAGCAGCAACAGGTTGTTGCGGGGGGAGATCGCCAGGCCGTTGAAGGCACCGCCGTCAATCTTCTCGCCGAGCAACCTGGATTCACCGGTGGCGTGGAAGAAGTTGATGGCGCCATCCTGGCTGCCGGCGACAAACCCCTTGCGAAACAGCTCGGGGGTGAGCTGCGCCACGGCGCCGTCACTCTTGAAGTCGCGGATGTAGGTGAACTCGCGCTTGCCCCCCTTGGCCACCTCGAACCACTGGGAGATGACGCCGTTGTCATTGCCCACCAGGATGGAGGAGGCCCCCGCCAGCAGCGCCAGCTGGGTGACGTTGGCATCCGGGGCATTGATGTCGAGCACGCTGCGCAGCTGGATGTCATTGAGGTTCTGGATGTCATAGACGGAGAGACGGTTGCCCGAGCGCACCAGCAGGATGCGCAGGTTGGGGGTCAACAGCATCTGATCCACCTGACGGGGCAGCGCCGGGATCGGGTAGCTCTGGCTGGTCCACTCCACCTCGCCCGAGATGAAGTTCTCCTCGCCGCTCAGCACCGCCATCACGCCACGGCCATCCTGGGTCAGTGCGGCCGCCACCATCTTGTCCTTGGCTGCCTCGAACACCAGCTGGCTCAGGGGCTTGCCCTCGGGATCCACCGTGATGGGCGCCTCACCGAACGGATAGGAGAGCTGAGGCTCAATCAGCCGCACGTCCCCCGGGTAGCTCACCTTGAACCTGGGCTCCACCACCAGGGCCTTGCCATCGCTGAAACCATAGGCGAGGTAGGCCTTGCCCGGGGTCGGGATCGCCACCGCGCTGATCTCGCCCGGCACCTGGGCCTGAGCGATGGCCTGCCCCACCTTGAAGCGGGCATCGTCTTGCAGCGCGAAGAAGTTGACCTCCCCCTTGTCGCTGAAGCGATAGCCTATCTCGTTTTGCTCCTCGACCCCAATCCAGGCGGTCTTGTCCTTGACGGGCAAGGAGAAAGTGGCGAGCGGCTCCATGGAGGCACCATTGAAGATGGGTTTCACCACATAGAGCAGATAAAAGAAGATGAGCAAGAGCGCCACCAGGACCAGGGTTCCCCCCGTGGTGACGCCATATTTGGCCAATGTGTCCTTGATCCGGCGCTTTCTGCTGCCCGCCATGATCAGGTGAATCGATTCCGATGACATGCAAAACCTCAATGTGAGCTAGGCTTGGCGGCATTATATGGCGGTTGCATGACAGTTTTGTTACATTGGGCGGGAGTTTATTGCGGCTGGAAAGCCGAGAGTGAAACGGTCAACTGGCTGAATAACAACATGAAATTGATGTTTCCTCCCCGATGACCACCCAGGGAGGAAAGCAGATGAGCCCCTCACCCCTGCCCGGGGGGGAGCCCTTCGACAGAGGGCCGGCTCCTTGCCGCCTTCTGCTCGGCGCGGCGGCGCTTGAAGAAGGCGGAGAGCTGGGCGGAACACGCCTCGGCCAGTACGCCACCGCACAGCGCCACCCTGTGGTTGTGGCGGGGGTCTTGCAATATGTTGAACACGGATCCCGCCGCCCCCGTCTTGGGATCCGTCGCCCCGAACACCACCCGCTTGACTCGGCTGTGGATGAGGGCGCCGGCGCACATGCAGCAGGGCTCCAGGGTCACATAGAGGGTGGTATCGAGCAGACGATAATTTTGCAGCCGCACGCCGGCAGCCCGGATCGCCATGATTTCGGCATGGGCGCAGGCATCGTGGCCGGTGATGGAGCCATTCCACCCCTCTCCCACCACCTCATCCCCCAGCACCAGTACGGCGCCGACCGGGATCTCCCCCATCTCCTCCGCCCTGGTGGCCAGGGCCATGGCGTGTCTCATCCAGATTTCATCCTGTGCAGACATCTCGGCGTCCAACGTCGCTCCCCTTTTTGAAAACAGCCAGTGTGAAAAAGATTGCTCGACAACCGGTCCGCAAGGCCGGTTGAAATGGGGGGCGATTATGCCAAATCCCCCCGGATTGCCCAAGAAACATCTGGGTTGCGCAATAAAGAAGCAGTCGGCATCTCTCTGATAAAAAAGGACTTGCGCCGAAAGGACCATCTCATTAGACTTCACCTCCGTCAGCCAAGGTTGACGCAGTCGGCGTGTAGCGCAGCCAGGTAGCGCACTGTCATGGGGTGTCAGGGGTCGGAGGTTCGAATCCTCTCACGCCGACCATCATTCCCCGAAAATAGCCCAGTCTCGCGACTGGGCTATTTTTTTGCCCGCATCAACGCGCCTCGATGAGCCGGAGCCACACCCGTAATACGGTGATCACTTCCCCCTTAGTGGATAGTCGCATCAAGGTCGGGCCACTTTTTGTACAGAACCGCTTGAGCCTTTGCCAATTAGCCGCTAGGATATGCGCCTTTGTGCCGGCACGCGCTGCAGGGATGCGGAAAAATTCGGGGTAAGGAAGCTCCCCACCGGCTTGCAATCTACCCAGAGGCAAGCAGACATGACCACCCAGCATCCCCCCCATACCCCCGCCCAGGAACCCGATGATGAACAGGTCGTTCGCCTCGACATCATAGATCTCGCCGAGCCCGATGAAGAGTATTGAGGGGACACGCCATCTCCCTTCACCCCCTTCTCGCCCCCCATTGCGGGGGTGCCCTTAAAAAAGTGTTATCTGTTGCATTAACGTGAAATAACAGTTCATCCTACTGATGCCGCCGTGCCTGGGCCCAAGACGTCCTCGCTGGCATCCGATACAAACCTACGTTATTGCGCTCCAATTCCGGACTTGTCCCAACGTCGGCTCCACCCGAGCGTCTTCCCCTCCCCCAGTTTTAAACAGAGCCTGTTTTCCCTTGCCAGACAAGCCCCTGGTCGGCCCGTGCCCGAGGCGACCCCATTCATACAGCCGTTTACTTTCAGCCTGGAGTCGAGTCGGGATCTCCCCTTGCATATGTAATAAAATTACGTAATTAGCAACAAAATCACCTTGACCAGGCACCCCAGCAGAGCAGTCGGCAACCGCCCCTCTCGCGAGAGCATATCCATCTAGCTTGAGCTTTTGCTCAACTCATTCAATCCCATAAAAAACATCAACTTAACCACCACATGAAAACATGCGTTTAAAAAAACAAGTTGACGTTACTGATTATTTTCAGCACCGTAACATCCATGTTACTTGCCTCTCTCGCAAGAACACTGAACAGGGATTCGACTTTAGTCGTAGTTATTGAGTTCTAAATGTAACTTTTCACAGGAGTGACCCCATGTCGGCACCGGCCCAGCCCCTCTGCAGCGATCGCCTTCGCATCCAAGGCCCCATGCAACCCGAGTATGCACAGATAGTGACGCCGGAAGCGGTGGCCCTGGTGTCGGAGCTGGTGGAACATTTCGCTCCCCAGCGTGAGGCCCTGCTCAAGCAACGCATCGCCCGCCAGGCCCGTATCGATGGTGGCGAGTTGCCTGACTTTTTGCCCGAAACCGCCCATATTCGCGATGGCGACTGGACGGTGCGCAGCATTCCCGCCGATCTGCAGGACCGCCGCGTCGAGATCACGGGGCCGGTCGAGCGCAAGATGGTGATCAACGCCCTCAACGCCAACGTCAAGGTGTTCATGGCCGACTTCGAGGACTCCCTGGCACCGGCATGGAACAAGGTGATCGAGGGTCAGATCAACCTGCGCGATGCGGTCAATGGCACCATTGCCTACCAGAGCCCGGAGGGGAAATCCTATACCCTGAACCCCAATCCCGCCGTGCTCATCTGCCGGGTCCGTGGTCTGCATCTGCCGGAGAAGCACGTCACCTTCGACGGTGAGCCCATCCCCGGCGGCCTGTTCGACTTCGCCCTCTATTTCCTGCACAACCACAAGGCGCTGCTGGCCAAGGGTTCCGGTCCCTACTTCTACATACCCAAGCTGCAGAGCCATCTGGAGGGGCGCTGGTGGAGCGAGGTGTTCGCCTGGACCGAAGACAGGTTCGGTCTGCCCCGCGGCACCATCAAGGCCACCGTCCTCATCGAGACCCTGCCGGCGGTATTCGAGATGGACGAGCTGCTCTATCAGATGAAGGATCACATAGTCGCGCTGAACTGCGGCCGCTGGGACTACATCTTCAGCTACATCAAGACCTTGAAGAACCATCCTGACCGGGTGCTGCCGGATCGCCAGGTGGTCACCATGGACAAGCCGTTCCTCTCCGCCTACTCGCGCCTGCTCATCAAGACCTGTCACAAGCGCGGCGCCCTGGCGATGGGGGGCATGGCCGCCTTTATTCCGGCCAAGGATCCTGCGGTGAATGAACAGGTATTTGCCAAGGTGAAGGCTGACAAGCAGCGTGAGGCCGACAACGGCCACGACGGCACCTGGGTGGCCCACCCCGGTCTGGCCGATACCGCCATGGCGGTGTTCAACGCCGCCATGGCGGTGGGCGCCAGCAACCAGATCGGCGTGCTGCGCGAGCAGGATGCCCCCATCACGGCCGCCGATCTGCTGGCCCCCTGCGAGGGGGAGCGCACCGAGGCGGGCATGCGTACCAATATCCGGGTCGCCCTGCAATACCTGGAAGCCTGGATAGGCGGCAACGGCTGCGTGCCCATCTACGGCCTGATGGAAGACGCCGCCACCGCCGAGATCTCCCGTACCTCCATCTGGCAGTGGATCCGCCACGGCAAGACCCTCTCCAACGGCCAGGCGGTCACCAAGGCGCTGTTCCGCCAGATGCTGGCCGAGGAGCAGGAGGTGGTCAGACGCGAAGTGGGCGAAGCCCGCTGGCAGGCCGGGCGCTTCTTGGAAGCGAGCGAGCTGATGGAAGAGATCACCTGCGCCGATACCCTGATCGATTTTCTGACGCTGCCCGGTTACGAGCGGCTCTGAATCACGGGCCCCGGAGGGGGCTCGCCAATAACAAGTCAATGGACACGTGAAATCAATGAAAGAGGGAACTGATATGGCACTGACCCGTGAGCAACAGATCCAGGCTATCGAGAAAGACTGGGCAGAGAACCCCCGCTGGAAAGGGATCAAACGCGGCTACAGCGCCGAGGACGTGGTGAACCTGCGCGGCAGCTTGCAACCGGCGCACACCCTGGCCCAGCGCGGCGCCGACAAGCTGTGGGAGCTGATCAACGGCGGCGCCAAGAAGGGCTATGTCAACTGTCTCGGCGCCCTGACCGGCGGCCAGGCGGTGCAGCAGGCCAAGGCCGGCATCGAAGCCATCTACCTCTCCGGCTGGCAGGTGGCGGCGGACAACAACCTCTCCTCCACCATGTACCCGGATCAGTCCCTCTACCCGGCCAACTCGGTCCCCTCGGTGGTGGAGCGCATCAACAACTCCTTCGCCCGCGCCGACCAGATCCAGTGGGCCAACAAGGTGGGGCCAGAGGACAAGGGCTTCATCGACTACTTCCTGCCCATCGTCGCGGATGCGGAAGCCGGTTTCGGCGGCGTGCTGAACGCCTTCGAGCTGATGAAGGGGATGATTGAAGCGGGCGCCGCCGGCGTACACTTCGAAGATCAGCTCGCCTCGGTGAAAAAATGCGGCCACATGGGCGGCAAGGTGCTGGTACCGACCCAGGAGGCGGTGCAAAAACTCGTCGCGGCGCGCCTGGCGGCTGACGTCTGCGGCACCACCACCCTGGTGATCGCCCGCACCGATGCCAACGCGGCGGATCTGCTGACCACGGATGCGGACCCCTACGATGCCGGCTTCCTGACCGGCGAGCGCACCAGCGAGGGCTTCTACAAGGTGCAGGCCGGCATCGAGCAGGCCATCTCCCGTGGCCTGGCCTACGCCCCCTATGCCGACATGGTGTGGTGCGAGACCGCCAAACCGGATCTGGACGAGGCGCGCAAGTTTGCCGAGGCCATCAAGGCCCAGTACCCGGACAAGATCCTGGCCTACAACTGCTCGCCGAGCTTCAACTGGAAGAAGAACCTGGACGATGCCACCATCGCCCGCTTCCAGCAGGAGCTGTCCGACATGGGCTACAAGTACCAGTTCATCACCCTGGCGGGCATCCACAACATGTGGTTCCACATGTACGAGCTGGCCTACCAGTACGCCCGCGGCGAGGGGATGAAGCACTACGTCGAGATGGTGCAGCAGCCGGAGTTCGCCGCTGCCGAGCGGGGCTACACCTTCGTGGCGCACCAGCAGGAGGTGGGGACCGGTTACTTCGACAAGGTGACCACCGTCATCCAGGGCGGCCAGTCCTCGGTGACCGCGCTGACCGGCTCCACCGAAGAAGACCAGTTCCACTAAGGTGATGGCTGGAGTGGTGTCGACAAGGTGACCCCTTCAGCCAGCGATCCAGGGCGGTTAGTCCTCGGTGACCGCATTAACGGGTTCCACCGAAGAAGACCAGTTCCACTGATCGCCCCATGACGCGAGCCATCTCGCTCGAGCAAAAACCCCGGCCTGGTGCCGGGGTTTCTTTTTGCTCGCCCCTCAAGGAGACGACACAGACAGGTAATCACCGTGGGCTCAGAGTTCGAGGATCTCTTTGACAAAGGGGATGGTGAGCTTGCGCTTGGCGCGAAAGGAGGCATTGTCGAGCTGATTGAGGGTGGTGAGCAGGGTGCGCATGTCCCGGGACAGGCGATTGAGCAGAAAACGGCCCACGTCGATGGGCAGTTTGAAGCCACGCAGCTCGGCCCGCAGTTGCAGGGCACTGAGCTTGCCTTCGTCGTCGAGCTCGTCGAGGTGGAAACTCACCCCCCAATCGAGGCGGGAGGCGAGATCCGGCAGTTGCAGCCCCAGCTTGCGCGGTGCGCTGCAGCCGGTGACCACCAGGGTTCCTTCCCCCTTCTCCTGCCAGCGATTGTAAAAATCGAACAGGGCCCGCTCCCACAGCGCGTTGCCGGCGATGGCCTCCAGACTGTCGAGGCAGACCAGGGGCAGGCTTTCCAGGGCATCGAGCATGCTGGGGTCGAGTTGCTCGAACTGGTCGAGGGAGAGGTAGGCGGCGGCGGCATCCCGGGCATTGACCTCGGCGCAGGTGGCATGGAGCAGGTGAGAGCGGCCCGACCCCTTGGCGCCCCAGAAATAGAGGAAAGGCGCACCCTGACCGATGGCGGCATTCTTGAGGGCCGTGATCAGATGGGCGTTGTTGCCGGGATAGAAACTGACGAAGGTTTCATCATCCGGGAGTTGTACGGCTAAAGACAGTTGGGCCGGTTGCTTCACTCGTTGGGCTTTGACTGTGACATTTGCGGGCTAGTGTAACATTGCCCGGCCCGATAGAGAACCGCCGGGCCCACGTCCGGCGGCCTCTGGGTCAGCGCTGCGACCATTGGTAGCGCAGGCTTCCCTCGGCAGGCAGAGGCTGCAACCTGGGCTCCAGCTCCAGGCTGCGGACGAGATCGGCCTGCTCCCCCTGCAAGGTGAGGGAGAAGTTCACCTTGTCCCCATCGAGCTGGCCTATGGTGACCTGGCTGACACTGGCCATGCCCTGCAGCAGCTTCTGCAGGCTGATCATCTCATCTATGCCCTGCACCCCTTCCACCAGCAGGGTCTGGGTCGAGCTGGTCGCCCCCAGGCGAGCGCCGTACTGCTCTACCAGCCAGGCAGCCAGGCCGTCGACAAGCTGGCTGGCCACCTCCTCCCGGGAGCCTTGCGCCTCCCCCCGGGTCAAGGGTTCGGCCGCGCCCGACTTGGGACCATAGAGGGTCCAGCTCAGGCTCCACCCCTCCTCCCTGGCCACCAGCTGGCCCAGCAACACCATCTCGGCGCCGTAACGCTGGCTGGCCTTGAGGATGGGACCGGCGAAGCGGCCCCAGACATCGGTGGCACTGACCGCCATGCTGTCATCCAGATCCATCAGCGGAATGCTGACCGGCAGTCCCAGCATCCGGGCCTGGCTGCGCAGCGCCGTTGACCAGCCATCGCCGGACTGATCCGAGATGATGCGCCGCTCGGCGCCATCTTCCACCAGCCAGAGCGCCAGCTGCGGCCGGGCCGGGCCCAGCAGGGCGTAGTCGCTGGCCGCGATCAGGGCATTGACCTTGGCCGGGATGAAGCTTGCCTTGAGCAGCTTCACCTCCCCCTCGTCCTGATAGCCATAGCGCTGCACGAAGGCCTTGGGATCCGCCAGCGCCTTGACCACCTCGGGCTTGTCCACTATGTCACGCTTGCCGCTCACCTTGATCAGCACCTGGGCCAGGGCCTGACCCTGAGCCGCCTGCATGTCGCCGCTGGTGGGCGCCACTCCCTGATAGAGATCATCGAGCTGGGCGGCCCCCACGGCGCAGGCAAACAGGGCACCACAACAGGCGAGCAGGAATTTGAACATGGGCAAGGACTCTCTGGCAAAGATGGAATAGCGCCATGGTAGCGGCAAGCCACGCCTGCCAGCAAGTCGGGCGCCCGCAATGAGACCGGCAAGACGCTCAAGAACGCGCCGCAAACGACGAAGCCGACCCAGGGGTCGGCTTCGCAATTGGCACGGGAATGCGCCTGGGCTTACTTGGTACCGAAGATCTTGTCCCCGGCATCCCCCAGACCCGGGACGATATAGCCCTTCTCGTTCAGGCCATCATCGATGGCGGCGCAGTAGACCTCCACGTCCGGGTGGGCCGCTTCCAGGGCCTTGAGCCCTTCCGGGGCGGCGACCAGCACCAGCACCTTGATGGAGTGGCAGCCCTTCTTCTTGAGCAGGTCGATGGTGGCGATCATGGAACCGCCGGTGGCCAGCATGGGGTCGATGACCAGGGCCAGACGCTCCTCGATGTTGCTGACGATCTTCTCGAAGTAGGGCACCGGCTGCAGGGTCTCTTCGTCGCGGTAGATGCCGACCACGCTGACCCGGGCGCTCGGCATGTGCTCGAGCACGCCGTCCATCATGCCCAGACCGGCACGCAGGATGGGCACGACTGTCACTTTCTTGCCCTTGATCTGGTCAACTTCCACCGGACCATTCCAGCCGTCGATGGTGACCTTCTCGGTTTCAAAGTCAGAGGTGGCTTCATAAGTCAGCAGGCTGCCGACCTCCTTGGCCAATTCACGGAAGCGTTTGGTGCTGATGTCGCCTTCGCGCATCAGACCAATCTTGTGTTTGACCAGGGGGTGCTTGGCTTCGATGACCTTCATTATTATCTCCTCTAACTGCCGCAAGAAAAATCGCGGAATCATACAACAAAAAGCGCCATCTGTAGAGCATTTCCCGGCAAAAACGCGCAAACGATTTCCTTTCAGGTTTTCGGCACCGGCTGGTAGAATACGCCCCGAATTTTACCCTCCACCTCTATACATGACGGGGACTACTCGCGTGACTGACAAAACCTCACTGAGCTACAAGGATGCTGGCGTTGATATCGATGCCGGCAACGCACTGGTTGAACGCATCAAGGGCGTGTCCAAGCGCACTCGTCGTCCTGAAGTCCTTGGTGGTCTTGGCGGCTTTGGGGCCCTGTGTCAAATTCCTGCGGGCTACAAGGAGCCGGTACTGGTCTCAGGTACCGACGGGGTGGGCACCAAGCTGCGCCTGGCCATCGATCTCAAGAAGCACGATACCGTGGGCATCGATCTGGTGGCCATGTGCGTCAATGACCTGATAGTGCAAGGCGCCGAACCCCTCTTCTTCCTCGACTACTATGCCACCGGCAAGCTGGACGTGGACACGGCCGCGGCCGTGGTCACAGGCATCGGCACCGGCTGCGAACAGTCAGGCTGTGCCCTGGTGGGCGGCGAGACCGCCGAGATGCCGGGCATGTATGAAGGGGAAGACTACGACATCGCCGGTTTCTGCGTCGGTGTGGTGGAGAAGAGCGAGATCATCGACGGCAGCAAGGTCGGCGAAGGGGATGCCCTGATCGCCCTGGCCGCCAGCGGCCCCCACTCCAACGGTTTCTCCCTGATTCGCAAAATCCTGGAAGTCTCCCAGGCCGACGTGCATCAGCCCCTGGGTGACACCACCCTGGCCAACGCCCTGCTGGAGCCGACCCGCATCTACGTCAAGCCCGTGCTCAAGCTCATCAAGGAGTGCGAGATCCACGCCCTGTCCCACATCACCGGCGGCGGCTTCTGGGAGAACATCCCCCGCGTGCTGCCTGCCAATACCCAGGCGGTGATCGACGAGCAGAGCTGGCAATGGCCGGCGGTGTTCAGCTGGCTGCAGCAGGCCGGCAACGTCACCCGCCACGAGATGTACCGGACCTTCAACTGCGGCGTCGGCATGATCATTGCCCTGCCCGCCAGCGAGCTGGACAAGGCACTGACCCTGCTCAAGGCAGAGGGCGAGCACGCCTGGCACATCGGCCACATCGCCAAGGCGGCCGATGGTGAGGAGCAGGTCATCATCCGATGAGCCGTCCCATGACCCGTATTCTGGTGCTGATCTCCGGCAGCGGCAGCAACCTGCAGGCCATCCTGGATGGCTGCGCCCAGGGCAGGATCGACGGCCAGGTTGTGGCCGTCATCAGCAACAAGGCCGATGCCTATGGTCTGGTACGGGCCGAGCAGGCCGGGGTGGCAACCGAGGTGCTGTCCCACCAGGGCTTCGACAGCCGAGAGGCCTATGATGCCGCCCTGATGGCCCGCATCGACAGCCACCAGCCCGATCTCATCGTGCTGGCCGGCTTTATGCGGATCCTGACCGGGGACCTGGTGCGTCACTATCAGGGGCGGATGCTCAACATCCATCCCTCGTTGCTGCCGAAATACCAGGGATTGCACACCCACCAGCGCGCCATCGATGCCGGTGATGACGAGCACGGTGCCAGCGTCCACTTCGTCACCGAAGAGCTGGATGGCGGCCCCGTGGTATTGCAGGCCCGGGTGCCCATCTTCCCGGAAGACGAGGCGGCGGATGTCGCTGCCCGGGTCCAGACCCAGGAGCACAGCCTCTACCCCCTGGTGGTGCAGTGGTTCTGTCAGGGACGGCTGCGCTGCGATGGCGAGGGCGCCTGGCTCGATGACGCCCTGCTGGGCCCGGCTGGCCATGCCAGCGACGAGGTCTGAGCCGCGCGCAGGCAGCAGGAAAGCAAGAGGGAGGCCCATGGGCCTCCCTCTTTTATTGGGTGACGTTTTACCTGGCGCCCTCAGACGATGCCGGCACCGCCCCGTGACACCAGCTCGCCGAGACGGAACAGGCAATGCTCCCCCGCCACCATGGGTTGCCAGGATTCGTTGCCGGTCAGGGGCCGGGTCGCAATCAGGGTGACCACATCGTTGGGCGTGGTTTCGCTCTGAAAGTCGATGGCCACGTCCTCGTCGAGCAGGCGCGCCTCGCCGAAGGGAGCCCGCCGGGTGAGCCAGTGCAGATTGTTGCTGCAATAGGTCATCACGTACTCCCCATCGGAGAGCAGCATGTTGAACACCCCCAGGGCGCGCAGCTCGTCGCACAGGCTTGCCAGATGGCGGAACATGGCCGGGAAGTTGGCGGGGCGACGGGGGTATTTGTGCTCCAGCCTGTCGAGCAGCCAGCAGAAGGCGTGCTCGCTGTCGGTGTCGCCAATGGGCCTGTGTCGCCCGGTCGCCAGCTTCTTGTAGCCGGTGAGCTGGCCGTTGTGGGCGAAGGTCCAGTTGCGGCCCCACAGCTCCCGGGTAAAGGGATGGGTGTTCTCCAGCGAGACGCAGCCCCGGTTCGCCTGACGGATATGGCTCACCACGGCGCGGCTCTTGATGGGCAGCGCCTGTACCAGCCTGGCGATGGGGGACTCTGCGCTGGGCTGCGGATCCTTGAAGGTGCGACACCCCTTGCCCTCGTAGAAGGTGATGCCCCAGCCATCCTTGTGGGGCCCCGTCTTGCCGCCCCTCAGCATCAGCCCGGTGAAGCTGAAGCAGATATCGGTCGGCACATTGGCACTCATGCCGAGCAGTTCACACATGTTCTTCCCCTCTCCACCCGGGCAACGTCGGACTCAGCGGTCGTGGCATGGCGTCCGCCCTTACTCGGCCATCTCTTTTTCGACCAGCTGGATCAGGATGTGGATCACCTTGATATGGATCTCCTGAATGCGGTCGGCGTAGCCGAAATGGGGCACCCGGATCTCGACATCGGCCAGGCCCGCCATCTTGCCGCCATCCTTGCCGGTCAGGGCGATTACCTTCATGCCCTTGGCATGGGCCGCCTCGATGGCCTTGAGGATGTTGCCGGAGTTGCCGCTGGTGGAGATGCCGAGCAGCACATCGCCACGACGGCCGACCGCCTCCACATAGCGGGAGAAGACATGGTCATAGCCAAAGTCGTTGGAGACGCAGGAGAGGTGGCTGGGATCCGAGATGGCGATGCCGGGATAACCGGGACGATTCTCGCGGTAGCGGCCGGTCAGCTCCTCGGCAAAGTGCATGGCATCGCAATGGGAGCCACCGTTGCCACAGGAGAGCACCTTGCCCTCTTGCTTGAAGGAGTCAGCCAGCAAGCGGGCGGCCGCCTCGATATTTTTCAGATTCTGCTCATCGGCCAGGAATGCCTGCAGCACACCAGCCGCCTCGGTCAGTTCATTGCGGATCAAGTCTTGGTACATGATATCTCTTCCAAAATGTCGTCGCGGCCATTCTCGCACAAGCAGGGCAAGGAGTCGCCCCCGGCCAGGCAGTGGCTGCGTCAAATTGCGTTATGGCGCTCACATCGCCAAGGTAACAAGCTTGTAAACGGCTTGATAATTTTTTGCCCATGGATTACAACAGAGGCCATATCCAACAGGTCAGACCTCTGGATGAGTTAAGCCAATTTGGCATTACATCACGCAAGGAGCAAGCAATGACGACGACCCTCACTCTGCTTGGGGTGATCCTGGTTATCGGCGCCCTGGCTTATCGCCGGGTGTCCCTGTTTATCTCGACCCTGACAACCCTGGCCGCCCTGGTGCTCGGCACCCTGTTTGGTCATGTGCCCCTGCTGGTCTGGGCCCTGTTCGCCCTGATAGCCCTGCCCCTCAATCTGGTGGATTTTCGCCGAAGCCAGCTGACCAAACCGCTGTTTCGACTCTATAAATCCATCATGCCTGAGATGTCCCGCACCGAGAAGGAAGCCATCGAAGCGGGCACCACCTGGTGGGAAGCGGACTTGTTTGCCGGCAACCCGAACTGGAAGAAACTGCACGCCATTCCGGTCAGCACTCTGTCCGCCGAAGAGCAGGCCTTCATGGACGGCCCGGTGGAAGAAGTGTGCCGCATGGTCGATGACTGGGAAGTGACCCACGAGCGGGCGGATCTCTCCCCCGAGGTGTGGCAGTACCTCAAGGACCACAAGTTCTTCGCCATGATCATCAAGAAGAAGTACGGTGGCCTGGAGTTCTCCGCCTACGCCCAGTCCTGCGTGCTGCAAAAGCTGTGCGGCGCCAGCGCCGTGCTCGCCTCCACCGTCGGCGTGCCCAACTCCTTAGGGCCGGGCGAGCTGCTGCAACACTACGGCACCGAAGAGCAGAAAGACCACTACCTGCCCCGCCTGGCGGTCGGCAAGGAGATCCCCTGCTTCGCCCTGACCAGCCCGGAAGCGGGCTCGGACGCGGGCTCCATCCCCGACTTCGGCATCGTTTGCAAGGGCGAATGGGAAGGGGAAGAGGTGCTCGGCATGCGCCTGACCTGGAACAAGCGCTACATCACCCTCGCCCCCATCGCCACCGTGCTGGGGCTGGCCTTCAAGCTGCGCGACCCGGATCACCTGCTGGGCGAGGAAGAGGAGCTCGGCATCACCTGCGCCCTGATCCCCACCGACATCGACGGGGTCGAGATAGGCCGTCGCCACTTCCCCCTCAATGTGCCGTTCCAGAACGGTCCGACCCGGGGCAAGGATGTGTTCGTGCCGCTGGACTTCATCATCGGCGGCCCGGCCATGGCCGGTCAGGGCTGGCGCATGCTGGTGGAGTGCCTGTCGGTCGGTCGCGGCATCACCCTGCCCTCCAACAGCACGGGCGGCGTCAAGATGCTGGCCCTGGCCACCGGTGCCTACAGCCGCATCCGTCGCCAGTTCAAGCTGCCCATCGGCAAGATGGAAGGCATCGAAGAGCCCCTGGCTCGCCTGGGGGGCAACGCCTACATCATGGGCGCCGCCGCCAAACTGACGGTGACCGGCATCGATCTCGGCGAGAAGCCGTCTGTCATCTCCGCCATCGTCAAGTATCACCTCACCGACCGCGCCCAGAAGTGCATCATAGATGCCATGGACATCCACGGCGGCAAGGCCATCTGCATGGGCCCGAACAACTACCTGGCCCGCGGCTACCAGGGTGCCCCCATCGCAGTGACGGTGGAAGGGGCCAATATCCTGACCCGCAGCATGATCATCTACGGTCAGGGCGCCATCCGCTGCCACCCTTACGTCCTGCCCGAGATGCTGGCCGCCAGCCATCCGGACAAGGAGCAGGGACTCAAGGACTTCGACAAGGCGATGTTCCGCCACGTCGGTTTCGCGGTCAGCAACCTGGTGCGCAGCTTCAGCCTGGGCATCACGGGAGCACGCATCGCCGGCGCCCCCTTCAAGGACGCCACCCGCGGCTACTATCAGCAGCTGACCCGGCTCTCCGCCAACCTGGCCTTCCTGTCCGACATGGCCATGGGGACCCTGGGGGGCGAGCTCAAGCGCAAGGAGCGGGTCTCCGCGCGTCTTGGCGACGTATTGAGCCAGCTCTATCTCGCCTCCAGCGCCCTCAAGCGCTTCGATGACGAGGGTCGCCAGCAGGCGGATCTGCCGCTGCTGCACTGGGCGCTGCAAGATGCCCTGTTCAAGGCGCAAGAGGCCATCGACGAGTTGCTGCGCAACTTCCCGAACCGCTGGATTGGCCTGGCCCTGCGCGTCATCGTGTTGCCGCTTGGCCGCGACCTGAAGCGCCCCTCCGACAAGCTCGACAGCCAGGTGGCCCGTCTGCTGCAAGTGCCGAGCGCCACCCGCAGCCGTCTGGCCGAAGGCCAGTACCTTACCCGCGAAGAGGGCAACCCCTTCGGGCTGCTGGAGCAGGCCCTAGACGACGTGCTGGCCGCCGAGCCGCTGTTTGACAAGGTGTGCAAGGCAGAGGGCAGCAAGCGCCCCTTCACCCAGCTCGACCAGGTGGCGGACGCCGGCCTGGCACTGGGGGTCATCAACCAGAGCGAGGCCGACCTGCTGCGCCGCGCCGAGGCGAGCCGTCTGCGCACCATCAACGTCGATGACTTCGATCCCATCGAACTGGTGGCCAACAAGGCGCTGTTCGAGGCATCCGCCTATCACAGGGCGGCATGAGCCGGCAGCTGACACCCACGCCTCCCATCGGGAGGCGTTTTTTTTATCCCCATTGCGGCCCCTCGCCCCCGGCCTGTCCTTCTCCCCCATCACGGGCCCAGTCCGCCCCGCCCGGCCGAAGCCGATCGAGTTCGCTATTTGTATTTCAATGAGTTTCCTAACCCAGGCGAAGCGGTTAAGGTAGGCAGAAGGTGAAACACAGGATCCGGATATGGATGATGACATCCTGATTATCGATGACGAGCTGATGCCTCTTCAGGATAAACAGCAGACAGGCTGGAAGGTGATGATAGTAGACGACGAACCGGAAGTTCATCGCATCACCAAGCTCACCCTGAACAAATTTGAGTTCGATGGCAAACCCATCGCCTTCCTGGATGCCTACTCGGCCGCCGACGCCAAGAGCCTGCTCGATCAGCACCCGGACGTGGCCCTGCTGCTGCTGGACGTGGTGATGGAAGCGGACGACGCCGGCCTGGAGGTGGTGCGCTACGCCCGCGAGGTGTGCCACAACAAGCTGGTGCGCATCGTGCTTCGCACCGGCCAGCCGGGCCAGGCGCCGGAAGATGACGTGGTCAACAACTACGACATCAACGATTACAAGGACAAGACGGAGCTCACCTCCCAGAAGCTGCGCACCCTGCTGCGCGCCAGCCTGCGCTCCTATCGCGACATCTGCGCCCTCGAGAGCCATCGCCAGGGGTTGGAGAAGGTCATCCAGGCCTCCAAGGGCATCTTCGACAAGCTGGCCCTGCGCCAGTTCGTCGAGGGGGCCCAGGCCCAGCTCTGCACCCTGCTCAACCTGGAAGAGTCGCAGATCTACAACGTCAGACAGTCCACCTATGAGCTCAAGGATCAGATGCTGGTGCCGCTCTTGCCCGGCAAGGAGCCGATACGGCTGCACGACGCGCCCGCCATTTTGCAGGAGGCCATGAGCCGTTCGGCCAACATCTACCAGGGCCACGAGATGGTGCTCTATTGCCAGAATCGCAGCCATCACCTGCTGTTTCACATCGAGGCCCACCGGCCCTTGAGCCAGATGGACACGGGCCTGCTCAGCCTGTTTACCGAAAACATCATAGTGGCGCTGGAAAACATCCGGCTCAACGAGCTGCTCGCCGACAACGAACGCGAGATCATCTACCGCATCGGTGAACTGGTGGAATCGCGCTCCAAGGAGTCGGGCCTGCACGTCAAGCGGGTGGCCCTCTATACCGAGCTGTTCTGTCAGCTGCTGGGCATGGATGAGGAGCAGAGCGAACTCATCAAGCGTGCCTCCCCCCTGCACGACATCGGCAAGGTCGGCATTCCCGATGCCATCTTGCACAAGCCAGGCAAGCTGGAGCCGGCGGAGTGGGAGATCATGAAGACCCATGCCCAGCTCGGCCACGACATGCTGAGCAGCAGCAAGCTGGCCCTGTTCCAGATTGGCGCCACCATCGCCGGCAACCATCATGAGAAGTGGAACGGCAGCGGCTATCCCAGGGGCCTGGCCGGGGACGCCATCCCCCTGGTGGGGCGCATCGTCGCCCTGGCGGACGTGTTCGATGCCTTGGGTTCGGATCGCTGCTACAAGCAGGCCTGGCCGCTGGATGAGGTGCTCGCGCTCATCCGCCGGGAGCGGGGGGAGCATTTCGATCCTCAGCTGGTCGATCTGATGATGGCCAACCTTGACGGCTTCCTGGCCATTCGCGACGCCTACCGGGATCCCTTCATCGGCGCCCGTTAGCCAGGGCCGCCATGCCCATGACAACGAAGCCGCCGTCCCCAGGGGACGGCGGCTTCGTCTTTGCTGCAAGGGGCCGGGCTTTACTGTTCGGGCAGATTGAGATCCAGCACGGGCTCTGGCTTGCTCTCGGCCGCCTGCTGGGCCGCCATGGCCCGCTTGAACGCCCGCCGCTTCTGCCACAACATGAAGCCCATCCCGGCCAGCACCAGGGCCAGGGTCCCGAGACCTGCGCTCAGCCAGACCCACAGGGGGGTGCCAGGATCCTCTTCAAATGCCGGGGCGGCCACCGCCTCGCTCACCACAGGGGCAAGGGGCTCGGGGGCCAGGGCCGGATAGATGTCAAACGACTTCTCCGGCAGGGCGATGCGCAGCTCGCGGCCGCTGCGGCTGGTGGCAAACAGCTCGGCGCTGATCCTGTATTTGCCCACCTGGGTCAGCCGGGAGAGATCCACCTTCAACTCCCCTTCCCCTCCCTGACCCGTGAAGGGGGTGTGGGCTCCGGTGTTGCTGGTCACCTCCCCCCTGATGGCGACGCTGGCCGGATCCAGCTCATCCTCGTCTATCTGCAATACCAGACTCGGGCCCTGTCGCTCCCCCTGGCTCTGCACCCGGTATCCCACCGGCAGCGGATAGAGCAGCACCTCCTGGCCCCGCGCCCGCACGAACACCTGATTGCCCGTGCTGATGAGGGCCCGATACTTGCCTGCGGGGGCATCCAGCTTCGCCTCGGCGGTGAGCATCCCATCGGCAGGCACCTCGTCGAGCCCCTTGCCATCGTCGAGGTAACGACCGAGCTCGGTCTCGAACACCGGCTCCCCCTGCTGCTGCGGATCGTTGAACGCCTGCAGACGCACCGTCATGCCAAGGTCGGTCAGATAGTAAGAGCGGTCTGGCACGGCGCCATCGATGCGCAGCCGGGCCCCGAGCTTGAGGTACTCTCCCTGATAGAGCCGCTGCGGCAGGGGCTGCATCTCCAGCTGCACGTCGCTGAGCAGCCGCACCCGATTGGCGGGATCCACCGCGCCTATGGCCTGCCAGGGCCCCGCCATGGGGTGGCGTATGGTGATCACATCCTGATCGTCGAGGGAGAGCCAGCCCACCTCGGGCGACTGCACCCGACCGGCATAGAGCTTGCTGCCATCGGGGCGCACCAGGATCACCGAAGGCGTGCCGGGTTGGCGCTTGATGATGAAGGAGATCTCCTTTACCCCGTAATCGATGCGAAAGCGATTATCGAGCAAGGGCACATCGGAGGGGCCAAACACCTCGCTGGCCTGGGCGCTGAACGGCATGGCGCCCGCCAGCAGCCAGAGCGCCACGCCGATCCCGACTCCGCTTCTCACTGACGCCACAGGCAGCTGCCTCCCTTTTTCTGCACCAGATCCAGCCGGCTTTCATGGCACTCCTGGGTCTCGGCACTCGCCCGGATCACCTTGAGAGCAGGCCGGTTGCTGTCGAGCCGACGAATGCCGGTGTCCTTGTTGTTGTCATCCCCGCTCTCGGCCGCCAGATTGAGCTTGGTCTGACCGCCCGTCATCAGCAGGTAGACGTCCGCCAGTATCTCCGCATCGAGCAAGGCGCCGTGCAGTGTCCGATGAGAGTTGTCTATGCCGTAGCGATCGCACAGGGTATCGAGGTTGTTGCGCTTGCCGGGAAAGAGATCCCGCGCCAGCGCCAGGGTATCCGTGATGGTGCAGATGTCCGCGGTCTTGAGGGAGAGACCCAGCTTGCTGAACTCGTAATCCATGAAGCCCACGTCGAAGGGGGCATTGTGGGCCACCAGTTCGGCGCCGCGAATAAAGTCGATGAACTCGTCCGCCACCTGGCTGAACATGGGCTTGTCCGCCAGGAAGGCGTCCGTGATGCCATGAACCCGGATGGCCTCGGGGTCCACCAGCCGATCCGGCTTGAGGTAGACATGATAGTGATTGCCGGTCAGACGGCGGTTGATCACCTCCACGCAGCCGATCTCTATGATGCGGTGACCCAGATAGTGCGGGCCGCCGCCAAAGTTCATGCCGGTGGTTTCAGTATCCAGAATGATCTGGCGGTTGGCTTGGGCTGTGTTCATGTTCCAATCTATGTCAAACTTCGGTTTTGCTCGCTAGTTTACCCCAAGCCTCATGTTAAAACAGATTGATTGCTCATGTTGAAACAGATTGATTTATATACGGATGGTTCCTGCCTCGGTAATCCGGGCCCGGGCGGCTATGGCGCCGTCATGGTTTATGGCAAGCACCGCAAGGAGCTGGCGGGCGGTTATCGCCTGACCACCAACAACCGCATGGAGCTGATGGCCGCCATCGTCGGGCTGCGCACCCTGAGCGAGCCCTGCCAGGTACGACTCACCACCGACAGTCAGTATGTGCGCCAGGGCATCACCCAGTGGATCATCGGCTGGAAGAAGAAGGGCTGGATGACCGCCAGCCGTCAGCCGGTCAAGAATGTGGACCTGTGGAAACAGCTCGATGCCGAGGTGGCTCGCCATCAGATAGAGTGGCTCTGGGTCAAGGGACACTCGGGTCACCCGGAGAACGAACGCTGCGACGAGCTGGCCCGGGATGCCGCCAGCGGCAAGCAACTGGCCGAAGACACTGGCTACCAGCCCTGACGGGCCATGCCGGACGCCGTCACCTGCCTGGTCAAGGACCAGGATTGACGCACCGGGATCAAGGGGAAGCGCCGCTTGCGAGCGGCGATCACATAGACGGAGGCGAACGGGCGCAGGTGATCCCGGCCCAGGCTCTCCCGCCACCAGCCGATGCGGCTGCGCGGCCCCATCATGGCATAGCCAAACCTGTCATCATGCATCACCTCAAACCCCAGCAGCTGCAGCCAGTCGGTGACCCTGGCCGGACTGAACATGCGCGCCGACCAGGGCAGCCTGCGCCGGTACCAGGGCAGCAGATGACCCAGCCCTGCCAGGCTCAGGGGATTGTAACCGCTCAGGATCAGCCAGCCATCGTCGGTCAGCACTCGCTCGGCCTCACGCAGCACCTGATGGGGATCCGGACTGAAGTCGAGCACATGGGCCAGCAGGCAGGCATCGACGCAGTTCTCCCTGACAGGCAACGCCAGAGGATCCCCGATGCAGTCGAGCAGCCGTCCCGCCCGGGCCAGACCAATCTGATGACGGATGCGGGAGTGGCCGCAGGAGAGTTCGGCGCTCAGGCTGCCTATCTTGAGCAGGTGATAGCCGAACAGCTGGGGGCACCAGCTGTCGAGTCGCTCCTGTATTTCGGCAGCGACCCAGTCCCCCAGCGGGATCTCGGCCCAACTGGTCGGGATCGCAAGCTGTTGTTCGGTACGGGCCAGCTGCATAATAGGACTCAACCTCGGGAACATGGGTGACACGCCCTCCAGTTATATAAGATCCCCTTCATTAAGAGAACATAAAGAGGCCTGTGCCATGTATCCAGTGATCACGATACCCGCTTTCAATGACAACTATATATGGTTGATCCGACACGAAAACCATTGCCTGGTGGTCGACCCGGGTGATGCGGCCCCCGTGCAGACCCGCCTCGACGAGCTGGGGCTCGAGCTCGATGCCATCCTGCTCACCCATCACCATCACGACCATGTCGGCGGGGTCGATGCCCTGCTCAAACGCTACCCCAAGGCACGGCTTTATGGTCCCAAGCTGAACCCTCTGCCCGATCAGCACGGCCAGTGGCTCGACGAAGGGGACAAGATAGGCTGGCACGGTCTCACCCTCACCGTCATGCATGTGCCCGGCCACACCCTGGGTCATATCGCCTACCATGGCGACGGCATGCTGTTTTGTGGCGACACCCTCTTCTCCGCTGGCTGTGGTCGCATGTTCGAAGGAACCCCGGCCCAGATGCACGACTCCCTGATGCGTCTGGCGGCATTGCCAGATGACACTCAAGTCTATTGCGCCCATGAATATACCCTGGCCAACCTGCGTTTTTGCCTGGCGGTGGAGCCAGACAACCCGGCGCTGCACGCGCGGATAGGTCAGGTCAGCAAGCTGCGCCAGCAGGGCCTTCCGAGTCTGCCAACCCGCCTCGGCGACGAGCGGGCATTCAACGTTTTTCTGCGCTGCGATGAGCCAAACGTAAAATTTTCTGCTGAAAAGCACGGGATGAAATGCTTGGAAAATCCAGTAGATACCTTCGCCGTGCTCAGGCGCTGGAAGGACACTTTTTGAACAAACCTTGATCGGTCTGATTTTGCCGCATATGATGCGTGCTGATTTTCTACCAAGATGACCTGCGTGAGATGAAGTTACGAACGGCCTTATTGGCGACGCTGATCCTCAGTGGATGCCAAAACCTGAGCCATCAGGATGACCGGGCGCTAACGGCAAGTGAGCCGATCAAGTCCCCACAAGTCAGCAAAAAACTGCATAAAAAGCATGCCTCCCGTTTTCTGTTCAATGATGATCAGCTGGACGAGAGCACTGATACGGGCAACCTCTGGGTGCGTATCAGCGATGACATGCAACTGGATTTCCCCGATAACCAGCGCATCCGCCAACAGCGGGCAACGATTTTACGCAGTGACAATCATCTGGCCACCATTGCCAGTCGTGCTGAACCCTACCTCTACCTTATCGTCGAGGAGATCGAACGGCGCGGGCTGCCAATGGAGCTGGTGACCATCCCTATGATAGAGAGCATGTTCGATCCCCATGCCCGCTCGCGCAGCAACGCGGTCGGCCTGTGGCAGTTCGTGCCCCAGACGGGTCGTAACTTCGGCCTGCGTCATGACAGCTGGTATGACGGGCGCCGCGACGTGCTCGCCTCCACCAATGCCGCCCTCGACTACTTCGAATATCTGAACCGTTTCTTCGACGGTGACTGGTTGCAGACCATCGCTGCCTACAACGCAGGCGAAGGTCGGGTGCGCAATGCCATATTGCGCAACCAGAAGCGGGGACGTCCCACCGATTACTGGTCGCTGGATCTGCCCCGCGAGACCCGCATGTATGTGCCCAAGGTGCTCGCCATGGCCGATGTGCTGAGCAACCCCGAGAAGTACAACGTGACCCTGCCCACCCTGGCCAACGAGCCCAAGCTGCGGGTCGTCAATACCGAGGGGCAGATAGATCTCCACGTGGCGGCCCAGCTCGCCGGCCTGCGTCCGGCCGATCTCAAGGAGGTCAATCCGGCCCTGAGCCGTTGGACCACTTCCCCCAGGGGGCCTTACCGCCTGCTGGTGCCGGTGGAGTACGCCGACAGCCTGGAGCTGGCCCTGGCAGACCTGCCCAAGCGTGAGCGCATCCCGACTCGCTCCTATCGGGTGGTCTCTGGTGACACCCTGTCACGGATCGCCATGCAGAACGGGGTCAGCGTCAACCAGCTCAAGGTGGCCAACAACCTGCGCGGCAATACCCTGCGCCGTGGTCAGACCCTGGCGATCCCAAGCGATGGCAAGCCGGTGGCTGCCGCCCCGGCCGTGCGCCAGCCCCAGAGCAAACCGACCCGGATCGCCGCCACCACTGGCAGCAAGCGCCACTACAAGGTGCGTTCGGGAGACACCCTCTGGAACATCAGCCGCGCCCATGGGGTGACCCATGGCGAACTGGCAAAGTGGAACGGCCTCAATGCCAAGTCGGCCCTCAAGCCTGGCATGCAGCTGGTGATCTGGCCCAAGAGCGCTGCCAGCCGCGACAAGTCCATGGTCTATCAGGTGCGTCGGGGCGACTCCCTCTCCTCCATCGCCGCCCGGTTCCAGGTCGCCGTGGTGGATGTGATGCGCTGGAATCAGCTCGACAAGAGCGGCTATATCAAGCCGGGCCAGGAGCTGACCCTGTTCGTGAACAACAACAGCTAAGCCAGATACCGGATACAAAAAAACCACCCGCAAGGGTGGTTTTTTTTATCCGATGACGGCCCGTGGGGATGTCGCCATCGCCTAGACCGGCAAGCCCAGGCTCGCCGTGCTCAAGGGGTCAGGGTCTGGGCGGCGAAACGGGCCATGATGGGGTTATGATCCGAGGCCTGCGTGGCCGGGCTCGTCACCTCGACCAGATCCAGATCTCGATAGTAGAGGTGATCCAGAGGACGGCCGAAGGCACGACGGCGCAGATCCGGTGACGGGATCGCCTCCTGCAGCCCCAACTCCTCCACCAGCTTACCGAGCCAGTACTCGCGCTTCTCGCTCCAGGTATTGAAATCACCGGCCAGGATCACGGGGCCCTGATGACGGTGTACCAGGGCGGTCAGATCGTTGAGCTGCTCCCGGAAGGTGGCCATGCCGAGCTCGAAGTTGACCGCATGCAGGTTCACCACCAGGACACCGTCGGGATCCCCCTGCAGGGGGTAGAGGCTCACCAGCCCGGACTTGGGAATGCGCACCAGCGGCTCGGGGGAGCGCACGCCGCAGACGAAGGCCTGGGGCGTCTTGGCCACCGTCATCACCCCGAACGAGACGCCGCCCTGGGTGAAGGCTTGCAGCTGCTGCCACTGGAAGCGACCTGCCTGCAACCAGGCAAGCATCTCGGGACGGGTCGCAGACTCTTGCAGCAGCAGCAGATCCTGATCCCTGGCGAAGGCATCCATCCCCTCGCGCCATTGCTTGCGCTGGCCCTTGTAGAGATTCCAGACGGTGACGCCGAATTCCCTGGGCAGCGCCTCGGCGGCCAGTGCCACCAAGGGCGGTTGATGACAGCTCAGATTGGGCACTATGCCTTGGGCCGTCACCAGGTGATCCTTGGACGGCACCTCGAAACAGCCAACCAACCCCAGGGTCAGCAGTGAGGTTCCCAGAATGCGGTAACTATTTTTCATTGATTAACAACCATCTGCCTTTTCTTTGCATACAGCTTCAACAAAACATCACGGCTGCCGACTAGGCTGAACATTCGCGCCCAAAACCGAGCAACAGCGGAGAGCAGCATGTCCAGACAACAGCAATACCGAGTGACCTTCTACGATCAGCAGGGCAATTGCCATCAGGTTGAGTTGTCCACCCGATATCAGATCAGGCGAGACCCGCAGTGCGATCTCTGTGTGTTCGACACGAACCAGTGCGTGGGGTCTGAGGAGATGCTGGAGAGCATGATACGGCAAAAAACCGGGTTTGAGCAGGAAATCTCCATCATCAACGCCCGGCTGATCTGATGCCCGATCACACGGGGACGGCGCGCGGCTTGCCCTGATCGTCGATGGCGACGTAGGTAAATACCCCTTCGGTGACGCAGTAGCGCTGGGCATCATTCTCCCGCAGCACCGGCTTGACCCAGACCTCCAGCTTGAGGCGCATCGAGCTGCGCCCCACCTTCAGACAGGTGCCGTAACAGCAGACCACGTCGCCCACCTTGACCGGACTGTGGAAGGTCATGCCCTCCACCGAGACGGTACAGATCCGTCCCTTCGCCAGCTCCTTGGCCATGATGCCGCCCCCTATATCCATTTGGGACATGATCCAGCCACCAAAGATATCCCCGTTGGGGTTGGTGTCTGCCGGCATGGCCAGGGTGCGCAGCAAGAGCTCTCCCTCGGGGTGACGCTCACTGGCGGTATGTCTGGCGGCGGGCTTGGCGGTATTGGTATCGACCATCATTACGACTCTCTATGACTGGAATGGCGGCATGATAGGGGCCAGCCCCGCCCTTGGCAAACCCAATGGCGGTTCGCCGTCCCCTGACGCCCCCGCCTCAGGCCAGGGCACCCGCCTCGCTCGCCAGCCAGGCCAGGGGATCCGGCACCCCGTAGACGAACCCCAGTTCACGGCAGATGCGCTCCCCATGCAGGGGGAGAAACTCGCCGTCCGGCTCGACAAAGCAGGGAGCCGCCAGGCCAAGACGCAGGGCCGCCGCCCGGTAAAACGCGCCTCGGGAGGGGTGACCCGGGGCACTCAGGGTGTAACACTGACCCCCTTCCCCTCTGGCCAGCAACAGCTGGCAGGCGGCCACCAGATCCTGCTGATGCACCAGGTTGACCGCCTGGGCCGCGCCGCTGACCGTCTTGCCGGCGAGGAAGCGACCCGGGTGACGCCCAGGACCATAGAGGCCTGCCGGGCGCACTACCAGCGTGCTCTCTATGCCGGCGGCCAGCACGGCCCGCTCCGCCGCCAGCATCCGCAGCCCTCGCTCGCTCCGGGGCGCCGCCGCTTCTTCTTCCCCCTGGCCCGGCCCCCATACCGAGGTGGCACTGACAAACAGCAGGCGCCGCACTCCCCCTGCCTTCGCCAGGGCGCACAGGCTGGCCATGGCGGCCGGATAATCATCCACCTTGCCTGGCGGCACACAGACCACCAGCGCTTCGACCCGCAGGGGCCAGGGGGCATCCATCTGCGCCGAGATCAGCAGCGGATGGGCGTCCAGCCCCTCCCCCGTCAATCGATCGCACTTCTCCTGACTGGTCGCCGTCACGGCCACCTCCCACCCTTCCTCCCGCCAGGCGCGGGCCAGGGGCAGACCGAGCCAGCCGGCCCCCACTATGCCAATCCTGGCGCTCTTACCTTGCTGTCGTGGCATGTACTCTGTCATCGATCACCTCTGCTGGCCCAATGGTACCCCGCCACCTCCTGGGTCGGCGGTGAAAAAGGCAAAAAAAAACGGCCATCCATGATGACCGTCGAAAGTAACGAAGGAAATAGCTGGATAACCAGTCATCTCCCACAGCGGGAAAATCGGGAGCCGAGGCCCCTAATTCGTGGAGCCCATGCTAGTGATCTGCCGTGTAAAAAGCTATGAAGCAGATCACAGTTGAAAGGGATTTCTGAAAACGCTTTCAATTTTGAGAGGAAGAATGGCCCACATGGGGCCATTTTACCGCTCGATCAGGCGACCGACTCCCGGGGGATCAATTCCGCCTCGAACTTGAGGGTCAGCCCGGTGACGGGCTTGTGATCCAGCAGGCTGAGAGCCAGTTCCGCGGCCCTGCCCCCCATGGCCTCTATCGGATAACGCACCGTGGTGAGCTTGGGATAGATGTAGCGGGCATAGGGGATGTCATCGAAGCCGACCACGGAGATCTGCTGGGGGATCTTGTAGCCCCGCTCCAGCAGGCAGGAGATGGCGCCCGCCACCATGGCATCGTTGAACCCCAGCACGGCGGTGAAGTCGACACCCCGGCCCAGCAGCTCCGTCATGGCCACATAGCCGCCGTTCTCGTCGGCGAAGGCGCGGCCAATCAGGTCGGGATTGACCTCGATCCCCGCCCGCTGCAGGGCATGGGTATAGCCCGCCATCCGCTGCTGGCCGTCGACGAAGGCCTCGTCGTCGGAGGTAACGAAGGCAATCTTGCGGTGACCCGCATCCAGCAGGTGCTGACAGGCGGTGGTGATGCCTGCCTGGTTGTCCAGCCAGACGCAGCGATCCTCCGCCCCCGGCACCTGGCGGTTGATGAAGACCACCGGGGTCGGCCCCGCCACCAGCTCGCTCAGCTCCTCGTCGGGGAGCGCCTTGCTGTGCAGGATCAGGGCGTCGCACTGGCGCTGCAGCAGCGCCTGGATGGCGTGGCGCTCCCGCGCCGCATCGTGGTTGCCCGACATCACTATGGTGAACTTGTCGGCACGGTCGACCACGGTTTCGATGCCGCGCATCATCTGGGCGAAGAAGGGACCGCCGCAAAGATCCCCCACCAGAACGCCGACACAATTGGAACGTTTGCTCACCAGGGCCTGAGCAAAGCTGTTGGGGCGAAAATTCAGCTCCTTCATGGCCGCCAGCACCGCCTCCTTCTTGTCGGGGGCGACCTGAGCCGTGCTGTTGATGACACGGGACACAGTCGAGATGGAGACATTGGCCAATCGGGAAACGTCTTTAATCGTTGCCACTCTCAATTCCTTTCTTTGGGGGGTTCACCGCGCAGGGCCCGCCATTATAGCGGTTCGCTCAATCCACGTTGCTGCGCCCGATCACCTGGCAGGTATCTATTTGTAACAAAAGGTTGCCCCATGATACCCCCATCCAGGGCGGATGGGGATCCCATCTCCCTCCTCGGTCAATATTGATGGCGCAGCTCACGCTCCGACAGGAACCTCAGGGGCTGCCTGAGTCTGTGCTGATAGATGAGGTCGAACGACAGCACGTTCTGCACATAGTTGCGGGTCTCCCGATAGGGAATGCTCTCGACCCAGACATCCATCGGCTTGTCGGTGTGGGCATCGCGCCAACGTTTGACCCGACCGGGTCCGGCGTTGTAGGCGGCAGCGGCCAGGATGCGGTTGCCGTCATACACGTCCAGCAAGCGCTTGAGGTAGGCGCTGCCGAGGCGAATGTTGAGCTGGGGATCGAACAGCTGCTGGGGATCCCGGTAAGGCACCCCCAGCTTGCCGGCGGTCTCCTTGGCCGTGGCCGGCATCAGCTGCATCAGGCCCCGCGCCCCCACCGGCGACTGGGCCAGCGGATAGAGGGCGCTCTCCTGGCGGGAGATGGCATAGAGCAGGCTGGTGTCCATGGTGCGCTCGCGCGCCATCTGGGAGAAGGTGCGTTGCAGCGGCAGCGGGAAGCGCAGATCCAGGGCATCCCAGGCCTCGGCCCGGATACTGGCGAGGATCGCCAGTTCGTGCCAGCCCTGATTGAGGGCGACGTGGCCAAATTCGATACGCTGGGCCACGGGGTTGCGATCCATGTTATGGATCCACTCGGCGCGCGCCGCCGCCACCTCGTTCATGGCGAGCAGCTCCTTGACCCGGGAGAGGAAGGGCCAGCGCCGGGCCGCACTGCGCCAATCCGGGGCCCTCATCTGTGGCTCGTTCTTGAGGCGATAGGGCACACCGCTGCGCTGGGCAGCCAGGAAACCATAGAAACCTCGCAGCCCTGCGGTCTCACGATAGAGGGTTTGCGCCGGTTGCTGCTGACCCTGCGCCTCCTGGGCCCGGGCCAGCCAGTAACGCCAGCGATCCTCTTTTTGCAGCGCCATCGGCATCTGTTTGATCCAGCCGGACAGGCCACGCCAATCCTGCTCCCAGACCGCGAGGCGCGCCCTCAGCTCCACCAGATCCGGCTGCGCCTTCACCTGAGTGTCGACCCAGGCCCGCTGCTGCGGGGCCCTGTCCAGCAGGTAACGGCGGGCGATGGCATGCTCCACCGGCCTGAGTTCCTGTGCGGTCAACCCGAAACGGCTGCGGTAGCTGGTCAATGTCCCCAGCACCCGATCCGGCTCGCTGTTGGCATAACGGGCCAGCCCCAGCAGCAGCAACTGGCGCGAGTGGCGTTCACCATTGAAATAGACGGGGTTCATCACCTTGGCTGGCTGACTCAGCAGGCTCGCCATCAGGGTGCCATGGGGCTTGAGTCCGGTCCCCAGCTGGTTGGCAAGATGGGTCACCAGGCTGCCATTGCCGGCCTCGAAGGCGAGCATCATCCGTGACCAGACCGCCTCCTGGGTGCGCAGTCCGGCCCCTTGCCAGAGGCTGAACAGGGGATCGCAGGCATCCGGGCGCGACTCGCCGCTCTGCCACAGCTTGCCCGCTTCACGCAGCGCCTCGTCACGATGGCCCGTGTAGTAGCGCGCCTGATAGTGCATGCAGCGCAGATCGGTGGAGTTGGGCAGCTTGGGATAGAACTGCAGGAAGCGGGACCACTGACCGCTCTGGGCAAGATGGGTCAGATAGCTGCGCTCGAGCCGGTTGGACTGGGGGGTATCGCCATGGTCACGGATGAAACGGGTCACCTCGCCATAATCGGCCCCCCCCGGGCGAAACGCGAGCCGGTAGTAGTCCAGATAGGGCAGCAAGGGGTAGTGGCCAAGCTGGCTTCTCAGGGTCTGGAAGCGGGCCATGTCGTTGGCACGAACCGCGTCATAGGCCTGGCGATAGCGCAACTGATCCATGGTCTGCGCCATGGCCCCCGGCACCAGGAGGGCGGATAGCAGGATTCCCCAGACGACTCTCACTCGATTTCTCCCTAAAATCGGGCGCCCAATGGCGCCCTGACGAACCCTCATTCTACCCCTAAACCAGACGGGCTACAGCTCCGGGATCAGGGTATTTCTCACCTCGTGGCGCCCGCCCACCCGCCGGACATAACGCTCCAGATAGGGCACAGGCAGCGGCTTGGAGGCCAGATAGCCCTGATAGAAGTGGCACCCCTGTGCCCGCAGAAACTCCAGTTGCTGGCGCGACTCCACCCCTTCCGCCGTCACGTTGAACCCCATGTGGCGCGCCATGGCGATCACCGCCTCGACGATGGCCATGTTGTCGCCATCCCGGGGAATGTCCTGGATGAAGGAGCGGTCTATCTTCAGCTCGTCGGCAGGCAGGCGCTTGAGGTAGCTCAGGGAAGAGTACCCGGCGCCGAAATCGTCGATGGCGAAGCTGATGCCCAGCTGCTTGAGCTCGGCCATCTTGTTGATGGTGTCCTCCGCATGGCCCAGCACCACGGACTCGGTGATCTCCAGGTTCAGGCATGCCGGATCCATGCCTGTCTTCTCCAGCACATCATGGATGCACTCGACGAAGTCGTGGGCGTGAAACTGCTTGGCACTGACGTTGACCGACAGCTGGGGAATGTGGATGCCGCTCTCCTCCCAGCTCACATACTGGCTGCACGCCTCATGGAGCACCCAGTTGCCGATGTCGACGATAAGATCCGTCTCCTCGGCGATGGGGATGAACTCGGCGGGGGAGACCAGGGCTCGCCCGGGCGGCTGCCAGCGGATCAGGGCCTCGACCCCGATGAGCTCGCCCCCGGCCACCAGATGCTGGGGCTGGTAGTGCAGGGTCAGTTCCCCTCCCGTCAGGGCGCTGCGCAACTCGTTGTGGATGAGCAGGCGCCTGTCCGCCTGATGCTGCATGGCGGCATCGAAGAAGCGGCGGGTCTTGCGACCGGCCGACTTGGCCTGGTACATGGCGGTGTCCGCCTGCTTGAGCAGATCATCCACCCCCTGATCCCGTCCCGGGAACAGGGTGATGCCGACGCTGGCACCTATGTGCAGCACCTGGCCTCCCTGATGGTAGGGGGCGGCAATCTCGCCGATCAGCCGCTCGGCGATGAGATCGGCCTGCATCTCCGCCTGGGGCGGGCTACTGGAGAGGGCCGGTAGCAGCAGCACGAACTCGTCCCCCCCGAGGCGGGCCAGGCAATCCCCCTGGCGCACCAGGCGCCGCAGCCTGGTCGCCACCTCCTTGAGCAGCCAGTCTCCGCTGGCGTGGCCGAGGGAGTCGTTGATGGTCTTGAAGTGATCGAGATCGATGAACAGCAGGGCGCCGACCAGGTGATCCCGGTTCGCCTGACTGAAGGCCTGGCTGAGGGTCTCATGCAGCTGACGCCGGTTTGGCAGGCCGGTCAGCTCGTCGTAATAGGCGAGATCCTGGATGCGGCGCTCGGCGGCCTTGCGCTCGGAGATATCCTCGAAACAGATGACGAAATGGCTGATCCGCCCCTTGTCATCCTGGACCGGGGTGACTATCTCCCACTGGGGATAACCATGGCCACGGGCGTGGCGACGCTGGGTCTCTCCCTGCCAGCGGCTCAGGTTGTCGAGCTCATAGCCCAGCCCCCCCTGGCTCGGCCACAGATCCCCCAGCCGCTTGCCAAGCACGGCCTGGCTGTCAAAACCGGTGATCTGGCCGAAGGCGTGGTTGACCCGCAGGATCTTGTAGTCGGGATCCGTGATGATGATGCCTTCGTGGGTCTCGAACGCCACGGCAGAGAGCCGCAGCTGGGCTTCGCTCTTGAGCCGTTCCAGCTCGGCCACCATGCGCACCGAGAAAATGGTCAGCACGGCGGCCAGGTTCGGGATGGCGACGGAGCCGGAGAAGAGCAGGGCCAGATGCCCCAGGATCTGGCCATGGCGATCGCACAGGGGATGGCCGTGGTAGGTCTGTCCCGCCGCCAACCAGGGGTGTGCCGGCAGCGGCGCCTCGAGCACCCGGGTACAAGCCCGGCGCGTTTCGTAGAGATGCCGGCATGGCATCTCCTCCAGCCGGTAATGACCCAGGGTGGCGCCATGGCTGGCGATCACCCTCAGCTGCTGCAGCTCGCCCAGCTCCGCCAGCCAGACCGCATCGGCGTCGAGGATCTCGGCCAGTTCGTGGGTTAGGGTGTCAAAAAAGTCCATCCCCGTCTTGGCGGAGAGAGCCTGGGCCAGCTGGGCCAATAGGGGGTCTTGCACCAGCAGGGGGGAGCGTTCGCCATTGAGCCGCACCGGAAGAGAGGGCTGGCTGGCAACCTCGATGGGGCTGACCCAGCCGCAGCAGAGGCCCTGATCCGCCAGATACTGGCCGCGCCAGAGGAAATGATGGGCCTGGCCTGACTCGTCGTGGAGGTGGCCGATGAACTGCCCCGGCTTGTCGCCCTGTTGCAAGGTGTCGACGAACCGGGCGAAACCCGCCTCGTCGGCAGGATCCAGATTATCGCTCCAGGGGTGGGCCCCCTCCCCTTGCCAAAGCTGGTTGGAGGCATGATCCGAGACCCGCCACTGGCCCTGGGCCGGCTCATAAAACCACATCATCTGAGTGGCCTGCTGCTTCATGTACGACTCCACCTGTAGTCCCTGTCCCGAGTCTGTCAGGATACCGAGATCACCCTCGCCTTCCCGATACTAGCGGCAAACAAGAAGAAAGGAGGGGAGACAATGGGTGAAACCTGATTTCAAATCGACAGACTGCGCTGCCAGAAGGGACAGATACGATCCAATTCGCCCATACTGCCTGCCCACTTCACACAGCTCAAGTGCTTTTTGGTGCAGAAGCCGAAAAGATCACAATTTACCGTGTGATGAACAACAAAGGGTCGTTAATGTGATCCAGATCACGTTAATGGCCCTCCCCATGGGTATTCTGGAGGTGAAGAGACAAGCAAGACGACCCGAAGGGGGCCTATATGAAAATTGAAATCACCAGTAAAATCATTGAGATCACCCCGGCAATCCGCGAGCGCATCGAATCTCGCTTCAACAAGCTCGAACGTCTGCAGGTGCCGCTCATCACTCCCCATGTGATCGTCTCCAAGGAAAGGTTGATGTTCAACATCGAAGCCACGGCAGGTATTCCCAACGGCAAGTTGTTTGCCCAGGCCGAGCATGAGGACCTCTACGCCGCCATCAATGATCTGGGACAGAAACTCGAGCGCCAGCTCAATCGTCACACAGAAAAACCGCTGGCTCGCCGCGCGCAGTCTCCCCTCAGGGAGCAGGCCGAGCCCCAGGAGGCAGATGCGGAAGTTGACGCTTGATATGACAAAATAGTCAGTTGGAGAGAAAAAGGCGGCTTGACCGCCTTTTTCTATGGTTATCATTTAGCATTTCCCTGAGGAGCCGTGCCTGGCGTCCCTCAGCTCTGCCAGTGCAGAGCCGCATCCACCCCCTCGGCCAGCCGGTCGAGCAGAGGCAGCATCACCAGGGGCCGGGCCTCGCGCCCCTTGTTTGGCAATGACCACCCGGCCTGCAGCCGCTCGCGCCCCAGGGCACTCAGGTTGTCGTACACCGCCGGATCCAGCAGCGGTCGCCGACCCGCCAGCGGCTGGGGATGGAGGGCGAGCCAGAGTCTGGCATCCGCCATGCTTCCCCCCTGTTGCAACCGCTCGGTGAGGTGGGCACTGCTCGCCGGCGTGTCGCTGTGCAGGGGGGTGGCCGGTGCCAGGCCGAGCCGGGCCCGCCAGTCAATCTCCTCCCTGGGGAGGCTATCGGCCTCATCGAACCAGGGCTGCTCCTCCACCGCCTCGGTGAGCAGGGCCAGGTGCAGGCGAAAGTCGGCGCGATCGCCGCGCAGCAGATCCTGATTGAGGCGCTGATCGAGCTGGCTCTCATCGACCAGCAGACGTTCACGGATGGCGTTGGGTAACATGGCGCGTCAGGCAAGGGACAGGTTCCCTGTTATCGGCCCGCCCTGGCCAAAGTTGAGAAGAGATGACCGGCGCGTCGGACCATGCCCGCAGTCCGGCCCCCCGAGGCAAGAGTGCCACAGACAAGAGGGGAGGCCCTGGCCTCCCCTCTTGTCATCCTGGCTCCCTGGTTAGAGGGTGAAGCGGTAGAAGATATCCACCGCCTGGGCCACCCCGCTCATGGCCTGCAGATAGAGCCTCGGCAGCACCTCGTAGCGCAGCTTGAATTCGGCGATGGGGCTGAACACCCCGACGCCGTACTGGAACTGCAGACCGGGCAGCAGGTAGGCCGAGAGCGTGACCTGGGTGTCATCGCCGCTCCCCTCGGTATCCAGGGAGACATCGCTCATGCCCAGCGATTCGCCGATATCGGAGACCACACCGCCCACCTGGCCGACCGCCCCCGCCACCAGCAGGCCATTGAAGCCGCCATCCTCGCCGCCGGTCTGCAGCCCCTTGCCCCGCAACAGGTAGGAGAGCTGCTCGGACTGAGGCATCTGGGGCTCTGAATAGACGGCTATCTTCGGCTTGGCCGCCGGTCCCGTCACCCGGACCCCCACGGTGACATTGTCCTCGATGGTATCCGGATCCCGGTAGGTCTCGATATTGAGATAGGGCTTGTCCAGCGGCCCGGAGAAGATGATGCGCCCCTCCTTGATGATCAGATTCTGGCCATAGGCCTTGAAACGACCCTCCTTGAGTTCCAGCTGCCCGTTGCCAGACAGGGGCTTCTCCGGCTCCTGATTGAGATTGATGCCGCCGGTGACCCGGGTCTTGAGTCCCATGGCCTCGAGGCGAATGTCATCGCCGAGCACCACGGCCACCTTCATCTCGAGGGGTAAGGCCGTCGGCTCCACCGGCGGCGCCAGCTCGTCATAGATGATGGTGACGTCGTCCGAGCGCGCCACCGCACTCTCCGGCAGGTTCTTCACCAGGATCCGCGCCCAGGGAATGGTGATCTTGCCGGTCACCCGGGTCTGCTCTCCCAGGCTGATGGCGAGATCCGGCGTGACCCGCACCCGGCCCATGCCGGGGTACTGCGCCTCCAGATCCTTGCCCTGTATGGTCAGGCTGCCCTCGATGGGCGCCTTGGCCCAGCTCAGCCAGCCCCCCAGGGCGAGCGGCCCCTTGCCCACCAGCATGCTGCCATCGAGCTCGGCCCGGTTGCCCTCGATCTTGAGGCGGGTCTTGAGTTGTTTGAGGGTCACCATGTCGGTGTGGGTCTGCACCTCCCCCTCCACCAGATTGAGCTGACCAAACAGCAAGGGGGTCTTCAGGGTGCCATCGAAGCGGGCATCGGCGCTGATCACCCCTTGCAGGGAGCGCACCTCCGGGATCAGCGGCGCGAACGGGCTCAGCTTCAGTCCGTTGAACTTGAGCTGACCGGACAAGGCGCCACGACCGCTGGGATCCAGGATGACGAGATCCGTGTCTATGGTGCCTATGTCGGCGGAGACGAAATCGAGGCGCAGATTGGCCTGTCTGGGCTCAAGGTCGAAACCGACGGCGAGCTGCTGATAGGAGGTCTTGACGGCATCGGCGACGAAGGTGCCCGGGGTGGTACGCAGGGTGGCATGCACCCTGGGTTGATCCCCCTTCCAGCTGGCACGCCCGTCGGCCGACAGCACCGCCTGCCACTTGAAGTTGTCCGGCAGCCAGGGACGCAGGCGCTTGAGGTCGAACTCGGTCAAGGCAAACGCCAGTTCCCCCTGGGCGGCCGAGACCTGGCTGCCCTTGACGCACAGGCTCGCCTGCTGGGAGCCGAGGCAGAGATCGCTCATGGCCAGCCGCTGCTTGTCGAGGTCGAGATCCAGGTTCCAGGGTGCCTTGAGCTGCCAGCGCTTCATGGGTGTTCTGATGTTGAGCTCGGTCAGTGCGCCGCGCCAGTGGGTCTGCTGCACGCCGCCATTGAGCCGCAGCCTGGCCGCCAGGGGATCGCCCTTGCTGTCGAAGGAGAGCTGGTGACGGCTGAGGTCCCCATCGAGATCCAGCTTGAGGGCCTTGAGGAGGGTGCTGCCCTGGGTCAGGGTGGCCACCGTCAGGGCCAGCTTGCCGGAGGGCACCTCGCCTATCACTGCGTTGCCGTTGAGGGCGATCTCCTTGAGATCCGTCCCCTCGAAGAAGAGACGGTTCGAGCTCAGGGCCGCGCTGATCCTGGGGACCTGCTGGTTGCCCCCCAGCGCCAGGGTGCCGCGAAGATCCCCGCGCAGGCCGGGGTAAATGCCGGAGAGATCCGGGGCGGCCAGGCGGGCGTCGAGCTGCCACAGGGCCTGGCTGAGCTTGCCCCTGGCCTGCAACTGGTTGGGGCCGGTCTGCAGCGCGAAGGCGGGGATCTGCCAGTTCATGGCGTCATCACCGCTGAGCTGGCCTGTGATGGCGAGGGGATACTTGTTGATCTTGCCGTCCACCTTGAGGGCAGGCACCTTGAGCTGCCAGTGTCCGTCGTCCCCCAGCGCAAATTCGCTCTCCACCCGGCCGGCCAGGGAGCCTTTGATCTCGGGCACCAGCTCGGCGGGGTCAATCCCCTTGAAGCTGGTCACCCCCTGCCACTGTACGCCCTTGCGCCAGGCGAGCTTGCCATCGAGCTTGAGCTCCCCCTGCAGGGCATTGAGCAGCAGGTCGATGTTGCTGAGCTGCTCCAGGTTGCCCTTGCCCTTGAGGGCCAGCTTGAAGGGAGGCACATCCGTCCCCTGGCCCGAGGTATTCAAGGCAAACTGGTAGCCAGACAAGGCCCCCTTGGCCGTCAGACTCCCCTTCTTCAACTGGTAACTGGGTTCGTCTTCCGCCGGCTTGTGTAAGGGCCACTTGAGGCCTGGCCAGTTCAGCTTCACATCGAAGGGCAGGTCCGGATCCAGGGCCTGCAGTGTCCCCTTGAGGGTGGCCGCCACCGGCCCCTTGGCATTGAGCGCCAGGGCCAGCTTGCCCACCGAGCCCCCCAGGGTCAGGGTCGCCTGCTCCCCCTTGAGCTGGTTGTCGAGCAGGGCCTTGCGCGCCTTGGCGGTCAGGGTCAGGTCGAGGGGATAATCATCTTGCAGGCTGATCTGGCCCTTGAGATCGAGATCGGCCATGGCATGGCGCAGGAAGAACTGCTCGATCTCGATGCGCTCCCCCTCCCCCGAGACCGAGAGCTGCAACTTGTCGATGGCCTCCTTGAGCTCCCCTTGCCGGTAACTGAAGTCGGTGAGCAGCAGCCCCTCGAGGCGCAGGGGGAAGGGCAGGGAGATCTTGGGCAGTTCGATGGCGATGTCGCCCTGGGGCGAGCTGGCCACCAGGGTGGTGCTGTCGGAGGCCGGCTCGGGCGCCGCGCCCTTGGCAGCAACCTGCTCGCCCGGCGCCGGCGGGGGCGCATCGGCCAGGGTGATGGCCACGCCGTCCAGCACTGGGCCGCGCACCGTCAGACCCTGCCGGTCCAATCTGGCGCCGATATCGAGATCCTTGAGTGCCAGCTTGAGCCCTGGCACGTCCACATCCAGGGCGCTGACCTTGAGGGCGTCTATCTGGATGCGCAGGGGCAGCGGGCGCCAGACGAAGGGCTCGCCGGGCGGCTCGTCACTGGGCGCCGACTCGACCACCTTGACCACGGGGTGAGTCAGGGTCAGGGAGCGGATCCAGAGCTGGCCTTGCAGCAGCTTGCCCAGATCCCAGTCGAGCACGGCGCGCTCGACCCTGGCATCCACCAGCTCGTCCTGCCAGCCGACCCCTTCCAGGGTCCAGCCGTAACCGAGCTGGCCCGATACCAGCTCCCCCTTGAGGGCAGGCAAGGCCGCCCTGGCCTGCTGCCAGATCCATTTGTTGCCCTGATGGGTGAAACCGAGCAGGCTGATGCCGATCAGCAGCAGGAAGATGAGCCCCATCAACCAGAGGAAGAGTCGCTTTAACCAGATCATAATTCAGGCCCCAGGGCAAAGTGCAGGCGCAGGGGTTTGTCCTCCTCCGAGATGCCCACCGCCAGATCCAGCCTGACCTGACCGATGGGGGTGACCCAGCGCACCCCGACCCCGGTGCCTATCTTCCAGGCCTCCTGGTAGTCGTCGGTGGCGGTGCCGCCATCCACGAACAGGGCCCCCAGCCACTTGTCGCTGAAGCGGTAATTGTATTCGCCGCTGACGGCCGTGGTGTAGCGTCCCCCCAGCAACTTGCCGTCCGCATCCCGCGGGCCTATCTCTTCGTAGCCATAGCCACGCACCGTCTGATCGCCGCCGGTGAAGAAACGCAGGGAAGGCGGCACCAGGGAGAAGTCATCCCCTATGATGGCCCCCTGCTCGGCCCGAAACAGGAAACGGTTGTTCTCCCCCAGGGTACGCAGCCACTTGGTGCGTCCCCAGGCGCGCATGAAGCGGATATCCGAGCCCCAGGTGGGATCGGAGAACTCCAGGGTCAGCTGTTGCCTGTCCCCCCAGTCCGGCACCAGGTTGCCACGCAGCCGCAGCCGCGACCAGGAGACCCCGGGGATCAGCAGCAGGCTGTTGCCCGCATCCGAGCCCTGCTCGTAGCGTTCGTTCTCCAGACGCACGAACACGTCCCTGTCCCAGGCGTCCGGGCGCCGCTTCCAGCGGTGAACCCCGAAGGTGGTCAGGTCGGAGCGGGTGTCGTTGTTGTTGGTGTAGCGATAACCGGCCTGCAGCGAGTAGTAATCTTGCAGCGGATTCTTGCCAATGACGGGGATCTGGTAATCGAAGCTGAGGTCGGCCTGGGGCGCTGACACGTTGGCGGTGGCGTTGAGGCGGTGGCCGTAGCGGTTGATCCAGGGCTTCTCCCAGGTGGCGCTCACCCTGGGGCCCACGTCGGTGGCATAGCCTATCCCCGTCTCTATCTCGTGCTGGGTGCGCGGCGCCAGCGTCACCTGAATGGGGACCTGGTTGCCCTCTGCCTCGCTGATCAGGGGCTTGAGATCCACCTGCTTGAACAGCTTGGTCGAGGAGATGTCCTGGGAGGTCTCCGCCATCTTGATGGCGAGGTAGGGGTCGCCGCGCTTGATGCTGACCAGGGGCTTGATGAGGCGCAGCTCCTCCGGGGTGGCGCTGTAGCGCACCTCGCCGAAGTGGTAGCGGGTGCCGGAGCGAAACACTATGTAGATCTCGGCGGTGCCCTTCTCGGGATAGACCCGGACCTGGCTCCTGCTGATGCGGGCGTTGAAGTAGCCCCGGGCCAGCGCCAGGCTGCCCAGATCCGCCTTGATGGATTCATATTTGCCGTGATGGAGCGGCTCGCCCTCCTTGAGGGGCAGCTTGTCCAGCAGCTCGCTGTAGATCTCGTCGCTGCCCGCATCCCCCTCCAGCAGAACATCCAGCCGGGAGATGAGCACGGGCTCTCCCGCCTCCACCGTCACCGTCACCTTGGAGGGGGTCTTCTTGTCCCGGCTCAACTTGACCTTGGGCTGGTAATAGCCGTAGACCTGCAGCGCCTGCTCGGTACTCTCGATGATCTTGGCCCTAGCGGGTCTGTATTGCCGCTCCTGATAGACGGGCAGGGCGTTGAGATAGGCTTCGACGTTCTCTTTATTGTCGCCCTTGAGCCCCTTGACCTGGTAGGTCAGCTTGGCCGCCATGGCGGGAGAGGCCAGGCAGCCGAGGCAGAGCGTCAGCCAGAGCCAGGCACGCACCCGGCGGCACGGCTGCGATTTACCCGCAGGTATGGGCAGATTGCATCCTGTCAAACGTCAACTTCCCCGAATTCATGCTCAAGCGAACGATGCTGGTCTCATCGCGGTGATCGTGGCCGCGCCGAGGGCGAGGCGCAGCCATCCTACCATAGTCGTTGGCGGGATTCAGACCCATCAGCGACCTGGATTTGCCATAAAACAGAGCCCTTTGGCGATAAATTAACCCCGAGTGATGAAATTGACACCTCATCTGACCAATTGCTGCGCAGCCTGGCGTCATTCGCGCATGGGTCGATACGACAGAAACTGTCGGCGTCAACAGGCGCAATATTGAGTCCTCATCTGGCCATGATGTCCCGGGCAGAAAAGCAAGCCATGGCTGGCCTCCCCTCCCCCTCCCTCAGTCTGGTCGCCCCCAGTGAATGATGATTTAACCATTGTTAATCAATTGGTTATAAAACAGAAACGAGGCACTCGCTCGCCCTAATCTATTTATCCCGCTCACTCGCCACCCTGGATTGCGCCACACTGCCCCCATCATCCATGAGGAGTCACCCCATGACAGCACGCAGCGAACAACTGGCCGACCACATCGCCGAGCGACTCGAGTTCATCACCTTCCTCGCCTGCTGCAGCGCCCTGCTGGCCCTGTTGTGCGGCATGACGGGGCAGCAGGCCCTCGCCTTCACCGCCCTGAACCTCCCCTTTGGCCTCGCCATCCTGCTCGGCAGCGCCCTGCTGGCTCCCCTGGCCCCCCACTGGCGCCTGCCGCTCACGGCGGCGCTGCTGCTCGGCTGCGCCCTCACCAGCCTGCAGCTGGGGGGCGAATGGCTCGATCCCGTGGCGCTCTGGAGCCTGCACGGCCTGCTCGGCCTCGAGCTGCTGTGGCAGTCCCGCCACCCCAGAGCCAGGATCCCGGCTGACGAGGGGCAGCAATTGCGCTAATCTTGCGCCCCAGCCGGCCGGGCCCCTGAGCCATCCCAGGTGAGACTCACCCCGGCCGCCCCGCAAGATGCAACGAGGAGAACCCATGAACAAGGCATGCGCCCAACACATTCTGGTCAAGACGGAAAAGGAGTGCCTGGAGATCAAGAGCAAGATCGACAAGGGCGCCGACTTTGGCCAGATGGCCAAGCGCCACTCCACCTGCCCCTCCGGCAAGCGCGGCGGCGATCTGGGGGAGTTCAACAAGGGGGACATGGTCAAGGCGTTCGATGATGCGGTGTTCAAGGGGGAGCTGCTCAAGGTGCTCGGCCCCATCCGCACCAAGTTCGGCTTCCACCTCATCAAGGTGCTCTACCGCAGCTGACGCCCCAGGGGCGGCTCCCCCGTCGCCCCTTCTCTCCCTTATCCTGTCCGCTAAATCTAAAAATAAATTAACCTTATCAGTTAATTAGGTTTATCCTTTGGCCAGTTTTCCAAGGGTTATCCCATGCTGCCCCTCCCACTGCTTCCCCTGCTGGCCTGGTTGCTGCCACTCTCTGGCGCCCTGGGCAGCCGTGTCGCCCTCTGGCCCTGGTGGGTCGGCTTCCTCCTCTGCCTGGCCGGGGCCCTCGTCGCCCTCTGGCTGCTGCTACGCCTGCCCTGGCATCCCAGACGATACTGGGCCGCCGTCGGTGCCCTGCCCCTGCTGCTGCCCGTCGGATTCCTGACCCTGGCGCTGCGCGCCCCCTTGCTCAACGACGTCAGCACGGACCCCCTCCATCCCCCCAGGCTCGACTGGGCGCACCAGCTGCGCAGCGACGCCGATCTGCCCGTCAATGAGGCTCCCCTGAAATTTTCCGGCGACAACCCCGCTCCTATCTATACCCGGGCCAGCCGGGAGCGGGTGCTCACCGAGGCAGCCAGCCTGATGCAGGCATCGGGCTGGCAGATCAGGGCGAGCCAGGAGGGACTGGAGGCCGTGGTGACCAGCCCCTGGTTCGGCTTTCAAGACGATGTGGCGCTGCGCCTGTTCGAGGGGCCCAGGGAGCTGCGCATCGACATGCGATCCGCCTCCCGCCAGGGCCGATCCGATCTGGGAGCGAATCGGGCCCGGATCCAGACGTTCCTCGCCCGGCTGCAAGCCCGCCTGGCGGCCCCCTGATCCCACAAAGAGACGCCACGCCCCATGGCGCGGCAAGAGCAGCAGAGGAGCAGTATGCGCATCCAGCTCAAAGCAGACCGGGACTATGCCTGGTTCATCAAACCCTTCTTCTGGTTGCAGCGACGCAACTATGGCCAGGTACTGATCCCGGGCAAGTGCTGGGGCCGATCCCCCCGTCTGTTCGCCGCCGTTGCCACCCTGTACGGGGTCATCAACCGCAAGCGCTCCCCCATAGACCCCGTGCTGCGCTCCCTGGTCACGGTGCGGGTCTCCCAGCTCAACTGGTGCCGCTTTTGCGTCGACATCAATGCCATGACCCTGGTCAAGCGGGCCGGCTCCGGCGAGAAGGTGGAGGCCCTGGCCCAGTGGCGCACCAGCCCCTTGTTCGATGCCCGCGAGCAGGCGGTGCTCGATTACACCGAGGCCATGACCGGGCTCGACGGGGTGAGGGACGAGCAGGTTGCGCGCCTCAAGACCTGGTTCGATGACGATGCCCTGGTGGAGCTGACCGGTCTCATCGCCTTTCAGAACATGTCGGCCAAGTTCAATGCCGCCCTCGACGTGCCCGCCCAGGGCTTTTGCCAGCTCCCGGTCCAGCCGGACGCCGGCGACCCACCCCCCCGGGAGGAGAACCCCTCATGAGACGCACCAAGCTGGGATTGCTGCTGCTGATGGCCCTGCTCATCGGCGCCTTCTTCGCCCTGGATCTGGATAGCTACCTGACCCTCTCCGCCCTGCAGGCGCGCCAGAGCGCGCTCGAGGGCTGGGTGGACGCTCACTTCTGGCAGGCCAGCGCTCTCTTCTTCGCCGTCTATGTGCTGAGCACAGCCCTCTCCCTGCCCGGGGCCAGCCTGCTGACCCTGTTTGGCAGCGCCATCTTCGGGGTCGGCTGGGGGCTGCTGCTGGTCTCGTTTGCCAGCACCCTGGGCGCCAGCCTCGCCTTTCTCAGCGCCCGCTTCCTGCTGCGGGACTGGGTCCTGCGCCGCTTTGGCGACAAGCTGTCGCTGGTGGATGCGGGCATGGCCAAGGATGGCCCCTTCTACCTGCTGAGCCTGCGCCTCATCCCCCTGTTCCCCTTCTTTCTCATCAACTTGCTGATGGGGCTGACCGCCCTGCCCCTGCGCACCTTCTACTGGGTGAGCCAGCTCGGCATGCTGCCCGGCACCCTGGTCTATGTGCTGGCGGGCAGCCAGCTGGCCCAGCTCACCAGCACGGGCAACATCCTCTCCCCCGGGCTCATCGCGGCGCTCTGTCTGCTCGGGCTGCTGCCCTGGCTGGCCCGCGCCGGCCAGGGCCTGCTCGCCCGGCACAGGCTCCATGCCCGGTTTCGTCGGCCCGACCACTTCGACTACAACCTGGTGGTGATCGGCGCCGGGGCCGGTGGCCTGGTGACCAGCTATATCGCCGCCGCCGTCAAGGCGCGGGTGGCTCTCATCGAGCAGCACAAGATGGGGGGGGACTGTCTCAACACCGGCTGTGTCCCCTCCAAGGCGCTGATCCGAAGCGCCCGCTTCGCCGCGCAGCAGCGCCAGGGAGCGGAGCTTGGCTTTCGCGAGAGCCAGGCCCGTGCCGATTTCGCCGCCGTGATGGCGCGGGTGGCCCGGGTGATCACCGAGGTGGCGCCCCACGACTCGGTCGAGCGCTACGAGGCCCTGGGGGTGGAGTGCATCCAGGGAGAGGCGCGCCTCGTCTCCCCCTGGGAGGTGGAGGTGGGCGGCAGGCGCCTTGCCAGCCGCCATATCGTGCTCGCCACCGGCGCCAGGCCCCTGGTGCCCGATCTGCCGGGGCTCTCCGAGGTGCCCTATCTCACCTCGGATAATCTGTGGCAGCTGCGCGAGCCCCCCCGCCACCTGCTGGTGCTCGGCGGTGGCCCCATCGGCTGCGAGCTGGCCCAGAGCCTGGCCCAGCTCGGCATCCGGGTTTCCCTGATCGAGCTGGCGGATCAGCTGCTGCCCCGGGAAGAGGCCGAGGTCGCCGCCCTGCTGCAGCAGCAGATGACCGAGGATGGGGTCCATCTGCTGCTCGGCTGGCACGCCGAGCGGGTGGAGCCCCTGGCGCAGGATCAGATCCGCCTGCACCTGCGCCGGGGGGATGAGACCTGCCGGCTAGAGGGCGATCGACTGCTGCTGGCTCTGGGCCGGGTCGCCAATGTCGGCGGCTTTGGTCTGGAGGACTTAGGGGTCGAGCTCACGGCGCGGGGCACGGTCGCCGTGGATGGCTTCCTCGCCACCAACTACCCCAGCATACTGGCGGTGGGGGACGTGGCCGGCCCCTACCAGTTCACCCACTTCGCCGCCCATCAGGCCTGGTACGCCGCGGTCAATGCCCTGTTCGGCCAGTTCAAGCGATTCAAGGCGGACTATCGGGTGATCCCGGCCGCCACCTACACCAGCCCCGAGGTGGCCAGGGTCGGCCTCAATCGCAAGGAGGCAGAGGCCCAGAGCATCCCCTTCGAGGCGACCCGCTTCGAGCTCAAGAAGCTGGACAGGGCCATCGCCGACGGCGAGACCCAGGGCTTCATCGAGGTGCTGACCCCGCCAGGCAAGGACAGGATCCTCGGCGCCACCATCGTCGGCCCCCACGCCGGGGAGCGCATCGCCGAATTCACCCTCGCCATGCGCCATCGACTCGGCCTTGGCAAGGTGCTCGCCACCCTTCACGCCTACCCCACCCTGATGGAGGGCAACAAGTACGTGGCCGGCCAATGGCGCCAGGCCCACCAGCCCAAGGCCCTGCTGCCCTGGCTGGCGCGCTACCACCACTGGCGCCGCCGTGGCAAACTGGAGGCCAGACAGCATCCGCTGCAAACGGGTCCCGCCGCTAACCCTCACAAGGAGTCATGATGCCCATTCGCCACCTCCCTGCCCTGGCCGTCACCCTGCTCCTGCTCTGGGGCGGCCAGGCCCGGGCCGAGAGCCCGTCCCCCTGGCAGGCGATCCAGGCCGAGGCCAGGGGAGAAACCGTCTACTTCAACGCCTGGGGCGGCAGCCCCGAGATCAATCGCTACCTCGCCTGGGCGGCCGGAGAGCTGGCCCGTGACCATGGCGTCACCCTGGTCCAGGTGAAGGTGGATGACATCGCCCAGAGCGTCAGCCAGCTGCTCGCCAACAAGCAGGCGGGAAAGCGCCAGGGGGGCCCCATCGACCTGCTCTGGGTCAATGGCGAGAACTTCAAGGCCCTCAAGGACAAGGGCCTGCTCGGCGCCCCCTTCAGCCAGGGGTTGCCGAACATGGCCCTGGTGGACCTGAGCCTGCCGGTGAGTGAGGACTTCACAGTGCCGGTGGAGGGGCTGGAGGCCCCCTGGGGGCTGGGCCAGCTCAACTTCATGGTCGATAAGGCCCAGGTGGCCGCGCCGCCACGCTCGGCCCAGGCGCTGCTGGCCTGGGCCCGGGCCAACCCGGGCCGCTTCAGCTACCCCAAGCCGCCCCAGTTTCATGGCTCCAGCTTCCTCAAGCAGATGCTGCTGGAGTTGACCCCGGATTCTGCCCCCCTCTACCAGGCGGCGGATCAGGCCGCGTTCGATCGGGTCACGGCGCCGCTCTGGGCCTGGCTCAATGCCCTGCATCCCCACCTGTGGCGTCAGGGGCGGGCCTTCCCCGCCAGCGCCGCCGAGACCCGGCAGCTGCTCGACGATGGCGAGCTGGCCATGGCCATCAGCTTCAATCCCCAGGAGGCCATGGGGGCGGTGGCCAATGGCAGCCTGCCCGCCTCCGTCACCGCCATCGCCATGGAGAAGGGGGCGCTCACCAACAGCCACTTCCTCGCCATCCCCTTCAATGCCAATGCCCGGGCCGGGGCCCAGGTGGTGGTCAACTTCCTGCTGAGCCCGGCCGCCCAGGCCCGCAAGGCCGATCCCGCCTTCTGGGGCGATCCCAGCGTGCTCAGGCAGGAGAGCCTGCCGCAGGGCACGGCGCCAGCCCTGCGCTTCAAGGCTAGGCCTGAGCCCCATCCCAGCTGGCAGCTGATGCTGGAAACGGCCTGGGCCGAGCGTTACGGCCACTAGATGCACCGGCTGATCCTGACAGTGACGGGGCTGCTGCTCTGGCTTCCCCTGCTCGCCGGCCTGCTGCTCCTGCTGGGCCAGGGGCTGACCCCGGCCCCCTGGCTTCGACTCCTTGCCCAGCCCGGGCTCTGGACCTCCATCGGCCTCAGCCTCTGGACCGCCCTCGCCTCCAGCCTGATCAGCCTGCTCCTGGTCGCCCTCCTGCTGGCCCACGGCGAGGGGCGCGGCCTTGCCCTGCTGCGCCGCCTGCTCTCGCCGCTGCTGGCCATGCCCCACGTCGCCTTCGCCATCGGCTTTGCCTTCCTCATCGCCCCCTCCGGCTGGTTGCTGCGGCTTATCTCCCCCGCCCTCACCGGTTTTGTGCTGCCGCCGGACTGGCAGACCCTGCACGACCCCTGGGGCCTGGGTCTCATCGCCCTGCTGGTGCTCAAAGAGACTCCCTTCTTGCTGCTGATGGCCCTCGGCGCCCTCGATCCTGCCCTGACCGCCCGCCAGCAGTGGCTGGGGCAGAGCCTGGGGTTTCGGCCGCCCCAGATCTGGTGGCGCCTGATCCTGCCCAGCCTCTGGCCCAGCCTGCGCCTGCCCCTCTACGCGGTGGCGGCCTATGGCCTGGCGGTGGTGGATCTGGCCCTGCTGCTCGGCCCGACCCAGCCCGCCCCCCTGGCGGTGCGACTCTGGCGCTGGTATCAGGACCCGGATCTCCATTGGCGACCCCTGGCCAACCATGGCGCCCTGCTGCTGTTTGGCCTCAATCTGCTGCTGCTCGCCCTCCTGCGCGCCCTGGAGTGGGCGCATCTGCACTGGGGCAAGGGGCTCATGCTCGATGGCCGGCGCCAGACCAGTCCTTCCCGGCTGGCCCCCGCCCTGGCCCTGGTCCTGACCACCCTGCTGCTGGCGACAAACCTGCTGGTGCTGGCGGCCCTGCTGCTCTGGTCCCTCACCCGGCGCTGGCCCTTTCCCGCCCCCTGGCCCAGCCAGTGGAGCGGCCACCACTGGCAGCAGGCCATGGCAGAGCTGGCCCAGCCCCTTACCCACAGCGCCTGGCTCGCCCTGCTCAGCGCCCTGCTGGCCCTGGTGCTGGTGGTGCTCGCCCTGGAGGCCCAGCGGGGTCGCCGCCCCTGGCCACTCTGGCTCATCTGTCTGCCACTGCTGCTGCCCCAGGCCAGCCTGCTGTTCGGCGTCAGGCTCGGGGCAGACTGGCTCGGGCTGCCGGTGGGCATGGGGCTGGTGTTCTGGAGCCAGCTGCTGTTCGTCTACCCCTATGTCTACCTCTGCCTGTACGGGCCCTATCGCCAGTTCGACGATCGCCTGACCCAGGCGGCGGCCACCCTGGGCGCCCGTCCCTGGCAGGCCTGGTGGCGGGTCAAGGGACCCCTGCTGCTGCGCCCCCTCGCCTTCGCCTGCGCCGTGGGGGCCACCGTCAGCCTGGCCCAATACCTGCCCACCCTGCTGTTTGGCGCCGGGCGCGTCATCACCCTCACCACGGAGGCGGTGGCCATCGGCTCCGGCCTCAACCGCCGTCTCGCCAGCCTCTACGGCCTGCTGCAACTGGCACTGCCGCTGCTGATCTACGCCCTGGCGCTCTGGCTGCCCCACAGGGCCGAACGCGCCTCCCATCAACTGGAGCCAACCCCATGACGGAGCCCCTGCACCTGGCCCCTCTCACCCTCAGCCTGCATGGCAGGCCCTTGCTGCAACTGCCCCCCTGCCACATCGCCCCCGGCGAGGTGCTGACCCTGATGGGGCCAAGCGGCTGCGGCAAGAGCTCGCTGCTGGCCGGAATAGCCGGGGTGCTGCCCAAAGGCGGCCCCCTCGCCCTGCACGGGGAGATCCGCCAGGGCGAGCGGCTGCTCTCGCCCCTGCCCGCCTACCAGAGACGCGTCGGCATCCTGTTTCAGGAGGATCTGCTGTTTGCCCATCTGACGGTGGCCGAGAACCTGATGTTTGGCATGCCCGCCCACATCAGGGGGAAGGAGCGCCGCGCCCGGGCCCTGGTGGCGCTGGCCAGGGTCGAGCTGGCGGGCTTTGCCGAACGCCATCCCGCCGCCCTCTCCGGGGGGCAGAAGGCAAGGATCAGCCTGCTGCGGGCCCTGCTGGCCGAGCCCGCCGCCATCTTGCTCGACGAGCCCTTCGCCCGGCTGGACAAGCCGCTGCGAGCCGCCTTTCGCGCCCTGGTGTTCGGCGAGATAGCGGCCCGCGCCATCCCGGCCATCCTGGTCAGCCACGACGAGGAGGATGCCCCCGCCGCCATACTGGATCTCGGCGCCCTGGCGGCGGATGCGGGCAGGGGCAGTCCTTGCTGATCCGCCGCCTTATGATCCCTGTGTTCCCTGATCCTGAAAGGAGGATCCCTTGCTAGATCGCTACGCCATCGTGCTGATCCGTCGCCCCCTCAACGCCCTCGCCAGCCCCCTGGCCCGTCTGGGGGTCAGTGCCAACCAGATCAGCATCACCGGCTTTGTCATCGGCATGCTGAGCCTGCCCCTGCTCGCCCTTGGCCAGTTCGAGGCGGCCCTGGTCTGCATCTTGCTCAATCGCATCATGGATGGTCTGGATGGCGCCATCGCCCGCCTCAAGGGCATCACGGATTGCGGCGGCTTTCTCGACATCACGCTGGACTTTATCTTCTATGCCGCCGTGGTGCTGGGCTTCGCCCTGGCCGATCCCGCCAACCATGCCCTGGCCGCCGCCACCCTGCTGTTCGCCTTCATGGGCACGGGCTCGAGCTTCCTGGCCTTCGCCATCATGGCGGGCAAGCGGGGCATAGAGAACCCCGTCTATCACCACAAGTCCCTCTATTACCTGGGCGGCCTGACCGAAGGCAGCGAGACCATAGGGGTGTTCGTGCTGATGTGCCTGTGGCCCCACTGGTTTGCCCCCCTGGCCTACGGTTTTGCCGCCCTGTGCCTGATCACGGTACTGACCCGGCTCTGGAGCGGTTACCACACCCTCAAGTCCTGATCCGGGCCATGGTGGTGCTTGCGCATCGCCATGGATCCACTACCATGGCGGCATCCCGTTTTTGTGCCGTTGGAAGCCCTATGCATCGTTTCATCCCCCTTGTCCTTCTCCTCCCCCTGATCTCCGGGTGCAGCAGCGCCGCCAACACGCCGGCACAGGCGCCAGCCCCCAAGGCAAAAAGCGGCGGCAGTTTCCTCATCACGCCCCCGCCCAAGCAGACGGCCGGGGTGCTGGCGGGGGATTTCGCCACCAATCCGGCAGTGGATCAGTTCATCGCCATGATGGTCAGCAAGCATGGTTTCGACCGTGCCGAGCTGCACCGGGTGCTCTCCCAGGCCTCTCGCGAGCAGTGGATCATCAACCTGATGGATCGTCAGGCCCCGGTCTCGACCGCACCAAGCGGCCCGAACGGCGCCTGGAACCGCTACCGTGCCAAGTTCATCACCCCGGACAATGTGCAAAACGGTGTCAACTTCTGGCGCGAGTATGAGACCGAGCTCAATCGTGCCTCTGCCCAGTACGGTGTCCCCCCCGAGATCATCGTCGGCATCATAGGGGTGGAGACCCGCTGGGGTCGGGTGATGGGCAAGACCCCCATTCTGGATGCCCTGGCGACCCTGGCGTTCGACTACCCGCGCCGTGCCACCTTCTTTCGCGGCGAGCTGGAGCAGTTCCTGATCATGACCCGCAACGAGGGAATAGACCCGAGCGAGCCGACCGGCTCCTATGCTGGCGCCATGGGCTATGGCCAGTTCATGCCGTCCAGCTTCCACGGCTATGCGGTGGATTTTGATGGCAACGGCCACACCAACCTCTGGGATCCGGTGGATGCCATCGGCAGCGTGGCCAACTACTTCAAGGCCCATGGCTGGCGCAAGGGGGATCAGGTGGCGGTGCGGGCCCAGGGCCAGGCGCCCGGCTTCGAGACCGGCTTCCAGACCAGCTATAGCCTGGATACCCTGCGCCGGGCCGGCCTCTCCCCCATCGCGCCCCTCGGCGCCCACAGCAAGGCCAGCCTGCTGCGCCTGGACGTGGGCAAGAGCTACCAGTACTGGTACGGTCTGCCGAACTTCTACACCATCACCCGCTACAACCACAGCACCCATTACGCCATGGCGGTGTGGCAGCTGGGGCTGGCGGTCAAGGCCGCCCGCGGCTACTGAGTGCTCTCTGCCAATGCAAAACGGGCCCGACGGGCCCGTTTTGCTATTCGTTTTCCAGCAGCCAGCGTTTGAGCAAGGCGGCCAGCTGCCCCTGCTCGGCCTGGGTCAGCGGGGCCAGCAGGCGCCGCTCGTTGGCCACGTGGCGCTCCACCGCATGGTCCACCAGCTCCCGCCCCGGCTCCGTCAGGCAGACCAAGAGGCTTCGCCTGTCATCGGGGGCCGCCTGCCGCACGATGAGGCCGCGCTGCTCCAGCTTGTCGAGCCGGGCCGTCATGGCCCCCGAGCTCAGCATGGCGGATTGATAGAGGGCGGTCGGGGTCAGCGGCTCGCCGGCCCGGCGCAGGGTCGCCAGTATGTCGAAGTCCGAGCCCAGCAGGCCGCACGCCTTGAGCTCTTCGCTCACCTCGCGCCCGGCGATCACCGCCATGCGCGCCACCCGCCCCAGCACCCCCATGGGGGAGCAGTCGAGATCCGGTCGCTGCCGCGCCCACTGGGCCAGCAAGAGGTCTACATGATCACTATCCATTCCGGCTCCATTATCTTTACGAAAAGATACTTGATAATAAACCAACTCGCGGCTAAGTTATCTTTACTTGAAGATACTTTATTGCGAGACAACCATGCCACTGCTGATCGCCCTGCTCGCCCCCCTGCTCTGGGGCAGTACCTATGCCGTCGTCAGCCTCTATCTGACTGACTACTCCCCCTACTGGGTGGCCGTGTGGCGCGCCCTGCCAGCCGGGCTCCTGCTGCTGCTGTGCCATCCCCGCAGGCCACCGCTCACCTGGAACCGGCAGTTCCTGCTGGCGTTTTGCAACATCACCGCCTTCTTCGCCCTGCTGTTCGTGGCGGCCTATCGCCTGCCGGGCGCCGTGGCGGGCACCCTGGGCGCCACCCTGCCCCTCGTCCTGATGGGACTGGCCTGGGTGCAGGACGGCGTCAGGCCGACCCTCAAGTGGCTGCTGCTGGGGCTGATGGGACTCGCCGGTGTGCTCCTGCTGCTCAACCCCTCCGCCAACCTGGATCCCGTCGGCGTGGCGTGCGCCCTGCTGGCCACCCTGCTCATCGGTCAGTCCAGCCGCTGGATGCAGCGCTGGCCGGTGAGCGATCTGCTGGCGCTGACCGCCTGGCAGCTGCTGCTGGGGGGCCTGATGCTGATCCCGCTGGCCTGGTGGCTGGCAGGCCCCATGCCGCTGCCGCAGCCGGCTAGTGCCCCCGGGCTCATCTGGCTTGTCCTGCTCAACACGGCACTGGCCTACTGGGCCTGGCTGTGGGGGCTCAAGCGCCACGGCCCCGAGGTGATGGGCATGCTGGCCCTCACCAACCCCATGGTGGCGGTCTCCTTCGGTGTGCTGCTGGTGGGAGAGGCCCTGGACGGCCGCCAGTGGCTCGGCATCGCCGTGATCCTGCTCTCCCTGTTCCTGATGAAGCTGCCGACCCGGCCCCTCTTCAAGGACAGGCAGACAGCCAAGGCTTGCCCCGACCAGCCGGGAAATGGCTGATCGGGCACCAGATCCCCGCCAGGCACACAGCAAAAAGGAGCCAATATGGCTCCTTTTTCTGCGCTGCGGTGACGGGTATCAGGCTCAGACGCCAGCCTTGGCCAGGGCCGCGGAGACGATCTGCTGGGCCTCCTGCTGAATCAGATCCAGGTGCGCCTCGCCCTTGAAGCTCTCCATGTAGATCTTGTAGATGGATTCGGTACCCGAGGGGCGCGCCGCGAACCAGCCGTTCTCGGTCACCACCTTGAGGCCGCCGATGGCGGCGTCGTTGCCGGGAGCCCTGGTCAGCTTGGCAAGGATGGGCTCGCCGGCGAGCGTTGAGGCTTCCACCAGGGCCGGATCCAGCTTGGAGAGCACCGCCTTCTGGGCGCTGTTGGCGGGAGCGTCGATGCGACGGTAGCTGGAGCGACCGAACCTGGCTTCCAGGGCATCGTAGTGGGCCTGGGGATCCTTGCCGGTCACGGCCAGGATCTCGGCGGCCAGCAGCGCCAGGATGAAGCCATCCTTGTCTGTGGTCCAGACGGTGCCGTCCTTGCGCAGGAAGGAGGCGCCCGCGCTCTCCTCGCCGCCAAAGCCGAACTCGCCGCTGAAAAGACCATCCACGAACCACTTGAAGCCGACCGGCACCTCTTTCAGGGTGCGGCCGATCTCGCCGGCAACCCGGTCGATCATGGACGAGGAGACCAGCGTCTTGCCGACGGCGGCCGTCTTGGGCCAGCCGGTTCTGTGGGTGAACAGATACTGGATGGCCACCGCCAGGTAGTGGTTCGGGTTCATCAGCCCCGCCTTGGTGACGATGCCGTGACGGTCGTAGTCAGGGTCGTTGCCAAGGGCGATGTCGAACTTGTCTTTCAGGGCAATCAGGCCCGCCATGGCGAAGGGGCTGGAGCAATCCATCCGGATCTTGCCATCCTTGTCCAGGGTCATGAAGGAGAAGGTCGGGTCGACCTTGTAGTTCACCACCTCTATGTCCAGACCATATGTCTTGGCGATCACGTCCCAATAGGCCACGCCTGAGCCGCCCAGGGGATCGACACCAATCTTGATGCCGGCGCGCTTGATGGCCGCCAGGTCCAGCACGTTCTCAAGATCGTCCACATAGGGGGTGACATAGTCGTGCTCGACCACGAACTCACTGGCCAGGGCCTCGGCGAACGGCATCCGCTTCACGCCGGCCAGACCGGCTTCCAGAATGGCGTTGGCTCTGTCTTCCACCCACTTGGTGATCTCCCCTTCGGCAGGACCGCCGTGGGGGGGGTTGTACTTGAAGCCACCGTCTTCCGGCGGGTTGTGGGACGGGGTGATCACCACGCCGTCCGCCAGGGCCGCCGGCTTGCCGGCGTTGTGGCGCAGGATGGCGTGGGAGATGACCGGGGTCGGCGTGAAGCCGAGGCCTGCCTGGATGCGGGTCTCGACGCCATTGGCCGCCAGCACTTCCACCGCGCTGGAGAAGGCGGATTCAGAGAGGGCATGGGTATCCATGCCCACAAACAGCGGGCCCGTGATGCCGGCCTGCTGGCGATACTCCACCAGCGCCTGGGTCACCGCCAGGATGTGGGATTCGGTGAAGGCGTTGTGCAGGGCGCTGCCCCGGTGGCCGGAGGTGCCAAAGGCTACCCGCTGCTCGGGGCGGCTCATGTCCGGCTTGTTGAGGTAGTAGGCGCTGACCAGACGGGGAATGTTGGTCAGGTCACTTAAACGAGCCGGCTGACCGGCGTGAGCATGCTGTGCCATGGCGTATTCCTTGCTTGCTAACTGCTTGACGAAACAGGCCCGGGTGAGGGCCCCGCGCATTCAAAGATCAGAATCCATTGAGCCCATGGCTCCTCATCACACCAGGGCGCAGGCCTCTGCAATCAGGGCCTCGTCATAGCCCATGCTGGCCATCAGCTGGGCCACCATGTTCTGCTTGCGGCTGGTATTGGTATTGGTGATGACCCAGAAGGGGGTCTCGGGCACCGGCTTGGGTTTGGTGGTGCTGCCGCTGGCGCGCAGGGCTTCCGGATCCTGGGAGAAATAGACGCGCTTGCGCCCCTTTATCTCGGTAGCCTGGGTGAAGCCCGCCGGATCGTCCCGGTAGAGGGTGCTGAGCAGCAGCATGAAACGATTGATGGACTTCTCCTCCTGCTGCAATGCACCCGAGGCCAGCAGGCGCGTCAGCGCCTCGCTCCCGGCGGCCACGGGCTGCGGATCGGCGGGGGTGACATCGGCCAGGGCGGATGCTGGCGGTATCGCCTTGATGCGGGCGGGCTGCTCCAGCAGGCGGCGCAATATGTCGGAGGCACTCTCACCTATGTGGCGGGTCTGGCTGGCGATATAGAAGTAGAGATCGTCATCAAGTTCGATGGTTTTCATAGGGTTGGCGCTGGACTCACGGAAAGTGGGATGGGGCGATTATACATAGCCAGACCCGACGGCCCAAGCGGCCCGTCAGATGTGCATGAAACTCCACGAGAATACGGCATAATGGCGGGCCAAGTGTGTGATCCCCCGCACTGAGTAGCCTATTCGGGGCCATTTTTTTGGAAAAAAACCACAAAAAAATCCCCACCAAGGAATGAAATCCTTTTCTTTCAGTGCATTAAAAAACAGGCGAAACAGCCCACGACCGACAAGGTGTCATTTTGCAACAACACTCATTATTGAACTTCAAGGAGCAGGGCCAGGGCCCGGCCGTGGTGCTGATCCATGGCCTGTTCGGCAGCCTGGACAACCTGGGCCTGCTGGCCCGCCCCCTCGGCGAGCAATACAGGGTCATCAGCCTGGATCTGCGCAACCACGGCGCCTCCTTTCACTCAGACGAGATGAGCTACCCACAGCAGGCGGCGGACGTGCTCGCCCTGCTGGATCATCTGGCGCTGGACAAGGCAGCCCTGATCGGCCACTCCATGGGGGGCAAGGTGGCCATGCAGGTTGCCAAGCTGGCTCCCCACAGGGTCAACCAGCTGGTGGTGGCCGACATGGCCCCGGTGGCCTATCCCCATGCCCGCCACCAGAACGTGTTCGCCGGCCTGAACGCCACGCTCACGCGCGCCCCCCAAAGCCGCAGCGAGGCAGAAGCCATCCTGGCCGAACATATCGAGATCGCCGGCGTGCGCCAGTTCCTGCTCAAGTCTTTTGCCAAAACCGAGACGGGCTGGGGCTGGCGCTTCAACGTGCCGGCCCTTGAGCGCAACTACGCCAACATCATGGGTTGGCCCGATGCCGACGCCCGTTTCGAGGGGCCGACCCTGTTCATCAAGGGCGGCGAGTCGGACTATATGCTGCCCGCCTATACCGAGACAGTGATGGCGCAATTCCCCGCCGCAAAGGCCCGGGTCATCGCCGGAACCGGCCACTGGCTCCACGCCGAGAAGCCGGTTTTGTTCAACAAACTGGTTGTGGATTTCCTGTCTACAGGCGGTTAACAGTTTCAAATCCTTTGTGATATAGTGCCGCCCGTCATAAGGAGTGTGCGCAATCCATGTTGAGCCAACATATTGAACTGATCGAGAGTCTGGGCCTGAAACTGTTTTTCGTGGCCGTTTTTCTGTTGATTGGTCTGGCTATCCAGGACGTACTCAAACGCGGCAATGTGCCCCGTTTCGGTCGCTTCATCGTCTGGCTGGTACTGTTTTTAGGTTGCGCGGGTTTTGTCGCCAAGGGGCTGATCGAACTGAGCTGGGAAGGCTCGGGTCTCGGCTAACTGCTCATAGATGAAGTATGGCCAAACAGCAAACTGATCGAACAACACTGGATCTGTTCGCAAATGAGAAGCGCCCCGGCAGGCCAAAGACCAACCCACTCCCCCGCGAGACCCAGCTCAAGATCAACAAGCGCAATCAGCTCAAGCGCGATCGGGAGAATGGACTGAAGCGGGTAGAGTTAAAGGTGGAGGCCGAGTTGCTGGAGCGCCTGAACCAACTTGCGCTGCAACAGAACGTCAGCCGCGCCGAGCTGATCCAATCTATCCTGAAGCAACAGATCGACTCTGCCCTCGTGGCGGGTCAGCTGATCTGACCGTTAAGCATCAACACCAAATACGGGTAACTAAACACTATGGCAAGTGTAGGTCTGTTTTTCGGCAGCGATACCGGTAATACCGAAGCTGTCGCCAAGATGATCCAGAAAGAGCTGGGCAAACAACTGATTGAAGTCCGTGACATCGCCAAGAGCAGCAAGGCCGACATCGACAGCTTCAGTCTGCTGATGTTCGGCATCCCGACTTGGTACTACGGCGAAGCCCAAGCCGATTGGGACGACTTCTTCCCGGAACTCGAAGAGATCGACTTCACCGACAAGCTGGTCGCCATCTTCGGTTGCGGCGATCAGGAAGACTATTCCGAGTACTTCCTCGACGCCATGGGCACCCTGCGTGACATCGTCGAGGCCAAGGGCGCCATCATCATAGGCCACTGGCCAACCGCAGGTTACGACTTCGAGGCCTCCAAGGCCCTGGTCGATGACAAGCACTTCGTCGGTCTGGGGATCGATGAGGATCGCCAGCCCGAGCTGACCGCCGAGCGCGTCAAGGGCTGGTGCAAGCAGATCCATGAAGAGATGTGCCTCGCCGAACTGGAGTGAGACATGTCTGTTGAAAAACGGCCCGATCGGGCCGTTTTTTTATGGCATTTTTCTGTCGGCAGACGCCGTCATGCCCCCTGACGCCCCTGTGTTCCCGTTTCCCTGTGCTCCTTGCGCTGGCGCACATAGAGGGTGCGCCTGATCTCGGCCACCAGCTCGCCCTTCTGATCCAGGACCAGCACATCGAACTCGGGAAAATGCTTGTCCCCCTGGCGCGTCGCCGCCGCTATCTCGGTCAGCTTGGCCTCGGTCAGATTGAACTCGGCGATGAGCTTGCCCTTGCCCGGCTTGATGTAGTTGATGCTGCCCGCCTTGTCCCAGACGTAGTAGTGGTTCTTGAAATACCCCATCAGCATCAGCGGGTAGATGGGATCCGTCATGGCGAACATGCTGCCGCCAAACTGGGTCCGGTTGGCATTCTTGTTCCACCAGCGGGACTTCAAGGTCACCCGGCAGAACCGGAAGTCATCGCTCAGGGTTTCTATCTTGATGCCGGCACCCCAGAAAGGAGGCCAGGCGTTGAGGGCGCGGCGCACCCAGGCCGCATTGTCAAAAAGCCAATCCATGGATCTCATCCGACCAGATAAACAGGTGTTACATCTTAACAACAATTCGAAGGCAGGCAAGGGGAGCAAAATAATCCAATCCCAGTCTTTCGACGGAAAATAGATGCTAAACCCTTTGAATTACTGGGTTTATTTTATGTGACCGTACGACCTATAATGACATTGGATCTGAGTTCAAGGTTGCCATTCCCGCGCCAGTCACTCAGAATAACCCCACCTTCGAGAATGCGAATAAGTTGAATATGCCAGACAATAATCAAGCGTTAAAAAAGGCCGGGCTCAAAATCACCCTGCCGCGCGTCAAGATCCTCGAGATCCTGCAGCAGCCGGAATGCCAGCACACCAGTGCCGAAGACCTCTACAAACGACTGATCGATCATGGTGAAGAGATTGGTCTGGCGACCGTGTACCGCGTTCTCAACCAGTTTGATGATGCTGGCATCGTCACCCGTCACCACTTCGAGGGCGGCAAGTCCGTGTTTGAGCTGTCGACCCAGGAGCACCACGACCACCTGGTCTGCCTCGACTGTGGCAAGGTGATCGAGTTCTCCGATGAAGTGATCGAACAACGTCAGCGCGACATCGCCAAGCATCACAACATCCGCCTGACCAACCACAGCCTCTATCTGTATGGCCACTGTGCCAACGGGGACTGCAAGCACGACGAATAACGCCGCCGACCGCGAGCAGCCATGAAAAAGCCAGCATGACGCTGGCTTTTTTTGTGTCCGCAATCCGGACCAGAGTGGCAGGGTCTCCCCTGCCCTCTGCCGCCAAAGGCGATTTGTCAGGCTTCGGCCTTGCCCCAGACGTCACGCAGGGCGACGGTGCGGTTGAACACCAGGTGCTCAGGGCTGGAGAGCTTGCTGTCGGCACAAAAATAGCCTTCGCGCTCGAACTGGTAGGCAAACTCCGGCTTGGCGTCCTTGAGGGAAGCCTCGACCCGGGCCCCTTCGATGACAACCAGAGACTCTGGATTGAGGGCCCCTTCGAAGTCGTCCTCGGCACCCGGGTTCGGTACCTTGAACAGACGGTCATAGAGACGCACTTCGGCCGGCAGGGAGTGGGTGGCGCTGACCCAGTGGATCACCCCTTTCACCTTGCGACCGTCGGCCGGATCCTTGCCCAGGGTCTCGGGATCGTAGGAGCAGTAGATGCAGGTAACCTTGCCGTCCGCATCCTTCTCGACTCGCTCGGCCTTGATGACGTAGGCGTTGCGCAGGCGCACTTCCTTGCCCAGTACCAGACGCTTGAACTGCTTGTTGGCTTCCTCTTTGAAGTCCGCCTCGTCGATGAAGATTTCGCGGGTGAAGTTCAACTCGCGGGTGCCCATCTCGGCATTGTTCGGGTGAGCCGATGCGGTCAGCACCTCGTCGGCCGCCAGATTCTCGATGACCACCTTCACCGGATGCAGCACCGCCATGGCGCGGGGAGCGTGCTCGTTGAGGTCATCGCGAATGCAGGCTTCCAGCATGCTCATCTCGACGATGTTGTCCTGCTTGGTCACGCCGATGCGCTTGCAGAACTCGCGGATGGACGCCGGGGTATAGCCACGGCGGCGCAGCCCGGAGACGGTCAGCATGCGCGGATCATCCCAGCCATTGACGTGCCCCTCGGTCACCAGCAGGTTCAGCTTGCGCTTGGACATGACGGTGTATTCGAGGTTCAGGCGGGAGAACTCGTACTGACGGGGGTGGCAGTCGATGCTGATGTTGTCCAGCACCCAGTCATACAGGCGGCGGTTGTCCTGGAACTCCAGGGTGCACAGGGAGTGGGTGATCCCCTCCAGGGCGTCCGAGATGCAGTGGGTAAAATCATACATGGGGTAGATGCACCACTGGTCACCTGTCTGGTGATGGTGGGCAAACTTGATGCGATAGATGACGGGGTCGCGCATCACCATGAAGGGGGATGCCATGTCGATCTTGGCACGCAGGCAGGCGCTGCCCTCGGCAAATTCGCCGTTCTTCATCTTGGCGAACAGGGCCAGGTTCTCTTCCACGCTGCGATCGCGGAACGGGCTGTTCTTGCCCGGCGCGGTCAGGGTGCCGCGGTACTCGCGCATCTGCTCGGCAGAGAGCTCGTCCACATAGGCCAGCCCCTTCTCGATGAGCTCGACGGCGTAGCCGTGCAGCTTGTCGAAATAGTCGGAGGAGTAGCGGATCTCGCCGCTCCACTGGAAGCCCAGCCACTGCACGTCCCGCTTGATGGACTCGACGTACTCTATGTCTTCCTTGACCGGGTTGGTGTCATCGAAACGCAGGTTGCACTGGCCCTGGTAGTCACGGGCGATGCCGAAGTTCAGGCAGATGGACTTGGCATGGCCGATATGGAGATAACCGTTCGGCTCGGGAGGAAAACGGGTCTGCACGCTCTTGTGCTTACCGCTGGCCAGATCCTCATCGATGATCTGACGAATAAAGTTGCTCGGGCTGTTCGCCTCAGTCATGGCTCACCTCAAAATGCGCGTCACTGGCGAGGGGCGAGCCACTGGCTTCGATCCCCCGCCGTCAAGCCGGGTATGATCCCCTATTCGGGCGCGCGCCTCAACCGGAATTTTGTCCCTTTCGGCCCAGGTGGCGGCCATGATGGACAAAGCGGCGTCAGGGAGGGTGGGCACCCGGCCCCGCTCCCCTGTCGCGGGGACCGTCTCGGCCGCCAGGGGGACAAGGTTGCGCCCCCGTGCTGCCCTGCAGACAAAAAAAGACCCCGCACCAGGCGGGGTTGAAGGTGATGACAACATCAAAACAGACTCACACACAACAAAGGTTCACACGCAGAGTCAACCTTTCCCAAGGCTGGCGACGCCGGCCTTGGGAAAGGCGGGTCTTGCGACCCACCTTGCGTTATCAATCGCGAGCCATCAGTTCAGCTCGGTGACGCGGCTGGTGCGCTTGCCATCGAAGCTGGTGGTACGCAGCCAGACCTTGCCGTTGACGGTCGGCTTGGCCGCCGCGTCATAGGCGGTCCAGGTGGTGCCGTCCAGGCTGTACTGGATGGGCAGACCCGGCAAGTCCACGTTCGCTTCCAGCTTGCCGTTCACCACCTTGGCGCCCGGCACCGAGAGACGGTACTCGACACCGGCCTGATCCAGCTTGGGCAACTGGCGCTGGGCCAGGGCGTTGGCAAACTGGTTCCACTCCTGGTTCAGGGTGGCCTTGTTGACGTGCTTGGTGGTGCCTGAGAACTCGCGGCCCTTCACGTAGTCGAGCTCGAAGCCGCCCTTGTGCCAGGCGCGCTCGGCCACGGAGAAGATGCGCGGATAGACCATGTACTCGTACTGGGCATCGGTGCGCACGGTTTCGCTCCACAGCTGGCCTGAGATCCCCTTGAACTTGACCGGTTCCTGGTCGCCCTTGGCCACGAAGGCATTGCCATCACGGTCCACCGAAGTCTCGGCGTTCTGAGGCAGGTTCTCCGGGGCGAAGGCGAACACCTTGCGGGTGTCGTTGAAGCGGGTCGCCCAGTAGTAGCCGCGCTCGGCCGGATGCACCTCGTTCGGGAAGTCGAAGTAGAGGTAATCGGGGTTGGAGAGCACCACCTCATAGCCCTTGTGCGCCCACTTCATCGCCTCGTTGAAGCCACCCCAGTAGAGGGTCTCCCAGAAGTTGACCCGGGTGTTGTCGGTGGCGAAGTCCTTGGCGCCGCTGGCGTATTTCAGACCATCTTCCCAGGCTTGCAGGGTGGAGAAGCCGTGGCCCTTGACCATCTCGCTCACTTCCTTGGCAAAGTACACAGGCAACTCGCCCACTTCCTTGATCTTGCCCTCGTCGATCATCTTCTGGCACAGGGGGGACTTGCCGAACGGCTTGTCCTGCTTGCTGGAGTCGACGTTGCCCTTCCAGGCGACCAGATCGGCGGCCGGGGTAACGGCCGGATCCTGATAGCCGCCGCCCTGCATGATGTTCTTCGCCTCGTCACCACCGTAGTGCCAGGCGGTCAGGGGCTGACCGGCGGCCTGGTGCATCTGGGCCACTTCGTCCATGACCTTGGCCACGAAGGTGGCGGCGCCCGGCTGGCAGGGGTTGATGAAGGACATCTTGTCGTAGAACTGCACCGAGGTGACGTTGGAGGTATCATCCGGGTCGGTCAAACGGAACTGGTTGGCTTCCGCTTCTTTGCCTTCCGCCATCAGACGCTGGTAGCGCGCCTCCATGGAGACCACGGCGGCACGGGCGTGGGCCGGCATGTTGATCTCGGGGATCACGGTCACGCCGCGAGCCTTGGCATAGCGCACCAGATCGATGTAATCCGCCTTGCTGTAGAAGCCGGAGCCCTGGTTGTCGCTGCCAGGACCTGAGCCCAGTTGCGGCATCAGGCACTGGGTCTCGGACTCGTCATGGCAACGCTGGCTGCCCACCTCGGTCAGCTCCGGCAGACCCGGGATCGCCAGGCGCCAGCCCTCATCGTTGGTCAATCCCAGGTGCAGCACGTTGAGCTTGGTGGCGGACATCTGGTCAACCAGCTTCTTCAGGGTCTCGGGGCTTCTGAAGTGACGGGCCACGTCGGTCTGCATGCCGCGGTATTCGAAGCGCGGCGCATCCTCGACGCTCATCTGGCTCACCCGCTTGTCATCCACCCCCAGGAGGGAGATCAGGGACTGGGCACCCCAGAAGGCGCCAGCGATGTCGCGACCCTGAATGACGGTGCCCTTCTGGCCTATGGTCATATCGTAGCCTTCGGCCTGCTTGACCTTGCTGCCGAGCTTGATGGTGACCGGATAGCCGGTGTCGGAGAGGGTAACACCCAGCCTGGTCAGTTGCGCCTTGATGGCATCGGCACGGTCGGTCGGCAGGTCGAGGGCATCGAGCTTGATGGTGGAGAGATCCACCTGGGGGCCCGCCTTGACCACCTGCTTGAGTGGGGTCGGCAGGATCTTGCTGTCCACCTTGGCCGCCGGCAGCAAGGTGCTGGTCTGGTTGGCGGCGAAGCGGGTTTCGCTGTTCATCAGGACGTTGTTGTCGTCCTTGGTGCGCTTCCAGCCGTCAGCCGGCATCGGCTTCTCGTAGCTGCTGGCATCGTCGATGTTGCTCATGCTGGCGATCACCTTGGGCTCGGCACCCTTGGCGGAGACATACCAGTTCGGCATGATGTCAGATTCGAACAATACCCAATACTCCACCACTAGGGGCACCTCGACCGTGGCATCCTTGGCAAAGCCCTGGAACTTGTCGGTCGGGGTCAGGCGATAGAGGTCACCGGTCAGGTGGGTGATGACGAACTGATCGTTGTCCACCCGCTGGATGCGGCGAATGGAGGAGACATAGATGCTCCAGTCCTTGGACGTCACGTCTGCACCGGTATTGGTCAGGTGCAGCTTGGCAACGCCGCAGCTCGCCCACTCGGCGCCCAGCGCCTGACAGTCGAGGCCGGCGCCGGCACCGTCGTTGGTGACGACTTCGTACTTGACGACGAGGTTGCTGGCGAGGGAATCGACCACGGCTTGTTTGGCGGCATCGGCGGCCAGTGCAGGGCCTGCGAAAACGGTAGACATGGCAATGGCTAACAGAGAATGTTTCAAGTTCATAACTGCTGCTCTCGTTTGAAGTAAAGGTTGGATTTTCTTGGCTTTTTTTATATGGGGCCCCAAGGCGGGGCCCTCAGTTATGTCAACAATGGACTTAGGCTTGAACGGACGGGCAGGGACAGACGCCCGTCCGGGTAACACTTAACGCAGGGCTTTCATCTCACCGGCAATGATCTCGGCCAGGGGGCCAAGGATGACTTGCAGGTTCTGCTCACCCAGCTTGACCACACCGGCGGCGCCCAGGGCCTTGAGCTGGCGCTCGTCGACGATGCTGCGGTCTTTCAGGGTCAGACGCAGGCGGGTGATGCAGGCATCGATGGTGACCAGGTTGTCATGACCACCCAGCACTTCCAGGTACTGCTTGGCCAGCTCGGTACGGTCGGTGGTTTGAGCCTGAGCCGGTACAGCCTCGTCATCTTCACGACCCGGGGTTTTCAGACCCAGTTTGGCAATGACGGCGCGGAAGACCACGTAGTAGAGGCCGAAGAACACCAGACCCTGCGGGATCAGCATGTACCAGTTAGTCGCCAGCGGGTTGCGGCTGGAGAGCACCATATCCACCAGGCCTGCACTGAAGCCGAAACCAGCCATCCAGTGCATGCTGGCGGCGATGAACACGGAGATACCGGTCAGGAACGCGTGGATGACGTACAGTACCGGCGCCACGAACATGAAGGAGAACTCGAGCGGCTCGGTCACCCCGGTAAAGAAGGAGGCAAAGGCGGCGGCGATCATGATGGACGCAACCTTGTCCTTGTTCTCTTTCTTGGCAGAGTGGTAGATGGCCAGTGCGGCACCCGGCAGACCGAACATCATGATCGGGAAGAAGCCGGCCTGGTACATGCCGGTCACACCGGCGACAGCCTTGCCGGCGTCGATGGAGGACTGACCGCCCAGGAAGTTCGGGATGTCGTTGATGCCGGCCACGTCGAACCAGAACACGGAGTTCAGGGCGTGGTGCAGACCAATCGGGATCAGCAGACGGTTGAAGAAAGCGTAGATGCCGGCGCCGGTGGAACCCAGGTTGACGATGGATTCACCAAAGCTCACCAGACCACCGTAAATGACCGGCCAGACGGCCATCAGCACGAAGGCGACCACGATCATCACCACGGAGGTCACGATCGGCACCAGACGACGGCCGGAGAAGAAGGCCAGCGCCTTGTGCAGTTCCACACTGCTGAAGCGGTTATAGAGCTCGGCCGCGATCACACCGGTCAAGATACCGATGAACTGGTTCTCAATCTTGCCAAACGCAGCAGGCACCTGGTCCAGCGGGATCTGCTGGATTTGGGATACCGCGCCCGGGCTCAGCAAGGTGGTCACCACCAGATAACCGACCAGACCGGCCAGCGCGGCAGAACCGTCTTTGTCTTTGGACATGCCATAGGCAACACCCACGGCAAACAGGATGGCCATCTTGTCGATGATGGCGGAACCCGCCTTGATCAGGAAGGCGGCCAGCGCGCTGTCACCACCCCAACCGTTCGGGTCAATCCAGTAACCAATCCCCATCAGGATCGCTGCGGCAGGTAAGACCGCTACCGGCACCATCAGGGCACGGCCGATCTTCTGTAAATAACCGAGAATGTTCACGGCTCCTCTCCTTAGTTAATGTTTTGCTAGAAATTAAGTGCTTATTACGTTTGACGCATAAGCCATCAAGGCTTGATTGGCAGTCTAGGTCTTTTATTTCGCTGCGCAAATTAATAAAGCCACAATCGTGATCATTGTCACCCAAATGAGATAAAGGCAGTCGATACATGTGGCTTAGTTCGCAATCTTTATTTACGCTATAAAACAACTAGGAACCCGCTACCGCGCCCATGCCGGTAACAACCGAATAGAGGTACTCGAAATGCGCCTGATCCCCCTCAAGTCTGCCAACCAGGTCGGTCTGTGGTCTGCCCGTTACATCGTCGACCGCATCAACGCCTTCCAGCCGACTGCCGAGCGCCCCTTCGTGTTGGGCCTGCCCACCGGCGGCACCCCGCTCAACACCTACAAGCGCCTGATTGAGCTGCATAAGGCCGGTGAAGTGAGCTTCGAGCACGTGGTGACCTTCAACATGGACGAGTACGTCGGCCTGGCCGAGAACCATCCTGAGTCCTACCACAGCTTCATGTACAACAACTTCTTCAATCACGTCGACATTCGCCCGGAAAACATCAACATCCTCAACGGCAACGCCGAGGACCTGGTGGCAGAGTGCAAGCGTTATGAGGACAAGATCAAGTCCTACGGCAAGATCCACCTGTTCATGGGCGGGGTCGGCAACGACGGTCACATCGCCTTCAACGAGCCGGCCTCTTCCCTGGCCTCCCGCACCCGGGTCAAGACCCTGACCGAGGACACCCGCATCGCCAACTCCCGCTTCTTCGGCGGCGATATGGAACAGGTGCCCAAGCTGGCACTGACCGTGGGCGTCGGCACCCTGATGGATGCCGAGGAGATACTGATCCTGGTCACGGGTCACGGCAAGGCGCTGGCCCTGCAGGCGGCGGTGGAAGGCTGCGTCAACCACATGTGGACCATCTCCACCCTGCAGCTGCATCCGAAGGGACTCATGGTATGTGACGAACCCTCCACCATGGAGCTGAAGGTCAAGACGGTGCGCTACTTCCAGCAGCTGGAAGCCGACAACATCGGCCGTCTGTAAGGAGGCAACATGTACGCATTGACCAACTGCACCCTCTACACCGGCAGCGATGTGTTGACCGGGCACGGGGTGCTCATCGATGGCGACCGGATCGTCGCCATCAAACCCCTGGCGGACTTGCCCCGGGACGTGGCTCGCCACGACCTGAACGGTGCCAACCTGAGTGCCGGTTTCATCGACCTGCAGCTCAACGGCTGTGGCGGCGTCATGTTCAACTCGGCGATCACGGTCGAAACCCTGGCCACCATGCAGGCGGCCAACCTCAAATCCGGTACCACCAGCTTCCTGCCGACCCTGATCACCAGCCCGGATGCAGACATGAAGCAGGCGGTCGCCGTGACCCGCAGCTACATGCAGGCCCGCGCCAACGAGGTGCTGGGGGTGCATCTGGAAGGGCCCTACACCAACCTCAAGCGCAAGGGCATACACCCGGCGGATCAGATCCGCCAGCCCGCCGACGAGATGATCGACTTCTTCTGCGCCAACGGTGACGCCATCGCCAAGATCACCCTGGCCCCCGAGCGCAACAACCCGGAGCACATCCGTCGCCTGGTGGAGGCCGGCATCCTGGTCTCAGCGGGTCACACCGCCGCCAGCTACGAGCAGGCCATGGCCGGGTTTGACAGCGGCATGCGCTTTGCCACCCACCTCTACAACGCCATGACGCCGACCGTCAATGGCCGCGAGCCGGGCGTGGTCGGTGCCATCTACGACAGGGATGACGTCTATACCGGGGTCATCGTCGATGGTCATCATGTGCACTGGGCCAATGTGCGCCTCGCCCACAAGGTGCTGGGGGAGCGACTGGTGCTGGTGACCGATGCCACCGCCCCTGCCGGTGCACCGGAAGGCTTTGAGAAATTTGATTTTTGTGGCGCCACCGTCTATTTCCGTGATGGTCAGTGCGTCGATGAGAATGGTACACTCGGCGGTTCTGCCCTCACCATGATCGAAGGGGTGGAGAATCTGGTCAAACAGGTGGGGCTGCCCCTCGCCGAAGCGCTGAGAATGGCCACCCTATACCCTGCACGCGCCATTGGATGGGACTCACGTCTCGGTAGTATCCAGGTCGGCAAGATAGCCAACCTCACCGTCTTTGATCAGGACTTCAGGGTCCTCGGGACCGTGGTTAACGGACACTACACACAACAGTGACATCATGACTGGCGGACAAATAGCAAACGTAGATCTCATCAAGCAGGTAAACAGCGCGGCCGTGTATCGGCTCATCGACCTGCAAGGCCCCATCTCCCGGGTCAAGATTGCCGAATTGAGTCACCTGGCCCCGGCCAGCGTGACCAAGATCACCCGGCAACTGATCGAGCATGGCCTGATCAAGGAGACCTCGCCCCAGGCCTCGACCGGCGGACGGCGCGCCATCTCCCTGACCACCATCAAGAGTCGGTTCCAGTTTGTGTCCGCCAAGTTGGGTCGGGGCTACCTGCACCTCTCCTTGTACGATCTCGACGGCAAGGAGCTCGATCAGCACATCACGGAGGTGACCGAGATCGACCAGCAACCCGTGGTCGACATGCTGCTGCGGGAGATTGGCGCCTTCATCGATGCCCATCAGGAGCGCAATCGCAACCTCATCAGCATCGCGCTCACCATGCCGGGCCTGGTCAACCCGGAATCGGGCATGGTCATCTACACCCCCAAGTACCAGATCCGCAACCTGGCCCTGGCCAAGCTGCTGGAAAACCACTTCAACCTGCCCTGCTACGTCGGCAACGACACCCGCTCCCTGGCACTGGCCGAGCACTTCTTCGGCGAATCCCGTGACTGCATGGACTCCATTCTGGTGAGCGTTCACCAGGGGGCGGGTTCTGGCATCATCACCAAGGGCAAGGTGTTCCTCGGCCAGAACCGCAACGTCGGCGAGATTGGTCACATCCAGGTGGAGCCGCTCGGCAAGCGCTGCCACTGCGGCAACTTCGGCTGCCTGGAGACCATTGCCTCCAACGAGGCCATCGTCGACAAGGTGAAGGAGCTCATCAGCCGCGGCCACCAGAGCAGCCTGCAGGACAAGTACATCAGCATCCAGGAGGTCTGCAAGGCCGCCCTGGCCGGGGATGAGCTGGCCCGCAGCGTGATCGAGAACGTGGGGGAACATCTGGGACGGGCGGTGGCCATCACGGTCAACCTGTTCAACCCCCAGAAGGTGCTGATCGCAGGCGAAATCACCGAGGCCGAGGAGATACTCTTCCCCGCCATCCGCCGCTGCGTCGAGCATCAGTCCCTGCCAAGCTTCCACCGTGGCCTGCCCATCGTGAAAGCCCGCTTCCAGAACCAGCCCACCATAGGCGGCTTCGCCCTGGTGAAGCGGGCCTTGCTGGAAGGGGATCTGCTGCAGATCATCATGGAGCAGAAGTAAGGCCAGGGCCTTGCGAGACAACAACGGCAGCCACTGGCTGCCGTTTTTTATGCTCTTTTTGCCGGATTACCCCGCCCGGCACGGCTTGAACCGCTCCAGCTTGCCGTCATAGGCCTGGGTCTGCACGTCCATAATGCCGAGCATGGCGCGGGGCAACGGGTTGTCGCCTTCCATCAATCCGACTCACCCCGCCCCGCACTGTTTGAGCAGATCCAGCTTGCCGTCATAGACGGTCTGCACATCCATGATGCCGAGCATGGTGCGGGGCAACGGGTTGTCGCCTTCCATCAATCCGGCTCACCCCGCCCCGCACTGTTTGAACAGACCCAGCTTGCCGTCATAGACCTGGGTCTGCATATCCATGATGCCGAGCATGGCGCGGGGCAACGGGTTGTCGCCTTCCATCAATCCGACTCACCCCGCCCTGCACGGCTTGAACAGGTCAAGCTTGCCGTCATAGACCTGGGTCTGCACGTCCATGATGCCCAGCATCGAGTGGAACAGGTTGTCGTGGGAGAAACGCTTGCTGGCCGCCTCCTGCTGCAGGCAATCCAGATTGAGCTGGCGATCCGCCTGCAACTGGGGAGAGAACCAGGTCAGCAGCGGCACCCGGGTCTGATCGTCCGGGGCGAACTTGTAGGGGGTGCCGTGCAGATAGAGCCCCATGGCGCCGAGGGATTCGCCGTGATCCGACAGATAGACCAGCCCCACGTTGTACTGGCTCTCCAGGCTCTTGAGCTTGTCGATGAGCCGGGCCAGCACCTTGTCGGTGTAGCGAATGGTGTTGTCATAGGTGTTCACCAGCTCTTCGTTGCTGCAATTCTCGATGTCGCTGCGCGGGCAGTCCGGCAGGAAGACGCGATCGGCGGCCGGATAGCGGCGATAGTAGGTCGGGCCATGGCTGCCCATCAGGTGGAAGGCCACCAGCTTGCTCCCCTCCCGGCTCTGCATCCCGGCGATCTGCTGATCCAGCCCCTGCAACAGCACCTCGTCATGGCAGGCATCGCCCGAGCAGTATGCAGGGAACGCCTTGGGCTTGATCTCGATGGTGGGGACGTTTTTGCACACTCCCTTGCAACCGCCGTCGTTCTCCTTCCAGAGTACCGATATCCCGGCATGCTGCAGCACATCCAGCAAGCCGTCCTGGGAGTGGGCCCTGGCCTCGTCATAGCCGCGCCGGGTCAGGTTGGAGAACATGCAGGGCACGGAGAGCGCGGTGGCGGTGCCGCAGGAGCGCACGTTCCTGAACGAGACGACATTGGCCTCCTGCTCGGTGAAGCCGTTGGTCTGCTTCTGGTAGCCGTTGAGGGAGTAGTTCTGGCTGCGAGCCGTCTCCCCCACTACCAGGAACATCAGGGTCGGCTTCTCATGCTGGCCGACCACCCTGGCATCGGTGCCGATCTGCTGGTAGGGGATGGGGGTGGCGAAGACCACATCCCGGGCGTACTTGTAGAGCCCGTGCACATAGTTGGCGGGCACTATCTCCTTGCCGAGGGACTTGTTGTTGCGCCCCACGGAGGCGTAATCCTGGTAATAGAGGGCGGCTGTCCCCACCAGGAACAGCAAGGAGAGGGCGATGGATCCGAGCCGCAGGCCCAGCCCCTTGTACCAGGGAGCCGGGTACTCCACCTTGATCCAGAGCAGGGCACACACCGGCAGCACGGCGGTGAGCAGGAACCAGAGCACCACTGAGCCGTTGAGATAGGAGCCCGCCTCCCCGCTGTTGGTCTCGAAGATGTTCTGCACCATGCCCACATCGAAGATGATGCCGTATTTGAGCATGGCGTAGCTCGCCAGGGAGCCGGTCATGATGAGCAATATGAAGAAGGGCTTGAGCAGATAGCGGAAGGTAAAGGGCAGGAACACCGCGTTGAGGGCGGCCACCAGCACCAGGGGGATGGAGAGGACAAACCCCGCCTTCACATGCTCGAGCGCGGTGAGAATACGATAAAAGTGCAGGAAAATGGGCCAGTTGAACACCAGTGCAAACAGCAGCACCAGCAACAGATTGACCTTCATCACTCCCAGAGTGAGGCGCATAGAGAGACTCCGACAAACCAGTGGAACTGAAACCTGCCAGCAGGCTTCGAGGTGACCATCCCGGCGCTCGGCCCTGAAAAACAGGACAAGAGCCAGGGAGGTCCAGATACGGGTCATCCTAGGACGGCAAACTTAAGCGGACATTAAGAGAGGGCATAGAACCACAAGGGGGAAGGGGCACGACCTGGCAGATAAAAAAACGGCAGCCTGGGCTGCCGTTTTTGCGGGGGCGAACAGAGCGTCGCCACCTGTGTGTTCACGGACCTGGTGAGGGTCGCCGCGCGCTCGACGGAGCCGGGGGAAGAGGACCCTTGTGGTCGCCCTCCCCTTTGCCCTGGTAGATCACAGGGTCGCGGCAATCTCGTCGGAGCCGGAGAAGAGGACTCTTGTGGTCGCCCTTGCTCTGGGAGATCACAGGGTCGCGGCAATCTCGTCGGAGATGGAGCCGTTGTGGTACACCTCCTGCACGTCGTCCAGATCTTCCAGCATGTCGATGAGGCGCATCAGCTTGGGCGCGGTCTCGGCATCCAGCTCCGCCTCGGTGGAGGGGATCATGGTCACTTCGGCGCTCTCGGGCTTGAAGCCGGCCGCTTCCAGACCGTCCAGCACGGTACCGAAGTCGTTCGGGGTGGTGTAGACCTCGATGGTGCCATCCTCTTCGGTCACCACGTCGTCGGCCCCCGCTTCCAGGGCAGCGTCCATCAGGGCGTCTTCATCGGCGCCCACGAAGGTCAGTACCCCTTTCTTGGTGAACAGATAGGCCACGGAGCCGTCGGTCCCCAGGTTGCCGCCGCACTTGCTGAAGGCGTGACGCACTTCGGCCACGGTACGGTTGCGGTTGTCGGTCAGGCACTCCACCATGACGGCGGAACCGGCCGGGCCGTACCCTTCGTAGACTATGGTCTCGAGCTGTTCGCCGTCACCGCCGCCAGCCCCACGGGCGATGGCGCGGTTGATGGTGTCACGGGTCATGTTGCTGGTCAGGGCCGCCGTCACCGCCGCACGCAGGCGCGGGTTGTTGGCAGGATCCGCATCACCCAGACGCGCGGAGGTGGTGATTTCGCGGATCAGCTTGGTGAAGATCTTGCCACGCTTGGCGTCTTGCGCCGCCTTGCGGTGTTTGATGTTGGCCCATTTACTGTGACCTGCCATAAAAACTCTCCGTTATATTTTTAATATCAATAAGATAACACCATGATGGGCGCGAGGCTCAGGGCCCCGCCCCTCTTCATCAGGCTTCCCCTTGGGCCTCGGCCTTGGCAACGGTGGCGATGGCCAGCTCACCCAGCTGGGCCGGGTTGGCAAAGCTCGGGGCATCTGTCATCAGACAGGCGGCCGCCGTGGTTTTCGGGAAGGCGATGACATCCCGGATGTTGTCGGTGCCGGTCAGCAGCATGCTGAGGCGGTCCAGACCGAACGCCAGACCGGCGTGGGGCGGGGTGCCGTATTTCAGGGCATCCAGCAGGAAGCCGAACTTGAGGCGCTGCTCGTCCGCCGTGATCCCCAGGATGTCGAACACGGTGGACTGCATCTCGCTGTTGTGGATACGCACAGAGCCGCCACCCACTTCGTAGCCGTTGATCACCATGTCGTAGGCGTTGGCGTAGGCACCCAGAGGGTTGGCCTTGAGCTCGCCCGGGCCCAGGTTGCTCGGTGCGGTGAAGGGGTGGTGCATGGCGGCCAGACCGCCTTCGCCATCTTCCTCGAACATGGGGAAGTCGATGACCCAGAGCGGCTTCCAGACGTTCTCCACCAGGCCCAGATCGCGGCCCACCTTCAGGCGCAGGGCGCCCATGGCGTCGCACACCACCTTCTTGGAGTCGGCGCCGAAGAAGAGGATGTCGCCGTCGGCGGCGCCGGTGCGGGCCAGGATCTCGCGCACGATCTCGTCAGAGAGGAACTTGGCCACCGGGGACTGTACCCCTTCGATGCCGTTGGCCGCATCGTTGACCTTCATCCAGGCCAGGCCCTTGGCACCGTAGATGCCGACGAACTTGGTGTACTCGTCGATCTGCTTGCGGGAGAGTTCGGCGCCGCCCGGCACCTTCAGGGCCGCCACGCGGCCTTTGGGGTCGTTGGCGGGGCCGGCGAACACGGCGAATTCCACCGCGGTCAGCAGGTCTGCCACATCCACCAGCTCCATGGGCAGGCGCAGGTCCGGCTTGTCGGAGCCGAAGCGGCGCATGGCTTCGTCGAAGGTCATGATGGGGAAATCCCCCAGATCCACGTTCAGGATGTGCAGCCAGAGCTTGCGGATCATCTCCTCCATGATTTCACGCACCTGGGGCGCGGTCATGAAGGAGGTCTCCACGTCGATCTGGGTGAATTCCGGCTGGCGGTCGGCACGCAGGTCTTCGTCGCGGAAGCACTTGACGATCTGGTAGTAGCGATCGAAGCCGGACATCATCAGCAACTGCTTGAACAGCTGCGGGGACTGCGGCAGGGCGTAGAACTTGCCCTTGTGCACCCGGCTCGGCACCAGGTAGTCGCGGGCCCCTTCCGGGGTCGCCTTGGTCAGCATGGGGGTCTCGATGTCGAGGAAGCCCTGCTCGTCCATGAAGCGGCGCACGAAGGCACTGGCCTTGGCGCGGGTCTTCAGGTACCTGGCCATCTCGGGGCGACGCAGATCCAGGTAGCGGTACTTGAGGCTCACCTCTTCGCTGTTGACCTGGTTGAAGTCCAGCGGCAGCGGCTCGGCACGGTTGATGATGGTGAGCTCGTGGGCGAACACCTCGATGGCGCCAGTGGCCATGTCGCTGTTGCGCTGTGAGTCCGGACGGGTACGCACCACGCCGGTCACCTGGATGCAGAACTCGCCGCGCAGCTCGGAGGCCAGGGCGAAGGCGTCCGGCTTGTCCGGATCGAAGAACACCTGCACGATGCCCTCGCGGTCGCGCATGTCGATAAAGATGAGGCCGCCCAGATCGCGACGACGATGGACCCAACCGCACAATGTAATGGTCTGCCCGGCATGGGCCTCATTGACCTGTCCGCAATAGATAGAGCGCATGGACTTCTTCCTTCGAAATTGTATGAGAGACGGTTTACCTTGAGTCGCCGGGCACGATTGGCAAGCACCGTCTGTCTCGCAGCTGGCCATATTCTCGTTCTTACCCGGTGTGAAATCAGTCTCGTACCATCCGGCCCCCTGGCGCCGGAAGCGTGCCGCCGATCCAGGCGTGCGACGGCCAGGCAGTCGGTCGGCGGAGCATCGGAGAGCACTCGCAGTCTTGCCAATTGATGATATCCGCACTGGCGCCCTCGGCGTCATCCTGTGCTGTCATCAAAAATTGAAAAACAAAAGGGCTGGCATTATAGAGGAAAACTCCCATACGGGTAAAATGACCTGCCCCCTCCTTTGCCCTGTTTTTTAGCTCCCGGGACAAAAAAGGGGGCCAAACGCGAGAAATCTGTCGACAGGAAGCCTCATGAGCCTCTATTTGGGCCTGCCCCAATGGTCCCACCCCGTCTGGCCCGGCCAATTACTCGGCCAGGGCGCCAAACCCGCCGAGCACCTGGCTCACTATGCCAGCGTGTTCAATACGGTGGAGGGCAACACCACCTTCTACGCCCTGCCGACCCAGGAGACGGTGCGGCGCTGGCGCGCCGCCGTGCCCGACGGATTTCGTTTCGCCTTCAAGTTTCCGCAGACCATCAGCCACCAGAGCGATCTGGTGAGCGTGGATCGGCAGGTGACGGACTTCATCGCCCTGCTCGAACCCCTGCACGACACCCTGGGGCTGCTCAAGCTGCAACTGCCCGCCCGCTTCGGTCCCGACGGTCTGCCCCGCCTGCAGGCCTTCCTCCAGCGGCTGCCGAAGGATTTCTGCTATGGCCTCGAGGTTCGCCATCCCGACTTCTTCGCCAAGGGGGAGGCGGAGCGGGCCCTCAACCGGATGCTGATGGCGCTGGGGGTGAACCGCATCATGCTCGACAGCCGGCCGCTGTTCTCGGTGCCCGCCACCTCAGCAGCCCTCATCGATGCCCAGGGCAAGAAGCCGAGGCTCCCGGTGCACCTGCTGGCCACGGGGGACGCCCCCGTGGTTCGCCTGATAGGTCTTCCTCACCCCGAGGACAACCACCCCTTCCTGCCGCCCTGGCTGCCCCGCTGGCAACAGTGGCTCGCCGAGGGCAAGGATCTCTATCTCTTCATTCACACCGCCGACAACACCCTGGCCCCGGAACTGGCGCGTCAGGTCAGCCGCCTGCTCGGTCAGGCGATGGCCCCCTGGCCGGGGGAGAAGGACCGCGCCCGCCAAGGGGTGCTGATGTTTTAGTCAGCAGAAAAAAAAGCCGAAAATTTGCAGCCCCCCGCCTGCCCCGTTCAAGACAAATGAGCGGCAATCCTCTACACTAGCGCCCCAATGACGGGTCAGCAGGATGGCCCGTGCGAGCGGCCCGACCATCAGGAGTTTCCTGGTCCTTGTCGCCGTTCGTCAGTCGATGGCATCCGGCACCCTCCGGCCGCCATCCAACACCTACATTGAACAACACAGGGGCATGCTCTCCCCTGCCGGGTTGCACCACATATGCATGATCAGATCTTTGCCGCCCCCATCGCCCAACTGGGCGATTTTTGCTTTGACGAGCAGGTCGTCGATGTCTTTCCGGACATGATCCAGCGCTCCGTGCCTGGCTACAGCAACATCATCTCCGCCATCGGCATGATGGCCGCCCGCTACGCCCAGCCCCACAGCCGCCTCTACGATCTCGGCTGCTCCCTGGGGGCGGCGACCCAGGCGATGCGTCGCAGCCTGACGCAGCCGGGCTGCCAGATCACGGCGGTGGATCTCTCCCGCCCCATGATAGAGCGCGCCCGCGCCCACCTCTCGGGCTTCAAGTCCGAGGTACCGGTGGCGCTGGTGGAGGCGGACATCTGCGACGTCAGTATCGAGAACGCCTCCGTGGTGGTGCTCAACTTCACCCTGCAGTTCGTCGACCCCGAGAAACGGGCAGCCCTCATCGCGCGCATCCATGATGGCCTGCGCCCCGGCGGCATCCTCATCCTGAGCGAGAAGTTTCGCTTCGAGGACGAGCAGGTCAACGAACTGCTCATCGACTTGCATCTCGACTTCAAGCGGGCCAACGGCTACAGCGAACTGGAGATCAGCCAGAAGCGCACGGCGCTGGAGAACGTGATGCGCACCGACACCCTGGCGGTGCACAAGGCGCGCCTGCGGGACGCCGGTTTCGCCCATCAGGATCTCTGGTTCCAGTGCTTCAACTTCGGCTCCATGATCGCCATCAAATCAAGCGAGCCCGCCCAGCCATGATCGACTTCGCCAATTTTTACCAGCTGATCGCCAAGAATCGCCTCAGCCACTGGCTGCACACCCTGCCCGCCCAGCTGCACGCCTGGCAGCATGACAACCTGCACGGCGACCTGCCGCGCTGGAGCCGGGCCCTGGGCAAGCTGCCGGCAGTCGCCCCCGACAAGGTCGAGCTCAAGAGCCGGGTCGAGATAGGCTCGGCCGAGAGCCTCGGCGAAGGGGAGCGCAAGAAGACCGAGAGCCTGCTGCGCCAATTCATGCCCTGGCGCAAGGGGCCTTTCACGGTACACGGCATCCACATCGACACCGAGTGGCGCTCCGACTGGAAGTGGGATCGGGTGCTGCCCCACATCAGCCCCCTCGAGGGACGCTACGTGCTGGACGTGGGCTGCGGCAGCGGCTATCACCTCTGGCGCATGGTGGGGGAAGGAACCCGGCTCGCGGTGGGCATAGACCCGAGCCCGCTGTTTCTGTGCCAGTTCGAGGCCATTCGCCACTTCGCAGGCAACGACCAGCGCGCTCACCTGCTGCCCCTTGGCATCCAGGAGCTGCCTTGCCTGCGCGCCTTTGACACCGTCTTCTCCATGGGCGTGCTCTATCACCGCAAGTCCCCCATCGAGCACATAGAGCAGCTGCGCAACCAGCTGCGCGATGGCGGCGAGCTGGTGCTGGAGACGCTAGTGGTCGACGGCGATGTCAATCAGGTGCTGGTGCCGGAGGATCGCTACGGCAAGATGCGCAACGTCTGGTTCATCCCCTCAAGCCTGGCCCTCAAACGCTGGGTGGAACGCTGCGGCTTTACCGATGTCAGGATCGTTGATGAAAATGTCACCAGCACCGACGAACAGCGTCGTACCGACTGGATGGTCAACGAATCCTTGTCCGATTATCTAGACTCGTCCGATCCCACGTTGACCGTGGAGGGGCTGCCAGCCCCCAAACGCGCCGTCCTGATTGCGACCAAGGCCAAGGACTAGCCGGGGGCAGCCCAGGAAGTTACACTGATTCAATTCCAGGAAGCACAGCTAAATGAATGACATGAAAAGCAAATTGAAAGGAATGACCCTGCTCTCTCTGCTCAGCCTCGGCGGGTGTGCCCAGTTGGAACCGGCACCCGTGGTGCCGCCCCTGACCCTGGCCGATCTGCGGACCGAGTTGAGCCTGAACGAGCAGAAGGTTCAACTCGCCATGGCGCAACAAGAGCGCCAGGCCGCGCAGCAACAACAACTGTTGACCCAGCTCAACGCCGATGTCGCCAAGATGAAAGATTCCGTGAAGAAAGTTGATAGCAAGCTGGCGACACTGCCCGCAGAGCCGCCCAAGCCCATGGCCATCCCGACCGAGCAGTGTGCCGCTCCGGAGGCGGGTCACACCGTCGACGGCAAGCTGCTGGTAGGTGAAGCCGAATGGCTCTGGGTCGATGCGGCCAATGACGCCTTCCAGGCCCGGGTCGATACCGGCGCCACCACCTCCTCCATCAGCGCCCAGGAGATCACCATCTTCGAGCGCAACGGCAAGAACTGGGTGCGCTTCTTCCTGAGCCATCAGGACTTGGATGACAAGATCCAGATAGAGGCGCCCCTGGTGCGCCACGTGCGGGTGCGTCAGGCCTCCGCCGACGATCTGGACCGCCGCCCCGTGGTGCGCCTCGCCGTGCGCATCGGCGACATGACGGAGAAGGCCGAATTTACCTTGAAAGATCGCAGCGACATGACCTTCCCCGTGCTGCTGGGTCGTGAATTCTTGAAAGATATCGCCGTGGTCGACGTGGCCCGCGAATATATCCAACCCAAACCCAAGCTCAAGGATGTGAAATAATCCATGGTTTCCCGTAAGCCGTTCTATTTGCTGGTTGCCCTGCTGTTCATCGTCGGCATGGGGATGACCATCTATCACCATATCGCCCTGGACGTGCCCTTCACCCCGGGGGAGAAGCGCCAGATCTGGTCCATCGAGGCCAAGCTTGAGTTCGATGCGAGCGGGGAACCCGTCATCGCCTCCCTGGCCATCCCGGGTACCCAGCCGGGTTACACCCTGATGAACGAGAATGCGGCGAGCCCGGGCTATGGCCTGTCGTTCGTGGAGAAGAACGGGGATGCCCGCGCCGAGTGGTCCATTCGCACCGCCACCGGCCGTCAGGAGCTCTACTACCGGGTCGACATGATGGCCGATGCCCATGCCAAGCCGGCTGCCTTGGCCCAGCCCCCCGCCATCGAGAAACAGATCGAGAGCGAGCCCTATGCCACCGCCATGAAGCAGATCCTGGAACGCGCCCAGGAGCGTTCCGCCGACGGCTACACCCTGACCCGCGAGATCATCAAGGAGATCGAGAAACAGGAGCAGAACGCCGAGCTGCTCAAATCCCACAAGAGCCGCGCCAACCTGATCGCCGAGCTGCTGAGCAACGCCGATGTGCCGGCCCGGGTAGTCCATGCCCTGAGCCTGGAAGATGGTCGCCGCCGCCAGGAGCTGGTGGATTACCTTCAGGTGTTCAACAGCCCCACCGACTATCAGCTGTTCAATCCCCAGACAGGGGAACAGGGCCGTCCGGCCAACCTGCTGCTGTGGGAGTACAACTCCGGCGCCCTGCTGGACGTGACCGGCGGCCACAACTCCAAGGTCACCTTCTCGATGATCGCCCAGGAGCAACCGGTGAGCGTGGCCCTGGCGCAGAAGTTCGAGCAGTCCGACATGATGAACTTCTCCATCCACGGCCTGCCCCTGGAAGAACAGGCCCTGTTCAAGGGGCTGCTGCTCATCCCCATCGGCGTGCTCATGGTGGTGTTCCTGCGGGTCATGGTGGGCATCAAGACCTCGGGTACCTTCATGCCGGTGCTGATCGCGGTCGCCTTCATCCAGACCCAGCTCATTACCGGCCTGGTCGGCTTCCTGCTCATCGTCGGCACCGGCCTCATCATCCGCTCTTACCTCTCGAGGCTGAACCTGCTGCTGGTGGCCCGCATCTCGGCGATCATCATCATGGTGATCTCGATGATCGGCCTCTTCTCCGCGCTGGCGTTCAAGCTGGGGCTGACCAGTGGCATGAAGATCACCTTCTTCCCGATGATCATCCTCTCCTGGACCATAGAGCGGATGTCGATCCTGTGGGAGGAAGAGGGCTCCAAGGAGGTGTTCCGTCAGGGTGGCGGCTCCCTGCTGGTGGCGGTCATCGCCTACCTGGCCATGGACAACGAGCTCATTCGTCATCTCACCTTCAACTTCCTCGGCCTGCAGCTGGTGCTGATGGCCACCGTGCTGGTGATGGGCAACTACACGGGTTACAAGCTGAGCGAGCTCAAGCGCTTCAAGCCGCTGGTGGACGAGATGAAGTCCGGTGTCACCATGGGTAAGGACAAGTAACAGATGTGGTTCTGGGAAAAATACACCAGCCCGTGGAGCCTGGCCCAGTCAGGCATCCTCGGCATGAACAAGCGCAACCACTCCTATATCAGCCGCTACAACCCGCGCAACCTCTATCCCCTGGTGGATGACAAGTTGCAGACCAAGAAGATAGCGCTCGATGCCGGCGTCACCGTGCCCGATCTCATCGGCACCATCCGCGAGCAGCACGACGTGACCCGCATCGCCGAGATGGTCAGGGAGTGGCCGGGCTTTTGCATCAAGCCGGCCCGGGGCTCGGGGGGCAAGGGGATCCTGGTGATCCTGCGTCAGGAGGATGGCCTCTTCTACAAGCCCAACGGCAGCGCCTCGACCGTGCAGGATCTGGAGCGCCATGTCTCCAACATCCTCGCCGGTCTCTACTCCCTTGGCGGCAAGCCCGACGTCGCCCTGGTAGAGGGGCTCATCAACTTCGATGACGTGTTCGACGGCTACTCCTTCGAAGGGGTGCCCGATTCCCGGGTGATCATCTTCAAGGGCTTCCCTGTGATGGCCATGATGCGCCTCTCCACCGCTGCCTCGGACGGCAAGGCGAACCTGCACCAGGGCGCCGTGGGGGTGGGATTGTGCCTGCGCACCGGCCGCGCCCTGCGGGCGGTACAGTTTGGCACCCCCATCCGTCACCACCCGGATACCGGCCTGGACCTGTACGATCTCAAGGTGCCCCACTGGGATACCCTGCTGACCCTGGCGGCCTCCTGCTACGAGATGTCGGGTCTGGGCTACATAGGCACCGACATGGTGCTGGACAAGTTCCGCGGCCCCATGCTGCTGGAACTCAACGCCCGCCCGGGCCTCGCCATCCAGATCGCCAACGGCCGCGGCCTGGTGCCCAATCTCAAGACCATAGAGAAGCTGGGTCAGGTCAAGATGACGGTGGCCCAGCGGGTCGCCTTCTCCAAGGAGCACTTCGGCATCTTCGAAGAGTGACGGCGCGCCAAAACGCGACTCAACAGCGCGCCTTCGGGCGCGTTTTTTTATGCCAACGCCAAGCCCCTGACCCAGTCCCAGCCCCCTTGCGCCGTTTTATTAGAGCGACAAGCCAGGGGGGCGATGTTAGATTACTCAAATCAAATTAAGTAGATAGAAGGGATCAGGTCTTCCTATGCAACGCTGGCCCAGCCTGAAACAGCTCCAATATCTGATAGCGCTCGACGAGCACAAGAACTTCAATCGCGCCGCCAAGGCCTGCCATGTCAGCCAGTCCACCCTGAGTACCGGGATCCAGACCCTGGAGGACATGATGAATCTGCAGCTGGTGGAACGCGACCACAAGAGCTTCATCATGACCCCCATCGGCCTGGAAGTGGTCGAGCGGGCCCGCAACCTGCTCTCCGACGCCCGGGATCTGATGGAACTGGGCCAGCAGCAGGGGGGCGCCATGCAGGGCACGGTGCGCCTGGGCTGCATCCCCACCATAGCCCCCTTCCTGCTGAGCCAGCTGGTGCAAAGCTGTGCCCAGACCTATCCCGAGCTGGAGCTGCTGCTGCGGGAAGACACCACCACCAATCTGCTCAAGCAGCTGGAACAGGGGCAGCTCGATCTGCTGATCCTCGCGCTGCCCATCGAGATCGGCGGCTTCCACTGCAAGGCAGTGGGCCAGGATCCCTTCCACATGGTGATGCCCAGCACCATGGCGGCCGGACTGCACATGCCGTTCGACTACAAGGAGCTGCCCAGCCAGAGCATCTTCCTGCTGGAGCGGGAGCACTGCCTGACCGAACATGCGGTGAGCGCCTGCCGGTTGCGGGACAAGAGCAAGATCAACCCCTTCGCCGCCACCAGCCTGCATACCCTGGTGCAGATGGTGGGCGCCGGGCTCGGCACCACCTTCCTGCCCCAGATGGCCATAGAGGCCGGGATCCTGGACAACACGGATCTGGTGGCTATCCCCCTGCCCGGGGAGCAGGCCTACCGGGAGATAGGCCTGGTGTGGCGCCCCAGCACCACCCGGGTACAGACCTTCTACAAGATTGCCGAGCTGCTGACGCCGCTCATCAACCCCAAGCCTGCGGGGTGATCCCGGTGGCCGCCCCCCATATCGGGGCCTGGCCACCCGTCAATGCCTTCGTCATTCAGGTTCCAGGCAGGATCATCGTCTATGATGAACCCCGTGCCCTATCAAGGAGTTGAGATGTTTCGCACCTTGCTGACGCCCCTGCTGGCCCTACTGCTGGCCGCCTGCTCCAGCACGCCGGAGCCCCCACCCCCCTCGCCGCCGAGCACGGCGTTCGACGGCTTCTTCCAGCAATGGCGCGGCGTGCCTTATCGCATGGGCGGCAGCAGCCGGGCGGGCCTCGACTGCTCCGCCTTCACCCAGCTCGCCTACAGCCAGGTACTGGGCTTTGACCTGCCCCGCACCACGCAATCCCAGGCCAGTCTGGGCACCTCGGTGCCGCGCAGCGAGCTGCGCCACGGGGATCTGGTGTTCTTCAAGACCGGCTGGCAGCAATACCACGTCGGGGTCTATACCGGGGCCGGGGAGTTCATCCACGCCTCCACCAGCAAGGGGGTGATCCGCTCGCGGCTCGACAACGTCTACTGGAACAGCCGCTACTGGCAGGCCCGCAGGCTGATCCAGTAGCAGAACCCGTCACATCAAAACGAAAAGGCCCCGCGGGGCCTTTTCGTCATCCACACCTCAGTGCTTGCGGTGCCAGCGGGGGGAGGTGGCGCGCTCCCCCCAGGGGGTCACGCAGGGCAGCAAGGCCCCCTCGATGACGCCGTCATGGCTCGCCAGCGCCAGGGCTATCTTCTCGTGAAGCAGGCGCAGCAGGTTCTGCTCCTGATCTGCCAGGGAGTGGCCCGCGGCGAAATACTCCCGCTGATGCTGCAGTGCCAGCTTCTGGGCAAACTCATAGGTGGTGAAGCTGTCCGGCATGCGTGCGATGACGTCATCCAGCCGGGCCAGCAGGCTGTGCAATTCCCTGGTCATGTGCGGTTCTCCCTCCGAGTCGATGGGTCACAATTACCCCTTATTGGATACAAGACCAATCCGGATGCCCCAGAAATGGGAGCCCGAGCACAGTTCCGGGCAACACCTCTCACCTCAAGCTTCCCTGAGCCAGCGCCTTGTTTACAAGCTGATAACGAGTCGCTAGATTTGGACCGACCAATCAGTCGGTTGTTTTTTGTGCGGAGCCCATCATGGATACCACCTTCCCCCCAGCGGACAAGTTCTCCCTGCCCGATCAGCTGATCCGCCTCAGGCAGACTTGCCAGGCACACCCCATGCCAAGCCTGGCACAGCGCCGCAGCGGCCTCACCCAACTCAAGGGCGCCCTGCTCGGCCACAAGCAGGACCTGTGCGATGCCCTGGCCCGGGACTATGGCCAGCGCAGCGACTACGACAGTCTGATTGCCGACATACTGCCCTGCGTCATGCAGATCAACTACACCCTGAAGCGGCTCAAGGGCTGGATGAAACCGGAGCGCCGTCATTCCGGCCTGCTGCTGGCCCCCGCCAGGGTCGAGGTGCACTACCAGCCCCTCGGCGTGGTCGGCATCATGGTGCCCTGGAACTTCCCGGTGATGCTGAGCCTCGGCCCCCTCATCGGCGCCCTCGCCGCCGGCAATCGCGCCATGATCAAGCTCTCCGAGTTCACCCCTCACACCAACGCCGTGCTGCGCACCCTGCTCGATGAGGCCCTCGGCGGTGACGAGGTGGTGGTCCTTGAGGGGGACGCCGAGCTCGCGGCCGCCTTCAGCGCCCTTCCCTTCGATCACCTGGTGTTCACCGGCTCCACGGCGGTGGGTCGGCTGGTAATGGCTGCCGCCGCCCCCCAGCTCACGCCGCTGACCCTGGAGCTCGGCGGCAAGAGCCCCTGCCTCATCGCCCCCGACATGCCCCTGGCCCTGGCGGTGGAGCGGATGATCTTCGCCAAGAGCCTCAACGCCGGCCAGATCTGCGTGGCCCCGGACTATGTGCTGCTGCCGCGAGGACAGGAGCAGGCCTTTATCGAGGCCTATCAGGCCCATTTTCGCCGCCTCTACCCCCAGGGACTCGAGAGCCCGGATTATGGCGCCATCATCAACCCCCCCCAGTACCAGCGGCTCACCGCCTGGCTCGACGAGGCCAGAGAGGCCGGCGCCCAGATCCACCCCTGCGGCACGCCCGCCCGAAATGACGCCACCCGCAAGCTGGTGCCCCACCTGCTGACCGAGGTGCCCGGCCACTGCCAGCTGATGCAGCAGGAGATCTTCGGCCCCCTGCTGCCCCTGGTGCCCTATGACGACATAGAGGAGGCCCTGGCCTATGTGGCGGCCCGGCCGCGCCCCCTGGCGCTCTATCTGATGAGCCTGGACGAGCCCCTGCAGCGCCGCCTCATCCGGGAGACCCACGCCGGAGGCATGGCCATCAACGAAAGCCTGTTCCAGGTGGCGGCGGACGATGCCCCCTTCGGCGGCATCGGTCCCTCCGGCATGGGCCACTATCACGGCCGCGAGGGCTTTCTCGCCTTCTCCAAGGCGAAAACCGTGCTGCGCCGCGGGCGCTTCAGCACAGGCGCCCTCATTCACCCCCCCTATCGACGCTGGTACCAGCGGCTGATGATGGCCCTGTTCCTGCGCTAGGAGGCGAGATGCGAGAGACCATGACCGACAAACGCCGCCAGATCCTGGATGCCGCCCTGGCCCTGTGCGCCGAGGATGGCCTGCAAGGCGCCGCCACCGCCCGCATCGCCAAGGCGGCCGGGGTGGCCAATGGCACCCTGTTTCACCACTTTCCCAGCAAGGAGCTGCTGATCCAGAGCCTCTATCAGGAGATCAAGGCGCGCCTGGGGGCCGCCATCAGCGAGGCGGACCCCGCGATCCCCCTCGAGGTGCAGGCCCGCCACTACTGGCACCAGGCGATGGGCTGGATGCAGGCCCACCCCCGTGAGCTCAGGTTCGTGCTGGGCTTTTTCCACTCCCCCCTGCTGGCCCGCCCCCTGCGCAGCCAGATCCTGGCGGAGACCTTGCCTTTTCTGCCGAGCCTGCTCGCCCGGGGCCAGACCAGCGGCGAGTTGATGTCGGCCCCGCCAGCCCTGATGCTGGAGGTGTGCCAGGGCCAGTTCCTGGCCTGCGCCTCCCTCTTTGTCGATCAGCCCGAGCTTGGGGAAGACCCCCACTGGCAGGAGAGCGCCTTCGCCCTGTTCTGGTCCGCCATCAGCGGAGGTCCCCATGCGCCCTGACCCCCTGCTTGCCACCGGCAGGCGCCTCTGGATTGGCAGCCTGCTCTGGATCATCGGCCGCACCCTGTGCCGCGCCGCCCGGGTCGACGAGGCGGTGCGCCGCGAGCTGGCCCCCCTGCCGGACGGCCTCACCATCAGGCTGGCGGTGAATGGCCTGGCGGGCGGGCTGACGCTGCACAAGACGGCTGGACGCTGGCGCACTGGCGCGGCCCCCGAGCCGCGCCCGGGGGAAGCCGCTTCCCATTCGCTGCGGGTGCACTTCAAGCACCCCGCCGTCGCCTTTCGCGCCCTCAGCTTTCGCCTCGGCATCAACCAGGCCTTTTGCGAAAACCGGCTGCTGGTGGAGGGGGATCTCGACGCTGCCATGCACCTGGTGCGGGCGCTTGAGCAGTTGCAGAGCCTGATCCTGCCCGCCTTCATCGCGCGGCCCCTGCTGCGCCACTATCCCGACCCGCATCGCAAGCTCGCGCGGGCCTGCCACATCTATCTGGGTCTGCTGACCGGTTGAACACGAGGAGAACGCGATGAGCCGTTATTACGATTTTTTCTGCCCGGTCAAGCTGATGGCGGGGGAGCAGGCACTGGAGCAGTTGCCGGATGCCTTGAGGGGATTGGGGGCTAGCCGCCCGCTGCTGCTCACCGACAAGGGGGTCAGCGGCAGCGGGCTCGCCACCCTGCTGGCCGATGTGATGGCCGAGGGGGCCTTGCCGGTCGCCGCCATCTGGGACGAGATCCCGGCGGACTCCTCCACCGCCGTGGTGGAGCGGATCGCCCGCCACTACCGGGCGCTGGGCTGTGACAGCCTGCTGGCCCTTGGCGGCGGCTCCGTCATCGACACCGCCAAGGCGGTGAACATACTGGCGACCCTGGGGGGCGAGCGGCTGCTCGACTATGCCGGAGCGGATTGCCTGACCCGTCCCCTCAACCCCCTGGCGGTGGTGCCCACCACGGCGGGGACCGGCTCCGAAGTGACCCTGGTGGCGGTCATCAAGGACGAAGGGAGCGGGCGCAAGGTGCCCTTCACCTCCCCCTTCCTGCTGCCCCGGCTGGCGGTGCTGGATCCCCGCCTCACCCTGGGGCTGCCGCTGCCCATCACCGCCGCCACCGCCATGGATGCCATGACCCACGCCATCGAGGCCTTTATCGGCAACGGCAAGAACCCGATCAGCGACGCCCTGGCCCTGATGGCGGTGGAGAAGATCGCCAGCGCCCTGCCCAGGGTGCTGCTGGCCCCCGAGGACAAGCACCTGCGGCTGCAACTGGCGGAGGGCTCCACCCTGGCGGGCATGGCGTTTTCCAACTCCATGGTGGGGCTGGTGCACGCCCTGGGCCACAGCCTGGGGGCCCGCTGCCACCTGCCCCACGGCCTCTGTATGAACCTCTTCCTGCCCGCGGTGCTCGACTACAACCGGCCCGGCATCGACCCCGAGCTGGCCCGCCTGCTGCTGCCCCTGGTGGGGCCGGAGCGCTTTGCCGCGACCCCGGCCGAGGGGCGACCCCAGGCCGCCATCGAGGCGTTGCAGGCACTGCGCGATACCCTGTGGCAGACGGTCAAGCTGCCCCGCACCCTGCGAGAGGCGGGCCTCAGCGACAAGGCGCTGCTGCCCGGGATCCGGGATCTCGCCATCAACGACGGCGCCCTGCTCTACAACCGCAAGGATGCGGACAGGGCGCAACTGTTGGCACTGCTGGAGCGGGTGTGGGAATAGCGGGCCGCAGGACCCGCCCGGGCGTCAGGAAGCCGGGTCGAAGACCCCGGTGGAGAGGTAGCGATCCCCGCGATCGCAGATGATGGCCACCACCACTCCCCGCTCCAGCTCGGCCGCTATGCGCAAGGCACCGGCCACCGCGCCCCCCGAGCTCACGCCGCAGCAGATCCCCTCCTCCCGGGCCAGACGGCGCATGGTGCTGAGCGCCTCCTCCTGGGTCACATCCAGCACCCGATCGACCCGCGCGGGTTCGAAGATGGCGGGCAGGTAGGCGGCGGGCCAGCGGCGAATACCGGGGATCTGGCTCCCCTCGGCCGGTTGCAGGCCAATCACCTGCACCGCCGGGTTCTGCTCCTTGAGGTAGCGGGAGACCCCCATGATGGTGCCCGTGGTGCCCATGGCCGAGACGAAGTGAGTGACCGCCCCCTCGCTCTGGCGCCAGATCTCGGGGCCCGTGCTCTGATAGTGGGCATCCGGGTTGGCAGGATTGTTGAACTGATCCAGCACCAGCCCCTCCCCCCGCGCCTGCATGGCCAGGGCAAGGTCTCGGGCCCCCTCCATGCCATCGTCGACCAGTACCAGCTCGGCCCCATAGGCCTGCATGGCGACGCGTCGCTCCTGGCTCATGTTGCTCGGCATGATGAGGCGCATCCGGTATCCCCGGCTGGCCGCCACCATGGCGAGCGCGATGCCGGTATTACCCGAGGTGGCCTCGATGAGACGGGCCCCGGGAGCGAGGTGACCGCTCGCCTCTGCGTGCCTGATGAGGTTCAGGGCCGGTCTGTCCTTGACCGAACCTGCCGGGTTGTTGCCCTCCAGCTTGACCAGCAGGGTCACGGCGGGGTTGGGATTGAGGCGCTTGAGGCGTACCAGCGGGGTGTTGCCTATCAGATCGTCTAGGGTGGCAAAGGCCATCTTGGCTTCCTGTGCAAATGCGCGGATGAGTTGGCGCGGCTAACGTGGCATCATGGCGGGAGGCCAAGGCACGGCCCTCGGCCCTGTCCCGTCACGGGATGGCCAGTGTAAGCGAGCCATGACCACAGGCAAAGGGACACAGGACCCGACGGCCCATTTTGCGAACAGGAGTTGCCATGACAGACATCATTCATGATCCCCAGCAGCAGGCTTTCCTCTGTGTGGTGGACGGCCACGAGGCGCGCCTGCGCTACCGGGTACTCGATCAGCATCAGGTCGATGCCTACAGCACCTTCGTCCCCGGAGAGCTGCGCGGCCAGGGGCTGGCGGACAAGCTGGCCCGGGCCTTCTTCGACTGGACCCAGGCCCGGGGTCTGACAATCATCCCGAGTTGCAGCTATATAGAGACCTGGTTGCGCCGCCATGCCGGTTGACCCCGCACGCGAGGCCAGATGGTCTCTCACTGACACGGCTGCTGAGTCCCCCTCCCGGGTGGCCCTGCACGCGAGGCCAGATTGGCGCACTGGCCGCGGCTGCGCATCCCGGACTCGGCCATCCAGCCCTGCCACACCCTCGGAAAAACGATAAAAAGCCGCTATGGCACAATAACTTAACTAAAGTGACTGATATAAAGTGGCTTTCATAATACGAGTTTCATGATGCGCGACTTCTTCTCCCTCGAGCGCTGGCTGCCCGGTTTGGCGGCCCTGTTGCACTATCAGCGAGCCTGGCTGATGCCCGATGTGCGGGCCGGGCTGTCGGTGGCCGCGGTCGCCCTGCCGGTCGCCATCGCCTACGCCGAGCTGACCGGGGTCGGCGCCATCGTCGGCCTCTACTCCTGCATACTGCCCATGATGGTCTATGCCCTGTTTGGCACCTCGCGCCAGCTCATCGTCGGCCCGGACGCCGCCACCTGCGCCGTCATCGCCGCCGTGGTGACGCCGCTCGCCGCGGGGGATGCCACGCGCCACTGGCAGCTGGTGATGACCATGACCGCCATGACCGGTTTCTGGTGCCTCATTGCCAGCCGCTTCAAGCTGGGGGTGTTTGCCGATTTCCTCTCCCGCCCCATCCTGATGGGGCTGCTCAACGGGGTGGCCATCACCATCATGGTGGGTCAGCTCTCCAAGATCCTCGGCTTCACCTTCGACGAGCGTTACCTCATCGAGCGGGTGCTCAGCGGCAGCAACTACCTGGCCCAGACCCATCTGCCCACCCTGGCCATGAGCCTGTTCACCCTGCTGGTCCTGCTGCTGAGCCGGCGCTACCGGCCGGGTTGGCCCTCCTCCATGGTGGCCATGGTGCTCACCGCCGCCCTGGTCTGGATCTTTGGCCTGGACCGGTTCGAGATAGCAACCCTGGGAGCCATCGGCTCCGGCCTGCCCGCCTTCCAGGTGCCGGAATTTCCCCCCGGCCTGCTGCGCGAACTGGTGCTGCCCGCTTTGAACCTGGCCATGGTGAGCTTCGTCTCCATGATGCTCACCGCCCGCAGCTTCGCCGCCAAGAATGGCTACGAGATCGATGCCGACAACGAGTTCCGGGCCCTGGGCATGGCCAACCTGGCCTCGGCCGTCTCCCAGGGGTTCGCCATCAGCGGCGCCGATTCGCGCACCGCGGTCAACGATGCCAATGGCGGCAAGAGCCAGCTGGTCTCCATCATCGCCGCCGTCATCATCGGCTTCATCGCCTTCTACCTGACGGCGCCGCTGCAGTTCATCCCCACCGCCGCCCTCGGGGTGGTGCTGGTGATGGCCTCCTTCTCCCTGCTCGACCTCAAGGGACTGTGGGGGTTGAAAGACTCGGATCGCGCCGCCTTCTGGCTCGCCCTCGTCACCTTCGTCAGCGTGCTGGCCATGGGGGTGATCCCCGGCATCACCCTCGCCGTCTTGCTGGGCCTGTTCCAGTTCCTGCGCAACGTGATGCGCCCCACCGATCAATTGCTCGGCATGGACGGGGACGGGGTGGTGCGCACCCTGGGGGACAACGAGCAGGCCAAGGCGATCCCGGGGATCCTGGTCTATCGCTTCAACTCGCCGCTCACCTACTTCAACGCGCCCTATTTCAAGCGGCGGGTATTGGCGCTGCTGGTGCAAGACCCCCACAGTCCCAAGTGCCTGGTGGTGGATGCGGTCGCCTGCTTCACCCATCAGGACATCAGCGTGATGAGCATGGTGGGCGAGCTGCACCGGGAGCTGCGCCGACGAGGCATCCACATGGTGATGGCGGGTCGCCACGGCCAGCTCAGCCACTGGTTCCGCCAGGCGGGGATCCGGGTGGGCGACGAGGGCATCATCCTCTGCCCCGACATGTACCAGGCCCTGCGCATGACCCGCTGCTACCGGGAGCCCCTGTTCAAGGACGAGGCGCCCGAGCCGCAAGCCATGGCGCCAGGCGAGAGCGAGCAGGAGGCCAGCGGCGCAATTGCGTGAAGGGGGCGCTTGGTGTTAAATGCCACTCCTGCGGCGACCCCAGGGCCGCCTCCCTCTGTCGTTGCTGGACATGTCACTCATGCACACTCAAGCCCAAGCGGGGCCAGGTTCCCTCTTCTCCCTGACCTGGCCGCTGTTTATCGACCTGGCCCTGCACTTTCTGACCGGGGCCCTCAACACCTTCATGGTGGGACACGTCTCCTATCAGGGGGTGGCGGCGCTGGCGGTGGGCAACCAGGTGTTCGATCTGGCCATCACCCTGTTCAGCTTCGTCAGCATAGGCACCAGCGTGGTGATCACCCAGTACCTGGGGGCCGGCGATAGGGAGAAGGCCCGCGTGGTCATTCACACCGCCATCGGCTTCAACCTGCTGGTGGGGCTGGTGGCCGCCGTCGGGGTCATGGCCGGGGCCGGCACCATGCTGGCGCTGATGAACCTACCCGACCACCTGATGGGGGACGCCAGACTCTACCTGCAGATCATCGGGCTCTGCCTGCTGCCGGAGGCAGCGGCCCTCTGCCTGGCCGCCACCCTACGCGCCCACGGCCACACCCGTCAGGCCATGTACGTGACCCTCATCGTCAACCTCATCACCTTCGCCGGCAACCTGCTGCTGCTCTACGGCTGGTTCGGCCTGCCCCAGCTCGGGGTGGCCGGGGTCGCCATCAGCACGGTGGCGGGCCGGGTCGTCGGCGTGGTGCTGCTGGTGGGCCTGGTGGCGCGCAAGACCGGCATCCGGTTGCGCCTGCCCGAGATAGTCCGTCCCAGCAAGCCGATGCTGGGCAAGGTGCTGCACATAGGCCTGCCGGCGGCGGGGGAGAACCTCTCCTGGATGCTGCAATTCATGGTGGTGACGGCGTTTGTCGGTCTGCTGGGCGACAAGGCGCTGGCAACCCAGAGCTACTTCTTCCAGATCTGCCTGTTCATCCTGCTGTTCGGCCTCTCCATAGGCCTTGGCAACGAGATCATCATCGGCCACCTGGCCGGGGCGCGCCGTTTCGATCAGGCCTATGCCCAGCTGCTGCGCAGCCTGAAACTCGGCCTCATCGTCACCGCCCTGATCGCGGTGGCCGTGGCCATCAACGGCCGGTCGATCATCAGCCTGTTCACCACGGATGGCGACATCATCGACATGGTGGCCCAGCTGTTTCTCATCAGCCTGATCCTCGAGCCCGGCCGCACCTTCAATCTGGTGGTCATCAACGCCCTGCGCGCCACCGGGGATGCCCGTTTCCCGCTCTACATGGCACTCCTGTCCATGTGGGGCATCGCCGTTCCCCTTTCCTATTACCTTGGTATCATGCAAGGCTATGGACTGGTCGGCATCTGGCTGGCGCTGGCCTGCGACGAGTGGGTCCGCGGCCTGGCCATGTTCTGGCGCTGGCGCAGTCGTCGCTGGCAACACAAAATTCTTGTCGAAACATAAGCGGAATCACAATGAAGAAAATCGGACTCTTGCTGGCGGCCATCCTGCTCAGCCCCCTGGCACAGGCACAAACCGCCCCGGCGGCCCCCAAGGCACAAGCCCCCCAGACCTGGTATGTGGCCCCCATCGTCATCGACGAGACCAGCGAGGCGCAGAAGGCCCTGACCAAGCAATTCATGGCCCAGATGATCAAGACCATCAAGATCAACGAGTACCAGACCGGCAAGGCCCTGGGCAAGACCCAGGATCCCAAGTGGCTGATCCGCACCAGGCTGATGCCCGCAAGCACCGAGCCCCTGGTCGGCAAGAAGCACCCCCAGGGGCTGACCTACGGCAAGGGGATCCCCACCCAGGAGATCGTCGGCGAGCTCATCATGGATGGCACGCTTGTGGCTCATGTGGGTCAGGGTTGGCGTGAGCCCATCGTCCCGGGTACTCCGGTGGCCGAGAAGCTCTCCATCACCAACTACCGCTATGCCATCGGCAACGAGGCCAAGGCGGGGGATCTGGAGGAGCTGGCTGCCCAGATTGGCTTCGAGGTGGGCAAGGTGATCGCCAGAGGCGGCAAGCCCCTGCCCGAGAAGGTCACGAAGAAGAAGTGAGCCGGGCGGCACGCCTGCCATGGGAAGGGGCCTTCGGGCCCCTTCTGCTTTTCGCTCCCCCGCCCCCGATTTGTGACGCCAGTCGCATTTAGCACCAAACTCCCCGCGCCACGAAATAAAGACCACGCCAATTCAGCCACTTATGACGGCTTCATGACGACGTGGCGAGCGGGGACGATAAGTGGGATCCCGATCACATCTCTCCCGCGTCCCAGGGTGTAGCTTGAGAGGTGTCGGCACACCCAAGCGCAACAAGGAGGCGACATTACATGTTCCCAGAGTACAGAGACCTCATCTCGCAACTGAAGAGCAGTGATGACCATTTCCACGAGAAGTTTGCCTTACACAACGAGCTGGACGGGACCATCAGAAAACTGGAAAAACATCATGCCAGCGACTTCAGTCCTGAGTTGAGAGATCTGAAAAAACAGAAACTTAAACTCAAAGAGGAGATATACGACATCCTCAAACAACATCAGCCTCATTGATTGCCCAGAACATTGACTGCGTTAACGCACGGATAAGCAATTTATCCCCCAGCCCGGCTCAAAGCCGGGCTTTTCATTACCTGCTCATGACGGCGCGGCGCAGGCCACTCCCGGCCTGCGCCGAAACTCGCTCGGCGTCTGGCCGGTATGGCGACGAAAGGCGGTATTGAAGGTGGACTTGCTGTTGAATCCCGCCTGATAGCAAACGCTGGCCACCGTCTCGTCGCTCTCCTGCAGCAGGCGCTTGGCCTCCTCCACCCGATGGCGATTGAGCCAGTCATAGAAATTTCCCCCCGAACACCCATTGATGGCACTGGAGGCCTGATGGGTACTGAGGCCGCACAGCTGTGCCAGCTTGCCAAGGGAGAGGGCGGGATCCCGGAAGGCGCCCCGCGCCAGGGCGCGCTCCAGCTCCTCGAACAGCGGTTGCAGCGAATCATCCCGCATCGGCTCTGCTACCCTGTCGGCGGCTTGCCCAGACGCCTCCCCCCTGCGCCCCTGCTGCGGCAACCGGGCGTGAGCCAGCACCAGCAGCAACAGATAGGCGGTGACGGGGGCCTGCAGATAGACGGCGGAGAGGGACCAGCCAAACCCGCTCAGGGCGATACGCCCCAGCAGCAGGGCAACCAGCAGTTGCAGGCCCTGCAACCGGGTGACCCAGGTTCGCAGCGCCGGTTTGCGGCTTTCAAGGCCGGTTCTGTGTTGTTGCCACCAGTAGACCAGCCCAAGCAGGGCGATACAGGCGAGATAGCGGTTGCCATAGAGGGTCATGCCGGGCCAGAGCGCCTCCCCCTGCTTGCCAAGCAGGATCCAGCGCACCTTCTCATCCCCCGGCAACAGCCAGTAAGGCATGGCCAGGGCGGCCACCAGCAGCAGGGGCAAGCCGTGTACCAGGGCCGCGCGCCAGCTGCCGAGCACCTTCTCCCCCTGCAATGCCCGGATGTAGCCGTAGAGACAGAAGGGCAGCATCACCACCAGGGGATCCGCCAGCTTGAGCAGGTGGGGCCAGGCCAGAAACCACTGCTGCTGATGATAGAGATACTCCAGCGCCTGCAAGCCGCTCAGGGCGAGCAGGGCCAGCAGATAACCGGCGGCCCCGTCCCGGCGCGAGCGTCGCAGCCAGCCGATGGTCGCCAACACCAGCATGCCGGCCAGGCCCAGGCTGAGCACGGCGGCCACATCTTCCCACTGCATACCACTTCCTCCTGCGGGTACGGCTCCATCGAGACATACCTTTTCATCCTTGTTTTTATTGCACTTTTAGTTCCATGACCGACTCCATCCAGTCGGGCGACCCCAGATGTTCGCTGGGATTGAATATCGTCTGCACCGGCCAGACGGCAACAAAACCATAACAAATCACCCTCACAGAAGGAACCAAGATGCGAACACCTCTTCCCCTTTACCTTGCCCTGTTCGGCAGCCTGGCGCTGGCCGGTTGTCAGGAAAATGACAGCGAGCCGGATCCCGCCAGCCACTACGACGTCACCCTCACCTACACGGAGCAGGGGGTTCCCCACATCAAGGCGGCCGACTACGTCAGCCTGGGCTTCGGGGTGGGTTATGCCCACGGCGAGGAGAACCTCTGCACCCTGAGCGAGCAGATCATGAAACTGCAAGGCGACAAATCCCGTTGGCTGGGGGCGGGTGAACAGCAGCGCAACCTGCTCTCCGATCTGGGGTATCGCTCCCTGGATCTGCCCGGCCAGGCCGCCAGCCTCTATGACAAGCTGACGCCGGAGGCTCGCGATCTCATCGAAGGCTATGTGGCGGGCTTCAACCACTCCCTCGCCGGGCGGACCAGTCCGGCGGACTACCCCTCCCCCTGCCGCGAAGCCGAGTGGGTCGAACCCATCACCCCGGTCCAGCTGCTGGCCTATCACCTGGATCTTGCCCAGCTTGCCAGCGGCCGCAGCTTCATCAGCGCCATGGCCAGTGCCCAGCCCCCCACAAACGGGACGCTGGCCCGCGCCGCCCTGCCCGCCCCCGAGCTGGATCCCGTCTCACTGCTCACCTCGGAGGGGATCGGCAGCAACGGCTGGGCGCTGGGGGCGGATCGCAGCAGCAACGCCAACAGCCTGCTGCTCGGCAACCCCCACTTCCCCTGGGATGGCGAGCTCAGATTTTTTGAACAGCACCTGCAGATCCCGGGCAAGCTCAACGTGACCGGCGCCACCATGATGGGCTTTCCCGCCATCCTGATCGGCTTCAACGAGCGGCTGGGCTGGACCCACACCGTCTCCCAGTCCAAGCGCTTCACCCTCTATCAGCTCACGCTGGATCCTGACAACCCCTTGCGTTACCGCTATGGCGACCAGTGGCGGGAGATGAGCCAGAAGGAGATCACAGTGCAGGTGCGCCAGGCCGACGGCAGCCTGCAGCCCCATGTCCAGACCCTCTATGGCAGCCACTTCGGCCCCCTGGTCAACCTCGCCTCCCTCTCGCCAACCCTGGGCTGGACCCGCAACAGTGCCATCAGCCTGCGCGACGCCAACGCCGGCAACTACCGGATGCTGGAGCAGTGGCTGGCCATGGCCAAGGCCCAGAGCACCCCGGCCTTCTTCAATGCCCTGGCCGCACATCAGGGGGTGCCCTGGGTCAATACCCTGCTCGTCGACAAGAGTGGCCAGGCCAGCTACGTGGATGCCACCCAGGTGCCCCGCCTCGGCGCCAGGGCCGAGGCCTGGTGGCGGGCCGCCTCCCAGACCCCGCAGCTGGCACCCATCTGGCAAGATGGCGAGGGCAGCGTGCTGCTGCCGGGCAATGACCCCGATTTCGAGTGGATGGACAGCGGCCAGACCCGCACCCCGGGCCTGGTCCCCCTGAGCCAGGCCCCCCGCCAGATCCGCAGCGACTACGTCTACAACGCCAACAGCAGCCACTGGCTCACCAACCTGGCCGCGCCGCTGGAGGGCTACTCCATCCTCTACGGCCCGGAGCAGACGGTGCGCAGCCCCCGTACCCGCTACAACGCCCAGCTCATCAGCACCCCCGATGCCATGGGGCTGACCGGGGCCGATCGCCGCTTCACCCTGCAGACATTGCAACAGGTACTGACCCACAACGGCTCCCTGTTTGCCCGTGAGCTCAGAGAGCCCCTGCTGGCACGCTGCGAGGCCCATCCGCAGATCCTGCTGACCGGCGGCCCGCTGGACTTGACCCCGAGCTGCAACGCCCTCGCCAACTGGGATGGCGAATATCAGCTTGAAAGCCAGGGGGCCCACCTGATGCGCGAGTGGCTGACGGCGTTTCGCACCAGCGGCCACAGAGACATCAAGGATGAACTGTTCGCCATCCCCTTCAATCCGGCTCAGGCAGCCACCACCCCGAACGGGCTGGCGCCCTGGCGCGGCGCACCGGATCAAGACCCGGCCCTGCTGGCACTGGCCCAGGCCCAGCAGCGCTTGCAGGCGGCCGGTATCGCGCCGGATGCCGCACTCGGCACTCTCCAGTTCGTGCAAAAAGCGGCCGGGCTCAGCCCCATACCGCTGCCGGGGGGCCACTCCTTCGAGGGGCTGTTCAACATGGTGCAGACCAACCTGCCCTCGCGCAGCACCTCGAGTCTCGCCAATATCGTGACCGGCAAGGCCGTGCCAGGCACCACGCTGCGCAGCCTGGATGACGACGGTGACGGCCAGGCCGAGCTGCGCTATCGCGCCAACTACGGCTCCAGCTTCGTGCTGGCCCTGCAGTTCGATCCCAACGGCCCCAGGGCGGAGCGCTTCCTGAGCTATGGCCAGTCCCACGACCCAGAGAGTCCCCACTTCACCGATCAGACCGAGCTGTTCGCCCGCCAGCAGTGGCAGCCGATGCGCTTCACCGACGAGGAGATAGCGGCCCATCGGGAGCGTACCCTGCACCTCAAGGTGCCGCGCGTGGCCCGGCCCTGATCCCGGCGGCAGGGATTGTCATCATGAAGACGCGGGCCGAGAGGCCCGCGTTGTCATCTGGTCGCTGGGTGCCTTTGTGACGGGATCGGCGCTGTCCCCACCACGGCTTCGGGCTGACCCTTTCTGTTCCCCCCATCGTGAAGAGGGCAGGCATTCCCCCCATCATGGGGGGCAGGCAGACATTGCCGCCCGCGGCAGGAATCGTTATCTTCCCCTCTTCACAGGAAACGCCACAGCACAAGGACCCGGACATGCCGACCCTCGCCAGCATACATCTCTATCCCATCAAATCGACGGCGGGCATGGCGCCAACCCGCGCCAGGGTGACCCTGGAGGGGCTCGCCGGGGATCGCCGCTACATGGTGGTCAAACCCGACGGCACCTTCATCACAGCCCGCACTCACCCCCAGTTGCAGCAGGTGGTGGCCACCCCGGTGGAGGGCGGCCTGCAACTGCGTTACCCGGGCCAGGAGATGCTCACCCTGCAGCCGCAGGATTTCAGCCTGATCCCCCAGAGCACGGGCGTCTGGGGTGACAGCTTCCATGCCCTGCGCACCCATGAGCAGGCGGATCTGTGGCTGAGCTGGGTGGCGGGGGAGCCGGTTCGCCTGCTCTGGCTGGGGGAGGAGTCCAACCGCTTTCGGGAAAAGACAGGCACCCGGGTCAGCTTTGCCGACGGCTATCCCCTGCTGCTCATCAGCCAGGCCTCCCTTGCGGATCTCAACCTGAGATCCGACGCCCTGCACCAGATGAGCCAGTTTCGCACCAACCTGGTGGCAAGCGGCACCCGCCCCTTCGAGGAGGACGGCTGGAAACGCATTCGCATCGGCGAGGTGGAATTTCTGGTGGCCAAGCCGTGCAGCCGCTGCATCATGACCACGGTGGAGCCCGGCACCAGCCGCTTCAATGCCCTCAAGGAGCCGCTCGCCACCCTGGCTCGCTACCGGCGCGGCGAGGACGGCGATGTCTACTTTGGCCAGAATCTGGTGGCCCTGAACGAAGGCTGGATCGAGGCGGGCAGCGAGATAGAGGTGCTGGAGCGGGTGCGCCCCCTCGTCTATGGCAATGGCGCCCCGAAGAAGCGGGCGCTGGTGTGCGTGGCCCGGGGATCCCTGGCCCGGGATCTGGAGACCTTCTGGTTCGAGGCCGAGGATGGCGAGCCCCTGCCCGACTATCAGCCGGGCCAGCACCTGCCCCTCTTCGTGGACATCAAGGGCGAGCGGGTGCAGCGCCGCTACACCCTCTGCTCCAGCCCGGATGAAGCGGGCCGCTACGCCATCTCGGTCAAGCGTCAGGCCGATGGTCGCCTCTCCTCCTGGCTGCACCGCCACCTCAAGGTAGGGGATCGGGTGCTGGCGGCCGACCCCGCCGGCGAGTTCCAGCTTGGTCGCGAGCGCCGCCTGCTGCTGCTCTCGGCGGGATCCGGCGTCACCCCCATGCTCGCCATCGTCCGCACCCTGGCCCTGCGCGGCGAGCTTGGCGAGGTTCACTTCATGCACCAGTGCCGCAGCCAGGCCGACATCCCCGCCCCCGAGGAACTCCACGCCCTGACCCGGCAAGGCATGCAGCTGACCCTTATCCTGAGCCAGGCCGACGAGAGCTGGCAGGGGCTGCGCGGCCGACTCGGCAAGGATCACCTCGACCGTGTCAGCGGCCTTGGCGAGCGGGAAGTCTTCCTCTGCGGCCCCCAGGGGTTCATGGCCGCGGCCATCGCCCTGCTCGGCGCAGCCGGGGTGAGCCGGATCCGCCAGGAGAGTTTTGGCGGCGCCCCCCTCATCACCGACCGGCCCCATCAGGCCCTGGCCCTGAGCATCGCGGGCAAGCGCTTCGCCGGCAACAATCAGGGCACCATCCTCGATCAGGCCAGCAAACAGGGGATTGAGCTGCCCTGGAGCTGCCGCGCCGGGATCTGCGGCAGCTGCAAGCAGACCCTGAGCGCGGGGGAAGTGGACCAGCCTGATGCCCCCGCCCTCAGCGAGGCCGAGCGGGCCCAGGGCAAGATCCTCACCTGCTGCGCCGTGCCCCTGACCGACATAGAGATAGCCTGAGCAGGGACAGTCCGGGTTTACCACGAACAGAGATAAAAAAAACGGCTGCCGAGGCAGCCGTTTTCAATGGTCTCTCATCAGCCCTGACGCAGCGCCTGGATGCGCTGTTCGATGGGCGGGTGGCTCATGAACAGCTCGCTCACCGAGCGCTTGCCGTTGATGCCAAAGGCCATCATGGCCCCTTCCATCTGCGGCTCGGCACCACGGGAGAGGCGCTGCAGCGCCGCTATCATCTTGTCGCGGCCAGCCAGCTTGGCGGCGCCCGCATCGGCGCGGAACTCGCGCTGGCGGCTGAACCACATGACGATGATGGAGGCCAGCACCCCGAAGATCATCTCCAGCACGAACACGGTGATCATGTAGGCGAAACCACCCGAGCTGCTGCTCTCCTCGTCGCTGTTTGAGCTGAAGACATTGCTGATGACCCCGGCCACGATGCGGGCGAAGAACATCACGAAGGTGTTCACCACCCCCTGGATCAGGGTCAGGGTCACCATGTCGCCGTTGGCCACGTGGCTCACCTCGTGGGCCAGCACGGCTTCCGCCTCGTCCCGGCTCATGCTGTAGAGCAGGCCGGACGACACGGCGACGAGGGAGTCGTCGCGGCGGGCACCGGTGGCGAAGGCGTTCATATCGGAAGACTCATAGATGCCCACTTCCGGCATCTTGATCCCGGCCTCGCGGGCCTGACGGGCCACGGTACTGACCAGCCAGTGCTCGGTCTCGTTGCGGGGTTGCTCGATGACCTGGACACCATAGCTGCGCTTGGCCATCCATTTGGACATCAGCAAGGAGATAAAGGAGCCCCCAAAACCGAACACGGCGCAGAAGATCAGCAAGCCAGAGATACTGGACTTGTTGATGCCAAGCACCGAGAACAGGATATTGAGTACCACCCCCAGCACCAGCATGACGGCCAGGTTGGTCACCAGGAATAGCATGATTCGCTTCATATAGACTCCTTGTGAGAATGAAAGGGGCCCGTGCCGGTCAACCGACCCACGCCCACCTGCCACACATAGTAGCGGTTATCTATGAATGCTCCCTGAATACCTGGCCCGGCGCAACAGTGAAATATTGATATATTCCCGTAAGTTAGCGCTGTCTGGGTCACTCAGGGTCGGAATTTCACCCAGCAGGGGAGCGGGCAGACGCTGGCGCAGGGTCGCCAGATTCTCCTCGTAGCAACTCATGCCACAGGGCAGCCGGTTCATCACCCAGCCCGCCAGGGACAGGCCCGCCTGCTCGATGGCAGCCAGGGTGAGCAGGGCATGGTTGAGACACCCCAGCTTGGCCCCCACCACCAGCACCACAGGCAGGCGCTGCTGCGCCACCCAGTCCGAAAGCAGCCTGTGCTCGTTGAGGGGCAGGTGCCAGCCCCCCGCCCCTTCCACCAGCACCCAGTCGGCACCGCTGCCCTCGAGACGGCGCAGACCGGCCGTGATCCCCGCCTCATCGATGGGCTGCCCCGCCTGGGTCGCCGCTATGTGGGGCGCAATGGGGGGGGCATAGGCGAAGGGGTTGACCCACTCATAGGGCAGCGCGACGCTGGCCGCCTGTTGCAGCAGCAGGGCATCCCTGTTGCGCAGCCCCTCTGGGGTCGACTCACAGCCCGCCGACACCGGCTTGTAGCCGGCGCATGCCAGCCCCTCGGCGCTCAGCCCCTGCAACAGGGCGCGGGTGACCAGCGTCTTGCCCACATCCGTGTCCGTGCCCGTAATAAAGAAAGTCGCCATCTCAGCTCCTCGTCGGATGATTGTTCGCCCTGTCAGCGCCGGGCTCAGGCCCGCTGCAGCTGCACCAGGGCCACGCGGTAGCTCGCCTCGAGCAGGCCATCGCCACGGCGAAAGCGCTCATAGGCCTGGGTGAGGCGCACCAGCCGGGCCCGGCCCCCCAGGCCCTCCTGTCCCCCTTCGTTGACCTGGCTCGCCCCTATCCCCTTGAGATCGCGCAGCAGTTCGGCCAGCTGGCCATACCCCAGGTGCCAGGGGCGCACCTCGATAATTGGGGTCTCAAAGCCTGACTTTTCAAGGGCCTCCCTGAGCCGGGTTTGTCCGAGGAAGCGATTGATGTGGGGTTTGCCATCCACCGCCTGCCAGGCCTGGGCCAGTTGCCAGAGCGAGCCATCCAGCAGGGTGGAGAAGAGGACCCGCCCCCCCGGTCTCAGCACCCGGTGCAATTCGGCAAAGGCCTGCTGCGGGCATTCGCACCACTGCAGGGCCAGGCTGGAGAAGACCAGATCCAGACTGGCATCGGCCAGGGGCAGGGCCTCGGCATCGCCACACAGCAGGCGGGCGCCGCTGCCCCGCCTCGCCGCCTGGGCCAGCATGCCGGGGGCGAGATCCAGCCCGTGCAACTGCTGGCAGCGCGAGGCCAGCGCCGGCAGAAAGAAGCCGGTGCCGCACCCCAGATCCAGGGCATCTCCCCACTGCCCCTGGGGCAACTGGGCCAACAGCGCCTGCCCCACCTCCTGCTGGAAACGGGCGTGGGCGTCGTAGTGGCGGGCCGCCGCCCCGAAGCGACGGGCGAGCTGCGCCTTGTCCACCGCCTGAAAACGCTCATGGAGCATGGGCGCCTCCTCTCTCGTCAGTGGATGGGCGAGGCCCCAGGGCCTCGAGCAGGCGATCCACGTCAGCTTCGCCGTGGGCGGCGCACAGGGTGATGCGAAGGCGCGCCGTGCCGACCGGCACAGTGGGCGGGCGGATGGCGCTCACCCAGACACCGCGATCGCGCAGCCGTTCGGCCAGTTGCAAGGCCGCACTGCTCTCCCCCACCAGCAGGGGCTGGATGGGGGTAGCGCTTGCGCCCAGCGTCCAGCCGAGCGCCTGTGCCCCCTGGCGAAAACGGGCGACGAGCTCGGCAAGATGGGCACGGGCCTCGTCGGCGGCGCGCACCAGCTCGATACTCTTGCTCACCGCGCACGCCTGCGCCGCCGGCATATGGGTGCTGTAGACATAGTGGCGGGCAAAATTGACCAGATACTCCACCAGCTCGCGGCTGCCCCCCACAAACGCGCCAGCCACCCCGAGCGCCTTGCCAAAGGTGCCCATCTGGATGTGTACGCTGGCAGGAGCAACCCCTTGCGCCGCCAGGGTGCCGCGCCCTTGTGGCCCCAGCACGCCGATGCCGTGGGCATCGTCGAGCATCAGCCAGTTGCCGCTCTGGGCGGCCAGTTGGCTCAGCTCGCGCCAGGGGCCCTGATCCCCGTCCATGCTGAACACCCCTTCCGAGACGATCAGGCCCCGGTTTGGCTCAAGCAGCCGTTCAAGGGCTTCCATGTCGTTGTGGCCAAAGCGCCTCATCCTGCAGGGGAGCTGGCTGCCCATCTCCTGCAGGGAGGCGTGGTTGAGCCTGTCCTGCCACAGCAGGTGATCCTTGCCAAGCAGGGCCTTGAGCACCGCCTGATTGGCCGAAAAGCCGCAGTTGAACAGCAGTACCGCCTCCAGCCCGAGCCACTCGGCAAGCGTCTCTTCCAACTGCTGGTGAGCGCGGCTGTAGCCGGTCACCAGGGGCGAGGCGCCAGCGCCCGTGCCATGGAGGTCGATCCCCTCCTTGAAGGCGGCCTTGATGGCGGGATGCTCGGCGAGCCCCAGGTAATCGTTGCCGGAGAGGTTGAGGTAGTCGCGTCCCCCGACCCGGATCCGCCCGCCGCTCGCCACATCCACAGGGGTGCGGCGGCGCAGCAGGGCGGCCTGCTCACGTTCGGCCAGGGCCTCCCCCAGGGCGAAGGGGGAGTTCATCGTCCGGCCTTGGGCTGGCTGGCATCATAGAAGAGATCGCCCCCCACCGGCTGGCTGGCCACCCGTGCCAAGAGCTCCTCTTCTTGCACCTGATCCGGCTTCTGGGCCCGCTGGGCGGGACGAATGCCGAGGCGCTTGAACAGCTGCATGTCGCTGTTCTCGTCCGGGTTCGGGGTGGTCAGCAGCTTGCAGCCGTAAAAAATCGAGTTGGCCCCCGCCATGAAGCACATGGCCTGCATCTGCTCGTTCATCTTCTCCCGCCCGGCGGAGAGGCGCACGTGGGAAGCAGGCATCATGATGCGCGCCACGGCTATGGTGCGGATAAACTCGAACGGGTCCAGGTTCTCCTGGTTTTCCATGGGCGTCCCCTTCACCTTGACCAGCATGTTGATGGGCACGCTCTCCGGGTGGCGCGGCAGGTTGGCGAGCGCCATCAGCAGGCCCGCCCGATCCTTTGCCTGCTCCCCCATGCCGACGATGCCGCCGGAGCAGACCTTCATGCCGGCGCCGCGCACGTGCTCCAGGGTGTCCAGGCGGTCCTGATAGGTGCGGGTGGTGATGATGTCGCCGTAGAACTCCGGCGAGGTGTCGAGGTTGTGGTTGTAGTAATCGAGGCCGGCGGCACCCAGACGCGCCGCCTGATCCGCAGTCAGCATCCCTAGCGTCATGCAGGTCTCCATGCCGAGCCCGCGCACCTCCTCGACCATGCGCAGGATATAGGGCATGTCCCTCTCTTTCGGGTTGCGCCAGGCGGCCCCCATGCAGAAGCGGGACGAGCCGTTGGCCTTGGCCTCGCGGGCCCGCTCCAGCACCTTTTCCACCTCCATCAGCCGCTCGGTCTCGAGCCCGGTGTGGTAACGGGCGCTCTGGGGGCAGTATTTGCAATCCTCCGGGCAGGCGCCGGTCTTGATGGAGAGCAGGGTGCTCACCTGCACCTCGTTCGGGTCGAAATGGGCGCGGTGTACCGTCTGGGCCTGGAACAGCAGATCGTTGAATGGCAGGGCAAAGAGAGCCTGCACCTCGGCGAGGGTCCAGTCGTGGCGAAGGGCGTGAGCGCCCGCGGTGAGAGCATTCATACATGGCTTCCGGTTGTGATAGGTGGGATCCTGCGCCGCGCTCATCGAGAGATGGCGGCAAGACCCGCCAGCTGGACCCTGCGACGCCAGGGCGTACGCGAAGCCAAGTGGCTGAAATGGTTGGCTAGTGTAGAGAGCGCGCGTAGACTGTCAACACCGACCAGATCAAATCAATTGACAACAGAACATAAAATGACCAACCAAGAATTCGACCTGCACCACGTCTGGCACCCCTATACCTCCCTCACCCATCCCCTGCCCTGCTATGAAGTGGCCAGCGCCAAGGGGGTGACCCTCACCCTCAGCGACGGCCGCGAGCTGGTGGACGGCATGAGCTCCTGGTGGGCCTGCGTCCACGGTTATCAGGTGCCGGAACTCGATGCCGCCGCCACCGCCCAGCTCGGCAAGATGTCCCACGTGATGTTTGGCGGCCTGACCCATGCTCCTGCGGTGGCGCTGTGCCGCAAGCTGGTGGAGATCACGCCAGAGGGACTGGATCGGGTCTTTCTGGCGGATTCCGGCTCGGTGGCGGTGGAGGTAGCCCTCAAGATGGCCCAGCAGTACTGGCACGCCAAGGGTACGCCTCGCGCCAAGTTCGTCTCCCTTAGGGGCGGCTATCACGGGGACACCTTCGGCGCCATGAGCGTCTGCGATCCCGATGGCGGCATGCACGAGCTCTACCAGGGCTTCCTGCCGGAACACTTTTTCGTCACCGCCCCCAGCTGCCGCTTCCATGCCCAGTGGGACGAGAGCTGCGTGGTGGAGCTGGCGACCCTGGTGGCGGATCATCACGAGGAAATCGCCGCCATCGTGCTCGAACCCATCGTCCAGGGGGCGGGGGGCATGCGCTTCTACCACCCCCGCTACCTGCAGTGGGTGCGCGCCCTGTGCGACGAGTTCGGTCTGCTGCTGATTGCCGACGAGATCGCCACCGGCTTTGGCCGCACCGGCCAGCTGTTTGCCTGCGACTGGGCGGGGATCAGCCCCGACATCATGTGTCTGGGCAAGGCGCTCACCGGGGGTTACCTGACGCTGTCGGCGACCCTGACTACCGAGCATGTGGCTCGCACCATCTGTGACGGCAAGGCGGGGGTCTTTATGCATGGCCCCACCTTCATGGGCAACCCGCTTGCCTGCGCCGTGGCCAACGCCTCCATCGAGCTGCTGCTGGCCTCACCCTGGCAGGAACGGGTGCAGGCCATCGAGCATCAGCTGCGCACCGAGCTGGTGGAGCTGACCCTGCACCCGGCGGTTGCCGACGTGCGGGTGCTCGGCGCCATCGGGGTGGTGGAGATGAAGGAGCGGGTGGACGTGGCGCGCATCCAGCGCAAGTTCGTGGAACTGGGGGCCTGGATCCGCCCGTTCGGCAAGCTCATCTACCTGATGCCCCCCTTCGTCATCACGCCCGAAGAACTGCGGGTATTGACCGGCGCCATCCACGAGGCCATCACCAGCGGCGAATTCTGAGTCTCGATGAATAGGTCCTGCATGAGAACGCAGGGCCTTTTGGCGTTTTTTCGCCAGAATGTGAGCAAGACACCAAAACCCGTCCGGCGAGGAGAGTAGACTGCGCGGGTTTTACCCAACAGATGTACCTTTCCCATGCGCCTCTCCATTGCCGCCAAATTCAACTTCTTCCTGCTGTTCATCTTCTCCATGGTGTTGGTGTTCTCGGCGTCCTATCAGGCGGTGCGCGAGCGCGACCTCATCCTGACCCTCATCAAGGAGCAGAGCCGCGAGCAGACCGAGGCCTACTTCGACGGTCTCAACATGCTGATGCTGACCAACAAGATGGCGGCCCGCGACACCCTGAGAAACAAGTTTCTCGACCACGCCCATGTGGAGGATGCCCGCATCGTGCGCGGCGAGGCGGTGAACAGCCAGTTCGGCCCAGGCTATGACAACGAGCAGCCCAGGGACGAGTTCGACAGGCTGGCGCTGGCGGGCAAGGGCAGCATTGAGGTGGTACACGACGGTCAGCACAGCCGGCTGGTGGTGACCCGTCCCCTGCTGGCCCAGCGCAACTTTCGCGGCACAGACTGCACCAGCTGTCACCTGGTGCCGGAGAACAGCGTGCTGGGGGCGGTGCGCTTTGACTACTCCCTCGACTCCCTCTTTACCCGGGTGGAGCAGAACATCCTCACCTCGGCCCTGAGCCTCACCCTCATCTTCGGCCTGGGGCTCCTGCTCACCCTCTGGGTCATCCGCACCTGGATTGTCAGTCCCCTCAACCGACTGACCCGCGCCATGGAGGAGGCCACCGACCGACGCGACTTCGGCCACCGGCTGGAGGGGGATGAGGGGGACGAGATAGGCCGGGTGGCGCTGGCCTACAACCAGATGCTCGACAGCGTGGAGCGCCAGCTCGGCAAGCGCAGGGGCAAAGAGCCTGAGTCGCGTCAGCCGAAATAACGGAGCCAGGGCTGGCTCGCAGCGACCGACGCAGCACGGCAGCAAACCTCAGAGGCCGGACAGCCGACATAGCACAACACAAGGCTGGTTCGGCGCGACAGACTCTTCAGGGGCCGGATCAGCCGAAGTAGAACAGCAGCAGGCTGGCGGTCAGGATCAGCAGCAGCAGGATCAGGGAGGCGCCATAGCCATCTTCTTCCCGGCGACTGCGCCGGTATTGCAGTGCCAGTACCAGCAGGGTGAAGGCGGCGCAGCCCCACAGGCTCTGCTCCAGCCAGGGGGTGAGCGCCGGATCCCAGTGCTCGCGCACCTCGATGCCGCCGTAACGCAGGAAGCCGTAGGCTATCTCGGGCCTGGCATAGTGATAGAGGGTGAGCAGCACCAGGACACAGGCCCAGCAGAGGAGAGCCAGCCAGTGCAGCAGCACTATCCATCCATCCGGTCCGCGTCGTCGCTCCATCCCGCTTCGCCCCTCATGTCGATCGGCCCTTGCTCCCCCAGCGTCTGACATTTTTGCTTGTTTATCAAACCTGCGCGGGTAAGATTGACGGCTTAGTCTGCCATGGTGGGCCATCTGTGCCCGGGTCAGACCCCTAGTGTTGCAAATAGCGCTGCAAGAACAAGCTGGAGACAATATTTCGATGACGCACGCATCCGTAGTTGATGTGCTGGCCGGTAAGTATTCGGTTGGCACCACCCAGACAGTGAAAGGGTGGATCCGGACCCGCCGCGATTCCAAGGCGGGGATCTCATTTTTGGCCATATCCGATGGCTCCTGTTTCCATCCGGTGCAGGCCGTCGTTCCCAATACCCTGGCCAATTACGAGAATGAAGTGCTGCGTCTGACCACCGCCTGCTCCGTGGAGGTGACCGGTGTGGTCGCCGCCTCCCAGGGCAGCGGCCAGGCGTTCGAGCTGCAGGCCACCGAGGTCAAGGTCGTCGGCTGGGTCGAAGACCCGGACACCTACCCCATGGCCGCCAAGCGCCACAGCATCGAATACCTGCGTGAACAGGCCCACCTGCGCCCGCGCACCAACATCGTCGGCGCCGTGACCCGGGTGCGCAACTGCCTGGCCCAGGCCATCCACCGCTTCTTCCATGAAGAGGGCTATCTGTGGATTGCCGCCCCCCTCATCACCGCCTCCGACACCGAAGGGGCCGGCGAGATGTTCCGCGTCTCCACCCTGGATCTGGAAAACCTGCCGCGTACCGACGCCGGCAAGGTGGACTACGACAAGGACTTCTTCGGCAAGGAGACCTTCCTGACCGTCTCCGGCCAGCTCAACGTCGAGACCTATGCCTGCGCCCTGTCCAAGGTCTACACCTTCGGGCCCACCTTCCGCGCCGAAAACTCCAACACCAGCCGCCATCTGGCGGAGTTCTGGATGGTGGAGCCGGAAATCGCCTTCGCCAATCTGGAAGACAACGCCGCCCTGGCCGAAGCCATGCTCAAATACGTCTTCAACGCCGTGCTGGCGGAGCGCCGCGACGATCTGGAGTTCTTCGCCCAGCACGTGGACAAGGATGCCATCGGCCGTCTGGAGCGCTTCGTTGCCTCCGACTTCGCCCAGATTGACTACACGGATGCCATCGAGATCCTGAAGAACTGCGGCAAGAAGTTCGAGTTCCCTGTCTCCTGGGGTATCGACCTCTCCTCCGAACACGAGCGTTATCTGGCCGAGGAGCACTTCAAGTCTCCCGTGGTGGTGAAGAACTACCCCAAAGACATCAAGGCCTTCTACATGCGCCTCAACGACGACGGCAAGACAGTTGCCGCCATGGACGTGCTGGCCCCGGGGATCGGCGAGATCATCGGCGGTGCCCAGCGTGAGGAGCGCCTCGAGGTGCTGGATCAGCGCATGGCCGAGATGGGCCTGAACAAGGAAGATTACTGGTGGTACCGCGACCTGCGTCGCTACGGTACAGTGCCCCACGCAGGCTTCGGCCTGGGCTTCGAGCGCCTGGTGGTCTATGTGACCGGCATGGGCAACGTGCGCGACGTCATTCCCTTCCCGCGCACCCCCCGCACCGCCGAGTTTTAAGGCGACAGCCTGCTCGCACCGTGCAAAAGCCGACCCTTGGGTCGGCTTTTTTGTTTGCCGCCTCTGCTGCGCACACTCCTCGGCCACTCCCTCGCCCGCCTCCCCTTGCCGCCCTGTCCAGAGGCACAGCCGTAGTTTTTATGCACTTAAATCGGAAAAGAGCCCGTTATTGAACCACCTCAATTTTTTACCCCTTTAGGGGTGTAAGAATACCCGCTGACCCATTAGGGGCAAATAACCACAACAGATGCTCCCGGGCCCCAGGGCCAGTGCGGACATGGATTCAATCACACGAGGTAATGGAATGATCTTGATGGAGTTTTTGGTGGTGCTCGGCTGCTTGCTGCTGGGGACCCGATTTGGAGGCATGGGGCTTGGCCTCATCAGTGGCATAGGTCTGTTCCTGCTGACCTTCGTGTTCGGACTGACCCCGGGCGAGCCCCCGGTGCAGGTGATGCTGACCATACTGGCGGTGATAGGGTGCGCCTCCGTGCTCCAGACCGCCGGCGGCCTCAACCTGATGATGCAGATAGCCGAGCGCCTGCTGCGCCGCCATCCCCAGTACATCACCATACTGGCCCCCCTCACCACCTGGACCCTCACCTTCCTGTGCGGCACCGGCCACGTGGTCTACACCATGTTCCCCATCATCAGTGACATAGCGCTGCAGAAGAACATACGTCCGGAGCGGCCCATGGCGGTGGCCTCCGTCGCCTCCCAGATGGCGATCTGCTCCTCCCCCGTCTCGGTGGCCGTGGTCTCCCTGGTCTCCATCCTGGCGGCCGGTCACGGCATAGGCGAGGCCTACGGCCTGCTCGACATCCTGATGATCTCCATCCCGGCCTCCCTGTGCGGCGTGCTGGTGGCGGCCCTGTGGAGCCTGCGCCGTGGCAAGGATCTGGACAAGGACGAGGAGTTCCAGGCCAGATTGCAGGATCCGGAGCAGCGCGCCTTCATCTATGGCGGCAACCAGACCCTGCTCGATCACGCGTTCCCGAAAGAAGCCTACTGGTCCACCTGGATCTTCTTCGCCGCCATCGCCGCCGTGGTGGTGCTGGGGGCCAACGAGGGACTGCGACCCGTGTTCGAGATCAAGGGCAAGACGGGTCCCCTCTCCATGAACCTGGTGATCCAGATGATGATGCTGATCGCCGGCGCCATCATACTGATGCGCTGCAAGGTCAAGCCGAGCGAGATCTCGAACGGCCCCGTGTTCAAGGCGGGCATGGTCGCCATCTTCTCGGTGTTCGGGGTGGCCTGGATGAGCGACACCTTCTTCATCAGCCACATGGATGCCCTCAAGGAGAGCCTCTCCCACGTGGTGCAGTCCCAGCCCTGGACCTATGCCCTGGTGCTGTTCCTCATCTCCAAGCTGGTGAACAGCCAGGCGGCGGCGCTCACCGCCATCGCCCCCATGGGGCTGGCCCTGGGGGTGGAGCCCAAGCTGCTGATCGCCTTCCTGCCGGCGAGCTACGGCTACTTCGTGCTGCCGACCTACCCGAGCGATCTGGCCTGCATCGGTTTCGACCGCTCCGGCACCACCCGGATTGGCAAGTTCATCATCAACCACAGCTTCATCCTGCCCGGGCTCATCGGGGTGGGTACCGCCTGTACCCTGGGCTACCTGCTGACCAGCCTGCTGCTCTGAGACGGGCAAGCCAGACCATAAAAAAAGCGGGAGGCCATCGGCCTCCCATGTCATCTGCCCGGGCCGCACCCGGGGTGAACCTTTCCCGCAGCCGCATCATGGGCGCGGCCATCCGGCCCGCGGCGCCAGAGGCTCATACGCCACCAGCCCTGCCTAATTGCCTGCAAACATCATAAAATCATCAAAAACCAACAGTAATCACTGAAAATTAAATAAAATTAAGTTTTTTAAACTAACGCCGACGTTCTAGAATTCCCGCCGATAGACAGGGGGAGATTAATGACCCGCTTTTTGCGTTGGATCAAGACTCGCCACGACCAAGCTGCCAAGATCGGCACCGATACCCAGCGACCATTTCGCACCGGAGAGAGCTATGACAAACCAGGCCACCGCAAGCATGACAACCTGCGACTACAAGCTGTGGGATATTCTCGTCGCGTCGGCAAAGGAACGCTCAACCATTCGTTACTCCAAGCTGGCCAAGATGGCCGGGCTGGAGACTTGCCAGGATGAGCTGCGCACCCTGCTGCAACGCATCCGCATGTACTGCACCGAGCACCAGCTGCCCGTGCTCTCCACCATAGTGGTGGACGATGTGGGCAAGTACGCCGGGCTCAGCTCCGGCCTGCCGGAAGCCCCCTGGGAGCGGGCACGGGTCTTCGATTATCAATGGCCCGTCGCTCCCTGACTCCCTTCCCGCAAGATAAAACGCGCCTCGATGGCGCGTTTCGTCTATCTGGCCCGTGACCTTGCCAAAAAAAACCCGCCATGATGGCGGGCAGACAAGCAAGCAACACTCTGGTTGGCAGAGTCAAAACGTGCTCGCGTCGTCGCCACCCCTGGCACCACGCGAAGAGGGCGGCGGATGGCACTGGCCATGACCGGCGCCGACATGGACGCGAGACGGCCAGCAGACTAGAGCAAAGACTCTTTCCAAGGAAATGTTTTGTTGCCATTGCATGATGGCCCATGATGCATGCCCTGCATTGGGGCTCTTCCCTTCAGCCACCACGGGCTCGGCCTGCCTGGCGCCAGCAAGAGATGGCCCAGGTCGTTGCCTTGCAACGGCCACAATGCCAGAATCTGGCCTTCGTTGAATTCAGGGCCCAGGCCCGCAGACAAGAGACAAGGACCCCCCATGGCCGTCACCCTCTATGGCATCAAGAACTGCGACACCATCAAGAAGGCGCGCAAGTGGCTCGCCGACGCCGGCGTCGATTACCGCTTCCACGACCACAGGGCCGATGGCCTGGATCCGGCCCAACTGGATGGCTGGCTGGCACAACTGGGCTGGGAGGCGCTGCTCAACAGCCGCGGCACCAGCTTCCGCGCCCTGCCGGAGGAGGCCAAACAAGGGCTCGACACCGCCAAAGCCCGCGCCCTGCTGCTGGAGCACCCCGCCATGATCAAGCGCCCCCTGCTGGATCTGGACGGCGAGCTGCACCTGGGTTTCAAGGCAGACCAGTATCAATCCCTCTTCCCCCGTTAACCTCTTCTTTTAAGGAATGCCGATGTCGGATGTCATCGCACTGGCCAAGGATCTGATCCGCCGCCCCTCCGTTACGCCGCAAGATGAAGGGTGCCAGACCCTGATGGCGGAGCGCCTCGCGCGCCTGGGCTTCGTCATCGAGCCCATGGTGTTTGAAGACACCACCAACCTCTGGGCGCGCCGCGGCAGCGAGGGCCCCCTGTTCTGCTTCGCCGGTCACACCGACGTGGTGCCCGCCGGGCCGCTGGACAAATGGCACACCCCGCCGTTCGAGCCGACCATCCAGGATGGCATCCTCTATGGCCGCGGCGCCGCCGACATGAAGGGGTCGCTGGCCGCCATGGTGGTGGCCACCGAACGCTTCGTGGCCGCCCACCCGGATCACTCCGGCTCCATCGCCTTTCTCATCACCTCCGACGAAGAGGGCCCCTTCATCAACGGCACCACCCGGGTGATCGACACCCTGGAGGCGCGCAACGAGAAGATTCGCTGGTGCATCGTCGGCGAGCCCTCCTCCACCACCGAAGTGGGAGACGTGGTGAAGAACGGCCGCCGCGGCTCCATCACCGGCGATCTGCTGGTGCGCGGAGTGCAGGGCCACGTGGCCTACCCCCATCTGGCGGACAACCCCATTCACAAGGCGGCGCCGGCCCTGAGCGAGCTGGCCGCAACCGTGTGGGATCAGGGCAACGCCTTCTTCCCTCCCACCAGCTTCCAGATAGCCAATATCCAGGGGGGCACTGGCGCCTCCAACGTCATCCCCGGCGAATTGCACGTCCAGTTCAACTTCCGCTTCAGCACCGAGCTCACCGATCTGGCCATCCGCGAGCGGGTCGAGGCACTGCTGGACAGGCACGGTCTGGACTACGAGCTCAAGTGGACCCTCTCCGGCCAGCCCTTCCTGACCGATACCGGCGCCCTGCTGGAGGCCACCGTCGCCGCCGTGGCCGAGGTCAACGGCCAGCGGCCTGCCCTGCTCACCACGGGGGGCACCTCGGACGGCCGTTTCATCGCCCCCACCGGGGCCGAGGTGATCGAGCTCGGGCCCGTCAACGCCACCATCCACAAGGTGAACGAGTGCGTGAAAGCCGGCGATCTGGATCTGCTGGCGGACATGTATCAGGGTGTGCTGACCCGTTTGCTGCCATGAAGCCTGCTGCGGGAGGAGACACAGTGCTGACCCAGACACAACTGCTTGGCCAGGATGAGGGGCACCTCAGGGTGCTCGGGACCGGGCCTCATCGCCTCACCCCGGCCGCCGCCGACGCCTTTCACGCCATGCAGCTGGCCGCCGCCGCCGCGGGCCACAATCTGCAGCCCGCCTCCAGCTGGCGCAGCTTCGAGCGTCAGCTGGCCATCTGGAATGGCAAGTGGCGCGGCGAGCGGCCGCTGCAAGATGGCGACGGTCAGCCCCTGGATGCCTTGCTGCTCAGCGAGGTCGACCGGCTCCATGCCATCCTGCGCTGGAGCGCCCTGCCGGGCACCAGCCGCCACCACTGGGGCACGGATCTGGACGTCTATGATCCGGACTGCCTGCCCGCCGGTACCCGGCTGGCCCTGGAGCCCTGGGAGTATGCCGCGGGAGGCTGGTTTGCCGAGCTGGCGGGCTGGCTCGACGCCCATATGGGCGACTTCGGGTTTTTCCTGCCCTATGACCGGCATGATGGCCAACCCCTGGGCAGGGAGGTCGCCTTCGAACCCTGGCACCTGAGCTTTGCCCCCCAGGCACAACATCAGCGGCTCGATGCCGGGGCGCTGGCGCTTTGCCTGCAACAGGCGGATATTGAAGGTAAGCAGACGATCCTGACCCACCTCGACGAGATACTGGCCCGCTACGTCTTACCCCAGCGCACAGACCATGACAGCGTCCATGACATCAATAGGAGCACCCCATGAGTCTCTGGTTGTTAATCGGTTTGCCACTCCTGTTTCTGCTTGGTGTATTTCTTAATGCGATCAAGGACATGAAACGGATCGAGAAAGAGTTGCCCAAGTACAAGGACAAGATCCGCGAAGTCAAGGATGACGAGGACGACTACTGACAAAAAAAGCCCCGAAAGGGGCTTTTTTTCATCCGACGCCGCCGGTTTCTTTCCCCTCCTCCCCCCTGGCCATGACCCGCTGGCAGCGATGGCCGCCCGTGACGCAAGATGTCGTAAATTGCAAAATAATGCACAAATAGCCCACACAAGCAGGGGGTAAATGCATATAATGTGCCTGATTTGCGTTTTGACAGAAGGAGTTCGCCATTGGATGCAGTGACCATCAACAGTTTCTTTCTTATCGGTGCCCTGTTGGTGGGAGCCAGTGTCCTGTTAAGCGCACTCTCGTCCCGGCTCGGGATCCCCATTCTGGTGATCTTCCTCGCGGTCGGCATGCTGGCGGGGGAAGATGGCCCCGGCGGCATTCACTTCGCCGATTACTCGGTCGCCTACCTGGTGGGCAACCTGGCGCTGGCCATCATATTGCTCGATGGCGGCATGCGCACCCGGGTCTCCTCGTTTCGGGTCGCACTCTGGCCCGCCCTCTCCCTGGCCACGCTGGGGGTAGCCATCACCACGGGCCTGACCGGGTTGATGGCGGCCTGGCTGTTTGACCTCAATCTGATGCAGGGCATGTTGATCGGCGCCATCGTCGGCTCCACCGATGCCGCGGCAGTCTTCTCCCTGCTTGGCGGGCGCAGCCTCAACGAGCGTGTCGGCGCCACCCTGGAGATAGAGTCGGGCAGCAATGACCCCATGGCGGTCTTCCTCACCATCACCCTGATCGAGGTGCTGGCCACCGGCCAGCAGGGGCTGGACTGGTCCTTCCTGCTCCAGCTGCTGCAACAGTTCGGCCTGGGGGCGGGCCTTGGGCTGGGGGCCGGCTGGTTGTTGTGGAAGCTCATCAACACGGCCCGCCTGGCGCCCGGACTCTACCCCCTGCTCACCGTCAGCGGCGGCCTGCTCATCTTCGCCCTCACCACGGCGCTGGGGGGCAGCGGCATCCTCGCCATCTACCTGACCGGCCTCTTGCTGGGCAACCGGGTGATCCGCAGCCGCAGCACCACCCTCTCCGTGCTGGACGGACTCACCTGGCTGAGCCAGATAGGCATGTTCCTGGTGCTGGGCCTGCTGGCCACCCCGAGCAACCTCATGCCCATCGCCTTGCCGGGCCTGGCCCTGGCCATGTGGATGATACTGATAGCCCGCCCGCTGTCGGTCTGGATCGGGCTGCTGCCCTTCAAGAACTTCGCCCCCCGCGAGCGCTGGTTCATCTCCTGGGTGGGCTTGCGCGGCGCCGTGCCCATCATACTGGCGGTCTTCCCCATGATGGCCGGGCTGCCCAATGCCCAGCTCTATTTCAATGTCGCCTTCTTCGTGGTGCTGGTCTCCCTGATCCTGCAGGGCAGCTCGCTGCCGCTGGCCTCACGCCTGGCGCGGGTGGAGGTGCCGGCGCCCCCCTCCCCCATCAACCGCGCCGGGCTGGAGATCGATCTCGACAGCCAGTGGGAGACCTTCGTCTATCGGCTCGGCTCGGAGAAGTGGTGCATCGGCTCCCCGCTGCGGGATCTCAAGATGCCGGCGGGCACCCGGGTCTGTGCCCTGTTTCGCGGCCAGGATCTGCTCCACCCCTCCGGCAGTACCTGCCTGCAGGCCGATGATATTCTCTGCGTCATCGGCCACGAACACGACCTCACCGCCCTCGGCCAGCTGTTCAGCCAGGCCCCGGAGCAGGATCTGGGCCCCCGCTTCTTCGGGGACTTCCTGCTCGATGCCTCGGCCCGCCTGATCGATCTCGCCCCCCTCTATGGCCTGGATCTTGGCGAGCTGGACGAGCCGGAGCAGAGCCTGGGCGACTTCCTTGCGGGGCGCTTGGGCGATAATCTGGTAGTGGGTGACCAGTACCCATGGCAGGGCATGATCTGGACCGTGGCCGAGATGGATGAAGACGAGGCGAGCAAGATAGGCGTGCGCTTCCTCGACGAAGACCCGGTCTGATCGCCCCTTGACGGAGCAATACATTATGTCTGAGCACAGCCTGATGGCGGGCATCGGCGCCCCCAACCCCCACCTCGGTCTCATCGAGGGCTTCTTTGGCAAGGGCTGGAGCTGGGACGCCCGCGCCCGCTACGCCCAGTGGCTGCCCCGCCACGGCTATGGCTTCTACCTCTACGCCCCGAAAGAGGATGGCTATCTGCGCAAGCACTGGGCCCTGCCCTGGCCCGAGGATCAGCTGAACGCCCTGCGCCAGTTTGCCGGGCAGTGCCGCGCCAATGGCCTGGATTTTGGCATCGGTCTGAGCCCCATGGGCGCCCATCACGACTACGAACGCCAGCGCCCCGCCCTGCTCGAGAAGCTGAAGGTCATCGATGCCGAGCTGGCCCCGGACATGCTGGCCGTCCTGTTCGATGACATGGTGGGCGACAGCCCCGAGCTCGCCCCCCTGCAGATCCGGATCGCCCACGACATCGCGGCCCACAGCCGCGCCCGCCGCCTGCTGTTCTGCCCCAGCTACTACAGTACGGATCCCGTGCTGGAGAAGGTGTTCGGCGCCATGCCGGCCAACTACCTCCAGGATCTGGGCCAGGGACTGGATCGGCGCTTCGACATCTTCTGGACCGGCCCCAGGGTCTGCTCCACCGAATACCCGGCCGCACACCTCGAGCAGGCTGCCGACTGGCTGCAACGCAAGCCCTTCCTCTGGGACAACTACCCGGTCAACGACGGCAGCAAGGCGAGCAGCTTCCTGCACCTGCGCGCCTTCGAGAACCGGCCGGCCGAGCTTGCGGCACTCACCTCGGGCCACGGCGTCAACCCCATGAAGCAGGCGGCGCTCTCGGCCCTGCCGCTGGCCTCCCTGCCCATGAGTTATCGCCTCGGCAAGCGTTACGATCCGGACAAGGCGCTGCACGACGCCCTCCATGCCACCTGCGGCCCCCAGATCGCCGCCATGATTGGAGCCGATCTGCCGCTGTTTCAGGACATTGGCCTGGCCCAGCTCACGCCGGAACAGATCGGCACCTTGCGACGCCGTTACCTGCCGTTTCGGGATCAAGCCTGCGTCGACGAGATAGTGCGCTGGCTCGATGGCGAATACGCATTCGACCCCGACTGCCTCACCGACTGAGGGGAGCATCATGGAGACGACCCTGCTCTACCAGAACCTGGCCATCCTCGCCGCCTTCCTGCTGATCTACAGCCTGATAGCGGGTCGATTTGAATCCAAGCTCATCAATGGCCCCCTGCTGTTCCTGCTGGCAGGAGCCCTGCTCGGCCCGGGCGGGGTCGGCCTGCTCAGCCTGGAGATAAATCACGAGGGGATCCGGCTGCTGGCCGAGCTCACCCTGGTGATAGTGCTGTTCACCGATGCCGCCAACACCGACTGGCGGGTGCTGCTGGCCAACCGCAGCCTGCCGATCCGCCTGCTGCTGATCGGCCTGCCACTCACCCTGGTGCTGGGTACCCTGTTCGGTCGCTGGCTGTTTCCACAATTGCCCCTGCTCGAACTCGCCATCCTCGCCACCATTCTCGCCCCGACGGACGCCGCGCTGGGCAAGGCCGTGGTCAGCAACCCCGCCGTGCCCGCCCCCATTCGCGAGGGGCTCAACCAGGAGAGCGGACTCAACGACGGCATCTGCGTGCCCGTGCTCTTGCTGCTGCTGGCCCTCATCGCCCCGACCGAGCAGCATCAGGGCACGGGCGCCCTGGCCCTGACCCTGATGCTCGAAGAGATTGGCATAGGGATCGCGGTGGCCCTGGCCCTGAGCCAGGTCACCCTCTGGCTCCTCAGACGCTCCTATCTCAATGGCTGGCAGCTGCCGCTCTGGCGTCAGCTCACCCTGCCGGGGCTCGCCCTGCTCTGCTTCGCCCTGGCCCAGACCCTGGGGGGCAGCGGCTTCATCGCCGCCTTCGTCGGCGGGCTCTTGATAGGCCACCGCTTCGGCGAGCACAAGCATGAGTACCTCGACAGCTGCGAGGGATATGGCGACCTGCTCTCCGTGGTCATCTGGATGGTGTTTGGCGCCACCCTGCTCCCTGTGCTGCCGGATCTGCTGCACTGGCAATACTGGCTCTATGCCCTCGCCAGCCTCACCCTGCTGCGCATGGTGCCGGTCTGGCTCTGCCTGGTCGGCTCCGGGCTCAGGCCCGAGCTCAGGCTGTTCGTCGGCTGGTTCGGGCCCCGCGGCCTGGCCAGCATCGTCTTCGCCGTCATGGTGCTGCAACACAGGCCGGCCCTGCTCGGTCAGGGGCCCATCATCAAGACGGTGCTCTGCACCATACTGCTCAGCGTGATCCTGCACGGCATCAGCGCCAACCCCTGGGTCAGGCGCTTCAAATCCAGCTAATCCCGACGTACCCCCATAAAAAATGCCACCCCCTGTGCAGGGGGTGGCATGTTTGCCCGACCCAGGCGCTCAGCCCAAGGCCAGCCAGACCCCGACAAACAGCATGAGCGAACCGGCGATGCGGTTCATCAGGGCCACGTTGCCGCTCTTGGCAAGGAAATGGCGCAGGGTGCGGCCACCGCTCGCATAGAGCAGCATGCAGGCGAACTCGATGAGCAGGATCAGGGTCACCAGGGCGCCTATCTGCGGCGTCATCGGCTTGGCGGCATTGATGAAGGGGGGCAGCAGGGAGACCATGAAGGCCCACCCCTTGGGATTGGCGATGGCGGTGACAAACCCCTGCATGGCCAGCCCCATGGCGCTGGTCTGCTGGCCGGCCGAGAGATCCGCCGGGATCGCCATCTTGCCCTTGGCCTGCCACATCTGGATGCCGAGCCAGATGAGGTAAGCGCCCCCCACGTACTTGAAGGCCGAGAACAGGGCCGGGTAGTTGAGCATGACGGCCGCCACCCCCACCACAGAGAGCACGGAGACCAGCCCCACCCCAATCAGCTCTCCCCACATCATGGAGAGGGTGCGACGCACCCCCAGACTCATGCCCAGGGTCATCGCCAGGGTCATGCACATGCCAGGGGTCACGGAGACAAAGAAAAACGTGGGAATAAACAGCGCCAAGATGGCGGGATCAATCCAGTCGGACACACTACACCTCCAGGGTTACAGGCAGACGATCTTGCCTATCACACTCTTTTAACACAAGAAAAACCATTTCCTTCAGCAAGATTTCAGCATTAAAAACCCTGTGACAAGAGTTGTCGCGCCTGTGTAAGATGCCGCCTCACTCCTCTTCCGGGCCAAGATCTTTCATGTCGTTGAATAACCTCTCCATTCGTCTGCAAGTGCTCATCCCCCTCCTGCTGGCCAGCCTGCTGATGCTGCTGATGGCCGTGATCAGCAAGCAGGAGATAGACGGTGCCATCTCGGACATGAACGAATCCACCGCCAGCGTCACCCGCCACAAGGACGACATTGCCGCCCTGATCCACGCCAGCTACCGGCTGCGCACCAACGCCATCTATGGCCTCTACGATGAGGCCCGCTTCGCCGAGCTGCCCGCCACCCTCAACGGGGCCGAACAGGAGCTGGGAACCATCTTGTCCCGGCTGGCCATCCCCGGTGCCGAGCAGGACAACCGCCAGGTGGCGGCGGCCCTGCAGGCCTACTTCACCCATACCCGCGCCACCATGCTGCCGCTCTTGTCCCAGCGCTTTGCCGGCAGCGGCGATCCCGTCGCCTACGAACAGGCCAGGCTGCACTTTCGCGACCTGGGGGAGCGGCTGATCAAGCAGATCGACACCCTCTCTGCCCAAATCAACCGACTGAGCCAGCAGGAGATAGCCCAGGAGCAGGCCCACTATCGCGCCACCCTGCTGCAGACCCTGCTGCTGATGAGTGCCACCCTGGTGGCGGCCCTTTGTGGTGGCTGGTGGCTCTCCGGTCGCATCGTCCAGCCCATCGGTCAGTTGCAGGAGGTGATGCACGCCGTCGCGAAGGGTCGCTTCAACGTGCGCGCCAAGGCCGAAGGCAGCAACGAACTGGGCCAGCTCGCCAAGGACATCAACCTGACCCTGACCCAGCTGGGCAGCACCCTTCATGCCCTGACCGGCATCAGCGGCAACGTGGCCTCCGCCGCCACCGAACTGGCCGCCGTCATGACCCAGTCCGAGGCCAACGCCCAGCAGCAGCGCAGCGAGACCGAGCAGGTTGCCTCCGCCGTCACCGAGCTGGCCAGTACCGCCGACAACGTCAACCACAACGCAGCCCTGGCCGACGAGCTGGCGCGGGACGCCCACAGCCGGGTCGAGCAGGGGCTGACCCTGTTTGCCGAGAGCATCCAGGCCAACGATCGCATGGCGGGCAGCCTGGAGAGCGCCGCCAGCGTGGTGGCGAGGCTCAAGTCCCAGTCAGAGCAGATCGGCAAGGTGATCGAGGTGATCCAGAGCATCTCGGAGCAGACCAACCTGCTGGCCCTCAACGCCGCCATCGAGGCCGCCCGCGCCGGGGAAACCGGCCGCGGCTTTGCGGTGGTAGCGGACGAGGTACGCCTGCTGGCGGCGCGCACCCAGGACTCCACCAAGGAGATCCAGGTCATCATCGAGCAGCTGCAGAGCCAGAGCCAGTCCGCCAACGACGGCGTGCAGGAGACCCTGGAGATCCTCGGCCGCAACCAGCGCCTCTCCGCCGAGGTACAGGATCTGCTGGGGGGCATCACGGCGGCGGTCACCCAGATCAATGGCGCCAATGCCCAGGTGGCCACCGCCGCCGAGGAGCAATCCTGCGTCACCGCCGACATCAACCGCAACCTCACCAACATCTACGAGATAGTGCACCAAAACGCCGCCGGCATCAGCCAGAGCGCCGCCGCCAGTCACGAGCTGTCACAGCTCGCCGAGCAGCAGCGCAGGCAACTGGCCCAGTTCCAGTTGTGATCCCCGACCTCCCGGCCGGACGAGAGGCCCCGCCTGCGCGGTCTCTCGTCCGATACAGGGCGTCATTGGTCATTGTTTTAAACGACCTTTTTACAATCTGGCTTCATTGGGGGCTGTGCCTGACCGGCAAATATGGGTATGGTAGAGGCACGCCAACTCCCCCCTTATGAGAGCACCATGAATCTGAAGCTCAGGAAACCCGCCTTCATCACCCTGGGATTGATCGCCCTGCTGTCCGCCATCTGGCTCGACTACTACCTGCCCGAACACACCATCGCCACCATCACAGGGGTGGAGGTGAAGCGCACCGACAAGGATGGCCCCATCAGCAAGAACAACCCCGCCGACGGGCCCACCACCGATGTCTATTACATCTATACCGAGCGCCCCGGCGAGAAGATCCGGGTATTTCGCAACGAAGACACCGGCTGGGGTTTTCCCTTCTACTTCAAGTTTGATGCCGCCGACGTCCAGGCCAAGGCCAAGTCCATGGAGTTCGAGAAGAAGCTGGCCATCATCACCTCCTACGGCTGGCGCGTGAACATGTTCTCCCTGTTCCCGAACGTCACCAAGATCAAGACCACGGAGGCGGATGCCTCCAGCTGGAGCTTCTTTCGCTGGTTCTGGTTCGGCATCTGGGCCCTGGTGATGGGCAAGGCCGCCATCGCCCTGTGGCGCTACTTCGAGCGTATCGAGGACGAAATATGAGCAAGGCGCAGGCGCCGGGGATCAGCAAGACCCGCACCAGCTTCTACCGCCGTCTCTATCTCGCTCACCTGATCGACAGCGGCACCAACACGGTGGCGGCCATCATGGCCGCCACCGGCATGCCAAGGCGCACCGCCCAGGATACCCTGGCCGCCCTGGCCGAACTGGATCTGGTGTGTGAATTCGAGCAGACCCCGGGGGCGCGCCACCAGCAGGGCGGCTATCGCATCAGCGACTGGGGCCCCATAGACCCGGCCTGGGTCGCCCGGCATATCAACGAGATACGAGAGACCCTCGGCTACCCCTAGGCTGCCCCTCCCCTGCTCCTGCCGCTCACTCCTCCCCCTCGTATGCCTCTGGCGTCTCCTGCTCGCTCCCGTCGTCCCGGGTACAATCGAGGATGGAGCGCTTGGGGTTGTTGGGGTCGCGCAGCAGCAGCGGCGCCTCGCCCGCCTGGTGGCGCGCCTCATCGGAGAAGTCATCGCCATAGCGCTCCAGCAACAGCTGGCGGGCGTTGGCGATGGGGGCATCGATGAAGAGGGCATGGACCTCGAAGGTCGAGGTCGGGATCAGGAAGCCGCTGATAGGCAGCTCCCCCAGCTGGGTGCGGGTACGATACCAGGCAAAGCCATTGTTCACCTTGTAGGGGGTGAAGCCGGCCAGGTCGGGATGGCCCGGCTTGAGAGTGTCGGCATCGAGCGAGAGTCCGTCGAACTGGCACTCGGCCACCCCTGCCCACAGTCGCTCGAACGGGGTGCTGCACCCGGCAAGGGGCAGACAGAGCAGCAACAGCATTGGCATCCGGCGCATCACTGCCCTCCTTACGGGTCAAACCGCCGGGCTCATCCGGGCAGGTGTCATCCCATACCTTAGCAAGGGATGCGGAGGCTATCCCCCATATCGGTCACAGGATTGACCAGGGCGCGCTCCGCCTCCCCTGCCAGGGTCAGGATCCGACGCAAGGCAGAGCGCGGCCGGACGTGCCTGAGACGGCGCCCGGGTGTATCATGCCCACCCCATTCGACCCGAGCCCTCGCCGCCCCATGCAGCCCAGTCCAGATGAGTTCATCGCTCCCCCGTGCCAGGCATCGATCCGCATCCTCTACGAGGATGAGGCCCTGTTGCTGATCGACAAGCCCTCCGGCCTGCTCAGCCTCTCCGGCAAACATCCGCAGAACCTGGATTCGGTCCATCATCGACTGGTGCAGGATTTCCCCGGCTGCACCCTGGTCCATCGCCTCGACTTTGGCACCTCGGGCCTGATGCTGGTCGCCCGCAACAAGGCGGTCAACGCCGCCCTCTGCCGCCAGTTCAGCGAACGCACCGTCGGCAAGGAATATCTGGCGCTGCTGCTGGGTCATCTGGCGGAGGATGAGGGGGTGATGGACTTTCCCATCGCCAAGGATCCCCCCAACTTCCCCCTGATGAAGATCTGTGACCGGGAGGGCAAGCCCGCCCGCTCCCGCTATCGGGTCCTGGCGCGGGAACAGTGGCCCCATGGCGCAGGGAGCCTGGCCGTCAGCCGGGTGTCGCTGCGGCCGGAGTCGGGACGCACCCATCAGCTGCGCATCCACAGCCAGCGACTGGGTTACCCCATGCTGGGGTGCGATCTCTATGGCGGGCAGGCCCATGCCCTGGCCGGGCGCCTGATGCTCCACGCCCATCGCCTCGACTTCCATCATCCCCAGAGCGGCAAGCCCATGGCGGCGGTGTGCGACTGCCCCTTCTAGGGCGCGGACAAAAAGATGGGGGCCGCGCTTTCGCAACGGCCCCCACCCCCCACTCTTTGTGGTGCTATCAGATCAGCTTGCGGGCGGCGCCCAGCACTATCTTGATGGCATCAGATTCGGTTCTCGCCATGGTTTCGGCGTTTGGGATTTCCTGCTGGGTACGGTTGACGATGACACCGGCCACCATGCCGGCGCGCAGGCCCTGGCTGGAGCACATGGTCAGCAGGGTGGCGGACTCCATCTCGTAGTTCAGCACGCCCATGGCTTGCCACTCTTTCATGGAACCCTGGAAACGGCTCACCACACGGCCTGAGACGGTGTCGTAACGCTCCTGACCCGGGTAGAAGGTATCGGAAGAGGCAGTCACCCCTACGTGCAGGGTGGAGCCCAGCTCCTTGGCGGTGTTGACCAGCGCCGTGGTGCAGTCGAAGTCGGCCACGGCCGGGAATTCCATCGGCGCGAAGTGCAGGCTGGCACCGTCGAGACGCACGGAACCGGTTGTCACGATCACGTCGCCCACGTTCAGGTGCGGCTGGATGGCGCCCGTGGTGCCGATGCGCAGGAAGGTGCGGATACCCAGCTGGGCCAGCTCTTCCACCGCGATGGAGGTGGACGGGCCACCGATACCGGTGGAGCAGATGATCACGGCCTTGCCGTCCATCTCGCCACGCCAGGTAGTGAATTCACGATGGCTGGCCAGGTGCACCGGGTTGTCCAGCAGCTCTGCGATGCGCTTCACGCGCTCGGGGTCACCGGGAACGATCGCCAGGGTGGCGCCCTGCAGATCCGCTTTTTTCAAACCCAAGTGGAAAACATCAGACATAGTGGACTCCTGGTTGCGCCCCGCCGCCGGACGGCCGAGTGCAGTTAAGGTGATTCTTCAGGGTACTTTCAAGCATGGATCCCCTCATTCGGGGAGGCGCCAACTATGGTCGAAAGCGCTTTCCAATTCCTTGATGCGCCTCACACTTCCACGCATCAAGTGCGGTGAAAAAACCGCGAAACGTTTGCTAACCCGATGAATTTCCTGAAAAACGTTTTTCTCCACCTGGAGCGCTTCCCGCCCTTGTCAAGGGGAAAACCCCCTCGTTTGAGTGGTACGTGATCGAGTCCATAAAGTTGTAAAACAGATACCTTTGACCCCTTTTCCTCCCCGCCGGGAGTGCTATGTTGGCACTCGAGTACCACTTAATGGTTAATCATACGGAGTCCATCATGGCGACATTCAAGTTCTACATTCCCGCAATCAACCTGATGGGGGCCGGCTGCCTGCAAGAAGCGGCGGCCGATATCCAGGGTCATGGCTATCGCAAGGCGCTGATCGTCACCGACAAGGTATTGAACCAGATAGGCGTGGTCGCCCGGCTCAGCGCCCTCTTGGCCGAGCATGGCATCGAGAGTCTGGTGTTCGATGAAACCCGGCCCAATCCCACCATGGGCAACGTCGAAGCAGGCCTGGCGATGATCAAGGCCCACGGCTGCGACTGCGTCATTTCGCTCGGTGGCGGCTCCCCCCACGACTGCGCCAAGGGGATCGCCCTGGTGGCCGCCAACGGCGGCAGCATCCAGGATTACGAAGGCGTCGATCGCTCCGCCAGGCCGCAGCTGCCCCTCATCGCCATCAATACCACCGCCGGCACCGCCTCCGAGATGACCCGCTTTTGCATCATCACCGACGAGGCTCGCCACGTGAAGATGGCCATCATCGACAAGCATGTCACCCCGCTGATGTCGGTCAACGACCCCGAGCTGATGCTGGCCAAACCCGCCGGTCTCACCGCCGCCACCGGCATGGACGCCCTGACCCACGCCATCGAGGCCTATGTCTCCACCGCCGCCACCCCGGTGACCGATGCCAGCGCCGTGATGGCGATCCAGCTCATCGCCAAACACCTGCGCACCGCCGTCAATCAGGGGGATGATCTGCACGCCCGCGAGCAGATGGCCTATGCCCAGTTCCTGGCCGGCATGGCCTTCAACAACGCAAGCCTGGGTTACGTGCACGCCATGGCGCACCAGCTCGGCGGTTTCTACGATCTGCCCCACGGGGTCTGCAACGCCGTGCTGCTGCCCCATGTGCAGGCCTACAACGCCCGGGTGTGCGCTGGCCGTCTCAAGGATGTGGCCCGTCACATGGGGGTGGACGTGAGTGCCATGAGCGACGTGCAGGGGGCCGAGGCGGCGATTGCCGCCATCAAGCAGCTGGCGCTGGATGTGAAGATCCCGGCCGGTCTGGAGCAGCTCGGGGTCAAGGCCGATGATTTCGACGTGCTGGCCAAGAACGCCCTGAAAGATGCCTGCGGCTTCACCAATCCGGTCCAGGCGAGCCATGCCGAGATAGTCGCCATCTTCCGCGCCGCCATGTGAGGGCGCAATCTTTGTCGGGGCCGCCATGCGGCCCTTTTTATTGGCAGGAGGATCAATGGTTTTTTACTTCCGCACGGGGAGTGGGTATGATTTGCCGAGCTAAAAAAGACTGTATGGATGACTTGAACCCGATATGCGGATGAAACACCTGATTGCCGCGGCGCTGACCGCCCTCACCCTCTCTGGTTGCAGCCTGGTCTATCGCATCGATATTCCCCAGGGCAACTATGTGGAACAAAAACAGGTCGACAAGCTGCGTCAGGGCATGACCCGCGAGCAGGTCGAGTTCGTGCTGGGCTCCCCCATGATGCGCGACAGCTTCGATCCCGACACCTGGTACTATCTGTATGAGTTCCAACCTGGCCGTGGCGACAAGGAGCGCAAGGAGCTGACCGTCAAGTTTCTCGGCGACAGGCTGAGCACGGCCAGTGGCGACTTCCCGCTGCCTGCGGCCTTCACCACCCCGCTCTGATCCCCTCCACAAAACCGGCCTTGGGCCGGTTTTGTCTTATCTCCTTCAGCCACAGAGGCGCCTGGCAGATGGACGACCCTTGTCCGATGCTGAAATGCGTCCAATGCCATGACACAGGGAGAGCCTCATGAGCAGGATCCTGATAGCCGGTGCCACCGGCCTCGTCGGCCGCCAGCTGCTGCGGCAATTGCCCGCAGAGCATGAGCTGCTCCTGCTCTGCCGCACACCGGACGTCGAGCAGCCTGCCCGGCACTGGCTACCGGTCGATTTTGATGATCTGGCCAGCGTCACCTTGCCCCAGCCAGTCACCCTCGCCTTCTGCTGCCTCGGCACCACCCGCAGGGAGGCAGGCTCGGCTGCCGCATTTCGCCGGGTCGATCTGGATTATGTGCTCGCCTTCGCCGAGCTGGCCCGTCGCCATGGCTGCCGACGGCTGGTGGTGATCTCCAGCATGGGGGCCAATGCCGCCTCTCCCCTGCTCTACCCCCGCACCAAGGGCGAGATGGAACTGGGCCTGCAAGCCCATGACTGGCAGCGCCTGGCCATACTGCGTCCCGCCATGCTGCTCGGCCATCGCCAGTCGCCACGCCTCTCGGAGCAGTGCTTTCAAGGGATCTACCCGCTGCTGCGCCCCCTGCTGCTGGGCAAGTTGCGCCGCTGGCACGCCATAGAGGCGAGCCAGGTGGCCAGCGCCATGGTGCTCCTGAGCGAGGGGGATGGGGTCGAGGTGGTGGAAAACGAGCGGCTGCTTGACCTGTAAACGGGCCCCATACGCAGAAGAGGCGCCATGGCGCCTCTTCTGGTATCGAGTCTTGATGGCTGCGCCGAGGGCGACTGGTCGCCGCCTTCAGCTCCCCTCAGCCTCGTCGCGCTTGCGACTGGCATTGGGACGACCCCCTGTGACCACATCGGCACGGCCCTCCTCCTTGGCCTTCTCCGCTCGCTTCTTGCGCATCTCCTTGGGATCGGCGGTAAGCGGGCGGTAGATCTCGATGCGATCCCCGTCCTGAAGCAGATCAGTCGCCTTGGCCAGGCGGCTGTAGATGCCGAACTTGTTCACCGAGAGATCGATCTCGGGATGCCTGGCCAGGATGCCGGACTGCTCGATGGCCGCCTGCACGCTGGTGCCTGCCCCGACCCTCAGCGTCAACACCGTCTGGCGATCCGGCAGGGCGTAGACCACCTCTATCGTCAAGGAATCAGGCACCGTAGACCTCCTTGGCCCGGTTGGAGAAGGCGAGCACCATGGAACCCACCAGATCCCGGAAGATCTGGCCAAAGGCCAGCTCGATCAGCTTGGAGGTAAATTCGAAGTCCAGATCGAACTCCACCTTGCAGGCGTCCACATCCAGGGGGGTAAAGGTCCACCAGCCGGCCAGCTTGCGAAACGGGCCATCGACCAGTTCCATCCTGATCTGACGGTTGGCATCGAGCTGGTTGCGGGTGGTGAAGGTCTTGGCGATGCCCGCCTTGGCCACATCCACCGACGCGGTCATGAAGTCGTCGCCACTCTCGTGGACCCGACTGCCGACACAGCCGGGCAGGAACTCGGGGTAGGCATGAACATCGTTGACCAGCCGGAACATCTGTTCCGCGCTGAACATCACCAGGGCACTGCGGGTAATACGGGGCATGGGGTTTCCTCATCCAATCCCCGGGATTTTATCACCATATCCCCGAAAATCACCGCCGAAACTGCTCACAAAGTCGCCACTCGAACGACTGCGCGTTTTACAGCCGCCGCCACCCACGTATAATGCGCCTTCCACGTCATCGCCGAAGGCGCCCGTCATGAGCAAAAAAAACAGTAAAAACAAAGCCGGGTCCAGCACCATTGCCCTCAACCGAGCCGCGCGCCACGAATACTTCATCGAAGAGAAGGTCGAAGCGGGCCTGGCGCTGCAAGGGTGGGAAGTCAAATCCCTGCGGGCGGGCAAGGCCAACATCAGCGAAGCCTATGTCATCTTCTTGCAGGGAGAGGCCTTCCTGTTCGGCGCCAGCTTCCTGCCGCTCAATGCCGCCTCCAGCCATGTGGTGTGCGACCCGACCCGTACCCGCAAGCTGCTGCTGAGCCGCCGCGAGATAGACAGGCTCGAGAGCCTGACCGCCCGTCAGGGCTACACCATAGTGCCCCTCTCCCTCTACTGGAAACAGTGCTGGGTCAAGGTCGAAATCGGCCTGGTGAAGGGCAAGAAAGAGCACGACAAGCGGGAAGACACCAAGGCCCGCGAATGGGACCGCGAGAAGTCCCGCATCATGAAGAACAAGCGCCTGGGCTGATTGCCCTGCCCAGGTCAGCGCCTTGCTGCCACGCCGGACCTTGGGTCCGGCGTGCTGCTTTTGGCGCCGCGCCATGAGAGACGGGGGTTCCACTCCCCCCCAGCACGGCCCGGACCCGCCATAGCGAATAATAAATCGGCAAACGACCGGCCAATTTGGCTCATTGCCGGCCAACGCCTTGCCATAGCTGGTTTTTTGCGTACAATCCCTCTTAACAACTTGGGGCTGATTCTGGATTCGACAAGATTCACGAAACCCAAGGTGCATGCCGAGGTGCGGTAGGCCTCGTTAATAAACCGCAAAAAAATAGTCGCAAACGACGAAAACTACGCACTCGCAGCTTAATAACCTGCGCTGAGCCCTTCTACCCTAGCTTGCCTGTGTCCTAGGGAATCGGAAGGTCATCCTTCACAGGATCGTGTGGAAGTCCTGCTCGGGGCGGAAGCATTAAAACCAATCGAGCTAGTTGATTCGTGGCGTGTCTCTCCGCAGCGGGTTGGCGAATGTAAAGAGTGACTAAGCATGTAGTGCCGAGGATGTAGTAATTTTGGACGGGGGTTCAAATCCCCCCAGCTCCACCAAACAATGTTCCGGCCGGGAACGAAGAAGTACAGAAACCCGCAAGATTCAACGTCTTGCGGGTTTTTTGTTGTCCGCAGTAGTCCGAGCAAGTCGCCTAAATCCAGCCATAAGAGTAACATCTACGGTCACATTGGTTTTGTAACACCGGTTTTGGTGTTACTACTGGGGGGATGTGCCGTGAGTAAAGACAAGCTGACCGACTCAAAGCTGAGAACCGCCAAGCCTGAAGCCAAGGAATACAGCTTGGGTGACGGTGACGGGCTTTACCTAAGGGTTAAGCCGAATGGTGCGAGGCTCTGGGTGTTCAACTACTACAGGCCGAGCGACAAGAAGCGCGCCAACATCAGTTTTGGCCCCTACCCTGATGTTACTCTTGCCGCAGCTCGAGAACGGCGGCGAGAGGCTCGTGCCCTATTGGCTCAAGCAATTGACCCCAAACGCCATAAAGAAGAGCAGATCGCCATCGTTCAGGCTCAGCAAGAGGCCTGCTCCAACACGTTCGAACGAATGGCTGCCAAGTGGCTGGAACTGAAACGGCACGACGTAAGCGAAGCCTATGCCGCCGATTCGTGGCGCTCCCTTGAGCTGTATGTGCTGCCTTTCATCGGCTCCATGCCCATCGACCAGATACGCGCCCCCCTGGTGATCGAACTACTTCGCCCTATTGAGGCAGATGGCAAGCTGGAGACAGTGCGCCGGCTGTGTCAGCGGATAAACGAGATCCTCGACTACACCGTTAACCACGGCCTGCTTGATGCCAACCCCTGCTCCGCCATTCGCAAAGTGTTCAAGAAGCCCGCCAAGAAGCATATGCCTACGCTCAAGCCGGAGGAGTTACCACTGCTGATGTCCGACATTGCCAACGGTAGGCTAGACCACACTACCCGCTGTCAGATTGAATGGAGCCTGCACACCCTGGTTCGTCCTGGTGAGTCAGCGGGCACCCGCTGGGATGAGATAGACATGGAGGCCAAGGTTTGGAACATCCCCGCTGACCGGATGAAGATGGAGCGCCCCCACCGGGTTCCGCTGACCCCACAAGCGTTGGCCCTGCTGGAGCGGATGAAGCCGATCAGCGGCCACCGCCCCTTCGTGTTCCCCGGCTACCGTGATCCGCTCGGCCATATCAACGACCAGAGCGCGAATGCTGCCCTTAAGCGGCTGGGCTACGGCGGACGACTGGTGGCCCACGGCTTGCGCTCGCTCGGCAGTACCACCCTCAACGAACAAGGGTTCAATCCTGACGCCATTGAAGCGGCGCTGTCTCACGCCGACGATAACGAGATCCGCCGCGCCTATAACCGCAGCGACTACTACGAGCAGCGGGTGATCATGATGAGCTGGTGGAGCAACCACATAGAGCAGGCCAGCCAGGGGAACCTGTCTCTGGCTAGCGGCTTTAAAGCATTGAAGGTGGTGGGAGAATAACCCCAGCCTAACGACTTGCCGGGCCTATCTCGACGGAGAGAAAAGTGGGATACCTTGCCTGCCTGACCCGGCATCAATTCAAGGAGCGTGAGAAGGTGACGCATGAAACCCAAGGCTGCTTTTACCCAATACGCGGTTCAGAAGGAGTTGACTCTTCAAACCGCAGCCCATCTGTTGTGCGGGTTGCTACCTAGCAGCCCCTTAGATTCCGAAGAGTTCTGTTCTATCCAGACCGTCGTTTTCGCTCTTTGTGAATCGATTGAGAGCGGCCACTTATTTGCGAGTGGTTTCAAATCTCCAAAAAATGGATGGTGGGAAGCTGAAGGCATGATCAGTAATACTGATCTCAGCCAATGGGCAAAAGTCAGAAACTTCTGTTGGCCACCAGTCGGCGGTGCGTCCGATAACCAATGGCTTGTAAAGTGCCTTGCGTCTGTGAGCCCTACAGAACGGATGAACACACTCCAAGAGCCGGGATATTTGAAAAGTCAGAAGGATGTGGATCTAGCCAAGCATGCTGCAGAACTATCAAAACAACTGCTGCAAGCTGAAGTAGAAATCAGCGCCCTCAAGTTAAAGGCCCCTGCCTTTCGTCACATGACCCCATTACTTGAGCTAGTGGCCGAAGTGCAAGAGCGGTATTGGGGAGAAAACTGGGATCGGAATGATCCCGACACAACAACCAAACAAGATGACATTATCGAGTGGGTTAGAAGAGATCCGCGCTGTAGCTCTAAGAAGAGAGCTGAAATAGTCGCGATAGCTGCTCGCCCTGTAATTTAGCTCACAGCTAGACAACCCCATCCCCAGATAGGGCCTGCACCCTATCCCCCTCGACTAAGACTTTACCCTAAGGGTATTCAGCCCTGTATTGGCGCGGCTTTCAGGAACCCTGAGGGTATTCAAAAACCGGAACCCTCAGGCTTGAGGGTATTGCCCTGAGGGTTGGCCACCGTGTTTCCATTGCCCCGTCAACAACGACCGAGGCAAACCAATATGGAACAACATTTTTCCTCCTCAACCCCCGCACTGCGCTTTATTCGAGTACGGGAGGCGATCAAGAAAACCGGCCTGAGCAAGTCCAGTATTTACGACCTGATGGCCCAGGGCCAATTCCCACAAACCATACGTCTGGGTGGGCGTTCAGTGGCATTCGTCGAGGCAGAAGTTGATGCCTGGATGGCAGAGCGTATCGCAGCTCGCAACGTGGCAGCATAGGGGGGTGGGTATGCAAAAAGAAAAAGGCCGTACCGCGAACGGCACGACCCAGCTTGAGCAGGGTCAGAATATCACCAAGTACGAATTGGTCGCCACCCACCTGCTGGAGCAGGGAGCCCTGGGCGTCAGCGCCTTGTCTGGCCTGGCTGGGCTCCATGACCTCAACTTGCGCAACAGCATTGGCCTGCTCCGCCGAAACCATGGGGTAGCTATCACAGATGCTTTTTTTGAGCACCAGCATAGCGGTGGTGGGACCACTCGCTTCAAGCGCTATTGGCTGGCCGACCGTGAGCAAGCCCATAAGCTGGTGGCTCTGATCAACCACTGGCGACACCAGCGCCAGGCTGCCCCACTGGCAGATGACTACGCCGCCATTCTGTGCGCTCGCACGCCGGCAGTCACTCCCCTCCCTCCCGCCGCCTAACCCCGAGGTATGCCATGAAAGAACAATATGGGCTCACTGCCCAGGGCGAAGCCTTGCCCAAATTCCAAGGGGTGGGCTTGTCCCACAACGTCCAACAGAGTACGATTCTTCTCGCAACGGCAAAATCCGCTGCCGAGATTGGCGTCTCGATATTCAGACTGGAGCCGACCCACGCTCTCGCGTGGTTTTTTGTCGGTACTCGATCCCCATTTCTTGGGGCGCTGCTGGCCTACCTGGTTGGCGGTGCCTGCCGTGTTATGGCGGTTCGGGCGAGGGCTCCGCAAGGGGCGCTGGGTTCCTTTCTGACCAGTTACGCCAACCTCGTCCGGGCTGCCACCAGTTGGAGATTGGCGTCTTCCTGTGGCAGAGACAATCTGACCAGAAAGGAGGCTGCCATCATGGCTACTGTCCCCACCCCTGCTTTACCCAAAATCTTCACCTTCCTGATCCAGCGTACTCGCACTTGCCGCCTGGCCGAGCTTCGGCGTATCCGCACTATCACCATCATCGCCAATAGCGAGGCTCAAGCCCGCGCCAACTTGCCTGGCTTGTCGTTGGTGTTTATGTCCCGCACCCCTAGCAAGGGGGTGGTCGCATGACCCAGTCCACTCCATCCCGCCTAGAGGCACTGCTCGAGCAGTTTGCTGACGCCCTGGAACAAACCGACCTGTGCCTGCAAGAGCGGGCGCAGTTCAACGCTTTGCTCGATGCCCTACGCATAGAGATAAGGCTCTGCCAGGAGGTGCTGGCATGACCTATTTCGCATGGGCCAACGGCAGCGAGCCGACCACCTTCATTGGCCCCACTCACCCCCGTACCGGGCAACGTTCACAGCAGGGCAGCCTCAGCGCTTTCCTGTGGCGAAGCGATCGGGACCGTTTCATTGCACAGACCAAGGGCGCCGCGGTGGCCGTTACCGCCAAGGAAGCTCGAGAGCTGAAAGCCGGATTGGATGATCGGGCGTTCAAGGAGCTGGTTGCCGTTCTGCTGGGAGGGACACGCCATGAGTAATCGACTGATCAACACCCTGAATGGCCGCATGTGGCGCGAGCTATCACGCAATCCACTGCGCCCCGCGGTACTGCGGGAACTCTTCAAGCGGGTGACCAAGACCCAGAAACAACCAGGCGAGCGCAATGCAACAGGGGGTTGCCATGACCGAGATAAATAAGCTGGTGGAGCTGTTAGCCCAGGCCTACTTGGCCGCCCGGGGCAATGTGTTTACTCACCTGGGGATCCAGCTTCCCCTTGCTGCTGAGTCACTGACGATGGCCATTCATAACAGCATCGTGGGCGCTCACCTCGAAAACGCCGGGGCGCAGCAGGGGCAGGCCGATGCCTTGCTCATGCTGCGGCACATGGTGGTGAACGGGACTTTGACCCCTCTGGGCGCCTTGGTGGTGGATCAGATGTATTGCGCCTTCTGCGCCGATGTTCACCAGATGCTCGAAGAGGGAAAGGATCCCGTGGTTGAGCTGGCGAGTGAGAGCAAGCGGAGGGCGATGCAATGACAGCGATACACCAAGGGGCAGCAGGCCCCGGTCATCAAAGCAGCCCGCCATCCCGGGCCGGCGCCTTCATCAAGTTTGCGGACCTGGACAATCTGCAGGTGGTCGTGATCCACACCGGCGAGCAAGCAAGTCGGGATGCCGGCATCAGGGCTACCCTGCAGCGCGCACACAACGAGGCGGTGGCCACAGACAACCCGATTGACCCAGAGGTGGAACCAGAACAGGCGCTGTATGTGGGGCCCACTCAGTTGGATGACGGCGCCAGGCTCTACAAGATGGCCGATCGGGATGCCACCAAGAGGGTCATCGTTCACCAGTTCGGCAACCTCGCCCCCGAGAAGGCCAAGCGGCTGATCGTGGCTCTGCGCAAGCAAGCCCCCAAGGCCGAGCTCTACCGCGGCAACCCTGGCCATAATGCCGAACCCTGGCAGTTGGTGGATGTGGTGGCCTTCGAGCAGACACTGGCGGCAGACACCACACCGGGCGAGGCGCCCTGGCCAGACAATGTGGCTCCGCTCCATCTGGTGAAAAGCAGCCCAGAGGAAGGGCCAGAGCTACCGGCAGGGTTCGAGGTGCGGGGCTCGCGCCTGTGCGCCCTGATGACAGTGGGCCGGGGTGAGGATGCCCGGCAAGAGTGGGTACCCATTGCCAGCCCAGTTCATGTGTTGGCAGAGACCGCTGACGAGCAGGGCCGAGGCTATGGCCGCTTGTTGGAGTGGCGGGACAGCGCCGGGCGGGTGCGCCAGTGGGCCATGCCGGTGCGTTCCCTGGTCCCGCGCAACGGTGAGGAGGTGTTTGCCGCGCTGCTGGATGCGGGGCTGCCCTTTATCGAGCTGAGCCATAAACGCAGGCTGGCGGCCTACCTGATGAGCTGCCAGCCCAAGCGCCGTATCACCTGTGTCGAGCGCACAGGGTGGCATGGCCATGCCTATGTGCTGCCCGGTGGGTCCATTGGGCCGGATGCCGAGGGGGTCATTCTGCAGACCGCTGGCTACACCGCCAGCGACTTTACCGAGCGAGGTACCCTGGCCGGCTGGCAACAGGGGGTTGCAGGACTGGCCGTGGGCAACTCTCGGCTTTGCTTTGCGCTGTCCCTCGCCTTTGCCGCTCCCCTGCTTTCTCTGGTAGGCATGGAGGGTGGTGGCTTCCATCTCAAGGGTGAGAGTACCGACGGCAAAACCACGGTGATGAAGGTGGCTGCCAGTGTCTATGGTCACCCGGACCGCTATGCCCAAACCTGGCGCGCCACCGGTAATGCCATCGAGGGGATCGCCAGCCGGCGCAATGATGCCCTGCTCTGTCTGGATGAACTGGGCGAGCTGGACGGCCGGGAGGCAGGGCAGACCGCCTACATGCTGGCCAACGGTCAAGGCAAGGGGCGCAGTAAACAGGATGGCGAGCTGAGAGAGCGCAAGGCCTGGCGGTTGCTGTTCCTCTCCACTGGTGAGTTGAGCCTCGAGGATCATGCCGCCAGTGCCGGGAAGAGTACCCAGGCCGGGATGGAGGTAAGGACAATCCAGATCCCCAGCGATACCGGACACCATGGCGCCTTTGAGTGGCTGCATGGCATGGATGGAGGCCGCAGCTTTGCCGATGCCCTGAAAATCAACTCAGAAGCACATCACGGCGTCGCTTTTCGCACCTATGCCCAAGCCCTGACTCAGACCATGGATGAGCAGAGAGAGCGGCTAAGGGCTGAGATTAAGCAATTGGCAGCCGAATTGACTCCTAAGGGCGCGGGTAATCAGGTTGGCCGAGCTATCAACCGGTTTGCGCTGGTGGCCGCAGCCGGGGAGCTGGCCACCCGATTGGGGGTGACCGGCTGGCCAGAGGGGGAAGCCATCAGGGCGGTGAGGGTTTGCCTCAAAGCTTGGCTGGCAGAACGGGGGCACCTGGGCAACCAGGAGGACGCAGCCACCTTGATGCAGGTACGTGGATTTGTCTTTGCCCACCAGTTCACACGCTTTGCCGACTGGTTCGACTCTAGCCATCGTCCTGCCAACATGGTGGGCTTTCGCAAGGTGGAGTCGGATGGGGTGAGCTTCTTTGTGCTGCCCCAGGGCTGGCTTGAGATCACCAAGGGGCGTGATCCCAAGCGAGCGGCCATCTTGTGCCTTGAGGCTGGCTATTTGCTGACAGGCAAAGACAAGAAGCGGCTCCAGCGACAGGTCAGATTGCCAGGCATGGGTAAGGGGATGAGGGTCTATGTGCTGGGTGAGCGAGTATTGGGTGATGAAGGGGATGGCTTGGAGGATGAATAACCTCAGCCAACAGGAACCAGAGGGCCACCGAGTGTGGCCCTTGCCTTTTCTGCCTCAGGCGCGCGCGTGAAAGAAGAAACAAAAATGGTGGCTACAGTGGCTACACCACAACGAAACACCTCTGCAGGCCTTATGTATCAAAGGATAGAGGTGTAGCCACTAGGCTGATTTTTAGTGGCTACACATTGGCTACAGTGGCTACAAAAGGGGGCTGTAGCCACCGAGTAAGGGGTGTGTAGCCACCTGTAGCCACCACCTTTTTGGGTAGTGGCTACACGACAAACCCAGCAATGGCGCGGTCTAGAGGGGAGTTGTAGCCGCGTAGCCGCTGTAGCCACCGTTTTTTTCATATATAGAGTGCAGACAGCCGATCGAGATCACACTTTTACTGCAACAGGGGGTTGCCTTGAGATTGACCAACGAACAACGAGAGCAGGTGCTCGAACTGCGCCGCCGTCATTCACTGAGTGAGGTTGCCGAGATAACCGGTCTGCCATTGGGTACCGTGAAGTCCATCATCAGCCGGTCGGGGCTGTTTGCCGATAACCCAAGGCTCCGGGCCATGTTCACCCTGCCTCCACGACAAAGCTGCAGGGAGACCTTGCCGGCGGCTCCTGAGCTGCCACCCCAGCAGGTGGTGACCGGAGATAAGGAGATTGATGCCCTTCTCTGGCTGCGCCAGGTGATTGAGACTGGTGACCCGGGCCGCATTGAACAAGCCAAGGAGGCGGCATGCCGGATATCCACCTCACTCGATGAACTGGAAACGCGCTACGGTAAGTGGCTGGTGGCCAGTGCCGGGCATATCATGGCGGGCCTTGGCAGCATCGGCTTTGCCAATCTTGATAGCCTAGTTGAGCGCATCATCAAACGACGAGCCCGGGAGGCCGAGGCGATCGGGCGCTTTGGGGATGAACTGTGGGATGACACGCCGGCGGAGATATTTTGTCTGGAGAGTCTGCGAACAGTTGAGCGGGTGAAATGGGACTACCCGCCGGAACAAGTGGCCGATCGGTTCAAAGCTCTGCCCGAACTGATGCCGCACACTTTGAGTGACTGCCTTCACGAGCTGGCCTACTGGAATGACCTTCACTACCTGCGAAAGGCCTGTGATACCAGTGGCGATTACGAGCACCGCATGGAGTCGTCTGCCCGAGACTGGTTCATCTTCGGTCAGCTGGCAGAGCTACGGCCGCGGACCCGGGATGAAGCCAAGGACACCCTCCGCTACCTGACGGTCAGCGATCGCCAAGGTATGCCAGAGGCGGACCGGATCCTGGAAAACCTCGTCAGCTAGTGGGGGTCAGTAATGCTTGGGGACCATGTCGTCCCAAGGCGTCTCAATTAGTATCCTTAATGAGTCCAAGATCAACCAAATTTGGCTGATTCTATGAGATGATTTCGACTAATTCTGTCCCGTATACGGAAATCACTCATGGCCGAGATCAACAAGGCAACCCTCACCGAAGCCGACATCATCTCCAAATACCTGTTGCCTGCTATCAAGGCCGCGGGTTGGGATGACCTGACCCAGATCCGCCAGGAGGTGAAACTGCGGGACGGTAAAGTGGTGGTACGAGGCCAGATGGCGGCCCGCAAGAAGGTGAAATCGGCCGATATCGTGCTCTATCACAAGATGGGCTTGCCATTGGCGGTTATCGAGGCCAAAGCCAACAAGCATGAGATCGGTAAGGGCATGCAACAGGGGCTCGACTATGCCCGCATGCTGGATGTGCCCTTTGTCTTTGCCAGCAACGGTGACGGTTTCATTTTCCATGACAAAACTAATGGTCAGCAGCTGGAGACAGAGGTCTCGCTAGTTGATTTCCCCACCCCCGATCAGTTGTGGGACAAGTTCTGTTCCTGGAAAGGTTACACATCAGCTCAACTACCCATGATCAGCCAGGATTATTACTCGGATGGTAGCGACAAGAGCCCCCGTTACTATCAACTGCAGGCTATAAACAAAACCATAGAGGCTATCTCTGCCGGCGAGGATAGAGTGCTGTTGGTGATGGCTACCGGTACCGGCAAGACCTATACCGCGTTTCAAATTATCTGGCGCTTGTGGAAGGCCAAAGCCAAGAAGCGCATCCTTTTCCTTGCAGACCGTAATATCCTGGTGGATCAGACTAAGCAGAACGATTTTCAGCCCTTTGGCTCAGCGATGACCAAGGTGACGGGTCGCACCGTCGATCCAGCTTTTGAAATTCATCTTGCCCTCTACCAAGCGCTGACTGGACCAGAAGAGGCGCAGAAAGCTTTCAAACAAGTCTCTCCGGATTTCTTCGATCTCATCATCATCGACGAGTGTCACCGCGGCAGTGCTGCCGAGGATAGTGCCTGGCGCGAGATCCTAGAGTACTTCTCATCGGCCACACAGATTGGCCTGACAGCCACGCCCAAAGAAACCGAGACCGTCTCCAGCACCGATTACTTCGGTGACCCCGTCTATACCTATTCTCTGAAAGAAGGGATTGAGGATGGTTTTCTTGCCCCTTACAAGGTGGTGCGGGTCGATATCGACGTGGACCTGCAGGGGTGGCGGCCCACTAAGGGGCAGTTGGATAAACAGGGTAACGAGATAGTAGATCGCATCTACAACCAGAAGGACTTTGACCGTACCCTGGTGATCGATGAGCGTACTCAGCTGGTGGCCGAGACCATAACGAACTACCTCAAGAAAACCGATCCGATGGCAAAGACCATTGTCTTCTGTAACGACATCGATCATGCCGACAGGATGCGACGGGCGTTGGTCAATCTCAATCCAGAGCAGATGGCCAAGGACGAGCGCTACGTGATGAAAATCACCGGTGATGATGATCTTGGCAAGGCCCAGCTCGATAACTTCATCAACCCCAAGAGGGCATATCCTGTCATCGCCACGACTTCCGAGCTGATGAGCACAGGGGTGGATGCCAAAACGTGTAAGCTGGTAGTGCTGGATCAGAACATTCAGTCCATGACTAAGTTCAAGCAGATTATTGGCCGTGGAACCCGCATAGACGATAAGTACGGCAAGCTCTGGTTCACCATCCTCGACTTCAAGAAGGCCACGGAGCTGTTTGCCGATCCTCGTTTTGATGGTGATCCTGTACGAGTCATCGTTACCAAGCCGGAAGCCATTAATGACCCAGATGATGGCCTTAGTGACATCATCGATGGTGCAGACCCCTTACCAGCAGATGAGGGAGGTGATGGAAGTGAGCCGGGAGCGGCTGGCAATACTGGGGAAGGAGAAGGAACCTATACCACAGGTAGCGCGGGTGGTAGCCAGGGTGGCCCCTTTGACCCGACAGGCGATCCTCAGTCGGAAGTCCGCAAGTTTTTTGTCAATGGGGTTCCTGTCAGTATCATTGCCGAGCGGGTGCAGTATTACGATGCCGATGGCAAGCTGGTGACCGAGTCGTTCAAGGATTACACCCGTAAGACCCTGCTCAAGGAGTGCGCCACCCTTGATGACTTCACTAGACGTTGGCAGGCTGCTGAGCGCAAGCAGGCCATCATGGATGAGCTGGCCCAGGCTGGGGTGTTGTGGGAAGTCCTGAGTGCCGAAGTGGGTCAAGAGCTCGACCCGTTCGACCTTATCTGCCATGTGGTATACGATCAGCCGCCGCTGACCCGCCGCGAGCGGGCCGACAACGTCAAAAAGCGTAACTACTTCACCAAGTACAACGAGACCGCTCAGCAAGTGCTGACCAATCTGCTCGACAAGTATGCTGACCAAGGTGTTACCGAAATCGAAACTAAGGACGCGCTCAAAGTCGCCCCCTTTACCGAGCTGGGGCGCCCGCTGGAGTTGGCCAAGAAAGGCTTTGGTGGTCCCCAGCAATTTGAGCAGGCCATCACTGAGCTGGAACAAGAGATCTACCGCGAGCAGCAACGCGCCTGACGATCTCCCGGCAATAGAACCGTAACCCGAGTGGCCATACAGACTATGGCCACTCGTTTTTATCGATGTTTCTGACGTCTTCGCAAGAAAGAGAAAACCATGTCATCCATCAGCTCTGTCATCAAATCTATCCAGGACATCATGCGCAAGGACGCCGGTATCGACGGCGATGCCCAGCGCCTAGGCCAGCTCTCCTGGCTGCTGTTTCTTAAAATCTTCGATGCCCAAGAAGAGGAGTTGGAATTTGAACAGGGCAGTGAATATCGCCACCCCATTCCCGAGCGCTTCTTATGGCGCAACTGGGCAGCCGATGGTGAAGGGATCACTGGTGATGAACTGCTCGACTTCATCAACGACGATCTGTTTGATAGCCTGAAAAACCTGCCTGTCAGCATCAAACTCAATCCCCGTGGCTTTGTGGTGAAAGAGGCGTTTTCTGACGCTTTCAACTACATGAAGAACGGCACTCTGCTGCGCCAGGTGATCAACAAGCTCAACGAAATCGACTTTACCGACAGCAGTGAGCGCCACCTGTTTGGTGATATCTACGAGCAGATCCTGCGTGACCTTCAGAGCGCTGGTAACTCCGGTGAGTTTTACACCCCACGCGCAGTGACCCGCTTTATGGTCAACCGTATCGACCCCAAACTGGGGGAGAGGATCATGGACCCGGCTTGCGGTACCGGCGGTTTCCTGGCTTGTGCGTTTGACCATGTAAAAGAGCGTTACGTTCAGTCGGTCGGCGACCACCAAACTCTGCAGCAACAGATCCTGGGGGTGGAGAAGAAGCAACTGCCACACCTGCTTTGCACCACCAATATGCTGCTGCATGGAATTGAGGTGCCGGTTCAGGTCCGACATGGTAATACCCTCAACCAACCGCTCTCCAGTTGGGACAGTGACATCGATGTCATCCTGAGTAACCCACCATTCGGTGGCACAGAAGAGGATGGCATCGAGCAGAACTTCCCTGCAGACATGCGCACCCGTGAGACTGCCGACCTCTTCTTACAACTCATCATCGAGGTACTGAAACAAGGCGGCCGCGCCGCCGTGGTGCTGCCCGATGGCACCCTGTTTGGCGAAGGGGTCAAGACCAAGATCAAGCAACTGCTCACCAGCGAGTGCAACCTGCACACCATAGTGCGCCTACCCAACGGCGTGTTTGCCCCCTATACCGGCATCAAGACCAATATCCTATTCTTCACCAAGGGCCAGCCAACCAAAGATATCTGGTTCTATGAGCATCCCTACCCGGCCGGGGCCAAAAGCTACAGCAAGACCAAGCCGATGAAATTTGAGGAGTTTGAGACCGAGATCGCTTGGTGGGGTGACGAGGCAAATGGCTTTGCTGCCCGAGTAGAGACCGAGCAGGCCTGGAAGGTCAGTATCGACACCATCATCGAGCGCAACTTCAACCTCGATATCAAAAACCCCCATGTCGGTGAGCAGGTCAGCCACGATCCGGATGAGTTGTTGGCCAGCTATGCCAGCCAACAGGCTGATATCCAGACCCTGCGCGACCAGCTAAAAGCCATCCTGAGCGAAGCGCTGGGCAAGGGCGCGGCCAAACAGGGGGAGCAGGCGTAATGGCGATCGAGAACTTGATTACCGACCACCTGGACCTATGGACCTCCGCCGTACGCCCCAAGAGCAGTGCCGGCCGTGGCAGTAACAGCAAGCTAGAACTCACCGGCATCAAAAAGCTGCGTGAGCTGATTCTGGAGCTGGCCGTGCGCGGCAAGCTGGTGCCGCAAGACCCCAATGATGAACCGGCCTCGGTGCTGCTGGCGCGCATTGCCGCCGACAAAGCACAGTTGGTAAAAGCAGGAAAAATTAAAAAGGAGAAACAGTACTCAGCGATCACGAAAACTGAGCTGCCTTCTCACATGCCTAATGGATGGGTCTTCGAACGCTTCGGAAATGTTCTAATAAACCGAGATTTCGAACGTATCCCACTTGCTGTTTCTGATAGAGAGAAAAGAAAAGGACCATATGATTACTATGGTGCTTCAGGAGTCATTGACCATATTGATGAGTACCTATTTGATAAACCATTGCTATTGATAGGTGAGGATGGCGCTAACCTTATTAATAGGTCTACTCCAATAGCATTCATGGCGCGAGGGAAGTACTGGGTCAATAATCATGCCCACGTTTTAGATGGGTTAAATGAAGAGCTATTGTTGTATGTTTGTTTGCATATTAATGCCATCTCTTTGGAACCATATATTACTGGTACTGCTCAGCCAAAAATGAATCAAGCCAAGATGAATGAAATCATACTTGGTATTCCGCCAGCCTCCGAACAACACCGCATTGTTGCCAAAGTCGATGAGTTAATGGCCCTCTGCGATCAGTTGGAACAGCACAGCGAATCACAGCTGGCGGCCCATCAGACTTTGGTGGAGGCATTGCTCGCTACGCTTACAGATAGCGTAGATGCCGAGGAACTGGCGCAAAACTGGGCGCGGTTAAGCACTCACTTCGATACTCTCTTTACCACCGAGGCGAGCATAGACGCCCTCAAAAAGACCATCCTACAACTAGCGGTGATGGGTAAGTTGGTACCGCAAGATCCCAGCAATGAGCCAGCGTCTACTCTGCTGGAGCGTATTGCCGCCGAAAAATCACGGCTGGCCAAAGAGAAAAAAATCAAGAAAGAGAAACTATTGCCTGCTATTAGCCAAGAGGAAAAACAATTTGAATTGCCCCAAGGCTGGGGTTGGTTCAGACTCTGTGAACTAGGTGTTTTTTTTGGTGGAAAAACACCTAGTAAAATGAAACCTGAATATTGGGGTGGAGATATTCCTTGGGTGACACCAAAGGATATGAAAGTTGACTACATAATTAATTCAGAGGATTACGTAACAGAACTGGCAATTTCAGATGGATTGACTTTGGTAGAAAGAGGTTCGTTGTTGTTTGTTGCAAGAAGTGGGATTTTGAGAAGGAAATTTCCAGTTGCAATTGCTACAGTTACATGTACTGTCAATCAAGATTTAAAGGTCTTGCGGCCAATTGATGATAGGCTGACACCGTATATTCATTTAATGATGAAGGGATTTGAAGAGTACATTTTGAAAAACTTAACGAAAGTTGGAACTACCGTGGAAAGTTTAGTTTTTGATGAATTTTCAATACATCCATTTATGTTACCTCCGCTATTTGAACAAAACAGTATCGTAGCCAAAGTTGATGAACTGATGATCCTCTGTGACCAACTTAAATCTTGCCTCCAAACTAGCCAGCAGACCCAGCTTGCCCTGACAGAGTCGCTGGTGGAGGGCGCCCTGGCCTGACCGCTGGCATTGCGCCTACTCTCTCATGTCGCCCAATGCGGCAGTCATCAAACAACAACCCCGGCGTAAGTTGCAAGCAACCAAGCGGCCGGGGTCATGTTGTGGGCAACCATAGAGCGAAGTTCCAAATCCAGTCAAATATTTTGCCCCATTTTGTGACGGATCAGCTGGTAGTCGTGTGGGTATTCAAGCAGGATCTCGAAGGCTTTTCTCCGTGGAGAGAGCCTGCCTGAAATATCGATATGACAAGGAGTTGAGATGCTGCATGCCATTTTGCATGGCAAGGCCGGGAGAGTTGAACAAGGTGGCCAGTCTCTCCGCTGGCGTGAGCTGTTCAAGCGCAATGAAGACCTGCTCACAGCCACCTTCTTTGGGCGACTCCCCTACTTATCAAATGATGCTTTCGAAGCCGTGCTGGGTTGCCTGATTGGAGTTGAGCAGGCAAAGCGGCTAGCACCTACCTTCATTGAAATTGAACTCTGGTCTCGCCTCACCGAGTGGGAAGAGCGTGGCTATGTCGAGCCCGATGTGATTCTGCGTTTTGAGAATGAGCTGGTGATGATTGAGGTCAAGCCTCCTTTCGGCGGTGGCCAGTACCAAGACCAGTGGCAGGCACAGATGACGGCGTTAAGTGTCGAAACTGAGTATCTGGAATACGAGCAGATTCACTTCGTTGCTCTCGGCAATACCCTGCCAGTCCCTTTGCCCATAGATGAACACCCCAAGCGCTTTACCCCTATGACTCAACTGGAGTGGAACGATCTTCGTCGCTTACTGCAGAACAACTCTATGTTTACCAGTTGCCGGCAAGACGAAGCGATCTGTCAGGACTGGATGGAGGCTTTCAGCCTATTTGGCATGTTGCCATCTGCTCCAAGTTGGCAACCCCTATTGGATTATGCCAGTGCGCCCTCATTGGACCTGGCCGTCGCCTGTCAGCAGTTGTCATTGAGCGTCAAGATGCCAGCTCAGGATAACTGGGCTCCCCTGATGAGCTTCGCCAACGGTTTGACTTTGGATCACCACCTGCTGGCCGCCAGTATTCAATAAGTTGCTTTCACTATCACAGGTCAGATTGACCGATTAAGGATTTTCGGATGACTCATGAAATAGCCCAGGCAGAACGATTGGTCGAACAGTTGGGGCAAGCCCACCGCCTGGCGGCCGGTTTCTACCAGCGGATCTTGCCGCTGTTTGATCAGATTGCCCAAGAGTCTATTGATGCCACATTCTGGTATTGGAAACCCAGTGAGAATGGCCGCCCTTGTTCAGGCAGCTCCAGGCCTTCCAGTTCCTGGGTATGGGACTACATCCCGCTGTTTGCCTCCACTCATGGTTACCGTACTTGGGATGGTGATAAGGCCCGTGCTGGTGATATGACTTTGGCACTGCGGCTCTATATTGATGACGCCTTCAAGAAGGGCTCATCTCAGAGAGGGAATAGCAAAGGCATGCCAGATCCCTTGGAGCTGAAAATGGGGAAGGCTGTAGTGGAGGTGAACCTGTTCCGTTGTACTCAGGATAGTGAGCTTCATTTCGATGAGCTGTGGAGCGATATTCCTTGGCCTGAGCCAACAGAACAGTGGACTACCGCAGCCCAGCACCAAGAGGTTGAGTATTGCGTGCGCCATGTGTCACTAGCTGAGCTGTTGGCCGACCCAGCAGTGGTTACTGGGTGGCTCAAGGGTCGGTTGGGCTAGCCCCCCTGTAGGACTGCAGCCCTTTATGTAATGAGCCCAGAGGGTCAGATAAGGCTGAAGTTCATCGGCCAGCACAATTGAGGAAGAATACTTCAGCCAAATTCGGCTATGCTCCCTTCCGCCACCTGGTGGGCTCCGTTCTTGCGGCGCAATTCCCTGGCCATTAGCTGTGCTCACCAGGTGGCTCTCTGAATCGGCTGTGTCGTGGTTTCCCTAATACGGCCATGCTCCACCGCTCCGATAGCGGTAACTCCGCACCTAACTCGACGGGGCTCCGTTACACCCGGCACCGCCACTGGCCACACACTCCTCGGCTAAGCCTGTAGAAAGCCAAGGGGGTGATGGAGCGCTCCTGCCACGGCAGTTGAAGCAATGCCCCACTGCTACCGGATGAACCATCCCGCCTGGGCCGGCCACTTGCCCCTATCAGTACCTGCGCAATCCCCTCTGAACTGCGCACTACAAACTGCGCAAATTGCGCACTTCTCTGCGCACAAGCCGCTGTGCAAAATCGAAAAACAATGGTGATGAAATATTGGAGGAGCCAGGTTTGGTAAGGGCTGGAGGAGTAGGTGGAAGCTTGGAGAGTGCGCAATTGCGCAGAAATGCGCAAAACGAATTACATCGGCGCGAAGAACAACACGGTGAGTATGAATCGTGGGATCCGGGTCATAGGGATTTGAACCCGCATCCCGAAAAGTGCGTCGCGAGCGCTCGAAGTAGCCGGAGACCTGGCCGGCTTTTTCGCGGGGTAGACCGGTACGCCTCAATGGCAAAAATGTGGGGTGGCTTATTCACCAGTAACACCAATAGCAACACCGCCGCCCAGGTACATACAATTAAATCATTTAAAATCAACAACATGATTTATTGATTCAGACTCCCCCAGCCCACCACATACCGGTCCAACAGTGACCAACGAAGTCCAAAAAACCCGCATAGCATAAGGCTTTGCGGGTTTTTTGTTGCCTTGTGCTGTCCAATGGGGTGCGTTGCCATCCAGCCCTTTTAGGCATATCGTTAGGCATATCATTTTGTATGCCTTCCGGAGCGTATGCCTATGCCTCGTATCACCCGCCCCTTGTCCCCAACCGAGATCAAAGCAGCCAAGCCCAAAGAGAAGGAATACACCCTCTGTGACGGGGCTGGTCTTGAGCTCGTCATCAAGCCCAATGGCTCCAAGTTGTGGCGCCTCCGTTACTACCGTCCCCTAACTAAACAGCGAAACATGATCAGCTTTGGCTCATGGCCGGAGATGTCGTTGGCTGACGCGAGAGAGAAGCGCTCCGAAGCTAAAACGTTGCTGCAACAAAACATCGATCCCCAACACCATCGTGACGAGCAGGCATCCGCCGCGTTATCGCTGAGCGAGCATACTTTTGAGGCTGTCGCCAAGCGCTGGTTTGATGTCAAACGCTCTTCCGTCACCCCAGCCTATGCCGAAGATCTCTGGCGTTCGCTCGAAATGTATCTGTTCCCCGAGATCGGCACTGTGCCCGTGATGGAGATAAAGGCGCAGAGAGCTATCAAGATCATCGAGCCAATCGCTGCTGCTGGAAAACTTGAAACCGTGCGTCGCCTCACCCAGCGGGTGAACGAGATCATGACCTTTGCCGTTAACTCCGGCCTGATCGATGCCAACCCTTGCTCGGGGATCAGCAAGGTGTTTCAACGGCCAGCCAAACAGCACATGCCTAGGCTGTGTTCTTAAAGTGATGAAGATATAATCTCACCCCTTCTCAACAGCTTAAGACCTATGTAGTGTCCCGTCGCTATCAGTTAACCGATGCACAATGGGGGCTTATCGAGCCCTTGTTTCCACATCACCGCATAAGCGGACGCCCTACTCGTGAGCCACGCCAAATGCTTGATGGCATTCTCTGGATACTTCACACCGGTGCACCTTGGCGAGATCTGCCAGAACGTTTCGGCCCATGGAACTCGGTCTACAACTCCTTTCGACGTTGGCAAAGCACAGGCCGCATCGATGCCATCCTTGCGGCGCTGCAACTGCATCTCAATGAAGAAGGGCTTATCGACTTCGACCTGTGCTGCATTGACGGCTCCAATGTCAGGGCATCCAAAGATGCTGCCGGAGCGCGTAAAAAAACACTCCGGTGAATCAAGCTCTTGGTCGCTCTCGTGGTGGTTTTGGCAGCAAAATTCATTTGGTCACTGATGGTAATGGTTTACCGCTGGGGTTCTGCCTTTCGCCGGGGCAATCAGCGGAAATCAGATATGCGACAAGTGCGTTGACCATGGCAAGGATCCCGACTTCATCAGGCCGTTATCGCACGCGGCCAACGCATCTGGCCGCAGATAAGGCTTATAGCAGCAGGGCTCTGCGGGCAGAACTCCGACGTAGAAAGATAAAAGCGGTTATCCCGCAACGCAGCGACCAGCAACGGCACCATAAGGGACGTCCACTGGTGTTAGACAAAGCTCGTTATCGTAGGAGAAATGTGGTCGAACGGTGCTTCGGATGGCTGAAGAAGTTTCGCCGATTCTCAACGAGGTATGAAAAACTGGCGGGAAGTTTTGCAGCCTTTATCAAGCTGGCTTTCTGCCTTCGTTACTTACGGGAACTATTGGTGGACAGAAAACCAGCATTTTGAGAACACAGCCTAGCTTATGCGGTCGGCATCGTCGCACACAATCTTGTGACATATAAGCCTGATTATGAAATCGTGAAGCATATTGTCGATAAATCAATCAGCGTGCTTTACAAAAAATAACCATCGAAGGGCCATACCGGAACCATCGTGTTGACGATGGGCGAGACCCTATCCCCCAACCATCACCGACCCATCGAGGAGGCATTTGCCTCCTCTTTTCATTTCTGCCATTCACCCACTCTTGAAGGAGATACACTATGCCCCCCTGTATTCCCCCCGAATGCGAGCCGTTCGATCACCAAGGCTTTTGGCACAAACTCTGGGTCTTTGCCAAACGTGCCGGTCGGCCCTTTATCGAGACCTGCTTGCTGCTCTACTACACCAGCCAGAAGGATGATCTGCCGCTTTGGGCCAAACTGCTGATCTACAGTGCGCTGGCTTACTTTATCTCACCGATTGATGCGATCCCGGATGTGTTGCCGATGGGACTCACCGATGACATCGCGGCACTGAGTGCAGCTCTCGCCAGCATTGCCGCCTTTATTGATGAACAGATCCGTGCCCGTGTGGCCAGAAAAATGCGCGAGCTGTTTGGCCAAGATTAACCCCCACAAGGAGAACACCATGACCATTCCCTTTTTCCGGGACGGCTTTGCCCTGCCCGTAGCCCAAGCATTGTTAGTTCTGCTCAACCAGGAAATCGCTAAAACCGAGCTCAATATCGAGCGCTTAACCCAACTGACCTTCAACTTTCGCAACCCCGGCTACAGTGCCGAGCAAGGCGGCGTGCACCCAGTCGAGATCCGGCTGATCCGTGGGCTCGATGGCTGGATGTTCGATTACGTCACCGACTTCAGTTATCAAGGGCTGGGGCTGGATGCCGAGCTCTGCAAGGAGCTCGATTTCAACTTCCTCGATGGCGAACACACCATGTTGGGCTGGGGACCGCTAAGGCTGGCTGAGGCGCGGGAGTTGTTCGACATCTGGCAGAGCAACTTCATTGCCTACTGCCGCTTGGAATGCTTCAGCGTCACGGTCGCAGGAGATTAGGAGGACACGATGCCCCATGAATTAGCTCTCTCCCACTACTCACGCCAGTGGCTGGGACGAATCGCCACCAGCGCCAAGCTAACCCCCACTCGCAGTGGTCAGCGTTGGCTGCTGCACCTGACACCGGATAGCCCACCAGCCCGCACAGTCACCTTACAAGTGCGCTGGTTTGGTGTGCAGTGGCAACTGCTCTCCATCACCAATGCCGATGACTGGCGCACCATGAGCCAAACGGTGGATGAGATCTGTGTGGACCCCAAACGTCGCTGTTTCTGGCGCAGTCAAGCAGGCCCCGTGCCACTCACCGAGCAACCCCGCGTGCTGGCAAGCTTTCTGGCTGACCTGCAGCGTACCTGCATTAATCGCGGCTATGCCGTGGAGAGTGACCACATCCCCGACAAGGAGATTGAAGATGATTAATGCTGTGCTCGCCATCGAGCTAGAGGCTTACCTTGAACGTAATGGCCTGGTTGAAGCAGTGCATGACCAAGGCTAACCAGTGGACGGTTATGCCCTCTGCCTGCGCTCTGAAAATGAACGGTGCGATGCGCTGCCGCAATGGCTATGCGACAACTCGGATCACCACTGACCCACCCAGCTAGGCACCCTGCTAGCAACCAGTTACCACATTCCACTGCACGACTACCCCCCGCACACCTTGGCGGCCTGAACACCGCCAACCAAGCCTGCGGTCACACCCCATACAGTAACCTATTAACCAACTACCTCGCCTACCCTGCCGCGTCCAACGCGGTGGGGCGATGGCGTATGGAGCCTAATCATGTTGCATCACAAACTGATCGCCGGGGAGATCCCCGGCACCTATCTCGTCACCGAGCTGATTAACGAAGAGGACCTGTTGGCTATCGCCAACCAGATTGCTCGTCAGAAGCTAGCCAAAGGAGAAGCTATTACTGACAAATACTTGGCTCAAAAGGCACTACAAGCAATATTGCAGACCAGGGAACGAGAAGTGTTTGTCGCTCTTTTTCTCGATAACCAGCATCGACTGCTGGCTTACGAAGAGCTATTTTTGGGCACGTTAGGTGCTGCGACTGTACATCCCAGAGAAGTTCTTAAAAGCGCACTCAAACATAATTCAGCTGCAGTACTACTGGCTCACAACCATCCTTCCGGCTACGCGGAGCCCAGCTCAGCCGACCTGCAGATCACCGAGCAGTTAAAAGGCGTATTACAGCTAGTGGAGATACGCCTGTTAGATCATGTGATCATCACCGCACATACATGTGTGTCGCTCGCAGAGCGTGGGTGCTGTTGAGCACCATCAGACCACGGCAAGGATACTTGCCGTGGTACCCTTCAAGCTTGTTTTTTTGATTGAACACACGAGTTTTACACGCTCACAGTTGGAACCCGCAGACAGCTGTGTGAAACTAACAGACCTATCTATTGACCACACAGATCCCCTATTCATGACAGCCAAAGCCGACTCTTTGCGACAAAAAGTTAATGCCATCCTCACAGGAAAAAAATTACACGATCATCAACGTATCGCAGCACAAAAAACATTCGATGCACTGAGTGGTAATGTCCGAGCAGTTATCACTGCGGCAGAGATGCAAGCTGGTAAGTCTGGTGTGGCACTCGCTCTTTGTTGTTTGCAGCGTCTGTCACTGACTGATGCAGATATCTGCGACCGAACTAAGCTCAAAGACACTCTATATTTGGTAACCATGCCTGACGTTGCCTTGTTAGAGCAGGCAGAAATAGATCTGACTGATGCCAAAAATGTTGTTGTGAGTAACTTTATTCGATTCGACCAAGATTTAGAACGAAGCTTTAAAGGCAATCCGCCCAAACTGATCCTGATCGACGAGTGTCACTATGGCTCAAATGCGGCAGCTATTCGGTACTGCAAGGTTTTTGATTACCTCGAAACAGAAAATAAAGATTGCAAAGTAGTGTTTATCTCTGCGACGCCATTTGGGGCTCTCTATGCGGCAGAGACTGAATATGATGTTGCCAAGCACGAAGAAGAAATAGCAAAGCATAATCACAGAGAAAAAGAGGCTATCGAAGCTGCAGCAGCAGCCGAAGAGGCAGCTCGCAACTCAATTTTACGGCGTGATTTTAATACCAAATTGGTATTCCATCGCACCAGTAACGAATACTACGGTGTTCGGGAAATGCTGCGCTACAATAAAGTCACAGGATTGGATTCTGACTCGAGGAATATTCTCAATGATTCGCCTGCTAAAGAAAAACTACTGAGCTTACTTGAACAACATGAAGGTGCTGGATGGGTTTTGGTTAGGGTGCCACCAGGTGCCGCAATGGAGGCAAAAAATGGTTTTATTCAAGCAGGATTTTCAGATCAGAATGTTCACATTCTTGGGAAAGATCTCAGTGGTGTCCCAGAAGACCAATTAACTACCATCGAGCGATTTAAAAAAGAGTTCGATGAGTGCATCGACTTTGATGAAAAGCTTATTGCTATTACTGTAGCAGGCTGTCGCGCAGGGATTAATTTTGGTCAAGATATGAAACAGCGGCTAATTGCCACCTGGGACAGTACAGTAACCAGTGTCGCAGCAGTGGTACAAGCTAACATTGGCAGAGCCTGTGGGTACCATGACAATCGAGAAGCACATCACTTCACAAGTCTTAATGCGGCACAAGCCTATGGGGCAATCCTGGATTACCTTGATAAACATACCAGTGAACACGCCGCTTCTGATTTTTATGGTCTCAAAGAATTTTTTGAAGATGTATGCCAAGAATTTAATGTCAATGGTTTGGATGTCGGATTAACCGTCAAAAACAAGCGGCGTCGACCCATAGGTGATGTTGAAACATACATGACCGATAGCTACGTTGCCGTGCCAGCCAAGCTGATTGAGCCTGATTACGACTTCACACAACACACAGAGGATAAATTAATCCTGCAGGCCATAGCATTGCTACGTGAAGAGCTACTCAGAGATTCTGGTCCTTCGGTAAAGTCGTCTCGTGCCATGCGTGGCGCCAAGAAGAACTGGGTGAAAGCACAATGGGTCAATGGCGATACTTATGATAATAAAGAAAAAGCCCTAAAAGAGGGTACGATGAAAGCAAGGACTCTAAAGTTCACGAAACAACTAGATGATAAATCACCACTAGAGTTCAATACTATTGTCATGCCCGGTTCTGGTGAATACACAGAGCAAAAGCTCGTCACAGCAACCATATTTAGTATTTATAACATGTCTCGACGCAACAATGTCAGCAAATGGGTCATGACTGAAGATGATGTTCACGAAATGTGTGATCATTTTGGTATAGAGCACGATGACACCATGTTCGTACTCTATAAGCGTGGGGAATATAATGCCGAGGCAAGCCGTATGAAGGCTGCCGCTAATGAACTGCCAGAAAATGAAACAATCATCCATGATGAATCGCAATTTTCTGAGCAACAGCGCAACGTTTCAGTGAGTTAAACAATCACATGAACAATCAGGTAACACGGCATAGAGAAAAAGTTGCATCAGTACTATCTGGTAATACCTTCTCACATCAGATAAATGCGGCGCAGCGTGCTTTTCGTCATTTCGATAATGGATCAAGAGCTGTCGTTATCGCGGCAGAGATGCAATCAGGAAAGTCTGGTATTGCCTTAGCACTTAGTTGTCTGCAGCGGAATTCATTATCTGACAGTGATTTATGTGATCGTCGCAAGTTAAAGGATACCTTGTACTTGGTCACGATGGCTGACCTTGCGCTGTTAGAGCAGGCCAAATCTGACTTCGCTGCATGCCCCAACATGGTCGTGAGTAATTTCACGAATTTCCGGCTTACCCTGGCATCCGAGTTTAAGCATCAACAGCCACAATTGATCATCATTGATGAGTGCCATTACGGCACTCATCAAGATGGCGTTCGCTACAGTGATGTATTCAATTACCTTGATAGTGAAAATAGTGCTTGTAAGATTGCATTTATCTCTGCAACTCCTTTTAGCGCTCTCTATGCCGCTGGCGCTGACTCAATTCTAAAACATCAGTACCACACTCAACTGGTATTTCACAAAACAAGCTCCGACTACCACGGTATTCGGAGCATGCACAAGCATCATCAGATCGTGAAGCTCGATCCGACACAGAGAGATTTTTGCCAAGACTCGCTATTGCGAAGACGATTTATCAGACAATTTCTTGAACATCAAGGCCCAGGTTGGAGCCTCGTTAGGGTACAAAGTGGCGCAGCTGCTTCAGTAAAGGCCATACTGCTTGAGCAAGGCATTGCAGAAGATCAAATTTTTATTATTGGCCAAAAACTAGCTGGCGTCGAAGAACATGAAATTAGCTCGATTCATGACTTCAAATACGCTTATGATGGCGCCAGCCTCTTTGATGATAAACTCATTGCTATTACTGTTGCTGGCTTTCGAGCAGGAATAAACTTCGGTTCAAAAATGAAAGAGGAGCTGATTAACAGCTGGGACAGCACCATTTCAAATATAGCGGCAATCGTCCAAGCAAATATTGGTCGAGCATGTGGCTACCATAATAACATCAAAGCAATTCATTATACTAACCTTGATGCGATAGGTGCATATAGTGAATTACTTGATCATCTTGAGTCTCAATCTGAGCACTGTGACTTTTCAGCCTTACACGCTCAGTTTGAACATATCTGCCAACGCTATGATGTCGCAGGTTTTGACCGTGGTCTCACCATTGGCAGTAGTGTCGAGCACTCCGTAAAAACCACTATCCAGCCAGACCAATTTATCTATTTAACTGATCGTTATCGCATAGTCCCAGCAAAACTGCATGAAATTGAGCCAGACTTTAGCGACTACAAACTCGATAACGATGAATTAGAAGCTATCAGACTTATTCGAGATGAGTATCTTAAAGACGGCGGACCGTTTATAAAAAGTGGCCGGGCTTTACGAGGGGAACATCAAAACTGGATCAAGGCACAGTGGGTCAATGGAGCCACCTACAATGACTTTACCGATAGTTGTGCCAAAGCACGAACTTTATCATTTATTAGAACTATTGATCAGGATGAGCCATTAGTATTTAACCAGGTCGTCAATCCTGGTGGCGGTGAGAGTACAGATAGTAAGCGATTGATGGCGACAATTTTCAGTGTATATAACTTATCACGGCAACAGAGTGCCTATAAGCGCACCATGGATGAAGATGACCTTATTGAATTATCTGCGTCCCTAGAGATTGACTATGATGATACCATCATCGTTTTGTTTAAGCGGGGAGAAATTCAAGATGCAAGCGATGGAAACAAAAATAGTAATATCACTGAGTCACGAATAACCAACCAATCAATCTTTAGATAAAATTAGGCAGAGAGCTATCTCTGCCCTCTTAAATATCATGTTTTGCAGCATCTTTTATATTTTTTACCTGAACCACATGGACATGAATCATTTACACCAATCTTTCGCCCCCCCACAAAACCAGCGAACTTACTACCAGTCAAAGATCCTTTGCTTAATATATCTAGAATGTTACTAAATTCATCAGCCAATATTTTAGGAAGATCGTTTTCTATAAACATTTTGCTATATGTAGTCGCTTGTTTATCCCCCATCTTTGTTGCTTTTTTTATCAATTCATTGCCTTTTATCTTATCTGGCTTTACATTATTCCCTTCGATTAAATTCCTACCATAGGCATACATCGTCTGAGTACATCCGAGTTCAATTGCCTTCTCAGCATACTCAGTTGCCAATATCATATCTTTAGGGCAGGCCTTGCCTTCACTATAATAAAAATATAGTTGTCTCAATGCCAACAAGTCACCATCTAGACTTGCTGGCTTTAGTAAATCGAAGGATTCAACATAAGCCCCAGAATTGTATAAAAGAGCCCCGAGTAACGCTTGAGAAGGTTGATGATTTCTCCTTGCAGCAGACCTTAGTGCGCTGAATGCTCTCTGCTTATAGGGGTCATCATCCGGCCTGTCGGCAACTAACAACGCAAATTCATAGTTGTATTCAGACCTTGCTCTAGCATGAACCAGCTCTTCTCTTTCTTTTTGGTTACACCACAAATTGACTGACACTTTATCTAATTCGGCATCCAGTTCAATCGCAGCCAAATACAATTGCAAGGCAATTTCATCATGACTCGAAAGATGAATGTTTTGACGTTCAGTTACAAACGTAGTGGGTAGCTTTTGAAAGTATACATCATGAAGAGCACTTATTGCCTTCCCACCTAAAAACTTATCTTTTGCATTGTCAGAAAAAAATGCCTTATATATTACTTCTTTTTCCTCAACAGCTCTTAATTCACCCTCAATAATTACCACGTTAGTTGGAGAAGATGAGAGTAATGCAGATAAGTCCGTTAACAATGAACTAAAAAATGATCTTGCCTGAACGAATGCCGATATTAGTTCATTACGTTGCCTATCATGCGGCAACTCTTTATTAGCATGCACTGCATTATTTGCTAATTGCCTTACCTTATGTAGCTTATCCTTTATTTCTCGAGTAAAGATGCGCTCACTGTACAGAAAGTCGATAAAGTCACGTAGTGTTAAATCGTCTGTTCCATTGAGATTGTTCTTCTTCGCTAGTTCTGCGCACCACAGCTCCAAAATTTGCCTGAAACGCGTCAGAGACACGTCTGGCAGTACCCGTTGATACTCAATAGCCTCCTTATAAAGGTTTGCAATCTTAGTACCAAAGACAGAGACAAAGTCCGTATCAAAAACCGTATTGCACTCTTTGTTCATAAAATCCCTTTGTCTCTGTTCATTGTTATTTATTGTTGTTAGATACCATAAGCTCTGGCGTTAAACACTCCTGCAGACTCACACCGCCGTGATTGTAGTAATCCCCCGCCTGGAACAAACTGATCCCGGGGGCCATCACTACTCGCACGGCGGGGTTCCAATGCCAGGGGCATTGCAGGTAGTCACTCTGGCCATTACCTTTCAAAATGGCGCAGCGTGGCGTGCGCAGCTCCGTCATGTGTTTGGTCAGCTCAGCTTTAGGTAGCTTCTCTGGGCTCCATAACCAACCGTGGTCAGTGACCACATGTACCCTCGCCCACCCGGCATCCAACAGACTTACGATTCGCTCAACCACCCCCTTTAAGGCATGATCGATAAATTTCGGCAAGCTCTGCTGACGCTCGTGTCCAAGATTATCCAGGTCACCACACTGTACCCAAGCCTTACCTTGTTCTGGCTCACCACAGTCGTGCCCTTCCAGATATTGCCAACCCGCTTGGTCTAGCCCTTTCTTGAAATGATGGCTAGAAAAAACCGCGCCACCGTCAGAAAATTGCGGCACAAAATCGTCGTTTTCAAGATGACCAGTCAACAGTGGGCTAAGAGGCGTCACTGCCGCTTTCGCTGTCGCCGTCAGACTAGGGAGTGCGCTCCAGCGGGTTTTCAAGCTGGCATGGAGGTTAGCCTGCGCCAAAAGATGCATAAGACGATGGCCCATATCAAGACGCAACCCATCGACAAAAAAGAGTACGGTACTGGCCCCCTGGTATGCTCCGACCGGCTCTTGCACCCCCTGGCCACCCGGATAACCCTGGTTCTTCACCAAGTGCTGGAAGTGCAGGGTCACAGCTTCCAACCAAGGGGTATAGAGTTTGCCAAGCAGCGCGGCGGCTACCTGCTCCATAGCGCTATCACTCGCCAAGGCCATCACTTGCAGGGCAAGATCATCGGTCTGCCATACCTTCTCCTGGTAATAGCTGGCCATGGTCTCGATATCCGGCCCACCCAGTGGCTGTCGTGTCAGTTCACTCAGCTGGCTTAACGGATCAAGCAACATTGCCCAGGGTGAGAGCCCGAGCCCAGCCCACAACCACTCACGCCGGGCTGCATGCTCAACGTTAAGCGACGCCAGGTGGGTACGAATGGTTGCTACCTCCTCGTTAACCAAGGTGGTGAGCGTCTGCGCCAGCCGTTGCTCTTCATGCTCATTGCAAAAGGGGTAGCGGGCTGGCTCAGAGAGCAATTCGCTGGGCTGCACCTGATACAGTGCCTTAATCAATGAAGAGTGGTGTGCGGCGGTGTCGCTAAAACGCTCCCACACCGCTTGCCAGGGCCCCTGTGCATCGCACAGCAGCGGCAACAACGACGAGATCTCAGCATTGGCAGGGTCAACACCAAACGCATCTTGGCTCTGACCACAGAAGTGCTGCCAGCGGTTGCTCTGCTGCCACTCCTTTTGGATGGCCTCAGGCTCATTGAGCCAAGCCAGCATATTGCGGATTGGGTCGCCCCCCGCCAACGCATAGAGATCGCTAGTTTCTAACCGTTTGCCCTGCAAACTAACGGCCTGGGCTTCAAGCAGATCAGGCAACACCTCTAGCAACGCTTGCTGGGTTTTACCATCTTTGGCGACATCAAGCTGCAACCCCACTTTAGGATTACTTAAAAAAGAGCCCACGCTCCAATCCCGACCGGCAGTGTTATAGGCCCACCAGCAGCCGCGATACTGCAACTCGGCAAGGGGTTGCAGGGCAAGCGAGCATTGGTCGATGGCCCGCAGATCTTTGCGACTGACCCCGGGCAAATAGAGGATCGGGATGGCATCAGCAGGGAGGGATTGCTCTGGCGTAGTGCCTGCGACAGTACCTGCAATCATGCACTTTAGCCAAATGGCAGGACCGGTACGCTCAGTGGGTCGATACTCCCCCAGCTCGAGTAGCTCGGGTAAATAGCGCTTGATAATCGGCATCGCAGCTTGCCACTGCCGGGTTTCATCGGTCCAGAGCACCACTGCGGGCGGTACCTGCACCTGAGAGTTATAACGCGCGCTGTCGCGCAATTGAGTAACCAGATAGTCGATAACTTGCATGGAATTCTCGATTCTGTTTCGCGCCTTAAGGCTTAAGCCAACCCCTGGCGGATCAGCTCGCCATGAACAAACGGAGAGTGGCGTTGTAAAAAAGCGAGCGAACAGTCATTTTTCAAGTAGTTGTCATAATGCCGGGCGCGCATCTGATTATGCTCCGGGCTATCGAGCTTGAGACGGGTAATGGTCTCGGCGGCGGCATCGGCATGCGGTGTTCCGGCAGGATAGCGCGCATGGTTGACCGCTATCTCGCCATTGGCAAAGTTGATGATAAAGGTCTCAGGGGCCAAACCGATGGGGTCTAGCACATCATCAAACTTATTCTTATTGCGGTTCGGACCAAGGGCGCTTAAACGGTAGTTATCCCACTCATAGGCATCCCCGGCATTCTGTGATTTGGCCACAAAGTGATCGGTTGAGGCCGCGCCAATCACCCACTCAAAATAGATCGCCAGATAGGCGCAAACACCACTGTAGGTATCCCACAACTGCTTGTTAGAGCGTGTCCAATAGTTAGGTAACTTGGATGCATCCGGCGGTGGAGCATTGAGCGCTATGCCATTTGTGGCTAACCAATCGAGCCCTGGCTGGCGCACTCTGTCATCAAAATCGGCAGGCTCAGGTTGCAATGGCACCGGGATCATAACGGCCAGCCCTTCTTATCGCAGATAGCACGCCAGCGAAACAGGAACTCATCGGTCGGCTTTAACGCGAGCAGCAAATTCTGATACATGGCAGCGAGCGCCTGGGGATCCGGAGCCGCTTGTCCCAAGAGCGCCGATGCCTGCTTGATCAACTGTTCGTACTCTTTGGGTCGCCCACTGGGTAAGTCAAAGGCATCGCTGGTTAACCAACTGGTGACATCCCCCTGCTTTTCAAAATCGCGCCGGGTGAGCGTCACCTCGCCTTGGGCCAAATCCAGATCAAACCAGGCATCTTGGCTGGCATCAAACAGCGGCTCAACCGATGCCATTACCAAGGGGGAATGGGTCGCGGTGATCAACTGCACTTTGGCCTGTTTATCAAGCAACCCCATGACGCCGAGCAAGGTGGGCACTATGCTGCGCTGCCAGCTGGGGTGCAGGTGAGATTCAATCTCGTCGATCAAGAAGGTGATCTGGGGGGTCACCGGTTCACCCAGTTGCTTGGCCGCCTGCTGATGCTCTTGCCAGGCCCACACCAACAGATAGGCCAGGGCAAGAATACGCCGCATCCCTGATGAGGCATGCACCACCGGAACATCTTTTTGGTACGGCATGCGGATGGTCGGGATATCCCGCGCATCATCCAGGCTGATCCGGGTCAACTCCCCCAGGGTCAGGATCTCATCAGGAGAAGGGGAGAGCGCCTTAAGTACCGCTTTCAGGTGTTTAAATGCGGCCCCTTTCTCTTTTTGCCAGCTGGCTAGATCGCGAATAAGGCCATTACACAACCAACTGCCATCGCCACTGGCCAGGCCATCCCATACTTCACTGGGGCTTAAGACATAGGCGGGCAGACGCTCTTGAATATCGAGCTCTCCCTGGGTGCGCCAGTAGTTACGGTGCGGATCCCACAGCGCGAAACTCCCGTCAGCCATGGCATAGAGCACCAGGCCAGGGTTGGCAGGCCGCCCGGGGCGGCCGGTCCAGCTCTGTTCACGGCGGGCAAAGGTACTCTGGTACTCTTCACGTTTACTCTTGGCGGTAAATGAAAAGCTGATGCTCGCCTCCCCAACCTCACTGGGCAGGGCTTTACGCCCTGTGGTGAGCTTAGGGTTGATCTCAGCTGGCCAGCGGCGAGTCAGCGCCCACCAGGCGATATCCAGCAAAAAGCTCTTACCCAAGCCATTATCGCCGGTGAGCAGATTGAGCCGCTGGCCAAAGGCCAGCGACAAGGTAGGGGCAGGGCCAACATTGACCGTCTTGAGCGTATCGATCATAGGGCTTCCATCATTTGGGTTGGTTTGCTCTGGCGGCGCGTTTGTCTTCTAGCGACAAGTGGTGATCGTTAATACGCGCGCCCTCTTTTTCGCCATATTGCAGGCCCAGAGTGTACCAAGGGGCTAAGGCAACGTCGTTACCGCGATCCTTGTTCCAGTTGATATTCGGCTTAAAGCGCAGGATACCGGCGCCTTTTTTGCCGACATCGGCCGCTTTGAGGAAGGGACGAATATTGAGGCGCACACCATCGTTAAGGTCCGGCTCCCAACCGATGGGTTGTTCGGCCAGGGGCTTCCAGCGTACAAAGATATCGAGCCCTTTTTCACCGGCCAAGATGGCCTCGAGGCGCTGTTGCAGGTTTTTGGCGGCGGTGAGGCGCTCTTCGGCACCATCACGCGCTTCTTTTACTCCCTGCTCCTGGATACGGATCCAGTCACCCAGGTAGGTGTAGATCAGGCGCTCCAGCCCAGAGCGGTCGAGCTTGTGGTAGTTGACCAGGGCAGAGAAGCCATCTTTTAGGCCGTCCCAGATATGCCAGATAAAGGGTCTATGTTGGAACAGTTTGCAGTGCTGCTCGAAGAACTTATCGCGCAGCCAAAGCTCCAGACTCTTGCTGCCCACGGCAGTCAGCAGCTTATCCAGGGCACCGTTTTTCCAGTCATCCTCGTAAGCCGCCACCAACAATTTTTCCAACCGGGTATGGGCCGGAGCTTCACCGCGCACGGCAGGGAGGCAAACGATGCCATCTTCATCGGCAAAGGCGTTAAGCTTGGCAACCTCATCGACCAGCTGACGCTGTTCATCGGCCAGCTCCATCTCTTTGTCCAGCTCGGCGGGCCACTGATAGCCCAGCAAGCGCACTACCGCCACTTGCAGTACAGTCTCATCAAAGCGTACCGGCCCCTCTTTGGTCCATTTGCTCTCTTCGTCCCACACGACTGAGGCGCAGGGGTGACCATGGAAGATCCATTGAGTGGGGTCATTGGTGTAAGGTTTGGGGAGTCCTTGGGGGTATTGTTCTGCGGCAACCTTTTGCCAATACTGTAGATCAAATGGAACTTTAACTAGTGTTGCATTAGTCACTTTTAGTGACTGATCTACTTTACGAACTTCCTCACCAAATACATCTGAAGAACAAAATGCCCAGATTGCCTCCAGGTATTCCTGCCCTTTAGGAATAATTGTCGCTACGTTCTGATGGAAACGCTCTTGACTGTAGTGGTATGCAAATAATTGCCCCATGCGATGAACTGCAATCCCATCGATACCAACAGCCTTTAAACCTTTGGAAGGGTATGCTGTGGGTGATGCATGCAAATGCCCCTTTCCTTGCTCCCAACGAACGAGCCAAGACTGACCATCGAACCTTGCAAACTTGTCAGGAGTAGCTTGCAAGTACTCCCATACTTTTTTGTCTATTTCTTCAACTTCCCAAAACCCAGCCATGTACATCGGATCATCACTGCTTTGCATTCCGACCAATCCATCGGCATATTCACTTAACAAGCTAAAATTGCTCTCTTGCCCTAAGGAAATCCTTGCATCAGGATTCTCTAGCTGCTTCGCTTGCGTCACACTCTTTGGCGGCTCTATAAGCAGTTGTGCGACTTTGTCTGCGGCAGTTTTCAGGCCGGAGACATCAAGGCTATGGAGCAAAGCTCCGGGTGCAGCCTCGCCTTTGCTGAGAGTGATTAATATGGCTTGCACCACCTCACCGGAGATAGTTTCAAAGGCTCTAGGCCCAAGACGCGCAATCAGGTTCCAGGTTTGCTCAGCTAATAATTTTTCGCGGAATTTCTTATAGCTGGTCAGAAATAGCCAGTTCTGCGGTAAGACAATAGTTGCGCTGCCACCCTGAGGATTAAAGTCGAGACAGCGCTCTAAAAAGACGATAGCCAGATCGGCTTTGGCTTCCGGGTAGTACTCGTCACAAAAATCTTGCAGCTCGGCGCACTGCTTACCGCGCCCCAAGTAAGGCACGTTGGTGGCCACTAGATGATAACTCCCCGCCAGCAACTTAGCTGCCAGGGCCAAGCCTTGGGCAGCGACGCTGGCATCTTTACTTTCATCATCACTTTGGGCTTGGGCATCGAGCAGTTGCTGCCAGGGGGCCGGTGCACCGTCGCCCTTGCCTTCATAGTGTGCACGTTTGATATCAATAAGGCTGCCGAGCACTGGGGCATCGCTAAACTGTCGCATCAACCAAGCAAGGGCGTGCTCAAGCTCCGGATTTTGTTTGGCGAGCTGCTGCCACTCATTGCTGGCGGCCAGCACATCTTGCCCAGAGCAGGCGAGCTGCAAGGTAGGCAATGGCCGATAACCACCGGCATTGGGGAAGCGCCAGGCTTCCAGCGCTAGGGTAAAGGCGGCGATCTCGATACAGCGGCCATCGAGCTCCAGGCCATGCAGGTTTTGGGTGATCACCCGCTCGATGGCGGTATTGGCATCACACCCTTCCAGCTGCATGCGCATCGGCACCAGCATCAAAAAGAGCGCCACCAGGAAGTGGCCAGAGCCGCAGCAAGGGTCGAGGGTTTTTAGCTCGCTGATATCTTCAGGCCAGGCGTCATACCAACCACCGGCCGGTTGCCAGCGCTCCCCTTGGGTATCCGTCACTTTAACAAAGCGCAGGTAAGTAAGCGGCACGCCGTCGATGGCAGCGCGCTCACGTAATTCCTGCTCATCGCTGGCATGACGCAGGTGATCATCGGTGAGACGACGTTTGGCCCACCAGGCACCCAGGGCGTTATCCAAGAGGAACGAGACCATATAGGGTTCGGTAAAGAGCTGGGTGACCGGGCTCAGCTCATCGGCCCCGATGGGCACGCCGGACTTGTTGACCTCCTCTTTACGCTTACTTTGCCAGAACTGATAACACCAACCCAGACTGTCTTGTGCCTCGAACACCGCCGGTGACACGGCCATGATCAAGCCTTCTAGGGTGCGCTGATGGTTGATGGGCATGCGTACCGCCAGCACGGGGGAATCCACCCTAAACACCTGGGGTAACATCTTGGCCGCCAGGCGCCCCGCCAACTCCCAGGCGCTGGCGCAGTCGGGCTCTTCTTCTAACAGCTCTGCGCACTCATCCAGGGTGACCGGGGTATAAGCGTCATACATCAACAGGTTGTTTTGCTCGAGAAAACGGGCAAACAGCATGCGGTGCCACTGCTCGTAGGCCATCTCGGCCAGCAGGTGAGCTGTCTCTTGCTTGCCATTATCGTGAAGCGGGTCGCCCAGTTGGCGAGCGTGGGCTCGCAGGCGGTTACGCAGCTTGCGCTGAGCGTCGTTAAGAAAGGCAGGCACTGTGGCATCAGCCACCCCTAAGCGCTCAATCTCTTCCCGGCAGGCGGTTTCAACTACCTCACGGGCGGCAAGGACGGTGCTTTCCAGCTGGGTTCTGAGAGTCTTATCCAGGGCTTGTCTCATGGTGTTAGCTCGATATGTGGAAGATGGGTGACCCCATGTTCCTTAAATAGAATGCAGGGATTGGGCTAAGCGCCGATGCGGCAAGTCTGCCGCATCGGCCTTATTGTTTCTCTTTTGTTCAGCGCACTAGCTGACGCGTACCGGGTTACCTTGGGCCAGTTCGCTGCGCACCTGATCTTCTACCTGGGCCAGCCAGGCTTTCAGATCTTGTTCTGATTCAATCAGCGGCTTGGGCAGCGAAATATGGCGTACCTTGGGTTTAAGCTGCGACACTGCATCATTGAGTGCCTTGGCAAAGTAAGAGGGCAAGGCGGCAATGCGATCGTTCCACCCCTGCCAGGAGCAGTTATCCAGGCTCTGTTGCACCTCTTGCAAGCTACCCAGTTTGAGTGCTGGCAACTTGGCAATACCGTGCTTGGTGAGCAGTTGGCTCTGCTGATCGCCGGTGAGCTTGGCCCAGCTGGGGTCACTGTCGAGTTCCCGGTAGCAGGCCTGGTACTCCTGCTCATAGCGGTCACAGTGCGCCATGATGGCATTACGCAACGCATCTATGGCTTTGTTGAGTAGCTGCTTCACCGGGGAAGGGCTTTGCAGCAGGGTACGACCGACACGCAGGGCCTCGCACTCTTGATTCAGCTCGCCAGAGACCGCAAGTTCACGGCAGTAGGGCAGCAGACCTTGCAGGTTGTTCCACTGTTCTTTGCGCTCGGCTACCAGCTCAAGCTGCGCTTTCCAGCTCTCGTATTCTGCTTGCAGCGCCTCTTTGCCTTCAAAGGCGGCGAGCAGTTGATCATTGCCCGAGAGAATGAGCAGCTCATCGAGTCGCTGGGTTGAGGGGGGGAGTGGCAAGGGCGCATCGCCCCCCAGACTGCGAGCCAGCGCCTTGGCCTGTTGTAGTGCGTCGGCAAGCTTGCTGCTCTCCTCCCCGGCGTTACAACTCACCCCCAAGCTGTTGATCAGGCTGCGCACCTTGATCAGTTGAACTTTACCGATGGTGGCCGTTTCGGGGCGGAACTGGGTCGGGCCGACCTGGGCGCGCTCCAGGCTGCGCGCATCAGTGGCATTAAGCTTGGCATCGCTGGCTTTGAGTACGCCAGCAGCCAACATGGCAAACAGTGCGCCATCGATGGCGTCGCGGGACCAGCCGTAAGGGGCTTTACCAAAGTGTTCGCGCACTTCGCTGCCGGTTTTCATCACCCCGATAAACTTTCTGATCTCACGGCAAACCGGGTGGTTTTGTGCCTCGCCCTGGTGGCCAATGGCTTCTAGCGCATCGGCATCCCCCTGGCTGGCACGGGTGTAGACCTTGGCCCACTCCTTGTGATCGGCCATATCGAAGTTGCGATAAAGGCGCACGCAGGCCGTTTCTGCCCCAGCTTGCAGTTGCGCCACCAAGGTATCGCCCCCCACTTCACTGCCACCGGAGAGGCGCAGCCACATCATTCCTTCCATCTCAGCGGTCAGGCGTTTGACCTCAGCTTCGGCATTGCGCTGGCTCGACATCATGGCTGCGCGCGCCTCTTTGCCCGCTTCGGTCATCACCGCATTTTGTTTGACGTCCAGGGTCATGGTCGCCGCCTGTTTATCAACGATGGCGGCGTTTAGCGCGCTCTTGCGATCAGAGGGGATGTAAAGGTAAAGGGTCCCATTATCTGCGCTATCGGCACGCGCCAGCTCTTGGAGCTGCCGCTCTGGCAAGGCTGGTGCCCAGACATAGAGCTTCTCTTGTGCATCTTTAGGCAACTCATCATCGAACGCGACATTCAGGGTACGCCCCTCTGCCACCTGGCCTTGGGTAAGGCGCACTTGGCTGACCAACTTGCGCACTATGGTGTGCACCAGTTGATTACGCAGGCCATCGAGCCTGGCTGGATCGGCACGGAGCTCCGCTTGCTGCTGACGATACATGTCATACCAAGCCTGGCTCTCGGCCGTTTGCAGGCGATACTCAACGCCACTTGCAGACTGCACCGCCATGATCAGCGAAGCCTTTTCCAACGCCTGCAGCGCCGCATTGACTCGTGGCCGCAGATCGTGCTTCTCATTCTCCAAATCTTCGATCAGCAAGTCAGCTAGGGTTTCTGCACTGGCGTGAATGCCGTAGTCAATTTCGCTTGGCAATTTGCTGACCATCAGGATGAGGGAGAGGATCCGCCCCTGCAGTATCTCTTCGGGCGAGCCATCTTTGAGCTTGCCAATTGCGGCATAGATCTCTTGTCCCACCACGCCACTATTAACCAGATCGTTAACGATTTGATCGTAAATAAAATCGGCAGGGATCAGACAGCCCAACGGCTTTTCTGCCCCGTAGCGGGTTGCCTCATGGGTGATACGCAGCTGGTTACGTAGCTGTGAGCCGGTGCCTGTTTTATCCAAGGCGGGCAGTAACTTTTCCCAGAAACGGCGGCGCACCGGCAGCAGTGGATAGTCGGCCACCATCCACTGTTCGTCATCGCGCTGATGTTCAAACGTGGAACCACGCAGATGACGGCTAATCTCACCCAGGTTTTTCTGGATCAGATCCCCGACAGCGCCCTTGGCACTCTCTTTTTTCTGCAGGATCACTTTGCGAATAACAGCATCTACATCGTTCTCTTGTAGTTGCACCTTGATCACAAAACGCCCCATCAAACGTTGCAGGTTCGGGATATCACTGAGAGCACTTTGTCCCGTGGCTACGAACAGCATCTTCGATTTAAAAGCACTGTTCGTACAGCAGGTTTCAATGACCTCCTGTACTACATGGGCTCGCTCTTCATCGCTACCAATAAACTGCTGAACTTCATCGAGCACGATCAGAGTCAGCGGCAATTTCCCGTTCTGAGCCAAAGCATCCATAACCGCATCAACCATCTCACCATTTGTGATGGTTGAGACATTGGGGTATTGGGCACTCAGGGTTTTCCCTACTTCGGCAGCTGACGGCGCCAGATTAGGAAAAACCTGCAGCAAAGCCGAAGCCAAGATCGGCGAAACATATAGATTTCGAAGCTCTTTTAGCCATGGGTCTTGTCCGCCAGTGGACTTGGAATGCTGGCGGACATACTCTTGCACCTGTTTCAATACACCTTCTGCTTTTAACCAAATAACAAAACGCGCTAGATGGTACTGCTCCGGTAGGCCGACTGACTTGAAGATAATGGACAAGAACGCCAGACGTACATCACCACGCATGCCCGCCCCCAGGGTACCAGAGACAGCATGCAAGCCATGATTATGTTGGGAAAGCTGATCAAGCTTGGCAAACTGCTCGCGGATGCCTGCAGGGAGATCGGCCAGGCTCAAGGGATCTGCACCATCAGAGAAGCGTTGATTGGTCCAGAAGGTGCGCAACATCTTGGCCAAGTGAGATTTACCCGATCCGTAGAAACCGCTGATCCAGACCCCTGACTGCTCAACCTTGGCTTCTAGCTTACTCAGATAGGCCGCGAGAATTTTCTGCATACCCGCCTCATAGGCGCCATCACAGACAAAGGTTTTAAGCTCATAACGCAGAGTGGCGAAGGACTCGGCACTCCTGTCATCGTTGACGACTGCCACACCGTTGTTGGCCAACTCAGATTGCAGCGGATCGTTGCTGTAAATCTCTCTATTTAGCATCCCGTAATTCCTTGTTGTTATTCGTTATGGTGACAGATGGCGGTTGCGTGGTATCCCCACCCATCCTTGGCATCTAACAGACTAAAGTTGTTGTCGTGATATTCGCCGGGGAAGAAGACCACCAGCTTGCCCTTTACCACAGGAGAAAGCGCCTTCACCAGCTCAGAGACAGAGGCAAAACCAAACAACGTGCCAGTACCCAGCAGGGCCACTACATCGTTGCTTCCCAGGGTTTTATCGATCTCCTCTTTCAGGCGCTCGGCCAGCTCCTCGGCAAAAAATTCATAACTGCCCACCAGCAGCTCAGGCTCTGCGAAATAGGCTTCTGAATAATCGTGCTCACCCATCCACTTGGGGAATGCATCTGTGATATCCAGCAACTGCCAGCGGTGGCCATGTTGTTCTACCGCCAGTTGGAACTCTGGCACGCGGGCACGCAGCTTGAGCTCATCCTCTTTGTGATACACAACGAAGACGGCACGTTCTTCGGCGGATAGCACGGAACGCCAGGGCACCGATATATAAGTGGTAAAACGCTTAATCAGTTTTGAGAGGCGATCACTCATGCCCTCGTTCTCCTCAAGATGCTGGTGCTATTGACCAGAGGGGGAAGCGGATTTCGACAATGCCACTAGCCTGCTTGTAGCTAATTACGCCATGCAGCGATGCCATGTAGGCCAACTCATACCCCTCTGCCGGATCCAGGCCTAGCAGTTGAAACCAGGGAGTCTGAAACAGCCCTTGCCCGGCCCGCCCTTCACAGTGACCGAGAAAGAGTGCAAATGCCGCGTTGACATAGGTCACTACCGGACTGGTTCTCACCTTTTTGTATTTGCCTTGCAGGAACCCGGCGCGCGTCCAACTGCCGTTGATATTCTGGGCAAACGAGCGCAGGGAAGCCGGGCTGAAACGGTCAGGGTCGGGGGCGGCTAAAACGTGTTCCACCTGTTCACGTTCCAGTACGTCTCCCAACGGGGTCGTACTAATCAACGACTGGGTCTGCCTTAATAACGGGTCCCTGGCCAGCGCAAGTTGCAGGGTCAACAGAGGTTGAGCCTCTTCACTTCGCTCCCATAGCTGGCGAAACACGTGAAACAAAGGGATCTCAGGGGAGATACCATACAGATCGACCAGGTGTCGGAACGTCAACTTGCGGGCATTGTCGCTGCTTTTATGCAGCACATTGTAAAGCTCGATATCTTGCTGATAGTCATGCCGGGTTGCCTGCTCAGGGCGACCATCCAGCAGCGTTTTTAGCTCGCTATACATCAAGCTTCTAGCCGAGTGGGCCCCATTTTTACCAAATTTAAAGCCCAGCTGAACCAGGTGTTCTTCGCTACTCATAAATGCTCTATTGACCCTAACGGCGCTCAGTTCATGCTATCAAAGGAGCGTCATTCTACCCCTCAGAGGGCAATTGCTCTATGAAGCCAGGTCACCAAAATCACTTATTTCTATTGTTCGACCAAAATGCATCCAACAGGCAGGTTTCCAGCTAAACCTCGCGCAAATAGAGTGATCATTTCCCCATCAACAACGGTGGAGGTCTGCTATCACCGGTACACTTCAGACGCGCCAACGCATCGACTCTGCAAACTGTGCCGTCGGACGCTCGCAGATTACCGAGGCTATTCTCACGCCAAGTTACTCGCTCACCGGTTTTGAGGTTGCTGCCGCGTACATTGCCCAAAGTGTCTTCACGGTAGGTCGTGCCATCACTCCCTTTGAGGTTACCCAAGGAATCGGTGCGCCAGGTGATGCCCGTGATCGAATCTTTGATATTGCCGAGCGCATCCTCACGCAAGGAGCCCTGCTTGCCATCGTTACACTGATAGCGGGTATGGCCCAACGCATCTGCCCGATAGATGCAGTCGGCAGCAAATGCAGTTGATTGCAGCAGGCCCAGCAGCAGAGCAGCCAGCGGCCATTGGCGTACTGCTACCCGAAACCCGGTTCGGTTACTCATCGAATACTCTCTCTGATGTGAGCTCGACTGACTATACCGGGCCTGCCGCGCAGCTTCGATACTGAGGTTTTGAACATGTCGTGTTTTCAGGCAGGAATGCGACTCACCATCTCCATTCAGGTCTTGAAGTGAGATCGTGAATGGTGGTGATCTGCCCATCAACCTCGGTAAAGGGGTAACCGGTCTCCAGATCCATGCCCAGCGCATAAACATCGCAACACGGACAGATCGCATAAACATCCCTGCCCTTTGCCAGTACACTTGCAGGAATTGATTTAATCGATGGGTGAAGCTCACGTTGAATCTCGAGTAGAGTGGACTGCCCCCCACGACAGTAGATATTTCCTACCGGGGGATTGGCTGCCCTGACCCGAAGGCACAAGTACCGACTGCTTTGGCTTGCGCCGTCAGACAGCCATCAATAGTACATCAACCGCCAAGCCTGCATTCATGCGTGGCTTCATCGCCCAACAGACGATCTGGCGAGAGAACAGGTCGAGTACCATCGCCAAGTAGAGCTACCCTTCTTGAGTGCGGAATACCATCTCCATACATGGGCGTGAATGTCCGTTTTAGTAATCCCCCTGAAAACAGAGGGACTAGCCCATTTAAATGACACTAAATAAACCATTATAAATCAGCTGTTGTTAACAGCTGCAACATGGCATCATCATAGCTTTCAGTCTCAGACAGGCGAATCGCCTGCTTCAATAACATAGACTCAAATAAATTTCTGGCAAGACGGCCATTTGCGAACTTGTCGGTGGAATTTCTGCAATTTGAAAACTTATCAAGCAATGCTATTTCCAGCTCTTTCTCTATTAAATAGTCATTTTTTTCAGCCATTACCTTGACTATTCTGACTAATTCCTCGTCATTGTAATCATCGAACTCAATGAAAAAGTTGAACCGAGACTTAAGGCCAGGGTTCATATTCAAAAACTGCTCCATTTCGTCTTTATAACCTGCAACAATAATCACAATATCGTCACGATACTTCTCCATGGCAACCATGAGAGTTTCAATTACGACCTTGCCGAAGTCATTCTTTTCGCCAGCTAAAGCATATGCTTCATCAATGAAGAGAACCCCGCCCTTGGCTTCTTCCAGAATTTTACTGGTAGTTTTTTCTGATTCTCCAATGTATTCTCCGACGAGATCTGAACGCTTAACCTCTCTGAATCCTCCTTGGCTCACCAATCCATAAGCTTTGAATAACCTGCCAATAATTCCAGCTACTGTTGTTTTTCCTGTTCCTGGGTTACCCGTGAAAACGATATGTCTACCAACTGAAACCGACTCCAGACCCAAATTTTTTCTTTTCTGTTGAATAGCACTGAAGGCAATGAGTTCTTTTATTTTACCTTTAACGCCAGCCAAACCGACAATATCATTTAACTCATTCTTAATTGATGATATTTCATCATGTACAAAATCGGCAACCTTATTTGTATCAGATGATGCGCCACATAAATTACAGAGTGCTGTTATAGATGCCTGTTTGCCCTGATACCTTATATTGAAAAATGAGCACAAGGTTTTAACATCAGTAAAGGTTAGGCTATTTAAAGCTTGCGACAGAGATAGCGAACTGAGCACTCGATCAATTAATTCATGCTTATTTCCGGTACCAGTGAAGCCATTCGCCCTAAGAATAAATTGCAGGTCAGATTTATGGAGTTGCTCTAACAGTTCAAAAGAAACCATATAACTTCCTTATTTGTGAATGTGATTACATAGAAGTCGAGATGTACGCATATTTATCAGGTCCAATTGGCATACATTACTGCTCATGGTATCGTTTTTCAATAACAGTAAAAAAACATTTAAATATCTAAGAATGAACGCTTTGGTTGACATTTTTTCTAACTGAGAGGCAGCAAGCAGAGCGTGCCCACTTGCCCCATGTCAAGATTGGTTTAGCCTTGGCAAACCATCGAACTACCCTGCAAAAAGCCTATCGGCTTGGCATTACCACGCTCTCGGCCTGCGATCAGTTTCTTCAGGATCCGCAGAATTTCGGCTGCTCCCAGCTTGCGCCTTTGCAGGCGCTGGCGGCGCTTGAGAACGGCTATATCACCGAGGGTCACGGCCCCCAGACCGGGCAGGGATGAGCCGATCTCGCGCAGGGTCGCTTTATCGACACAGCCTTCCAGTGCGCCATGGAGTTGGGCCGGCAGCAGCGGACAGAGTTCAAGCTGGTAGTCAAAGCGCCGGGCAACCGCCGTATCGAGACGGTCGAGAAAGTTGCTTGCCACCACCAGCATGCCGTCGAAGTGCTCAATCTGCTGCAACAGCTCGTTGACCTGACTGGTTTCCCAGCCCTGGTGATGGCTGCGGCGGTCCGTCAACAGGCTGTCTACCTCATCGAGAAACAAGATGGCGTTACGCTCTCTGGCCTCGGCAAATGCCTGCGCCATCGCCTGTTCGGATTCACCCACATATTTGTGTAGCAGTTCCGACCCCAGCCTCTGTACCACCTCGCAGCCAAGCTGTTTGCCCAGGTGATGAACCAGCGCCGTTTTGCCGGTGCCCGGCAGGCCGTGCAACAAGATCCTGCCCTCTCTTGACTGTTTGAGTGATGCCATCAGCTCGGCGATATCGATATCCTGCTGGAGCTGGCCGTCACGCCCTCGCAGGTTGAGCAGTCCTGCGTCAAATTCGCCCTCCATCCGGTAAGCGCAAGCCGCCTCTTTTGTCTGAGATTTTCCCCCTGCCCTTTTGCCAATCGGATTGCCAGGACACTCATCCGACTCGATGTTAAAGGCCCGCTCACGCTGATCCAGCCAGTGCTCAATGGCATCTGCGGCATCCTTGCGCTTGAGCCCGAGACTGCGCATCAGACTGGCCACTCTCTGGATATCGGCCTGTGACAACCAGGTACGCTCAGCCCAGTGCGCGATCTGCTGCCGGGTGATCCCGAGGCCCCGCACTGCCTTGGTAAACAGGCGGATGCGGGTGTCAGGATTTGGAAACTCGAATTGCTGCAACCAGTTGAAGCGGCGCAGACAGGCGGCATCAATACTCGCCACATCATTGGTGGTCCAGATAACCGGGACCGGGTTATCTTCCAGCAATTGGTGGCGCCTGTTTTTGGCGATGGTGCCGCTCATCAGGAGATCGTCTCCCTCATCGACCAGCAACATGCAGCTACCATTGCGCCCAAGCAGGCGCTGCGCCAGCAACAGTTCACTCACCCGGCTCTGCATACCGTTTCGGCGAAAGGTGTTGGCATCCTCTTCGCTGCGCAACGTGTAGAGTGTCAGGTTGGCCAGCCCTGCCAGTAGACAGGCAAGCTGCGTCTTGCCGGTGCCCGGTTTTCCCCATAACAGGGCATTCCAGCCTGACAGCATCTGCTATTCGAGCACACTGGTATGCTCGACAAGAGCGCCAAGCTGCATATGGCCGTAATCGTCCAGCGTCAGCTGGCTGGGGGGCATCTCCTCGAGCACATCGGAGATCAACTCAACCGGTTTTTCCAGCGTCTGGGTCAGCAGCTTTTCGGCCAACAGCAGATCCATGTTGATACTCACCCCCAACAAAGAGTCCGCCTCATGATGGAAAAAGGCGATCTCTCGCATCCAGTTGGCACCGCTGAGGTAGTGACGCAGTGCCTCTGGCGAAAAGCCTATCATCGCCGCCAGCAGCGGCAAGCGGCTACCCTGCCTGTCGGCATCACCAGCCTCTTCAATCATCTGCTGCAGACCAGGATGCAAGGTGTAAATAGCGATAAAGCGCAAGAGGGCCAGGCTGAGGGGCGAATTTTCACCGACCTGCCGATCGAGCAACTCGCAGTTGTGCCAGAGACAGACGGGTTTGGGAGCGGCGGCACGGGTCTTGAGCAACTTCAGCAGAGCCTGCCGGCTGGCGAGATCCTGGGGGCTCAGCTCAAACTGCTCAAGTTGGCGGGGCTCCATCTCGCGCATCTGCGGATACACGGAGGGAATGGTGCGCAGCAGTTGCCACAGATACCCGCACGCAGCCCCATTTAAGGCCGAACTTTTTTTGATTGCTGTCATGATATGCCTCTTTCACCAACCGACGCTGCCAGATGACCGCTCTGGTGCCCATTAAAGCGCGCACCAGGGCAATGGACGATACTGAACGTATAAACATGTAACAAAAACAGGCACATCCCTCGTTTGCATCTGCAATCGGGGCCTTGACCTATTCAGGGGGCGGGTATCAAGCCCGCAGGCTTAAGGGGTGAGTCGAAAGATGGCGATACAAGCGGCGCACCCAGTAGCGGGACACCCGCCCCACCTTGGGGCCTGTGACCTCAATCAAGGCAGTGAACGCAGGTTGATCGGGGGCGGGTTGCGCAAGCGATAGTCGCACCCAGCAAAGCGTTTTCTTCCGCCGAGGCGAACAGAGCCGAAACAGCGCCTGCCGTCCACGCAAGATGTCATTGAGCATGGTCAGCGACCAGAGTTCGCATCTGCGCGGGTTCATTCGTGCGCAGGCAGCATCCAGCTCTGGCCAACTCGCCACCTGCTGTAACCAGGGCGTTTGCAAGTGGCTCAGTCGCTTGGCGGCGTTTGGCAAAGGGTGCTGTTCGTCCAGCTTGAGTCGCTCACACAGATACTGAAACTGGCGAGATCTATCATCTGCCTGCTCCACCTTCAGGATCGTAGCTGCAACCTCTGTCAGATCCGCCATATTCCGCAACGCCTGCCAGTCGCCAGGAAAGCGCCCCGCTCGAGCCAACGCTAGGGCTGGGTTGAGCGGGTCGAGTAGACGACTGAGCCATAACCCACCGTCATCATGATGTGGTAACGAGCGGATCAGTACGCTGCCGGTAAGCTCAGGCGCATGAAATAGCAGGAACAGCTGCACGGGGCCAATTCTCGGCTCATGACGCAGGGCCAGATAGGCCTCGGGTTCCTCATATAGAAAGAGCCGTAGATAATCACGCTGCCATTCGATGGCAAGATTGAGCCGCAGGCGGTCAAGAAAACGGAGCAAACTGCGGCGCGGCGCCAACCCCATAGCGTGCAACAACGCACGCTGCCCACAGGCTGCGTGTTTCACGATGGGTAAATTGTCTTGCGGCCAATATAGCGCCGCCAAAAACAGCAAGATGGGCCTGAGTTTGAGCAGCTCAGCACAAGACGCATGCTGTCGTGCCAACGACAAGAGCCGCAAGGCCAGCTCGCCATAAGGGGCTGCCGCCCCCTTTAGCTCATCGGGTATGCCGGCCAGAAAATGATCTGGTAGATGGGAGAGTGGCAGCGGCAGATGGGCATCCTGATATTCCGCATTTCCTGCACTCTGGCTGAGGCAGCGCAGCCCCGCCTGCCAGTTTTCGACCAACAAGCTGGTACCAATTTCCTGAATTTCATATCGCAATTCCATACGCCCCCCTCCCTTTCCTCACCCGAAACAACCACCTTGTCGCGTATCCACTCATACCCGGCCTTTGAAGCCAGTTCGATTGCCAATAATGATGTCAGTCACCCTCAAACAAGGTTGGTGGTGTGCTCTGCACATCACACCTGAGAAGACCCTGGGAGTTGGTGCGGCAAACGGTGCCATCAGAAGCGCGCAGAGTCCCGAAGCTGTCTTTGCACCAAGTGATGCCGATGCCAGAGTCTTTGATATTGCCGAACGCATTCTCGCGCTAGGCACCGCGCTTGCCATCGTCACACTGATAACGAGTATTGCCCAATGCATCTTCCCGATAGGTGCAACTGGCTGCCAGCACCGCCAGGGGCAATAGCCCGAGCCGCAGCGCCACCAACAATACCCGGCGCACAGCTCCCGGTAAGCAAGTTTGACCGTTCATCATCCAACTCCTCCCTTAGGTGGAGGAAGTCAGCTTGACTATACCCATCCCCCCTGGCTGCTTCGATACTGGGATTTTGCACATGTCGTGTTTTCAGGCAGGCGCTATACCTCGTTAAGATCTGTGAGAACAGCGACACTCATCAAGATTCAGGCATGGTATGCTGGACCAAAATGGAACTTGTTTTAGTTTGAGGAATGCCATGCCAATTCCCCCGCCTCCGACGACATTTCGCTGCCCTCAATGCGGCTGGCACAAGACGGTTGCCCCCAAGAGTGACGTACTGGTACGCGGCCATAGCTGGTTCGAAACATGCCCCGAGTGTAACCATGCACCACCTGAGCAAGCGCCGGCCACCCTGGTGGATCTGACCATCGCTAAGCTGAAGGATGTCATCCGAAAGTAACCGCTGTTATTACCCCTTGCTATTCCAGCCAGTTCGTCACAAGCCCGTTGAGGTCGCAGAGATGCCGTGTGCTGGGGTCATGGTTACAGAAGCTAGCTATTCATCTGATTGAGAAGGAGATCGTCATTGAATTTTGAACAGTTGAAAACTCGTCACCGGGCGCTGCGTGAACACTCACCTGCCAACCTAAAGTTGCGTGTGCATCGCGCATTGAGCTGGCTGCAGCGGGCGGAGATGGCAGAAGATGAAGATGGCCGCTTCATCTTTCTCTGGATTGCGTTCAACGCCGCTTATGCTACCGAAATCGATGACAATCGCCGCTTGTCAGAGCAGGAAACCTTCAAAGGCTTTCTGGAAAAACTGTGCGAGCTGGATGAGCACAGGCAGATCGAGCAGCTCGTGTGGCAGGAGTTTTCTGGGAGTATCCGTATTTTGCTGGATACCCCTTTTGTACTACAAGGCTTCTGGGATTTTCACAGTGGCAAGATAAGCGAAACACTGTGGAAGGAACGACTGGCACTGGGCAAGAAAATGGCATCCCAGGCACTGGCAAGCGGCAATACACCGCAGTTGCTGGGTGTCGTTTTTAACCGTCTCTATACTCTGCGCAATCAATTAATGCATGGCGGCGCCACCTGGAATAGTTCGGTCAATCGCAAGCAACTTAAAGATTGTGCAAACCTGTTAGGCAAGCTTATCCCGGTGATCATCGCGCTGATGATGGCCCATCCACAAACCCTGTGGGGGGACGCCTGTTATCCAGTGGTGGAAATGACGAATTAATCCGTCACTAAGGGGTTACGGAGCTTGGCCTAATCCGCCAGGTAAAAGGCCCCCGCCAACATGCCATAAACAACACGCACTCGGATATCTGCACCCAGCAGTGCACCAAGCAGGGCTTCGCCATCTTGCAGGGTGTCGCTATGCCAAAAACACCAGAGCGCCGCTTCGACCACATCGAGCCAATTGCCTCGGCCAAGCTGATTACGTGATTTTCGGCGCCAGCTCCCCCGCACCACAGCACCGGTGTTAGGGGACTGGGCGGCCAGCGCTCTTTGCTCCATCACACTGAGGGTTAACCCGTCCAGTTTGGCCTGTGCGCTGCCACGGCCTCCCCTCAACAGCTTGTCGAGCTGCAATGCCAGTAACCGCATGGCATCACCACATGCAAGCGTCATATCGTCATCCAGCAATGCGGCGGCCCCTGCCATGAGTTGCTCCCGCCCTTGATAGATGGGCAGAACCGTGCGGTCCAACCGATGCCGATCAATATGCAAAGCCAAACGTGCCAATCTGCGCAGTTCAGTACAGGGACGCGATCCCCCGGTTTCCTTCAATGGCACAGCACCCAACCGACCCTGTTCTTCTGCGATCAGGGTAGCAAGTTCGCCCGCCTGCCCGGCTGGCAACAGGCAACAGATCCCTTTGATCAGCGGCATGGCCGACTGACCCGATATCAGCGTTGAATTCATAGAACCTCAGTGACGATTGCGTTTGAAATGAGTCATGCCGTTGCTGACACACCACCCGGCAGCTCAGGTAGTGGCAATGCTGGCATTAGCACGTTGGGGGTATCAGATAACCTTCTGTTTGCTGCTGCCTGGACGCTGTGGGCTCGAACGGTTGAAGTAACCAGCCATGAGCAGGGCGCCTTTGGCTGTGGCGACAATCCCCCTCAATGGCATATGGCACATGGCACATGGCACATGGCACAAGGATTGACACGGATAGGTGATAACCTGCTTGCCATTCATGACATACTCTCTTGACGCCGTTTTATATGGACTCATTATATGTAGCCTGTATACTCATGCCGATACTGGTTACATACACATGTCGCATTTTGGAGCACATATGGCACCCAAAGAGCTCACCTGGGATCAAACCCTGCGTTTTCGTCTGCTGGAAATCGTGTTGCAGTGGGAGGGACGGCTGACCACCAATCATTTGATGACCGCCTTCAGTATCGGCCGCCAACAGGCATCACGGGATATCAACCACTACCTGACCCACTACTCGCCGGAGGGGTTGGTCTATGACAAAAGCCTGAGGGGATATAAACCCACTGAGCAATTTGTGCCCCGCTTTAGTGAAGGCAAAGTGAATGAGTATCTGATGCTGCTGCACCGGGAGAAGCAATATCAGCGCCAGCACGAATCAGGGGTTCTGACCCTACCCTTGATGGACCTGCGCTACGGCCACATAGAGATCCTGGATGTGCCAAACCGCCATATTGACCCGAAGATCGTACGTGGTTTGGTACAAGCGGCTCGAGGCCAGTTACGAGTAGATGTGGACTATGTCTCACTGAGTTCAGAAGAGCAGAGCGGCCGCAATATCGTGCCTCACACCCTGGTCTATGACGGGATCCGCTGGCATGTGCGGGCCTACTGCGAGAAGAAAGGGGAATATCTGGATTTTGTGATGAGCCGTTTTCGCGGAGAACCGGATCTGCTTGATGCCTCTCCTCACGGCCGTGATCAGGACATAGAGTGGAATACCCGAGTCACTGCAGTGGTCATCCCCAACCCAGGTCTCAGCGAAGGGCAGCAGGCCATCATTGCCAAAGACTATGCAATGACCGGGTACAAGCTGTTGATCAACCAACGCATACCCTTAGCACATTACGCGCTGGAGCGAATGCAGGTGAGCTACAACGGCGAGCATGAGCTCCATCCCCTACTTTACCCACTGGTGCTGGCAAATCGGGATGAGCTCATCCAGCAAGGCTGTACCTTCAAGCTCAAGAGTGCGGATCTGCAGGTATTGCCACGTTAGCCCTGGCACCGGGATTCCCAGACATCCGCATATTCGGCAAAGATAGATGTAAATAAGAAAGGCTCCCGGCATGGCGGGAGCCTTGACTCAATGATCCAACCCAAAATGTCAGGATCTGGTGAATAACATGAACAACCAGGATTGAGGAACCACAGGATATCACGGCACCTCACTCCCTATTCAGCTTGTCATCAACCCAGTATCCAAATCGAGCTTTTGATGAGCAATAGTATTGTTCGGCAGCGCCGACTCATCCTGTGCGGCGGCCAGCTCTATGATTCCGGGCTGGAGCGCTCGCACAAAAATCTTGGCGCCAAGTGGTGCAGCAGGAAAATCAATACGCCTAGTCATCAGCTCGGGATCCCCCTCGGCCATCCCGCCCCTAGCCCGCGGGCTCTGGCTATAACAAAGCTTGAACACCTTTTGGGGCATAGCCCCCAATAATGTCCAACCTTCCCGGTCACAGGTAGGGGTAAGCTTGGCATCAAACTGTCCGCGGCGAACCCCACCGACATAATAGCGAAAGGGTGCCTCATCACTGCAGGATGATCGAACTCGGTCTATCAGCTTGACCCCCTCACCGGGGCACAGACGCAGCAAGCCGAGGGCTACCCCGGTTTTGGCCGTGGGTGAGTGGTGATCCTTTTCATTGATAGGCAGTGGTGGGTGGATCTCAAGCGTGGGCGGCATCTCACCAAACACGTCAACCAGCAGCAATTGCAACACATTCACTTCGAGCAGTTTGGCAAGATGACGGGAACGGCTACCATTACCGGCCAGCAATACATGCACTGTCTTACCGGTAAACTGATCGACAACATGCGCCAGCTCTTGCAGAAAGGCTCTTAGGCCTCGAACGATGCGCTCCGCCAGTAACAAGTCCAGCTTCTTTTTATCAAGAATCAACTCACATTGCCGTGGTTGGCCATCCACATCCAGCAACTTAATCTTCAACTGATCTTTGAGCTCGCCATCCCCCCCTTCCATAAAGGGGCGCAGCTCAGCGGCCAGCATCACTGTATTGGTCTGTGCAGCCTGGGTCGGTTGAACAAAAGCTTCATCCCCCGCAAAGCGCTCACCATCCAAGGGGCGGGTGAAGTGGATCTTGTGTGTGCGGCATATATCCAGATTTTGCTGGAAGGTGGTATAGACCAAATGCTCCAGCAGGTTCTCCCCACCGAGGAAGTTGTCGCCAGAAGAGTGGAGCGACTCAAACACCTGCTCATAACCCTCAGCCTCCTCCTCTTCATTGGCCCAGCGCCAAAGACCAAAGTCAAAGTCGGTGGTGCCGCCGCCAAAGTCAAACACCGCATAGGCGATCCCCTCATCGTCGAGCGTCAACTCGAGCTGGGGCAGCGCGGCAGCGGCATAGGCCGCAGGTTCTGAGGCCAGCTCGCGCACCTCAAAGTGCCGCAAGATCTCGGTCTGGTTGACCATCGTGTTCGGCAGACTGCGCTGCAGACCGCGCCGAAAGCTGGCGAGGATCTTGTCTTTGGTGGCACGCTCGTACTTGGCCGGGAAGGTCATATGGTACTTGAGGTAGAGGCCGCGTTCGCGCCAGTTGATGGCCATCCCCAGATACCAGGCATAGAGCTCGACCGGGTCAAAGGGGTATTGTTCATTGACCTGCATCACTTCGCCCGCGACCGGATTACGCTCGGTGAGGGCCGGTAGCACCATTTCCCGCCCCTGATAGTCACTCAGGCGCAACCGCTCCTTCTCCGAACGCATCGCCCATTGTTTGATACGCGGCAAAATACTAGCAATTACCCGCGTGTCGCCGGGGTTGCTTCTAAAGCTCTCCCTCGCCTCGTGGGATGCGCGCAGCCAGCTCCAATCCAGTGCCGGGCGATAGGCCTGCTGTTGCCATATAGCAATAAACTGCTGATAGTCGAGGAGTTCCAGCACGGTCGGATTCTCGTAGTGACTCGCTTCAGGCACCTGATAAAAGTCCCGCACCCCGATCCGCAATAATTGGCGGGCGCCGTGTTCGTCACAATAAGCAACCACAGTGCTGCTGGTGCCAAAGTCGATAGCCACATTGTGCAGCTTGATATCGCGAGCAGGGTCGCGCGCCACCAGCCCTATGGTATCGAGTTCTGACTTGTCCACCCCCCAAAGCTCCCAGAGCCCCTTATTGGGGTCTGACAGGCGCGGTGTTTCCAGCTCAGGCAAACGGCATGGCGTCCAGTCCAGTCGATAGAGTTCGTTAATGGGATGACTGAACTGTTTTTGGATATCCACCCCTTTCAGGCTGAATTCCTCGTCATAAATCGCACGCAGCAGCGCCTCATGGCTCAACGACTGCCAACTCTTATCTGCGGTCGGTGCAAAATAAGTATTGGTATTTGGGGTTTGTAGACAATGTTGCAAACTGACCAAAGCAGCCATCACTTTGGCTGTTGATAGTTGCGGCCACTGGTCACAACAAGAATAGACTCTACCCTCAGCCCAGTTGACATTCCTTTGTGCCCAGTCATCTAGATCAATGTAATATTCAGTAGTAAACCAACCATACAGGCTATGTAAACGATTCCCAGTTCGATGCGGATTGCCAGGCCGTGCCCAGAAGGCTTTAAACTCTTCTGTTGATGGTATCTTCCAGTCGCTTAATCCCAACGCTTTATTTTTTTTTATCTTCTCACTGAGTGTTGAATACTGTGAAGCTTGATCATCATAGTGCCAAAGCAAACGACTTTTCGCTTCAAAGGTCGCCACCAGCTTCCGCTGATGATCGATCACTAATAAAAATGGAGCATTATTGCTCTTGATAAAGGCTTCCAGCTGATGCAGTGGCGGATATTTTAGCCCGGTTTCGGCATCAAATAGGCCGCAAGGCTCTTCACTGTTTAGCGGGCAGATATGCCAGAAGCGATGTCGGCCGAGCGAGTTGGTAAAATCGACAAGCACATCTTGATAGTGCGCAATAAAGTCAGGCTGATGCCTAGACGGGGTAGTCACATCGTTGTTCATAGTGATTGATATCGCATAACGTTAAATGGATGAGTTAAATGCGGGGCCGTTAGCCGGTGACCACCAGCGCTTTTTTTTGCATACGGCCGGCGTGATCACTGATGCCGGGTAACCAGACCCCGCGCAGTGACTCACCAGAAGGGGGCGTGCCCAGCGCGCGCTGCGCTTTATTAAAGTCAAAACCGCTAGCCAAGGCTGGCTGATAGAGCTGATAGGGTTTTTGCCGCCAGTTGTGGTTATGCCATGCTAGGGCACTGCCAAGCAGCGCCAGCTCACCATCGCTGGCAGGGCGCAACTGCTGTTCGCAACGCGCTTTTAGCAGATCCCAGAGCTGCCTGATGGTGTCGAGCTGCGAGAGCACGGCAACACAGCGCACCAGGTCGGCACTCCCATCCGCCCCCATGCCATCGAGCCCCAGGTCAGTGGCCAGGCTGACATCCTGACAGAGCAACGTGACTACGGGAGATTGCCCCGACTGGCGCAGCGCATCCAGCTCGGCATGATGGCGTTGCTGTTGCTGTTGCAATTGCTGCAGTGTCTGCTCTAGTCGCTGGCATTGCTGCTGCGAGTGCGACAGGTGGCTGGTAGCGTCACTGAGTTTGTTTTCGAGCTGGGTTCGCAGGTCACGTTCCTGTTGCAACAGTGCCGCCAACTCATCCCGTTGATCCGGATTAACAGATGTAGCTTCTTGGGCTAGGGATAGGGTTTCATCGCCATAAGCGGTTGATACAGGCTGCCTGACGTCCGTTTGCACAGGATCCCCACTTACGGTCAGCTGGCGGATCAGTTGTTGCAATGGTGCGAAATGCTGTAGCAACAAATGCAAATCACTAAGGCTGAAACCACTAAAAATACCTTTGCATTCAGCTTCCCAATCTTTAGCTAACTCATCCAACCGTTTTTGTTGTTTGCCAGATAAGCCTGGTTTAGCCATAGGATTAGCTTCTTCCATTTAGTACCTCGTTCTCCAGTTCATGCACCAGCACCCGCATCTCTGCACGAGGCCTTAAAAGTTGTCGCTGCGGTAATCCGGCCATAAATTCGACAATCTGTGCTTGCTGTTCATGGGGAAGCGCCCTGAATTTGCGCTGCAATACGAAGAGGCTCTCTTCACTGGGCTCTGGATAAGGGTTGGGTAGCGCATAAGGCTCTATGCGTCCGGTCAACAGGGCCAGATCCCGGCCATTGAGCACACTAAACACACGAGGGAAAAGTGCTGGCAGAAAGGTGATCAAACGCTCGGCATCGACAGTTCGTAATGCAGCTATCTGTCTTCGCAGGATTTCGTTCTCTCGCTCCAGGCTCTGTCGCTCCTGCTGCATTTGCTCACTCAGTGACTCATGCTGATGACGGGTGACCTCTTGCAGGCGCTCACGCTCATTAACGTCATCAGCCGCCAGCAACATGGGCAGCAGTTGCTCAGCAATCCAGTCGCGGGGTGGCAAAGCAGCTTCTGGCTGGCTGATAGCAAAACGTTTGCGCAACTTGTCATATGAGACGACCTGCCAATTACGCCCTTTGAGCTGAGAGACCAACTGAGGCAACGCCGCTTCCAGCATGGGCTGGCTGACTGCATCGTAAATCAACAGCAGGGGGAGTTGGCACCCGATCCGTTCATCCAGATCGGCAAGTGACTGGGGCAAGCTGTTGGCCCGGGCATGGGTTGGCAACCAGTTTTTCTCCCCTTCAATCGGTAGATCGTGCACGGGTTCTTGCGGCACGGCCTGCCAGGCCGCCAAATGGTGCTGCAGCAACAACAACACCAAGGTGCCCGTAGCGGGGCTGTTATTTGACATCATGCTTATCGTTTCCAATGGTCGGCAAAGAGGAGAGCTCAATCTCCTCCTGTTCAATACCAGCTTCGAGATCAAAAGATTTCAAGCGAGCAACGGTCTCGTCGAAGTCACTAAAGAAGGCCTCTTCTTCACTGATAAGAGGGGGATCAGGCCGACGTTGCAAGATAGATATCACCTCGCTAGTTGTTAGGTCGGGCTGACGTAGCAAGTTAGATAAAGCCTCAACGTAAGGTGATACTGGTGACTTGAATCCCATCGTTAACCCCCTATTTTTCGTTTTTTTGTGCCAGTTTAGCCTGAATATCAGCCCAACCATCACAGGCTTGGTCAAGGGCTTGGAACAACGTCTGCTTATCTCCATTACCACCTGCATTCGCCAGTGCGGTTTCGAAGCGATGACCCTCGCCCACGCTGAGACGACGCTCCAGATAGGCATGGATATCCCCACTAAATTTTCCCCCTCTCACCAGATCCCCCACCCGTGCAGCGGTAAAATATTCCGGGTTGGCAAGCGGCAGTAACCAGATGCCATTGAGGGAGCCCGGTTCCAGCTCAAACTTTTTCTCAAGTGCAACAGTGCCAACGCCAATGCCCGCAGACAGCTTTTCTGCACGGCTACGCTTGTCCGCTTTATCCGGATCCAGCTCAAAGCTGCGCAAGGCGGCCACATAGTCATCGAAGTCGTCGAATTTATCGGCCGTGATCCCCTGCTCTGCCGCCTGCAAGGCTCTTTCTCCTTGCTCCTCGATGTCTTCATCAGGTTTGAGGATACCCAGCCCCTTCAGCAAAGCATTGGCAAACTGACCAAGAGCCTCACCCAATTTCGGTAAAGCGCTGCTGATAGCCCCGATCACGGCGCTGATCCCGTTGGCAAACGAGGAGAGCGCGCTACCCAGACTGCTGAGCCCTGAGGCAAATGAACTCACTACGCTACTTACAAAACTCCAAACCATACGATTTTCCTTTTAAGACTGATTACTGATAAAAACGAAGCACATCAAGCATCTTGCTCAAGTCACGCGAAGAGGTTTTATTCAGCTGGGTCACAAACTCATTCGCATTGCTTTTGGCAAGCAGTTCAAATAACTCATCGAGTGCAGCGCACCAGAATGGCATTTCATCCCGTGGAAAAGGCCAGGGCATCTCAATTTTGGCGTTGGTGCGGACAAGGGGATTGGCATCTTGCATCACCGCCAGCATCATGGCGGTTAAGGGTTGACCAGGTTTGACGCACTGCCCCCACTTATCCCACTGTTCGTCAGTGACAGGGCGGTTGATGGCCAGAGGTTGCCAATATTCGAGCCAATGCTTGAACGCCCTAACCTTATATTGCTGCTGGAGAGGCATCTGTTTCCCGGCTGTCATCACCTTCGGATTCACAGAGAGCAGCAGTTGGAACGCCTTGCGCGTTGATCGCGCAAAGTCGGCAAAAAGTACCTTGTCTTCCTCACGATTCAACCAACCCAGGTGGGTCAAGCTTGGGTAATACCTGGCCCGCTCACGCCACAGCAGATCAATCGCAAGTACTTCCACATCCTCATCAGACAGTAGCTGTCCATCAGTCTGAGCCAAGTCGGCACGGATCATCGCGTGGGTCGGGCCATGCCAACCACCACAGAAAATGACGGCTTCGCCGGTGGCAAGATTGGGCAGATAGTCACGTTGATCATCATCCATCATCATCGCCTCACCCATGGCGCGGCGGTCATCTTCGGCAAAGAGACGATGGACGATCTTGGTGTGGGTATTCTTGATAACATCGGGCACCAGCTTGGCCGGGATCTGATCTGCGATGATCAATCCTTCACCGTATTTGCGTACCTCTGCCAGCAGATCAGAGAATGCATCGACCGCCATGGCGCGAGCCTTGTCGCCAGGTTCGGGACGAGAGAGCAACCGGTGAGCCTCTTCGACCAGAGTCAAATGGCGAAAGGCACTCTCTTTGCCATGACGATAGCGAATGGCCTCACTGATAGAGCCAAGCAACAGCGCCATCATCAAGGCCTTGCCTTCACCATCTTTGATCTCCTCCAGCTCGACCACCACGTTACGCGTCAGCAGATCCTCGAAATCTAGCGATTGTGGTACATCGAGAATATCGCCCAACACGCCATGGGTCAGACTGGTCAGCCGCGATACCAGCGAACCGCGATACTTCTCTTCAAACTCTTTGCCCATTCCCTGTTCCGGGATCAGCGTATCGAGTTGACGGATCATGTCACTCATGGTCGGCCAGGCACGCAGGGCGGGATCAAACGGATTGTCTCCCAACAGACAGCTGTTATCGGACAGATCCCACCCTTTCTCTTCATAGGCGCGCAAAATGGCTTGCTCGACCAGATAGGGCATGGAAGCCTCCATCGGGAACACTGCGGCAAAAACATTGCGCAAAAAAGAGGCGTGACTTTTGATTTTCTGTTTCGGATGAACCAGTGCAAAGGGATTGAGCCGCAGGCAACGGTGTTCATCACCATTCGGACGGTAGTAATCAACCTTGCGAGGCATGTATTGATGCAGCGCTCGGTACTCTGTCTTGGCAGGCTCGATTACCAAGAAAGGCAATGCCGACTCAATCAACAAGTTTAAACAGGTTGTGGTTTTACCGGCCCCCGTCACACCGGTGACAAAGATATGCTTGTTGAAATCGGCCTTGTTAAGGCTTACACGGTTGGTGCGTTGTCTGCGCCCCCGGTCGATCACTTCACCCAGGTCGAGGGCATCACTGGTATTGATACGAGGTAGATCAACGATGAATTCCACCGTTTTGCGCCGCCGCAGACCCGGTAATTCATGACGTGGCAAACCGGCAATCAGCGCCAACTCATCTGTGGTCAGCAGGTTGCCAAATGGTGTTGATTTACTTCCATTCACGCTGTGAAACAGCGCCGCTTTAGGATCGATATCCTCTGCCAAGTGCGGTAATTGCAGCATCTGTGCTGCACTGGCCGACTTTAGATCAAGCACCTCTAGCGGACTGACTGTGATTTTCCCCCCTTGATATGTCGCACACAGCGTGTTTTTTAGGCGACGATAGGTTGAGGCGGTATCCGCCGTCACATAGATAGCTGAACTAAACAACCCTTTGGTCACCCCTTTTTGCAAGCGGGGGATCAAGGACTTTTCGATATGGTCCAACAGATGCTGAGCGCGTTTGTCGGTGACCTCTTTCGTCACCCCCAGATTGTTGCCTGAGGTGTAATTCAGGCTGTGCGAGTCATTTTGCGTGGAGGAAGAGCTAGTGCCGACTGTCTTGGTTACGCTGGTATTGCTACCCCAATTTTTGCCTTCTGCTTTGCTACTATTGGTACCTGAAGAGCTGGAAGATGAGTTTGTACCAATATTTTTACCGTAAGTTCTCGTATCAGATGCTCCTTCACTTTTACCTTGGGTATCGGTGCGCCCCGTATTGGTGCCCTCCGTCGTTCCAACGCTAGTACTCACCCCTTTCTGCTCGCTATTATTGCTACCTGCCTGCACACTGGTTTTGACCAACAGAGAAAGTTCGCTGGCAAGATCATAAGCACCGTCCAGATAGGTACGAGCCATATCGCGGGTCAGCGGCTGAGTGACGACCGCCATCTGCCAACGAGCCGAATTCTGTGTATCAGATTTGCTACCAACCAGAAGAGTACGCACCAGTCGTTCGATCCCTTGAAAATCCTCTTCTTGCTGACCTTGTTCTTCAGAATGTCCTGTTGGTATACCAAGCACTACCCCTTGGTAACGACTCTGTTGTAGACGTTCAATAAGGCAATCATGGTTAGTCAGGCTGGATAGATTGATGCCAGGCAATTGACCCTCCAGCGCACCTCTGAAGTTTTTCAATGCCTCATGACCATCAGCATTTTGCTGTAACTGACTGACACCAAAATAGAGTGATACTCCGTCCAAGCTGCAATCCAGCAGATAAACAAACTGAATTCCCTGCTCATACTCAAGAGTCGCATAAACATTTGCCAATGCACTGCGATAGGCGCTGGTCTTCTCGTCGTTGATCTCTTCGACCCTCATCAAGCGCAGATTAGGTAGCAATAATGGGATTTGTGCCAAAGCTGGTGCGGATAGCGACTTGATGTCCTGCAATAAGTAGCTTCCTGAGCCAAGAATAACATCCGTCATTTTCATCATGGTCTCTTGAGACATGCGATTACCTTTTTTGAAACCTCAGACAGAGAAATCTGCAAAATAGCCTCATCATGAATGAGCTACTCACGAACAACTGCGTGTCGCTATCACTTTTCGATAACCCAAAAAGCGTCTAGTGGAACCATCATACAGAGGATGCCTGCCCCTTTTAAGGGTGTATAAATTCACATGTCACATTTTCAGGCAGAAGTTGGCCAAACGTACCACTACGATATCTGGGTGAGTAATACGCCAGCAAATCTGAGCCTGTGCCACGCCACTCAATGGGGGTCAAATCCAAAAACCATCACCTGCAGGTGATGGTTTCCTAGGCTCGTAGGATAGGCAAATTTGGATGGGAAACTTTTTTCCAATCGAGGAACTGATACAACAGAGGGCGCCAACTTTCGCAAGAGGCAGTTACCTTTTGAGAAAGGTAAGAGTTAAAATTTCCTTCACTGCCAATGGGCCATTCCAGCCCAGATAACACTATGTTACTGCAGAAGTTCTGATGTTAGGCATACGCTTAGGCATATTGAAATTTTCTGAATTGGTAGTTTTTATTTAAAATCAAATAACTAACCGTCAGATTCAACATCCCCCAGCCCAAACGTTTGGAAAGGGCCGCTTCGCAAGAAGTGGCCCTTTTTCTATGGCGCCATGCCTATGATGCTGAGGCTATGGGTGCGCTGACCCCACAAAAAAAGAGGGAGGCCAGGCCTCCCTCTCTTGCATCTGCTATTCACGGCTTCACGCGCCGGCTCACGCCTGCTTGCTCGCTCTGGGCAGGGTCTCGCCCTCTTCATCCTTTTTCTGCTTGGTGAAATAGCGCATCACCAGCACGAAGAACAGCGGGACGAAGAAGATGGCGAGCACGGTGGCACTGATCATGCCGCCCATGACGCCGGTGCCGATGGCGTTGCGGCTGCTCGCCCCCGCCCCGCTGCTAATGACCAGCGGCAGTACCCCGAGGATGAAGGCCAGGGAGGTCATCAAGATGGGCCGCAAGCGCAGGCGCGCCGCCTCGACCACGGCTTCACCCAGCCCCATCCCCTTGTCATACAGCTCCTTGGCGAACTCGACGATGAGGATGGCGTTCTTGGCCGACAGCCCGATCGTAGTGAGCAGGCCCACCTGGAAGTAGACGTCGTTTTCCAGACCCCGCAGGGTGGCGGCCAGAATGGCCCCCAGCACCCCGAGCGGCACCACCAGCATGACGGAGAACGGAATGCTCCAGCTCTCGTACAAGGCCGCCAGACACAGGAACACTACCAGCAGCGAGATGGCATAGAGTGCCGGCGCCTGGGAGCCAGCCTGGCGCTCCTGGAAGGAGAGTCCGGTCCACTCGATGCCGATCCCCTCCGGCAGCTGGGCCACCATGGCCTCGATGGCCGCCATGGCGTCACCGGTACTCTTGCCGGGGGCCGCCTCACCGACGATCTCCATGGCGGGGACGCCGTTGTAACGCTCCAGACGGGGTGAACCATAGCTCCACCGGGTGGTGGCGAAGGCCGAGAAGGGCACCATCTTGCCCTCGCCGTTGCGCACGTACCACAGCTTGAGATCTTCGGGGTTCATCCGAAACGGCGCATCCGCCTGCATGTAGACCTTCTTGACCCGGTTGCGATCCATGAAGTCGTTCACATAGGACGAGCCCCAGGCCGCCGACAGGGTGTTGTTGATGTCGCTGATGGAGAGCCCCTGGGCCAGCGCCTTCTCGTAGTCGATCTGGATGTCGAGCTGGGGGGTATCTTCCATCCCGTTCGGGCGCACCCGCACCAGATTGGGATCCTGCGCCGCCATGCCGAGCAACTGGTTGCGGGCTTCCATCAGCTTCTCGTGCCCCAGACCACCGCGGTCTTGCAGGAAGAAGTCAAAGCCGGTGGCCGTGCCCAGCTCAGGGATGGGAGGCAGGTTGAAGGCGAAGACCTGGGCCTCCTTGATGCTGAACAGGTAGCCCATGGCGCGGCCTATGATGGCATTGGCGCTGCGCGCCTCCCCCTGACGCTCGTCCCAGTCTTTCAACTTGATGAAGGCCATGCCGCTGTTCTGGCCGCTGCCGGCGAAGCTGAATCCCGCCACCGTCAGCACGGACTCCACGTTCTCCTTCTCGGTCTCGAGGAAGTAGTCGCGCATCTCGGCCAGCACCGCCTCGGTGCGCTGTTTGGTCGCACCGACCGGCAGCTGCACCATGGACATGATCACACCCTGATCCTCTTCCGGCAGGAAGGAGGTGGGCAGGCGCAGGAACAGGACGGCGAGCACCGCCAGCATCCCCAGATAGATGATGCCGTAGCGAACTCCCTGCTTGATCACCTTGCCCACGCCGCGGCGATAACGCTCGGCACTGGCGTCGAACATGCGGTTGAACCAGCCGAACAGGCCACGATGGCTGGCGTGTTCGCCGTGCTTCATCGGCTTGAGCAGGGTGGCGCACAGGGCCGGGGTCAGGATCAGGGCCACCAGCACAGAGAGCACCATGGCCGAGACGATGGTCAGGGAGAACTGGCGATAGATGGCGCCGGTAGAGCCGCCGAAGAAGGCCATGGGCACGAACACGGCGGAGAGCACCAGGGCGATGCCCACCAGGGCCCCGGTGATCTGATCCATGGACTTGCGGGTCGCCTCCAGGGGGGAGAGCCCCTCCTCGCTCATCAGGCGCTCCACGTTCTCCACCACCACGATGGCGTCATCCACCAAGAGGCCGATGGCCAGCACCATGCCGAACATGGTGAGGGTGTTGATGGAGAAGCCGAACGCCGCCATGATGCCGAAGGTACCGAGCAGCACCACGGGCACGGCGATGGTCGGGATCAGGGTCGCGCGGAAGTTCTGCAAGAACAGATACATGACGCAGAACACCAGGAAGATCGCCTCGACCAGGGTCTGCACCACCTCCTCGATGGAGATCTGCACGAACGGCGTGGTGTCGTAGGGATAGACCACCTTCATGTTGCTCGGGAAGTAGCGGGAGAGCTCCTCTATCTTGCCCTTCACCTCTGCGGCGGTATCCAGGGCGTTGGCGCCGGTCGCCAGCTTGATGGCGACCGCCGAGGTGGGCTGACCGTTGTAGAGCGCGTCGGCGTCATAGTTTTCGCCCCCCAGCTCGACCCGGGCCACGTCCTTGAGCAGCACCTTGGAGCCGTCCTGGTTGACCCGCAGCAGTATGTCGTTGAACTGCTCCACGGTGGAGAGCCGGGTCTGGCCCATGATGGTGGCGGTAAATTGCTGATCGCTCACCGAAGGGGTGCCCCCCAGCTTGCCGAAGGCCACCTGGGCGTTCTGGCTCTGGATCGCCGCCTTCACGTCGGTCGGGGTCAATTGCACCCGGTTGAGGCGATGGGGGTCCAGCCAGACCCGCATGGAGTACTGGCTGCCGAACAGGGTGATGTCCCCTACCCCGTCCAGGCGGCTCAGAGGCTCCTTGATGTTGGAGACCACATAGTCGGAGAGGTCATCGTTGCTCATCTTGCCGTCGGTGGAGATGAAGCCCGCCACCATCAGGAAGCTGCTGGAGGTCTTCTGCACCCGTATGCCTTGCTGTTGCACCTCTTGCGGCAGCAGCGAGGTGGCCTGTTGCAGCTTGTTTTGCACCTGCACCTGGGCGATGTCCGGATCCGTGCCCGGCTTGAAGGTCAGGGTGACCGACACATTGCCGGCAGAGTCGGACTGGGACGACATGTAGAGCAGGTGATCCAGCCCCGTCATGTTCTGCTCGATGATCTGGGTGACCGAGTCTTCCACCGTCTTGGCGGAGGCGCCGGGGTAACTGGCAGAGATACCCACCGCAGGCGGCGCTATGGTGGGGTACTGGGAGACCGGCAGCGTCAGGATTGCCAGGCCCCCCGCCAGCATGATCACCAAGGCGATCACCCAGGCAAATATGGGTCTATCTATGAAAAATCGTGCCATGAGGCGACTACTCCATCCTACTTGTTGGCCGGGGCGACTTGCGCCTGCACCGGTTGCTCGCTGGGGGCGACATCGGCGCCGGGTCTGACCTTCTGCAAGCCGGCGACGATCACCCGTTCACCCGCCTTGAGACCGGACTCCACCACCCAGTTGCTGCCGATGATGCGGCTGATCTGGATGTCCCGCAGTTCCACCTTGTTATCCGCCGTCACCACCATCACATTGGCACCGCCATTGGGGGTGCGGGTCACCGCAGTCTGCGGCACCAGCAGGCCCTGGCTGCGCTCCCCCTCTTTGAGGGTGGCACGCATGAACATGCCGGGCAGCAACAGCTGATCCGGGTTCGGCACTATCACCCTCAGGGCCACCATGCCGGTGGTCTCGTCCACGCTGACGTCGGAGAACTGCAGCTCGCCGGATTCGCCATAGCGGCTGCCATCCTCGAGCTGGAAGCTCACCCTGGCGTCATCGGACTGGCCGGCGCTCAGCTTGCCCGCCGCCACCTGGCGCTTGAGGCGCAGCAGATCGGCGGTGGATTGGCGCACATCCACATACATGGGGTCGAGCTGCTGTATGGTGGTCAGGGCGCTGGCCTGCTGGGCCGTCACCAGGGCCCCCTCGGTCACCGCTGAGGTGCCGATACGGCCGCTGATGGGCGCCGTGATCCGGGTATAACCCAGGTTGATCTCTGCGGTGCGCTGGGCGGCCTTGGCGGCCATCACCTCTGCCTGGGTCTGCTTCCAGCTGGCCAGGGCATCGTCATAGTCCTGACGGCTGATGGACTTGACCTTGAGCAGGGATTCGTAGCGCTTGGCCTTGAGCTGGGCGGTGCGTTCATTGGCCTGAGCCTTGGCGACATTGGCGCGGGCGGAGGCCAGCTCGGCCTCATACAGGGAGGGATCTATCTGGTAGAGCAGATCGCCGGCCTTGACGTCGGATCCCTCGGTGAAAAGACGCTTGAGCACTATGCCGTTCACCTGGGGCCTCACCTCGGCCACCCGCAGCGGTGCGGTGCGACCGGTCAGCTCTGTGGTGAGTTGCAACGGGCCCGTGTGCAGGGTAACCACCTCGACCGAGGTCGGAGGCATCTGCCCCGGCGCCTCGGCAACCCCCTTCTCACCACAGCCCGCCAGCATGGCGGCGGCCAATAAGGCTAGCCCGACTGAACGGGCGATTTTATTTTTATGCATGGAGCACCTGATCCTCTGTCTGCTTGCGAATAACCAGGGGGCAACGCGGGGTCCCCTTGGTAAAATGGGCTAAGTTGGGGCAATATACATACATTCACGAATGTATGTATATTGGTTTTTGTTATTAACATCACTCTTTTGGAACTGAGCGAAACGAGATGGTCAGACGCACCAAAGAAGAAGCCCAGCAGACCCGCTGCCACATCATGAACACGGCACTGGATCTGTTCTGCCGCCAGGGGCTGGCCAAGACCAGCCTCACCGACATCGCCCGGGTGGCGGACTTGACCCGGGGTGCCATCTATTGGCACTTCAAGAACAAGGAGGAGCTGTTTATCGCCCTGTGGGAAGAGCTGTGCGCCCCCCTCTCCCACCAGCTCGATGCCAGCCTGGATCCCCAGGAGCCCGACCCCCTGGGACGATTGCGTACCTTCCTGCACAGCGCCCTGATCAAGATCACCCGGGATCCCGGCCATCGCCAGATGTTTGCCATCATGTTCAGCCTGGAGACCATAGAGGGAGAGGCCCTCTTCCTGCGCGAGCACACCCGCCAGCAGTCCCAGGGGTTCACCCAGGATCTGGAGCGCTCCCTCGCCAACGCCGTGCGCCGCGGCCAGCTCCCGGCCAGCCTGGATCTGGCACGGGCCGCCACCCTGCTCCACTGCACTCTGGATGGCTATATCCTCAACTGGCTGCATTTTCCCGAACGCATCGACCTGGCCGGTGAGGCCGATTATCTGCTCGACTGTCTGTTCATCCAGCTGCGCCACATGCCCCCCACCCGCCCGCGTGACGCCGGGTGACAACCCCCTCTGGCATGGCCGCCCCCGGCCTTGCTAACATGCGTCCCCGCCTCCAGCCCAGGATCCCACAGATGCCCATGCCAGACGTCGCCGACCTCCACGCCCTCAGCACCGCGCGCGCCCCCCTCTATCGCGCCTTCCTGGCCGAGCTCCCGCCCGGGGCCCATCTGCTGGATGCGGGCTGCGGCGAGGGGCAGGATGCCCGCCATTTTCAGCAGGAGGGCCATGTGGTCAGCGCCATCGAGCGGGATCTGGCCGCTGCCCGGCGCGCCTCCCGCCATGGCGGGCTGCCGGTGCGGGTCGGCGACATCCTGACCCTGACCACGGTCGTGCCCTTCGACGGCATCTGGGCCTGCGACCTGCTGCCAGGCGGTGAGCACGAGCCGGCGCTGCTGGCGCAACTGGGCGCCCTGCTCAAGGTGGGCGGCCTGCTCTACTGCAACCTCCCGGCGCCCCTCGGCCCGGATGAGAACCTGCCCCGGTTTGCCGCCCATGGCCTTTACCAGACGCGCCGCTGGCTGGCGCCCCTGCCCCGTCTGACCTCTCCCGCCCCCGGCTCGCCGCAGGCACCCTGGCTGCATCTGCTGCTGCGAAAAACCGCCCTCTGATCGTTCGAGTCGACGCGCCACTCCCTTGCCCACCCTGCTGATGGCGGCGCGCCAGGGCCTGCCCTGCCGGAGGGCGGGCGGCGCCACACAATATTTAACACTGAGATAACAAGGCGTAGACAGACATAACGCTGAATATGTGTTAAAAAGCCGCACTAAATTCAGAATAAGATAACAAATCAGACACTCACACCGGATCTGCCCCATGAAACTCGTGCTCAAACTCCTCGCCGGCATCCTCGCCGGCCTGCTGCTCGGCCTCTATGCCCCGGAATGGGTCGCCCGCCTGCTGTTCACCGCCAAGACGGTGATCGGTCAGCTGATTGGCTTCACCATCCCCCTCATCATCCTGTTCTTCATCACCAGCGGCATCGCCAGCCTGCCGAAGAACTCCGGCAAGCTGCTGGGCAAGACGGTGGCCCTGGCCTATGGCTCCACCATTCTGGCGGGCACCTTCGCCTTCACCCTGGCCCGCCAGCTGATCCCGACCCTGACCGAGGCCGCCAGCGCCAGCGCGGATCCCGCCAGCAAGCTGGTCTCCTACATCGGCATGGAGATACCGCCGCTGTTCGGGGTCATGTCGGCCCTGGCCGCCGCCTTCATCTTCGGCATCGGCATCAGCGCCAACGAGGCCACTGACCTGCGCCGCATCGCCGATCAGGGTCGCGACATCATCGACCGTCTGCTGGCCCGGGTGATCATTCCCCTGCTGCCCATCTACATCGCCGGTGTCTTCATCGAGATGACGGTGGAGGGCACCGTCTTCGCCACCCTCAAGACCTTCGGGGTGGTGCTGGTGATGGCCATCGTCATGCACTGGATCTGGCTGTGCCTGCTCTTCCTCGGCACAGGGCTGGCGCTCGGCCGCTCGCCGCTCCTGCTGCTGAAGAACATGCTGCCCGCCTATTTTACCGCCCTGGGCACCATGTCCAGCGCCGCCACCATACCGGTCGCCCTGCGCGCCAGCCGCCAGAACGGGGTGAGCGAGGGGATCGCCAACTTCACCGTGCCCCTGTGTGCCACCATCCATCTGTGCGGCTCCACCATCACGCTAGTGACCTGCACCACCGCCGTCATGTATCTCTCCGAGCACCTGGCCATCCCGGGCTACGGCACCATGCTGCCCTTCATCATGATGCTCGGCGTCATCATGATAGCGGCGCCCGGCGCCCCGGGGGGCGGCGTCATGTCGGCCCTCGGCCTGCTCACCTCCATGCTGGGGTTCGGCGAAGCCTCCATCGCCCTGATGATCGCCCTCTACCTGGCCCAGGACAGCTTTGGCACCGCCTGCAACGTCACCGGGGACGGCGTCATCGCCCTGTGGGCCGATCGCTTCGCCCAGGGGGAGCAAACCCAGCTCGTCTCCGAGCGTAAAACGGCCTGATCGCCGACCTCGAAAAACAAAACGGGAGCCAGTGGCTCCCGTTTTTCATGGCTGACATCCGACCTCAAGTGCGGCGACGGATCACACCTTCTTGGGCCGTGCTCGCCACCAGCACGCCGTCACGGGTGAAGAACTGACCGCGTACCAGGCCGCGCCCTGCGCTGGCGCTCGGGCTGTCCACCACGTAGAGCAGCCAGTCATCGAGCCGGAACTCCCGGTGGAACCACATGGAGTGGTCTATGGTGGCCACCTGCATGTCCGGCTCCCAGTACGACACCCCGTGGGGCTGCAGGGCGGTAAACAGGAAGTGGAAATCCGAGGCGTAGGCCAGCAGGTACTTGTGGACCCGCTGATCGTCGGGCATCTGGCCGTTGGCCTTGAACCAGACGTGGCGCAGGGGCTGGTGCACATCGGGACGTATGGGGTCGACCAGGGTCACCGGGCGGATCTCGATGGGCTTCTCGCACAGGATCTTGTCCCGCAAAGCCGGCGGGATCTGCTGCTCGTAGGGACGCACCAGCTCCAGCTCGCTCTTGAGCTGCTCGGGGGGCAGGATCCCCGCCGGCATGGCAATCTGGTGCTCGAAACCCTCGGCCTCCACCTGGAAGGAGGCATTGAGGTAGAAGATGGGCTTGCCGCCCTGGATGGCCTTGACCCGGCGGGTGGAGACGGTCTGGCCGTCGCGGATGTTCTCCACGTCATAGATGATGGGGCGATTGGCATCGCCGGGACGCAGGAAATAGGAGTGGAAACTGTGCACCTGGCGATCGCTGGCCACCGTCTGCTTGGCGGCCGACAGGGCCTGCCCCATCACCTGCCCGCCAAACACGGCCCGCAGGCCGAGATCCTGGCTCTGGCCCCGAAACAGGCCCTCCTCGATTTTTTCGAGCGCCAGCAGTGCCAGCAGCTCATCCAGTACCTTGCTCATTGGTTTCTCCTGTATCAATGTCGCTGAGGCTAACAAGGAGGCCTGGCCGAGGCAACCATTGCCACGCCCTCAGTGGGTCGTTCCCCCGGAGATCCGCAGGTCCCGCTCGTGATGCAGCGCCGCATCGAGGCCGACCTCCAAGCCGCGCACTATCTGGCTCAGGCTCATCGAGGGCGTGCCCGCCGGATGGCGCGCCGCCTGCTCGGGCAGATAGGGAATGTGCAGGAAACCGCCCCGGCAGCCCGGCCTGCCCCGCCCTATCTCGTGCATCAGGCCGTAGAAGAGGTGGTTGCAGACATAGGTACCGGCGCTGTGGGAGACGGCGGCGGGCAGGCCCGCCTCACGCAGGGCCGCCACCATGGCCTTGATGGGCAGGGTGGTGAAATAGGCCGCAGGGCCATCCGCCACTATGGGGCTGTCGATGGGCTGTGCCCCGGCGTTGTCAGGGATGCGGGCGTCATCGAGATTGATGGCGATCCGCTCCAGGCTGAGCTCGCTGCGTCCCCCCGCCTGACCCACCGCCAGCACCAGCACCGGCTGGTGCTGCGCCAGCGCCGCCTCAAGCTCCGTCAGGGCCTGGCCGAAGGCGCAGCTCAGCCGCACCGCCCGGATCTGATGATCGCCACGGCGCTGGCCATCGAGTTGCCGCACGGCCTCCCAGGAGGGGTTGAGCGGCTCGCCGCCAAAGGGTTCGAAACCTGTCAGTAAAATGGTCTTCATGGCCATCTCCTTCTGTTTATCCCGACGCGCGGCCAGCGGGTACGGGGAGGGGCGAGGGCAGGCCCAGGCGGGCTACCCCCGTCATGACCACATCAGCGAAACGCCAGGAAGTACATCAGCAAGATGTTGCAGACCAGCATCATGAGCGCGGTGGGGATCTGCACCAGGATGACCTGATACTTGTTGTCCAGCTCCAGCAGGGCGGCGGGCACTATGTTGAAGTTCGCCCCCATGGGGGTCATCAGGGTGCCGCAATAGCCCGACAGCATGCCGATGGCCACCACGGCGGCGGGATTGCCATGGGCTCCCATGATAAGAAACGGGATGGCGATCCCCGCCGTCATCACCGGGAAGGCCGCAAACGCATTGCCCATGATCATGGTGAACAGCGCCATGCCCACGCAGTAGATCACCACCATCAGGAACAGGTTGTCGGGGGTGACGAACAAGTCCACCACCGCCTTCACCGACTCCCCGGTCTGGGCGACCACGAAGACCCCGCCCAGCATGGCGAGCATCTGCGGCAAGATGGCGGCCCAGCCGATGGCATCCACCAGACGTCTCGACTCGCGCACCGCCTGCAAGGGGGTGCCGCCGGTCAGCTTCCAGCCCAGCAGCAGGGCCGCCAGGGTGCCGATGGCCAGGGAGGTCAGGGTGACGTTCTTCTGATCCAGCACGAAGTAATCCCCCAGGCTGGCATGGCCCAGCAACAGGGTGCTGAGCACGGTCGCCACCGGGATCATGACCGCCGGCAGGAACAGGCGGTTGCCCAGTTTGGCCGCCGACCCTTGCCGCTCGGCGTCGCTGCGCTGGGCGTAACGTCCCATCGCCAGCTGACCGGTGCCGGCCAGCAGGGCCATCAGGATCACCAGGCCTCCCACGATCCGGTAGGCCATCTGGCTGCCCAGCTGGCTGACCAGCAGATCGCCGAACAGGAAGATGGCGCCAAAGCAGCACCAGAACAGGGCCGTCGTGAGGCGCTTGGGGTTATGGCGGTCAGAGAGCGTCATGCCCACCAGCAGCATGACGACGAGGCCGATGAGGTAATAGATGTCGTTGATGGTGATCAGACTGTTCATCATGCACGCTCCAGTACGGCTTGGTCGGCCGCTCCGGCCTGCTCCCTTGCCTGCCAGGCGGCAAGGTCACGGCCGATGCTGGCATCCAGCATGAGCAGACGCCCCATGTGGATCAGCAGGGCGCACAGAGCGGTCGGAATGCCCCACAGGCCGATGTAGAGCGGTTCGATATCGGTGATCCCGTTCTCCTGCAGGAAGGCACTCATCAGCAAGACGGCCCCGAAGGCGAGGAAGACGTCTTCGCCGAAGAACACCGCCACATTGTCACAGGCGGCCGCATGGGCCCGGATCTTGTCGCGGATTGGCTTGGGCAGATCCCCGTGGCGATGCACCGCGGCCCCCTCCGCCATGGGGGCGATCAGCGGACGCACCGTCTGGGCGTGGCCCCCCAGGCTCAGCAAGCCCAGCATGGCCGTGCCCTGGCGCAGCACGAAATAGAGCATCAGGATGCGCGCCGAGGTCGCCTTGCGGATGCTGGCGATCCAGCTCTGGGCCCGCTCCTTGAGCCCGTACTGCTCCAACAGGCCGATCACCGGCAGGATCAGGATAAAGGTGGCCAGCTGCCGGCTGTTGAGAAACTTCTCGCCGAAGGTCTCCAGCAGCGCGACCAGCGACATGCCGCTCGCCAGACCGGTCGCCAGCCCCGCCGTCGTCACCACCAGCAGCGGGTTGAACCTGAGCGCAAACCCCAGCACCACCACGGGGATCCCTATCAGGGGCAATAACAGACTTACATCCATATGAGCTTCTCCATTCCATGTGAAGGCCGCGCGGCCTGAATTCGCCCCTTCAATGAGGCCTTATCGATATCCCGTTTGCGATCAGGGCCTCCCGCAGGCGCCGGGCAAAGGCGACGGCATGGGCGCCATCCCCGTGCAGGCAGATGCTCTGGGGGAGCAGCGCCAGCCGTTGTCCGTCCAGAGTCTGCACCTCTCCCCGCGTCACCAGGCTCAGGGTCTGGCTCAGCGCCCTGGCCTCGTCGTCGATGACGGCGCCCGGCTGGCCCCGCGGTGCCAGGGAGCCGTCGGCCAGATAGGCGCGATCGGCGAAGACCTCCGCGATGGGGGTCAGACCATGGCGCCGGGCGGCGGCAATCAGCTCGCTGCCCGCCAGACCCATCAGCTTGAGGGAAGGATCCAGGCTGGCGACGGCACTGGCGATGCCATCGGCCAGGGCGCCATCCCGGGCGGCCTGGTTGTAGAGGGCGCCGTGGGGCTTGACGTGGGCCAGCCTGCCACCGGCCGCCTTGGCCAGGGCGGCCAGGGCCCCCACCTGATAGAGCACGTCGGCATAGACCCTGGCCGGCTCCCGCGCCATGGGCGCCCGCCCGAAGTGCTCCCGATCCGGGAAGCTGGGGTGGGCACCGATGGCAACCCCCTTGGCCAGCGCCAGTCGGACCGTCTCGACCATCAGGGACGCATCCCCGGCGTGCCAGCCACAGGCGATGTTGGCGGAACTGACAAGGTCCAGCAGCAGGGCATCCGAGTCGTAGCCCTCCCCCAGATCGGCGTTGAGATCAATGTGTCTTTCCATAAGCCATCCATTCGAAACGATAGAGGTGTTGCTGCCATTCGCGCCGCGCCGCCAGGGCCTGCTCCCGCGTCACGGGGGAGAAACGCAGCCGCGTCCCCGGCCGCAACTGGGCCAGCTTCCAGAGATCCGCGTCGATGACGCAGCCGATGCGCGGGTAGCCGCCCGTGGTCTGGCCATCGGCCAGCAGCACGATGGGCTGGCCGCCAGGGGGCACCTGGATGACGCCGGGCAGGACGCCGTGGGAGGCCAGCTCCCGGCCATGGCTGCGCACCAGCGTCGGCCCGTCGAGGCGAGCCCCCATCCGGTTGCTGGCGGGGTTGAGCCGCCACTCCCCCTGCCAGAGCGCCGCCACGGCGGCCGGTTCGAACTCGTCAAGCTCGGGGCCGGGCAAGACGCGCAGACAGGCGTCGGACTCGCGCAGCCGGGCGCCGAGGGGGCCGTCATGGGCCAGCGGTGCCCCCAGGGGCAGGCGATCACCGGCCAGCAGGGCTCGCCCCTGATGGCCCCCGAAGCCGGCCTGCAACTCGGTGGCGCGCGATCCCATCACAGGGGCCACGGCCAGGCCCCCATCCAGCGCGAGATAGGTGCGCATGCCATGGCGGGGGGCCGACAGGCGCAGGTGCTGACCCCGGCGCACCCGCCAGCGCCAGCCATGCCAGACAGGTTCACCGTCCAGGGTGGCGGCGCAGTCGGCACCGGTCAGCGCCAGCCAGCCATCGCGCAGCAGGCGAAACTCGGCCGCCCCCAGCACCAGCTCTATCCCCGCCGCCCCGGCGGGGTTGCCCACCAGGCGATTGGCCAGGATCAGCGCCTCCCTGTCGAGGGCGCCCCCCTGGGCGATACCCAGATGGCGCACACCGGCGCGGCCGAGATCCTGGACTGTGCTCTGGAGCCCGGGGCGGATGACCTCTAGCATGGGGAACCTCCCAGGGGGACGAAGCGCACCCGATCGCCGGGCAGCAGATAGGAGGGCTCGTCACGCCTTGGGTCGAACAGCGTCAGATCCGTGCGCCCGATGAGCTGCCAGCCGCCGGGGCTCGCCGCCGGGTAGATGCCGGTCTGGGCCCCACCGATGCCGACGCTGCCGGCGGGGACCTTCAGCCTGGGCTCCCTGCGCCGCGGCACGGCCAGCGCCGGCGCCAGCCCCCCCAGATAGGCGAAGCCGGGCTGGAAACCGAGGAAGTAGACCCGGTAATCGCCGCCGCTGTGACCCGCCACCAGCTCGGCCGGTGTCAGGCCGCAGTGGCGGGCGGCTTCCTCCAGATCGGGGCCCCATTCACCGCCGTAGTGCACCGGGATCTCCCGCTCCCGCGGCCGGTAGTCGAGCTCCTCCCCCTGGCGCCACAACTCGGTCAGCCACAACCCGAGAGAGGTGGGGTCCGTTACCTCGGGATCGAACACCAGGGTCAGGTTGTTCATCCCCGGCACTATCTCCTCCAACCGCTCGCCCCCGCCCTGCTCGCGCAGACGCTGTGCCAGCCACCAGACTCGCCGCTGGCCGATCAGATCGGCCCCCAGACCCGTCTCCAGCACCAGGGCCCGCTCTCCCAGCGGGTAGAGGCGACACTCACTCGATCCCATACAGCCCCCAAAGCAAAAACATTTGATTAACATACAGCAAAGATATCAACAAAACATCGATAATTTATCTACAATACGTCATCACAGGACACGCCGGCCGTCTCGCTGGCCTCTCATCAGGAAAGGAGTCTCCATGACCAAGTCCCCCTCCATCGTCTCATCGGCCCACCTCGTCTCGGCTCAGGCCCCCGCCCTCTCGGAGCTGGAGTTCGGCCTGACCGTGCTCAACAACTCCTTCCACCGCTGGGTCGTGCGCTGCATGGGGGCCGCCGGCGAGAAGGGGCTGACCGCGCTGGAGGTATTGCTCATCCACCACATCAACCACAGGGATCGTCCCAAGCGGCTCGCCGATATCTGTTTCGTGCTCAACATCGAGGATACCCATGTCGCCACCTATGCCCTGAAGAAGCTGGTGACCCTGGGGTATGCGGCGCGCACCAAGGTGGGCAAGGAGGTGCATTTCAGCACCACGCCGACCGGCGCCGCCCTGTGCCACCAATACAGCGAGATCCGCGAACAGTGTCTGATCCAGGTGATAGTGGAGAGCGGTCTGGCCGGAGCGAACGCCTCGGCCGCGGAAATCGCGCAGCAGCTGCGACTGTTTGCCAGCCTCTATGATCAGGCGTCTCGCGCCGCCGCCTCCCTGTAGTGGCGAAGGCCCAATAAAAAGAGCCTGCCCCTTGCGGGGCAGGCTCTTTGGCGATGACGACCGGAATTACTTGCTGCCGGTTCCGGAATTGCGGGTGGAGGAGGTCGGCTTGCGACGGGCGCTCGCACTGCGGGCGCGGGGCTCCTTGCCCTGCATCTCCTTGTGGCGCTTGACGGCGCGACGGATCTGGGCGGCCTGCTTGTGGCGGCTGCTCTTGCCATCCTGCTGCAGATCCACCTTGGATTCGGTCTCGTTGTTCAAGTTCACCAGGCCGCGCAGGTAGTTCACCTCGGGCAGTTTCAGCTCCATCCAGCCACCGCGGGGAATGGTGCGGTCCAGCTTGACGTCGCCGTAGCGGATGCGCATCAGACGGCTCACCTGCACTTCCTGGGATTCCCACAGGCGGCGCACCTCGCGGTTGCGTCCCTCGGTCAGGGTGACGTTGAACCATTGGTTCAGCCCCTCGCCGCCGGCGGGCTTGATCTTGTTGAACTTGGCCATGCCGTCTTCCAGCTGCACGCCCTTGCGCAGGCGCTGCAGCATGGCTTCGGTGATCTCGCCAAAGACCCGCACCGCGTATTCCCGCTCCACCTGATGGCTCGGGTGCATCAGGCGGTTGGCCAGCTCGCCGTCCGTGGTGAACAGCAGCAGGCCGGAGGTGTTGACGTCCAGGCGCCCCACCGCTATCCAGCGGGCCCCTTCCATCTTGGGCAGGCGATCAAACACGGTGGGACGGCCTTCGGGATCATGACGGGTACACATCTCCCCTTCCGGCTTGTGATAGGCCAGTACGCGGCAGATCTGCTCTTCTGCGGCACGGGTCTTGACCTGGTGGCCATCCACCCGGATCACGGCGTTCACTTCGACGCGATCCCCCAGTGTGGCGACCTTGCCATCCACACTGACCCGACCTGCGGTGATCAGGGCCTCCATCTCACGACGGGAGCCGTGACCCGCGCGGGCCAACACTTTTTGCAGTTTTTCACTCATCGGGGTTACCTGATTGTTGATCCCTGCCCGGCACCCCGGGCAAGGGTAACGACGGCGGGGAGCCCGATTCGGGCCCCGCCATCATGATTGAGGTGCCATCCCGTCACGGGGGCACTCATGGATTGTCCTGACCCTCGCCCGCCATGGCCGGCAAGGGGGATTGCAGTAACGTGTCCAGCTCGGGGAGCTGCTCCAGGCTCTGCAAGTTAAAGTAATCGAGAAATTCACGGGTGGTGGCGAGCAGCTCGGGGCGACCCACCACCTCCTTGTGGCCTATGCTGCGCACCCAGCCACGTTCTTTCAGGGTATTCACTATCTGGCTCGAGACCGCCACCCCGCGGATCGCTTCGATCTCGGCCCGGGTGATGGGTTGACGGTAGGCAATCAGCGTCAGGGTCTCCAGCACGGCCCGCGAATAGCGGGGCGCCCGCTCGCTCCACAGGCGAGAGAGTTCTTCGGCATACTCCTGGCGGGCCTGGAAGCGCCAGCCGGAGGCAACCTCCTTGAGCTCCACTCCCCGCTCGCTGTAATCCTGCCGGATCTCCGCCAGCAGCAGCTGGACGTAGCGGCTGGTGACGGGATAATCCGCCAGCACGCTCCCCTTGAGCTCGCTCACCGTCAGCGGGCGCCCGGCGACAAACAGCGCCGCCTCGAGCAGGGTCTTGAGCCGCTCAGCGGGCAGGGCCATGGCTCACCTCCTGCGCGCCCGCAACCAGGATCCGGCCGGGCCGGCACCCTGGCTCAAAATCGCGGGGCGCAGCATACCACAAGTTCGCTGGCGAATTAATGAACTCACGCCCTTTGCACGCGCAAGGGGCACTGGTGTCACTGGACATGGGGGGGCGTCTCCTCTGTCTGGCTGGCCAGGGCGAAGTGGATGGGTCCCAGGGGCTCGGCCTGCAGGATCCAGATCAGCTGCTCCTTGCACAGCTCGAGCAGGGCCAGGAAGGTGACCAGCACCCCCATGCGCCCTTCCTCGGCCCGCAGCACCTGCTCAAGGCGCAGGGTCTGCCCCAGGGAGAGCAGGGCGAGGATCTCCGCCATCCGCACCCGGGTCGGGATCTGCTCGCGGCGGATCTGGTGATGTTCAAAATGCGTCGCGCGTTTTACCACACTTTGCATATAGAGGGCGAGCTCCACCAGGGAAACATCGGGGGAGAGCGGCTTGAGGGCACCGAAATCCGGCGGCAAGGCGCTGGCGACGAAGATCTCCCGCTCCAGCCTGGGCAGCGCGTCCATCTGCTCGGCGCCGACCTTGTAGCGCTCGTACTCCTGCAGGCGGCGAATGAGGGTGACGCGTGGGTCTTCCCCCTCCTCTTCCTCCGCCAGCTCGGGGGACTTGGGCAGCAGCATCCGGGATTTTATCTCGGCGAGCCAGGCCGCCATCAGCAGGTATTCGGCCGCCAGCTCCAGGTTGAGCTCCTGCATCAGCTCCACATAGCCCATGTACTGGGTGGTGATCTGCAAGATAGGCAGGTTGAGGATGTCGAGTTGCTGGCGCCGGATGAGATAGAGCAACAGATCCAGCGGCCCCTCGAAGGTCTCGAGGAACACCTCGAGTGCATCGGGGGGGATGAAGAGATCCTGGGGCAGCTCATGATAGGGCTGCCCCAGCACGGTGGCGATGGGCGCGGCCATCACCGTCATCGTCTCCATCTCGCGAGATGGCGTGCCGACCTCACTCAAACGGCGTGGGGTCCCCGGCGCCGCGGCGACGCACCACGGGCTCGTCATCGGAGAAATCCACCACAGTGGTCGGCTGCTCGCCCAGATAACCGCCGTTGAGCACCAGATCCAGCTGTTTGCCCAGCTTGTCGGCGATCTCTTCGGGGTCGAACTCCGCCATCTCGGAACCCGGCAGGATCAGGGTGGTGGAGAGCAGGGGCTCCCCCAGGGTTTCGAGCAGGGCCAGAGCAATCTTGTTGTCCGGCACTCGGATGCCTATGGTCTTCTTCTTCTCGTTCATCAGGCGACGGGGCACCTCCTTGGTCGCCTTGAAGATGAAGGTATAGGCCCCTGGGGTATTGCTCTTGAGCAGGCGAAACGCCGTGTTGTCGACCTTGGCATAGGTGGAGATCTCGGAGAGATCCCGGCACACCAGGGTGAAGTCATGATTCGGGTCGATGCGGCGGATGCGGCAGATGCGCTCCAGGGCGCCCTTGTCGCCCATCTGGCAGCCCAGGGCATAGCCGGAATCGGTGGGATAGACGATGACGCCACCGTTTTGAATGATCTGCACCGCCTGATTGATGAGACGGGCCTGGGGATTGTCTGGGTGTACGTAGAAATGCTGACTCATATATTCCTCCCGGAATAGGGCAGGCTCATCCTGCCATCAAAACAATAGCCACTTTACTACAGGCACGGGGACCTGTGCGGACGCCGCATCAGCCTGCACGGCTGGCAAGCAGGGTCTGATGTTCCTCGCGGCTGAGGCCAAAATGGTCGGGATGGGCCAGCCAGAGCGGCATCCCCTCCTTGGGCAGCCAGAGATGGCGGCCCAGCTCGGTCCAGCTGGACGGGAAGTGAAAATCCGATCCCACCGAGATGCAGAGGTCGTGCTCCCTGGCCCACTGACCCAGGTTGGCCCGCTCCTGGGGGCTCTGCTGGGGCAACGAGACCTCCATGGCGTCACCACCGGCCGCCTTGAAGGCCACCAGCAGCCGCTTGATCCACTTTGCCGTGAGGTCATAGCGGCTGGGATGGGCCAGCACCGCCAGCCCGCCGGCGGCGTGAATGGCGCTGATGGCCTCCCCCATCTCTGGCCACTCGGCCGGAGCATACCCCTTGTTGCCACGGCTCAGGTACTTTTTGAATACCTTCTGCATGGTGTCGGCCACCCCGCGCGCCATCAGCACCCGGGCAAAATGGGCCCGGGTCACGGCGGCATCGCCGGCCAGGGCCTTGGCCTCTTCATAGGTGCCCGGGATCTGGCACTTCTCCAGACGGCGGCCAATTTCCAGGGCGCGGGCCTCCCGGCGGGCCCGCTGACCGGCCAAAAAGGCCACCAGCTGCGGATTTTTTTCATCCACCCCCAGGGCCACTATGTGGATCTCGTGGTGCTCCCAGCCGGTGGAGATCTCGACCCCGCTCACCAGGCGCAGCGGCAACTGCTCGGCGCGGATGGTGGCTCTCACCTCGTCAAGCCCGTCGAGGGTGTCGTGGTCAGTGACCGCCAACACCTCCACCCCTTTCTCGGCGGCGCGGCGCACCAGCTCCCCGGGTGTCAGCACACCGTCCGAGGCGGTGGTATGGCAGTGCAGATCGAATCGCATCGGTATCTCGCTCGCATGGTTCAGGGCGAATTGGCAAAAAGCGACTTGACTTGGCAGCCGCTTTATCGTTTTCTGTAGGCACTTCATTGCAAACAGCTTTTTACAGGACTCAATCATGCAAACGACTTCCATCCTGACCATCTGGTGGTGGCACACTCCCTGACATGCGGGCGTGTGGTCGTTGCTGTACCTGTAATCTGACAGCAAATTAAGAACCCAAAGAAAAAGCCCGCTGACCCCAGCGGGCTTTTTTATTATCCGGCAAATGGACCCGTGATGAAACCGAGAATTCAGATAAGGGCGCAGACATGGCGATGGCAACCCCATCGACCCGGCCAACACCCATTCATATTCAAGAGATACAACATCATGAACATCGGTAATTTCCATCACATGCAAGGGACAGCATCATGACAGGCAGCACCACCCCCTTATCCCTTGGCGAATTTGATGCGATCGCGCTCAACGCCCCCTATGTGGCCGATCCTCTGGCCCTGTTCACCCGGCTTTGCCAGGATCGCGCCAACACCCTGTTGCTCGAGTCCGTGGAGATCGACTCCAAGGCGGGCACCCAGAGCCTGCTGCTGGTGGATGCCTGCCTGCGCATCGAGTGCCGCGGTCGCACCGTGCGGGTGCGCCCCCTCACCGACAATGGTCTGGCCCTGCTGGCCCTGCTGCGGGCTCGCCTGCCTGCCGCCATCGAGCGCCACGACGAGCAAGCCGAGCTGGTACTGACGGTGCCCGCCTCGGACAGGGCGCTCGATGAAGACAGCCGCCTCAAGGGCTGTGGCGTGCTGGACGTGCTGCGCACCCTGCAGCGGGAGCTGCAATGCCAGGCGGGCAAGGCAGCCCTGTTCATGGCCGGCACCTTCGCCTATGACCTGATCGCCTCGTTCGAAGACTTGCCCGAGGTGCCGGATGGGAGCAACGACTGTCCCGACTACTGCTTCTACGTGGCCGAGACCCTGATCACCATAGATCACATCAAGCAGAGCACTCAGCTCAGCGCCTGCCTGTTCGGTGGCGAAGGAGACCTGGACGAGCGCTGTGCCCGGCTGACCGACCGCTTGGCGGCTCTCAAGCTGGCCTGCCAGCAGGACCTCGCCGTCACGCTGCCCGCCCCTGTGCTGACGACAGGCATGAGCGTGGACAAGGGAGACAAGCAATTCTGCGCCGAGGTGGAAAAACTCAAGGGCTTCATCCGCCGGGGCGACATCTTCCAGGTGGTGCCGTCCCGCAGCTTCTCCCTGCCCTGCCCGAGCCCGCTCGCCGCCTATCGCCGCCTCAAGCAGACCAACCCCAGCCCCTACATGTTCTATGTGCAGGACGAGGGCTTCACCCTGTTTGGCGCCTCCCCCGAGAGCGCGGTCAAGTTCTGTGCCAGGAGCCGGGAGGTGGAGATGTACCCCATCGCCGGCACCCGCCGCCGTGGCCTCAACCCGGACGGCAGCATCAACCTGGATCTCGATGGCCGCATCGAGCTGGAACTGCGCCAGGACGAGAAGGAGGTGGCCGAGCATCTGATGCTGGTGGATCTGGGTCGCAACGACATCGCCCGCATCTCCGAACCCGGCACCCGCTATGTCAAAGATCTGCTGAAAGTGGATCGCTACAGCCATGTGATGCACCTGGTCTCCCGGGTGGTGGGTACCCTGCGCTCGGATCTGGATGCCCTGCACGCCTACCAGGCCTGCATGAACATGGGCACCCTGACCGGCGCCCCCAAGCTGCGGGCCAGCGAGCTCATTCGCGAGGTGGAAGGGCGCAGACGGGGCAGCTATGGCGGCGCCGTGGGCTATCTGAACGGCGCAGGGGAGATGGATACCTGCATCGTCATCCGCTCCGCCTTCGTGAAGAACGGCATCGCCCATGTCCAGGCCGGTGCCGGCGTGGTCTATGACTCCAAACCCCAGGCCGAGGCGGACGAGACCCGTGCCAAGGCGGCCGCCGTGCTGGCCGCCATCGCCGCCAGCCATGGCACCTCTTTGCAGGCCCTCAGCGCCCAGCAGGAGCAACATAAGGACGTGCGCCCATGAGTACCGCATCAACAGCCACTAACATCTTCCTGCTCGACAACTTCGATTCATTTACCTACAACCTCGTCGACCAGTTCCGCTCCCTCGGCTACCCGGTGCGCATCTATCGCAACAGCCTGCCGGCGAGCCGCATCATGGCGCAAATCGAGTCCTGCGGCGGCGATGCCGTGCTGGTGCTCTCCCCCGGGCCCGGCGCCCCGGTCGATGCGGGCTGCCTCATCGATCTCATCAAGCTGGCCCGGGGCCGGGTGCCCATCCTCGGCATCTGCCTCGGTCATCAGGCCCTGTGTGAAGCCTATGGCGGCACCGTCGGGGCGGCGGGGGAAATCGTCCACGGCAAACGCTCTCTCATCGAGCACAACGGCCACGGCGCCTTCGCCGGCCTGCCGAGCCCGCTGCCGGTGGCTCGCTACCACTCCCTGGTGGCCACCTATGTGCCACAAGAGCTGACTGTGATTGCCCACTATCAGGGCATGCCCATGGCCGTCGAGCAGGGGGACGATCGCGTGCTGGGATTCCAGTTCCATCCGGAATCCATCATGACCAGCGAAGGGGCCCGCCTGCTGACCCAGGCCCTCGCCCACATCACCCGTCCCGAAAGCCACGTGCGTTAAGGTAAGGAGACCCCATGCATCATCATCTCAACACCCTCTATCAGGGACAGTCTCTCACCCGCGACGCCGCCCGCGATGCCTTCGGCCAGGTGGTGCGCGGCGAAGTGGACCCCATAGTGCTGTCCAGCCTGCTCACCGCCCTCAAGCTCAAGGGCGAGACCCCGGAGGAGATAGCCGGCGCCGCCGAGGCCCTCCTGGCCGAAGCGCGCGACTTCCCGCGCCCGGACTATGCCTTCTGCGACATCGTCGGCACAGGGGGCGATGGCCTCAACACCATCAATGTCTCCACCACCTCGGCCCTGGTGGCCGCCGCCTGCGGCCTGAAAGTGGCCAAGCACGGCAACCGCTCGGTATCGAGCAAGTCGGGTTCCAGCGATCTGCTGGACAAGATGGGGATCAGGCTCGACATGAGCCCGGCCCAGGCCCGCCGCTGTCTGGACGAGCTCGGCATCTGCTTCCTGTTCGCCCCCCAGTACCACGCCGGGGTGCGCCACGCCATGCCGGTGCGCCAGGCCTTGAAAACCAGGACGCTATTTAACGTCTTGGGGCCACTCATCAACCCCGCTCGTCCCAGCTATCAGCTGATGGGAGTCTATGCCCCCGAGCTGGTGCGCCCCATCGCAGAAACCCTGCTGGCGCTGGGTCTGAAAACCGGTATGGTGGTACACGGCGCGGGCCTGGACGAGATCGCCATTCACGGACCGACCCAGGTGGCCGAGATCCGCGACGGCGAAATTCGCGAGTACTTGCTCACCCCGGCGGACTTTGGTCTGCCGACCTACCCGGTCAGTGCCATCCAGGGCGGTGAGCCGGAAGAGAACCGCGCCATCACCGCCGCCATCCTGGCCGGAGAAGGCACCCCGGCCCACAACGCCGCCATCGCCGCCAACGTGGCGCCGCTGCTGGTGATGGCGGGCAAGGCCCCGGACTTCAAGCAGGCGGCCGCCCAGGTGCTGACGGTGCTCGCCAGCGGCGAGACAGCTCGCCTCGCCCGGGATCTCGCCGCCCTGAGCCATCAGGAGGCATGATGTCAGCCACCACCCAAGACAGTACCCAGCTTCGCAAGGATAACGAGATGTCAGAGCTCATTGCCCCTCACCCCTTTCTGAACATGGCCTCCCTCAGCCAGACCATTCTCGGCAAGATCGTGGCCGCCAAGCAGGCGTGGGTGGCGGCCCGCAAGCTGGCCCAGCCCCTGGAAAGCTTCCAGGGCGCGCTCACTCCAAGCGATCGGGATTTCGAGGGGGAGCTGCGGGCAGGCTCCACCCGCTTCATTCTCGAATGCAAGAAGGCCTCTCCCTCCAAGGGCTTGATCCGGGACGACTTCAGCCCGGAGGCCATCGCCGACGTCTATGGCCACTACGCCACCGCCATCTCTGTGCTGACCGACGAGCCGTTCTTTCAGGGGGATTTCGCCTTTTTGCCGCGGGTGCGCAGCCGGGTCCGGCAACCGGTGCTGTGCAAGGATTTCATGATTGACCCCTATCAGGTCTATCTGGCCCGCCACTATCAGGCGGACGCCATCCTGCTGATGCTCTCCGTGCTCACCGACGAGGGCTATCGCGCCCTGTTCAAGGTGGCCAAAGAGCTGGGTCTAGGGGTGCTCACCGAGGTGAGCAACGAAGAGGAGCGGGATCGCGCCATTGCGCTCGGCGCCCCCGTGATTGGCATCAACAACCGGGATCTGCGGGATTTGAGCGTCGATCTCGCTCGCACCCAGCAGCTGGCGGCCGACATTCCCGCCGATCGGGTGGTGATCAGCGAGTCCGGCATCAAGCACCGTGCCCAGGTCGCCGAACTGCGCCAGCATGCCAAGGGCTTCCTGGTGGGCTCCTCCCTCATGGGTGAGCCGGATCTGGAGGCCGCAGTGCGCAAGCTTGTGCTGGGCCAGAACAAGGTATGCGGCCTGACCCGGGCCGAGGATGCCGCCGCCGCGCACCGCGCCGGCGCCGTGTTCGGCGGCCTCATCTTCGTGGCGAAGAGCCCGCGCTACGTGGATATCCCGAGTGCCCGCGCCCTGATGGCGGGGGCGCCGCTCTCCTATGTTGGGGTGTTTCGCAACGCTCAGCCCCAAACCATCGCCAAGACGGTGGCGGCGCTCGGCCTTGCCGCCGTGCAGCTGCACGGGGAGGAGGACGCCGCCTATATCGAGACCCTGCGCCCCCTGCTGCCAGCGGGCTGCCACGTCTGGAAGGCGGTCGGCATGACGCTCGGCGAGCCCCTGCCCTCTCTCGACTACCCGGCGGATCGCCTGCTGCTCGATACGAAAGTGGGCAGCCAGAGCGGCGGCACCGGCCAGGCGTTCGACTGGGCCCTGCTGGCCGGGCTCGACAAGTCCCGCCTGATGCTGGCCGGGGGCCTCAACCCCGACAACGCCTTGCAGGCCGCCCGGGTCGGTTGCCTCGGCCTTGATTTCAATTCAGGGGTGGAAAGCGCCCCGGGCCAGAAGGATGCCCACAAGCTGGCGGCCGCCTTTGGCGCCTTGCGCCAACTGTGAGAGTGCCAGTGACTCATTCAACAAATTAATGAACTGCGTTTGCACATCAGCACAAGGAATAATGTATGACCCTGCTCAACCCGTTTATTGGTGAATTTCGTCGATGACATGTATGTGCCCCAGCCATACGCCTCAGCCCGCCAAGGCTCATACCTGAACTCAATTGCAGAATGTAAAGGAAGATAACCATGACCCTGCTCAACCCGTTTTTTGGTGAATTTGGCGGCATGTATGTGCCCCAGATCCTGATGCCCGCCCTGCTCCAGCTGGAGAAGGCCTTCGTCGATGCCAGGGAGGATGCCGCCTTCGTAGCCGAGTTCCAGACCCTGCTGACCGAGTATGCGGGCCGCCCCACCCCGCTCACCCTGACCCGCAATCTGACCAAGGGCACCAGGACCCGCCTCTATCTCAAGCGTGAAGACCTGCTGCACGGCGGCGCCCACAAGACCAACCAGGTGCTGGGCCAGGCCCTGCTCGCCAAGCGCATGGGCAAGCACGAGATCATCGCCGAGACCGGCGCCGGTCAGCACGGCGTGGCCACGGCGCTGGCCTGCGCCCTGCTCGGCCTCAAGTGCCGGGTCTACATGGGCGCCAAGGATTGCGAGCGCCAGAAGCCCAACGTGTTTCGCATGAAGCTGATGGGCGCCGAGGTGATACCGGTGCATTCCGGCTCCAGCACTCTGAAAGATGCCTGCAACGAGGCGCTGCGCGACTGGGCCGCCAACTACGAGACCGCCCACTACCTGCTCGGCACCGCCGCCGGCCCCCACCCCTTCCCCACTATCGTGCGGGAGTTCCAGAAGATGATCGGGGAAGAGGCCAAGGTGCAGTGCTTCGAGAAGGAAGAGCGCCTGCCGGATGCGGTGATCGCCTGCGTCGGCGGCGGCTCGAACGCCATCGGCATGTTTGCCGACTTCATCCCGGATGAGGGGGTGCGCCTCATCGGCGTCGAGCCCGGTGGCCACGGCATCGAGAGTGGCGAGCACGGTGCGCCGCTCGGTCACGGCAGCAAGGGGGTCTTCTTTGGCATGCACTCCTACCTGATGCAGGACAAGCAGGGGCAAATTCAGGAGTCCTACTCCGTCTCGGCGGGTCTGGACTTCCCCTCCGTCGGCCCCCAGCACGCCCACCTGGCCGCCATTGGCCGCGCCGAGTATGTCTCCATCACCGACAAGGAGGCCCTGGACGCGTTCCAGGAGCTGGCCAGAAGCGAGGGCATCATACCAGCGCTGGAATCCTCCCACGCCCTGGCTCACGCCCTCAAGATGGCCCGCAGCGAGCCGGAAAAGGAGCAGGTGCTGATCGTCAACCTCTCCGGCCGTGGCGACAAGGACATCTTCACCGTTGCCGATATTTTGGAAACAGAGAGCTTCGAAAAAGAAGGAACCCGCAAATGAATCGCTACGCACAACTGTTTTCCCGTCTGGAACACGCCAAGCAGGGCGCCTTCGTCCCCTTCGTGATGCTGGGTGACCCCACTCCCGAGTTGTCGCTCGCCATCGTCGATGCCCTGGTCGAGGGGGGCGCCGATGCCCTGGAGCTCGGCATTCCCTTCTCCGATCCGGTCGCCGACGGTCCCACCATCCAGGGGGCCGCGCTGCGGGCCTTTGCCAGCGGCACCACCCCGGATGGCTGCTTCCAGCTGCTGACCCGCATTCGGGCCAAGTATCCCCAGATGCCCATTGGCCTGCTGGTCTACGCCAACCTGGTCTATGTGCGCCACATCGACGGCTTTTATGAAAAATGCCAGCAAGCCGGGGTGGACTCGGTGCTGGTGGCGGACGTGCCGGTGCAGATGTGTGCCCCCTACAAGGCGGCCGCCGACAAGTTCGGCATCGACAGCATCTTCATCGCCCCGCCCAACGGTGACGCCGAGACCCTCAAAGCCGTGGCCGAGCTGGGCTCTGGCTATACCTACCTGGTGAGCCGCGCAGGGGTGACCGGCGCCGAGACCAAGGCGGGCATGCCGGTGGAGGGATTGATCAATACCCTCAACGAATTCAAGGCCCCCCCTGCCCTGCTCGGCTTTGGCATCAGCGATCCCCAGCAGGTGAAGGAGGCCATCAAGGCGGGCGCCGCCGGCGCCATCTCCGGCTCCGCCGTGGTCAAGATCATCGAGACCCATCAGCAGGATCCCGACCGCATGCTCATTCGCCTGAAGGAGTTTGTGCAAGGGATGAAGGCGGCGACCAATAAGTAGGGGCAGGTATAGGGTCACATGCCGTTGACCCTGACCAGCCAGCCAGCCAGCCAGCCAGCCAGCCAGCCAGCCAGCCAGCCAGCATAAAGGGAGCCCACTTGGGCTCCCTTTTCTATTTATCTCTTTTGCTTCCTATATCTTTATCCCCTCTCCCTTCGGGAGAGGGCCAGGGTGAGGGGAGTTTTCGCACTCTCTATCAGCCCTGAGCCCACTAAAAGCAGCGGTTGCTCACTAATTGGTTGAACCCGCTCAGGTTTTTATCATCCTCCTCTTCCCATGCCTCAATCAGGCCCCTTATGATAGCCAAACGACAATCAACCTCTGGGGAGAGCGTCATGGCAGCGATGGATGCTATCTCGCAGGTGAAAAGCAGCGAACTGGGGGCTGTAACTCAGGGGCGGTAGCTTTGCTGGAATTTGCCGTAGCCGGCCCATGAACTGTTTCTTTATAGAGAGAGGGGCAATGGTAGCTTTAAACGAGGACGCCAAGCGAATACATCCAAGTATCAGAGGTAGACGGGTAATATTTTTATTTAATTTGTTTTTTCGTGGCAACTATCAGGGCAGAGCAGAGTTCTATGGAAAGCTCTGCTATCGGATTAGCACCGCCTTCTGTCTAATCACGGTTGAAGGCCTATGCGGTAACTAAAATAAAAATAGCAATGGAAGATATAGATTTTTATTCACTCGAAGATGATCTGAAAGTGTTAATGCTTTCAGAAACTTTAAAAGGCGACACAGTATGCGTGGCAAAAACGTCTGGTATGGCTGGAGATATTTACATTTTCGATCAAGGTAAAAATGTGGTACCTAGGTATGTGTGCATTAAAGCCCCCAAATTAAGAAAAGGAATATCTAAGGATGAAATTGCCAAGCGATTTATTCAAGAGCTTGAGAATCAACTTGATTACTACCATAACTCACTTGTAAATTGGGCGTTTAATTTCAAGGTAGTAATGGGTGTTCCAGTAGCACTATTTCGTTATTGGGGTAGTGACTTAGATAAAGTTATAAAATGTGGTGCAACGTCAGAAATAGAAAAACTGTCTTTGGTATATTACATATGTCTTGGTTTAACGCACTGCTATGAAAATGGACTAATCTGCCATCAAGACCTGAAGCCGGGAAATATTTTTATCAGAGACCTCAGAGAGAGCCTTCGTCTTCCTCCAAATTTAGACGTCTATAAATTTGCAATGGTAGCTGATTTTGGGTTAGCAAATGCATTTATAAAACATAGTTATTTTGAAGGTACAAGGCCTTATATAGCACCAGAACAGTGGAATAAAGAAGCCTTGTCACCAAAAACTGATGTGTTTGCATTGGGGGTTATATTCTATGAGTTACTTAGTAATGGTTGTCACCCTGTGGGAATCAAACTAGCTGATTACTGGCCTGAACCTTTGGAAGGGAATAGTAAAAAATGGTTAAGAAGTAATGACTGGAAGGCATGGGTTCATAGCGGATGTCAGATTAAGGGCGAAAATGAAAATGTGAGTGAAGAGTTTAAGATTTTTATACAAAGAATGCTTTCTATCACTCCATCCGAGCGACCAGATGTTCACGAAGTAGAATCTTTCCTGCTTGAGAAGATTAAAGAAAGGTGTGTAGATAGCCACTCTCAAATTATAGCTATTAAGCGTCGACTAGGATCTTCTGGGAAATGTGAACCCCTAGAGTCATTCCATCCACAGTTACACAATGTTTGGACAAGTTTCAAGTCTAGGTTTGATGAACTCTCTGGAAAGGGAATTTAACAAACCAAAAATAATTGGGACATCCACCATTTTGAACAGGCCTTGGTGTGACTGGCTGTGGTTGCTGTGATGGCACCCTGATTGAGGGCTTGTGGCCAGGATGGAGGAAAGCTCGAGATTTTGGCTTGAAAAGCAGGTATAACAAGCGCCTCAGAGGGACTGTCAACCCGTGGCGTTTCCCGTCCCATTGAGCCGTAGTGGTTACGGTTGTTTTGCTTGAGTTAGCGTTATGCGCTGTCAGCCCTTTAGGTGGGCGTTATACCTCACAAGGAATCAGAAAGTGTACGAAAGTAAAGAACTGGAATTTAAGTTTAAAAAGCCATCAAGCAAAGAAGAATACTTAGCTGCACTTTACGAAGAGATTTCCGAGAACGAAAAGTCAAACAGTGGTGTTAACACATTAAAAACTTACGTTTATGAAATTCTTGAACGGCAGAGGGAGGAAGATTGGAAACGAAAGAATGAATCAGAACAAAAAGACTTCAATCTTAGCTGGTCGCTTGGCTTATTGGCATTTGTAGCACTAGTGCTAATTATCAACGGCTCCAGAGAAAGTCATGACTTTAATTGGTTGCAACAAAATAGCTTTACCATAAAAATTTGGGGTATTTTTCTAGCTACATTGTACATTGGGGTATCAATTGAAAATTTTTCAATTTTTCGTAATCTGTGGCAATTTGGATTTACTAAGCTAGTTGCATCAGTTGCAATTTCAGGGCTAATTGTCTTTTCTACAGGAAAAGCAGCTGGCTCTATAAATTCTGTATTTGGCGTTGATGCATCAGCATTTCCGTTTACTTTAACTTTTACATCTGGTTTGTTTTTCTTTCATTACGTACTCCCATTCCTAGCCTTAGTGGGCATCGTTGCGATATTTTTTGCATTCGATGCCATTGGTTACATTAAGTCTAAGTTCAGCAATGACAGGAACTACAAGTTACCCCCCGTTCATTCATTTGCATTTCCTATATTGGCAACTATATTGTTAGTAGTCTTCTGGGGGTGGTCGAATAACGACCTAAGTGAGGAGGTTTTACCATCGAAGATATACAAACTGGCTCACATGTTAGACTTCAACAATAAAAATGAATGCGCCAACATTCGCTCAGGGGTGCCGGTTGTTTACTTGGGACCATCACAATCAACAGTGCTGGCAGATATAAAAGCTACAAGTGTAGAAAATCTAAAGTCTTTTTTTGAAAGGGAGGTTGAGGTTCCACAAAAATTCTATCGTTTAAGCTGCGAGTTATCGGAATATCAGAGTAAATAGGTATAACAAAGCGCTACGCGCGGATAAATTACTCGCTACGCTAATGATTTATCGGTGAGCGCAGCGTTAGGGAAAATTCAGAAAAAATTATTGGGACATCCACCATTTTGAGCAGGCCTTGGTGTGACTGGCTGTGGTTGCCGTGATGGCACCATGATTGAGGGCTTTGGGCCAGGAAGGAGGAAAGCTCGAGATTTTGGCTTGAGAAACGGCTTTTCAGCCAGCACCAGCAAAGCTCTCTAGCATCTGTATATTCTTACAATCAACGAGTGTCAGGCGGAGCTAGACCAGCCTCCGTAATTGAGGACGCAAAGGTCATAAATCTCAAAGCATCAGAATTTGTTGCGGTTTACGAAGCCTTTGTTCGTTTATGCCGCACAAAACTCAGCTCCAACCTCTAACAACTGGTTCAAACCGTTCGCTTCGCTCTCTGGGACGGGCTAAAGCCCGCCCCTTAACCAAACGTTATGTGTTTTGATATCGAACAAGGAAGTCAGCATGAGCAAAGTGAAAACTTTTAGTGGGTCATGCCACTGTGGAGCGGTTCAATTCGAGATCGATACCGATCTTCCTGAATTAACTACTTGTGATTGCTCTATTTGTGCCCGTAAAAACGCTTTAATGGTTAAAGTTCATGAAACCTCTATGAGAGTTTTGTCTGGTATGGAGTCATTAACAACATATCAATTCCATACAAACACCGCACAGCACTATTTTTGTAGTGTTTGTGGCATTTATCCATTTCATCGAAAACGTGTTACGCCAGATTATTTTGGCGTTAATGTGTTTTGCTTAGATAATTTTGATCCAACGGGTATTCCCGTTCGTGCCACAGTCGGTGCGGGCATGAAATAATAGTGCACTGAGTTAACACATAACAAAGCGTTCAAGAGGGACTCCTAACGCTTGGTTTTTTTTGTTTGAATTAGTTTTAGTGTTTACGGCGCAATGGCTGCGCTTGGGCGGTTTAGCGTAGTCGCCCCTTAACGCGGCGTTATGCCTTACCATGAGGAAAGAGCGCCTATGTTCAAATTAGAAACCGAGCATTTGATCCTGCGTGATATGAGACTCAGTGATGAAAATGCTTTTGTGGCGATGTCCCAAGATAATAAGTATCAGCGTTTTTACAGTGAGTCAGATTGTGATTCTGACAAGTATCGTCAATTGATAAAGCTGTTTGTAGAGCAAGCACATGAAGTTCCGCGCAAGTTTTATCAGTTGGCAATAGAAAGTAAATTGACGGGTGAGTTTATCGGTACCGTTTGTCTGCGTCTTGAACCTGATAATCAAGCATCGATGGGCTGTGGCATTGAGCGGAAATCTCAAGGTCAAGGCTTGATAGAGGAAGCGGTTAGAGAACTAGCGGATTTTGGCTTTAATGAACTGGATGTGCATCGCATCTATGCCGAAACCATAAGCAAAAACCTGGCTGCGATAAAACTTTGCAAGTCGTTGGGAATGAGGCAAGAAGGGTATTTTCGTGAACATCGCTTTTTTAAAGGGCAATGGTGGGATACGGTCGTCTTGGCTATTCTGCGCAGTGAATGGCCACTGGCATAACAAACGCCTCAGAGGGACTGTCAACCCGTGGCGTTTCCCGTCCCATTGAGTCGTAATGGTTACGGTTGTGTTGGTTTAGCTTTGTGTTAATACGCTGCCAGCCCCTTGGGCGGGCTTTAGACATAAGAATGGAGGATGCGTGTCGAAAGAGTTATTTTCCCCAGTCATTGAAACCGAGCGGCTAACCATCAGAGCCTTGATGGCCCATGATGCTGAGAGCCTGCTAGAGATATTTTCTGATCCTGAGGTCATGCGTTACTGGAATACGGCGCCGTGGACTTCCATTGAAGACGCCCTGGACTTCATTGCACAGAGCAGCGGTGCGATGCAACGTCAAGAAGCCATCATCCTCGGCATGTATCTGAAGTCCACAGGCAAGCTGGCTGGAAAATGCATGCTCTTTAGCTACGACAGCGCATCCAGGCGTGCCGAGATCGGCTTTGGCTTGAGTCGCGCTTGCTGGGGAAAGGGTTATATCAATGAGGCAGGGGAGGCCTTGATCCAGTACGGCTTCAATGTATTGGGATTGAGACGAATCGAAGCAGAGATAGACCCAGACAACCAGTCGTCAGCGAAAGCATTAGAGAAACTCGGATTTTCCCGAGAGGGACTGCTAAGGCAGCGTTGGGAAGTGAATGGCACTGTCTCCGATTCAGCCATGTATGGACGACTGGTCAGTGACCATCCAGCGCAGCATGGCCAGCACCCAGAAAGCTGAGCCTAATGCCTGAGAGTAAGGTAATGGTATATAGACGCTTTGAAGAAACCGATTTTGAGTGGTACTCAGATTGGTATAAGCATGCTGCCATCAGCAAATGGCTTGGCCCTGTGTTAGACCCGAATTGGTTGACCTGTGTACTGAGTGATGATTCTCCAGCATATGTGTTGCACAGTGAAGGCACGCCTATTTGTGTCATTGGCATTCAACTTGATGATGGCATCCATGGTTTTAATGTGATCACCGACATCGCCGTGAATCCACACCATCAAAAGATGGGTCATGGGAGAAGAGTCATCTATGACGTCGTATCAGGGAATTTCCCTATCAAAAGGGCCAAATGGGCTGTGTTTGTCGACAATGAAAACGACATGGCCAAGGCTTTGTTTTCTCATTATGCAACCAGCATATCAAGCAATAGCGACAACATGACCGAGTACCATATTGACTCAATCATGTAAACACCTGGTGCCGAGGTGGTATTCAATCACTTGCGAGCATACAAAATTTGGTGCGATGGATGAGCTGTAAATTCAGTCCCCACCTTGCTGATCTCGTCTGCATCATCAATAGATAAAGGCAGATACCTCTGTGTATACACACTTGCCCCATCAAAAAACAATCCATGGAGAAAGAATGCATTTTCACAAGGCGTTTCAATATAAGAAATGGGCAAACAATGAGCTGCTTGATTTGGGAGAAAGGCAGTTTTCACAACTACCCGAAAGCGATGCCACCTTTTTCATTCGGATTTTAAATCACACCACGGTAGTTGACAGTCTTTTCATTAGCCGTATTTCAGGTGAGCCGGAGAAATACAGTGGGGACAATACCCTTGACACGCCATCATTATCGACATTACGCCAGACGATGGAACAGCACGACGCCTGGCTTGTTGATTTCACGCAAGCCGTGACCGCTGACGAGCTACAGCGTAATGTGACGTTTCGATTTATCGATGGTGGTATTGGGCAGCTGAGCGTAGAGGAGATTTTGCTGCACTTGCTGACCCATGGCAGCAATCATCGTGGCATGGCCTCAAGAGTGCTGGCAGAACATGGTCTTGAACGCCCGAAAGACACGTTTACCCGTTACTTACACGAAACAGAGCCGACAAGAAGAGAGAACATCGGCATCTGACCATCGGTTAAAGACAGAAATTAGGACACCCACCTTTCTGAGCAAGACGCTACATAGCCAAGCCACAAAAAGGTGGGGATCCCAATGTTATTATTTAAACATTATGAGTAAGAAAGTTATCATGACAGGACCGTTATTCATTTCCACATTACTACTCTATAGTGCTGTCAGCTATGCTGAACAGCAAGAAACTACATCTAAAAACATCGAGAATATAATTCTAGGTGAATGGGAAGCTCACGTTTCAGGAACTAAGTGCTATGAGAGACATAATTTCAAGCCTGATGGCATTTTATATTCCCATGCATCGGAGCAAGTTTTAACATCGAAATACAATATCACCTCCACACCATCTCCATCCGGTTTTTACACTTTAGAGGAACATATTCTAACTGACAATGGTGGCACTGATTGCCTTGGTATGCCAATGCCAGACATGAGTGACTATACGTTTCATTTAGTATTTTCATCATCTGGAAACGAACTTTTAATGTGCTTGGAGGAAAAGTATGACTCATGTATTGGCCCCTATACTAGAGTGTTGAATAGAGAAAAATAAGAGTAATAAAAGAGCACAACAAAGATATTTATCTTCGCTCGGTCATTACATTCTCTATAGGCATCAGGAAATTATGTCCCCTACCTTTTTGATATCGTCACTGCATAGCCAAGCCACAAAAGTGCGGGTGTCCCAGTACTTTCTCCATCTGACCCTGGCGGAATGACAAATATCAACCTAAAAACAAAACGATTGGCCATCCTTTGCACCTTCCTGTTTCTGATCCGACTCGCATTTCGTGCCTTTGGCTATGACCTGCTTTATCACAATCCGAATGATCCCTACGGTATATCGGATTTGATTGAAGTGGCGTTAGCCCTCACATATCTGGTGAGCCTGGGTCTCTGCATAGTGCATGCGTTGCGGATATTGCTACTGCACTGGGATCAAGGTGTCTTGGGGGCATTAGCCTTGCTCTCTCTCTGTACCGTGCAGTGGCACAGTTATGACTATCTTCACCACCTGGCCGCCAGTCTCAGCATCCACTGAAGCAACAAATCAGGACACCCACCTTTCTGAGCAAGACGCTGCATAGCCAGCACACCAAAGTGTGGGTATCCCAGTGTTGGATTTTTCACTCGCGGGAATGGACTAAAGCCTACCCCTTAACCAAACCTCATGCACATACAAGGAGTTTTTCGTGATCACAAAATACTTATACATCGCAGGCTGTATACCATTCCTTGTACTTGGTATTCTGCATACGGTCTACACAATCACCGACACATTTAACCCCAAGAAATTAATACCATATCAATCTGATGTGATGGGGCTTATGAAATCGTCATCCCTGGCCATCACAAAAGAAACAAATATGTGGCGTGCATGGGTTGGATTTAACATCAGTCACGGTATTGGCATGCTGTTTTTCTCCGTCACTTATTTATACTTATCCACTTTCTATATACCCTTCCTGGAAGCTTCTGTCTTTTTCATGAGTGCGGCGCCAATCATTGCATTGATCTATCTTGCATTGTCTAAAAAATATTGGTTTAGCATTCCCACCATAGGGTCAACGATCGGTCTGCTGTGTTTCGTTGCAGGGACATTGGCACAGTTATATAAATAGCAAGTGGTTCAGGCCGTTCGCTTCGTTCACTCGTAACAGGCTAAACCCGCCTCTTAACCAGACGTTATCATTCAAGCCAGAAACAGGAACGCCTCATATATGGAAGTCAGCTGTAGCTCACTGAATGAAGTCCGCGAGCATATCGACAAGATAGATAGTGAAATCGTGGCATTGCTTGCAAGGCGCGGCGCCTTTGTCGCCAAGGCCGCGCCCTTCAAGAAGACGACAGAGGAAGTAAAAGCCCCCAACCGGGTAGAGCAGGTCATCGCCAAAGTCATCTCCCTTGCACAAGAACAAGGCGCCAATCCAGAGGTGGTGGAAAGGGTTTATCGCGCCATGATTGCTGCCTTCATCGACGCTGAACTTAACGAGCATTCACGGCTTAAGGAAAATAACGTAAAGCCCTGACAACTAGTTCAAATCGCTCGCTCTACTTATTGGGACTGACTAAAGCCAGCCCCTTAATGCGAACGGCATATCCAGTCGTCAGCGCGGGACGCAGCCCAGCCTTGAGCCCATGGCGGGCATTGCCTACAATGACCCACTTTTTATCACACTCAGGTAAATAAAATGAGCGACAACAAACCGGCACTGCCCGACCGTCTGGCGGCCAACCCGCGCAGCCCGCACCATGTGGCGGAGTGCTTCGAGCACGAGATCGGCATTCGCGTGAACGGCAAGGAGCGTACCAATGTCGAGGAGTACTGCATCAGCGAAGGCTGGGTGAAGATCCCCTCCCCCAAGGCCAAGGATCGCTACGGCAACCCCATGCTGATCACCGTCAAGGGCACCGTCGAAGCCTTCTACGCCTAAGCAGCGTATGGCCGCGATGCCCCGAGCAGGGGCGCGACCCTGTTAATTCAAAGCACCGGCCTTGCGCCGGTGTTCTGCTTTTGAGGGCGACCCAGGATTACAGGCGGCCTCTCTTTCTTTGTTCTCCTTTGCCTTCCTTTTTCTTCCTTTTCCTTTCCTTCGCCTTTCCCTTCCGCCAGGGCCCTGATCTGGCTGGCCGTTGCCGTCAAGACAAGGGCGGCGCGCTTGTCACCCGTCTCTGGGTGTCGCCACGCCAGTGCCCCTCATGGCGTGGGGCGCGCCTTGCCGGCCTGCCAGCGTTGCAGCGCGGCCCCTGTCAGCACCAGCAGGATGCCAAGCAGATCGCTCGCGGCCAGCCGTCCGGCCAGGGCATCGAGCAGGGCGCCTCCCGCCAGCTGGCCCGTGACGATGAGCAGGGCGCAGGCCAGGGCGCCGACCCGGCCGATGGCCCAGCTGCTGATGGCGACGAAGAGCGCCCCCAGCACGCCGCCGAGCAGCAACCAGGGATCGAGCCCGGCGAGCCGCTCCCAGGGGGCCCCTTTGAGGATGAGCAGGGCGCCGAGCAGCGCGAAGCCGAGCAGGTGGTTGGCGAGCGACGCCGTCATGGCGCCACGGGCGCTGGCGAGGCGGCCATTGAGGGTGCGCGACAGGCTCACCGCCACGCCGTTGAGCAGTCCCAGCAGGATCAATAGGGTCATGGTGTTTCTCCTAACCAAGTACGATAAGCAGGGCGCCGGCCAGCACCAGCAAGGCGGCGAGCGCGTCCATACCCGAGGGGCGGCGCCGGGCCAGCCCGAGCCAGCCGAGGCCGTCGCACAGGGCACCAAACAGCAGCTGGCCGAGCAGCAGCAGGGCCAGGGTGCCCGCCATACCCAGGGGGGAGTTGAGGCACAGGGCCGCCAGCACCACGGTGAGCGCCCCCGGCAGGCCGCCAAGCCAGGCCCATCGCGGGGCCGCCTCCGGCGTCGGGGACCTTGGGGAGAGCCACCACAGGAGCGCGGCCACCAGGCTGCCGACCCCGTGGGCCAGCCAGCTCGCGAGCCAGGGGTCGGTGGCGCGGGCCAGGGCGCCGTTCTGGGCGATCATCAGCGCCAACAACAGGCCGGCAACGAAGGCGGCCAGGGCGCCTATGCTCTGGCCGAGTGCCTGGCCGAGGGCGAGGCGGCCGGGGCTGCGGTCAACAAGAGGGGGGATCATGGCTTGCTCCTTGGTTGAACTGACGAGCAGGGTAAATTGTTTTTGATTTGCGGATAATCTACCCTTTTGGAACAACATTGCTTCCACATTAAGAACAGCATGAACCAGGATGCCTTCGCCCTGCTCCCCGCCTTCGTCGCCGTGGTGGAGTCGGGCAGTTTCTCCGGCGCAGCCCGCCAGCTCGGCCTCAGCAAGTCGGTGCTGAGCAAGAAGGTGAGCCAGCTCGAACAGGCCCTCGGCTGCCAGCTCCTCTATCGCACCACCCGCTCCCTCACCCTCACCGAGGCGGGGGAGCGCTACTTCGAGACGGTGCGCCATGCGGTGCGTCTGGCCAGCGACGGGGAAGATGCCATCGGCGCCCTGCAATCGGCGCCGCGCGGCCTGCTGCGGGTGACTGTGCCCATGGTCTATGGCCGGCGCCACATCGCCCCCCTCATCCCCGAGTTTCTCGCCCGCCACCCGGAGGTGCAGTTGCAGCTCGAGATGAGCGACGCCCAGCAGGATCTGGTGGCCGAGGGGTTCGACGTGGCGCTGCGCATCGGCGAGCTGGAGGATTCGAGCCTGATCGCCCGCCGCCTCGCCCCCTGTCACAGCACATTGTGCGCCGCCCCCGCCTATCTGGCGCGGGCTGGTACGCCCCGCACCCCGGCCGATCTCGAGCGCCACAACTGTCTCTTCTACTCCCTGTTTCGCGGCGGCACCCGGTGGCGGCTGCACGGGCCCGAGGGGGAGGTGGCCATCACCCCCAGGGGCAATTTCGAGGTCAACAACAGCGACGCCATCCACACGGCGCTGCTGGCGGGGCTCGGTATCGGCAACATGCCTGACTTCATCGTGGGCGAGGATCTCGCCGCAGGCCGCCTGCTGCCCCTGCTGCCGGGCCATGCCCTGCCCGAGCACGGCGTCTGGTGCGTCTATCCCCGCCGACGCCACCTGCCCGCCAAGGTGCAGGCCTGGCTGGCGTTTCTTGACGAGCGCCTGGGCCAGGCCGGAGGCGAGCCATCCCGATAGTCGAAACGGTTCATGTTTTTCCAGCGGGAAGGGGAAGAGTCAGGACAGACCAGGCATCCGCTTTTAATGAAAACGCGCTCTGGTAACCTGCCATGACGGGTGCCCCTCACCCCAGGAGGAACGCCATGATGATGAAGAAAACCGCGATTGCCCCGACCCTCACCAGCCTGCTGGCGCTGCCAGCCTGCACTGCCCGATCGTCTGGCGGCCAACCCGCGCAGCCCGCACCCTGTGGCCGAGAGCTTCGAGCACAAGAGCGGCATTGGCGTGAATGGCAAGGCGCGCACCAATGTCGAGGAGCACTGCATCCGCGAAGGCTGGGTGACGATCCCCTCCCCCAATGCCAGGGAGTGCTACGGCAACCCCATGCAGATCACCGTCAAGGGCACGGTCGGGGCGTTTTACGCCTGAGACCCAGGGCCGCCGCCCCCGATCCGGGGCGAAGCCTTGGGGCAGCTCTCGTTATGCCAAGACACCGGCCTCGCGCCGGTGTCTCCGTTTTTCGGCTGGCAAACGCCCGGGCGCTGCGCCGCCCTCTGCGCATTTTCTTCCCTGATTTGTTCCCCTGCTCGACTCCCCCGAGGGGCTTGCCATTGGTTCCCGGGCTCGGCATGATCGCTGCATTTGGCGTCGTTTGAACACAGGAATACCATGAAAACACGGATCTGGCTCCTCGCCTTGCTGCTACCTGGCGTGCTGCCTGGGCATGCACTCGCACAAGCGGCCAGGGCCACCGCGCAGGACCCCCTCGATTTCATTCCTGAAGGCTATGTGCTCTTTGAGAAGATGGAGGGGGATCTCAATCGGGATGGCCAGGCGGATACTGTCCTCATCATCAAGGGCACGGATCCGGGCAAGCGGCTGGTGGACGAATACCGTGGCGCGCTGGATCGCAACCGGCGGGGCCTCATCATTGCGTTCAAGCAGGGGGATCACTACGCCTTGGCGCTGGAAAACCTGGCCTGCTTCTCCTCGGAGCAGGAGGATGGCGGCGTCTATTTTGCCCCCGAGCTCTGGCTGTCCATCGACAAGGGGATATTGCACATTCACTACGGTCACGGGCGCTATGGTGACTGGTCCTACAAATTCAGGTATCAGGACGCCGGCTTCACCCTGATTGGGTACGACGACAGTGATAACCGGGGCCCCCTGATCGAGCGGATGACCAGCATCAACTTCTCGACCCGCAAGGTGCTGATCCGGGAAAACATCAACCGGGATGCGCAGGGAAATGGCGATGAAGTCTTCAGGGAGACCTGGCAAGGCTTCACTCTGCCGGCCCCCTTGCGGCTCGATGCCATCGCGGATTTTGATGGTTTCTATCACGACAAGCTGTATCCGCTGATCCAGTAACAATGGAGGCTGTGGATGGCGATACGCGCAAGCAGCCTGTGCCGAGGCAGGCGGTGTGCTTGCCGACCATGCTGACCGAGTGCATCACCGCGCGGTCTCCCCCGGCAAGGGGCGCTCGACAACAAGATTCCCTGACCGAAAATGGCCAGCATCGGCGCGCGCAATGGCTATCATGGCGCTTTCACTCGACAGGATGTTGCCATGAATACCGACTTCATCATCCAGGCTCTCGACAAGGGTCTGTTTGCCCGCTTCATGAACATGGAGGAGAAGGCGCTCGACGCCGTCAATGGCCGCTGGCTCGTCGCCGACGCCAGCCCGGGCTATCCCTGCCGGGTCTCCCTGCGAGAAGCCAGTGTGGGGGAAAGGGTGCTGCTCATCCCCTTCCCCTATCACGACGTCGACTCCCCCTATCGCGCTTGTGGCCCCGTGTTCGTGCGCCAGCAGGCCGATACCGCCGAGCTGGACGTCAATGAGATACCCGACATCTTGCCGGGACGGCTGCTCTCTGTCCGGGCCTATGACAGTGCGCACATGATGATCCATGCACAGACCATCCAGGGCACCCAGTTCGAGCAGGCGGTGCGCAGCCAGTTTTCAAGCGAGGCGGTGAGCTACCTGCAGATCCACAATGCCAACCCCGGCTGTTTCAGCTGCTCCGTCCACCGCGCCAATGCCCGCACCTGAAAAAGAGAGGCCCACCAGATGGCGGGCCTCTCTTTTATTCAAGGGTGCGTCAATCAGCCGTTGAGTTCGAGCACAGGGCTGAAGCCGCCGAAGATCATGCGGGCACCATCGAAGGGCATGACCTGATTGGCCGGGTTGCCCGGATCCATCCTGGGATCTTCCATCATTCTGGCCATGGCCTGATCCCGGGTGGCCTTGTCCGGCCACTCCACCCAGGAGAAGACCACGGTTTCATCCTCCTTCGCCGCCACCGCCCGGTAAAAGTCGGTCTGCTTGCCGTGGGGCACGTCGTCCCCCCAGCACTCCAGCACCCGGGTGGCGCCATATTCGAGAAAGATGGGATCGAACTGGCGGGCATGTTCGATCAGGGCCTGCTTGTTGGCCGTGGGCACGGCGAGCACGAATCCGTCCACATATGACATGAGACTCTCCTCCTTGGTTGAGGAGTTCAGCATAGCAAACCCGTGTCGATGGCTCCGTCATGCCAACCCAGCAGGTCAGCTGGCCACCAGCTGCTCCAGATCGCTGCGCTTGATGCGCCGGGAGTCCACCTTGACGTAGAGGGAGCGCTCGGCGCCGTCCAGCAGCACATCGCTCACCCCCTCCCGGGCCCGTACTTTTTGCTCAAGAGCCGGGGTGGCCTCCACCCCTGCCGGCAGCAGGATGCGCAGGCTGCTGACATAGGGCGGCTCTTTCATGGTGAGGCTGAGCCCGAGCCAGAGCAGCGCCAGCAGGGCGCAGCTGCCAAACACCAGGGCCGCCCCCCCCTCGCCATAGAGGAACCCCCCCAGGCTGCCGCCGATGGCCACGCCGAGGAACTGGCTGGTGGAGTAGACCCCCATGGCGGTGCCCTTGTAACCCGGCGACGACTCCTTGCTGATGAGAGACGGCAGCAGTGCCTCCATCAGGTTGAAGCCGATGAAGAACAGCTGCAAACCGGCCAGTATGCCCCACAGCTGCAAGCCCGATTTCCACAGCACCACCTCGGCCCCGAGCATGGCCAGCACGCAGAGCTGGAACACCCGCTTCATGCGCCTGCGTTTCTCGGCATAGATGATGACGGGCACCACGCTCACGAAGGCGATCAGCATGGTGTAGAGGAACGCCTGCCACTGCTGGTCCCGGGGCAGACCCGCTTGTTCCAGCAAGGGGGGCAGCGCCACGAAACTCGACATCAGCAGGGTGTGGACACAGAAGATGCCGACGTTGAGCTTGAGCAGACGGGGGTTGCCCAGCACCCGCTTGAAGCCCCCCTTCACCATGCCGGATTCGCGATTGAGCAGGTGCGCCTCGGGCGCCGGCACCCACCACAGCAGGATGGCGATGCCCCCGAGCGCCAGCAGGGCGATGAGCCAGAACAGGCCTGAGAGGCCGATGGCCTGGGTGATCAGGGGGCCGGTCACCATGGCGATGGCGAAGGTGATGCCAAAGCTGATGCCGATGAAGGCCATCGCCTTGGTGCGGTTCTGCTCCCGGGTGAGATCCGACAGGAGCGCCATGATGGCGGCCGAGATGGCGCCGCTGCCTTGCAGGGCACGCCCCAGGATCACCCCCCAGATGGAGTGGGTCAGGGCCGCAATCCCGCTGCCCAGGGCAAACAGCAGCAGGCCGCCGACGATGAGGGGCTTTCTGCCGATGCGATCCGAGAGCAGGCCGAACGGGATCTGCAGCAGGGCCTGGGTCAGGCCATAGATGCCGATGGCAAGGCCGATGAGCGCCTCGGTGGCGCCGGCCAGGGACATGCCGTAGGTGGTCAATACCGGCAGCACCATGAACATGCCGAGCATGCGCAGGGAGAAGAGGGAACCGAGCGCCCAGGTGGCGCGCAGCTCGCCCCGGGTCATCTTGAAATCATGCATGACGGCCTCAGTGCGATAGAAACGGAGTGAAAAGAGTGGGGCACGAAGGGCCTTGGCAGGCGAAGCGCCCGGGTGGTATCCGGAAAGCCTCTTCGGCGCACCGGCTCAGATGGCAACAGAGCCGGGACTGTGCCCGGCTCTGGATTTTACGCATTTTCGGGGCGAGATGAAGCCGCCGAGTCCCAAACCCTGAGCCAGCCCCCATCTTGGCGGGCCTGGCTCGGGCAATAGGGCCATCAGGGCAACATGCTGACCAGCACTGCGGAAGCCACATCCGGCTGCCCATCCACCGACATCATCACGCTCAGACAGGTGATGGTGACAATCGAGAACATGAACAGCTTGCGGGCCCAGAGGGAGTCATCCACCGCCTGCTTGTAACCGGACAGCGCCATCCCCAGCCACCAGACGCTGACCGCCGTGGCCACCACCAGGTACTTGTAACCGGCGTAGCCGCCGAGAAACAGCATCATGGTCGGCACCATGAAGGCCAGGATGTAGAGGGTGATGTGGTGCTTGGCCACCGAAATCCCCTTCACCACCGGCAGCACGGGAATGCCCGCCGCCTGGTAGTCCTTGAAGCGGAAGATGGCGATCGCATAGGAGTGCGGCATCTGCCACAGGCTGAAGATCGCCAGCAGGATAAGCGCGCCCGAGTCGAACTGACCGCTCACCGCGCAGTAGCCGATGACCGGCGGCGCGGCGCCGGAGAGGCTGCCTATCAGGGTGCCGTAGACCGAGTGACGCTTCATGTAGAGGCTGTAGACCCCCACGTACACGATGAAGCCGAGCACCGCCAGCAGCGCCGCCAGGGGGTTGGCGGCAAAGTAGAGCAGCGCCACCCCGGCAAGGCCCAGGGCCGTCGCATACCAGAGGGAGACGCCGGGGGCGATGAGCCCCCTCACCAGGGCGCGGTGCTTGGTGCGCTCCATGATGCAGTCGATGTCCCGGTCGATGTAGTTGTTGAACACGCAACCGGACGCCACCACCAGGGAGACCCCCACCATGGTCAGGATGAAGAGGGGCAGATCCAGGTTCCCCTTGGCGGCCAGCAGAAAACCGCCGATCACCGAGATGAGGTTGCCGAAGATGATGCCCGGCTTGGTCACTTGCAGGTATTGCTTCATCATCACGCCGCTCAACTTGGCATCATGTTGATGTTGAGGTTGTACATGATCCACAGGGATCCCCCCACCACGATGGCGATGATGAGCACGGTAAACACCAGGGCCACCAGGTTCCAGCGCTCCTCGGACGAGGTGTTCATGTGCAGGAAGTAGGCCAGGTGCACGAAGATCTGCACCACGGCAGTGGCGACCACGGCCCCCAGGATGACGCCATGGGAGGCGGTGCCCTCCATCACCAGCCAGAACGGGATGGCGGTCAGGATCACCGACAGCACGAAGCCAATCAGATAGCTCTTGGCGCTGCCGTGGCTGGCACCGTGATTGTCAACGGAATGAGTGCTCATTTACATGACCCCCTTCAGATAGGTTCTGACACTGTCGTGGCTGGCACAGTCAATATTGTCAACAGAATGACTCATTTACATGACCCCCATCAGATAGACCACGGTAAACACACAGATCCAGACCACGTCCAGGAAGTGCCAGAACAGGCTCAGGCACATCAGGCGGGTACGGTTGCGCTCGTTGAGCCCCTTCTTGGATATCAGCACCATCATGACGATGATCCAGATAAGACCACTGGTGACGTGGATACCGTGGGTGCCGACCAGGGTGAAGAAGGCGGAGAGGAAACCGCTGCGCTGGGGACCGAAGCCTTCGGCGATCAGATGATGGAACTCGTAGATCTCCATGGCGATGAAGCCGGCGCCCAGCAAGAAGGTCACCAGCAGCCAGGTGTTGACCGACGCCACCTTGTCCTTGTTCATGGCCAGCATGGCAAAGCCGAAGGTGATGCTGCTAAAGAGCAGCAGCATGGTCTCGGCAAACACGAACGGCAGTTCGAAAATGTCCTTGCCGGTGGGGCCGCCCGCGGTGCCGGTCACCAGTACCGCATAGGTGGCAAACAGGCAGGCGAACAGGATGCAGTCACTCATCAGGTAGATCCAGAAGCCGAACACCTTGTTGGCGCCGGCATCATGGTGCCCGTCGTGGGCACCCTGATGGTGGGAGTGTTGCAGAATATCAGTAGCCATATCGGTTCTCATGCCACCTTGCTGATGTTGTCGAAATGCTGACCTTCGATGCGCTCGATCTCGTCGACCTGCACGTAGTAGTCCACATCATCGTTGAAACTGTGAATGATCCAGGTCCCTATCATGCCGACGAAGCCGACCAGGGCCATCCACCAGATGTGCCAGATCATGGCAAAGCCAAACACCACGCTGAAGGCGGCAATGATGACGCCGGCCCCCGAGTTCTTGGGCATGTGGATGGGGGCATACTTGGCCGGCTGCTTGTAAGCGCTGCCGTCAGCCTTGGCTTCCCAGAACGCATCCAGGCTCTTGATCGTCGGCTCGATGGCAAAGTTGTAGAAGGGCGGCGGCGAGGAGGTGGCCCACTCCAGGGTACGGCCACCCCAGGGGTCACCGGTCAGATCCCGGTTCTTCTCCCGATCGCGAATGCTCACTACCACCTGGACGAGCTGGCACAGCACCCCCAGGGCGATGAGGCCGGCACCGACCGCCGCCACCACCAGCCAGGGGTGGAAGGCGGGATCAATCTGCTGGCTGACGCGACGGGTCATGCCCATGAAGCCCAGCACGTAGAGCGGCATGAAGGCGACGAAGAAGCCGACGATCCAGCACCAGAAGGCACGCTTGCCCCAGGTCTCGTCCAGGGTGAAGCCAAACGCCTTCGGGAACCAGTAGGTGATGCCGGCGAAGCAGCCGAACACCACGCCGCCGATGATGACGTTGTGGAAGTGGGCGATGAGGAACAGGCTGTTGTGCAGCACGAAGTTCGCCGCCGGCACCGAGAGCAGCACCCCTGTCATGCCCCCTATGGTGAAGGTGATGATGAAACCGACGGTCCACAGCATGGGCGAGGTGAACGCGATGCGACCCCGGTACATGGTGAACAGCCAGTTGAAGATCTTCACCCCGGTCGGGATCGAGATGATCATGGTGGTGATGCCGAAGAAGGCATTGACGTTGGCGCCCGAGCCCATGGTGAAGAAGTGGTGCAGCCAGACGATGAAGGAGAGCACGGTAATGGCCACGGTCGCCCACACCAGGGAGGTGTAGCCAAACAGCTTCTTCTTGCTGAAGGTGGCGACCACCTCGGAGAAGATGCCAAACACCGGCAGCACCAGGATATACACCTCGGGGTGACCCCAGGCCCAGATCAGGTTGATGTACATCATCATGTTGCCACCCATGTCATTGGTAAAGAAATGGGTACCCAGGTAGCGGTCTGCGGTGAGCAGGGCGATGGTGACGGTCAGGATCGGGAAGGAGGCGATGATCAGGATGTTGGCGCACAGGGCGGTCCAGGTGAACACCGGCAGGCGCATCATGGTCATGCCAGGGGCCCGCATCTTGATGATGGTGGCGAAGAAGTTCACCCCGGTCAGCAGGGTGCCCAGCCCCGATATCTGCAGGCTCCAGATCCAGTAATCCACCCCGACGCCCGGGCTGTACTCCAGACCCGACAGGGGCGGATAGGCCAGCCAGCCGGTCTGGGCGAACTCACCCACGGCGAGGGAGACGTTGATCAGCACCACGGCAGCGGCGGTAAACCAGAAGCTCAGGTTGTTCAAGAAGGGGAAGGCCACATCACGGGCACCGATTTGCAGCGGCACCACTATGTTCATCAGGCCGATCACCAGGGGCATGGCCACGAAGAAGATCATGATGACGCCGTGGGCGGTGAAGATCTGATCGTAGTGATGGGGCGGCAGCACCCCTTCCCCACCGGCCGAGGCCATCACCTGCTGGGTCCGCATCATGACCGCATCGGCGAAGCCGCGCAGCAGCATCACCATCCCCAGGATGAGATACATGATCCCGAGGCGCTTGTGATCCACCGAGGTGAACCACTCCTGCCACAGGTATTGCCACTTGCCGTAGTAGGTGATGAGGGCGGCGATCGCAAGCCCGCCCAGAATGATGGCCGCCACCGTCACCATGATGATCGGCTCATGGTATGGGATGGCGTCGAGCGTTAATTTTCCAAACATCAGTTATTCCTCGGATCCCGCGTTCACAGAGTGGTCACCCATCGGCATATGCCCGGCATGATCCCCTTGGCTGTCATGGGCCATGGCGGCATGGTTCATGGCCTGGTGCTCTCCCTCCTGGCCAGGGGTCGCGCCGTGCGCCATCCCTGCATGACTCCCGTGGTTCATGTCACCCATGAACTTGTTGATCACCTTGGTGAACAGCACGGGGTCGGCCGCGGAGAAATACTCCACCGGATGGTATTGGGTCGGCTTGGCCAGGGCGTCGAACTCTGCCATGGTGGTCAACACCTTGGGCGCGGCTTTCACCTTGGCAACCCAGGCGTCGAAACCGGCTTGATCCTGGGTCGCGATGGCCTTGAATTTCATGCCCGAGAAACCGGCGCCGCTGTAGCTGCTGGAGATGCCGTCATACTGCCCCGCCTCATTGGCGATGAGGTGCAGCTTGGTCTGCATCCCGGCCATGGCATAGATCTGTCCACCCAGACGCGGAATGAAGAAGGAGTTCATGACCGAATCCGAGGTGATGCGGAAATTGACCGGTGTATGGGCAGGGAAGGCCAATTCATTGACCGAGGCGATGCCCAGCTCGGGATAGACAAACAGCCATTTCCAGTCGAGCGAAATCACATCGACCTGGATCGGTTTGACATCGGAGGTGAGCGGCTTGTAGGGATCAAGCTCGTGGGAGGTCTTCCAGGTGATCACGGCCAGAATGGCGATGATAATCACCGGCACTGTCCAGACCACGACTTCAATCTTGTTGGAGTGGGCCCAATCCGGTGCATAGGTCGCACTGGTATTGGAGGCTCGATATTTACGGGCAAATACCACGGCCATGATAATGACCGGGATCACCACGATTAACATTAAATAAAGCGCAGTTAATATCAGCGACTTCTCTTCCAGACCAATCTGGCCCTTGGGATTCATTAATGCCATATCGCAGCCACTCAACAAGCCAGTGACGGCGATTAATAACAAAGCTCCCAAGCCCCTCTTATAGTCAAAAGGTCTCATGCTACTTCCTTTCTCTTGCAAGGCGTAAAGCTATAAATAAAACGCATCATTCTGGGCAAGAGACACCCGGCTAAACAACATGAAAAATTAATCCCGGCAGAGGGTTGGGTGTTGGGGATGGGACTGGGGGCTCACACTAATCAATCCCGGTCTGATACCAATTAATTAACAGCCTCATACAAGACCAATAAAAAGCCGTCATCAAGTAGAATGAACAATTCCTGAACGCATAACATTAATAAATAGAGGGGTAATGGCATGGGGTCGTCGGGCGGGAAATAAGGGCAAGGCCGCGGCCAGCGGGCATTTCCTGATATGATTAATTATATTTTATACACTCAGGTACCTGAAGAAATTCCAATGGCGCCATGCATTAACAATACATTTACATTATTTAAAAATAAATAACCAGAACAGCCAGCCAAGGCAACAAATAAGGGCAGTGGCCTGGCCCCTGCCCTGACAACACCGCTTTCTAGCCTGCCGCTCCATCCCCTCGGGGGTCAGGAGTGCCCATGCTCCATCCGGGTGGCGACCGCGATCCGGTTCCAGGCATTGATGGTGACTATCTGCATCAGGCATTGGGCCAGCAGGGTCTCGCCCAGCAGCCCCAGGGCCCGCTGGTAGGTCTCCTCGCTGAGCCCTTGCTCGTCGAGCCGCGTCACCTCGTCGGTGAGGGCCAGCACGGCGCGCTCCCGCTCATCAAATAGCGGGGATTCACGCCAGGCGGCCAGGGCCAGCAGACGCTGGGGACTCTCCTGCTCGGCCATGGCGGCCTCGGCGTGCATCTCGATGCAGTAGGCACAGCCATTGATCATGGAGGCCCGCAACTTGATGAGCTCCTTGAGGATGAAGGGGATGTCCGTGCCACCGAGATAGGACTCGAGGCCCATCATGGCCTTGACGGCGGTGGGAACCAGGTTGGCCAGTTGGATACGTGCTGACATGGGATGCTCCTGTGCAAGAAACGCCCGGCTTGGGCAAGAACCTCATTGTTCATCTTCGCAACCGAAAATAGAATACCGCCGTAAACTGCAACAGTTTTGCATTTATCGCAAAGGAGTATCCATGCTGGATCGCATTCGTATCCTGGCCCAGGTGGTGGAGTCGGGCAGCTTCTCCCGCGCCGCCCGCGCCCTCAGCCTGGCCCCCTCCTCGGTGACCCGCACCATCGACAGCCTGGAGGCCCAGCTGGGGGTGCCCCTGTTCAAGCGCAGTACCCGTCAGCTGGTGCTCACCGAGCAGGGGGACTATTTTCTCGCCCGCTCGGTGCGCCTGCTGGAGGAGGCCGATCAGCTGGTGCAATCCCTCCAGCCACTCCATGAGGCGCCAAGCGGCCCGCTGCGCGTATCGGTCTTCGAGAGCTTCGGCGCCGCCTGCCTCTCGCCCCTGCTGCCCGAGTTCCTGGCCCGCTACCCGGGGATACGGCTCGAGATAGGGTTCGACAACCACCTGGTCGATCTCGATGCCGACAACGTGGATGTGGCGATCCGCATCGGACGCCCGACCGACAGCGGCCTTCATGCCCGCACCCTGCTGACCAACCGCTCCCTGCTGGTCGCCTCCCCCGCCTATCTGGCCCGCCATGGCGTGCCCGGGACGCCGGAGGAGATCGCCGGCCACAACTGCCTCATCCGCGGCCAGGGTCGTCAGCGCCAGCACTGGTACTTTCGGCAAGGGGCGCAGCAGCGCGTCCGGGTTCCGGTGCAGGGCAATCTCACCTCCATTGGCGGCACCCCGCTGCTGGAGGCGGCCCGGGCCGGTTGCGGCCTGCTGCTGCTCTCGAGCTGGATGGTGCAGTCCAGTCTGGATGAGGGGAGCCTGCTGCCCGTGCTGCCCCTGTGGCGAGCCTCCCCCTACGAGCACAGCGACGACCAGATCCTGGTGGTGTTTCGCGGTGGCCGTTTCCTGAAGCCCCAGAGCCGCGCCTTCATCGACTTCCTGGTCGAGCGGATCCCGCCCCTGCAAACCCGAGAGCCCGGCTGGCCGGAATAGGGGCGACGCCCGCAACAAAAGCCAGTAACAGCAAGGCCCGCCGGGAGGGCGGGCCTTGTCATGTCAGCTGGCCTTGGGATCTTCCCCGAAGCGGTTGGGGCCCGCCTGTCCCTCGCACACCATGAAGTAGAGGAAGACCAGGGTGCCGACGATGGGGATCAGGTTGATGAGCAGCCACCAGCCGCTGCGATCCGTGTCGTGCAGGCGCCGGGCCCCCACCGCCAGGCTCGGCAGCAAGACCAGCAGGGAGTAGAGGTTGGCGATCTGCTCCTTGAGCCCGATCAACTGGCCAAGCAGACCCAGCAGCAGGGCTATCCCCAGGTTGCAGAGCACGAACATCCAGTACTCCTTGCGCCTCGCCCGCCCGGCAAAGACGGCATATTTCCTCATCACGGCCAGATACCACTCCATATCGACTCCTTATCAACAATGAAATAAATGAGATGAATCCAGGATCCCCGCGCTAGTCGCTCCCCTTGCCCCAGGCCACCAGGGTGTCCCGATAGAGGGCCAGCAGGGCCTGATCCCGCACCGCCACCCCGACCCGCTGCGCCGGGCAGCCTGCCCACCCGTCATGGGGATGGCGTCTGTCGTCAAACTTCTGCAGGGTGTGGCCGATGGCGGGGCCGTCCGTGACGACCCGCACCGGCCCCTCTCTCAGGGTAAACAGGGTCGGATCGATCACATAGGCGATGGCGGAGGGATCGTGCACATGGCAGCCATCCAGGCCGATACGCTCGGAATAGAACCTCAGATAGAAGCGGCTGACATCCCACAGGAAGCGGCCGGGCTCCCCCGCCTCGTCTCGCAGGGCATCGAGGTAGGCGCCGCTGAAGAAGCTCTGCTGAGTCACGTCCAGCCCGATGATCACCAGAGGCCAGGGGGCGGTGAAGACCCTGTCCGCCGCCTCGGGATCGTCGTGAATGTTGGCCTCGGCATAGGGGGTCACGTTGCCGCGATGGCCATTGACGCCAAAGGCGCCCCCCATCACCACCACCTGCTTGACCTGGGTGACTATCTCGGGGGCATGCGCCAGCGCCAGGGCCAGGTTGGTGAGCGGCCCTATGGTCACCAGGGTGATCTCGCCGGGGTTGGCCTGCACCGTCTCGACCAGGTATTGCCAGGCCGGACGGGGATCCGGCGCCAGGGTCACCTCCCCCGCCGCCACATCGCCCAGCCCGCTCGGGCCGTGCACCACTGTGGTCGGCCCCACGGGCTCGCGCACCAGGGGCGCGGCGGCCCCCATGGCCACGTCGGCCCTCATGCCATATTTTTGCTTGAGCCAGAGGGCATTGCGGGTGCCGTTCTCTATGGTGGCATTGCCAAAGACGGTGGTGATCCCCACCAGATCGATGTCGGGGTGTGCCTCGGCGAAGAGGATGGCCATGGCATCGTCGATGCCGGGATCCGTGTCCAGGATGATCTTGCTGGTCATGATAAGGTTCCATTGAGAACGAAAAGCCAGTGTAGCGCGTTGCCGCCCCTGCGTCAGGATCCCCTTCACAGGATGAGTCCGGGGAGGCATTTCCAGACCCGATCCCGTTTTTATCGCCCCCGGCCTGTTATAGTCGACAGGGCGTGGCGCCGGTTTGATGACGGGCAGCCCCAGGCTAAAGCCGACTCTCTTTCTCCCAATCAGGTGAACAGCTTATGGATACCAGACTCTCCCTCGCCGCCCTGCTCACCCTCTCCCTGCTCTGTCCGGTCCAGAGCTGGGCCGTGCCGGTGCGCAGCCTGCAATCTGAATCGGATTACGGCCAGCTCATCAGCAAGCGCCAGGTGGTGGATCAGCTGCTCGGTGAAGCCAGGCAGATCTATGACTCCCCCGCCCGCGTCTCGGATGCCGGCTTCACCGCCAAGATGCCGAGCAACATGGAGCTCGTCACCTCCCGGCTGCTGGAGGCCTATCAGCTCGAGCCCTATCGCACCGATCTGCTCATCTCGGCCGCCAATGCCCAGATCTACAACGGCAAGCTGGACAGGGCCATCGCCCTGCTCAACCAGGCCCTGACCGCCGCCCCCGATGATGTGGATCTGCTCTCCTATCTGGCGGTCTGGCTGCGCGTCAAGGGCGACGAGGGGGGGTCGAGCCAGTATCTCGACCGGGTCAAGGCCCGCAACCCGGGGCGAGAGGCCGATCTGCGCCGCCTCTTTGCCACCATAGACAGGGTGGTCACGACGCCGCTCAAGGAGCGGGCAGGGCGGGATCAGGACAAGACGGGGCGGCGCGCCATCGTCACCCTGGGCTATGCCCTGAACCCCGATGGTTCCATGAGCGACATACTGCTGGGGCGACTCGACACCACCCGAGCCCTGGCCAAGGCCGATCCCCAGGCCCTCATCATAGTGAGCGGCGGCGTGCCCCAGAATCGCAAGACAGAAGCCAGTGTCATGGCCGACTGGCTGGTGAGCAAGGGGATCAGCCGATCGCGGATCATAGAGGACAACTATGCCACCAGCACGGTGGAAAACGCCCTCAACACCGCCTGGGTGCTGGCCCGTCACCAGATAGACAAGGCCACCCTGGTCAGCTCGGCCAGCCATGTGCGCCGTGGTCAGACCCTGCTCGAGATTGCCTGCTGGCAAACCGGTCCGGCCAACATTCGCATCGACAGCGTCAGCTACCCGGACAAGCCCGTCTCCAGCCTGGCCCGGGTCGAGGCGGGCGAGCTGCTCGGCATCTATCGCGATGCCCTGCGCACCTATGGCATGTGGAGCTATCGCTCCCCTCCCCTGCTGGCACGCTGATGCCCCACCCACCAAGGAGGCGTCCCCGGCAGCGGGGGCGCCTTCTTGTCATGGGGCGGGATCAGCGGCGCCTGTGGCCCGAAGGCGGGCCAGGCTGCTGGCCGCGATAGTCGGCGTAAGGGAAGACGTTGCGCACCCGTTGGGCGATGGGCTCTGGGATGGAGCGGGAGAAGACCAGGCGCACCCCCTTGCCATCCCGCAGCCCCTGGATGCGGCCGCGCACCGGCTCGTGCTTGAGGATCTGCCGCACCTGTTCGATGAAGGCGGGGGGCAGGCTGCCCCTTTGCACCACCAGCTTGCCCGGGGCAAGCCGGATCTCGAACAGGGGGCCGCGCCCCAGCTTCAGCAACCACCAGATGAGGGCCACCCCCACCAGCAAGGATATCCAGGCCATCGTCGCTCTCCTTGACGTCATTGATGCCCTTGAGCATCACTCCGGCAGCATAGCGCCATCCGGGATGCTTGCCACACGCCAGTAGGCCGCACTTTATTTTAGAAGAGAATCAAATCATTCGATTCATCACCAAAACCATGATGCGTGTCTCATACAGCACCAAAAAATGCAAAAAGGATCTCACTCGGAACTCATTTATGAAAATGACGGCTACTCTTTGTTCGCTTTGATAATTAACCAACGACAAGGAGAAGTGAAGCATGACCCACAAGCTGTCTCTGCTGGCGAGCGCCCTCGCCCTGGCGCTGAGCACGCCCGCTCTGGCGATGACCCAGTCCCAGCTCGATGCCCTGGGAGCCGGCATCGCGCTCGGCTACCAGGTGGTCGACAACAGTCAGGACGAGTGGCGCACCTTTCGCGGCCAGATAAGCCTCACCAACCAGGGAGCCGTGCCCTTGCCCGCCACCGGCTGGGCCATCTGGTTCAGCCATATCCGGGACATCAAGGCGCTGGATACGCCCCAGTTCAAGGTGACCCACGTCAATGGCGACATCTTCAAGCTCGAACCCACCGCCAGCTTCGTGCCCCTCAATCCGGGGGAGAGTCTCAGTTTCCAGTTTGACGGGGATGCCTGGCAAGTCTCCAAGAGCGACGTGATGCCGAACTGGTATTTCGCCTCGACCCATCAGGGCCAGCCCATCTCGGCGCTGATCCAGAGCACCAGCAACCGGATCCAGGGTGCCGTGCCGACCGCCCCCTCGGACGAGTTGCCGTTTGTGGCTGACTTCACCTCCCCTTCCCAGTGGAAACGCTATGACAGCCCGGCCCTGACCGATCACTATGACCCCTTCACGGCAGCGGATCGCTACGCCCGCAATCAGGGCCTGGCCCCCCTGCCTCACCCCGTCGGCGTGATCCCGACTCCGGCCGAACAGACCCTGGGGCAAGGCAGCGTCCAGCTTGGCAGCGACTGGACCGTGGTCTATGACAATGGCTATCAGGAGCAGGCCCAATACCTCGCCGCCCAGCTCGGCCTGGCCGCCGCGCCCTGGAGCCCCAGTACCAGCAAGGTGATCAAGGTCGGCTGGGGACCAGTCAGCCTGGATGGACAGTCAAAATGGCAGGAGGCCTATCGCCTCAAGGTCGATCCGGCCCTCGACCTCATCACCCTGGCCGCCGTCGACCAGGCAGGGGCCTTCTATGGCGCTCAATCCCTGCTGCAACTGCGCCAAGGCAGCCAGGTACCCGCCATCGAGATCACCGATGCCCCCCGTTTCGCCTATCGCGGTTTCTCCCTCGATGCGGTGCGCAACTTTCGCAGCAAGGATGCCGTGCTGGCCCTGCTCGACCAGATGGCTCGCCTCAAGTTGAACAAGCTGCACTTGCGGCTGGCCGACGATGAGGGCTGGCGCATCGAGATTGCCGCCCTGCCGGAGCTGACCGAAGTTGGCGCCAGACGTTGCCATGACCCCGACGAACGCAGCTGTCTGCTGCCCTTCCTGGGGGCGGGCCCCGATGGCACCCCGGAATCGGACGGTTATTACACTGCCAGCGACTATGGCGCCATCCTGGCCCACGCCCAGCGGCTCAATATCGAGGTGATCCCCGAGATAGACATGCCGGGTCATGCGCACGCCGCCATCAAGGCGATGGAGGCCCGATATCACAAGCTGATGGCGGCAGGCCAGCCGCAGCAGGCCCAGGAGTACCTATTGTCGGATCTGGCGGATCAGAGCGATTACCTGTCGGTGCAGATGTTCAAGGACAATGCCATCAACGTCTGCATGGCATCGAGCTTCCACTTCATCGACACCGTCATCGCCTCCCTGGTCGACCTGCACGCCGCGACCCAGCCCCTCACCCGTTTCCATTTCGGCGGTGACGAGGTGGCGGGGGCCTGGCGCGATTCACCCGCTTGCCAGCAATTTTTTGCCAGCAATACCCAGGGCATCACGGACCCATCCCAGCTCAGCCAGTATTTCGTGGAGCGGGTGGCCAGCCTGAGCTCGGCCCGCGGTCTCAACCTGGGGGGCTGGGAAGATGGCCTGATGCACAACAACCTGGTCTACCCCAGGGCCAACCTGGCCAACGCCAGCGTCTCGGGCAACGCCTGGCAGAATATCTGGGAGTGGGGAGTGGCGGATCGGGCCTACAACCTGGCCAACAGCGGGTATCAGGTGATCTACAACCAGGCGACCCACCTCTATTTCGATCATCCGTATGAGCCAGACCCGAACGAGCGCGGCTACTACTGGGCGCCGCGCTTCACCGATACCCGCAAGACCTTCGGCTTCATGCCCGATGATCTGTTCGCCAATGCCGATTACACCCGGGCGGGGGCCCCCATCAGCAAGGAGCAGGTGCTGGCCGGTGCCGGGGTCAAATCCCTGGAGCGGCCGGAGAATGTGCTGGGGCTGCAGGGATCCCTCTGGTCAGAAACCGTGCGTACCGACGATCAGTTCGAGGGCATGGTCTTCCCCCGGGTGATAGCCCTGGCGGAGCGCGCCTGGCACAAAGCGGGCTGGGAGGCCGACGACGCCAGCGCCAAGCCCCTGGATGAGACGGCGCGCACCCAGGATTACAACCGCTTCGCCAACCTGCTCGGCCAGCGCCTGCTCCCGGCACTGGAGCAAGATGGCATCGCCTTCAACCTGCCGGTACCGGGCGCCATGCTGGAGGCGGGGGTATTGCGCGCCAACATCAGCCTGCCAGGGCTCACCATCCAGTATTCGCAGGATGGCGGCGCCAGCTGGCAAACCTATGATGACGCCAACCCGCCCTCGGTCTCGGGTCAGGCACTGGTGCGCAGCGTCTCGGGCCTGCGCGCCAGTCGCAGTGCCAGCGTGCAGTGACCACATCACCAGGACCGCAGCGCTCGTCATGAGTCTGCGGGCCTGGTGAAACCAGGAGGCCTGATCTGGCTCCATTCGCCCCAGGCCCTGGCCTGGGGCACTCTTTTGCGGCCAGGGGCCAGGCCCGCCCCCTGGCAACAAGCGCTGGAAAAAGCCGCACTCGCACCAGGCGGGCTTGTCCTCAGGGCGGGGGGAGTGGTATCTCTGGGGCCAGACTCACCATGAGGGAACCCAGTGTACCAACTCATCACAGTGGCCCAGCAGCGCCAGATGCCCTGGAAAAATGGCAAGGGCAGCACCGCCGAGATAGTGATTGCCCCGGCGGGCAGCACCCTGGCCAGGCTCGATTTCGACTACCGCCTGAGCTCTGCCCCCATCAAGGAGGCGGGCCCCTTCTCCCGCTTCCCCGGCTATGACCGCATCCTGCTCCCCATCGGCGGGGCCGGTTTCGTGCTCAACGGCCACCCCTACGCCACCTTCGAGGCGGCCCATTTCAAGGGGGACGACGAGACCCACTGCGAGCTGCTCAAGAAAGAGGTGACGGATCTTGGCCTCATCTATGACCCCGACAGACTCGGTGCCAACGTGCGGGTGCTGACCCTGCCCTTCTCCCTCTCTCTCACCCTCATCCCGGCCCACACCTATCTCATCACCCTGCTGGAGGGGAGCCTGACGGTGGCCCAGCATGCACTCGCCCGGGGAGATACCCTGGTGGTCACGGCCGAGGAGGACATCCGATTCGAATGCAGCAAGAAGGCCAGCATCGCCTTCTTTACCCTGCAATCCAGATAGGCACCAGGCGCACGGGCCCGATCCGATTCAGCGCTTCGGGGCGCGGCCCCCGCTGGCGAGGCAGGCCTGCATGGTGTCGTAGGGGATGTAGTGCTTGGTGCGACTGTAGTAGGTACCGCCCTTGGGATGGCAGATGCCGTTGCGGCTCTTCTTCACCGGGGGTTCTGCCGCCAGTGCGACGGCGCACATCAGCAGCAGGCAGACAGTGACTCCCCATTTCACTATGTTCATCACGGCGTTTCATTCCTCTCGATCGAGGCAGCAAGGTTCAAAAGACGCCTATTCTATTGTCTCGTCACACCGCTCACCCGGCGCTGGATCATGAAACGAGGGGATCCCTTGCCGCCCCATGACTGCGGGCCACAAAAAAGCCGGGCATGCCCGGCTTTTTCATCTTTTGATCGTCGAGATCAACCGACCTTGAAGCTGCCCTTCATCATGGCCCAGTGGCCGGGGAAGGAGCAGAAGAAGGTGAGATCCTTGCCCGCCAGCCCCTCGATCGGGAAGCTGATACTGGTGGTTTCACCGCCGCCGATGAGCTTGGTGTGAGCCAGTACCCGGGCATCATCCTTGGGCAGATAGTTGTTGTCCGGGCCCGCCCCCATGCCGGCGGTCGCCACGTCCTGGAAATCGGCCGTGCTGGTCAGCACCCAGTTGTGGCCCATGGCAGCGACCGGCAGCTTGCCGGTGTGGGTCAGGGTGAGGGTCACCTCCTTGCAGGTCGCGGGCACGCTCAACGCCTTGGTGTTGAACTGCATGGCATCGTTCGCCTCGACCGTCAGGGTGCACTCATCGGCGAAGGCGGGGGCCGCCAGGGCGCTCAGAAACAACAGGGACATTACCTTTTTCATCATCCTCTCCTATGGGTTGCCAGGGTTGGCGACAGGATTGTCTGGCCCGCAGCCGCGAGCCAGACAAAGGTGCTATTTGAATCGACCTTATTGTACTCATATGCGCTCGGTCAACCAGGGTTTACGGCCAAGCCTGCGGGCCAGATCACTCCCTTTCCGATGCCAGCCCCCCTGAGGCCGGCCTGGCGCCCCCCTTTGCCAATTGCCTGATCCCGAACTTTGGTGGCACACTGGCGCATCGATGCCCCAAGACCCAGAGCCATGCCGACCCAGGATCCCGCCCTCCCCTCTGCCGCTGGCGATGCCGCCCCCAAGCCTGCCCCCGTCAAGCCGCTGCGCCTGCTGCTGGTCGATGATCAGCGCGCCTTTCAGGTGATGATGAAGGCCATGCTGCAAAACATCGGCATCAACCGCATCAACTTTGCCAACAGTGCCGAGGAGGCCCGTCGCCGCTGCCAGAAGGAGAGCTTCGATGTCTATCTGTTCGATTACGATCTGGGCGGAGGGGAGAACGGCCGCCAGCTGCTGGAGAGCCTGAGGGACAAGGGGCTGATCCCGCCCCTGAGCGTGGTGATCATGGTCAGCAGCGACAACTCCCGCGCCATGGTGTTGAGCGCCCTGGAAGTGGAGCCGGACGAGTACCTGATGAAGCCCTTCTCCCAGGAGCAGTTCAAGTTTCGGCTGCGCCGGGCCCTGGCTCGCCGCCGGGCCCTGGAGAGCGTGTTCCGGGCCCTGGCCGAGGACAAGCCCGAGCAGCTGATCCACGCCTGCGCCGAGCGGGCCGACGCCATCCCGCGCTTTGCCAACTTCTGCCGCTGTCTGCAGGCCGACACCCAGCTCAAACTGGGTCAGGCCAAGGAGGCCCGCAGCCTGATGCGCCAGCTGCTGGCGGGCCAGGAGAACGGCTGGGCCCGGCTCACCCTGGGCAAGGCGTGCCATACCCTGGGACTGAACGAGGAGGCGGTGAGCCACCTGCAGGCGACCCTCAAGCACAACCCCCTGATGGTGGAGGCCCACCGCTGGCTGGCCGAAGCCCAGCTGGCCCTGGGGGAAGAGGAGACGGCCCAGCGCGAGCTCAAGCGGGCGGTGGAGATCTCTCCCCAGTCGGTGCTGCTGTCGCGCCGCCTGGCGGAGGTGTGCCTGCAGCGCCACGACTATGCCCAGGCCAGGGATGTGCTCCTCTCCCTCATCGAGCTGGCGCGCAACTCCATCCACCGGACTCCCCACTACCTGGGGGCCTATATCCAGTGTCTCACTCTCTACGCCCTCAACAGCAATGACGGTTATCACATCGCCAACCTGCAAAAACAGGTCAACTCGGCCCTGTCGCGCATTCGCGACTCCCTGATGGTGAGCGAGTTCAATTACCCCGTGTTCGAGCAGATCTGCCAGGCCAGGGTGCAGATCGCCCTGGGCCAGCTGCTCAAGGGCAAGAAGATGCTCTATCGCGCCAACCAGCCCTGGCTGGATCAACCGGCCAGCATGCCGGGCACCCTGCTCGGCGAGACGGTGCTGGCCCTCTACCAGCTCGGGGAGTTCGAGTATGCCGAGAGCCTGCAGGAGCACCTGACCGAAGATGGGGACAGGCTGCTCACCATCTGCATCCAGGCGACCCGCAACGACAAGACGGTGCAGGAGCGGCGCCAGCGCTATCAGCAGCTCAACGAGCTCGGCATCAAGGCCTATGAGGGGGGCCAGCTCGAGCAGGCCCTCACCCACTTTCGCGAGGCCCTGCGCCGCGCCCCCGCCAACACGGGGGCGGCGCTCAACAAGATCCAGGTGCTGCTCAAGCTCATCGAGAAGCATCGCAAGAACCCGGACTTTCCGAGCGAATGCAAGGAGACCCTGGCCATACTGGAGGGGATCCCCCTCAATCCGGCCCAGCAGGAGCGCTTTCGCAAGCTGCGCCAGGAGTTCAGCCAGAGCCAATGAGCCTGCGGCTTGCATCGACCCGGGATTCCTAGTCCAATAGCCACCTATAAAAACGACATGAGCACATCGACATGAAGATCATCTCTTTCAATATCAACGGCCTGCGCGCCCGTCTTCATCAGTTGCAAGCCATCATCGACAAGCACCAGCCGGACGTGATCGGCCTGCAGGAGATCAAGGTCCACGACGAAGCCTTCCCCCTGGCGGACGTGGAGGCCATGGGCTATCACGTCGAGTTCCACGGTCAGAAGGCCCACTACGGGGTGGCCATCATGAGCAAGAACAAGCCCCTCGAGGTGCAAAAGGGCTTCCCCACGGATCCCGAGGACGCCCAGCGCCGCATGATCATGGCCAGTTTCCAGCGCGAAGACGGCTCCGTCATCAAGGTGATGAACGGCTACTTCCCGCAAGGGGAAAACCAGGATCACGAGACCAAGTTCCCGGCCAAGCAGAAGTTTTACGAGGACTTGCAGCACTACCTCGAGACCCACCACAGCCCGGACGACCAGATTGCGCTGATCGGGGACATGAACATCTCTCCCACGGATCTCGACATCGGCATCGGCGAGGCGAACCGCAAGCGCTGGCTGCGGGATGGCAAGTGCTCCTTCCTGCCCATCGAACGGGAATGGATGGCCCGTCTGGAAGGGTTTGGCCTGACCGACACCTTCCGCGCCGCCAACCCCACCGAGTGCGAGCGCTTCTCCTGGTTCGACTACCGCTCCAGGGGCTTTGACGAGAACCGGGGTCTGCGCATCGACCTCATCATGGCGTCCAATGCTCTCAAGGACAAGGTGACCGAGACCGGCATCGACTACGAGCTGCGCGGCATCGACAAGCCCTCGGATCACGCCCCCATCTGGACCTGCTTCGCCTGATCCCGGCGCCAGGCTCGCCCTCGCAAAGAGACCCGGCCCCCGCCCATGCGGGGGCTTTTTTTGTTCACTGCCCCGCCCTTTCTTAATCCATGTCAATTCGCCAGCAGACGGCCCTTGCCAGGCCTTGACCTTCTCCTTTCGGCAAGGTTTACATTCGGCCCATCCGTCACAGGGAAACCGCCCATGCTCTCATCGAGATTGCCCACAGTGCTCATCGCCCGGCTGTTGCTGGCGCTGCTGCTCGCCTGCAATCTCAGCCTCTGCCTCGGCTGGCTGGGCAGCCATGCCATGGCATCCCCCCAGGCCGCGCACCACGGCGCAACCGCAATGGGTCATGGAGAGATGGATGCCGCCGCCATGCAGGTGCTCTCCTGCCACGATGGTGGTGGCAGTGCTGCCACCGACCTCCATCAGGACGAGTGCCAGATGCACGGCGGTCTCACCTCGTCCACCGGCGTCGGTCTGCCGCTGCTGGCCGCCCTGCTGACCCTGCTCGCCCTGCCCCTGTTGCTGCTGCCCCCAGGGACGACCGGCAGCACACTGGACAACTGGCTGCGGGACCCCTTCCTGCGATCCCGCGGTGCTCACCCTCCCTCCTGGCCACGTCGACACCTGATGCTGTCGGTGCTGCGCCACTAGAAAGCCCTTCTCTCACGGCGGCGGCAAGTCTTGGCTTGCCCGTTTCCTGCCGCCTTGCCTGACCCTGCGCCCTGGCCAAACCGGCCCGCTCGCAGGGGGCCGTGCGCACGCTGACCATTCAGCCGCGCCCCGTTTGCCGCCCGCCCGTGATGCCCTGCCCATCACCCGCCCGGCGGCCTGCACAAGAGAAGACGTACCATGTCACTTGCCCATTTTTCTCCCGCCAGGGTTGCCGCCTTCGCGGGCGCCCTGTCCTCCAGCCCTGCCCGCGCCGGAGGCTTGTCATGAACAAGACGCTGCTGATGTCCGCCCTGCTGCTGGCCCTCGGCGCCGGTGGCGGCTACTGGGCCGCCAAACAGACTGGCGACGGTGCAACCGCCAAAGAGAAGACGCCCCTCTACTGGGTCAACCCCATGGATCCTCGCGACAAGCGCGATGGCCCCGCCAAGGACAACATGGGGATGGACTTCATTCCCGTCTATGAGGAGCAAAAAAGCGGCTCGCCGGGTACCGTCACCATCAGCCCCGAGATCCAGCAGAACCTGGGGGTGCGGCTCGCCAAGGTAGAGAAACTCTCCGTCCACCAGCAGATCGAGACGGTGGGCTATGTCGGCTATGACGAGGACAGGCTGGAGGCGGTCAACGCCCGCATGGCGGGCTGGATCCGCACCCTCGCCATCAAGAGCGAGGGGCAGCAGGTGGCCAAAGGCGCCCTGCTCTACGAGCTCTATGCCCCGGATCTTGTCAACGCCCAGCACGAGTATCTGCTGGCGCTCAACACCGCCAACCCGCTGCTGCTGCGCGCCGCCGAGGGCAAGCTCAAATCCTTGCAGGTGCCATCAGATCAGATTGCGGCCCTCAAACGCAGCCGTCAGGTGCGCGAAACCATTGGCATCTATGCCCCCAGCAGCGGTTATGTGTCAGAGCTGAAAGTGCGCGAGGGCCAGTATGTTGAGCCCGCCGCCGCCCTGTTCAACATCGGCACCCTCAAGCAGGTGTGGGTGAGCGCCGAGGTGTTCGAGCGCCAGGCCGCCCAGCTCAAGGTGGGGGATCCTGTCACCATGACCCTGGACTACGCCCCCGGCCGCAGTTGGCAAGGTAAGGTGGATTACCTCTACCCGACCCTGGATGCCGCCACCCGCACCCTCAAGGTGCGCCTGCGCTTCGCCAACCCGGACGAGTTTTTGAAACCCAACATGTTCGCCAAGGTGAGCATTCGCACCGGACAGGGGGAACCCCGGCTGGTGGTGCCGAGCGAAGCGGTGATCCGCACCGGCAGCCAGGACAGGCTGGTGCTGGCGCTGGGGGATGGCAGCTTCAAGTCGGTGGCCGTCACCCTGGGCCCCCAGTTTGGCGACAAGGTGGCCATCAGGGAGGGAGTCGAAGCGGGGGACAGCATAGTCCGCTCGGCCCAGTTCCTGCTCGATTCGGAATCGGCCATCGATTCTGACTTCCAGCGCATGACGGCGGTGCGCCCCGCCCAGGTGTGGACTCAGGGCGAGGTTGAAAGCATCGATCTGGCCAACCGCACCCTGACGGTCTCCCACCAGCCCATCCCAGAGTGGCAGTGGCCCGCCATGGAGATGGAGTTCACCGTGGCGGACGGGGTGGACATGAGCAAGCTGACGGAGGGGCAGACCCTCCATCTGCAAGTAATGCAGGAGGGTGACGAGTACCGCATCACCAGCATCCATCAGGAGAAGGCACCCGCTACTGACGGCGACGCCAAGCCTGCGGCGGATGAGATGGGGAAGATGGAAGGCATGGACCCTAGCCAGCACGATATGGGAGCCAAGCCATGATCCCTTCCATCATTCGCTGCCTAGCAGGCAACCGCTCTTCACTCTCTGCACTGCATGAGCAAGGAGCCAGATCATGATCCCTGCCATCATTCGCTGGTCCGTGGGCAACCGCTTTCTGGTACTGCTGTTGACCCTCATGCTTACCGCCTGGGGGCTCTGGTCGGTCAAGCAAACCCCGGTGGATGCCCTACCGGATCTCTCCGACGTGCAGGTGATCATCAAGACGGCCTATCCGGGCCAGGCGCCCCAGGTTGTGGAGGATCAGGTGACCTACCCGCTCACCACCGCCATGCTGGCGGTGCCGGGGGCCACCACGGTGCGCGGCTACTCCTTCTTCGGCGACTCCTTCGTCTACGTGCTGTTTGACGACAGCACGGATCTTTACTGGGCCCGCGCCCGGGTGCTGGAGTATTTGAGCCAGGTGACCCCCAACCTGCCCGCCTCCGCCCGCCCCCAGCTCGGCCCCGATGCCACCGGGGTGGGCTGGGTCTACCAGTACGCCCTGGTAGACAGAAGCGGCAAGCATGACCTCAGCCAGCTCACCTCCCTGCAGAACTGGTTTCTGAAATACGAGTTGCAGACGGTGGAGGGGGTCTCCGAGGTCGCCACCGTCGGCGGCATGGTGCGCCAGTACCAGGTACGGGTCGATCCGGACAAGCTGCGCGCCTACGGCATCCCGCTCTCCCTCATCGAGACCGCCATTCAGCAGGGCAATCAGGAGACCGGCGCCTCCGTCATCGAGATGGCGGAAGCGGAGTACATGGTGCGCTCCAACGGCTATCTGAAAAGCGTGGAGGACTTAAAACAGATCCCGCTTGGCACCAATGTGCGCGGCGCGCCCCTGTTGCTGGGTGACGTGGCGGATGTGGTAACCGGCCCCCAGAGTCGACGCGGCGTCGCCGAGCTCAACGGCGAAGGGGAAGTGGTGGGCGGCATCATAGTGATGCGCTACGGCGAGAATGCCCAGCACACCATAGACGGGGTCAAGGCGCGGCTAGCGGAGCTCAAAAGCAGCCTGCCGGAGGGGGTGGAGATCGTCACCGTCTACGATCGATCCGATCTTATCGCCCGCGCCATCGACAACCTCTTCGGCAAGCTGGTGGAGGAGTTCGCCGTGGTGGTGCTGGTGTGTCTGGCCTTCCTGTTCCACCTGCGCTCGTCCCTGGTGGTGGTCATCACACTCCCTATCGCGATTCTGACCGCCTTTATCGTGATGCATCTGCAGGGGATCAACGCCAACATCATGTCGCTGGGGGGCATCGCCATCGCCATCGGCGCCATGGTGGATGGTGCCATCGTGATGATAGAGAACGTCCACAAGCATATGGAGCGGGAGGCGCTCACCGACAAAAACCGCTGGCGCATCATCACAGAGGCGAGCATAGAAGTGGGGCCCGCCATCTTCTTCTCCCTGCTCATCATCACCATCAGCTTTTTGCCGGTGTTCGCCCTGGAGGCGCAGGAGGGACGGATGTTCCACCCCCTCGCCTACACCAAGACCTACGCCATGGCTGCTGCGGCCGCGCTCGCCATCACGCTGGTGCCGGTGATCATGGGCTACTTCATCCGTGGCAAGGTGCTGGCCGAACAGGCCAACCCGCTCAACCGCTGGCTAAGCCAGGGTTATGTGCCGTTGCTCAAGGCCGTCTTGGCCCGTCCGAAAACCACGCTCGCCGCCGCACTGCTGGTGACGGTGGCGGGCTTCTGGCCGCTCAAGTACCTGGGATCCGAGTTCATACCGCCGCTCGATGAAGGGGACATCATGTACATGCCCACCACGGCGGCCAACATCTCGGTGGGCAAGGCGCGAGAGATCTTGCAGCAGACCGACAAGCTCATCCGCACCGTCCCCGAGGTGCAGAACGTGTTCGGCAAGGCGGGGCGCGCCGACACCGCCACCGATCCCGCCGATCTGGTGATGATGGAGACCAGCATACAGCTCAAGCCCCGGGATCAGTGGCGCCCCGGCATGACCCCGGAGAAGCTCAAAGAGGAGCTAGACTCCCTCATCCGCTTCCCCGGCCTCACCAACGCCTGGGTGCCCCCCATCAAGACCCGCATCGACATGCTGGCCACCGGCATCAAGACCCCGGTGGGCATCAAGATAGCGGGGCCCGATCTCAAGGTCATTCAACAACTTGGCAAGCAGCTGGAGCAGATCATCGGCAAGGTGGAAGGCGCCTCATCGGTCTACGCCGAGCGGGTGGCCGGTGGCCGCTACGTCAAGGTGGATATCGACCGGCTCAAGGCGGCCCGCTACGGCCTCAATATCGCCGACGTGCAAGGAGTGCTCGCCACCGCGGTGGGCGGCATGGAGGTGGGCCAGACCATAGAGGGGCGCGAGCGCTACCCCATCAACCTGCGCTATCCCCAGAGCTATCGCGACTCGGTGGCCAGCCTCGAGCTGCTGCCCCTGGTCACCCCAGGCGGTGCGCGCATCGCCCTGGCGGACGTGGCCCGGGTCTACATCAGCGACGAGGCCCCCATGCTCAGAAGCGAGAACGCGCGGCTCAATGGCCTGGTCTACATCGACATTCGCGATCGGGACATCGGCTCTTTTGTGGCGCAGGCCAAGGCCGAGGTGGCCAAGCAGCTGGTGCTGCCGCCGGGCTATGCCCTCAGCTGGTCCGGTCAGTTCGAATACATGGAGCGGGCCAAGGCGCGTCTGGCCTACGTGGTGCCATTGACCGTCGCCATTATCGTGCTGCTGCTCTATCTGGCGTTTCGCCGCGTCCAGGAGGTGCTGCTCATCCTCACCACTCTGCCGCTCGCGGTAGTGGGCGGGATCTGGACCCTCTGGCTGCTCGACTTCAACCTCTCGGTGGCGGTGGGGGTGGGCTTTATCGCCCTGGCCGGGGTAGCGGTGGAGACCGGCGTCCTGATGCTGGTCTACCTCAACCACGCCTGGGATGACCTGGTGGCCAGCGGCAAGCCGGACAAGGCGGGCCTGCACCGGGCAGTGATCCACGGCGCCGCCCTGCGCCTGCGCCCCAAGATGATGACGGTGGTGACCATCATCGCGGGCCTGCTGCCCATCATGTGGAGCCAGGGCACGGGTTCTGAAGTGATGCAGCGCATCGCCGCCCCCATGATTGGCGGCATGGTCAGTGCCCTGGTGCTGACCCTGCTGGTGCTGCCCGCCGCCTTCTATCTGTGGAAAAGCCGTGCCCTGAAGACCCTCGACCACACGACTGCGCAGACGGATATCCCAACTGCACCCTGATCAACCGGACAACCCAAACAAGGAAACCAAGATGAACTACAAGACACTCACTTTGACCCTGCTGCTGGGCCTTGCCACCCACACCAGCCTGCAAGCTGAAGAGATGATGAGCCATGAAGGCCATGACATGAACCAGATGGGTGACATGCAGCAGATGGAGGGGATGAAGGAGGGGGTGATGACCAAGGGGATTATCACCCGCATCGACGAGGCCAACGGCAAGGTGGGCATCAAGCACGAGGCCATCGCGAACCTCAAGATGCCCCCCATGACCATGGTGTTTCGGGTGGCCGACCCGGCCCTGCTCAAGGATCTGAAGGTGGGGGATGCGGTGCGCTTTCACGCCGAGAACCCGGCTGGCAAGCTCACAGTGACCGCCATCCAGCGGGGATAAGGGGCTCAGGCGGCAAGAAAACGGCGGGACAATCCCGCCGTTTCACGTTCGGCGCCGTCGGGCACCATGCGCAAGCATGGCCGCCCCCATCATCCCATCAGCGCAGCGCCCCCTGCAACCAACAGGAGAGCTCATCGAGCTCGGCGTGCCGGGCCGGGAAGTCGCCCTTCAACTGCCCCAGCAGCGCGGCGATGGCGTCACTGCGATAGGCCACGCCCACCAGCCTCTGGGCCAGGGTATCCAGGGGCGCCGGATCCAGGCTGTCGCTGAAGATCTGCGCCCGCCCTATCACGCCCTTCTCCACATCGAAGTGCAGCTCCACCCCGCCCCAGCCGAAACGCTCGTCCAGCTGATGGCTGAACGCAGGGGCATGGCCGAAGTTCCACTCCCAGCTGCGCTGGCGGGCGAAGGTCTCGGCAAAGCCCGGCAGGGCGGGCAATTGGGCCGGCGAGATATGCTCGGGGGAGACGCGCGCGCCGTAGTGGGCAAAGAAGGCCTCCACGAGGGCGTCATTCACCTGCTGATGATCTATCCCCGGCAGGAGATCGCACAGGTTCGCGACCCGGCTGCGTACCGAGCTGATCCCCTTGGCCGCCAGCTTCTTGGGATCGGGGTTGAGGTAGTGAGCGAGGCGACCGAGGTCGGCGTCCAGCAGCAGGGTGCCATGATGAAAACCGCGATCCTGGGTCTCCCGATAGGCCGAGCCCGACACCTTGCGATCCCCGTCCGCCGTGGCCACCAGCAGATCGTTGCGCCCCGAGGCAAAGGCACTCACCCCGAGCCGCACCAGGGCATTGAGCACGATGGAGGTGGAGACGCTCTTGTCATAGCCGGGCTTGCCCGCCATGAAGGTGAAGCAGCTGTTGCCAAGGTCGTGAAACACGGCGCCGCCTCCGCTGCTGCGCCGGGCGAGCGTCACCCCGTCCTCTTCCATGCGGCGGGTGTTGCACTCCTTCCAGGGATTCTGGGCCCGACCTATCACCACCGTATTGGCGTTTCGCCACAGGAACAGCACCCGCTGGGTCGGGTCCATCTGGCGGAAGATGCACTCCTCCACCGCCAGGTTGAACAGGGGATCGTGGGAGTCGGAGACGAGCAGGCGCAAGGGAGACATGGCAGGACCTCATGGTGGACGCAAGAGAGCACAATACCATTCCTGGGACCGAGTCTCATGGGGGGACTCAAAAAAGAGCAACCATGAGCAGGAGGCAGAGGCACAAGGGCGGGGATCATGGCGGGAGGCGGGGCCCACCCTGACGGTCAGCCCCGGGCCACGCCCCTCCTGGGCTCAGGCGGCATGAGGGGAGCGAATCTTGTCCCGCCACCGGACCCAGACCCTGTCCACCAGCAGGATCCCGGCCACCATGGCCGCGATGAAGAGCAATATCATGGGCTGACCGCTGGATATCAGGCTCAAGGCCGGCCCCGGGCAGATGCCCACCAGTCCCCAGCCGATGCCGAACAGGGCGGCGCCCCCCAGCAGGGGTCTATCCAGCACGGAGGGCGGCACGGCGACGATGGGCTCACCCAGCAGGCTCCGACTGCGGGGCTTCACCAACAAAAAATAACCCGGCATGAAGACCACCAGGGCGCCCCCCATCACGAAGGCGAGGCTGGGATCCCAGGCGCCGGCCAGATCGAGAAAACCGGTGACCCGGGCGGGGTCTATCATGCCGGAGATGGCCATCCCCAGCCCGAACAGCAGACCCGCGAGCAAACTTGTCAGCAATCTCATGGCAATCACCCCGTCAGAGAATGTGGTGAGTGAAAAAGACGGTGATGAAACCCACCGCCATAAAGGTCAGGGTGGCGGCGATGGATCGCACCGAGAGCCGCCCCATGCCGCAGATGCCGTGACCGCTGGTGCAGCCATTGCCAAGGCGGGTGCCTATGCCCACCAGCAAGCCGGCCAGCAGCACCACAGGCCAACCGGGCAAGGTGGTCAATGCGGGCATGCTGGCCCAACCCAGGGTCAGCGCCAGCCAGGCGCCCGTCCCCAGCCCCAGCAGAAACAGCAGCCGCCAGGGTGCTTTCTGTTGCAGGGCGCCGGCCAGAATGCCGCTGATCCCGGCCACCCGGCCGTTGAACAGCATCAGGATCAGGGCCGACAGCCCCACCAGCATGCCGCCCCCGAGGGAGAGCAGCCATTGGCTTTCCATCATCGAATTTCCTCATCTGAGTGACAAAAATGGGTTTGCAGCCCCAGGGCCCAGCGGTTTGTCCCGTCGACCCGATACAGGGATAAATTAGCAACTCCTGATATTAACGTCATTGTATGAAATGACATTAAATTAGCAACATCTAAATAAAGATGGGGAAGCGCAGTGGCCGCGACGCGAGGCGGGAGCCGTTCACCGGCGTCTGTCCCGCCGCCATGCTCGGGCGGATGGGCCCGGCATCACCCAGGCCTGCTCATCAAACGGGGGCCATTGGCAGCATATTGGAAAAATCTCATATTGTTTCAATATTTTGCTGTCAGGGCGCCAAGGTTTACCCCGATCGCCGCATCGGCTACCATGTCGCCTCTTTATCACTAGCGGAGACCATAGGTGGGCAACTCATCAAGTGACAGACGCACGCCGACCCTCGTCGTCGGCACCCAGGTCGCGAGCTAGCCGCAGCTATTTTTCTGCCGCGACTCGCCACCCGGCGAGAAGTGGATCCCTCTTCTTCCCCGCTTTTCACACTTGACGTCAGGTGACGCGGACTCATCCCCGGCACCTTGCCTGCATAGTTTCTGCTTCCCACAAGGAGGCTGCTATGCGCTTGATTTCAAACAACCCTGTCGCTGACAAATCCCCTTCCCTGCTGAGCAGACTGGGACGGAGCCTGCGACCGCTCTGGCAAGGCGGCAGACGACGTCAGCACCTCTATCGGCTGCACATCCGCTGCGAGGACAGAGCCGACATGGAGCAGGTGCTGGCGGCGGTGAGCCACACCCTGCAACCGGCCGGACTCAGCCCCATGCAGGCCATGAAGCCCGGGCGCGGTGAAAGGCGTGTGCTGGTACTGAGCCTCTACTGCACGCCGCCCCAGCGCCGCTATCTGGTGCAGTTCATCCACCTGGTAGCGGTTGTGCGCCCGGTACGCTGGGAGCTGCGCCCCCGCGCCGGGGACGACGCCACCAGCCATTGACCCTCGAACGAGGCGAGGTCCTTCCCGGGCCACCGTGAAGGGCCTGCTCCCTGTTTGCACCGTCCCGCCCCGTCAGGAGGCGGGTCGCGCCCCTGCATTCACCAGGATGCCGACCTTGTCCCGTCTCTCACGCAAGCCGGGGGGCGAGGGCCGGCCGGCATCCCCAGAAGGAGTCACCCATGAGAATGTGGCAACAACTCGATTTTCTCGCCCTGGCGGACACCCTGGCCAGCCTGCTGCTCGCCTTCGTGCTGGGCAGTCTGGTCGGGCTGGAGCGCCAGTACCGCCAGCGCACCGCCGGCCTTCGCACCAACGTGCTGGTCGCCGTGGGGGCGGCACTCTTCGTCAACCTGGCCCAGCGCATCTATGACCTGCACGGCGGCAGTTACGGCGTGGTCCACGTGGTGGCCTACATCGTCTCCGGCATCGGTTTTCTCGGCGCCGGCGTCATCATGCGGGAATCCGGCAACATCCGCGGCATCAACACAGCCGCCACCCTGTGGGGTGTGGCCGCGGTCGGGGCCGCCTGCGGCGCCGGGTTCGCCCTGGAAGCCATCCTCGGCGCCCTCTTCGTGCTGGCCGCCAACACCCTGCTGCGCCCCCTGGTCAACCAGATAAACCGTGATCCGGTGGACAATATGGACACCGAAGTGACCTATCACGTGACCGCCCTCATCGGCCGCGCTCACCAGAAGGAGGTGCTGCCCTGGCTCGAGCAGATGCTGGAGCAGGCCCACTACCCCCTGAGCGAGCTCGACATCACCCCCTTCGGCGATCAGGATCTCGAGATCTCGGCGGCGCTGCTCGCCAGCGCCATCGATGGCACCAAGCTCGATGCCCTGATGAACACGCTCGGAGAGCATCCCCACATCAAGCAGATCTTCTGGCGAGCCAGCATTACCGATTGACGCCCTCGCCCCGGGCGCAGCACAAAAAGCCCCGCCGGATCCGGCGGGGCTTTTTCACAGGAAAGGGAACCGCGTGCCTAGCGGCGGCTGCGCCAGCGCACCCTGGGGTTAATCACCTGGGCGGTCTGGGCAGGGGGATTGCCCGCAATGAGCTGCTGCATCAGCTCGAAGGCGGCCCGGGCCAGGGCCGGGCAATCCTGGGCCACGGAATCGATGCGCATGGGGATGCAGTCGAGCAGATCGTGATCGTCGAAGGTACACAGGCGCATGCCGGTCTCCATCAGCCCCGCCTCGTTGAGGTAGCGCAGCACCCCCTCCAGCAGGGTGAAAGAGGCGGTAAACAACCCCTTCGGCGGCGCCCCCAGCTCGGCCACCAGCTCGGCCATCAGCTGATAGCCGGAGCTTGGCTGATAGTCGCGATGGCGTACCTGACTCTCTGGCGCCTCCAGCCCGGCCCGATGCAGCCCGAGCTCGTAACCCGCCAGCCGGTGGCGGCTGGGGGAGAGATCCAGCAGGCCGCCGAAGTAGTAGATCTCCTCGCCGCACTCGCGGGCCATGTCCTGCACCAGCTCGGCGGTGGCCTTGCAGGCGTCCGAGATCACCATGGGCAGGCGCGACTCCCCGATGTGGCGGTCGAGCTGCACCACGGGCAGACGGTCGTGGATGCGGGCATAGATGTCGTCGCTATGGCCACTGGAGGCGACGATGAGGCCATCCACCTGACGACTGATGAGGTTGTCCACCACCCGCTGCTCCAGGGTGGGGTCATCTTCTGAACAGGCGATCAGCAGCTGGATCCCCGCCTCCCGACAGCGGGCCTCCAGGGCACGGGCGATGCTGGCGAAACCGAAGTTGGTGAGGTCGGGGATCACCAGCCCCCAGGTGTAGCTGCGGCTCTCGCGCAGGGAGCGGGCATGGATGCTGGGCTGATAGTGGCACTCGTCCGCCACCGCCTGGATCCGCTTGCGGGTATCGTCGGCGATGCGGTATTCCGCACTCTTGCCGTTGAGTACCAGGCTGGCGGTGGCCTTGGAGACCCCCGCGAGCTCGGCTATCTGGGCAATCGTGATCCGTTTCTTCTTCTCCACCTGACCTCCCGGCACACTGAGACCGGGCTATTGTACTAGGCAGGTCGCCAGCGGCCAGTGATCCAGGCAAATTTTGCTGCCATCAGCGCCCTTACCCGATGAAAGTTGAGGCTTTTCACCGGGGAAGTAGCGGGTCGACAGGCTCTGGCGCCCGCCATCGACGAAGCACTCCAGACTGGAGCGATCGCACAGGACGGTGATCTTGCCTCCAAGCCAGGGGCAGCATCGCTCCTCCCAGGCCCCGCTCTGCCAGTTCTGGCGCCGCAGGACAAGGCGCCCCGGCTGCCACACCAGCTCGGCCACGGCCCCGAACCAGAGGCTCCCCTCCCCGCTCAAGGCCAGATCGAGCCAGGCCGAGTCGATGGCCAGCCCCGGAAACTCACCGAGCCCCCCCTCGAAGCGGGTCTGCTCCCCCTTGAGGGCGACCAGCTCTGCCACCGGCCGCTGGCAGAGCCAGTCGCCTTGCCAGAACAGCTCCCGCGGGCAGCTCATCTGGTGGATCCAGCCATAGGGGATGGTGGGCTGGCTCATCTCGTTCTCCTCCGGCAGCCCCAGCCAGCCAAACAGCAGGCGCCGCCCCTGGCGGTCCTGGGTGGTTTGCGGCGCATAGAACTCGAAGCCCCAGTCCAGCTCGTGGAAAGCCCCGTGCTCGAAGCGCATCCCGTCGAAGTTGCCCGCCAACCAGCCGCACTGATAGAGGTTGCGATAATCGTCCCCCAGCGGAGCAATCCCCTGGGGACAGCTGATGAGCACATGACTATCCCCCAGGGGGAAGAGGTCCGGGCACTCCCACATATAGCCAAAGTCCCCCAGCCCCCCGCGCCCGCTACCGGCGATGGGGCCCACCAGCGTCCAGGCATCCAGGGTGTCACCGCGATAGAGCAGCACTTCTCCCTTGTCATCCAGGGTGCGGGCTCCCAGCACCATCAGCCACTGTCGACCGTCGTGCCACACCTTGGGGTCGCGCACATGGCCGCTGTAGCCTTGGGGCAGATCCAGCACAGGCCCCAGCTTGGCAAAACCGCCCTCACCGTCGGCGCGGGCCAGACACTGGTAGGCGGTGCGGCTGCCGTCCGGGTATTTGACGTTGCCGGTGTAGATAAGGGTCAGACGCCCCTGCTCGTCGCTCACCGCCGAGCCCGAATAGCAGCCGTGGCTCTCATAGGCCTCGGTGGGCAGCAGCGCCACCGGCTCGTGCTGCCAGTGCAGCAGATCGGTGGAGGTGACATGCCCCCAGCCCTTGTTGCGGTGCTCGCAACCGAGCGGGTTCCACTGGTAGAAAAGATGGTAGCGCCCGTCGTGCTCGATAAAGCCGTTGGGATCGTTGAGCAGCCCCACCGGGGCTGCCAGATGCCAGCGGGGCCGATGGGGATCGGCCGCCGCCTTGAGCTGTCCGGCCAGCAGGGACCGGACAACCAGGTTCAGGAGATGGCTTTCCTTCATCACTCCACCTTGTACTTGAGCAGGTAGGAGGCGGCGAAAGCGGCGCCAAAGGCGATCACCAGACCGATGACATAGTGGATGAGGCTCATGGGCTGGACGATGGCCATGCCCGGGATGCCGGTCAGGCCCACCGCCGTCATGCCGACCTTGGCCGCCACCACGTAGGCGCCGCCGCAGGCCCCGCCGAACAGACCGGCCAGGAAGGGCTTGATGTAGCGCAGGTTGACCCCGAAGATTGCCGCCTCGGTGATGCCGAGCAGGCAGGACATGGCCGCCGGCACCGTGATGGCCTTGATCTTCACGTCCCGGGTCTTGAAGTAGACCGCGAGGCAAGCCCCGCCCTGGGCCACGTTGGCCATGGCCCAGATGGGCAGCAGGAAGTTGACGCCGATGGCAGGGTTGGCCAGCAGCCCCGCCTCGATGGCGTGGAAGCTGTGGTGGATGCCGGTGATGACGATAAGGGAATAAGTCCCGCCAAACACCAGACCCGCCAGCCAGCCTGCCTGCTCATAGAGGGCGCTCAGACCGAACGAGATGCCATCCCCCAGCACCCGCCCGGCGGGGCCGATGAAGAGCAGCGCCACGAAGCCGGTGATGATGACGGTCAAAAACGGGGTGAGGATGAGATCCAGGGCATCCGGGATGCGCCTTCTCAGCTGTTTCTCCAGGTGGGACATGAACCAGACCGCCAAGAGCACCGGGAAGACGGTGCCCTGGTAGCCGATCATGGCCACGTCCAGCCCGAAGAAGTCCATGGTCTTGAAGCCACCCGCCACGCCCCAGGCGTTGGTCAGGGCCGGGTGGGTGAGAATGCCGCCCAGGGTCGCTCCGAGGTAGGGGTTGCCGCCAAACTCCCGCGCCGCCGTGAAGCCGATGAGGATCGGCAGTATGATGAAGGCCGCCGAGCTGAACATGTCGAGCATGACGAACAGGGCGCTGTCGGCGTTGACCCAGCCGTAGGTGCGCACCATGCCGAGCAGCCCCATCAGCAGGCCGGACGCGACGATGGCCGGAATGATGGGCACGAAAATGTTGGAGAGGGTCCGCGCCAGGCGCTGGGCCACATTGAGCTTGGCCGTCGCCATGTCGGTCAGCTCCGCCTTGCTGGCGGTGCCTGTCCCGGTCAGGGTGACGAACTCCGCATAGACCTTGTTGACCAGGCCAGTGCCGAAGATCACCTGAATTTGGCCGGCATTGCTGAAGCACCCCTTGACCCCCTCCAGCTTGTCGATGGCGGCCTTGTTCACCTTGCTGTCGTCCGCCAGCACCAGCCGCAGCCGGGTGGCGCAGTGGGCGGCGCTGACGATGTTCTCCCTGCCCCCGAGCAGGGGCACCAGATCCTGGGCTATCGCACTGATATTCATAATCTTCCTCTTATGACCCGCCAGCTGGCGGGCCCTTGTCACATGAGAGTAGGGGCTGTCGAGCCGGGCTTCTAGCCGCAGATCAACGGCCGCTTGCGCCCGATCGCAAAAATTCATCCAGCCGGGTGCGGGTGGGCAGCGCCGTCATGGCCCCCTTGGCGGTGGTGGCGAGCGCCCCGCAGCCGTGGGCCCGGGCCAGGATGGCGGGCAGCTCATTCAGAGCGGGCAGCGAGGTCCGTTCGGCCAAGGCCGCCAGCAGACCGGCGACGAAGGCATCCCCCGCCCCCGTGGTGTCGATGGGCGTCACTTTGGGCCCCACCCACTCCAGTTGCTCGCCCCCCAGACGGGCCACCACACCGGCCGCCCCCCGGGTCACCAGCACCAGTGCCGGCCCTGAAAGGGTGGCAAGCCCCGCGGCCAGATCGTCCAGACCGCTCAGCAGTTGCAGCTCCTCCACCGAGAGCTTGACCACGTCCGCCTGCCCGATGGCCTCGCGCACCACGGGCAGCATCTCGGCGGGATTGCCCCACACCTCGGGCCTCAGGTTGGGGTCGAAGCAGACCCGTCCCCCGACGGCCCGGATGGTCGCCATGGCTTGCAGGCAACTGCCGCGCACCGGCTCGTTGGCAAGCGCAATGGAGCAGGTGAGCAGCCACTGCCCGGCCTGGAAGACCGGCAGATCGGCGGGGCTCAGGAACTGGTCGGCACTGGGGCGCACCATGAAGGTGAAGCTGCGCTCCCCCTCGGCGTCGAGTTCCACCAGCACCGTGCTGGTTCGGTGGGCGGGATCCGTCCGCAGACAAGCGGTATCCACCCCTTCCCTTGCCAGGGTATCGGCCATAAAGCGGCCAAAGGGATCCGCGCCGACCCGGCCGATAAAGGCCGACTCACCGCCAAGCCGGGCAACGCCTACCGCCACATTGGCCGGTGCTCCCCCCGGACACCTGAGGTAGTGCCGCTCCCCTTCCGGGATGAGATCCACCACCGCATCCCCCATTACCCACACACGATTCCCCACCTTGCTACTCCACTGCTGCACAGGATTTGCCGGAGCCAGGCTCCGAGTTCTTGGTCCGCATTATCAGCTAAACCGTTTTAGCTAACCAAGAGATCCCGAGATCGGCTGCCATTTTTGTGATCGGGATAACGAACTAGAACCAGGTTTCCATCTGCACGCCAAAGTTCCACTCGCCACCGGCGGTGAAGTCGCTCTGGCCCATGGCATCGGTACTGGCGTAGTTGTCGAGATCGGAGGACCAGTCCATCCAGGTGGCGAATACCCGCAACTCCGGCCGCTCGAAGAAGCCGACGGTCTGCGCCTTGAAGGTGGGGGCGAAGGTGAGCTTGGCAAAGTCGCCACTCGCCGCCTGACGGCCTTTGTAGCCCTTGGGATCGAGATCCATGTACTGCCAGGTGGCCTCGTAGATCAGCTCGACGTTCTGGCTCAGCACCTGGGCCACCCGGGTGTTGAGGGTCAGCCACTGATACTCGTCCCCCTTCACGTAGCGATCCTGGCTGTGCTCGGCCAGCAGGGCCGGGGCGATACGCCAGCGCGGAGTGATATCGGTGGCGCCAAACACGGCGATGCGTACCGCGTCCGCATCCGGCAGCAGCTCGCTGTCGGATCCCAGTCCCTTGAGCTCGGCCCCCAGGCCATGGCCGTACAGCACGGCCGCCTTGGAGAAGCCGGGGTTGATGCCAAAGAAGCTGTCCGCGTGGTAGGCCAGCAGGGTGTGCACCCCCTTGTTTGCCGCTTCGCTGCCCGCGCCGCCGTCGTTGATGCGCGCCTCGTTGTCCTTGGCAGACAGACCGTTCAGCATCCACTGCCAGTTGCCGACGCGGTTGTTCATGGTGAGGATGTAGCTCTCGATGTCGGACAGACCGCTGGCGCTGATGTCGCCGTAGTCGCGCCCGTAGAGGGAGAAGTTCGCCTTCCAGCTGTCGGCCAGCTGCACGTCGTAGACGCCGCCGCCGGTGCCGGCCAGGAAGACCACGTCCGAGTCGAGCCAGTGGATGTCGAAGTTGTCCCTATCGAAGCGCTTGCCCGCCCAGAGCACCGAGTGCTGGAAGGGGCCGCCAAAGCTCGCCAGATCGCCGATTTCGGCAAACACCTGGCGGGTGTTGAGGCTGGAATCGCTGGCGGTCCAGTCGTTGCTGGTCTCCACCCCGTCCGCCAGCATCAGCTTGTAGCGGGCCCAGCTGCCATCGTCGAAGGTCTGGGTCTTCAGCAGGTTGGCCTCCATGTAGGTGTCGTCTTCGTTGCCAAGGCGCCCCACGGCGCCGCCCACAGAGCCGGCCGGGGTGATGTAGGGGCCACCGCGCCCGCCGTTGCCATTGCCGTTGACCAGAAGGCCGGAGCGGGCATAGCCGTGGAACTCGAAGCCCTGGGCGCCGGCGGTCTGCTTGTCCACCTTCTCGCTCCGGGCCTTGGCCACCACGGCGGTCTCCCGGGCCTCGCTCGCCTTGCTCTGGGCCTCATCGGCCCGCGCTTCGGCGGCGGCGGCGCGCGCCTCTGCCGCCTGCACCCGCGCCTCCAGCGCCGCCAGACGGGCCTCTATACCGCCCTCGGCCGCCCACAGTGGGCTGCTCATCCCCAATCCCAGCGCCACGGCCAGCGCCAACTTGCTCTTGAACATCGTCATCTTCCTCACCTGTCATCTGCCGCCCGTCCGGGCGCTGTTGTTATGGACGAGCAGAGCATAGCTAAACCGCTTTAGCTAACTCAATATGCCAGCTAAACCGTTTCAGCTACTCTGTGAGCGAGGTAGCATTTGCGCAGCAAGCCTTGCTGGAAGTTGTGAAGCGGATCCCTCATCGGGATCCACTCAATAGGGCGAGTCCGGGCCGAACGACAGGCAAAAAAAGAGCCGGCACAAGGCCGGCTCTGTCTATCTGGGTCGCAAAAATCAGCTGGTCAGATCGTCGAAGAAGCGTTTCACCCCTTCGAAGAAGCCTTCGGATTTCGGCTTGTGGGTCTTGGCGGCGGCGCCGCTGAAGGAGTCGTCCAGCTGGCGCAGCAGATCCTTCTGGGTCTCGGTCAGCTTGACCGGTGTCTCGATCACCACCTTGCACATCAGATCCCCCACCTGGCCGGAGCGCACGGACTTGACGCCCTTGCCGCGCATGCGGAACATCTTGCCGGTCTGGGTCTCGGGGGTCACCTTGAGCTTGACCCGGCCATCCAGGGTCGGCACTTCGATTTCGCCACCCAGGGCCGCCGCGGTGAAGCTGATGGGCACCTCGCAGTAGAGGTTGTTGCCGTCACGCACGAAGATCTCGTGCTCCTTGACGTGCACCTGTACGTAGAGATCCCCGGCCGGCGCGCCGGCCTCCCCCGCTTCCCCTTCGCCGGAGAGACGGATGCGATCCCCGGTGTCGACGCCCGCCGGAATTTTCACCGACAGCGTCTTGGTCTTCTGGTAGCGGCCCTCGCCATGACACTTGCGGCACGGATCCTTGATGATCTTGCCGCGACCGTGACAGTGGGGACAGGCTTGCTGCACCGCGAAGAAGCCCTGACGCATCTGCACCTGACCGGCGCCATGGCAGGTCGGGCAGGTCTGGGCAGAGCTGCCGGTGTGGGCACCGGAGCCGTTGCAGACCTCGCAGTGGACCAGGGTCGGCACCTTGATCTCCTTGGAGACACCGCGCACAGCCTCTTCCAGGGTCAGCTCCATGGTGTAGCGCAGGTCGGAGCCCCGGGCCGGGCCGCGACGACCGCCGCCACGGCTGCCACCGAAGATGTCACCGAACACGTCACCGAAGATGTCACCGAAATCGGCACCACCGCCGAAGCCGCCGTGACCGCCGCCCTGGCTCTGATCCACCCCGGCATGACCGTACTGATCGTAACGGGCGCGCAGGTTCTCGTCGGTCAGGACCTCGTAGGCCTCCTTGACCTCTTTGAACTTCTCTTCGGAGGCGGCATCACCCTGGTTGCGGTCCGGGTGATACTTCATGGCCAGACGCTTGTACGCCTTCTTGATCTCGCGCTCGTCGGCACCCTTGGCCACCCCGAGCACTTCATAGAAATCGCGCTTCGACATACTCATCCTATTGGGTTTTCAGCAGTTATGCAGACGGGCGTTGGTTACCCAACGCCCGTGAATTCATAGACTCAAGCCGATGGGCGAAGGGAACTTCGCCCATCTGGGTAAGGCTTACTTCTTGTCGTCTTTCACTTCTTCGAACTCGGCATCGACCACGTCGTCGTCCGCCTTGGCAGAAGAGGAGGACTGACCGGCATCGGCACCGGCGCCTTGCGCCTGAGCCTGCTGCTGGGCAATTTCCATCAGCTTCTGGGAGGCTTCCATCAGCGCCTGTTGCTTGGCTTCGATGGCGGCCTTGTCGTCGCCCTTGATGGCGGCTTCCAGCTCGGACAGTGCAGTCTCGATCTTGGTCTTGTCGTCGGCAGGCAGGGCGTCACCGGCTTCGGTGACCTGCTTGCGTACCGAGTGGACCAGACCGTCAGCCTGGTTGCGGGTCTGCACCAGCTCTTCGAACTTCTTGTCCTCGGCCGCGTTGGCTTCCGCCTCGCGTACCATGCGTTCGATCTCCTCATCAGACAGACCGGAAGAGGCCTGGATGGTGATCTTCTGCTCCTTGTTGGTCTCCTTGTCTTTGGCGGAGACGTGCAGGATGCCGTTGGCGTCGATGTCGAAGGTCACTTCGATCTGCGGCAGACCGCGCGGCGCCGGACGGATGCCTTCCAGGTTGAACTGGCCCAGGGACTTGTTGTCGCTGGCGCGCTTGCGCTCACCCTGCAGCACGTGAATGGTCACGGCAGACTGGTTGTCTTCGGCAGTGGAGAACACCTGGGACTTCTTGGTCGGGATGGTGGTGTTCTTCTCGATGAGCGCAGTCATCACGCTGCCCATGGTCTCGATACCCAGAGAGAGCGGGGTCACGTCCAGCAGCAGTACGTCTGTCTTGTCACCGGACAGGACGGCACCCTGGATGGCGGCACCCATGGCCACGGCTTCGTCCGGGTTGACGTCTTTGCGCGGCTCTTTGCCGAAGAACTCGGCAACAGTCTTCTGCACCAGCGGCATACGGGTCTGACCGCCCACCAGAATCACGTCGTCGATCTCGCCAACCGCCAGACCGGAGTCTTTCAGAGCGACACGGACCGGCTCCAGGGAGTCTTTCACCATGTCTTCCACCAGGGATTCCAGCTTGGCGCGGGTCACCTTGATGTTCATGTGCTTGGGACCGGTGGCATCTGCGGTGATGTACGGCAGGTTCACGTCGGTCTGCTGGGCAGAAGAGAGCTCGATCTTGGCCTTCTCGGCGGCATCTTTCAGACGCTGCAGGGCCAGCTGGTCGTTGCGCAGGTCAATGCCCTGCTCACGCTTGAACTCTTCAACCAGGTAGTTGATGACGCGGTTGTCGAAGTCTTCACCACCCAAGTGGGTGTTACCGTTGGTCGCCAGCACTTCGAAGGTGGTTTCCCCTTCCACTTCGTCGATCTCGATGATGGAGATATCGAAGGTACCGCCACCCAGGTCATAGACGGCAACCTTGCGCTCACCCTTGACCTTGTTCACGCCGTAAGCGAAAGCAGCCGCGGTCGGTTCGTTGATGATGCGTTTTACATCCAGACCGGCGATGCGACCGGCATCCTTGGTAGCCTGACGCTGGGCGTCGTTGAAGTAGGCCGGAACAGTGATGACGGCTTCGGTTACCGGCTCGCCCAGGTAATCCTCGGCGGTCTTCTTCATCTTTTTCAGCACTTCGGCAGAGATCTGCGGCGGTGCCATCTTCTTGCCCTTCACTTCAACCCAGGCGTCGCCGTTGTCGGCCTTGGCGATGGCGTACGGCATGATCTTCAGGTCACGCTGCACTTCTTCATCTTCGAAGCGACGGCCGATCAGACGCTTGATGGCGAACAGGGTGTTCTTCGGGTTGGTGATGGCCTGACGCTTGGCAGGCTGACCAACCAGGATCTCGCCATCATCGGCATAGGCAATGATGGACGGAGTAGTACGGTCGCCCTCTGCGTTCTCGATCACGCGAGCAGTGTCGCCATCCAGAATGGCGACGCAGGAGTTGGTAGTACCCAGGTCAATACCGATGATTTTACCCATTTGACGAATCTCCAAATACTTAGATTAAACAGGCGAATCGCTCGCCTTAATGCGTTAACGGCTAGGTGGGGGCTTCGCGAGTCGCTTTCAAGCTCCCGACAGTAAATTTTTACTGCCACCGTGCCTTGTCACCTATATGGGGCCGGGCCAGATGGCTTCAAGGGCACCATGCAAAAAACGCGGGGTTTTGTTGCACGCCGGCCCGAAAAAACGCCACCTCGACCAACAAAAAGCCCGCCGAGCGGCGGGCTCAGCACTGGGATGGGGCTCAGGCCGGTGCCTTGGAGACCATCACCATGGCCGGACGAATGACGCGGCCGTTGAGCTCGTAGCCCTTCTGCATCACGGCGATGACGGTGTTCGGGGCCACCTCGGCGCTCGGCACCATGCTCATGGCCTGATGGGCATTGGGGTCGAACGGCTGGTTGGTGGGGTCCAGGGCCACCAGGCCAAACTTGGCGACACCGCTCTGCATGGATTTGAGGGTCAGCTCCACCCCTTCGATCATGGGCTTGAGGGCTTCGCTCTCCTTGTCGGCCAGTTCGATGGCACGCTCCAGATTGTCCAGCACCGGCAGCAGTTCGCCTGCGAACTTCTCCAGGGCGAACTTGTGGGCCTTCTCCACGTCCTGAGCGGCGCGGCGACGCAGGTTTTCCATCTCGGCGACGGCACGCACGGCACGCTCGCGCTCTTCCTGGCATGCCAGCAGGGCGGCCTCCAGCTGCGCCTCCAGCTCGGCGATACGCACCTGCTCGGCTGTCACTTCACTGTCTACATCGGTCGGCTCGACTGGCTGGACTTCCACTTGCTCCATCGCTTCAACCTTTTGCTCTTCGTGGTTCATGACATCTCCAATGTTCAGGGTTGCTTGTAAGGGGTTGCTGAGGCTCAGGCAGGGGACGACGCCTCAGCAGCCCCTGTGTTGGCGCTATTATGGGGACGCAGCCCCGGCTTTCAAGGGGAAAAGCCCATGTCGTGGGCAATGGTGCCTGCCAACCGGCCATTTTGCCGCGCTTCAGAGCCGATTGCGCCAACTGCCATGGAGACAGACAAATCCCCGGCAAAGCGCGGTATACTCCCCCCAATACTCACCCAGACCCGATAAGCCATGGATTCTCCGTTCAAAACCGTCGCCCTGATTGGCAAACCCCATCACGAAGGGGCCAACCAGACTCTGACCGGCTTGCACCACTACCTGACCACCCGGGGTTTCCGGGTGCTGGTGGAGAGCCGGGTCGCCCATACCCTCGGCATCCTGGATGAAAACGTGATGGATCTGGTGCAGCTGGGCGAGCAGGCGGATCTCGCCATCGTGGTCGGCGGGGATGGCAACATGCTGGGGGCGGCCCGGGTGCTGTCACGGTTCGATGTGGCCGTGATAGGGGTGAACCGGGGCAACCTCGGCTTTCTCACCGATCTCTCGCCCCAGGATTACCTGATGCCCCTGGAGCAGGTGCTCTCCGGCCACTTCAAGAGCGAACACAGATTCTTGCTGGAGGCCGCCGTCTATCGCCATGGCGAGCGCAAGGCGAGCAATCTGGCGGTGAACGAGGCGGTGCTGCACCCGGGCAAGATAGCCCACATGATAGAGTTCGAGGTCTATATCGATGGCAGCTTCATGTACAGCCAGCGGGCGGACGGCATCATAGTGGCCACCCCCACCGGCTCCACCGCCTATTCCCTCTCGGCCGGTGGCGCCATCCTCACCCCCAAGCTCAACGCCATCACCCTGGTGCCCATGTTTCCGCACACCCTGAGCAGCCGTCCCATCGTACTGGACGCCGACAGCGAGGTGCGGCTGCTGGTCTCCCCGGACAACCAGGACGATGCCATGCAGGTGAGCTGCGATGGTCAGGTCACCCTGGCGGTGCACCCGGGGGACGAGATCCTCATCAAGAAGAGCCAGCACAAGCTGCACCTGGTGCACCCGCTCGATTACAGCTACTTCCACGTGCTGCGCAACAAGCTCGGCTGGGGCAGCAAGCTGTTCTAGCCCAGATCCCGGACAAGAGGCCCTTCTGGTCAGCGGCAGGCGCTAACCGGAACAGGGAACAGGCTAAATCTCGCCCCCTTCGACCAGCCGCAGCGGCTCGGAGTCGGGCTGGAAATGGATGCCGTTTCGCCCCGCTGCCTTCACCCGGTACATGGCCTCGTCGGCCCGGGTCAGCAACTGCGCCAGCCCGGATCCCCCCCGGGCGCAGATCCCCCCCACGCTGACCGTCACCCCCTCGCACGGCGGACAGGCACCCTCGCGGGTGCCTGTCTCTATCTGGCGGCGGATCCGGTCGCAAATGGAGTGCGCCATCTCGCCGCTCACCCCCTCCATGATGATGGCGAACTCCTCGCCACCGATGCGCCCCACCAGATCGTCCTTGCGCACCTCTGTCACCAGCACCCTGGCCACGTAGCGGATCACCTCGTCACCGCAGCCGTGACCGAATCTGTCATTGACGCGCTTGAAGTGGTCTATGTCGAGCACCACCACGCAGCGCATCTGCCCCGGCAGCGCCCGCTCCCCCAGCCTGAACAGGCCGCGCCGGTTGAGCACCCCGGTGAGGGGATCCCGCTCCGAAAGCGCCAACAGCGCCTGCTCCGTCTCCACATAGGCCACCAGGGGCAACAGCAATACCGAGCCTATGGTCAGCACCATGTGCATGAAGAAGATGCCGTCCAGCAGCCAGTGCCCCTGCGCCTTGGCCAGCAACAACACCCCCTGGCTCAGCAGGATCGCGAAATGAAGCAGGTAGATGACAGAAACCGTATAGAGCACCCGCTTCTGGTGCTGGCTGAGGGAGACGATGAGACAAGCGCACCAGAGGTAGAGCGCGGATTCCATCAGCGCCAACACCAGCCGCACGTCCACCAGGCTCGACAGCCCCAGATAGGCAAGCAGCAACAGGGCAACCCCTGCCCACAGGGGGCGGGGTCGCCATGGCAGACCATAGAGGGCATAAAAACCGGCCAGCAACAGCAATATGCTCATGAGGGAGACCAGACCACCGACCCGCATGCCCAGGGCCGGGTGCCCGGCCAACACCCCCAGACTGAGCAGCAAGATGGAGAGGGAGAAGAGAAAGGCCGACAGGGACCAGAGCAGGAAATTGCGCCGACCGGGCTTGAGGGTGTGGATGAACAGCATGAGCAGCGCCGACATCAGATTGATTGCCAGGGAGATCAACAGCAGGGTCGGGGTGTGGATCATCTTGACGCATCCTTGGTGAGGGCAGAAGAGCCTGCCCCGGCTCAACCTGAGCCAGGCCTGTCTCGAGTGTGTCTCAGCCACCCCGACTCCACAAGGTCCCCCCTCGACAAGCCCCGCAGGAGGCGAGCGATCCCGAGCCAGGACCCCTTCCTTTGCGCCCCTCTCCCGGCTCATCGCGCTCTTTGTCCGGAAAAATCTCTCTCGGCATACTTTACTGTATATAAGACCAGTATATACTGGATGCATACACAGTAATGTTGACCCATACAGGATGAGACCATGCTGACCCAGCTGACCGTCAACAACTTCGCCATCGTCAAGTTTCTCGAGCTCGATCTGCAACCCGGCATGACCTGCATCACGGGTGAGACCGGGGCGGGCAAGTCCATCGCCATCGACGCCCTCGGCCTGTGCCTCGGCGAGCGGGCCGAGGCCGCCATGGTGCGCCCAGGCAGCGACAAGACTGAGGTGAGCGCCCGCTTCCTGCTCGACGGCAATCCCCTGGCCCGCGCCTGGCTCGCCGGCAATGAACTCGAGAGCGAAGGGGAGTGCATAGTGCGGCGCGTGGTCTCGGCGGAAGGGCGATCCCGCAGCTATGTCAACGGTGTCCCCGTCCCTCTGACCCAGTTGCGCAACCTGGGGCAGCTGCTGGTCAACGTCCACGGCCAGCACGCCCACCAGCTGTTGCTCAAGCCCGACTATCAGCTCGCCCTGCTGGACGGCTACGCCGGCCACCATCTGCTGCTGGCGGACGTGCGCCAGCACTATCAGCAGTGGCGTCAACTGCAAAACGAGCTCAACCGCCTCAAGGCCGAGCAGCAACAGCGGGAGGCCCGCCGCCAGCTCATCGAATATCAGGTGCAGGAGCTTGACGAATTTGCGCTGCAACCGGGCGAGTTCGAGGCCATCGAAGAGGAGCACCAGCGCCTGGCCAACGGCACCGAGCTGATGCAGGAGTGCGGCTTCTGCCTCGACCTGCTCCATGACAACGAAGAGACCACCATCGCCGGCCTGCTCCAGGTGGCGGTGGACAGGGCGGAAGGGCTGGTCGCCATGGATGCCCGCCTCGCCCCCGTGCTGGAGATGCTGAACGAATCCCTGATAGGGGTGCAGGAGAGCCACAGCGAGCTGCGCAGCTACCTGGATCGGCTGGAGCTCGACCCCGAGCGCTTCAACGAGCTGGAGGCCCGTCTATCCAAGGCGATCAACCTGGCCCGCAAGCACCATGTCAAACCCGCCGAACTGGCCCAGTTCCACCAGGATCTGGCCAGCGATCTCGCCCGCCTGCACTCAGATGAGGAGCGCCTCGAGGGGATGGAGAGCGAGCTGGCCCAGGCCCGCACCGCCTTCCTGCAGGCTGCCGAGGCCCTGAGCCAGAGCCGGCAACGCTACGGCGCCGAACTGGCCACCCAGGTCACCGCCAGCATGCAGGAGCTCTCCATGGCCGATGGCCGCTTCGCCATCGAGATCAAGCCGGATGCCAATGCCAGCCTCTCCCCCCTCGGCATCGATCGGGTGGAGTTCATGGTCACCACCAACCCGGGCCAGCCCATGCAGCCGCTGGGCAAGGTCGCCTCCGGCGGCGAGTTGTCTCGCATCAGCCTGGCCATAGTGGTGATCAGCGCCCGCAAGGTCGCCACCCCCACCCTGATCTTCGACGAGGTGGATGTGGGGATCAGCGGCCCCACCGCCGCCGTGGTGGGCCGCCTCTTGCGCCAGCTCGGCGAATCGACCCAGGTGATGGTGGTCACCCACCTGCCCCAGGTGGCGGGCAATGGCCACCAGCACCTGGTGGTGAGCAAACACACGGACGGCAAGACAACCGAGACCCGCATGAGCGCGCTTGACGACAGGGCCCGTCTCAATGAACTCGCCCGCTTGCTCGGCGGCGACCAGATAACCGACAACACCCTGGCCAACGCCCGCGAACTGTTGCAAGCCTGATCCGAAGCCAGGGGCTGGCGGTGAAACAAGCGGCCACCCTGCTGCGCAGCCCCGAGCGGGCGCGACGATAGAGGCAAGCAGCCACAGTGCCGATCTGTCTCCATACGCCGCCGCAACCGGGTGTGAAGCAAAGAGCCGGACCAGCCGCCGCCGGCTGCCCTAGCCGACGGGATGGCAAGTCCGGGCCTTGGCGACGGCAGGCGGCAAGCAGCAAGCAGCAAGCAGCCATCCAAGGAGAACACGCCCTCAGCCGCCACCCATGGTGCGCCAAGCGAGGCAGATAAACCGCCGCCCTGCATGCAGGCCAGTGCCCATACGCTTTCGCAACAGGGCGCGAGGCGGCTAGACCGCCAGAGCCCCTCAGGCCCCGGCTCCTCGGGCTCCAGCCCAATATGCCCTCGACGCCTCTCTCTGGCCCCTGTGTCCCCGGCCAGGCCCGGTATTCCCTGCCCTGGCACACAGACTCTCTGCCCCCTGAACCCCGCAATAATGAGTCCCCATCGCTTGCCTCGGCTGTTATGCTGATGCCCCTGCATCCCGTGCCCGACCCATCTCATCCGGAGGCCTTCATGATCCACGTATTCGGTCATCGCAATCCAGACTGCGACAGCATCTGCTGCGCCCTGGTGCTGGCGGACTGGCTCAATGGCCAGGGTCGCCCCGCCACCCCCTGGCGCCTGGGAGAGCTGCGCACCGAGACCCGCTTCATTCTCGCCCGTGCCGGCGTGGCGCCCCCCGCTCTGCTGGCGCGGGAGGTCAGCGGGCTGGACGTCTGGTTGGTGGATTTCAGCGAGCTAGAGCAGGGGCCAGAGGGACTGGCCAGGGCCAACGTCATCGGCCTGGTGGATCACCACAGACTGGGTTCCCTGCGCACCGAGGCGCCGCTCGATGCCTGGATCCGCGCCGTGGGCAGCTCGGCCACCATAGTGCTGGATCTCATCGGCGAGCCGACCCGCGCCCAGGCCCGCCTGCTGCTCGGCGCCATCCTGAGCGACACCCTCTGCCTCCGCTCCCCCACCACCACGGCCCAGGACGAGACGGCCTGCCAGCGGCTCGCCCCCCTGGCCGGGCTCGACCTGGCCGAATTTGGCCAGCAGTTGCTGGCGGCCAAGACGGATCTCGATGGACTGGACGCCGCCCAGCTGCTGCGCCAGGACGAGAAGGGCTACCAGCTGGCGGGGCGCAACCTGGTGATGAGCCAGATAGAGGTGGCCGGCCTGGGGCAGATAACCCCCCTGCTGGCGGCCCTCGAGGCCGAGATGGCGCGCCGGGTTCGGGAGGAGAACCTGGATGCCTATGTGCTGATGGTGACGGACCTTGGCGCGAAGGAGAGCCGGATCTCGGCCTGCACCCACCCGGATCGCCCGGATCCCCGCCTGCCGTGCCAGCCCGTGACCCTGGCCGGCGTGGTGAGTCGCAAGAAGCAGGGGCTGCCCTGGCTCGGCGCCCAGCTGACCCGGGAGTGACCCGGGCGCCCCGGTCGAAGGGCCGCGAGCGGACCAGGGCGACAAACTTTGTTACACCTTGGCGGCTGTCTTTTGGCCGCCATTTACTGCAGGATATTTCCTTTTGTCTCTTCCTCTTGTGTGGATGTCAGCAAAATCATGAAGATGCCCCTTACTCCCAGGCTGCGCTGGCTGCTCGCCGCCCTGCTGCTGGCCCTGACTGTCTGGCTGCTCTGGCCGGCCAAGGCCCCCTCCCCCCAGCTCAGTGCCCCCGTGACCCGTGAGGACATAGAAGATGCGGTGCTCGCCAGCGGCGTGCTGGAGGCGGTGGAGCAGGTCGATGTAGGCGCCCAGGTCTCGGGCCAGGTGACCCGCCTGCTGGTGGAGAATGGCCAACGGGTCAAGCAGGGAGAACTGCTGGCCGAGATAGATCCCCTCATCGCCCAGAACGACCTCAAGACGGCCCAGGCCGAACTCGCCAGCAGCCAGGCCCAGCTCAAGATCAAGCTGGCCCAGCTCACGCAGTTCGAACTCGCCTGGCGCCGCCAGCAGCAGATGTTCAGCCAGCAGGCAAGCTCGAGGGCCGATCTCGAGAGCGCCGAGGCCCAGCTCGCGGTGACCCGGGCCGAGGTGCAAAATGCCCAGGCCAACATCGACAGCGCTACCATCAAGGTCGAGCGTGCCCGCACCCAGCTCGGCTACACCAAGATCCTGGCCCCCATGGATGGCACCGTCATCGCCATCGTCACCCGTCAGGGTCAGACCCTGGCCGCCACCCAGACGGTGCCCACCCTGCTCAAGCTCGCGAACCTGGACACCATGACGGTCAAGGCCCAGATCTCCGAGGCCGATGTCAGCAAGGTCCATGCCGGCATGCCGGTCTATTTCACCCTGATAGGGGATCCCGACACCCGCTACCAGGCCAGGCTGCGCACCGTGGAGCTGGCCCCCACCAACATCAACGATCAGACCACCAGCACCAGCGGCACCAATGTTGCCGTCTACTACTATGCCCTGTTCGACGTGGCCAACCCCGACCATGCCCTGCGGGTCGCCATGACCACCCAGGTCACCATAGTGCGCGACCGGCGCCAGGGGGTCCTCACCATCCCCAGAACCGCCCTCGGCAAACGGCTGGGGCCGGGGGAATACCAGGTGCAACGGCTCACTGGGGACGTCCCCCAGACCCTCACCATCAAGACCGGGCTCCAGGACGAGATCAAGGTCGAGGTGCTGGCCGGGCTCGAGGAGGGTGACCGGGTGGTGATAGGCCAGGCACCGGCGGGCAATGGCGCCCCGGATGAGGCTGACGAGGACGAGCCGTCATGAACCAGGCCTCTATCGACGCCCCCCTCATCGAACTCGAGGGAGTCAGTCGCCGTTACCTGAGCGGGGAGCAGGAGGTGACTGTGCTGCACCCCCTGAACCTTGCCATCCAGGCCGGGGAGATGGTGGCCATCGTCGGCGCCTCGGGCTCGGGCAAGTCCACCCTGATGAATCTGCTGGGCTGCCTGGACAGGCCGAGCGAGGGTCACTACCGCTTTCGCGGCCAGGAGACGGCAAGCCTGGACGCCCTGGCCCTGGCCAGGCTACGCTGCCACCACTTCGGCTTCATCTTTCAGCGCTATCACCTGCTGCCGCACCTGGATGCCGCCGCCAACGTGGAGATCCCCGCCGTCTATGCCGGCATGGCCAAGGCGGATCGCCATGCCCGCTCCCGGGCCCTGCTCACCCGACTGGGTTTGAGTGATCGCAGCCACCACACCCCGGGTCAGCTCTCCGGTGGCCAGCAACAAAGGGTCAGCATCGCCCGGGCCCTGGCCAATGGCGGCGAAGTGATCCTGGCCGACGAGCCGACCGGCGCCCTCGACAGCCAGAGCGGCAAGGAGGTGATGGCCATCTTGAAGGAGCTCCATGGCCTGGGCCACACTATCATACTGGTGACCCACGACATGGCGGTGGCGGACCATGCCGACCGCATCATCACCCTCAAGGATGGCCGGGTGCAGAGCGACAGCGGCAGCCCCGCCTCTCTACCTCCGCCACCGACCCCTGCCGCCATCCCCAAGGGCAGCCAGGGGCTGGATCGCTACCGCGAGGCCGCGCGCATGGCGCTGCACGCCATGCTGGCCCATCGCATGCGCACCTTCCTCACCATGCTCGGCATCATCATCGGCATCGCCGCCGTGGTGAGCGTGGTGGCGCTGGGCCAGGGGGCCCGCGCCAAGGTGATAGGCGAGATCAATGCCATGGGCACCAACACCATCGACATCTTCCCCGGCAAGGACTGGGGCGACGAGAAGGCCGCCAGCATCCGCACCCTGAACGAGGGAGATCTGCGTGCCCTCCAGGGCCAACCCTATCTGGAGGGGGCCAGCCCCCAGCTCTCCACCTCGGCGCAGCTGCGCTATCGCAACCAGACCAAGAGCGGCACCGTGAACGGGGTGAGCAGCGACTTCTTCCGGGTCAAGGGGATGACCCTGGTCGGCGGTCGCCTGTTCAGCGAGCGGGACAGCCTGGATCGGGCCCCCCTGGCCGTGGTCGACGCCGACAGCATCAAGGGGCTGCTCGGCGACGAGGATCCCATCGGCAAGGTGCTGCTCATCGGCACCCTGCCGGTGCGGATCATCGGCCTCATCAAGGAGGAGACCGGCTTTCGCCAGCCGAGCCAGTCGGTGAGCGTCTGGCTGCCCTACCGCGCCGTGATGAGCCGCCTCATCTCCCAGAGCCACTTCAACCAGATAACCCTGAGGGTGCGCGATGGCGTCCAGCCGGCCCTGGCGGAGCGAGAGGTCATCGCCCTGCTGCGCCAGCGCCACGGCAGCAAGGATTTCTTCACCTTCAGCAGCGACAAGATATTGCAGTCGGTGGAGAAGACCACCGCCACCCTGACCCTGCTGGTCTCCGCCATCGCGGTGATCTCCCTCATCGTCGGCGGCGTCGGGGTCATGAACATCATGCTGGTCTCGGTGGTGGAGCGCACCCGGGAGATAGGGATCCGCATCGCGGTCGGCGCCCGCCAGTCCGACATCTTGCAGCAGTTTCTGATCGAAGCCGTGATGGTCAGCCTGCTGGGGGGCGTACTCGGGGTCGGGCTCGCCCTCCTCATCGGCCTGCTGTTCTCCTCCCTGGTCGATGCGATGCAGATGCAGTTCTCCCTCTTCTCCATCCTGATGGCGTTTGCCTGCTCCACCCTGATCGGCATCCTGTTTGGTTACCTGCCCGCCCGCAACGCCGCCCGCCTCGACCCCGTGGTCGCCCTGGCCAGGGAGTGATGATGAGACTCGCAATGGTGAACATGAAAAGACTCAGACTGCCCTGGTTCGGCCTCGCCCTGCTCCTCGGGGCCTGCGCCCAGCCAAGCCCCTATCACAGGGAAGATTATGCCCTGCCCGCCCAGTGGCAACAGCAAGATGCCCTGGCCGCGGCCCCGTCGTCCGGTCCCTGGTGGCGAGGCTTTCACGACCCGGCCCTCGACGCCCTGGTCGAGGCGGTGCTCGCCGCCAACACGGATCTCCACGTGGCGGGACTCAGGCTCAGGGGAGCACGCCTCGCCGCCGATCAGGCCGACACCAACCTGACCCCAGGGGTCAATGCCAGTCTGGATGCCAACGGCAACAAGAACCTCAAGAGCGGCGTCAGCAGCCACAGCATGGGCCCCACCCTGACCGTCAGCTATGAGCTGGACTTGTGGGGCAAGCTGGCGGCGGTGCGGGATCAGGCAAGCTGGGAGGCAGCCGCCAGCGCCGAGGATCTCGCCGCCACCCGCCAGAGCCTGATCCGCCAGGCCCTGCAGCAATACTGGCAACTCGGTTATCTCAATAGCGCCATCACCCTGGGGGAGCGTCAGCTCGCCAATCTCAGCGAGACACTGCGCCTGACCCGCGTCAAGTATGAGGCGGGCGCCGTGCCGCGCCTGGATCTGGTGCAGGCCAGCGCACAGCTCGCCGGCAAGCAGGCGGCCCAGGCCAGCCTGCGCAGCCAGAGGGTCGCGGCCAGCAATGCCCTGCTGCAGCTGCTCGGTCGCAACCGCGGGCCGGTGCCGTTCGAGCCAAATGGCCTGCCCCTGACCCCGATCCCGGCCATCGCCGTCGGCATCCCGGCCGATCTGCTGGCCCGACGCCCGGACGTGAAGGCCGCCGAGCTGCGCCTGCGCAAGACCCTCGCCAGGGGGGATGAGGTGCGCACCAGCTTCTACCCGGCCCTGACCCTGACCGGCAGCGCCAGCACCGCCTCGGACAGGCTGGCCCAGGTGCTGGAAAATCCGGTAGGCAGCCTGGGGGCCGCCCTGACCCTCCCCTTCCTCGAGTACAACAACAACCGGATCGCCGTCGCCAGCAGCGAGAACGACTACCAGATAGCCCAGGCCGAGTTTCGCCAGCGACTGTTCGATGCCCTGTTCGAGGTGGAGAACGCCCTGGCCGCCCGCCGCTATGGCGAGGCCCAGCTGACCCGTCTCACCCAGCAGCAAGGCTACGCCATCGAGGCGGATCGCCTGGCCCGGGTGCGCTACGAGGCGGGCAACAGCCCGGGACAGGAGTGGCTGGACGAGCAGAATCGCCGCTGGGATGCCGAGCTGGCCCTGCTCGCCCAGCAGCAGAGCCAGCTCAACACCATGGCGGATCTCTACCTGGCCCTGGGGGGGCGCGATGACCCCGCCAGGGACGCCACCGCTCAGGCGCAGGCGGCCACCCCCTGACCGTGGCGGCTCGGCCCTCAGGGATCAGCCTCTGTGCCTCAGCGCCTCGAGCAGCAGCGAAAACGCGGGGGATGCCTGCAATCGGCTGGTGTAGTAGAGGTGATAACCGGGATGCACCATGTTGTATCCGGCCAGCACCTCCTCCAGCCTTCCCGCCTGCAGATGGGGCTCGGCCATGCTCTGGGGGACATAGGCCAGCCCGTAGCCAGCCAGGGCGGCGTCCAGCACATTGCCTATGCTGTTGAACACCAGTGGCCCCTCCCCCCTGATCTTGAGCTCCCGCCCGCTCTCCATGAAGCTCCACGAGAAGAAGCCGCCATGGGTGGGCAGCCGCAGATTGATGCACTGGTGATGATTGGCCAGCTCCTGGGGTCGCTTGGGATGGCCCCTGAGTTGCAGGTAGTGAGGTGCCCCCACCACCATCATCTTGATGTCACCGCTGATGGGGATGGCAATCATGTCCCTGGCGATGAGCCCGCCCCGCCGGACACCGGCGTCGTAGCGCTCCGCGACTATGTCTACCCGGCCATAGTCCGTGGTCAGCTCAATCCGGATATCCGGATATTGATGCAGGAAGCCTTTGATCTTTGGCCAGAGCACCGCATTGATGGCGTACTCGTCCGCCGTGATGCGTATGGTCCCTGCCGGCTTGTCTCGCAACGCGGCAATCTGGGCCAGGCCGGCATCGAGCTGCTCCAGGGCCGGCCCCACCAGAGCCATCAGGCGTTCACCGGTTTCGGTGGGGGTGACGCTGCGGGTGGTGCGGGAGAGCAACTTGAGCCCCAACCGCTGTTCCAGGTTTTTCACCGTTTGACTGATCGCCGACTGGGAGGTATTCAGCTTGCCTGCGGCCCGGGTGAAACTCTGCTCCCGTGCGACCGCCATGAAGGCGGCCAGTTCATTGAGGTTTTCTTTCATGATTGATAAGAAATGAAGATAGAAGACTTCTGATTATATCCATCAACCGATTCATCACCGCACTCTGAAGCGCGGTGCAATGGCCCGGGCCAGTCCCCAACAACCTCTCCATATCCGAACCAGCTCCCCCTGCCCCCGATTGCCTGACGCCAAAAGCACGGGACATCTGCGCTATCGCGCGCCTCACCGGCGAGGACCATGCCATCATTGATAAGAAATCAGTATTAAAGCATTCAGATTATCCTGGCTAATCAGATCACCCTCGGGGGGATATGCTCCCTTCACTGCCAATCGATGGCGTTTTGTCCACCCGAGGAAAAACTGATGCATGCAGTCCGCTTTGCCAATCCCCCGCTCGTCATGGCCGGTCATCTCCATATGCCAGCCAGCCTTCAGCCCGGTGTCCGCTACCCGGCCATCGTCTGCGTCCACCCCTCTGGCGGCGTCAAGGAGCAGACGGCCGGGCTTTACGCCGCCAGGCTGGCCGAGGCCGGTTTCATTGCCCTGGCCTTCGACGCCAGCTACCAGGGTGAAAGCGGCGGTGAGCCAAGGCAACTTGAAAATCCCTATGCCCGCGTCGAAGACATCAGCGCGGCCGTCGATTACCTCACGACGCTGGAGTGGGTCGACAGCGGCCGCATCGGGGTCATGGGCATCTGCGCCGGTGGGGGCTATGCCGCCCACGCCGCCATGATGGATACCCGCATCCAGGCCATCGGCACTGTCAGCGCAGTGAACTACGGCCAGATGTACCGACAGGGCTGGGAAAACAGCGCCAAGCCACAGGAGTGCCTGGCGCTGCGCGACCTGGCGATGGCGGCCCGCACCGCAGAGGCCAATGGTGAAGCGATCCAGTATCTGCCCACCACGCCCGAGCGCCCCGAGGATGCCCCGCACCCCGATCTCGCCGAAGCGTTCGACTACTACCGCACCGACCGTGCCCGACACGGCAATGCGCCCAGCAAGCTGCCCACCCGCAGCCTGGCACAACTGGTGACCTACGATGCCTTCAGCAAGGTGGAGCTGTTCCTCACCCAGCCACTGCTGGTCATCGCCGGCAGTGACGCAGGCACCCGCTGGATGAGTGAAGCGCTGCACCAAAGGGCCGCCAGCCAGGAGAAGGAGCTGCTGATTGTCGAGGGCGGTACCCACATCGGCATGTACGACCTGCCGCACCTGGTCGAGGCTGCCATGGACAAACTGGCGCCTTTCTACAAGACACACCTGTAACCCCATATCCCTGAGAGGAGAACCCCATGACGACGATGCAATCCGTTACGTTCAAGAACCGCACCTGGGATCTGGCCGCCACCCTGCGCCTGCCCGAGGACTTCGATGCCGGCAAGCAGTATGCGGCCATCATCTGCGCCCACCCCATCAGCAGTTGCAAGGAGCAAACCGCTGGCGCCATCTATGGCGAAGCACTCAGCAAGGCGGGTTTCATTACCCTGGCGTTTGATGCTTCCACCCAGGGCGCCAGCGGCGGCGAGCCGCGCTTTAGCGAAGACCCCGCCACCCGCGTCGAAGACTTTCGCTGCGCGGTGGACTACCTGGTTACCCTGCCCTACGTCGATGAGGAGAGGATCGGCGTACTGGGGGTGTGCGGCGGCGGCGCCTATGCGGCCAATGTCGCCATGACAGAGAAACGCATCAAGGCCGTGGGCACTGTGGTTGCCACCAACTACGGCCGCATGATGCGTGACGGCGACACTTCACCCGATGCCGCCCTCAAGACCTTGGCGCTCATCGGCAAGCAGCGCACCGCCGAGGCGCGCGGCGCCGACCCCCTGATAGTGGGTTACATCCCCTTCGCCAACCGGGGGGAGTGCGAGCGGGCAGGCATCAAGGACGTGGACATGCTGCAAGCCATCGACTACTACCTGACGCCGCGCGGCCAGCAGCCGGGCTCCCCCAACAAGCTGCGCCTCACCAGTGCGGGTGCTGCCCTGGGCTGGGATGCCTTCCACCTGGCCGAAGTGCTGCTGACCCAGCCCCTGCACGTGGTCTTTGGCGCCGTGCCTGGTGCCTTCGGCTCTTATGCCGATGGCCAGGAGCTGTATCGCCGCGCCCGCTCGGCGCACAAGACGATGCAGATGGTGCCCGGGGCCAGCCATTACGATCTGTACGACCAGCCCGAGGCCACCGGTCAGGCCCTGGCGCAACTGGTGCCCTTCTTCCAGCAGCATCTGGGCGCGTGATAGGGTGGCCGCCCGAGTCCTGTTCTGGACCATGTAGACAGGCGTGCTGATCTTGAGCCGTCATATCCTGTTGCCCCCATCGTTTGGGGGCGACAGATCTCGCCCTGGCGTTCGACGGGCGCTTTCACAATCCGCGCCCTGCTGGCCCGGGCGGCATGTCACGAGGCGGTTCAATCAACGGCAGGAGATGAACGAATGGCCGTCCAGACCAGACAGCGGCTGGCTCCTCAGACGGGTCTGCACATCAGGTTGCCATTTAGCACTTGATGCTGTTGGCGCTTAGTGATAGTTAAATAATCAGAAAAATCAATCATGTCGGACACATGACCACGCCAGCGACCTCGATGCCGAGCGGCAGGGGAGCACCATCCCGGACACAGGCAAGCCGCCAGAGCCGGGGTGATACAGGATCAAGGAGCGATCAGTGAGGGAGAGGCGTTATCAGGGCGGGTTGCCGCGCAGGGTCATGACATGCTTGTTATCCGCCCTCTGGGGGGGGCTCTTGTGCATCGCCACCCTGGCCCATGCCGCAGCGGAGCCGGCCAGCCCAGGTCAGCTCCCTCGGCTGGCCGCCAAGGCCGAGGGCTATGCCGCCGAGGCGAGCTGCCTTGGCTGTCACGACAGCCAGGTGGCCCAATGGAAGGGGTCCGACCATGCCTGGGCCATGCGCCACGCCACCCCTGACAACGTACTGGGGGATTTCAACGACGCCCATTTCGACGAGGCTGACGTCAAGGCCCGCTTCTTTCGCAAGGGAGAGGACTATTTCGTCAATCTCGAGGGGGAAGATGGCAAGCCGGTTGACGTCAAAATCCTCTACACCTTCGGCCATGATCCCTTGCAGCAATACCTGGTCGCCCTCTCCCGCGGCCGCCTGCAAGCCCTGACCCTGGCCTGGGACAGCCGCCCGAAGGAGGAAGGCGGACAACGCTGGTTCTCCCTCTATCCCGGCCAGCGCTTTGCCACCAGCGATCCCCTGCACTGGACTGGCCGCTACCAGAACTGGAACGCCATGTGCGCGGATTGCCACTCCACCGCCCTCGACAAGGGCTACGACGACAAGAGCGACAGCTTCACCACCACCTGGCACGAGCAGACCGTCGGCTGCCAGGCCTGCCACGGCCCGAGCCAGAGCCATGTGACCTGGGCCAATCAGCACAAGGCGGGCGGCAGCGCCAAGGCACCGGATGATCACTATGGTCTCGGCGTCGACACCAGAGCGCTCGACAGCAAGGGGCAGGTGGAGCAGTGCGCCTTCTGCCACAGCCGGCGTCAAGGGCTGGGGACCGGTCAGCAGCCGGGTCATCCGCAACTGGATCAGAGCCTGCCCACCACGCTGCGGGCCTCCCTCTATCATGCGGATGGCCAGATAGATGGCGAGGTTTACGAGTTTGACTCCTTCGTGCAGAGCAAGATGTCCGCCGCCGGGGTGGGCTGCACCGATTGCCACAATCCCCACACCACCAAGATCAAGCTGGAGGGTAACGGCCTCTGCCTCCAGTGCCACAACCCCCAGCCCCCGGCGAGCCGCTTCCCGAGCCTGCAGGCCAGGGAGTACGACAGCAAGGCCCACCATCACCATGAGCCAGGCAGCGCCGGGGCACAGTGCGTCAACTGCCACATGCCGACCAAGACCTACATGGTGGTCGACCCGCGCCGTGACCACAGCCTGCGCATCCCCCGCCCCGATCTGGCGGCCAGGACAGGAAGCCCGGATGCCTGTACCGCCTGTCATCAGGACAAGGAGCCCGCCTGGGCGGCCAAGGCCATCGACACCTGGTATGGCAAACCCAAACGCCCACCCCACTACGGGGAGAGCTTCCATGCCGTGCGTAGCGGCCAGGGCTCCCCCCTTGCCCTGCTCCCTCCCTTGCTGGCGGACAAGAGCAAACCTGCCATAGTGCGGGCCACCGCGGCCGAGCAGCTGGCCGATCTCGGCTTGCCTGCCATCCCTGAGCTGCGTCTCGCCCTCAAGGACGACAGTGCCCTGGTGCGGGCCTATGCCGTCTCTGGCTTTGCCAACACGCCCCCCATGGCGCGACTCGACGACCTCCTGCCCTTGCTGCGGGACCCGACCCTGGCGGTGCGGGACGAGGCCATTCGGGCTCTCGCCGACATACCGCCGGAGCGCTTGCCCGAGGCCGAGCGGGCAGGATTCCAGCACCTGCTTGCCGACTATGAGCGGCGCCTGCGTGGCAATGCGGATCTGCCGGGTGGTCGCCTCAATCTGGCGGTGCTGCTCTCGCGCCAGGGGCGCCAGCAGGAGGCGATGGACGAGTATCGCCAGGCCCTTAGGATGGATCCCTACTTCGTGCCGGCCCGGGTCAATCTGGTGACCCTCGCCAGCGCGGCCCAGCAGCTGGATGAAGCGGAAACCCTGCTGCGCGACGGCGTCGCCCTGGACAAGATGCCGGTCGCCGACCATGGCAATCTCGCCTACATGCTGGCGCTGCTGCTGGTGGAGCGGGGCAAGGCCGAAGAGGCGGTCGACTGGCTGGACAAGGCCGCCGCCGAACTGCCTGGCAACGTGCGGATCCGCTACAACCAGGGTCTGCTGCTCTCCCAGCTGAACCGGCGCGAGGAGGCGCTGGCAGCCCTGCGGGCGGGGCTGGCGCAGGCGCCGGACGATCCCGACTTGCTCTACACCCTGATCTACCTCCATGCCATTGCCGGTGAACAGGAGGAAGCCTTCGGATACGTCAAGCGGATGCGCAAGGCAGCCCCGCAGGATCCCAGGCTGCTGGCCATCGAACCCTACTGGACCAAATGATCCTCGAAATGGGGAGCATTCGTACCCCATTTCGCGCCCCCCTGGCGACCTGGCCTGGCGCAAACCAGGCATCTGCGTCAGCACTTGGCGTCACAAATGGGTAATTGAGAAACGGTAATGTTCTCACTACGATAGCGCCGAGATGCTGTGTTATGGTTGTTCAGTTGTTAACAAAAAGCTTGTTAGTCTGGATCTGACGGATCATCGCGCCGCCCCATGGGGATGCCGTCGATGAGCGAACCTCACTCTGCCAAGGAATGCAATGGTGACGACACGCGAACAGATTGCCCAGCTGGAGGCCAATGTCGCCGAGCTGGTATTCGGCCAGGCCGATACCATACGCCACGTGCTGCTTGGGCTCCTGGCCAACGGCCATGTGTTGCTGGAGAGCCTGCCCGGGCTCGCCAAGACCCGCACCGTCAAGGCACTGGCGACCCACCTTGATGCGCAGATGAGCCGCATCCAGTTCACCCCGGATCTGCTGCCCTCTGACATCACAGGGGGCGAAATCCTCCAGCAAACCCCCAGCGGCAACCAGATCCGCTTCCAGCAGGGCCCCTTGTTTGGCAACGTCATCCTGGCCGACGAGATCAACCGCGCCCCCGCCAAGGTGCAGGCCGCCCTGCTCGAAGCCATGGAGGAGCGCCAGATCACGGTGGCGGGGCATAGCTACCCCATGCCTTCTCTGTTCATGGTGCTGGCCACCCAGAACCCCATAGAGCAGGAGGGTACCTATCCGTTGCCGGAGGCCCAGATGGACCGCTTCCTGATGAAGCTGCAACTGGACTATCCGAAGGTGGAGGACGAGATCCGCATCCTGCGCCTGATCCGGGGCGAGGATCGGCAGCAGGCGGGGGAACATCCCCAACCGAGCCACCTGCCCCAGGAGGTCATCTTCGCGGCGAGGCGCGAGGTGGCAGCCATCCATGTCTCCGAGGCCATCGACACCTACCTGATGGCCCTCATCAATGCCACTCGCCACCCGGCCGAGGTGGATGCCGACCTCGCCCGCTGGATCGCCATCGGCGCCAGCCCGCGGGGCGGGATCAGCCTGGACAGGGTCGCCCGGGCGCAAGCCTGGCTGTCAGGGCGCGACTTCGTCTCGCCCGATGACGTTCGCGCCGTGGTGCACCCTGTGCTGCGCCACCGGCTGCAGCTCTCCTACGATGCCATCGCCGACGGGGTCAACGGGGATGATGTCATCGACCGACTGCTCGACAAGGTGGCCATTCCGGCCTAGGGAGCACCATGACAGCAGAGACGGACCTGCGCTCGCCAGATGGCTTCGTATATGCCTCCCTTCCCCAGCTAATGGCGCTGGAGCACCACAGCCGCGGGCTCAGCTTCCTCTCCCGCCAGCCCCTGTCGAGCATTCTCTCGGGTGCCCATGCCTCCCGCCTGCGGGGGCGCGGTCTGAGCTTCGACGAGCTGCGCAACTACACCCCGGGGGATGATCTTCGTCACCTGGACGCACGCGCCACCCTGCGTTACGGCAAACCCTTCGTGCGCACCTTTACCGAGGAGCGCGACCGCCCGACCCTGCTGCTGGTGGATCAGCGGATGAACATGTATTTCGGCTCCCGTCACTGCTTCAAGTCGGTGGCGGCGGCCCAGCTGGCCTCCCTCTGCGCCTGGATGGCATTTCATGCCGGCGACAGGGTCGGCGGCCTGGTCTTTGGCGATGAGACCCTGGAGCATATCCGCCCCCAGCGCAGCCGCGCCCGCATCGAAGCCCTGTGCGCCGCCGTGATCCGTGCCAATCACGCCCTCCATGCCGCCCTGCCGGAGGCCGGCCAGCCGGACAGGCTAGATACGGTATTGCGCCACTGCCTCGCCAGTGCCGGCCACGACCACCTCATCTGCATCATCAGCGACTTCGCCGGTGCCGGCGATCAGACCTTGCAGCTGCTGCGCCAGCTCAGCGCCCACAACGACGTGATCGCCATGCAGGTCTATGACCCCATCGCCCTGCAATTCCCCGACAAGGGCAGGATCACCATCACCCAGGGCTCGGTACAACGGGAGCTGCAGGTGGACAAGCGCCAGGTGCACGGGCCGCTCGGCGACTTCCTCTCCGGTCGCCTGCGGGACGTGGCAGAGCTGCTGCGTCGCAGTCGGGTGCCCCTGATGATGTTCAGCACGGGGGAGGAGGTGCTGGGGCAATTGCGCCTGGAGCTCGGCCGCCTGACCGGGAGCGCGCGATGACGGCCCAGATCCCCAGCATCAGTCAACTCAAGGAGCTGGCCATCCCCACGCCCCCGGTCAGCTATCTGCCCCAGACCTGGGGCTGGCTGCTGTTGCTGCTGATCGTCCTCTCCCTGCTCCTGCTCTGGGGAGGGCGCCGCTGGTGGCAATGGCGGCGCGATCGCTACCGCCGGGAGGCGCAGGCACGGCTAGAGGCGCTGCGTCTTTCCCTCGCCGACCCCCAATCCCGCCTGGCGGCCCTGCGGGCACTGCCCGGTCTGCTCAAGCGGGTGGCGATCTCCATGCCCGGCGGCGAGGGCGCCCGGCCGCTCGGTGGCGACGCCTGGATGGCATTCCTGACCCGCAGCGCCCCCTTCCCCCTGCCCTCCCAATTTGCAGAGGATCTGTTTACCCTGGCCTATGCCCCGTCCAGCCGGGTGCTGGACATCCCCCACGGCCGCATCGATGAGATCTTCCAGCTCAGCCGACGCTGGATAGGAGAGCATCATGTGGCAGTTTGACGCCCCCTGGGCACTGCTCCTGCTGCCCCTGCCCTGGCTGGCCTACCGCTATCTGCCCCCCTATCGCGCCGCCCGCAGTGCCCTGCGCGTGCCCTTCTTCGCCGCCATGGATCAGGCCCTTGGCCAGTCTCCCCGCACCCTGGGCGGGGGACGCTGGCAGCTTGGTCTCAACCTGCTGGTCTGGGCGCTGCTGGTGACGGCCTGCGCCCGCCCCGTGCTGATCGAGCCCCCCATTCGCCATGACAGCCCCACCCGCGACATCATGCTGGCCATCGACATCTCCCAGTCCATGGAGACCCGGGATTACACCACCCCGGATGGCCGCCAGAGCGATCGCCTGAGCGCGGTGAAGGGGGCGGTGCAGGACTTCATCCAGCGCCGCAAGGAGGATCGCCTCGGCCTCATCGTCTTTGGCACCGGCGCCTACCCCCAGGCGCCGCTGACCCTGGATCACGCCAGCCTGCAACTGCTGCTCGATGAGGTCGGCATCGGCATGGCGGGCCCCAATACGGCGCTCGGGGATGCCATTGGCCTGGCCATCAAGCTGCTGGAGAAGACCCGGGAGCAAGAGAAGGTGCTGATCCTGCTGACGGACGGCAATGACACCGGCAGCGCCATCACCCCGGTCCACGCCGCCCAGCTGGCCCGCGACCGGGGGATCAGGGTGCACACCATTGGCATAGGCGATCCGGCGGCCAGCGGCGATGCCAAGGTCGACTTGCAGGTGCTGATGGAGATCGCCAACACCACGGGCGGGCGTTTCTTCAGGGCCGACGATCGCCAGGCACTGCACGCTGTCTATGCCGCCCTGGACGAGCTGACCCCCCATAGGGTGAAGACCTTCAGCCACCAGCCCAAGCGCGACCTGTTCTGGTGGCCCCTGGGGGCCAGCCTGCTGTTGCTGCTGGTGTGCCACCTCCTGGCCGCCCTGCTCGGCAGGCGCATGCCCCCCTCCCGTATCGAGGAGGAGTCATGACAATCGATCTGGCGGCCTTCCATTTCCTGCGCCCCCTCTGGCTGCTGCTGATGGTGCCGGGGATAGTGCTGCCGCTGCTCTGGCTGCGTCGCCACGACATCAAGCGGCAGCTGCGCGGCATCATAGCCCCCCATCTGGTGGCATCCCTGGTCATCACCCCGGCAAGGGAGCGTACCCTGCACCCCATACACCTGCTGGCCAGCCTGCTGGTACTGGGGGGGCTGGCCGCCGCCGGCCCCACCTGGCAACAAGATATCCCCGATTTCCTCGACGATCGGGCCCCGCTCATCCTCGCCGTGGATCTCTCCGCCTCCATGGATGCCGATGACGTACCGCCGACCCGGCTCGCCGCCATCCGCCACAAGCTGCACGACCTCATCCAGCGCCGGGCCGGTGCCCGCACCGCCCTCATCGCCTATGCCGGCAGCGCTCACCTGGTGTTGCCCGCGACCGAGGATCCCGCCCTGCTGGACACCTTCGTCCAGGCGCTGGCCACCGATCTGATGCCCAGTCCCGGCAAGGACGTGCTGGGGGTGATCGATGAGGCCCAGCGCTTGCTGGCCGCCGAGCACTCCCCCGGCACCCTGGTCCTGCTGACCGATGGCGCCGACCCCAGCCAGTTTGATGCCATCGGCAAGCGCCTCGCGGGCAGCCAGCTTCAGGTGCTGGTCCTGGCGGTGGGCAGCCAGGATGGCACCCTGCTCCGCGATGCGAAGGGTCAGCCCCGCACAGGGCCTGACGGCCGCCCCCTGGTGAGCCGCTTCGACGAGGCCGCCCTCAAGGGGCTGGCCAGCGCCGCCAATGCCCCCCTGGGCAGCCTGACCCTAGGCGATGACGATCTCGACTGGATTGGGCTGCACGCCCAGCAGCATTTTCAGGCGGCCCAGGGAGATGATCAGCAGATCCACTGGCAGGATGCCGGTTACTGGCTGTGCTGGCCCCTGGCACTGATCGCCCTGTGCTGCGTGCGCCGGGGCTGGCAGGTGCACTGGCTGGGGGGCGTGTTGCTGATGCTGCTCCTGGGCGCAGCCCCGGCGCCAGCGCACGCCAACGCCCTGGCCGACGCTTTCTTCACCCCGGATCAACAGGGCCGCTGGGCCTTCGAGCAGGGCCACTACCCCGAGGCGGCGGCCCATTTCAAGGACCCCTACTGGAAAGGGCTCTCGGCCTACCTGGCCGCCGACTTCGATCTCGCCCAGGCCAGCCTCGCCCGGCTGGACACGGCCAATGCCTATTTCTACCTCGGCAACACCTATGTAAAGCTGTTCAAGTTCCCGGAGGCGATCCTCGCCTATCAGCAGGCCCTGAAGCAGCAACCCGACTTCCCCGAGGCCAAGGCCAACCTGGCGTTGGCCCGGGCGCTCCAGCAGGATCACCAGGATCAGCAGGAGGCCGGCACGCCGGATGAGAAGGCCGACCAGACCCTGGAGGACCAGACCCCTTCCAAGGGCGGCAAGGCGCAACAGCAGCAGACCCCCCAGGCCAGCTCGGATCAGCTCTGGCTCGACAACCTCAGCACCTCGCCGGCCCAGTTCCTCAGGCGCAAGTTCCTGCTGCAGGATGCGGCCAGCACGCGCACGCCGGAGCCTGCCCCATGAGAGCCCTGCTGATCATCCTGCTGCTCGGCCTCGGTGCCCTTGCCCAGGCAGCCGAGCCCGAGGTCCGCATTCGGAGCAGGCTGGTGCCCGCCGACGGCGTGAGCGTGGGCGGCACCCTCAAGCTTGAAGTGGATCTGCTGGTGGACACCTGGTTTACCGCCGCCCCCGTGCTGGCCCCCCTCCAGCTGGCGGGGGCCGTGGTTGCTCCCCCCAGCAGCGAGGCCAGCCATCTGACCGAGCAGATCGATGGCAAGACCTTCTTTGGCATGAGGTTCACCTACCGCATCACCCCTCAGCTTGCCCAGACATTCGAGATACCCCCCCTGCAGTTCCAGGTTCAGCCCGGGCAGGGCACGGGGCCGGTCAGCCTCGGCAGCCCCGCCCTGAGCTTCCAGGCCAGGGCCCTGCCTCATGGGGGCAAGACACCCCAGCTGGTCGCCAACGAGGTGCGCTTCACCCAGCAGATCCAGCGCTCTCACACCCCGCTGCGGGTGGGTGACAGCGTGCAGCGTCAGCTGCGCATCGAAGCGGAGGGGGCCCAGGCCATGTTGCTGCCGGTGCCGCACTTCGCGGCGGTGAAGGGGCTCAGGCGTTATGTGCAGACCCCCAGTGTGATGGCCATGGACGACGGGCGCGGGACCACCACGGGGGGCGTGCGCGAGGACAAGGCCACCTATGTGGTCGAGCAGAGCGGCCACTTCACCCTGCCCCCCATCCGGCTTATCTGGTGGGATGCAGGCAGCGGCCAGTCCCGGGAGCTGACGATCCCCGAGGTCGCCCTGAGCGCGGCGGCGGGCACCTATCAGGCCCCCTTCTCCATCAGCGAGGATCTGCACGCCCTGGGGCAACAGGCCCGCATCACCCTGGCCGGTCAGGGAGCGCTGCTCGCTGGCCTGGGTCTGATGGCGGTCGCCCTCCTCTGGCTGGGGCGGCCCCGGCTGCAAGTATTGTGGCACCGCCTCCAGACATGGCGAACACATCGCCGGCTCGCCTGGCTCGACTCCCCCGACTACGCACTGCGCCTCGCACGCACCCAGTTGCGGCAGCAACCCGCCGAGCTGGGCGGACTCTATCTCTGGGTGAGGCGGCGCAGCGGGCTGCTGGCCATTGCCCCCTTGCTGAAGAGCGGCCCGACGAGTCGCCTCCACCCTGTGCTAGCCTTCTTCAGACTCAACTACGGCCTTGACAACAAGCCCTCGGGAGTGGACGCCACCGCCGACCTCGCCGAGCAGATAGTGCCGGCCCTCGAAGGGGCCATGATGGAAGCAACCGATCGCCGATCCCGGCCCCATGCCTTGCAACCACTGAATCCTGGGCTGGATGAACCGGATCATCGTCGTCATACAAGGAGGTCATAATGCGTCATCCCCCCATGCTGTCGTTCATGCGCTGGTGTGCCTTGCTGCTGCTCGTACTGCCCTTGCTGGCACGGGCCGCCGATCCGCTCCCCTCCTGGCAGGATGGCCCCTCGCGCCAGGCCATCGAGGCCTTCGTCACCGCGGTGACGACGGAAGGGGGCAAGGATTATGTGGCCCCCGCCGAGCGGATCGCCGTGTTCGACAATGACGGCACCCTGTGGAGCGAGCAGCCCGCCTATTTCCAGGTGCTGTTTGCCCTGTCCGAGCTCAAGCGGATGGCGCCTGAGCACCCGGAATGGAAACAACAGCAGCCCTTCAAGGCCGCCCTGGAGGGGGATCAGCAGACCCTGGCCAAGAGCGGCATGGCGGGCCTGCTCCAGATAGTGCTCGCCACCCACAGCGGCATGAGCTCGGCGCAGTTCATCCAGAATGCCCGGCATTGGCTCGACACCGCCCGCCACCCCACCACGGGGCGCCGTTTCACCGAGATGGTGTTCCAGCCCATGCTGGAGCTGCTCGATTACCTGCGGGCCAACGGCTTCAAGACCTACATAGTGTCGGGGGGCGAGGTGGTCTTCATGCGCGCCTTCGCCGAGGAGGTGTACGGCATCCCCCCCGAGCAGGTGATAGGCACCACCCTCGGCAGCCGCTTCGAGGAGAAGGCGGGTCGCCTCAGCATCCAGCGTCTGCCCAAGCTGGTGCACAACGACGATGGGGTCGGCAAGCCGGAGAGCATAGACCGCATCATAGGTCGCCGCCCCCTCTTCGCCTTTGGCAACTCGGATGGCGACCTGCAGATGCTGCAATGGACCATGGCGGGGCCAGGCAAGCGCTTCGCCGGTCTGGTGCATCACACCGATGCCAAACGGGAATGGGCCTATGACAGGAACAGCAAGGTTGGACGCCTGGACAAGGCGTTGAGTGCAGCGAACAGGGGTAACTGGACCGTCGTGGACATGGCCAGAGAGTGGCGCCGTGTCTATCCGTTCGAGTCGCCCAGGTAGCGTAAGGAAGTGCAAGCAGAAAGGGCCGCAGGATGTCTCGGGATGACACGCCGTCATCAGCTTTCCGGCACTCGCCGTCGCGGACAAGGAATGTAGCGTGATATGGAGAAACAACTATGACATTTGCAAGAAAATGGATGCCCGGGCTGGCACTGTCCATCGCGACGGCCCTGGGGGCCTCGGCCGCCATGGCGGCAGACAAGCCCAACATCCTGGTGATCTTCGGTGACGACGTTGGTCAGACCAACATCAGCGCCTATGGCAAGGGGGTCGTCGGTTATCAGACTCCCAACATCGACCGCATCGCCAAGGAAGGCATGATGTTCACCGACTATTACGCGGAGAACAGCTGCACGGCGGGACGCTCGACCTTCATCACGGGTCAGACCATCTTCCGGACCGGTCTGTCCAAGGTGGGTCTGCCCGGCGTGCCTGTCGGATTGCAGGCCCGTGATGTCACCATAGCCCAGGCCCTCAAGTCCCACGGCTACGCTACCGGCCAGTTCGGCAAGAACCACCTGGGGGATCGTGACGAGTACCTGCCGACCGCCCATGGCTTCGACGAGTTCTTCGGCAACCTCTACCACCTCAATGCCGAGGAAGAGCCGGAGCGCGAGTGGTGGCCAAAGGATGACGAAAAATTCGTCAAGAGCGCCTCGCCGCGTGGGGTCATCCACTCCACCGCGGACGGCAAGATCGAGGACACGGGTCCGCTGAACAAGAAGCGCATGGAGACCATAGACGACGAAACCACCCAGGCCGCCATCAACTTCATGGAGAAGCAGGTCAAGGCCGACAAGCCCTTCTTCGTCTGGATGAACACCACCCGCATGCACCTCTTCACCCATGTCCGGGACTCCATGAAGGGGCAGAGCGGCATGCCGGGCAACGAGTATGCCGACGGCATGATCGAGCACGATGGCCATGTGGGGCAGATCCTCAAGGCGGTGGACGACCTGAAGATCGCGGACAACACCATAGTGGTGTACACCACGGACAACGGGCCGAACCAGTTCTCCTGGCCGGATGCCGCCACCACGCCGTTCCGCAACGAGAAGAACTCCAACTGGGAAGGGGCCTACCGGGTACCCGCCATGGTGCGCTGGCCGGGCCACATCAAGCCGGACACTGTCTCTACCGAGATGTTCTCCGGTCTTGACTGGTTCCCGACCCTGCTGGCCGCTGTGGGTGACACCGACATCAAGGAGAGACTGCTCAAGGGTACCGATCTCGGTGGCAAGAACTTCAAGGTGCACCTGGACGGCTTCAACCAGCTGGATTACATCACCGGCAAGGCCGACAAGGGGGCTCGCGACGAGTTCTACTACTTCAACGACGATACCGACCTGGTGGCCATGCGCTTTGGCAACTGGAAGGTGGTGTTCTGCGAGCAGCGCATCCCGGGCGGCATGAGGGTATGGAGCGAGCCTTTCGTCTGCCTGCGCTTGCCGAAGATCTTCAACCTGCGCATGGATCCGTACGAGCGGGCCGACATCGTCTCCGATCAGTACTATGACATGCTGACCAAGAACGTCTTCATCACGGAACAGGCGACCCAGCGGGCCGCGGCCTTCCTGCAGACCTTCGTGGACTACCCGCCCAGCCAGCGTCCTGCCAGCTTCAGCATCGACCAGATCCGCGCCAATGTGGACAAGCAGATCGAAGCCAAGATGAACCAAAAACAATAAGTATCGTGCCAGGTGCCCGCCCCGGCGGGCACCTTTTTCTCTCTTCTGCTCGTGCGGAATAGTCCCGCCCGATAAGGCTCATTCGATGTCCAAAGCCGCCCATTCCCCCGTTGCCAACCGCCGTGACAAGGTGGAAGTCTCCTCCCGTCAACGGGCCTCTTTGAAAATGCTGCTTCCCGCCGCTCTCCTGTTCGCCTCCGGCGGTGCGGCCCTGATTTACCAGGTACTCTGGGTCAAACAACTCTCTCTGGTGGTGGGGGTGGAGGTCTATGCCGTCACCACCGGCATCAGTGCCTTTTTTGCCGGCCTTGCCCTCGGTGGTCTCTATTTCGGTCGCAGAGCCGACCGGCTGCAGGATCCGGTGCGCCTCTACGCCTGGCTCGAGCTGACCGTGGCGCTGCTCGGCGTTGGAGCCACCTTGGCCCTCTCCCACGTGGCCGAGCCGTTCGCTCGCCTGGAAGCGAGTCTGGGCCTGCTCGCCTGGGTGCTGCCCTTCGTGCTGGTCGGCCTGCCCGCCGTGCTGATGGGGGGTACCCTGCCGGTCCTGGTGCGTGCCCTGACCCCTGCCAGTGACAGGGTGGCGAGCGCCGGGGGCGGCCTCTATGCGGCCAACACCGCAGGGGCCATCCTCGGCACCCTGCTGACCGCCTTCCTGCTGCTGCCCTGGCTCGGTGTCCATGGCAGCGCCTTCGCCGCCGCCACCCTGAATCTGCTGGCCGCCCTCGGGGCCTGGCTCTGGTGTCGCAAGGCGCGCTCGCCCCTCCCCCTCGCCCCGCCCCAGGACAGCCCCTCACCCCGGGCCAGAGTGGCCATCGCCCTCTATTGCGTGGCCGGGGGCATAGCCCTGGGCTACGAGGTGGTCTGGAGCCAGTCCATAGTGCAGTTCATGAGCACCCGCACCTTTGCGTTCGCCGTGGTTCTGGCCACCTATCTCACCGGCCTGATGCTCGGCAGCGCCCTCTATGCGAGGCGAGCCGAGCGCATCCAGAACCCCTGGGGCCTGTTTGGCCTGCTGATCACCGCGGCCGGCCTGCTGGCGCTGTTGCAGGTGGCCGGCCTCGGCCGCTGGCTCGTGATGGCCCAATCCCAGATGGAGCTCTGGGCCCTGCAAGTGACCGGCAACGAGCTGGCCGGCATGTGTGCCCGCTTCCTCACCGTGGCCCTCTCCACCGTCTTCCTCCCCACCACACTGCTCGGCGCCGCCTTTCCACTGGCCCTGCGGCTGGCGGCCACCAGCTCGCAGATAGGGCGGGACGTGGGCACCCTGGTGGCCCTCAACACCCTGGGGGGCATCGCCGGGGTCGCCCTGACCGGCTTCCTGCTCATCCCGAGCCTTGGTCTGGTGCGCACCCTGGCACTCCTGGCCGTGCTGGCGGCCCTGCTTGGCTGCATTGCGACCTGGCAGAGCCCGGCTCCTCGCCGCTACCTGGCCGGGGCCACACTGGCCATGACGCTGATGACGATCCTCCTCGGCGCGCTCACACCACCACAGCGGCTGGCCGAGCTGTTGCCCGGGGCCAGAAACGGACACCTTGCCTACTACCATGAGGGCAAGGGGGGCACTGTGGCCGTCGTCACCCAGGGGCAGGGGGATCGCCGCTTCCAGCGTCTCTACATTCAGGGGGTCTCGAACACCGGGGATGCCATGCCCTCGCTGCGCTACATGCGGCTGCAAGCCTTGCTGCCGCTGCTGATCCACGGCCAGCAGCCGGATTCGGCCCTGGTCATCGGGTTTGGCACCGGCATCACGGCCGGCGCCATGCTGCGCGACCCCGGCCTAACCCGCCCCGTGGTGGCCGAGCTGCTGCCTGAGGTGCTGGAAGCCGCCCCCATCTTCAAGGGCAACTACGATGCCGTCCATGATCCGCGCCTCGACATCAGGCTGCGGGACGGGCGACGGGAGCTGCTGCGCAGCGACGAGCAGTACGATCTCATCACCCTGGAGCCGCCACCCCCCTCGGCGGCCGGGGTGGTGAACCTCTACTCCCGTGACTTCTATCAGCTGGCCGCCCGGCGCCTGCATCGGGGGGGCATGGTGGCCCAGTGGTTGCCGCTGCCCACCCAGAACAGCGAGGAGAGTCGCTCCCTGGTGCGCAGCTTCGTGGAGGTCTTTCCTCACGCCACCCTGTGGACGACCGAGTTTCACGAGATGCTGTTGATAGGATCCCTCGACCCGCTGGCGCTGGATGTCCCCCGGATAAGGGCGCGCTTCGCCGAGCCCGGGGTGACCGCGGCCCTGGCCGACGTCGGCATAGACACACCCGCCGCCCTGCTGGCCACCTGGGTCACGGACAGGGATGGCCTGCTGCGCTTTGCCGGTGATGCCCTGCCGGTCACCGATGACTGGCCGCGCATCGAATACGCCCCCTGGGTCAGGCGCAACGAGATCACCCGGGTGCTGCCCGAACTGCTGGCGCTGCGCTCACCGCCCCCGCTACAGCAGGCAGATGCGGCCTTCAAGGGAGAGGTCGAGCGCCAGTGGCAGTCGCTGGATCACTTCTACTCGGTGGCCTTCTATGCCTATCAGGGAGACAGGGGCGCCTGGGCGCGCGGGGTCGGCCAGATGACCCCAGAGGAGCGGGCCAACCCCTACTACCGCTGGTTTATCGGTCACTGACCCTCAGGCCAGTCCGTCGGGCTGGCCTGCTCTGGACACAGCCCTGCCTGACCCTGTGCGGCCCGATCAGGGCGCCGGATCAGCCTCGTTTTTTGTGATGGTGACGACACGACAACCCCGGCCATGGCGTAGCCTGGAGAGTCGCTGCAGCCGCGTAGCGCACCATAGCCACCTCTTCTTTGATACGGACGGTTCAACCGGCCGATCGAGGTTACGCTTTGGCTGCGATGGGGGTTGCCCTGAGACTGGCCAACAAGCAGCAGGTGCTTGACGTGCACACTGTCACTGCGCAGACACGAGACACGACGGTGATCCCATGCTGGAGTGGCAAGGCCCGGGAAGAGGGGGCGCTCTGAACCGGTGTGGAGGCTCAGATGAATTTCGCTGCTGTGTCACATTGGAGCAGGGCATATCCTTGTATATTCAGCATATTCCCTTCACAACGCGCCTGATTGGACAACTGCGGTGAGCCATCCCAGTGACCTGTCGGCATGGAGCATGTCACATGAACATCACCCCTATCGCCATCGCATTGCTGGCGGCCAGTTCGGCCCATGCCGCCAGCCCAGCCAACTCCACCGCCCAGACCATTTATCTCGGTGGCGATATCGTTACCGTCAATGATGCGGCGCCGACGGCGCAGGCGCTGGCCATCAGGGATGGCCGCATTCTGGCGCTGGGCAGCGAGCGCGACATCCTCACGCTGCGTGATGGCGAAACCCGGGTAGTCGACCTGCAGGGCAAGACCCTGATCCCGGGCTTTATCGATGCCCATGGTCACGTGTTCAACACCGGGATCCAGGCGCTCTCCGCCAATCTGCTGGCCCCGCCGGATGGAGCAGTGACCAGCATTGCGACCCTGCAACAATCGCTGCGAAACTGGGTCGCCAAACCGCAAAACAGGGAGCACGGGATCATTCTGGGTTTCGGTTATGACGACTCCCAGCTCAAGGAGGGGCGCCACCCCACCCGTCAGGAGCTCGATGCCGTGTCGCAAGAGCTCCCGGTGCTCATCATCCATCAGTCTGGCCACCTTGCCACCCTCAACAGCAAGGCACTGGCGCTGGCCGGATTCGGGCCCGACAGCCAGGATCCAGAAGGGGGCAAGATCCGCCGTGAAGCGGACGGCAAGACGCCCAATGGGGTACTGGAGGAGACGGCCTTCTTTGGCACCTTGCTGCCGATGTTCGCCAACTTGAACGACAGGGAAAACGAGGCGATTTTCAAGGCAGGCATGACACTCTATGCCAGCTTCGGTTACACCACGGCCCAGGAGGGGCGCGCCTCCACCTCAGCGGTCAAGACCATGTACCAGCTGGCCCAGAAAGCCAGGCTGCCCCTGGATGTCGCGGCCTATCCCGATATCCAGATTGCGCGGGATGTCATCGCCCCGCCCTACTACTCCAGCCACTACCTGAACGGGTTCCGGGTCGCGGGAGCCAAGCTCAACCTCGATGGCTCCCCTCAGGACAAGACCGCCTGGCTGACCCAGCCCTATTTCGTGCCCCCTGCCGGACAAAAGGCCGATTACAAGGGCTATCCCAGCATGAGCGACGAACAGGCAGCCCACTACATCGAACTGGCCCAGCGCAACGGTTGGCAGCTGCTCACCCACGTCAACGGTGATGCGGCCATCGATCAGCTGCTCAAGGGGATTGAGGCCAGCGAGAAGCAACATGGCAAGCCGGATCGCGGCTTTGTCGCCATCCATGCCCAGACCGCCCGCAAGGATCAGGTCGCCTCGTTCCAGCGACTCGGCATCTTCCCCTCCTTCTTTCCGATGCATACCTTCTACTGGGGGGATTGGCACAGTGACTCCGTGCTTGGCAAGGAGCGGGCACAGCATATCTCTCCCACCGGATGGGCGCGCGAACTGGGGATGATCTTCACCTCGCACCACGACTCCCCCGTGGCGTTGCCTGATGCCATGCGGGTCTATTATTCGACCGTCAACCGGATCAGCCGTACCGGACGCCCCATCGGGCCGGATCAACGGGTCTCCGCCCTGGATGGACTGAAGGCCCAGACCCTGTGGGCGGCGACCCAATACAAGGAGGAGCACGACAAGGGGTCGCTGGAAGTCGGCAAGCTGGCGGACATGGTGGTGCTCTCGGCCAATCCGCTCAAGGTCAAGCCCGAGACTTTGGCCGATATCCGGATCGAAGAGACGATAAAGGAGGGGGTCTCCATCTACCAACGTGACGGGCAGAGCGCTCAGGAATCGACCGCCTGCACGGATTCCACTCGCTGCAGCGCTGTCGCTACCACTGCCATGGTGGCCGCAGGCCTATTGCATCATCAGCCACACTAGGCCGGAGCATGGCCTGATGCTCAGATACGCTGGGCCATGGCTTGGCCAAGCCAGAGCAAGAAATGCAAAAGGCCCGGTCGAGTCATCGACCGGGCCTTTTCAAAAGATGGCGGAGAGACAGGGATTCGAACCCTGGGTGGCATTGCTGCCACAATTGATTTCGAGTCAATCCCGTTCGGCCACTCCGGCATCTCTCCGTGGCGGCTATTCTGACTCACTCCCGGCGCGAAGATCAATCTCAATCTCTTTGAAGATCAACCGACTGGATAGAAATACGCCATCCTGGGCGGCTCGCTGCGCCAGGGCCTCTTCCCTCGCCAGACGACAAGCTTGACCTGACTGGCTCCCAACTCGGCCCGGGCAGGGGCGCCCCCTCCCCGCCTCGACTGCCGGGCTGGCTTTCACGGCCCGATTGGTTGACAATTTCGACCTCAATTTCCCCTCCCAGAGGGACCCGTTTCGACGACTTGGACTCATGATGCTCAACTTGCGTATTCTGCTGCCGCTCCTGACCGCCTGCTGGGCAGGCTCTGCCCTCGCCACCCGTTATCCCCTGCCCGAGGCCAACAGCCGCCTCATCGGCGCCCCCGAAGACTACATAGTGCAACAGGGGGATCACCTGGAATTGATCGGGGCACGCACCCAGACAGGTTTCCTCGCTCTGCTGGAGGCCAATCCCGGGGTCGACCCCTATCTGCCCAAGCCAGGCACCCGCCTGACCCTGCCGACCCAGATGCTGCTGCCGGACGTACCGCGGGAGGGGATCGTCATCAACCTGCCGGAACTGCGGCTCTATTACTTCCCCAAGGGCAAGGCAGAGGTAGTGGTGCTGCCCATCGGCATAGGCGACATAGGCCGCGAAACCCCGGAAATGACCACCACAGTCATCGCCAAAAACCCGAATCCCACCTGGACCCCCGGCCCCATGGTGCGCAAGTCCTGGCTGGAGCAAAAGGGCATAGACCTGCCCGCCGTGGTGCCCCCCGGCCCGGACAATCCCCTTGGCAAATTCGCCATGCGATTGGGGTATGGCAACAAGGACTACCTCATCCACGGCACCAACAAGGCGTTCGGCGTGGGGTTGAGGGTCAGCGCCGGCTGCATCCGGCTGCGTCCCGATGACATCGAGTCCCTGTTTGCCATGGTGCCGCTCGGTACCCAGGTTCGCGTCATCAACCAGCCGGTCAAGGGTGCCATCGAGCCCGACGGCAGCCGCTGGCTGGAGGTGCACTCCCCCCTGTCTCGCACCGAACTCGAGCTGGAGCAAGGCGCCCCCCTGGTGCTGAGCCCGGCGGTCAAGGGCTTTATCGACGCCCCCGAGGTCGATGCGGGTCAGGCCAGCCTGGCGCTGGAACGCAAGATCGGCATGCCGCTGCTGGTGGGTGGCTGAGCCGCGCCATGATGAACTCTGTGACCCGGCTGCGGCCCCTGCTCATTCTCTGCCTCCTGCTGGGGGCCTGCCCGCTCCATGGCGCCGACATCCTCTGGATGCACAACGGCGATCGCCTGAGCGGCAAGGTCGAGGAGATGACCGACAAGATGGTGCGCATCAAGCTGCCCTATGGCCAGCCCCTCACCATAGAGCGCAGCGCCATCATGCGCTGGCGGCTCGACAAGCCCTACAAGCCCAAGCCGACCGCCAAGGGGGGGATAGACTTCAGCCCCCTCGGGAATGCCGAGCGCACCTGGCACATGACGGGCAACGGCGACGTCAACATCAAGCTCAAGAGCAACACCAGCAGGAGCAATGACGTCAACCTCAAGGGCAATCTGGAGGTCGCCAACATGGATTGGCGTTACACCCTGGAGGGGGAATACAACTACGAAACCACGGACGGCAAGACCGACAACCATGACTACCAGCTCAAGCCCATCGTCGATGTTTTCTTCGATCAGAACTGGTTCTGGCGCAGCTCGCTGGATTACGAGTACGACCTGATCGACACCAACTACCTCTCTCTGGACCTTGGTTCTGGCCCGGGCTACCGCTTCTGGAACGACAAGAAGCGCCGCCTCGAACTCATCGCCCAGGGCGGGGTACGTCACGCCTATTGGAGTGATGACAACGACGCCATCATGGAACTGTTTGGCAAGCTGCACGCCTCCTACCCCTTCGCCAACCTCGGCTGGGACTATCGCCAACCTGTCTGGAACGAGCAGGTCGAACTGTTTAGCAAGGGCACCTATATCAAGTACCTGGATCAGGACACGCCGCTGTTTACCCTCAACCAGAGCGTCAACGGCAGCATCGGCATGCGCTACTACTTCAACGACAACGTGCGCCTCTCCTGGTCCAGCGAGCTCGACTGGGACGACGCCTGGTTCAATGGGCCCGATGGCCGGATTGGCATAGATGGCAAGGAGTGGCGGCAATACATCAGCCTGGGGGCCAGCTTCTAGGGGCGCCGCCCCTCATCCGGGCAGCCGCCATGAACCTCTGTGGTCGAGACGGCGCGCGTGCCGAGCTCGCCCCAGACGTTGTGCTCAGCCGGTCTTGACCCAGGTCTGGATGAAGCGCCGTTGGCCGCTCCCGCCAGCCTCGGCCCCCCATCCAGACAGGCTGGCTTCCCCTTCTCTCCCGCCTAGCGGGATCTGCAAAAAACGCCAATGTTAGTTTTATCAGTAGCGAGATGCAATTCGGCTGGATAGATTCTGGGGCGTGGCCGTAAACCGGGTGGTGTATCAGACGAGCCCCCCAGATCAAGCGTCCACGCCCCTTATCATTTCTGGCTGGAGAGACACTATGAGTAGCTTTGCCTTAACCCTGAATGACATGCGCGATCACTACAAAAGCAATATCAAGGCGGGTCGGCAGTCTCGCTACCATCCGAAGCAAGAGCACGTAGTCTTCTTCCAAAGCCAGGCCAGGACGAGCCTCAGCGACAACGGCCAGGACGTGGTGCAAGGGCTCGAACGCTATGCCCAAAGCCTGGGCCAGGAAGAGTGCGCAACCATAGAGACCGGCATTACCGCCGAGACCCAGACCCTGAAAAATGACAAGGTCTCCACCGCCGCCCAGGATGCCTTCAGGGCTGCCCTTGAGAGAAAAAGGATCGAGGCCAAGGAGCAGGCGGCCAAGAACGTCGATCGGATCTACGATGAGGCGCTGCGTATCGGCGAGGCCCACCCCGAGGCTCAGGGGGCCATCCTCGGCGTGCTGGAATCCGTCGGCACCTTCTTCCAGGCGCTGTTCGACAAGATAGTGACCTTCATCTCGAAGATCGTCGCAAACATACTCGAATGGGTAAAAAATGCCTGGGAGAGCATCAAGAGCACCTTCAATGCCATCAGCGCCTGGGTATCGGGCTGGTTTGGCTGATAGCGCCGAGCCGGGAAGCCAGTCGCGCGCCCTCGTGGCCGCCATCACCACCATCCCCCGACCTGGGGGATGGTCTTTTTATGCCATACCCTCGCCCGCCAGCCCCACCGCCATCCATGGGTTTTGCCGTTGGTTCGCCTCCCCATGGTGGCTGAACATGTCAGTCACATGGCGATGGACGGCCTGAGCAGGGCGGCACTCTCCCGTCACCAGAATGAGACAGACCCCGCAAGACGGGGTCTGTGGCTGGAGGATGACGCTCATCGTCAGCGGCGCACGGCCTGGCCCAAGGCGTCGGACTGACCCAGGGGCAGGAAGAACATCAGGTAGCGCAGCGCCACGTAACCCACCACCAGGGTGGCCACCCCCAGCTCCAGATAGGCCAGTTGATGGAGCTGCTCGGCATAGCGGGCCGCCTCTGGCCACTGCGACAGCAGCTGGCTCACCTTGAACAGGGCGGTGGCGCCGATCACCAGGGGGAAGGTGAAGGCGGCATAACCCGGCGAGAACGGCAGGCGCAGCAGCTTGATGAAGGCCAGGTAGATGATGCCGGTCATCAGCACGGCGATCCCCAGCAGCACCGCCACCAGCAGCAGGGAGGGATCCTGGCTCACGGTGAGGTAGCCGGCCAGTGACAGGCTGGCCGGGGCCGCCAGGATGGCGATGGTGGGCTTGGCGGCATCCGGCACCTCGTGACTGAAGATGAGGCGATAGAGCATCAACGGCAGCATCAGGCCGTAGCAGGCCATGCCGAACCAGAGCAGGCCATTGGCCAGGGCCGCGAAGGGACCGCCCGGGTAGGCGACGTCCGCCACTATGATCCCCACCGGTGGCACGAACCAGCTCGGCACCATGTGGTGAATTTCAAACGCCTTGGCCCTGTGCCAGACGAAGGTGGCGAGGAATACCAGGTGAATGGCCACCGCAAACAGCCAGAGCCCCTGCCCCAGGGTCGGGACCAGCAGCCCCACCGCCTTGGAGACCACCATGGTCCCCATGGCATAGGTGGGCACCACGCTGCCCACCACGGGGTGGGCGAGATCCTGCCACAGCAGACGCGGGTGCAGCAGGAACTTGAAGGTGAGGACGAGGAGCAGCACGGCGGCGATGGCGGCCCCCAGCAGTTGCAGGCGGCCATCGAACTGACCGGCATTTTCCCAACACCAGCCGAGGCTGGCGATCCCGAGTGCCAGACCGGCCATGGGGGTCGGGGCGGCGGCCAGGGAGCGACGGGTGCGTGCGATCATGACGGATACCCTCTTGTTGATGACGATGTGTATAGGATAAAGAGGGTCTATCGTTTACGATATCTAAATGAATTGAACTAAGCGTTTAGGAAAATCAAACGACATGAAGCTGACCCTGCAACAACTCAAGGTGTTCGCCACCATAGCCCGCCACGGCAACCTGGGGGGCGCGGCGAGCGAGCTCTGCCTCAGCAAGGGGGCCGTCTCCCAGTCGTTGCAGGAGCTGGAGCGCCAGCTCGCCACCCCGCTGTTCGATCGGGTGCATCCCAGGCTCCAGCTCAACGGCGAGGGACGCCTGCTGCAACCGGCCGCCGAAGAGTTGCTGACCCGGATGCAGGAGATAGAGCAGCTGTTTCGCCCTGACGCCGAGCCGAGCGGCAAGCTGCGCCTGGGGGCCAGCCAGACCATAGGCAACTACCTGTTGCCCACCCTGCTGGCGGGGAGTGCCCAGGCCCTGGGCGCCGCCCCCAGGGTCACCATCGCCAACACCCATCTCTTGTGCCATGCCCTGGCCCACTTCGAACTGGATCTGGCCCTCATCGAGGGGGAGAACCACCACCCGGATCTGGTGAGCGAGCCCTGGCTCGAAGACGAGATGCTGATCATCGCCCCCCACCACCACCCCCTGGCGGGGCAGCGGGAGTTGCCCCTTTCCCTGCTCGCCGATGAGACCTGGGTGCTGCGCGAAGCGCAGTCAGGCAGCCGAGAGCAGTTCGAGCAGCAGCTCCAGCCCCACCTGCCGCGCTGGCAGGCGGGGCTCGAGCTCAACACCCTGGAGGCGGTGATGCTGGCGGTGGAGAAGGGGCTCGGCATCTCCTTCATCTCCCGCCTCGCGGTCTCCGATCGCCTGCACAGCGGCCGTCTGGTGGCACTCACCCCGAGCCAGAGCTTCCCCCGCCAGCTCTTTCTCGCCTGGCACAAGCAGAAGTTCCACTCCGCCGCCCTGCGCCGCTTCCTCACCTTCTGCCGCGCCCAGTCCCTGCCCGCCCCCTGAACCGGGCAAACCGGGGCAGCATCACCCTGCTCGGCGACAGCCCCCAGGCAGAGGTGATCGCGCATATCTGCGCCATCAACAAACCACATCCCGCTTGCCTGTCAGTGCGCGCCGTGTCTCGCCGTCACCGAAAGCTTGAAAGGGGGTAGCCAACGTCTGATTTGACAAACAACTCCCCCTCTTTTGCGCACATGGCCCTATAGTGTCTTGAGTCCCACTACCCCAAGGTGTCCCATGACCGCACCCCGCCCCCCCAGATGTACCCTGTCATTGCCCATCTTCATTCCCGGCCTGCTGTTCATCCTGGCGCTGCTGGCCGTCTGTTCCCTGGCGCCGGAGGCGGCCGCCCGCTTCTTCGGCGACGGCCAGAGCTGGATAGCCCAGCACTTCAGCTGGTTCTATGTGCTGGTGGTCGGCATGTTCCTGATCCTGCTGCTGGTGCTGGCTTTCAGCAGCTACGGCAACATACGGCTCGGACCGGACGACGCGCGCCCCGAGTTCAGCTTCACCTCCTGGCTCGCCATGCTGTTTGCCGCCGGCATGGGGATAGGGCTCATGTACTTCGGGGTGGGCGAGCCCATGACCCACTTCGTCTCGCCGCCCCAGGCGACGCCCCTGACCCCGGTGGCCGCCCGCGAGGCCATGGTCACCACCTTCTTCCACTGGGGCTTTCACGCCTGGGCCATCTACGCCATCGTCGGCCTGGTGCTGGCCTATTTCGGCTTTCGCTACAACCTGCCCCTGACCATACGCTCGGGTCTCTACCCCATCTTCAAGGAGAGGATCCACGGGCCGCTCGGCCACGCCGTGGACGTGTTCGCCCTGGTGGGCACCATCTTCGGCATCGCCACCACCCTCGGTTACGGGGTCTTGCAACTGTCGGCGGGGATCACCCGGCTCACCGGGATGGACACCTCGGGGGAGCTGTTTCGCTTCGGCCTCATCGGCGTCGTCATCGCCCTCGCCGGCATCTCTGCGGTGACCGGGCTCGACAAGGGGGTCAAACGCCTCTCAGAGCTCAACCTCTTCCTCGCCATCGTGCTGCTGCTGTTCGTGCTGGTGGCCGGCCCCACCCAGTACCTGCTGGGGGCCCTGTCCGAGAACATAGGCAACTATGTCTCCTCTTTAAGCCAGCTCACCTTCCGCACCTTCACCTACAGCGAGACCCGCCAGGCGGGCTGGTTTGGCAACTGGACCCTGCTCTACTGGGCCTGGTGGATCTCCTGGTCCCCCTTCGTCGGCCTCTTCATCGCCCGCATCTCCCGCGGGCGCACCCTGCGCGAGTTCATCCTCGGCGTCCTGTTCGTGCCCACCGCCTTCAACCTGCTGTGGATGACGGTGTTCGGCAACGCCGCCATCTGGGCCAGCCAGCAGGCGGGGGGTCAGACCCTCATCGACTCGGTCGGCAACATAGACACCCTGCTGTTCAACTTCTTTGACCTCTTGCCGGGGGCCGACATCACCTCGGCGCTGGCGGTGATCCTCATCAGCGTCTTCTTCGTCACCTCCGCCGACTCGGGGGCCTTCGTCATCGACAACATCGCCACCCAGGGCAAGGCGCACTCCCCCATCTGGCAGCGTCTGTTCTGGGCCCTGCTGCTCGGGGTCACCGCCGGCACCCTGATGAGCACCGGGGGCCTGGCGGCGCTGCAATCCATGACCCTCATCGCCGCCCTGCCGTTCGCCCTCATCATGGTGCTGCTCTGCCTCGGCCTGGTGCGCGGCCTCATCGCGGACAAGGAGCACTCGGCCAGGCGCCTCTCCCCCGCCACCGATTTCTGGAACGGCAAGCAGTGGCGCACCCGCATGGATCACCTGCTGCGCCCCTCCACCGAAGAGGAGGCCAGCAACTTCCTGCGCGACATAGCACTGCCCGCCCTCACCGCCCTGTGCCGGGAGTTCGAGACCCGTGGCCTCGCCAGCCGGGTCGAGCAGGATGCGCAGCAGTGCCACCTGCTGGTGCCCCAGGAAGGACGGCGCGACTTCTGCTACGGGGTACGCATCGAAGCCCGCCCCGCCCCCGCCTTCAACCCCCTGGAGGCGGCCCACAACCATGATCCCGAGGCCCGCATCTTCGAGCCCATCACCTTCTTCGCCGATGGCCGCGCCGGGTATGACGTTCAGTACCTGACCCGGGACGAACTGAGCGCCGATGTGCTGCGCCAGTACGAACGCTATCTGATGCTGAGCCAGGATCAGGGGCAGGATCTGCTGAGCGGCGCCCCCGAGCATACCCCGCCCGAAACCGGGGCCTGATGGCCCGTCGGGTGGCCTGCCAGGCCGCCCTTGCAAAAGAGAAAGGGGCCCATGGCCCCTTTCTCATCACTGCCTCAACCGGCGCTTGTTTCTCTGCCGAAACCGGCTCAGGTGGTTTTCACGCACTTCTGGATAAAGCTGTTCCTGGCTGCCCCGGCGAGCTTTTTATCCGCCGCCGCCTGCTCGCACTGGCTCGCCTTGTCGGCGGCCCCATCCGTCTTCAGGCACTTTTGCACGAAGCTGTTCTTGGCCGCCCCCGCCAGCTTCTTGTCGGCCGCCGCTTTCTCACACTGACTCGCCTTGGCACTGGCGGAGGCATCCTTGACGCACTTGCCCACAAAGCTGGTCTTGGCAGCGCCCGCCAGCTTTTTGGCCGCGGCCTGGGCCTCGCACGCCTGCTGCGCCCCAGAGCCATCGCTCGCCATCGTCGCGCTCTGGGCCACCCCCATGCCCATCCCCATCACAGTCGCACACAGACTCAACACCATCAGGATCCGCTTCATATGTCACACTCCCATCCATCTCTATCCATTGTGGTTAGCCCCCACTCACGCGGGTCAAACGAGGCACCCTCGCCTCGCTGCACTATAGTCCCCCTGTTCACTCCCACACAGCCCCACCAGGAGACGAGATTGGTGAGCTGGCGCAAAAAACGCAGAACTTCCTGATAGTTGCGTCACTTTTTGACTGGTGAGACCAGATTCGATTGGCTTAACATAGCAATCCGGTGCCTATTCATCAGTGATGGGCTGCTGCCCTCGCTGGTTAATGGAGCATATTGGAAGCTGTAATCCACGGGCGGTAGCGTGGGCCTTAAACAGTGATTGATGCAATTCGTAGGTTGGCGCTGAGCGCAGCCCAGCAAATGGGAAATATAATTTCCAAAACAAGCTGAATTTTGATCATATAAAATAAACAACCAAATAAAATTAGCTTCCACGGTAAACTTTGGGTTTTACTTTGTTAAACACCAACCTCGAACTCTAACCCAACATACGCGATTCTTCAGCAATAACTTACAGAAATTAGAACAACATAAGAGATGGATAGTTTAGATGAATAGTATTGACAGGAAGGTTATTGTTGTAGCGTCCAAAAGTGGGCTTATAAAAATGATCTCTAAGGCATATGCAAAATCAACTGTGCACAATATTTTACCTATACCTTTTTTTAAAACAGACACAATAATTAAACAATTTCTAGACGTTTATTATAAAAATAAAAGCCTTGATGAGGTTGCCAGCGACCTCTATAGAATCATAGATTTAGACACAGAAATAAAATTGTTTAGCCCGCGTGATGCAGTTAATTACTTTAAATTTAATGTAGGTCTAACTCCACCAGATGGCTCTATATACATACAGCATCCAATACAACAACAGCGATATATAGTGCCAGAGGAATTTAGTATTGTACTATCAAGAGAAAAAGAAGCTGCTTTTAGACTACTTGCCTCCTCTTTAGGTGCAAAGAAATTATCGTTAATTCATGCCGAGGTTAGAACAAAAAGAGGGATAATGGGGGGAACAATACCAATTTCAGAAGCTGCAAGTGAAATCGGTATCAAAGCGTCATTTGGCAACTCAAACAGTATAACAAGGAGTGTATATTCAGAGTTTGGATTACCTAGGCACCCTCCTCACGTACCAGAAGATCTAAAACCATGGGTTGAAATGGACCCAGACCTTAGAACTATGGCCCATGATAGAGTTAATGGTAATCTTCTGAAAAACATTATTAAATTAGAGTTTAAAGAGGACTTGGGAATAGGGGGGAACATAGCATCAAAAATTTCAAGCTATGACATTAACTCGTCAATAAAATACAAAGCTCTTAGTCACAGCATATGGTCATTCGAAGTGGAATATCACCCTATAAACATCTAACAAAATTCTCTTCTCCACCTCACTTTTGCTTGCCATGGCTAAAAATACGAATATCTTGGACACCCACATTTCTGAGCCAGCCATTACCCGGCTGGCTACATCTCCCATCACACACGGCTCCTCCAAGAACCCGCTAGGTGTGATCTCTCTGTAGGTTGTTCACTCGGAGCATTCCCGGAGAATTGGAGGCGCCAACCAAACCAATCATCCGAGGTGCCCGAGTGAACAAAATCTAGGACACCCACCTTTCTGAGCCAGCCGTTACCTGGCTGGCTATATCTCTCATCACATACTGATCTTCCTGGAACCCGATAAATATCTTGTACACCAGCGACATTTACCCGGTGGGGTCGCGTGTTCAGACATGGCAATGCCTGACACCAAACAAATGCCAAGGGAGTAAAACGAGATCTATCGGATTAAAGAACATCTAGGACACCCACCTTTCTGAGCCAGCCATTACTCGGCTCAAGAATCTGGGACACCCACCTTTCTGTGCCAGCCATTACTCGGCTGGCTAACTCTCTCATAAAATCTGGGACACCCACCTTTCTGAGCCAGCCATTACCTGGCTGGCTATCTCTCTCATCACACATATTTCCTCCAAGAACCCGCTAGAGATTGGGTAAGCAAGCGATTTTTACCTGGTGGCCGCGCGTTCAGACGTGGTAATGCCTGACACCACACAAATGCCAAGGAAAACCTGGGACACCCACCTTTCTGTGCCAGCCATTGCTCGGCTGGCTATCTCTCTCATCACACATATTTCCCCCAAGAACCCGCTAGAGATCGGACAAGTAGAAATCTAGGACATCCACCTTTCTGAGCCAGCCACTGCTCGGCTGGCCATCTCTGCAATCATGAATACTGACCCCAGGAAAACAGTAACAGTTGGGCCAGCGAGCTGGTTTTTACCTGACAAACCGTTTGTGCAAACGTGGTAATGCCTGGCACAGGAACATATGCCTAAAAAAATCTAGGACACCCACCTTTCTGAGCCAGCCATTACTCGGCTGGCTAACTCTCTCATCACACACATTTCCTCCAAGAACCCGCTAGAGATTGGGTAAGCAAGCAATTTTTACCTGGCGGGCCGCGTGTTCAGACGTGGTAATGTCTGACACCACACAAATGCCAAGGGGGGTAAAACGGGATCTAACGGATTAACAAGGTGGCTGATGGCATCGTCGCTGGCCGCAGTGCCAGGCAAACTGCTGGCAGTGGTCTTTGTCACCCACCACTCTGATGCCCTGGCGCCTGAAGAGTGTCACTTGTTTCAACCAACGGGCACCATCAAGGCCCAATCGCGCCAGAATGGGAGCCAGGTGAGCAGGAATATAGCCCCGCTTGTCAGCTCTTATCGCGCGACCTGTCCAATCCACCAGCATTAGATAATCGGTAAAGGCATAAGGCAGGCCCTCCGGTTGGGCTTGGCTTGCGAATGGCAGCAATAAAGGTGGCAATGGCGCGTCTGGTTGCTCTCCCTCAAAGCGTTGCTTGATGCTGGTGTAATCGCTCTCCTCAGGTCGCTCAGCCAATGCCGCCCGTATAGGGTTGAGGTCAACGTAGGCCATGCAGGCCAGCAGGGCTGGCTCGGTGAGCAGAGCCTGACTCTTGAAGCGCCCTTCCCAGAAATGGCCCTTGCAGCCATCTTCCCGATTCGCCTGCCGTGCCAGGTTTTCATTGAGCAGCCGCACAAACCAGCTGATGGAATGAAGCCTCTCCCGCCACTGCTCTATCAGTTGTTGCACCACAGTCCGCTCGGGCTCAATCAGGGATTCCCCCTGATACCAGCGCCGCACCAACAGCGGCCACTGGAACAACGCAGCCCAACGTTCGGCCACCTCCCGCTCGCTCCAACTGGCGGCGGTATCCGGCTCGACCTTGAGCACCAGGTGATAGTGATTGCTCATCACCGCATAGGCACAAACACCGATGGCAAACAGTCGCGACAATTGGCCCAACTTGTCCACCACCCACTGGCGCCGATGCTCGTAACTCTGGCCGGAATGGGCATCTTCCCCGCACAGAAACGCCCGCCGCACACAGCGACTGACCACGTGGTAGTAAGGCGTATCCTGCAAACTGATTTGACGTGAACGGGCAATGGTCATGGCTCACCCCCTGGGCAGTGACACCTCAAGCCAAGTACAGGGCTACGTCGCTGTCAAAAAGGTGGGTGTCCCGATTTAGGGTGTCCCGCCATCAGGCCACGTGCGGGGTGAGCAAGTCATGGCTGCGCAAGTGCTGATGCCCCCAGAAAGCCATCAGCAGTACTAGGGCACCGGCACATATAGCAACGAAGAAACCGGCCCGGACGCCCCCTTCATCCACGACCTGACCAGATACCGCCGCCCCCAGGGCAACCCCGACGTTCAGTCCGGCCAGCAGCCAAGTCATGCCCTCGGTCAGACGATGCTCAGGGACCAGACGTTCGACCAGGGACATCGCCACTATCATGGTGGGGGCAAAAAACAGTCCGGCGATCAGCACGGCAACCGCCAGCGCGGGAATGCTGCCCACCAGCAGCAGCGGCAGCGTGGTGATGGACGTCGCCAACCCGCCCAACAGCAGCAGGCGATGCAACGGGGTTTGCAGCTTGAGTGCCCCAAACAGCAGCCCCGCCAGACAAGAGCCTATGGCATAGACCGACAGCACCAGACTGGCCGCCGCCGGTTGACCCCGTTGCTCTGCAAAGGCCACGCTGACGATGTCCACTGTGCCGACGATGACCCCCATCGCCATCATCAGCAACACCAGCAAGCGCACACTCACCAGCCGGATCACTGTGCCCGAATCTTCGGTGGTGGCGCCTTGCACCTCGATCGGCGGCTCGGTTTCGCGCTGCACGACCAGGGCGGAGACCCCCAGCATCAACAGCAGCGCCGCCGCCAGCGGGCCAGCCTGAGGGAACAAGATCACGCAAAGCCCCACCGACAATGGTGGCCCGGCGATGAAGGTGACTTCATCAAGTACGGTTTCCAGCGCATAGGCGGTCTGCAAGCTCGGCTGTTCCCGGTAGATGGCCGTCCAGCGTGCCCGTATCATGGCCGACATGCTTGGCATGAAGCCGGCAAGCAAAGCGCCGATGAACAGGGTCCAGTAGGGGGCTTGCCACCATGCGCTGACGAGCAGGAGCAACAAGCCGATGACGCTGATGGCAGTGGTCACAGGCAGCACCCGACCCTGCCCAAGCCTGTCCACCAGCCGTGAAATCTGCGGCGATAACAGGGCATAAGTCAGCACAAACGCCGCCGACACGGCCCCCGCCAAGGCATAGCTGCCACGCAGTTGCGCCAGCATGGTGATGATGCCGATACCTGTCATGGGCAATGGCAGCCGGGCCAGCAAGCCCGCCAGGGCAAAGCCCTTGCTACCGGGGGCGGTAAAAAGGGTGCGATAAGGGTTGGTCATCTCGATTTCTCCATAGGGTTCTGCTTGTCACGGCATCGCTGTGCCGTGACAATACATACATTGCGTATGAATAAAAACATACATACGCACTGAATGTAAACAAAGATACGCATCGTATGTAAGGAGAAGACTATGGCTCGTCGCACCCGCGCCGACATGGAAGCAACCCGCGCCACCTTGCTGGCGACGGCCCGCAAGGTGTTCAGCGAACATGGCTATGCCAGCACTTCGATGGACGATCTCACCGCACAGGCCAATCTCACCCGAGGTGCGCTCTATCATCATTTCGGCGACAAGAAAGGATTGCTGGCGGCGGTCGTTGTGCAGATCGATGCCGAGATGGATGCCCGCCTGCAGTCCATCTCAGATAGCGCCGAGGATCCCTGGGACGGCTTCTGTGCACGCTGCCGAGCCTATCTGGAAATGGCACTGGAGCCCGAGATCCAGCGCATAGTGCTGCGTGATGCCAAAGCGGTGCTGGGGGGAACCACACCGGAAGCGCAGCGCCACTGCATCGCCTCGATGCAGCAGCTAATCCACCGATTGATCCAGCAAGATGTGGTGGTCGAAGCCGACCCTGAGGCGCTGGCATCGCTGATCTACGGCAGTCTGGAGGAGGCGGCGTGCTGGATTGCCGAAAGTGAAGAAGGCAGTGTGCGCCTGGCTCGAAGCGTGGCAGCCCTGGAGTTGCTGCTACGCGGGTTGCGGGTCAGGCAGGGATCTGGGACACACAGCTTTGTCAGTGTCAAAAATGTGGGTGTCCCAACTAACCCCTCCTCCTCCAACTTATCCTTCCCAACTTCCCCCTAATCGTTTGCAGGCCGATCGCCGGGCTGCTGCGCCGCCAGCAGCGTGGTGCCGTAGGAGTTGTCTATGGTGCAGCGCCACTGCCCATCCGCCTCCTTGCGAAACACATAGGTAGCGCGTCTGTTTTCATCGGTCCAGCCGCCTTGCCCGTCCGGGTAGCGCAGCCGGGTTTCCATGATCACCAGGGCGTTGTCGGCCCCCTCTATCACCTCCATGGCCCCCTGGGTCACCTCAAGCTGGCCGTCAAAATAATCGGAAATGGCGGTGAAGGCGCGGCGGATGGCGGGAATGCCGCGCGCCACCATGCCGGGTTTGACCACCAGGGCGGCGTCCTCGGCATAGAAGGCCATCAGGGCCTCGAAGTCGCGCCGGGAGATGGCGGCGTCGCAGGTCTCGATCAATGTGCGAAGGGGATGCTGGCTCATGCCGTGCTCCTTGTTTCAGGGGGATCATCCAGGGCGGGGTTTCCCGCCTTATGCCGGACATAAAAAATCCCCCGCTTTCAATATAAAAGCGGGGGATCGTCAGCGCCTCATGGCGGCTTAACCGAGCAGGAAGGCCTTGAGGCGGCCAAAGTCTGCGGGCAGATCGTGGGAGAGCAGCGGCAGCGCGGCGTGCTTGGCGAGCGGGCCGGGCAGCGGCACATCCAGACTCAGGATCTCGTCCACCGACTCCTTGAACTTGGCAGGATGGGCGGTGCAGAGGAACACCCCCACTTCATCTTCTGCCAGCTGCTCGTTCAGCAGATCCCAGGCGATGGCGCCGTGGGGCTCGCACAGGTAATCGAGCTGATGCAGGCGCTGCAACGCATCGCGAGTCTGGGCATCGTCACGCATGCCGGACCCCAGGGTCTCCAGCGCCCAACCGTTGCGACGGCACAGCTCCTCTACCCGCGGCCAGTTGTTGGGGCGGCTCACGTCCATGGCATTCGACAGAGTTGCCACCGTCTGGTGCGGCTCCCACTGGCCGGTTTTCAGGTAGCGCGGCACTGTGTCGTTGGCGTTGGTGGCGGCGATAAAGCGCTTCACCGGCAGCCCCAGCGCCTTGGCGATAAGGCCCGCGGTGAGGTTGCCGAAGTTGCCGGACGGCACGCTGATGACCGCCTTGGCACGATCGGCTTTCGGCAACTGGGCCACGGCCTCGAAGTAGTAGCAGACCTGGGCCAGCAGGCGGCTGATATTGATGGAGTTGGCGGAGTTAAGGCCAATCGCCTTCTTCAGCGCCTCGTCGTCGAAGGCATCTTTGACCAGCGCCTGGCAGGCATCGAAGTCGCCGTCGATGGCGATGGTGCGGATGTTGCCGCCCAGGGTGCAGAACAGCGCCTCCTGCAACGGGCTTATCTTGCCCTTGGGGTAGAGGATAACCACCTCAATCCCCTCCAGGCCGTAGAAGGCGTGGGCCACGGCGGCGCCGGTGTCGCCCGAGGTGGCGGTGAGTATAGTGATCTTGTCGTTGGTCCTGAACGCAGCGAGGCACTGGGCCATGAAGCGGCCGCCGAAGTCCTTGAACGCCAGGGTCGGGCCGTGGAACAGCTCGAGGGCATAGGTGCCGTCTTTCAATTTGACCAGGGGCGCAGGGAAGGTGAAGGCGGCGTCGATAAGCTCGCTCACCTTAGGCTTGGGCACTTCGTCACCCAGCAGGTGGCTGATGATGCGCGCCGAACGCTCGGCCAGCGGCAGCGCCAGCAGGGCGTCCACGTCGGCCAGCGGCTCGAGCTGCTCGGGGAAGAAGAGCCCCTGCTCGCGGCCCAGACCCTGACGCACCGCCTGGGCGAAGCTCACCTGTTCACTCTTGTCCTTGATGTTGTAAAGATTCATAGCTCGCTTCCTGTTACCCGTGCCCCGGCCATGTCCAGTTTGCAGACCCGGGCAAATCCATCTTCATTGCGCACTAAGTGCGCCTCCATCCACTCTTTCATGCGTTCGGCCTGGGCCAGATCCTTCATCACCACGAACACGGTGGGACCGGACCCCGAGATGCCGGTGGCCAGCGCCCCGTTCTGGGCCCCCTGGGTCCGCACCTCGTTGAAGCCTTCAATCAGGGCCGCGCGGTAAGGCTCGGCGATCACGTCTTTCAGCACGCTGGCGGCCAATCCCTCCTGACCCGTGTAACTGGCGTGCACAAACGCAGCCAGCCGACGGCCATAGGTGAGGCAGTCCTGGCGGCGATACTGGGCCGGCAGGATAGCGCGGGCGGCGGCGGTAGAGACCACAGTGCCCGGGTAGCAGACTACCCAGTACCACTGCTCGAACACAGGTATGCCCTGGCTGATGACGCCCCCCTCCTCCAGCACCAGCTGCATGCCCCCCAGATAACAGGGGGCCACGTTGTCGTAATGGACGGAGCCGGAGATCTTGCCTTCCATCTCCCCCATCAGGAGCAGCAGGTCGTGTTCATTGAGAGGAGCGCCGTGGAAGGCGTTGAGGCCTTCGAGTGCCGCCACCACGCTACAGGCACTGGAGCCGAGACCCGAGCCCACCGGCAGGTTCTTCTCAAGCACCATCTCCAGCGGCTTGAGTGTCAGGCCGCGCTTCTCCAGGGCCTCGCCGTAGACGAGCCAGCAGTCATAAAGGATGTTCTTCTTCGGATCGTCCGGCAGCTTGTGGGCATAGCGGCCCACACAGGAGAGGGCAAAAGGCACATCGGCCGCCTTTACCTGGACGCGATCCCCAAGCAGGGAGCCATCCACGGGGGCGAGCGCCGCCCCCAGTACATCGAAGCCCACACTCAGGTTGGCGCTGGAGGCCGGGGCATAGGCGACCACACTGCCGCCCTGCGCCATGGCATCTTGTTCAAAATCGGGGTTCATCGCTGAACTCATGTTACAGCTCCTGCTTCCAGTTCTGGGTGCGCAACACGTCGGCGAAAACGCCGGCGGCAGTCACTTCGGTTCCTGCGCCGTAGCCGCGCAGCACCAGCGGAATGGGCTGGTAATAGGTGGAGAAGAAGGCGAGCGCGTTCTCCCCGTCTTTGACCTTGAACAGGGGCTCGTCAGCGCCGACCGCCTTGATGGCGACCTTGCACTTGCCACCCTCGATGGAGCCGACGTAGCGCAGCACCTTGCCCTCACGCTGCGCAGCCGCAAACTGGTCGCGGAACCAGCCATCGGCCTCGGGCAGGCGGGCCATGAAGGCATCCACATCACCGCTGACATCAAAGCCCGGCGGCAGCGCCTGCTCCACCTCCACGTCGGATAGCTCCAACGCCATGCCGGCCTCCCGGGCCAGGATGAGCAGCTTGCGGGCCACGTCCATGCCGTTGAGATCGTCGCGGGGATCCGGCTCGGTGAAGCCGTTGCCGCGGGCAATGCCGGTAGCCTCGCTAAACGACATGCCCTCGTCCAGCTTGCCGAAGATAAAGGAGAGGGATCCGGACAGGACGCCGTCGAAGGCACGCAGCTTGTCACCGGCCTTGATGAGATTCTGCAGGTTCTCGATGACCGGCAGGCCCGCGCCCACGTTGGTCTCGTACAGGAACTTGCGGCGGGTCTGGCGGGCGGTGCGGCGCAGCGCCTTGTAGTAATCCAGCGACCCGGTGTTGGCCTTCTTGTTCGGGGTGACCACGTGGAAGCCGGCAGCCAGGAAGTCAGCATACTGGACGGCGACCGCCTCGCTCGAGGTACAATCGACGATCACCGGGTTGATGAGGTGACTCTCTTCCACCAGCTTTTTGACCGCCTCCAGGCTGAAGCTGCCTTGCGCTTCCACCAGTTGTTCACGCCAGTTGGCGAGGCTCAGGCCATCCTTGTTGGCAACCATCTGGCGGCTGTTGGCGATGCCGACCACCCGCAGGCCGGTGCCCTGCTCCGCCAGTACCGGTTGCTGGCGAGCAATCTGATCCACCAGGGCCGCACCGACGCCGCCCACCCCGACCACGAAGAGATCGATGAACTGCTGGCTGCCGAAGAAGTTCTGATGGCACGCCTTGATGGCCTCAGCCACCTTGCCAGAGCGCACGACCGCGGAGATGGATCGCTCGCTCGAGCCCTGCGCGATGGCGACTATGTTGATGGAGGCCTGAGCCAGAGAGGTAAAGAAGCGGGCGGCCATCCCCTTGGCCGTGCGCATGCCATCGCCGATGAGGGAGATGATGGCGAGATCCTGCATGATCTCGAGCGGGTCCAGCAGCTGGTTCTTGAATTCCAGTTCGAACTCGCGCTCCAGCACCTTGCGGGTCTTGTCGCAGTCATAGCTGTGGATACAGAAGCTGACGCTGTACTCGGAAGATGACTGGGTGATGAGGACGATACTGACCCCGGCGCGGGAGACGGCGGAAAAAATGCGACCCGCCATGCCGACCATGCCCTTCATGCCGGGGCCGGAGACGTTGACCATGCACATGCCGGACAAGTCCGAGATGGCCTTCACCTTCAGATCATCATCCCCCTGCTCGGCGCCGATGAGGGTGCCCGGCCCCTGGGGATTGAAGCTGTTCTTGATGAGACAGGGGATGTGGAACTGGGCCACGGGGGCGATGGTTTTCGGGTGCAGCACCTTGGCACCGAAATAGGAGAGCTCCATCGCCTCTTTATAGGAGAGGGTTTTGAGCAGGTAGGCATCCGGCACCAGGCGCGGGTCGCAGTTGTAGCAACCTTCCACGTCGGTCCAGATCTCGCAGCATTCGGCATCCACGCAGGCAGCCAGCACGGCGGCGGAGTAATCGGAGCCGTTACGGCCCAGCAGCACGGTTTCGCCCTTGTCGCTGCCGCCGGTGAAGCCCGGCATCAGGTAGAGACAGTCGGTACGCAATCCCTTGGCGGCGAAACGCACCCGGGAGGCCTCGATGTCAACATGGGCTTCCAGGTAGCCGCCGTCGGTCACCAGCAGCTGCTCCGGCACGATGAGATCCAGCTCGAGATCGCGCACCCGCAGCAGCTCGTGCATGAAGGCGATGGAGAGGTTCTCGCCACGGCTCAGGATATGGGCCTGGACATTGTCCGGACACTGGCCCAGCAAACGGATGCCCTGCATCAGTCGCTCCACCCGATCCAGTTCGGCGGTGAGGCGAGCCTGCAGCGCCTTGTCATCCAGCGCCGGCCAGGCTGCCTTCAAGCCCGCCAGCAGGCGGGAGAAGATGCCGTTGATCTCGAACAGGGTATTGCTGGCATCCATGCCGCGGCTGGTCTGCTCCACCAGGGCCACCAGGTGATTGGTCACCTTGGCCGGAGCCGACAGCACCAGGGCCACCTGGGACTGACCATGGGTATTGACCGCGATATCGGCTACCCGCAAGAAACGCTCTGCATCGGCCAGTGACGACCCGCCAAACTTCAACACTCTCATTGCTTTCTCTCCCTGTAAATTGCGCAACAAAAAGGCCCGTACTGGGTGGGTACGGGCCTTTTTCTGATTTCTGTGCTTGTTCGTCAGCGCATCAACCGGCCCCAGTCCCACCTGTGGTGGTACCGGTAATAATGGTGGTGGTGATGACGTTGGTGAATAGCGGCATGACGAACACTCTTGAACGAAGCTGGCTTTTAGCAATACCCCGCCGGGCCTTGAGCTGTCAACCTAAACCTCACGACTCCTTGCGTTCAAACCGGCGAACGAGGTCTTTGCAGAGCAGATGCAGCATATTCAAATCCCGTTGCGGCAGCATAGGTACCCGGTCCATCACCCATTGGTGCAGCTTTTCATCCTGAGAAACACCGAGTTCTTCAAGTATTTCTGCTGTTTTGCTCTTTAGCACTCGAACCTGACCACTGCTATCAATATTTTCTGCTACCGCTTCGGGCTCGTCGAGCAGGGGACTCAGTTCGTAGGCATACAGCATGATCGCCTGTCCCAGGTTCAAGGAGGGATAACTCACCTTGAGGGGCAGATAACTGAGCAGGTCGGCCTGGGCGAGCTGCTCGTTGGAGAGGCCCGACTCCTCGCAGCCAAACAGGATGGCCACCTTCTCAAGGGAGGGCTTGGCGCGGATCTGATCCCGCACCTCCCCCGGGGTGAGGTAGTGCTGGTAGCGGCCACGCTGGCGCGCCGTGGTGGCGATCACCAGATCCATGTCCGCCAGGGCCTCTGGCAAGGTATCGAACGCCTCGGCATTGGCCAGGATCTCCTGAGCGCCGTGGGCGACCCAGCTCGCCTCCTCCTCCTGATGGACACGGCTCGCCACGACCCGCATGGCGTCAAAGCCCATGGTCTTCATGGCGCGGGCGGCCGCCCCGACATTCTGTGGGCGGGCGGGCGCCATCAGGACAAAATAGAGCTTCATGGGTACTTCCTCGCGGGCAGGGCTGCAAAGGGGCGAAATCTACCGCTTATCCCCGAAAAATGCCACTTGAACAGATGTTTTAATGTTGCCATAGTGGCCGTGAACGTCGGTGAAATCAGGGGCAGATGGGGCCGAACAACCACAAGGAAGGTGGCAATGGAAACAACATTGGGACAGGCGGTGGCGGAGACCATACTGCAGCGGTTCGAATCATTTTACAGCCGGTTTCTCGAGATAACCCAGGGCAGCAAGAGCCGCTTCGAGAACGGGGACTGGCTCGGCGTCCAGCTCGCGGGGCGCGAGCGCATCCGCCTCTATGATCACCATGTCGGCGCCACCACGGCGCAGATCAAACAGATGATGGGAGAGCAGTTGCCGACCCAGGCCCTGCTCAAGCAGGTGAAGGGGGCCTTCAGCGATCTGCTGCCGGGCTGCGCCAACTTCGAGGTGGCGGAGTCCTTCTTCAACTCCGTCTACCGGCGCATCTTCCGCCATCGCAACATCCGCGACGAAAATCTCTACATACACCCGTTTCGCAGTCGCGGCGAGCACCCGGATCTGTCGGCCCTTCTGCGGATTTATCCCAGCAGCCAGGCAGAGCTGCCCCAGACCCTGCGTCAGCTGTTTGCCGATTACCCCTTCACCCTACCCTTTGAGGACAAGGAGCGCGACCTCGGTGACATCTGTCGCCATCTCCACGACCATGGCCCGGCACAGATGCGCGAGGGCCCCTTCACCCTGGAGCTGCTGCGCGAGGTGTTCTATCGCAACAAGGGGGCCTATCTGGTGGGGCTCGTCAGGGCCGGGGATCGAGTGTTTCCCTTCATACTGCCCCTGCTGAGCACGGGGCAGAGCATCTATGTGGACACCGTCATCTTCGAGCCCGAGCTCGCTTCCATCGTATTTGGCTTCGCCCGCGCCTACTTCATGGTCTATGCCCCTGAGCCTGCGCTGGTCGTCGCCTTCTTGCGCCAGATCCTGCCCCACAAGCCGGACTATGAACTCTACAACGCCATCGGCTGCCAGAAGCACGGCAAGACGGAGTTCTATCGCCATTACCGCCAGCATCTGGCCATGAGCCGGGATAGCTTCGTCATCGCGCCTGGCATCAAGGGGATGGTGATGAGCGTGTTCACCCTCCCCTCCTACGACGTGGTATTCAAGGTGATCAAGGACGAGTTTACTCCCCCCAAGGATGTGAGCCACGAGCAGGTCAAGGCGAAGTACCGGCTGGTCAAACAGCACGACAGGGTCGGCCGCATGGCCGATACCCAGGAGTTCACCAACTTCGAGTTTCCCCTGGAGAGGATTTCCCCCGAACTGCTGGGCGAGTTGCAACGGGTTGCACCTTCAGCACTGACCCTCACCGCCGACAAGCTGGTGATCAAGCACCTCTACACGGAGCGCAAGATGATCCCCCTCAATCTCTATCTGGATCAGGCGGACGAGCAGCAGACCCGACTGGCCCTTGAGGAGTACGGCAACGCCATCCGCCAGCTGGCGGCGGCCAACATCTTCCCCGGCGACATGCTGTTCAAGAACTTCGGAGTGACCCGCCACGGCCGGGTAGTCTTCTACGACTACGACGAGATCTGCTACATGACGGAGTGCAACTTTCGCCAGATCCCGCCGCCACGCTACCCGGAAGATGAACTCAGCGCCGAGCCCTGGTATTCGGTGGCCCCCAACGACATCTTTCCCGAAGAATTCGCCACCTTCCTGCTGCAAAAACCCCAGGTGAGAAGCATCATGATGTCGCTGCACAAGGAGCTGTTCGATGCCAGCTACTGGCAAGGGCTGCAACGCAACATCCAGGGGGGGGCCTTCGAGGATGTCTACCCCTATCGGCGCAAGAAGCGCTTTCGCTACCAGCAAGGAGAGGGTGAGCCAGCGGCGGAGCCATCCAGAACGGGGGCTGCCAAGCCCTGAGCCCGAAAATGCAGAGGGGCGCCGCGGCGCCCCTCTCTTTTGCTCAGGCAAAAGTCAACCCTGAGCCATGAAAGCATCAGACCAGGTAGCGGACGCGACAGACTCTGACCCGCCACGGCGTGTCACTGAGCCGGTCTGGCCTCGAAGGTGAGCAGGGTCGTCTGGCTCGCATCCTTGAGCACCAGCTGATTGGCGCTGACCTGGTAGCTGGCAACCTGGCTCAGCTTCTGGAAATAATCCCCCTCCCTGGCCATCAGATCCCCCGGACACATCATGCGGGTTGCTCCCATGCCCGTCAGGGTCAGGGCCTGCTCATCGAGCTGGGTGATCCCGCCAAAGTAGCGGTTGCACCCGCCCTTGCCGGCGACCTTGCCTTCGGAGACCTGCAGGGTAAAACCATCGCCATCGGCCCCTTGCAGCTGCCAGGGGTGTGCCTGCAGTTGTGCCGTGTTGGAGCCGGATGTCATGGCGCAGCCTCCCAGGGCCAGGGCGGCCAGCAGTATCAGATTCTTGTTCATGGGATCCCCTCTCGGTTGTGTGCAATAAAATGGACGGCTCTGTTTACCATGCTGAACGCGCAAAGCAAACCCCTTCAATTTTGAATGAGTCCCTTTACAGCATGCTGGCATGTGCCATGCTTGTGATCCTGTTCGGGACCCATGGAGGGGGAATGAATGGCTAACTCACTCATCTGTCTGCTGTTATCTGCTTGTAGCCTCAACTGCATCGCCGCCGACTGGGATCTGCTCGACCAGGACCCCGGTGAGGGGGAGGTCTATCTGAGGAGCTATTCGGGAATACTGCAAGACCCCAGAGGAGATGGCAGAGCAGATCCCTTCGATACCTGGCTTATCAACACGGGTTACCAGTACAACATCATGGATGATGTCACTCTCTTCATGGAAGGAGGGCCGGCCGGCTCGACCGATACCCGTAAGGCCGGGTTCAACCTGGCCTCGGGATTACGTTACCAGCTAAGCCCGCAACTCCATGTCGGCAGCCAGCTCAGCCAGCGTGAGCTGGGCAGCGCCACCACCCAGCTCGAACTCAACAGCCGACTGCAGCTCCCCTACCTGGCGCTGACCGCCAACTATGGCATCAGCCCCCTCACGGCCGAGCAGTCGCTGAGCATCGGCATGGGGTTTCATTTCTGATGATCAGATGAGGCGACTGGCACTGACCACGACGCCATTGAGATCCGCATAGACGAAATCCCCAGGCGATATTGTGACCCCGGCGAAATGCAGGACAGCCCCTTCCGTACCCATGCCACGTTTCTCGGTTTTGACCGGACAGGCCGCCAGCGCCTTGACGCCGAGGGCCAGTGTGTTGAGGGTAGCCACATCCCGCACGGCGCCATGAATGATAAACCCGGCCCACCCGGAGTCGACCGCCTTGATGGCAAGCTGATCCCCTAGCAGGGCACGCCGCACCGAACCACCGCCATCGATGACCATGACGCGGCCATGGCCGGGCCGGGCCACCAGATCCCGCACCAGGCTGTTGTCCTCGAAGCAGGAGAGGGTCACCGCCTCACCATAGAAGATGGCGTTGGCGCCAAAGTGTTGAAACAGGGGCTCTGCCACTTGCAAGGCATCGCCATGCTCGTCGCAAAGATCCGGCAGCAGATCCAGCATGATTCACTCCTCTCCTTGGATATGGTGTTGCTCATTGTTTCATCAAGCTCAGGTATGAACAAGACTGAACGAGTCTCCTCGCAGCGCACTCCTGCTGGCGATCCCCTGCTGGCGAAGAGCCCCGCCATTCATCTCCCTGGCGCTGTCATCGCACTCTGGCGCCAGAATGAGCCTATCTCCCCCAGGCAGACGGCGGGTCCGTCCAGCAAGACGGGTTGCAACCAGAGTTGGCCCTGCTCGACCCGATAGAGCGCATTCTGACCGAAACGCGCCGCCAGGGCATGTCCCTCCTCGGCGGAACATACCAGGGCCAGCGACCACTCCTGCCAGTGCATCTCGGGATCACCGGCCTGGATCGGAAAACGATGTTCCCATCCGGTGACGGCCCGCAGCAGAGCGCGGGTGCGCCGCCCATTGCGCCTCTCCCCCACCGCCAGGCTGGCGGGGTTGCAAGCGGTCAAAATGGTGTAACCAGGCCAGGTTGGCGCGGAAAACGGGGCGATAAAGCAGATATTTCTGTAGTTTTCCCACAAAATCATGTCAATCATATGTTACATTTCATTACATAAATAAGTGGCGAAAAGCGGGTGCAGCCCCACTATTATGCTGCCAGGTCAGGGTTTGACCTATATCAAACCAGAGTTAAAAAGTTGCTATCTGACAGCAAAGACTGTTGTTATGCGCCTGTTAACTGATAAAATGCGGCAACTTTACGTAATGGACTACCTTTCCGGCTTCTCTCTCCCGCCAGGGTTGAGAGCCTTCAGATGGCGCAGGGATGTTGGCCAGCATTGATACCAAATTCGTGATTACCCGATCCTAAGCTCATACCCAGGATGACGTAATAAATTTTCAGGCTCCGTCCTAGACGGCTCGGGTAACGCCAAAAGTGTTAAAATTTAGCTAATTAACTGATAAGAATCTGGGAAAACTCATGCAAACACCACATATTCTGATCGTCGAAGACGAGCTGGTTACCCGCAATACCCTCAAAAGCATCTTCGAAGCTGAAGGCTACGTCGTGCTGGAAGCCAATAACGGTGACGAGATGCACCAGGCCCTGACCAGCCACACCATCAATCTGGTGATCATGGACATCAACCTGCCGGGCAAAAATGGTCTGCTGCTGGCCCGCGAATTGCGCGAGGATGACAACATTGCCCTGATGTTCCTGACGGGTCGGGATAACGAGGTGGACAAGATCCTGGGGCTGGAGATTGGCGCTGACGACTATATTACCAAGCCGTTCAACCCCCGCGAGCTGACCATACGGGCACGCAATCTGCTGAGCCGCACCATGAATGTGCTGCCCGGTGGTGAAGACAAGAAGCAGGTCGAACGCTACCTGTTCAACGGCTGGGCTCTGGACATCAACAGCCGGGCCTTGGTCAGCCCGACCGGCGACATGTTCAAGCTGCCCCGCTCCGAGTTTCGCGCCATGCTGCACTTCTGTGAAAACCCGGGCCAGATCCAGACCCGTGCCGAGCTGCTCAAGAAGATGACAGGCCGCGAGCTCAAGCCCCACGACCGCACCGTGGACGTGACCATACGCCGCATCCGCAAGCACTTCGAGAGCGTGGGGGATACCCCAGAGATCATCGCCACCATCCATGGCGAAGGCTACCGCTTCTGCGGCGAGCTCGAGCAGGAATAAGCGAGCAGACGGATAAGGAAGAGGCGCCACCCAGGCGCCTTTTTGCTGCCCGGGCGCGAGGCAGGACGGACCTGGGTTCGCGATTCAGGCCAGGCAAGCAGACAACAAAAAGCCCACTCGCAGGAGTGGGCTTTTTGCATGAAAGCTGGAGCGGGCAGCGGGAATCGAACCCGCATCATCAGCTTGGAAGGCTGAGGTAATAGCCATTATACGATGCCCGCCTGGCATCAGAGAGAACGGTGCATCTGTCGATGTCACCACGGCCTGGAAGCGCTTGGCTCCACATGCCTTGAATGTGGAGCGGGTGATGGGAATCGAACCCACGTATGCAGCTTGGGAAGCTACCGTTCTACCATTGAACTACACCCGCGTCAGGGCCTCTACTATATGCATTTTGTCGCCAAGCGCAATGGCACATTTCCCCTTTTTTACAGTAAATCAAGCTGTTCGACCAACGAATGAGCAGGTCGTTGCTTTTTACAGCACCTCGCCTCATCTCCCGAGATCGACAAGGTTGCCAAGGCCAGGGGCCGAGGATAGTCTTGCGCCACTCGAAGCGAGGAAGCTGGTAATGGATAAGAAAACCCAAACACGTCTTTATGGCTGGTTGCGCAAGCAGTCGAGTCACGGCCGCCGCTGGATCGGTCTCTCCATTTTGTGCGGACTGGGTCAAGGGAGCCTGATGGTGGCTCAGGCCTGGCTGCTGGCCACCCTGTTGCACGGCTTCATCATGGCGGGGATCCGACCCGAGCAGCAGATCCCCCTGTTCATCGCCCTGCTGCTGGTCACCCTGGGCAAGGCGCTGCTCGCCTATGGCCGGGAGGTGACCAGCTTCAAGGCCGGCGCCGCCGTGCGCCAGACCATCAGGGCAGTGGTGCTGACCCGATTGAGCCGCCTTGGCCCCGCCTATATCCAGCGCCGACCGGCGGGGAGCTGGGCCAGCCTGTTGCTCGAGCAGATAGAGAACATGCAGGAGTTCTTCTCGCGCTACCTGCCACAGATGGCCATCGCCGTCTTCATCCCCGTGCTGATCCTGGTGGCCGTCTTCCCGATCAACTGGGCCGCCGGCATCATACTGCTCGGTACCGCCCCCCTGATCCCGCTGTTCATGATCCTGGTAGGGGTGGGCGCCGCCGACGCCAACCGGCGCAACTTCCATGCCCTGGCCCGCCTCTCGGGTCATTTCCTCGATCGCCTCAAGGGGCTGCGCACCCTGCAACTCTTCATGCGCACCCAGGCCGAGGGCAAAGAGATTGAGGAGGCGTCGGAAGATTTTCGGGTGCGCACCATGGAGGTGCTGCGTCTAGCCTTCCTGAGCACGGCGGTGCTGGAGTTTTTCGCCGCCCTGTCGGTGGCGCTGGTGGCGGTCTACTTCGGCTTCTCCTATATCGATCACCTCAACTTTGGCAGCTACGGCGTCAAGGTCACCCTGTTTACCGGCCTGTTCGTGCTGTTTCTCGCTCCCGAGTTCTATGCCCCGCTGCGGGAGCTGGGCGCCCACTATCACGCCAAGGCCCAGGCCATCGGCGCCGCCGAGCAGCTGCTCGAATTTCTGGAGGCCGAGGTCGCCGAGCCCGCCAGCGGCAACCAGCCCTTTGCGGCCACCCGCCCGATCCGGGTCGAGGCCCGGGGCCTGGAGGTGCTGAGCGCCGAGGGCAAGGTGCTGGTCGGCCCCCTCGATTTCACCCTGGCGCCCGGCTCGCGCACCGCCCTGGTCGGGGTCAGCGGGGCGGGCAAGAGCTCCCTGGTCAACGCCCTGCTCGGTTTCGCCCCCTATCGCGGCGAGCTCAAGGTCGATGGCCAGGAGCTGGCCAGCCTGGACATGAGTCAATGGCGTCTGAGCCTGGGCTGGCTCTCCCAGAATCCGCAACTGTTTCATGCCTCCTTGCGCGACAACCTGTTGCTGGCCAGACCGACGGCCAGCGACCGCGAGCTGGAAGAGGCCCTCAAGGGCGCCCAGGCCTGGGAATTTGCCAGGGAAAAGGGGCTCGACTATCCCCTCGGCGATCAGGCCGGTGGTCTCTCCGTCGGTCAGGCCCAACGCCTGGCCCTGGCCCGCACCCTGCTCAAGTCCACCCAGCTGATGGTGCTGGATGAGCCCACCGCCAGCCTGGACCGGCTTTCGGAGCGGGCCATCATGGCGAGCCTGGAGCAAGCGATGGCGGATCAGACCCTGCTGATGATCACCCACAGACTCGATCAGCTCAGCACCATGGATCAGATCCTGGTGCTGGCCGATGGCAACTTGGTCGAGCAGGGTCACTATCACACCCTGAGCGAGGGGCAGGGTCCCTTCGCCCAGCTCTTGTCCCAACGCGCCGGGGGATCTCTCGATGACTGATTTATTGCCGTTTCTGCGTCTCTATCGCCAGCACTGGCTGAGCCTCTCCCTGGGCTTGCTGCTCGCCCTGGTCACCCTGGTGGCCGGCATGGGGCTGCTCTCCCTCTCCGGCTGGTTCCTCTCTGCCGCCGCCGTGGCCGGCATGGCAGTCGCCAGCCGCGATACCTTCAACTACATGACCCCGGCCGGGGGAGTACGTTTTTTCTCCATCGTCCGTACCGCGGGCCGCTGGGGGGAGCGAGTGGTCAGCCATGATGCCACCTTCCGGGTGCTGACCCGGCTGCGGGTCTGGTTCTGGCAAAAGCTCTCCCCGCTCTCCACCGGCGCCCTGGCCGGTTTTCGTCAGGCGGATCTGCTCAACCGACTGGTGGCCGACATCGACGCCATGGACCACGTCTACCTGCGCCTGCTCACCCCCATAGGGGCTGCTCTGCTCAGCACAGCCGGTCTGGTCTTCTTCCTGTCGTTCTTTGACGGGCGCCTCGCCCTGATCCTGGGTGCCATCCTGCTGTTTGGCATGCTGGCCCTGCCCCTGGTCTTCTATTTTGCCGGGCGCGCGCCGGGCCGCCAGCTCATCGCCGAGAAGTCCAACCTGCGTACCCGCATGGTGGACTATCTGGACGGCCAGGCCGAGTTGCAGATGTTCGCCGCCGCCCCCCAGTCCCTCGCCGAGCTGCAAGAGGCCGAGCAGGCCCTGATCCGCGCCCAGGCCCGCATGGCCCGGGTGAGCGGCCTGGCCAATGCCTCCGTGCAGCTGCTCAGCGGCTGGACCCTGACCCTGATGCTCTGGCTCGCCGGCCATGGGGTGGGGGGCGCGGTGCCGGATCCCAAGACGGCCCTGATGGTGTTCGCGACCCTGGCAAGCTTCGAGGCTCTGCTGCCCCTGGCCGGTGCCTTCCAGCACCTATCCACCAGCCTGGCCTCGGCCCGCCGCCTCAACGAGATACTGCAAGATGCCCGCCCCCCCGTCTGGGGGTCGCACACCCGGCGCGCCGAAGGGGGAGCCTTGCAGCTGAGCGAGCTCCACTTCGCCTATCCTGGCAACCCCCAGCCCGTGCTGCACGGCTGCTCCCTCACCTTGCAGGCCGGCGAGAAGCTGGCGTTGCTGGGTCAGACGGGTTGCGGCAAATCCACCCTGATGGGACTGCTGACCCGGGAGTGGACGCCCCAGTCCGGCCAGATCCTGCTGGCCGGGATCCCGCTCACCGACTACAGCGAGGAGGCCCTGCGCGCCTCCCTCTCTGTGGTAAGCCAGCGGGTGCATCTGTTTGCCGCCACCTTGCGAGACAACCTCACCCTGGCGGCGCCCGATGCCAGCGATGCACGGCTCACCGAGGTGCTGCAACAGGTCGGGCTCGATGCCCTGCTCAGGGATGAAGCCGGGCTGGATGCCTGGCTCGGGGATGGCGGTCGTCCGCTCTCCGGTGGGGAGCGCCGCCGGATCGGCATCGCCCGCGCCCTGCTGCACGATGCCCCGCTCTGGCTGCTGGACGAGCCCACCGAGGGCCTCGACAGCCGGACCGAGCGCGATATCATGGCGCTGCTGATGAGGTTGGGGTCCGATCGGGCCATATTGCTCATCTCCCACCGCCTGACGGGTCTGGAGCAGATGGACAGGATAGCCCTGATGGAGCAGGGCCAGATCCGGCTTTGCGCCCCTCACCAGGCGCTGCTGGCCGACGATTACTACCAGAGTCTGTATCGGCGGCTGGCCCCGGCCTGATCGCCATCCGCCATGGCCCGGCTCCCCGGGCCGCCAGATAAAATAGGGGCTGGTCGCCGGTGGCGACTGGCCCCTATAATGTTGCCCTCACTGATCAACAAGATGCCGATATGAAACCCCTGATCCTGATGATGCCCCTGCTCGCCTCCGGCTGTGCCAACTTCGCCTTCAACAGCAACCTGGACAAGGAGAACTTCGATGAGTACTTCAAGCCGGGCCGTGTGACCATCTATGATCAGGCCGACCTGGCCGAGCTCAACTACCTCTACCTCGGCACAGTGGAAGGGGAATCTTGCCAGAGCGATGCCAACCAGCCGGTCCCCAATGCCGGGGAGGCCCGTACCCTGGCCCGGCGCCGGGCGGCCGACATGGGGGGCAACGGCATCACCATCGACAAGTGCGCCGAGTACAGCGATGTCCCTGGCTGCCTCAAGCAGATCATCTGCTACGGTCAGGCCCTCAAGGTCGCCGAACAAAAATAAGTCCCGACCCCGGCCTGGCCGGGGTGCTTGTTTCTGCCTCCCCCCGTACCAGACCCGTCGCCCCGGTTGACCCGCCCCCTCTGCCGGGGGCAGGATGAGGACAACCCGTCCCATGTCCGTCATCAGGAGGCAAGATGAGCATTCATATCGTGCGCCTCGGCAGCCCGCGCCAGCCGGGAGAGGGGCTGCGCATCGGCACGGTACGCCGCCCGCCCCGCGGCGTGCCCAGGCAGGCGTTTGCCAGCCAGGATTGGTATGACGTCTGGTATCCCGACCTCGCCCCCAGCAACGACACCATGAAGCTGGGTCGGGGAGCCACCAGTCAGGCCCAGTGGGCGCACTTCGTGCGTCAATACAAGAAAGAGATGAACAGCCCCCAGGCGAGACACAGCCTGGCCCTGCTCGCGGCCCTCTCCCACCATACGGATATCGCCATCGGCTGCTACTGCGAGCAGGAGGCCCACTGCCACCGCGCCGTGCTGCGCCAGCTGCTCGTCGAGCTGGGGGCCAACCTGGCCTGATACCGTGCCTACCAGAGATCGATCAGGGTCAGCAGCAAGATCCCCAGGGCCGCCCCCAGCATGCTGGTGAAGGTGAGCACCATGCCCAGGATCCGGAACCTGAACTCCTCTTTGGGCTGACTGATGCCATAGGCATGCAGGCTGCGGCCACACAGCAGAAGAAGTGACAGCCCGTGCACCAGGGGGATGGGGCCGCCCAGACCGTCGAAGAAGAGGATGAGCAGCAGGCACAGGGGCACGTATTCTGCGAAGTTGCCATGGGCACGGATGGCGCGGGTGAGCCGCGGCTCCTGCCTGTCCCCCACCGCCACCTGAAGCTGGCGACGCAGACGCACCACCCTCAGGCTCAGATAGACAAACAGGCAGGCCAGCAGGGCGGCATAGGGGGCGACTATCATAGGGATTCCTCCAGATGGGCGGGGACGATCAGTGGCAGCACTATAGCCGCACCGCTCTCCCCTGGCGATGGCGTCCGCCTCGGCCCGCTCATGCCTTTTGCAGGGAACTGTGCTAGATTGCCCCCGATTTTCTACCCTCTCCATTCTGCTTGGGCCGCGCCGCGTGAAATTCGACATCGATACCCTGGGGGTGATCCACTCCCCCTACAAGGAGAAGTTTGCCATCCCTCGCCAGCCCGGTCTGGTCACCGCCAGCCGCGCCCGGCTCGAGTTGCTGCCCCCCTACGATCAGCCCGACGTGCTGCGGGGCATAGAGCAATTTTCCCACCTCTGGCTCAGCTTCGTGTTTCACCAGACCATGGAACAGGGCTGGCACCCGACGGTGCGCCCGCCGCGCCTGGGTGGCAACGAGCGGGTCGGCGTGTTCGCCACCCGCTCCACCTTTCGCCCCAACCCGCTGGGTCTGTCGGTGGTGGAACTGCTCGGCGTCGGCCGCGAGCGTGGCAAGTTGTGGCTGGATCTGGGTGCCGTGGATCTGCTGGACGGCACCCCTGTCGTCGACATCAAGCCCTACATCCCCTACGCCGACAGCCTGCCCCACGCCCGGGGTGGCTTCGCCCCCCAGGCCCCCACCCCGCCGCTCACCGTGCGTTTCAGCCCAGAGGCGGAGCAGCAGCTGCAACCCTGGCACCAGGCCCACCCCGAGCTGCGTCAGCTGGTGAGCGAGGTGCTGGCCCAGGATCCTCGCCCCGCCTACAAGCAGGGCAAGCCGGACGACAAGGTCTACGGGGTTCGCCTGTTCGACCTCAATGTGCGCTTTCGCATCCGGGAGCCCGAGTGCGAGGTGCTGGCCATAGAGCCCGCCTGACTCGGCCGTACCGAGGCAGTGGCGTCCCATCCTGTCGCCAACAAAAAAAGGGCTCATTAAGATCCCTTTTTGCTGACTTGCTCCCGACGGCAAGAGGTCGCTTCACCCTCGCTCGAGCAGCAGGCTGCCGATGGAATAACCGGCCCCGAACGAGCAGAGCACGCCGCGAGCACCGCTCGGCAGATCCTGTTGATGCAGATGGAAGGCGATGATGGAACCGGCCGAGCTGGTGTTGCCGTAACGGTCCAGGATCACCGGGGCCTCCTCCTGGCTGGCGTCGTGGCCCAGCAGCTTGCGGGCGATGAACTGGTTCATGGTGAGGTTCGCCTGATGCAGCCAGAGCCGGCTCAAGCCATCGACGCCCCAGCCCTGGGCGGCCAGCTGATCGGCTATCTGGTCGCACACCAGGGGCAGCACCTCCTTGAACACCTTGCGTCCCTGCTGGCGAAACAGCTTGTCGTCGGCAAAGCGGGTGCGGGGGCTGAGCCGGTTGAGGAAGCCGAAGTTGTTGCGAATGTTGTTGGAGTATTGGGTCGTCAGCTTGCTGGCCACCAGATGCCAGGGCTTGGCCACCTTGCAATCCTCAGCACGCTCCAGCAGCACGGCGGTACAGGCGTCGCCGAAGATGAAGTGGCTGTCCCTGTCACGAAAATTGAGATGGCCCGAGCAGATCTCGGGGTTCACCACCAGCGCCAGTTTCGCCGTACCCGCCGCCAGCAGGTCCGCCGCCGTCTTGATGCCGAAGGTGGCGGATGAGCAGGCCACGTTCATGTCAAACGCCATGCCGGCCGCCCCCAGATAGTGCTGCAGTTCGATGGCCAGCGCCGGATAGGGACGGGGCATGTTGGAGGCCGCGACCATGACCAGATCGATCTCCTCGGGCCTGCGCCCGGCCGCGAGCAGCGCCTGCTCGGCGGCGGCGACCGCCATCTCCACCATGATGCTGGGCTGCTCGTCGGGGCGCTCCGCCAGCAGTGGCTGCATGATATCCGGATCCAGCACCCCCTCCTTGCTCATCAGATAGCGACTCTTGATGCCGGATGCCTTCTCGATGAAATCGCTGCTGGAGTGCTGCCTGGCCGCGAGCTGACCGGCATCGATGGCGGAAGCATTCTCCTCGTTGTAGAGGTCCACATACTGGTTGAAGGCATCCACCAGCTCCTGGTTGCTGACGGCAAAAGGCGGGGTATAGAGGCCACTGCCGCTGATCACTATCTGGGTCATCTTTGCTCCTGTGCCGGGTTGGTTCCCGGCTTATCGGGGGTCGAGGCGGACGGGACGGCGACAGGCGAGTCGCAGGCCCGCCCCGGCGCCGCCGTGGCCCAAGGGGTCGTTATAACCGGGCACCCGGTGTGGGTCGGCGATTAATTCAGACGAGAGGGTATAAACCCTATATCTTGTAATAACATATTGTTATAACAAAACGTCACTTCTCATTCAGGAATCTCAGAGTAATCTTGTTTCATCGCCGTAACAAACAGGGATAGCACCATGAGCAAGATTTTTGAGGACAACAGCCAGACCATAGGTCAGACCCCGCTGGTTCGTCTCAACCGTGTTACCAAGGGCCGCGTGCTGGCCAAGATCGAGAGCCGCAACCCCAGCTTCAGCGTCAAGTGCCGCATCGGCGCCAACCTGATCTGGGATGCCGAGAAGCGCGGCGTCCTGACCCAGGGCAAGGAGATCATCGAACCCACCAGTGGTAACACCGGCATTGCTCTGGCCTTCGTGGCGGCCGCTCGTGGCTATCCCATCACCCTGACCATGCCGGCCACCATGAGCCTGGAGCGTCGCAAGCTGCTCAAGGCGCTCGGTGCCAACTTGGTGCTGACCGAAGGGCCGCTGGGCATGAAGGGTGCCATCGCCAAGGCCAACGAGATCCTCGAATCCGAGCCGGGCAAGTATGTGCTGCTGCAACAGTTTGAAAACCCCGCCAACCCCGAAATTCACGAGCAGACCACGGGTCCCGAGATCTGGGACGCCACCGACGGTGACGTGGACGTGTTCGTGGCAGGCGTTGGCACCGGCGGCACCATCACAGGGGTCTCCCGCTACATCAAGCAGACCAAGGGCAAGGCCATTGTCTCCGTGGCGGTCGAACCCTCCGAGTCCCCCGTCATCAGCCAGAAACTGGCGGGTGAAGAGATAAAGCCCGGCCCCCACAAGATCCAGGGCATAGGCGCCGGCTTCATTCCGGGCAACCTGGACCTGACCCTGCTGGACAGGGTCGAGCAGGTGAGCAGCGATGAGGCCATCGAGATGGCTCGCCGCCTGATGGAAGAGGAAGGCATCCTGGCCGGTATCAGCTCGGGCGCCGCCGTGGTGGCTGCCGCCCGTCTGGCCGAGCTGCCGGAGTTCGCAGACAAGACCATAGTCGTCGTGCTGCCGAGCGCCGCCGAACGCTACCTCTCCAGCGCCCTGTTCGCCGGCGTATTCAGCGAGCAGGAACTGCAACAGTAAGTGATGCTGGTTTCCGTAAAAATGGCGCCCCGGGTGGGCGCCGTTTTTTTTTACGCTAAACTTGTCGCCAAACAGTGCCAGTCGACCCCCTTATTTTTTGGGGTAAAATAACAAGGAGTGCTGCCACAAAAAAAGCAGACATTCTGTGATAAATCTCATATCCTGTGCGGCGTAACGCACCTTTTGCGGGTCAGGTATCACAAAGTAACAAAGTGTTATTTTTCGTTATAAAATAACGAAGAGCCAGATACAGCGCGGCTTGCGACACTTTGTTTCGGGAAATCTGACAGAGACTGCAAATACTGAACAGAAAGTTGACCTGGATTAAGCTCTTGCGGGTCTGATTTCGTTACTTTACAACATATGCATACTTAAACGGTCGAATAGCGCGGCGTCAAAGCGGCCTGATTGACCATAAAATATCAATAATATGGGGTGAACCATGTACGAGAAGTCTGTTGTTATCACTGCTGAAAACGGCCTGCACACCCGTCCGGCAGCGCAATTCGTAAAAGAAGCCAAAGAATTCCAAAGCGAGATCACTGTGGTCTCCGGTGGCAAGTCCGCCAGCGCCAAGAGCCTGTTCAAGCTGCAGACCCTGGGCCTGACCAAGGGCACCAACGTCACCATCCAGGCCGATGGCCCGGATGCCAAGCAAGCCGTTGACAAGCTGGTTGCCCTGATGGACGAGCTGGAGTAATCCGGCTCACACTCCTCCCCCACAGTCGTTTTAATAGGAAGGATTATGATATCTGGCATTCTTGCGTCCCCCGGTATCGCATTCGGTAAGGCGCTTCTTCTGAAAGAAGATGAAATCGTTATCAATCAGGGCAAGATTTCTGTTGACCAGATTGACGCCGAGATCAACCGCTTCCTCGAAGCGCGCACCAAGTCAGCCGCTCAGCTGGAAGCCATCAAAGAGATGGCCGGTCGCACCTTCGGTGAAGAAAAAGAGGCCATCTTCGAAGGCCACATCATGCTGCTCGAAGATGAGGAGCTGGAAGGGGATATCAGATCCTTCATCAAGGACAACAAGGCCACCGCTGACAAGGCCATCTATGAGGTCATCGAGCAATACGCCAAGATGATGGCCGACCTGGATGATCCCTATCTGCGGGAGCGCGCCACCGATTTTCGTGATATCGGCACCCGTCTGGTGAAGAACGCGCTGGGCATCGCAGTGGTCAATCTGAGCACCATAGACGAAGAAGTCATCCTGGTCGCCAACGACCTGACTCCGTCCGAAACAGCTCAGATCAACCTGAAATACGTGCTGGGTTTCGTCACCGACATCGGTGGCCGCACCTCTCACACCTCCATCATGGCCCGCTCCCTGGAGCTGCCGGCCATCGTGGGCACCAACGACATCACTCGCCGTGTCAACAATGGCGATCTGCTGTTGCTGGATGCGATCAACAACCAGGTCGTCATCAATCCGAGCCCCGAGCAGCTGGCCAAGTTCAAAGAACTCCAGGCCCAGTTCCAGGCCGAGAAAGACGAGCTGGCCAAGCTCAAGGATCTGCCCGCCATCACCCTGGATGGCCATCAGGTCGAGGTGTGCGCCAACATAGGTACCGTCAAGGATACTGAAGGTGCCATCCGCAACGGCGCTGAAGGCGTGGGTCTGTACCGTACCGAGTTCCTGTTCATGGACCGCGATGCGCTGCCGACCGAAGACGAGCAGTTCAAGGCCTACAAAGAAGTGGCAGAGGCCATGCCGGATCAGCCGATCATCGTCCGCACCATGGACATCGGCGGCGACAAAGAACTGCCCTACATGAATTTCCCGAAAGAGATGAACCCCTTCCTGGGCTGGCGTGCCGTGCGTATTTTCTTCGATCGCGAAGACATCATGCACGCCCAGCTGAAGGCCATCCTGCGTGCGTCTGCCTTCGGCAAACTGCGCATCATGTTCCCGATGATCATCTCCGTCGAAGAGTTCCGCAGCCTCAAGGCCACAGTGGAGCAACTCAAGGCTGAACTGCGCGCCGAAGGTAAAGCCTTTGATGAATCCATCGAAGTGGGTATCATGATCGAGACCCCGGCCGCCGCCGTGATGGCTCATCATCTGGCCAAGGAAGTGGATTTCTTCAGTATCGGTACCAATGACCTGACCCAGTACACCCTGGCGGTCGACCGTGGTAACGAGATGATTTCCGCCATGTACAACCCGCTGTCACCCTCCGTCCTGACCCTGATCAAGATGGTGATCGATGCGTCCCATGCCGAAGGCAAGTGGACCGGCATGTGTGGTGAACTGGCTGGTGACGAACGCGCCACCCTGTTGCTGCTGGGCATGGGTCTGGATGAATTCTCCATGAGCGCCATCTCTGTGCCGCGCATCAAGAAACTCATTCGCAACACCAACTTCGAAGATGTGAAGGCCATGGCCGAGCAAGCATTGAGCTATGCCACCGCCGCCGAAATCGAAGCCTGTGTAGATAACTTTATAAAGCAGAAAGCAGTCTGCTAAGATCGGCTGCAAACAGCGACAATCATCTTTAGGAGCTTTTACTATGGGTCTGTTCGATAAACTGAAGAAGCTAGTTTCCGATGACAGCTCTGACACCGGCGGCATCGAAATCTTTGCCCCCCTGTCTGGCGAAATCGTCCCCATCGAAGATGTGCCTGACGTGGTATTCGCCGAGAAGATCGTGGGTGATGGCATCGCCATCAAGCCGGCTGGCAACAAGATGGTCGCACCGTGCGACGGCACCATCGGCAAGATCTTCGAGACCAACCACGCGTTCTCGCTGGAATCTGACACTGGCATCGAGCTGTTCGTTCACTTCGGTATCGACACCGTCGAACTGAAAGGCGAAGGCTTCACCCGTATCGCTCAGGAAGGCCAACAGGTCAAGAAAGGCGACACCATCATCGAGTTCGATCTGGCCCTGCTGGAAGAGAAAGCCAAGTCTACCCTGACCCCGGTTGTCATCTCCAACATGGATGAGATCAAGGAGCTGATCAAGATGACCGGCGCCGTGACCGTGGGCGAGACCCCGGTGATCCGCATCAAGAAATAAGACGCCTCTGGCCCTGTGCCAGTGACCGCGATAAAAAACCGAAGCCTGGTGCTTCGGTTTTTTTATGGGCAACACCTTAGGTCCACCTGCTCTCAACCATCAGGGGCTGGCTAGTTCCCTGACCGGACAAGGGCACTCCGATGCAAAAGCGCGGTCGAGATCAAGGCATTGCCCGACAAGCCTTGTAGCATGGGTGTGGAGACCACGGGATCCCGGCGCCGTGCGTGACGGGATGGACCAGGGCGATGCAACGCGCCCTCCGGAAGGAGATAAAGATGCTGCAGAATACGGAACAAGGTTATGGCAGCCTGAGCATAGGGTTGCACTGGCTGACCCTGCTGCTGATAGTGGCCGTCTATGGGCTGATGGAGTTCAGGGATATTTTTCCCAAGGGCTCGGCCGGACGCGATCTGATGAAGGAGTACCACTTCATGGTGGGCTTGCTCATTCTGGCGCTGGTGATGGTGCGCCTGCTGGTGCGCTTTGGCAGCCCCTCACCGCGCATAGTGCCCGCCCCCTCGCCCCTGATGCTCAAGCTCGGCCACCTCGCCCATCTGGCCCTGTACGGCTTTTTGATCCTGACGCCGCTGCTAGGATGGCTGCTGCTGAGCGCGGGTGGCAAGCCCATCCCCTTCTTCGGATTTGAGTTGCCCGCGCTGATAGGACCGGATGATGGCCTGAAAGGGACCATCAAGGATCTGCACGAAACGCTGGCCAACCTGGGTTATACCCTGATTGCCCTGCACGCAGGGGCCGCTCTCTATCACCACCATGTGCTCAGGGACAGCACCCTGACCAATATGTTGCCCGAGCGAAAATAAGCACCCGCCTTGAACACGCCAACAAAAGGCCCCTTTGAAGGGGCCGTTGTCATGACTCAATCGATACCATCAGGGCAATACCACCCGGCTCTCCCCCCCGCCGAGGGCCTCGACCCTTATTTGCACACCGATCCGCTCCACCAGGGTCTGCACGTGGGAAATGACCCCGATCTGGCGGCCCGCCGCCTGCAGGGAATCGAGGCTGGCGAGCGCCAGATCCAGGCTGTCGGGATCCAGGGTGCCAAAGCCCTCGTCGATGAAGAGCGACTCTACCTGGGTCTGGCGCGACGACAGACTGGAGAGAGCCAGAGCCAGGGCCAGGGAGACCAGGAAACTCTCGCCGCCGGAGAGGGAGTCCACGGAACGCACCTCGTCCCCCATGTCGAGATCCACCACCTGCAGCGCCAGATCCGTGCCGGGCACCCGCTCCAGCCGATAGCGCGGCGACAACTCGGCGAGCTGGGCATTGGCCTCCAACAATAGACGTTCGAGCGTGAGGCTCTGGGCGAAGGTGCGCAGCTTGGCGCCGCTGGCGGAACCAATCAGATCGGACAGGCGCTGCCAGTGATCCGCCACCCCTTGCTGGGCGATCAGCGCCTCCTGCAGCGCTCCCGCCTTGAGGGCCGCCGCCTCGGCCTGCGCCAGGGTGCTCTTGCACTGGAACAGCTGCTCGTCGAGGGCCCGGCAGCGTGACTCGCAGTCGTCCAGCGCCACGGCAAGGGCCTCGACCGTGAGGGCGCTCAGGGCCTCATGATGTTCCCGATAGTGCGCCAGCTTGCTCTGCTCCTGGGCCAGCGCCCGCTGCCGCTCGGTCAGCCGGGTGCGGGCCTCGGCCAGGGCATCGTCCAGCCCCTGCAGGGCGGCGCGACGAGCCCTGAGCTCGTCCGGTGTGATGGCCAGCAGACGGCGCAGATCATACTCGGCGATCCCGAGCGCAGTGACGTGCGCCGCCCAGCGCGCCAGCGCCTCGCGCCGCCCCTGGCTGCTCCTCTGCCGCTCCTGGTCAAGGTGAGTCAAACGGGCCTTTAGTTCGGTCTGCTGCTCCCTCGCCGTGGCCAGGGCCGCCACGGCCTCCTCGTACTGGCTGGCGGCCAGCTGCAGCCGTTGCTGCCACTCCTGTTCGACCTGGGCGACGGCTCGGCCTCCGAGGCAGGCCTCCCGACTGGCCAGCAGCCTCTGACGCTGCTGCTCGGCCTCCTTGTACTCCTGCTCGAGGCGTTGCAGCTGCGCATTCTGGCTCTGCACCCGCGCCTCCTGGGCGCTCAAGGCGGGAGTCAGGCTGGCTAGCTCGTTGCCAAGCTGCTCCCACTCACTCTGGCCACGCAGATAGTCTTCGCAGATCTGCTGCCACTCCTGCCACTGCCGGCTACCGAGCCACTGGCGCCAGTGCTCGGCCCCCATCTGCTCGTCGAGGCGGGCCTCCCCCTGTGCCAGACGCTGGCGCAGGGCGGTCTCCTGTTCGGCCAGCGCCTTGAGCTCCGCCTCCCAGGCTATCTGCTGGCGCTCGGCCTCCTGCCACTGCTGCTCGCCCTGCTGCTGGCGGGTGGTCAGCTCCCCCAACTGCTCCCGCAGCGCCATCAAGGCCTGCATCCCCTGCTGGGCCTGCTGCAACTGCCGCGCACCGACCGCCAGCGCCTGCTCCAGCGCCTCCCCTTGCGCCACCAGCTGTGTCAGCAGGCCGGTCCACTGTGCCGGCGCCTGCTGCAAGGGCAGCCCCTGACCCAGCAGGCTCTCCCCCCCCAGCTGCGACCAGCGTAGGGCAAGCTGCTCGGATCTGGCCTCCAGATCGGGAATATGCTGCTGGCGAATGGCCAACTGACGGCTCAGTTCGGCCCGCTCCCCCTCCCCTTGAATGTGTTGATGATTGAGCCGCTCCCACTCCAGATCCAGCTGGCTGACCCGCTCGGCCAGTTGCGTCAGGATGCCGGCCACCTGGGGCTGATGCCGGGTGTAGGGATGCTCCTCGGCGCCGCACAGCGGGCACGGGCAGCCCTCTTGCAGCTCGTGGCGATACTGCGCCAGGCTGGCCACGGCCCGGGCCTGCTCCAACCCATGGCGCGCCTCGTTTCGCTGAAGCACAAGGCGCTCGAGTGCCGGGACCAGCGTCTCATGTTGTTCGGTGAGCCGGGCAAGCTGCTGCGCAAGCTGCGCCATCTCCTGCTGCAACCGCGCCTGCTGCTCGCCGTGGTTGCGGCCCGCCTGGGCCAGCTCAAGGAGCTGACCCAGGCGGGCGAGTTGCTCTGTCCGGGCCTGGCGCAGCTCCTGCTCCCTGGCGACCTCGGCGTCCCACTCCTGAGCCTGCAACTCGTCGTGCCGCTGTTGCAGGCGTGCGCGGGCCTGCTGCAAGGCGTCGCGCTCCTGCCGCCCCTTTGCCAGGCGGCCATTGAGATCCTCCAGGGCATGGCCCTTGTGTTCGCGGCTTTGCAGTACGCGTTGCAACAGCTCCCCGTCCGCGGCCCAATCCTGCATGGCCGTCAGCAAGGGCTGCCACTGACGTGCCAGCGGGGCCAGTGCCTTGTGCTGCTCGAGCCAGAGCGCCCACTGCTGGCGGCGCGCCATCAGTGCCGCCACCTTGTCGGCCTGCTGCTGCCACGCCTGCTGCAGCGCCAGTTGCGCCGTGCGGGCCTGGGTCCCCTGCTGCTGGATCTCTTGCAGCTGCTGGCCCTTCTCCTCGAGCAGGGTGTCGAGCTCCTGGGCCCGCTTGAGCTCGGGCTGCAAGGCGCCCCATTCGCGCTCGGCGGCTATCTTGTCCGCCAGCCGCTGCTGCTCGGTCAGCTCGGCCCGCTGCCGGGCCTGCTCCCCTTGCTCGAGCTCGGGGCCCAGCTGGCTTATCAGCAATTCCTGCTGCTGCCCCTCCAGGGTGAGGCGGGCCAGCTCGTCGTGATCGGCGCGGGCCACCTGGGCCTGTTCGGTACGGGCAAACTCCTCCCGCCCGGACGCCGCCTCGCCATGGGCCGCCTCGGCCGCGGCCAGCGCCGCCTGCCCCTCCCGGCAGGCCTGCTGCTGGGCGGCAATCCGTTCGTTGAGATCCCGCAGTGCCTGCAACAGCTGGCGCTGCTGTTGCTCCTGCTTGAGGCTGGTCGCGAGACTGACCTGCTGGGCGGCCCACTGCTCGCGGGTCTCTTCGTCCATCAAGGCCACGTCGCCGAGGCGCTGCTGGAGGGCCGACAGCGCCTGCTGCTCGGCCCGCGCCCGTTCATGGGTCTGGATCGAGATGGCGGAATAGAGCTCTGTGCCCGTCATCCGCTCGAGCAGGGCGGAGCGCTCGTCGGCGCTCGACTTGAGGAAGGCGGCGAACTCCCCCTGGGGCAGGATGACGGCGCGGCGAAACTGCTCCCAGGAGAGTCCCACCAGCTCGTCGATGCGCTCTTGCAGCTCCCGCTTGCTGCCACTGAACACCTGACCCGACGCCAGGTCGGTCAGGCTGCGCTCCTGGGCCTGAAAACGCCCCTCGGCGCGGTTACGGGCCCGGCGTACCGCCCAGCGGGCCAGCCAGATGCGGCCGTCGCAGCCGCGAAACTGCACCTCGGCACAGCCGCTGGCGTGGCCGCGGCTGAGGATGCCGCGCACATCGTTGGCCTTGAGTTTCTCCTCGTCATCCGTGCGGCCCACTTCGGCGACGTGCTTGCGATTGGCGATGAAACGGGGCATCTCGTCGTAGAGCGCCAGGCAGATGGCGTCGAGCAAGGTACTCTTGCCCGCGCCTGTGTTGCCGGTGATGGCAAACAGGCCCGCCGCTCCCAGGGCGCCACCAGCAAAATCGATGGTGAAGGGGCCGGTCAGACTGGCCAGATTTTCCCCTGACAGAGACAAGATCTTCATACGCCGGACTCCTTCACCTGCTCCAAGATCTCTTCAAACGAGGCAACCAATGCGGCCTCCGGCTCCCCCTCGAACTGGCGCTGATAGCAGAGCCGGAACACCTCGGTGGGGGAGAGTTCATCGAGCCTGCGCCGCGCGCGGCCATCGGCCAGCCCCTGGCCCGAGCCCTGATAGCTGGTGGTAATGCGGGCCAGGCGCACCGGCTTGCCCCCGATGGCGGCCAGGATCCGCTCGCGTATGCGCGCCTCGGGTTTGGGCAGCAGCAGCCGCACCTCGAGAAACGGCTGCGCCTCCTGGGGACGGTCTGGCAGTTCGAGCGCGGCGATGGCGTTGAGCGCCTCGTCGAGATCGCTTTGGGGCAGCCGGATCATATCGACGCGCCTGGGCACAGGGATCCGCGCCAGCCCCGCCAATTTGCCCCCCTCAAACGTCACCTCCAGCACCTGATGGTTGTAGTTCGCCTCGGCCAGCGAGAGCGGCAGCGGCGAACCGCTGTAGTGCACGCCCTCGGCCGGGCTCTGGGCCAGGTGCAGATGGCCCAGCGCCGTGTAATCGGCTGCCGCGAAGATGTCGGCGGGCAGGGCGTGCTGATTGCCGCCGAGTACCCGCCGCTCGGAGAGCTCGGAGAGCTGGCCCGCCGCCAGGTAGGCGTGGCCCATGGCGATAAGGGCCTGATCGGGCTGACAACGTGCTCGCCCCTCGGCCAGCACCGCCTGGTACACCTGGCGAACCCCTTCGATCAGCCTGTCCTGCCCCTCGCTGAGCCCCTCTGGCCGCAGATCGCTGCTGCGCAGAAACGGCACGGCGGCGCACCAGGCGGCCACCTCGCCATCCTTGCCCCTCAGCGGCACCAGCAGGCGATCGGTCTCGAGGCGCCCCTCGTCGTCCCGGCTGATGCTGCCCACCAGATGCAGGTCGAAGGCCCGCAGCAGCTCGTGGGGGGCATCGAGCTTGGAGGGGGAGTCGTGGTTGCCACCGAGCAGCACCATGTCGAGGGCAGGATGTTCCGCCCGCAGCCGCGCCAGGAAGCGATAGAGCTGCTGCCAGGCGCTGGCGGGAGGATTGGCGGTATCGAACAGATCCCCTGCCACCAGCAAGGCGTCTATCTGGCGCGCCTTGATGGTGTCGGTCAACCAGTCGAGGAAGGCATCGTGTTCGAAGCGGCGATCGTGGCCATGGAGTTGATGGCCCAGATGCCAGTCGGCGGTATGGAGGATTTTCATTGGATCGGGACTCGGTCGCGGGGTGCCATGGGCATATGTCGTCAACATGGTGCCTGACCCCGCGCCTTTCAAGCAAGGACGGGGGTATTCAGGCGCCGAACCAGTGCATGCGGTACTGGCCGTGACCGGTCAGGGGATCCTGCGTCTCGCCATCTATGATGAAGCCGTGCCGGCGATAGAAGCGTACCGCAGGTTCATTCTCGGTGAAGACCCTGGCATGGAGGCTGCGGGCCTCCCCTTTTGCCACCTGGAGCAGGGCATGGCCCACCCCCTGGCCCTGACGCTCGGGACGCACGAACAGGGCAGCCAGGTAATCGTCGACCAGGGCGATGAAGCCTTGCAGCTCGCCGCCCTCCTCATGGACCCAGATCCTGGCCTGCTCGAGGTAGCGGGTGCGCAGCTCCTCCTGAGCCTTCCACCAGACCGAGGCATCGACGAAATCATGGGACTGCAATGAAGCCAGCAACCAGATCTCGACGATACCATCCCTATCCTCTGCCCGACTCGCTCTGAGCATACCCTCATCCTTATCCCTGACTCGCCTGCTGGCAGTCTAGGAGACTTTTCCCCCGCTTCTGCGTCGAGCCCTCATGGCCTGTGAGCCGCATCCGATTTTTTTCCCGGGAGTGATTGGTCGATCACAAAGCGTCGCTTTGCAGTACAATGCCCGCCGGACAATTGTTACGACCGAGGACGCCATGTGGTTTAAGAACCTGCAGATTTATCGCTTTACCCGCCCCTTTGACCTGACCGTCGACCAGCTGGAACCCCAGCTCGAGGCCTGCGCCTTCACCCCGTGCGGCAGTCAGGACATCTCCCGATTCGGGTGGGTCAAGCCCCTGGGCAAATTCGGTTCGACCCTGACCCACAGCGCCGCGGGTCACATCCTCATCTGCGCCCGCAAGGAAGAGAAGATGCTGCCGGGCACAGTGGTCAAGGAGATGCTGGCGGAGAAGGTGGAAGCGATCGAATTCGAGCAGGGCCGCGCCCTCAAGAAGAAGGAGAAGGAGGCGCTGAAAGAGGAGATCATGCACACCCTGCTGCCCCGCGCCTTCAGCCGCACCAGCCAGACCTTCGCCTGGATAAACCCGGCCGACAACCTGATGGTGGTGGATGCAGGCTCCGCCAAGAAGGCGGACGATCTGCTGGCGCTCTTGCGCAAATCCATCGGCTCCCTGCCGGTGGTGCCGGTGGCCCTGAAGAACCCGCCCGAAATCACCATGACCGAGTGGCTCAACGAGGGCAACCTGCCCGCCGCCTTCACCCTGGAGGACGAGGCCGAGCTGCGCAGCGCTATGGAACACGGCGGCATCATCCGCTGCAAGCAGCAGGATCTGATGAGCGAGGAGATCAAGAATCACCTGGCCAACGACAAGCTGGTGACCAAGCTGGCCCTGAACTGGGGCGAGACCCTGAGCTTCGTGCTGGGGGATGACCTCTCCATCAAGCGCCTCAAGTTCAGCGAAGAGCTGCGCGAGCAGAACGACGACGTCACCAGCGAGGATCCCGCCGCCCGTCTGGACGCCGACTTCGCCCTGGTAACCGCCGAGCTGGCCCAGTTCATCCCGGCGCTGTTTGCCGCCCTGGGCGGGGAAGAGCAGTCCATCTGAGTTGTCCCCTGCCGGTAAAAAAACCGCCTGATGGCGGTTTTTTTATTCCAGGCGGCCCCGCAGACGCGCAGGAGCACCGGCGCTCATAGCGCACCGCGGGCCTGCAACAGCCGGTGAAGCCGCTCGGCCAGGGCGCGGTACCCCTCGCCATTGAGGTGCACCGCATCGGACTTGAGCGCCGGGCTGCGCAGCAGCTCCCCCATGGTGTCGTTGTCCAGCACCAGTCCGTACTCTTGTGCCAGCTCTCCATAGAGGGGGGCGCCATCGGCAAACAGGGACTTGCGGGGCACAGCCACCAGCAACAGCTGGGCACCGCTGCCCTGCACCGCCGCTATCATGGCGGCGAGATTGGCCTTGAGAGCCGCCTCCCCCGTGCCGCGCAAGATATCGTTCCCCCCTTCCAGCAGGATGACCAGTCCGGGCCTGTGCTCGGCCAGCAGCCCGGGCAGGCGTGCCCTGCCCGCCTGACTCAACTCCCCCGATACCCCGCCATTGATGACGGGGTGGCCGCTCAAGCTCGCCAGCACGTTGGGGTAGCTCTGGGCCGGAGGGGCGCCGCGCCCCTCCGTCAGGCTGTCACCGAACGCCAGTATGGTCTCCCCCGCCGCCAGAGGCCTGAACCCTGGCTCGCCACAGGCGACCAGCAGCAGGCAGAGTGCTCCTATCACGCCTCTTCTCATCCGTCTTCCTCCCCGCACGCGTCATGTCGTCATTGATAGTTTTGTAAGCACTTGAGTATAAAGGCAATCTTTCAATCAGGTTTCAACTGTGCCACATTCGTTATCCCCGTAGAGAAAACAGACAAGGAGAGTGTCATGTCCCTCAAACCCCTCAGCCTGCTGATCGCCTTCGGCCTGCTCGCCGGCTGCGCCCCTCAGGATGCCTTCCATTATGCTCCGCCCCCCCAGACCCTGATCGCCCCCGAGGCCGCCAGTGGCTGGACCGACAAGCAGGGCTGGCAAGGCAGTGCCTTCATGGTGGCCGCCGCCAACCCGCTGGCGGTGGATGCCGGCTATCAGGTGATCAAGGCGGGCGGCTCTGCGGTGGATGCCGCCATCGCGGTGCAGCTGGTGCTGACCCTGGTGGAGCCGCAATCCTCCGGCATCGGCGGCGGCTCCCTCATGCTGGTATGGGATGGCAAACGGGTTGCCGCCGTGGATGGTCGGGAAACGGCCCCCGCCGCCGCCACGGATCAGCTGTTCATGCGAGATGGCAAGCCGATGGCCTTCTACGACGGCGTGGTGGGCGGGCGCTCCGTGGGGGTCCCCGGCACGGTACGTGCCCTGGCCCTGGCGCACGAGCGCTATGGCAAACTGCCCTGGGCCAGCCTGTTCGCGCCCGCCATCACCCTGGCTGAGCAAGGGTTTGTGATAAGCCCACGCCTGGCCACCCTGCTGGCCAAGGATCCCTATCTCGCCAGGGACCCGGATGCCCGCGCCTATTTCTACCAGGCCGATGGCACCCCCAAGGCGGCGGGAACCCGACTCACCAACCCGGCCCTGGCCAGAGTGCTGCGTACCCTGGCAGACGAGGGCGCCGACGCCTTCTACCGCGGCCCCCTGGCCGAGGCCATGGTCACCAAGGTTCGATCCCACCCGGTCAATCCCGGGGTGCTGGCGGCGACCGACCTGGCCGGTTACAGCGCCAAGCTGCGCGATGGCCTCTGCTTTGACTATCGCCAGAGCGAGGTGTGCGGCTTCCCGACCCCCTCCTCCGGCACCCTGGCCCTCGGCCAGATCTTCGGCATGCTGGAGGGCCGCGACATGGCGGCCCTCAAACCGGTGCGGGGCGCCGATGGCAGGCTCAGCGCCAGCCCGGAAGCCATCCACCTCTACAGCGAGGCGGCACGGCTCGCCTTCGCCGATCGCAACCAGTATGTGGCGGACATGGACTTTGTCAGCGTGCCGGTGGCCGGCATGCTGGATAAAGGCTACCTGGCGCAGCGGGCACGCCTCATCGGGCAGACCTCCATGGGCACCGCCAAACCCGGCACGCCCCCCATGGCCATCGCCCGTGGCAAGGACGCCACCCCCGAGCTGCCCTCCACCAGCCATGTCTCCATCGTCGACCGCGAGGGCATGGCAGTCTCCATGACCAGCTCCATCGAGGATGGCTTCGGTTCACGGCTGATGGTCAACGGCTACCTGCTCAACAACGAGTTGACCGACTTCTCCTTCACCTCGGTGGATGCCGCCGGCTTGCCGGTGGCGAACCGGGTGGAGCCGGGCAAGCGGCCACGCTCCTCCATGTCTCCCCTGCTGGTGTTTGACAAAGAGAGCGGCGCCCTCGAGATGAGCCTGGGCTCACCGGGGGGCTCGGCCATCATCAACTATGTGGGCAAGACCCTGCTCGGCACCCAGGATTGGGGCCTGAACCTGCAAGAGGCCATCAACCTGCCCAACTTCGGCAGCCGCAATGGCCCCACCGAACTGGAGCAGGGGCGCACCCCTGCCTTGGTGGTCGATGCCTTGAAAGCCAGGGGGCACGAGGTGGTATTGAACGAACAGACCTCGGGGTTGCAGGGGGTGGAGCGCAATGCCCAGGGCTGGTTTGGCGCCGCCGATCCGCGCCGGGAAGGCATCGCTAAGGGGGAGTGATCCCGACGTCCCGCCATGGATCTCCTCGTGGCGGGGGAAGAGATGAAACAGAAGAGGATGATCAGGAACGGGGCAGGCTCACGGTCAGTTGAGCCTGCCCCGTTGCGCTGGCCTGCTGCCACTGCTGGCGCTCTATCCGCTCCAGTCGTGCGGCCTGGGTCTGGGATGTCTGGGCGGGGGCAACGGGCCAACTGGGCAGCGGCCACTCGGGCAGGGTCAGCAGCAGGGCGAACAGGGTTGCAAGATACCAGGCCATGGGGCGCTCCAGTACTGTGGGTTGTCTCACTCTCGGCGACCTATTCTCCTCCTCACCTATGACGACTGCGTGACAGCGCTCACCCTCCCCTTGCCCATCCAGTGCCGCTAATGCAGATCATGCTTGTCCAGCAGGCGATAGAGGGTCGCCCTGGAGATGGCGAGCTGACGGGCCACCTCTTCGAGCCGATCGGGAAAACGGGCCAGGGTCTGCAGCAAGGCCTGGCGCTCCGCGGCCTCGCGCACCGCCTTGAGCGAGCCGTCAAACAACAGGGATTCCGAGTGGGACAACTCCAGATCCTGCGCCTCGATGCAGGGCCCAGCACACATGACAGCGGCCCGCTGCACCCGGTTGCGCAACTCGCGCACATTGCCGGGCCAGCCATAGGCCTGCATGGCCTGACGCGCCTGGTGGGAAAAGGTCAGTGGCCTGCTGCCCCGCACCTCGGCCAGGATCTCGTTGGCGAGCAGTTGCACATCATCTCGCCTGTCCCGCAGAGCCGGGGTCCGCAGCCGCACCACATTGAGCCGGTAATAGAGATCCTCGCGAAAACGCCCCTGTGCGACCGCCTGCTCCACATCGATATTGGTCGCGGCGACCACCCTGACATCCACGCTGCGCGACGTATGACTGCCGACCATCTCGATGCACTGCTCCTGCAAGAAACGCAGCAGGGTGACCTGGTCTTCCAGCGGCAACTCGCCAATTTCATCGAGAAACAGGGTGCCGCCATCGGCCGCTTCAATCTTGCCGATCTTGTGGGTCTGGGCCCCGGTAAAGGCGCCTTTCACATGGCCAAACAGCTCTGACTGGATCAGCTGGTGCGGCATGGCCCCACAGTTGACGGCCACGAAGGGCGCTTCTTCCCCGAAAGTGCCGTAGTGCAGCTCCCGGGCAACCAGCTCCTTGCCGGTGCCGCTGGGCCCCGTCACCAGCACGGGGAGACGGCAATGTTGCAGCCGCATCATCTGCGCCCTGAGCTGGACGATGGGTTCGCTCTGCCCTTGAATGAGCCGTACCTTGCCAGACGAGGCAGAGCGGTGATCCCCTATCAGGCGCGCCATCCCCAGGGCGTGCCCCAGGCTATGGCAGAGACGCTCGGCATCGAGAGGAAAGGTGTGGAAATCATGGAAGCAGGCGGCAAGCAGATTGCGCAGCGCCTCATTGGCAAGTTGATCTCGCTCGACCAACCCTATCCAGAGCCGATTGGGGTGCTGGGCGATGAGGGCGCGCAGGGCTTCATTTTCCACTGGGTTTATCACCACCAGCACCAGAGGGTAATCCCCATGGCGCAGTTTCTCTTCTGCCACCGCCAACGTGCGCGCCTGAGATAAACGCCACTCTCCCCGGGCAAGCAGAGGTGGCAGATCTGCACAGGGATTGATGACCAGCAATGCTTCTTCCGGCATGTTGAGCTCTCCTGTCGTCCGTGCCGATTGCGCCGCAGACCAACGACTCCTTGTCATCGGCAAGCGACAGAGAATGAAACAAAATCGATATCAAACGGCACCGTATTCATGATCTGATGACGGGATAACTATAACCCATCCCAGATATAGACTAATGACACAACACCAATGAGACGCCAGATCTAATCCTGAGAAAATATAAATACATTAATAAACATGACGTTATAAAAATAAAAATAATCGCCATCTCACCCATGAGACTAATTAACAAATGGGTCATTTAAATTTACAATAAAAAACAATTGGTTAGCTATTGGCACAGCCCTTGCTCTATCTCTTTCGCCCCCCCCTTGGCATGGAGAGAGAGCGTGAAAATATATATTGCATTGGCTGCTTATACTTTGTTGCTATTCACGACACAGCCCCACGCGGAAAATCAGGTCAATTTAGGCCAGCAGGCCCTGAGTAATATTCGGGGCAGCATGGGGGTAAACATGGTGTCTGGCAGCAACAACCAGCAGGGCAACCTCGCGGCGATCGCCATCTCCGGGCCTGCTGTCATCCAGTTTAGTCAACAAACTCAAGCCATCTCGGCCCTCAATGGCAGCCAGCGCGTTGCCATCTTCGACTCGGCATTGACCAACAGCAAAGGCCTCATCGGCATCAACCAAGGCGCTGGTGAAGCCAACCAGCAGGTCAATGCCTTCGCGCTGTCTCTGGGCGACGACACCGGCATAGGTACGGTCACCGACATCAACCTCAGCACCAGTGTCGCCAAGTTGCCCAGTGGCAAGGTACCGGCAAATACCACAACCAGCATCTATCTGGATGACAACGCCCTCGCAGGGAGCAAAGGAGTCATTCAGGTTAACCAGGTCACGGGACAGGGAAATCAAGCAGTCAACATGGTTTCCCTGCCCTTGGCAGGCGCAGTAACGGCATCGCCTTGATGCCGCAGGGATAGGAGGCCCACCCTGACGCTCCAGGGATAAAAGGAGCCGAAGGTAAAGCCCCCATGGCAAGCTCAATGGAGAGACTCATTATGCGTGGACTTATTTACAGCTCATTAGCCGCCGCGGTCGTCATGGCCATGTCAGGCTCAGCACTCGCCTATGACAGAGGCGACAGAGATGAAACCGGTGCCACCCTGACCAAGAAGGTCAAAGCCGAGGTGGATGTGGAATATGAAGGCCGGGTCAACGTGGGTGGCTATATCAATGTCAACAAGCTGGGGATGGCTGTGGTGGACAACCAGCAATCCAGCTCCATGATTGGCACCTCCAATTTCCGGACCGATAACACCAGCCAGATCGACGGCTCCTTCAAGGATGTATCCGGTAACGTCGGCGCCAACGTCGCGGCGGGGGATTCCAACGTGCAAGGCAACAGCGCCTCGCTGGCTGCCTATGACGAGGTCGATGCCGAGTTCATGATGGGTCGTGGCTATCCCGGTCAAAACGGGTCTGCCGGCGGCTCTTCAGATGCGGAAATCTTCTCCGATCAGAGCGCCAGCCACAACTGGACCTCTAACAAAGGTCACCAGAACAAGGCCGGTATCGGTGATGGCGCCTTCAAGGATGCGGCAGGCAACATAGGGGTCAACGTGGCATCCGGCTCGGGTAACGTGCAGGCCAACAACATGGCAGCCTCCGTTTCGACCGGCAACATGGCGGTGGCCACCGTTGCCAACAGCCAGAACGTCTCCAATAACCTCACCACCAACGAAAGCCTGAGCTCGACCAAAACCGTGGGCTACAACAAAGTTGCCATGGGCTTCGTGGCAGGTGGTACCTACAGCGGAACCAGCAAGCAGTCCAATAACGTCTATCCGGAAATCTGGAAAGATGGCGATCACCCCGATGGCGGCAGCCTCTGGGGTCACATCGACTATGACAATCAGGATGACGATGGCAGCCATGATTCGAAATTCGAATTCAAGGAAGCAGGTAACGTGGCGCTCGCAGGGGCAGCTGTTGGCTACATCCCCGTAGTCAATACCTACACCAGTCGTGAAACCTTCAACCACGCCAAAATCAATGGCGGAGCCTTCAACGGCGCCGTGGGCAACATTGGGGTGAACGTGGCCTCTGGCACCAACAACCTGCAAGCGAACAACCTGTCGCTGGCAGCAGGTTTTGCCAAGTAATCTGTCTATACAGGGGGCTCAGGCCCCCTCTTTTATCTGCTCAAGGAGGAGAAGATGCGCTGGCTAGTTCTCTTGCTGTTCTGCCAAGGAGTCTGGGCTGCCAACCTGCCTATTGGTGAGCACCTTCCGGCTGTTGGCGGTCTTAACAAGCCAGTTCAGAGCATCATGGAGCGGCGCTTTGCCAATATTGAGCGCCAAGATACCGATTTCAGCTGCGGGGCCGCCGCCGTGGCGACCATACTGCGCTACGCCTATGGTCAAGTGACCAATGAGCGCTGGGTCATGGATGGCATGATGGCCATGGCCGATCCAGCCCTGGTACAACGTTATGGTTTTTCCATGCTCGACATGAAGCAGTATCTGCAAATGCTGGGCATGCGGGTCAGAGGCTATCGACTTGACGATGAGAAACTGCGCCAAGTGAGAGTCCCGACCATAGTCCTCCTCAATATTCGTGGCTATCAGCACTTCGCCGTGCTGCGTGCCATCGATAAACAAGACCGCGTCTATCTGGCCGATCCAGCCCTTGGTAATCGCATCATCTCGTTCAACGAATTCAAAGAGAGTTGGAACGGGATCCTGCTGGCAGTGATCGGATCCGGATACCGCCCGGATGCCCCACTGGCCAACCCTGCTCCCCCGCTCTCGGTGCGAGGGAAAGATGGCCTGTTCGCGCCAATCAATGAAACCTCCTTGCTGGAGTTTGGTTTCCAGCACAAGGAGCTGATGTGAGGCCGATATGAACAACCTACATTCTGTTTGGCTCGCCAGCCTGTTGACAGGCTTGGCTGGCCCGGCTCTGGCTCTACCGGATCCCCTGGCTCACCTCTCGGAGAGCTTTGCCCCCCAACTGGAAGACAGCGCGCTGGCGAACCTGCGTGGCCGCTATGTCAACTCACAAGGGATCCGCTATTTCGGTATCGAGTTCATCTCGACCCTGACCACGGCCCAGGCACAACAGACGGCAGCCATGAACCTGACCCTGAGCGTGATCCAAAACAACCCCAAGCTGGATATCCGCATCCAGAATGATCCCGGTTCCACGCTCAAGAGCCAGACTCAGGAGCAAGCCCCCGCCGCCAGCAACATCAATGGTTCTGGCCTGGTACAGGTGCTTCAGCTTCAAGGCAGCGGTAATAGCGCCGTCAACCAGACCGGCATCGCCTTGAACGCCCAACCCAATGTGGGTCAGAGCGTGGTCGCCGGCAATTATGAGAGCCAGGGGGCACTCGGTACCGCCAGTTATCGGATATCAGGCAATTATGCCGGACTGCAACTAAACTCGGCCGATGGACACGTCCTACTGGAACAGAGTCTGCGAGGAGACAACTTCAGCCGGGGATTGTTGCAGCTCAACCGAGTAAGAGGAGATGGCTTGCGAGCACTTAATCAGACCCGCATCTGGCTCTCCCGCTAACGTTTCTTGCTGACTTGACATCATTGGACGGCGCTAACACAAAGACAAAAATCAACAAGGATGGATCCAATGAAAAAACACGCCATTGTGTTACTGACACTGGCTCCGCTCAGCTGTCTGGCAGCCAGTGCGGAAGAGCAAGCGCTACAACAACAACTCGACCTGCTGCGACAACAGCTGATCCAGCAAAACCAGGCACTCCACCAGATACAAGCCCGTCTGGAGGCCGTCAAAGCCAGTTCAAATAACGCGGCGGCAGCCATTGGCGCCGTCGCGGGTACGGCGGGAGCGACGGCCGCCCAGGCGGATACGACACGTCGCACCCCGGAGGCCGGGCGTAGCACGGAAGACTTGATGATCGAGCAGCATAATGTGTTCGACAGAGCCTGGGTACTCGACTTCGGCCTCTCCTATCAACATTACAATCGCAAGGATCTCGCCTTGCGTGGCTTTCTTGCCCTCGATGCCATCTTCCTCGGCGAGATCAACCTCGACCGGGTTCGTTCGGATCAATGGGTTGCCGACCTTGTCACCCGCTACACCATCAATGATCGCTGGCAGCTGGAACTGGCCGTTCCCTACATGATGCGCAGCACCAATTACCAAAGCACGGGCAAGGAGAACTCCAGTCGTGACTTCGAGGAGGAGAGCGTCACAGATGGTGGTCTGGGCGATTTGAGCCTGGCCATCTATTACCGGGTGCTAGCCGAAGACGAGAACTGGCCGGATCTGGTCTGGAACCTGCGAGCCAAGGCACCGACCGGCAAGGATCCCTACGGCATAGAAGTCGATACCTCGGAATCTGGCAACCTCATCACCCCCAAGGAGCTGGCCACCGGCAACGGCCTGTGGCAACTCTCGACCGGTTTCTCTCTGGTCAAGACCCTGGATCCGGCCATCCTGTTCGCCAACCTCAACTATGGGCATAGCCTCAAAAGAAACTTTAATGATATCTCCTACCTACCGGGCAACCAGCCGGGCAGCATACAGCTTGGTGATTGGTACGAATATGGTTTGGGGGTGGCGTTTGCCCTCAACGAGCGCTTCAGTCTGTCATTCAACATCAACCAGCGCATCACGCTGGAATCGGAGCAGGGTTCCGAAGGTTTCCCCATGGAGAAGGTGACGGGCTCCGATGCCAATGCTGCCAGCTTCGGCATGGGCGCAACCTGGGCCATGACGGACAAGCTCTCCATGGCGGTCAACTGGTCGGCAGGGTTAACGACAGACGCCCCCGACTACAGCATAGGGATCCGTTTCCCCTATCGTTTCTAGCATCCTGATCACGTCTCTGGCCCCCACCCAGGCCGGTGAAGGCATGCTTTCACCGGCCGCAACAAGAGGTCGGTCCAGATCGTCATTTAACTACATCTTCCCTGTCTGCCAGATCCATGACCCATCAGCCACATATGGGCTCGATGCGAAAAGTGCCATTATTTTAGGGCCTAAAATCTCGTGGTCACGAAAACGTTATCGCGCAAAATGAGGCATTTTTGGCTCAAAACGTTGTTTCTGGATCATAAAAAGTATTCAAAAACTGGTGTATATTACTCGGCGGAAACTCCTTAACCATGAAGACTGACATGAAAAAGACCAAAATCGTCTGCACCATAGGTCCCAAGACCGAATCCAAAGAAATGCTGGCCAAGATGCTGGATGCCGGCATGAACGTCATGCGCCTTAACTTCTCTCACGGTGATTACGCCGAGCACGGCGGTCGTATCAACAACCTGCGTGAAGTCATGGCCGAGACTGGCAAGCAAGCCGCTATCCTGCTCGACACCAAGGGTCCGGAAATCCGTACCATGAAACTGGAAGGTGGCAACGATGTCTCTCTGGTCGCCGGCCAGACATTCACCTTCACCATTGATCAGACCGTGATTGGCAATCAGGACAAGGTCGCCGTGACCTACGCCGGCTTCGCCAACGATCTGCGCGTCGGCAACCGTATCCTGGTTGACGATGGCCTGATCGGCATGGACGTCATCGAAATCACCGAACGTGAAGTCATCTGCAAGGTGCTCAACAACGGCGATCTGGGTGAAAACAAGGGCGTCAACCTGCCGGGCGTTTCCATCAAGCTGCCGGCCCTGGCCGAGAAAGACAAGCGCGACCTCATCTTCGGCTGTGAGCAAGGTGTTGATTTCGTTGCTGCTTCTTTCATCCGCAAGCAGGAAGACGTGCTGGAAATCCGTGAGCACCTGAAGGCCCACGGTGGCGAGAATATCCAGATCATCTCCAAGATCGAAAACCAGGAAGGCCTGGACAACTTCGACGAGATCCTGGCTGTCTCCGACGGCATCATGGTTGCCCGTGGCGACATGGGTGTCGAGATCCCGGTGGAAGAGGTGATCTTCGCCCAGAAGATGATCATCGAGAAGTGCAACAAGGCTCGCAAAGTGGTCATCACCGCGACCCAGATGCTGGACTCCATGATCAAGAACCCGCGTCCGACTCGCGCCGAAGCGGGCGATGTGGCCAACGCCATCCTGGACGGCACCGATGCCGTCATGCTGTCCGGTGAGTCCGCCAAGGGCAAGTATCCGCTGGAAGCCGTGACCATCATGGCCACCATCTGCGAGCGTACCGATGGCGTCATGCCGTCCAACCTGTCTGCTGCCAACGACAGCAACAAGCTGCGCATCACCGAAGCCGTGTGCAAAGGCGCGGTGGAGACGTCTCAGAAGCTGGATGCCCCGCTGATCGTGGTAGCAACCGAAGGCGGCAAATCCGCCAAGGCCATCCGCAAGTACTTCCCGAAAGCCTGGATCCTGGCCATCACCACCAACAAGAAGACCGCTGCCCAGCTGGTACTGACCAAGGGTGTGATGACTCACGTGGTTGACAACATCGCCTCCACCGACGATTTCTATCGCATCGGCAAGGAAGCGGCGCTGGAAAGCGGCATGGGCCTGAAGGGCGACGTAGTCGTCATGGTTTCCGGTGCCCTGGTACCGAGCGGTACCACCAACACCGCCTCCGTCCACGTGCTGTAAGCGACAGGAAAGATGAAAACGGCGCCTTCGGGCGCCGTTTTTTTTATTGCCCCCTCTGCTTCACCAGCGAGGTGAGTGCTAGAATCTCGCGCAATTATCAGTGCGGGTCTTACCCGCTCTCAAGGTCATCAGCGGAACCTCTATGCCCTCATTCACGTTCAAACGAGTCGCCACCCTGCTGTCTCTGCTCATCATGTTGTCGGCAGGTCAGGCCCTGGCCCAGGATCTCCCCCGGCAGGACGGCGTCCAGCGTCAACTCGACGCCCTGTCAAAGTCCGACAACCTGACCGCCGGCCAGCAGGCGGACAAGGCCTTCTTGAGCGAGACCCTCGCCCTGCTCGACAGCATCGACAAGGAAAACACCAAGGCCAAGGTCCAGAGCCAGCGGATCAAGGCCCTGCCCGCCGATCTCAAGGAGATATCGACTCGCCTCGAGGCCCTGGCTCAGGGCAAGAGCGCCGAGCAGATAGCCAACGAGTACGCCGCCATGAGTCTGGACGAGCTGGAGAGCCGTCAGCCCGAGGTGATGGCCAACATGCAGAATGCCCAGGAATCACTGGGGGCCATCGCCAGCCAGATCACCAATCTGCAGACCCTGCCCGAGCGGGCACAAAGCACCATGAGCAAGGCGTACCAGCGTAGCCAGGAGCTGCGCAACCGCCTCAATGCCGGCGACGGGGTGAGCAGCGCCGAGCGCAGCAAGCTGACGGCCGAGCAGGCCCTGCTCGACCTGCAGCTCGCCTACCTGCAAAAGGAGCTGGACAACCGCACCAGCATGCAGGATCTCGCCATCAAGCAGCGGGACTATCACAATGCCCGTCTCGCCCTGGAAGAGCAGAAGCTGCAACTGCTGCAAAAGGAGATCAGTGCCAAGCGACTCGGCAATACCGAGAAGACCGCCGAGCAGACGGGGGAGCTGGTCGCCAACCAGGACAACCCCCTGGTCCAGCGGGAGCAGGAGCTCAACCACCAGCTCAGCCAGCAGCTGGTCTCGGCCACCAACAACCTCAACTCCCTGATGCAGAAGAATCTGCAGGCCAAAAGCTGGCTGGAGCGCGGCACCCAGACCGAACGCAACCTCAACGAACAGGTGCAGATGCTCAAGGGCAACCTGCTGCTGTCACGGATCCTCTATCAGCTCTACCAGCAGCTGGAAACGGCCCCCACCAGCGCGGTCAAAAACCTGGAGGAGCAGATAGCCGACCTGCATCTGGCCCAGTTCGAATTGAGCCAGCAGCGAGACCAGCTGTTTCAGAAGAACCAGTTCCTCGACAAGCTGATCGACAGCAGCGGCCTCGCCGTCAGCGAGGAGGACAGGGACAACCTCTCGCACCTGCTCGATACCCGGATTTCACTGCTCGACCAGCTCAACCGCCAGCTCGACGCCCAGCTCACCAATGCCATCAGCCTGCAGCTGACCCAGCAGCAGCTTGCCCGCGTCTATGCCTCCATCGAGCTGACCCTGCAACAGCACATCTTCTGGGTCAGCAGCAACAAGGCCATCGACGGCAAGTGGTTCCTCTCCTGGCCGAGCCAGGTCGCCAAGCAGATAAGTGACTGGACCCTGACACCCAAGGATTGGCTCAAGGTGCTGCTCGCCATCAGCCTGCTCGCCCTGCCCCTGATCATCATAGGGCTGCTGCTGCTGTGGAAGCGCCAGGCCATCAAGCAACGCCTGCAACGCATCAACAAGGAGTTGGGACGTTTTCGGCAAGACAGCCAGTGGCACACCCCCAAGGCACTGTTGATGACGGCCCTGCTCTCCCTGCCGGGGGCGCTCTTCATCTGTGCAGCCGGCTTGCTGATCGCCTACAACGGCCTGCTCAGCGTCAACCTGACCATGCAGATCACCCTCAACCTGGCCCTGGGTTACCTGGTCTTCAGCATCTACCTCGCCGTCATGCGGCCGGGGGGCATGGGCGAACTCCATTTTCGTCTGCCCAAAGAGGAACTGATCAGCAAGCACAAGCATCTGCGCGCGCTCTGGTTCACCCTGATGCCCCTCATCATGCTCTCCACCAAGGCGGTGATCGAACCCTCCACCCTGGGCAACGATGTCCTCGGTCAGACCATGACCCTGATCCTGCTGGGACTCACGGCCTGGCTGCTCTACCCCTTGTTGCGCACCAGGCTCAAGAGCGGCCTGGGCATGATGTCCTCCCTGTTCACCCTGCTGCTGGTGCTGACCCCCATCGCCCTCATCGGCCTGGTGCTGTTTGGTTACTACTACACGGCGCTCAAGCTCACCGGCCGGCTCATCGAGTCCTTCTACCTGCTGCTGCTGTGGAGCCTGGTCTATCGCACCGCCCTGCGCGGTCTGGAGCTGGCGGCCCGTCGCCTCGCCTGGCGCCGTGCCGTGGCGCGCCGCGAGCACAAGGCCCAGGAGGATGCGGAAGGGAGCGAGTCCATCGAGGAGCAACCCATGGCGCTGGAAGAGGTGAGCCAGCAATCCCTGCGGCTGACCCGCATCGTGCTGCTCGCCATCTTCGGCGTCGCCTTCTACTGGCTCTGGTCCGATCTGATTGCGGTGTTCACCTACCTCGACAGCGTGGTGCTCTGGCACAAGAGCGAGGGGACAGGTGCCAACGCCGTGCTCTACCCCATCAGCCTGAGCGATGTCATCACAGGCCTGCTGATCCTGGCGGGCGCCTTGTCGCTGGCCCGCAACCTGCCCGGTCTGCTGGAGGTGCTGGTGCTATCCAAGATGCGCCTCGCCCAGGGGTCGGCCTACGCCATCACCACCATGCTCAACTACACCCTGATAGGGGTGGGTACCCTCACCACCCTGGCCATGCTGGGCGTCCAGTGGGAGAAGCTGCAGTGGCTCGCTGCCGGTCTCTCGGTCGGCATCGGTTTTGGCATGCAGCAGATCGTCTCCAACTTCATCTCCGGCATCATCATACTGTTCGAGAGGCCGGTGCGGATCGGGGATACGGTCACCATCGGCACCATCTCGGGCACGGTCAACAAGATCCGGATCCGCTCCACCACCCTCACCGACTTCGACCGCAAGGAGGTGATCATCCCGAACCAGCAACTGATGACGGAGCGGCTGATCAACTGGTCCCTGTCCGATACCGTCACCCGGGTCATCGCCCGGGTCGGGGTGGCCTATGGCTCGGATCTCGATCTGACCCGCCAGCTGCTGATGCAGGCTGCCCAGTCCAACAGCCGGGTACTCAAGGAGCCGGAACCCCTGGTCTATTTCCTCACCTTCGGTGCCAGCACCCTGGACCACGAGCTGCGTTTCTTCGTCAACGAACTGGGGGATCGCAACCCCGCCATCGACGAACTCAACCGCACCATAGACAGGCTGTTCAAGGAGCATGGCATCGAGATCGCCTTCAACCAAATGGATGTCTACATCAAGAACATGCAGGGGGACGAGCAGAAGATAGCGTCCCACAGCCCCCAGCCAGCCCCGGGTGAGGACAAACCGGCCTGATCCCTTGCCGCCCCCCGGGGGGCGCCCCCCCTTGCTACCAGACAGGCCCGCTTCAGGGCCTGTCGCTTTTGCCCTCTGCCGGCGCCAGCCGCGAACGGACGCCACCACGAAAACAGGCCCGCGAAGGGGCCTGTCTGCTCTGTCTCTATGTGCTGCCCCCTCAGCTGCAGGGGCCTATCAGCTTCCAGGGATCCCCGGCGCTCGGCACGTTGCCGCTGCTCCACCACTTGGCCTCATAGATGTTGCCGTTGTAGGTCACCTGATTGCCCGTGGTATAGACGGAGCCGGTTGCCCAGCTCGCCGGGCAAGTGCTACTGCTGCCAGGCTCGAAGCTGACCGACAGGCTATGAGCCCCATTCAAGGCATTGAAGGTGTAGCTGCCAGTCACGGCCTGCGCCACCCCATCGACGATGAGGGACTTCACCTTGTAACCGGTATCGGGCAGCAGGGTGACGGTGAAGTTGGTGCCGCCTTTCCCTTGCAGGATGCCGTTCGCCGGTGCCGGAGAGATGGTACCACCCGCTCCTATGTCCACACTGATGTCGAAGAAGACGGGAATGTCGATGGTGGCCTCGCTGTAGCTACCGCTGAAACCGGCGAAGTTGGCGGCCGTGATGGTGTTCACCGCCGTGTTCTTCAACACTATCTTCTTGGCATCGCCCTTGGCGTAGGGTTCCACCAGGGTGATGACCACATCGCTCCCCTCCTGAGTCAGCTTGATGCCGGAGAAAGGCACCGGCTGATTGCTCGGGGTGGTGATGACCGTCTTGGCCGGATCGAAGCGATTGACCACCAGGGTCATGTTCCAGCCCCAGTTCAGAGAGCTGAGCGGCACTATGTAACCGAGGCGATCGTAACTGCCGGTCACATTGCTGAACATCTCGGGCCGCAGATCATTGAGGGTCAGCCCCACCAGCTCGAAGGAGGAGTAGATGCCGCCATCTTCCGCCTGGGGACCCATCACCACGGACGTGGCGGTTTCATAGGCTTTCAGATGCTTGAAGCCGATGCCGGCGCTGCCCGCAATCTTGTCGACCGCAGGATCGAAGCCCTGCACCACCTGCTTGCCCGAGTTCCAGGCCAGGGTGTAGATGTCGGACTTGGTGATGACGGCAGCCGGGTTGGCCTGCACCGAAGCCGCGCTGACGCCCTTGAGCAGCACCCGCTGACCGGCGAACTGCAGCTCGGCGCCCTCGGCCACCTCGCCAATCACCAGATCCGCCAGGGGGTCGGCCAGGCTCCAGCCACGCAAGACGATGAGATCGTCTCCGACGGTGAAGTCGTTGACAGTGGTCAGACCGTTTGCCTGCTCGTTGAGCAGGATCTGATCCTTGCCGCCACCTGTGATGACAGTGTCATTGCCCCAGCCCGCCGTCAGCACCTCATCATAGGGCGAGCCCTGGGTCGTGCTGTCCCCCGGGGTATCGAACAGGCTGTTGTAATCACCGAACTTGTGGACGTACTTGGTGATGCAGGTGCCGAGCTCGTCGCAGGTGATCTGATCCTTGGTGAGCAGGGATCCCACCCCCCAGGCACCACGCAGATGCGCCGCCGCCAGTATGCCGGACATGGTGGCCTGCACCTGGATGGGCTGACCGTTGTCATCGGTATCGGGCCAGCTCTTGGCCAGGGCCTGGGCCCAGGTCATGTTGGCGTCCTTGAGCAGCTTGCTGATCACCTGATAGTTGAAATGCATGGCATCGCGCATCACCAGCTCCTGCTTCTCGGGCAGGCGCAGATCCGCGAGGCTGTTGACGCCATTCTTGCCGACGAAGGTGCCCTGCCAGCGGTTCACGTCCGTTACATAGACCTTGTTGCCACCCGAGCCCTCGATCTCGGCCAGGGCCTCGGTCTTGCAACCGGCCCAGGTGGAGTCCGGCACGAACATGTAGAAGCTGTCGTACTCCTTGCCGTCCACCGTTACCTGTTTCGGGCTGTAGTAGCCGGCATCGATCAGCACCGCCTCCCCCAGCTGATAGCCGATGAAACCCCAGGCATTCAGGGAGTTGTACTGCATGGTCCTGAACATGGCCGCATCGGTCGGGGTGGCCGGGTTGTAGATATTGCCCACCCCCAGCTTGTTGAAGAAGCCGCTGATGGTGGTGGGTTCGGAGAGCATGGTGCCGGTGGAACAGTCTCGCACCAGACGACCCGGCGCCGTCACCTGGGCATAGGTATAGACGGGGTTGTCGAGGTTTTGCAGATAGAAATCGGCCAGCGCGGGATTGATGCCTGACTCGAAATCGCGCAGCGCATCCAGGAAGTCCTGGGTGCCGCCCTTCGCCGCCAAGGCGGGGGCAGCCAACGCCAGCAACACGGTTGCCGACACTATCTTCATGGTGGTTTTCAAAGCTTGAACCCTCGTATTAGTCCATTAATCACTGGGCAAACGCCCACACAAGCTCCCAACCACAGACACCTAGGAGATAACCCGCCATCCGGGATGGCAGGAAAAACCAAACCTTAACTGACCAGGCTCACCGCCCTCCCCTGCTGGGTGGCCGGCGTGCCAAGCAACACCTCGGCGGTGGCGCGGGCACTCTCGGGCCGAGCCGAGTGGCTGCACAGGTAATAGCGCACATCCGGGTAACCGAGCAGGTCATAGGGACTGCGCAGCGCCACGACGATCAGTTTCTCCACCTCGCGGCTGAGTCGGCGCACCAGGGCCTGGGCCTCCTCCTGGGCGAAATCCTCCCCAGGCAGGGGGTGGTTCTCGGTCACCACCAACAGCCAGCCGTCTCCCAGGCTCTCCAGCTGATCGACCGTGACGGCGCGCACCAGCCGCTTGCCCCGGCTCAGAGCGGCGAGGAAGTGATCGAAGGCCGGCTCCTTCTGATTGGGGCCTATGCCCCTGGGGTTGGTGAGGTTGTGATAGCTGGCCGCCGGGGTGGCGTTGAGCACATAGAAGGGAGCCTCCCCCAGCTCGGGCACCTGACGCAGCCAGGTGAGGGCCGCTCCGGCACAGCCCCTGGCCACCTGCTGGTTTCCCGCCATGTCGATAGGCTGATAGCGCGCCATGGGCACCAGTTTGGCGAGCTTGAAGGCGACGATGCGGGCCAGGGCGGCATCGATCACCGCCTCGTCCAGATCCCCCGCCGCCACCGCGGCCATGATGCCGTGGATCATGGCGAACTGCTTGTCGAGGTAGGCGTCGCTGTGATCGTAATGCTCCTCCGAGAGCATGATCATGGTGATGCCCGCCTTGAGCGCCTGCACCGCCGCCGTGGCGGGGGAGTAGTGATGGACGATGGCCCCCATGTTCATGCTGTCTGAGATGATGATGCCGTCAAAACCCATCTCGGCGCGCAGCAGATCCTGCAAGATGACTCGGGAAAGGGTCGCCGGGTGGTCGCCGTCAATCTGGGGGTAGAGGATATGGCTGGTCATGATGAGATCCACCCCGGCATCGATGGCGGCCTGGAAGGGGCGCAGATCCTGGGCACGCAACTCGTCCAGGGACTTGTCGACCCTGGGGATCTCCCTGTGAGTATCGCCATGGGTATCCCCGTGCCCCGGGAAGTGCTTGCCGCTGCCGCAGATGCCGCCCTGATGCAGACCACGCACCGCCGCCGCCGCATGGAGTGCCACCTTGGCGGGCCTGTCACCGAAGGCCCGGGTGTCTATGATGGGAGAGCCTGGGTTCAGATTGACGTCGCAGCAGGGTCCCAGGATGCAGTTGAAGCCTGCAAAGCGCATCTCTTCGGCCATGACCCGATACATGCGCTCCGTCTCCTGCCCCGTCTCGGCCACGCCGAGGGCCAGGTTGCCAGGCCCTGTGGTGGACTCTCCCACCAGCACGCCCCAGGCCCCCTCCTGATCCACCCCCAGCAGCAGGGGCAGGCGGTCCTGCTCGCCCCCTATGCTGGCCAGCTCCCGGGTCAGCTGCCGGGCTTCGGCGAAGGTATCGCCGTTGTCCTGGCTCAGATAACAGCCCCCCAGGTTGTATTCGGTGATCATGGGGCGGATCTTGTCGGCCGACTTGCCGGGGAAGGCCAGAATAAACAGCTGACCCACCTTCTCCTTGAGACTCCAGCCGGAGATGATGTTCGCCACCTTGGGATCTATCTTCATGATGTCGTCCTTAACGCTATGATAATAAAGTTATTTTTTGCGAAGCTGCTTGAGCTGCCCCATGGTGAAGGTGACGGCGACGATGACGATGATGCCGCGCAGGATCAGCTGCTGATCCACGTTGAGCCCCATCAGGATCAGGCCGTTGTTGACCATGCCCATGATGAGGGCGCCGATGACGGATCCCACCACCATGCCCTTGCCGCCAAACAGGTTGGTGCCGCCGATGATGACGGCGGCGATCACCAGCATGAGGTCGTTCTCCCCCAGGGTGTAGCGGGCGCTCTGCAGCCGTCCCGAGTAGAGGATGCCGGCGAGAGCGGCGAGAAAGCCATTGAGCATCAGCACGTAGAGCTTGATGCGGTTGATGTTGATGCCCGAGTACATGGCGGAGATCTTGTTGCCCCCCGTGGCCAGCACCTGCTTGCCAAAGCGGGTGTTGCGCAGCACCAGGGCCCCGATGACGGTCACCAGCAGAGCCCAGATGAAGAGCACAGAGACGGGCCCTATGTCTCCGGAGCCGAAGATGAACACATAGAGATCGTTGTCGATGGGAATGGACTGGAGCGAGGTAGACCAGCGGGCGATCCCTGTGATGATGCCGGTCGTCCCGAGCGTCACCAGGAAGGAGGGGATGCCCACCTGGGTCACGAACAGGCCGTTGATGGCCCCTATCATGGTGCCCACCAGCAGCGCCGCCGAGACCGCCAACAGTATGCTGTCCGTCTCCTGCAGGGTCAGGGCCGAGACGATGGCACTGAGGGCCACGGTGGCGCCGAAGGAGAGATCTATCTCGGCGGCGCTCAGCACGAAGGTCATGCCCACCGCCATGATGGCGATGGTGGCGGTCTGGCGCGCTATGTTCATCAGGTTGACGGCGCTCAGGAAGCCCTTGTCGTGGAGCACCACGGAGAAGAACACGAAGATGCCGACGAACACCAGGTAGATGATGTAGTCGCGCCAGTTGATGCGGCTCCCCTTGGGGGCCGGCAGGGTTAATTCTTTCATCCTTGACTCCTCGTTTGTCATTGAACCGCCGCCAGCAGCGTCTCTTCATTCATTCGCCGCCCTTCCAGGCAGGCGACAATGCGTCCCTTGTTCACCACGTAGATGAGATCGCAGAAGCTGGCGACCTCGGCATACTCGCTCGACACGAAGATGGCGCCGTTGCCTTCGGCGACATAGCTGTCCACTATCTTCATGATTTCGTACTTGGCATGGATATCGATGCCGAAGGTGGGATCATCGAGCAGCAGCACCTTGGCCTCGGTGGAGAGGCACTTGCCTATCACCACCTTCTGCTGGTTGCCCCCCGACAGGAATCGCACCGACTGTTCGGGGCCGCTGGTCTTGACCCCCAGGCTCCTGATCTGGGCGCGCACCATGGCGTCTCCCTTGGGCTTGTCCAGACTCAGCCCCTGGCTGAGGCGGTCGTAGGCGGCCATCAGCATGTTGTCGGCCACGGAGAAATCGAGCACCAGCCCCTGGCTGCGCCGCTCCTCGGGCACCATGTTGATGCCATGGGCGATGGCCTGTTTGGGAGAGCGGATCCGGACCGCCTTGCCCTCGATGCGGATCTCGCCGGCCTGGATGGGGGTCAGGCCATAGATGGCCTCGAGGATCTCGGTGCGGCCGCTGCCCAGCAGGCCCGCCAGCCCCACCACCTGACCCGGCATCACCTTGAGGGAGATGTCGTGCAGCTGCCCGTTGCAGACGCCGTCCAGCTCCAGCAGGGGAACGGCATCCGCGCTCGGGGCCGGGCGTGGCCAGCTCAGGCTGGTATCCCCCTTGCTGCCGAGCATGGCCTCGACCAGAGACGCCACGCTGGTGTTGCTGGTGTTGGTGGCGAGCACCGTATGGCCGTCCCGCAGCACGGTCACGGCATCGCAGACCCGCATGATGTCGCTCAAGTAGTGGGTGATGTAGATGATGGACATCCCCCGCTCCTTGAGGGTGGCTATCACCTTGAACAGCTCGTTGATCTCGTTGTTGGACAGCGAGGCGGTTGGCTCGTCGAGCACCAGGACCCGGGCATTCTGGGCCAGGGCCTTGGCTATCTCGACAAACTGCTGCTGGCCGACGCTCAGGCGCCCCACCTCGCAGGCCGGATCCAGCGTCACCCCCAGCATGGCCAGCAGGGGCCCGGCCCGGCGTATTCTGTCCCGGTTGGAGATGAGAGACCCAGGCTCCCCGCCACCGGCCAGGAAGATGTTGTCGGCCACCGACAGGGTCGGCACCAGGCTCAAGTCCTGATAGACCATGGCAATCCCCTCGGCCTGGGCCTCTTTCGGGCTGGCGAAGCGGCAGGGCTTGCCAAACAGCAGCACCTCGCCGCCATCACGGCCATGAAAACCGTTGAGCAGCTTGACCAGGGTCGACTTGCCCGCGCCGTTCTGGCCGACGATGGCATGCACCTCGCCCCGCTTGAGGCGAAACGACACATCCTTGAGCACGGGGATGCCGTCAAACCCCTTCTTGATACCGCTCGCCTCGATGGCGTACAGCTCCATGTGATGACTCCTTCCCTGTGATGGACGTGATGGCCGCCACGGCGGCGGCTCCTGGGATTACTGGCTGAGTGCCTTGGTCACGGCGGCGGGCGGATCCCGGCGCAGGGCCTGCTGCCAGGCTTCGGCCAGATTGTCCCGGGTGACCGCATCGGCGGAGACGGTGACGAAGGGCGGGGTCCGCTCCCCCAGCTTGGCCAGGGTGCCCATGGTGGCCAGGGTCTGGCCGAGATCGTAGGGCAGGTCGGTCACTATGCCGGCCACGTTGCGCCCCTTGGCCATGTCCAGGGCATTGGCGGCCCCCAGATCCATGGTGATCACCTTGATGTCGCTGCGCCCGGCGGCGCGGGTCGCGGCCACCACCCCTTCGGCGATGGAGTCCCAGGGGGCATAGATGGCCTGGATGTCCGGGTGCTGGGTGATGAGGGCCGAGGCCACCACCTCGCCGTCATTGGCGTTGGCGATGCCCTGCCTGGCGAGGATCTGGACGCCGGGGTGGCGCTTGGCCAGATGGGTCAGCACCGCCTGATCCCGCTGGTTGGTGACGTAGTAGTTCGCCTCGTGGTAGATGAAACCTATCTTGCCCTGCTCCCCCACCGTCCTGGCCAGCATGTCGGCGGCCAGTCCCCCCATTTCGAACAGATCATCGGTGACGATGCCGGCGTAATCCTTGCCGTATTCAAACCCCGTCGGCAGGTTGCTGATCAGCACCAGCTTGCTGCCCTGCTGCACCGCGGGACGAAAGGCGGCGGCGCCGGAGACGGGATCGACCACCAGGGTGAGAATGATGTCGGGAGCCATGGCCATCACGGTTTCCACGTCCGTCTTCTGCTTGTTGGCATTGAACTCGGCATCGGTGACCGCCACCACCTTGACGTTCAACTCCTGGAACTTGTCCTTGGCCCCCTTGATGAGGGCACTGGACCAGTCCGAGGTGGTGTGCATCAGGATGGCGGCCGTGTAGTCCTGGGCCCTCACCTTCTCCTCCTGGGCCGGGGTGAGTGTTACCTGGGTATAGGGGGTCGGCTGTTCACCGTTCGGCCCGAGGGTGGTGGTGATATCGGCGCCGTGGGCCGGGGTGCCCAGCAGCAGGGTGGCGATCAGTCCCGCCAGTAAACAGTGTGAGCGCATTGCCAACATGGTATTCTCCCTATATCCATTGAGTGGTCTGTAGGTATTATCTAGGTGTTTTATAGCCATTAATGAGACATACCTCACTAAAGCGCGGCTTGTTTTCGGGATCCGCCTCACAAAATGTTTATTAATTGTTAATTGCCCATAAAAATAAACCTGGCTGCCTGGGTATTTCGTGAGTGAACAGGCGGCAACACAGGGGCGGAAAACCGGACGGATCAGGAGACACGGGCGAGATGAGAGAGGCAGGACTGGATCGGACATGAGCAACAAGCTGACCCCCACAGACGAGCAGGGACTCTGCCATCGACTGTTGGCGCGCAATGACATCTATTTCATCAGCTTCGATGAGCAGGAGCAGGTGGTGGCATCCAGCTATCCGGTGGATACCCTGACCCTCAGCCGCCTCGACGACCTGGTGTTTCTGGTAGGACCCGATCACCTGAGAGCCATCCGCCAGCGGATCCGGGCCAACCTGCCCCCCCTGCAATTCGAGATCCTCAACCTCGCCTTCGAGCTGTTCGCCCACGATGGCACGGACGGTGTCCGCATCTGGTGCCTGCAGATCAAACCGAGCGAGGACCAGGATGCCTCCGCCATCGAGCAGGATCACCGTCTCATCAACGAGCTGGGCCACTCCCTGGCCGCACTCGGTGACAACCCGGCGGCCTCCGGCGAACCGCGTCTGCAACTGATCGCCCGCCACCTGCCCGAGGTCGAGCAAAAGCTCGCCCAGATCCAGGATCCGGCCCTCAAGATGTGCCTGGAGCTTATCCGCACCAGCATGGAGAACAGCCTGCAGGAGGAGGGAAACCAGCGCCTGCTGGCGGTACTGACCCCCTCGGAACTGCAGGTGGCCGAATTTATTCGCAGCGGCATGTCCAGCCAGGAGATCGCCAGCGCCCTCAATGTGGCGCGCAAGACGGTGGAGAATCACCGCAACAGCGTGCGCATCAAGCTGGGATTGGCCAATCGCGGCGTCAACCTGCGCAACTATCTGCTCAGCCTGGAGAAATAGCGCGCGGCAACAGGGTCGGGACTGGCCAGGCGCGGGGGCAAGCTGCGCAACTATCTGCTCAGTCTGGAGCTGCTCAGCCTGGTGCTGCTCAGTCTGGAGAAATAGCGCGCGCGGCAACAGGGTCGGGGCTGGCCAGGCGCGGGGGCAAGCTGCGCAACCAGAAGCTCAATGTGGACAATGGTCCGCTGCCCCACTGACTGATAGTGGTCGGCGCAAAGGAGAACTGCATGCAACAAGTCGTCTATGTCGCCAATCCGCTCAGCGGGTTGATCCATGTCTTTGCGCTGAGCGAAGAGGGGCTGACCCCCTTGCAACAGGTGCAGACCGGGGACCAGGTACAACCCCTGGTCATCAGCCCTGATCGACGCTGGCTCTATGCCGGGGTACGGCCCGACTTTCGCGTGCTGAGCTATCCCATTCTGGCCGATGGCCGACTCGGCGAACCAGCGTCGGCGCCGCTCGCAGGCAGTGCCTCCCATACCTGCACGGATGGGAGGGGGCGCCTCTTTTTCGCCGCCTCCTACGCCTTCGACCATGTCAGCGTCTCTCCCATGGACGAGGCGGGCCGGGTGCAGGCTCCTCACCAGCGTCTCGACGGCCTGATGGCCGCCCACTCGGTGACCTGGCTTGCGGGGAAAGAGGGGGCACAGGAGCTGCTGGTCGCCTGCCTCAAGGAGGATGTCATCCGCCGCTTCGCCCTGAACGATGACGATCGCCTGGCTCCCCACCCCCAGGGCGACATCCATACCGCCCCCGGCGCAGGGCCGCGTCATCTCGCCCTGCACCCGGGCAACGGCGATCTCTACTGCCTGAACGAACTCGATGGCACCCTCAACCGTTACCAGAGGGAAGCAGATGGCCGCATCCGCCCGCGGCAAAGCCTGGACATGCTGCCGGCAGGCTACCAGGGGGAGCGCTGGGGGGCCGACATTCACCTGACCCCGGATGGCCGCTTTCTCTATACCAGCGAGCGGGCCAGCAGCCTGCTCACCCTGTTCGGCGTCGACGGGAAGGACGGCGCCCTGACCCCGCTCGGCCACTTCCCGACCGAGTCCTGTCCCCGCGGCTTTGCCATCGACCACGGCGGCCGCTGGCTCATCGCCACCGGGCAGCAGTCCCGGCAGGTGGCCCTGCACCGCATCGATCCCGGGAGCGGCCAGCTCGAGCTCATCGCCCGCCATCCGGTGGGGGAAGGGGCCATGTGGGTGAGGGTGCTGATTCTCGGCAAGGGCATCCAGGCAGCCCGGGCCGCAGAAATGGACGCGGCGCCTTGACAAGCGCCGCGTGTGGAGAGGATCCGTTCAGGGTTATCGGGCCGTGTTGAGCTCATCATCCGGCCAGTATTTATAACCCTGCATGGTGGCCTGCACCGCCACCCCCTGCTCGGTGAGCTGATACATCTTCACTTTCTGGAAATCGGCGTTGGCCGCCTCGCTGACCACCACCTTGCCATCGTCCGCCGACTTGGCAGCCAGATCCGCCTGGGCGCTGGCATCGAAGCCGGTCGTGATGAAGCGATCCAGGGCGGCGACATCGTTGAAGATGATCAACGCCTGGAATTTCTTGATCCCCATGCCGATCCCCATCCCCGCCGTCGCCATCTTCATATAGGTGTCACGACCGGTGCGGTTGTCACGGAGCACACCGTAACCACTGCCCGCGCTGAGCAGCAGCAGGTTGTTGTTCACATTGGTAAAAACGGCATAGCCTCGGGATTTCGCCACTTCCTGTCTGATGTTGGGATCCTGTCCATACAAGGTGGAGAGCGCCTGCTGACGCATCTGCAAGATGCTGTTGCGCTGCTCGGCCGGGGTATCCCCCTTGGCGGCGCAGCCGACGAGCAGCAGCACGGCCAACATCTGAATCCATTGACGCATTTCATCACTCCTTTTCGTCTCACTCCCGCGATGGCCAGACCCCCTCTCCCCTGTCATCCGGGGCAAGGGGCAATCCGGCCCCTTCTCTGCCACCATTCCTAGCCCTTGGTCACCTCGCCGAGAAACTCTGTGAAGCGCAGCCAGGACTTGGCATCGGCGTCGGCACGGTAGTTGGCGCCACCCAGCACGCTGAAGGCGTGGGGGGCGCCGCTGTAGCTGGTCGCCTCATGGTTGACCCCTGCCGCCTCCAGCTCGCCGATCAGGGTCGCCAGATCGGTGAGGGAGACGGCCTCGTCGGCGCTGCCATGCTGGATCAGCAGCCGCCCCTTGGCCTGCTGGTAGTCCTGGCCCTGGGGGGTGGTCAGGCCGCCATGGACGCTGACGATCCCCTTGAGGCTGGCGCCGCTGCGGGCCAGCTCCAGCACGGCGGCGCCGCCAAAGCAGTAGCCAATCGCCACCGCATTGTCGAGCCGCCCCCCCTGTCTGCCCGCCTCGGCGAGCCCTTCTTGCAACAGCTTGCGCATCTTGGCCCTGTCCTGATACAGGGCCCCGGTGAGCCGCTTGCGCTCCTCCACCTCGGTCGGCCTGACTCCGGCACCGAACAAGTCCACCGCGAACACGCTGTAGCCGAGCCCGACCAGCATCTCGGCCCGCTTCACCTCATACTCCGTCAACCCGTCCCAGTCGTGAACCACCACCACCAGGGGGGCCTGCTTGTCGGCGGCGGCCAGGTAATAGCCCTCGAAGGGCTGACCATCGACCTGGTAGCGCACCACTCCCGCCTGGGCGGCAGCCCCCCATATGAGCCCAAGCAGGGCCAGCATCCCTCTCGTCTTCATCTTCCTCTCCTTGACTGTGAACGACGCCCCTGAGTGTAGTCGCCAGCATCCCGGCCGTGGCGATGCCCCCGGTGCCCGGCCCGGCTCCTCATGCTCGACCCCTTCTTCCGGTGTCGCATACCTTGACCACAGCACTCGGCGCCAGGGAGCGAGCAAAAGCGGAGATCAGGGCAGCGCCACTTTCTGGCTCGCCATTCAGCTGCCGTCAGCGTGCCAGGGCGAGAATGGCAAACCATGGGCCACTCTTATAAAAAAACTGCGCTATGACTCTGACCACCCTCAACTTCAATGGTCGCAAACACTACTATCTGATGATCAATGACGATCTCCATCTGCCCAGCTGGATCCTGGACAAAACCAGTCATACCCGACAGTGCGAACGACAGGGAAGCAGCCTCTTCTGGCACCATTCTCCCAGCAACAGCCTCTGCAAGCTGGTCCCCGACAAGTACCCTCGCTGGACCCTGCGCTGGCTCTGTCGAGACCTGCTCGGCAAGCGGCTGATCGGCCATATCGATGCCCTCCGGGAATGGCGCAGCAATCGCCTGCTTCGCCAGGCCGAGCTCAAGGTGGTGCCCTGCACCGCTGCCGGTCTCGCCCTCAATCCCCTCAATCCGCTCGGCTCCTTTCTCGCCGTGACCTACCTGCAGGATCACCAGTCTGGCGAAACCTATTTTCAGCACGCCGACGAGGCGGGCAGACTCGCCCTGCTGCGCCAGATGGCCAGGGACATCTTCCGGCTGGCCAGGCGCGGCTATTACCACAGGGATCTCCATCTCGGCAATCTGATGCAGGCGCCTTCCGGCACCATCGTCTGGATAGATACCCATTTACGCCGCCTTCCTCTGCTGCGCGCCCAGCGCAGGCAGGCCCTGATCGCCTCCCTTGAGCCGGGCAAGCTGTTTGGCCAGGCGTATCGCGACTACCTGCTCAGCCAGCTGGAACAGCTGGACCGTGCCCACCAGGCCACATAACCGGTCTCGCCCGGGCGAGGCAGTGCGTCATCTGCGCCTCCCGGCGGGACGTAATGCAACAAGAAGAGGCCACCCTGGGGTGGCCTCTTGTCATCCTTGTGGTGGACGAATCGTCGCTCAGTCCTTGGCGGACTCCATGGCACCCTCTTCGGAGTGCTGGGGCAGGATGAGGTTGAGCAGAAAAGAGAGAGGCCACCTAGGGGTGGCCTCTTTTCATCGTTGTTGTGGACGAATCGTCGCTCAGTCCTTGGCGGACTCCATGGCACCCTCTTCGGAGTGCTGGGGCAGGATGAGGTTGAGCAGGATGGCGGCCACCGAGGCCAGACCGACACCGGCCAGGGCGAAGTCGCCAATCTTCATCTCCAGGGCGCCGACGCCCACGGTCAGAGTCACGGCCACGATGGCGATGTTGCGCGCCAGCCCCAGATCCACCTTGGACTCCACCAGGGTCTTGAGACCGATGGCGGCGATGGATCCGAACAGCAGCAGCATGATGCCGCCCATCACCGGCATGGGGATGGAGGTGAGCAGGGCGTTGAACTTGCCGAAGAAGGCCAGAATGATGGCGAACACCGCAGCCCAGGTCATGGTGACCGGGTTGAAGTTGCGGGTGATCATCACGGCGCCGGTCACTTCCGCATAGGTGGTGACGGGGGGACCGCCGATAAAGCCGGCGAAGCAGACACCGATGCCGTCACCGGCCAGGGTGCGGTGCAGGCCGGGATCCTTGGTGTAATCCTTGCCGGTCACGCCGCCGATGGCCAGCACGCCGCCGATGTGCTCGATGCAGGGGGCGATGGCCACCGGCAGCATGAACAGCGCCGCGGCCCAGTTGATCTCCGGGGTCTCGAAGTGGGGCAGCGCCAGCCAGGGGGCGTTGACCATGCCATCGAAACTCACCTGACCCATCAGCACGGCGGCCACATAACCGGCGATGACGCCGGAGAGGATGGGGATGAGCTTGATCCAGCCCTTGCAGAACACGGCCGCGATCAGGGTCACCGCCAGGGAGATCCCCGCCAGGGTCAGCGCTGTGGCAGGCGCCACCACCTGTTCACTGCCGGCGCGGCCCATGGCCATGTTGCAGGCCACCTGGGCCACCGACAGGCCGATCACCATGATCACCGGGCCAATCACCACAGGGGGCAGCAGCTTGTGTACCAGGCCTATGCCCCGCACCCGTATGATGGCGGCCAGGATGAAGTACATGAAGCCGGCGGCAAACAGGCCAAACATGGTGGAGGGCAGGCCCCAGGTCTGGGTGGCATAGATGATGGGGGCGATGAAGGCGAAGCTGGAGCCGAGGAAGATCGGCACCTGGCGACGGGTGCAGAGCTGGAACAGCAGGGTGCCTACACCGGCGCCAAGCAGTGCCATGGAGGGGTTCAATCCGGTGAGCAGGGGCACCAGAACCATGGCACCAAAGGCAACAAACAGAATTTGCAGCCCGGCGACGCTTTGCTTGACCAAGGAAAACATGGGTATCCTTAATTTTTTGATAACTGACAGGGATAATTGACACTTTTCAGTCATCACAAGACTTTTTCAAGGCATGAGATGCGCCATCCGGCGTCATTCGTTACCTTTTACTGCTTGGGGAGGGCATGAAACTGGCTTTTTAGGCGGGATTCGTTGCTACAAGCATCGAGTATGCGATTTTACGCACTTTTGTAGCCGACGCCAATCGTTTTTCTGGCGAGATAGCATGGCAAGGGTTTCAGCGGGATGCTCCTCTATACTTGACTGCGTGAATCCAGCCAGACAAGGAGCTACCCATGTCACTGCCCTCGTTCAAACCCAGCCAGCGCCGACTGCTGGTGGGATCGGCCATCGCCCTGGCCCTGTTTGCTACCCCCTTCAGCTATGACTTCGACCACCATCAATGGCAGCCGAACCAGGCCCATGCCAAGTCCTGCTTCGTCGCCGGCACCCGCATCCTGATGGCCGATGGCAGCGAGCGCCCCATCGAAACGCTGCAGGCCGGTGAACAGGTGCTGGATCAACATGGCCAGATCAACCGGATCCTGGCGGTCGAGCGCGTCATCCTGGGCAACCGGAGACTCTACGGGCTCAATCATCTGCCCCCCTTCTTTACCGCCGAGCATCCCTTCTTGAGCACCCGCGGCTGGGTGGCCATCTCGCCCGCCATGACCCGCGCCGAGCAACCCACCCTGGCGGTGCAGCCGCTCTTTACCGGCATGCGCATCCTGTGCGGACCGGCAGCGGTCGCGCTCACTGGCAACCTGGCGCTGGCGGCCCAGCCCGCCGAGCTGCTGGTCGAGTCTCTCTACTGGGTCGACAGCCCGCCCACCACGGCGCTATTCAACCTCATTCTGGACGGCAGCCACAGCTATATCGCCAACTCGCTGATCGTTCACAACAAAGGGGGTGACGGCGGAAGCGGCGGCAATAGTGGCGGTGGAGGCGGCGGCAACAGTGGCAGCGGGGGCGGCAGCAACAGTGGCAGCGGGGGCGGCAATAGTGGTGGAGGCGGCAGCAACAGTGGCAGCGGGGGCAGCGACCACAGTGGCGGGGACAATAGTAGCAATTCTGGAAACAATAGCGGCGGTGGCGGCAATAGTAGCCACAGCGGAAACAATGGGGGTGACGACAGTGGTCAGGGCGGCGATGACCATGGCCAGGGTGAGCATGCCGGTGGCGACAAGCATGCCGGCGGGGAGCGCCATGCCGGTGGCCGGGTGGATGACAATGGTGTCGATGCCAACGGCAACAAGTTGAGAGGTGATGGCAGCATCGATGACAACGGCGTGGATGCCGTCGACGCCAATGGCAACAAGCTAAGAGGTGATGGCAGCATAGATGACAACGGCAGGGACGCCGTCGATGCCAATGGCAACAAGTTGAGAGGTGACGGCAGCATCGATGACAACGGCGTGGACGCCGTCGATGCCAAAGGCAACAAGCTAAGAGGTGACGGCAGCGTCGATGACAGCCTGCTGCCACCGCCCACTCAGCCCTGAGAGGCGAGCGGCCCAGGCCCCTGAGGGGAGCGATCGGGCCAACAAGAAGAGGGTGGCCAGGGCCACCCTCTTTCATTTTATCGCGCGGCCATCAGGCCCGGCGCGCTCCTCAGACCCTGCGATAGGGCAGATAGGTCGGCTCCCACATATGGCTGAGGATGTGCTGTTCCAGATCCTGGCCGATCAGGGGGTGACCCGGATCCCGGCGCACTATGTCCTTGAGCACGGCGGTGGCGACCCGTACCGAGATGGCCCGCAGGGAGCGGATCGGCGGGAAGACGGTGCCACGGGCCAGATCATCCGGGCTCACGCACTCCGCCAGGGCGAAGGCCGCCGTGGTGAACATGTCGGCCCCTATCTCCCTGACCTGACCGACGATGGCCGCCAGCCCCACCCCGGGGAAGATGAAGACGTTGTTGCCCTGGCCGACCCGATAGCGTTCCCCCTCGTACTCGACATCCGCGAAGGGGCTGCCGGTGGCGACCACGGCGCGGCCCTGGCTCCAGCGATAGATATCCGCCGGCAGGGCCTCGCAGTTGGCGGTCGGGTTGGAGAGGGGGAACACCATGGGGCGCTCGCAGTGGCTCAGCATCAGCTGGATATGCTCCTCCCGAAAGGCGCCCCCCACTCCGCTGGTGCCCAGCAGCACTGTCACCGGCACCTGGCGCAACACGTCCGTGAGGCTGGCACGCCCCGCCGTCTCTGTGTCCCACTGCGCGAGCAGGGTCCCCGGCTTGGCGTAGCGGCGCTTGTATTCGTCCAGCCCCTCCCGGTTGTCGCACACCAGCCCCTGGCTATCGAGGATGTAGATGCGATCCCGCGCCGCCTGGGGCTCAAGCCCCTCGCGGATGAGGCCGGCGCAGATCTGATCCGCCACCCCGACCCCGCCGGCACCGGCGCCATAGACCAGATAGGTCTGCTCCCCCAGGGTCTCCCCCTTGGCCTTGACCGTGCCGATGATCCCCGCCAGCACCACGGCCCCCGTGCCCTGGATGTCGTCATTGAACGACGGCAACGCCTGCTGGTAGCGGGCCAGGTTGTTGAAGGCGTTGGACTTGCTGAAGTCTTCCCACTGCAGCACCGCATTGGGGAAATGACGGCGGACCCCGGCCACAAACTTGTCGATGAAGTCGTCATACTCCTTGCCGCGGATACGTCTGTGGGGCTGGCCCAGGTACATGGGATCGTCCAGCAGCGCCTGGTTGTCGGTCCCCACGTCCAGCGCGATGGGCAGGCAGCAGGCGGGATGGATGCCCGCGGCCAGGGTATAGAGGGAGAGCTTGCCGATGGGAATGCCCATGCCCCCCACCCCCTGATCGCCGATGCCGAGGATCCCCTGGCTGTCGGTGACCACTATGATCCGGATCGCCTTGCTGTCGAAGTGACGCGCCTGGGCCCCCATCTCCTCGACATTGTGCGGCGTGATGTAAAGGCCGCGAGCCTTCTGGAAGCGGTGGCTGAACTCCTGGCACGCCTTGCCCACCGTGGGGGTATAGATGATGGGGGTCATCTCCTCCACATGGCGGGAGAGCAGGGCGTAGAACAGGGTCTCGTTCCTGTCCTGCAGCGCCCTCAGGTACTGATACTTCTCGATGTCGCTGCAGGCGCTCTGAAATCCCTGATAGACCCGCTCCAGCTGGGCCTCGAACGTCTGCACCTGGGGTGGCAGCAGGCCATCTAAGTCAAAGTCGGCCCGCTCCTGTTCGGTGAAGGCCGTGCTCTTGTTGAGGTAGCGGTTGTTGAGCAAGTCTGTGCCGGTGAGGGACACGGGGCGAAAGGCGTTGCCTTCTGCATCTTTCCAGAGCAGATATTGTCCAGTAGCCATAGTCATTCTCTTTGATTTACATGAAGTTGCCAGTTGGCAGGAGTGCAAGACCCATAAGAACGCGATCATATGACGTTTGACCATTCGATTTTGTGAGCTCGGCCATACCCTGCGGCCAAAACGCCCTCTCCTGCCGGAACCGGGCCGGGATGGGCTTGCCCCGGCGGGGCCCTTGGCGCAAGATCGGTGCACTTGCCATGCCGCCCGCTGCCCGGCATCCCGGGCGCGGCATGTCCCCCCTATCGACCCCATGGAGCGTCATGAAGATCAAGAGCCCGACCCGCCCGCCTTTTCCCGTGAGTGCCGTGATCCTGGCCGGCGGTCGCGCCACCCGCATGGGGGGCGATGACAAGGGCTGGGTGCCCCTGGCGGGCAAGCCCCTGATAGCCCACGTGCTGGAGCGCCTGCGCCCCCAGGTGGACGAGGTGCTGATCAATGCCAATCGCAGCGAGGAGCGTTATCGCGCCCTGGCTCCCGTCATCGCCGATCGCCAGGTCGATTTTCAGGGGCCTCTCGCGGGCATGGAGGCGGGTCTTGGCGCCGCCCGCCACGACTGGGTACTGTTCGTGCCCTGTGACGGCCCGGCCCTGCCCCGGGATCTGATGACCCGCTTTCGCGCCGCCATCACCCCGGACACCGAACTGGTGGTGGCCCACGATGGCGAACACCTCCAGCCCGTGGTCGCCCTGCTGCGCCGCGCCCTGCTCCCCTCCCTGCAACTGGCGCTGGCGTCAGGGGAGCGCAAGACAGGGGCCTGGTTTGCCCGCCATCGGATGGCGGTGGTGCCCTTTGCCGACCAGCCCGATGCCTTCGTCAACCTCAACAGCCCGGCCGAGCTTGCAGCCTGGGAGGCGAGGCTGCTGGGGGGAGAGGCCTCATGAGCCCCCTGCCCCTGCTCGGCTTCGTCGCCTGGAGCGGCACCGGCAAGACCACCCTGCTGGAGTGCCTCATCCCGCGTCTGGTGGCGCGCGGCCTGCGCCTCGGGGTGCTCAAGCACACCCACCACGCCTTTGACATCGACCAGCCCGGCAAGGACAGCCACCGCCTTCGCCAGGCGGGGGCCGCCCAGGTGATGGCGGCCTCCAGCCTGCGTCACGCCCTGATCCAGGAGACGCCCGGCGGTGAGCCCCCCTTCGAGGCGCTGCTGGCCCGCTTCGATGCCAGTGCCCTGGATCTGCTGCTGGTCGAGGGGTTCAAGTACAGGCGCTTTCCCAAGGTGGAGCTTCATCGCGCCGCCCTCGGCAGGCCCCTGCTCTTCCCCGATGACCCCGACATCATCGCCCTGGTGAGCGACGCCCCCCAGGCCACGACCCTGCCCCGGTTCGCCTTCGACGAGCTGGACGCCATCGCCGACTTCGTCTGCGCCAGGCAGTCCCGGCTGGATGCCCATGACCCGTCCCCTGTGCCGCCGCTGCGCCTGCTCGCCCGGGCCCTTGAGGCGATCCCCAATCCGGCGCGGGAGGCCTGCCTGCCCGGCTACCTCAGCCAGGATGCCGACGGGCACTTGCAGGTCCGCCCGGCAAGTGGTTTCATGCCTTCTGCCCTGCTCCCGGCCAACTGCCTGATCGAGCTCCCTGCCCGGGCGGCCATCTCCCCCGGCGAGCGGGTCCGGATCCGCCCCTTGCCGGGGGGGGGGTTGCCGTGACGGCGACTGCCCGTCGGTGCGGCGACACGAGAAGATCAACCTGACATGAGACGACGCCCTTGCGCCTGAACACACCGCTCTCCCGCTTCGATCTGCTGATCTATGGTCGCTACCGTCTGGTACACGGCCTGCGCATTGCCCTGGCCTTCACCCTCACCTTCCTGCTGACCCGGGAGCTCAAGCTGCCGGAAAGCACCTGGCCTCTCATCACCCTGGTAGTGGTGATGGGCCCCATCTCGTTCTGGGGCAACGTGCTCTCCCGCGCCCTGCAACGGGTGGTGGGCACCATCTTTGGCGCAGCCTGTGGCGTGGTGGCCCTCTATCTGGAGCTCTATGCCCTGCCCCTGATGCTGGCCTGGTGCAGTGCCATCATGTTCCTGTGCGGCTATCTGGCGCTGGGCAAACGCCCCTATGCAGGGCTGCTCATCGGTATCACTCTCGCGGTGACCATGGGGGCCAGACCGGGGGACATAGAGATGGCGCTCTGGCGCAGCGGCGACGTCATCCTGGGATCCATGCTGGCCCTGCTGTGTTGCAGCATCTATCCCCAGCGGGCCTATACCCACTGGCGCATGCAGATGCACGACAGCCTGCTGCAGGCCCAGCGCATCTATCACACCCACCTCTCCCCCAACATGCTGGAGCGTCCCAGGCTCACTCAGAGCCATGCCCGCCTGCTCGCCAGGATAGTGAGCCTGCGGCCCCTGCTGGCGCCCGCCGTCAAGGAGACCCGTCTCAACAGCACCCTGTTCGAGGCCGTCCAGACCACGATGCGCAACACCTTCTGCACCCTGGAGATGCTGGCCAACACCTACTGGCGCGATCGCCAGAGCCACTTCCTGATGCAGAGCCACCCCGGGCTGCGCGCCTGCCAGCAGGCCACGGAGGCCGTGCTCACCGAGCTCGCCCTCATGCTCCACAGCGGCGATGCCACGGCCGCCGACGAGGCCATCAGTCGCCTGCAGGAAGCGGCCGCCCAGGTACAGGCCGAAGTGCGCCCGGGGGCCGATGACGAGGCGACCATCAGCGGCTATCTCTGGCTCAATCTGCAGCTCACCGAGCAGATAGTGCATCTCCATCGTCTGCTGGGGCTGGTGCTGCAACCCTACCATGCGCCCTCGGTGCGCCCATGAGCGCCCCTGTCTCGACCATGGGGTCGTCCGAACGCCCATGAAAAGGCCCCGCCGAAGCGGGGCCTGTCTGACGAGGGCAAGTCGCACTTCCCCCTGGTTCGCCCTGGCGCGGCCCTCAACCGGTCGCGGAGCCGGCCCGGCTCATGGCGGCCAGCTGATCCTGGCTCAGGGTCGAGACCAGACGCCCCTGCTAGTAGAGATCCACCACCTCGCCACGGCGCTCGCCGCGCATGGTGCCCTGACTGCCATCCTGATAGTGGATCTCCATCTGCGCAGTATGCTCATCCGGATAGTGCACCTCCACCTCGCGTACTCCCTGGGGCAGCATGGCCAGGGGCACCTTGTTGAGTGCAGGATCAAGGTGCGGGTTGACCTTGATCACCGCATCGGCCCTGTGATCCACCAGCGCCGGGGACTTGCCGGTCACCGGGTTCTTGCCGGACCAGAACTCTATGGTGTTGACCACGAAGAGATCCGCGGTGGCCGCCAGGCCATAGACGGGAGAGAGCAGCACGAAGACACCGGCGCGACCATACCTGTTATCCACCACCTTGAGGTTGGCCTGGGTCACCATGGCGGAGAGCCCCATCTGCCCCATGCAGCCACCTAGCCCAAGAGTGCCCGTCGCCAGCAGCAGCGCCAGCGCCACCTTCTTGCCCATCAGTCGTGCCATGTCAATTACTTACACCATATTGAGAAAGGAGGGGCACAGCCTAATCAAGGGTGGGCCGGGCAACAATCGGCAAGGTCTGGCCAGTACAGCCGTGATTCAGCTTGGCGGCGCGATCGCGCAGATAATCGCCACGGGCCGTGAGATAGCCGCGGGGCATCACGCCGAGGGGGGCTCCTGCACGCGCCCCTCCCAGCCGCATGAAGGGTTCACCATGTTGACCGGGGCCCCGGCGGCGAAGGCGAGCAGGTTGTCAAACGCCTGTCCCAGATAGCACTCATAACTGTCCCGGGTGACATAGCCCAGGTGCGGGGTCGCTATCACGTTGGCCATGGCGAGCAGGGGATCCCGGCCCAGGGGCTCCTGCTCGAACACGTCAAGGGCGGCAAAGCCGGGTCGCCCGGCCGAAAGGGCCGCCAGCAAGGCGCCGGGGGCCAGCAGCTCGGCCCGGCTGATGTTGACCAGCAAGGCATCTGGCTTCATCAGCGCCAGCTCGGTCTGTCCCACGCAGTGGCGGGTCTGGTCGCACAGGCGCAGATGCAGGCTGAGCACATCGCTCTGCCCAAACAGCGCCTCCCGACAGGGGGCGGCGAGATAGCCCGCCCCCTCTGCCGCCTCCCGGGACGCCTCGCTGCCCCATACCAGTACCCTCATACCAAAGGCCTGGCCGAAGGCGGCCACCTTGCGCCCTATCTTGCCAAACCCCCAGATGCCCAGGGTCAGCCCCGACAAGGAGCGCCCCAGTCCCAGGGGGCCGCTCTGCTGCCACTGCCCCTGCCTGAGCCCATGCCAATAGGCGGGCAGGTGCCGACTCGCCGCCAGGATCAGAGCCCAGCAGAGCTCGCTCGGCGCCACGGGGGATCCGCTTCCCTCCACCACCAGCACGCCGTGACGGCTGCAGGCGGCGAGATCCAGATGCTGGCTCACCTTGCCGGTCTGGCTGACCAGTCGCAGCCGGGGCAACCGGGCGAGCAGGCGCTCATCGATCCGGGTGCGCTCGCGGATCAGCACCAGGGCCTCGAACGGGCGCAGCCGCTCCACCAGCTCGGCCCGGCTCGCGGCCGGGGTCCGAAACAGGGTCACCTCGTGACCCGCCAGCTTGTCAAAACAGGCCAGCGTCCGGCTGGCTTCCTGGTAATCGTCCAGTATGGCTATCTTCATCCCTGCTCCCCGGGGCGCCTCCCCCATAAAAATGCCGGTCAGTGACCAGCATCATATCCATCTGGCGACATTTCAGCCAGGGCGCCACGACCGCGCTCAGAGGGAGAGGGCGGACACCGTCTGGGAGACCCGGCTCGCCTCCTCGCGGATCTCTGTCATCAACCTGTCCACGCCGGCTATCTGCTGCTTGCCGAGCTCGGCGCTGCCCGCCACCCCGGCCATGTCCTCGGTCACCCTGGCGGTCAGCTCCCGGTTCTTCTGCACCACCCTGGCTATCTCGTCGGTGGAGAGGCTGGTGCGGGCTGCCAACTGGCGCACCTCGTCGGCCACCACCGCAAAGCCCCGCCCCTGCTCCCCGGCCCGGGCCGCCTCGATGGCGGCGTTGAGGGCCAGCAGGTTGGTCTGATCGGCGATGGCACTGATGGTCGAGACGATGGCCTCTATGCTCCTGGACTGCTCGTTGAGCTGAGCGATGAGGGCGCTGGTCTCATCCACCCGGGTGGCGATGAGAGAGGAGGTATCAACCACGGCGCGCAGCAACCCGGCCCCCTCCTCTGCACTGTGCAGTGTCTCCTGTGCCGTGCTGTGGGCGAGCCGGGCCGCTTCCCGGGTGGCATGGCTCTGATGAATGCGGGCCGTGATGTCGCTGGCGAATTTCACCACCCTGACCACCTTGCCGCCCTCATCCCGGATCGGGTTGTAGGTGGCCTCCAGCCAGATGGCGTCTCCCCGGCTGTTGTAGCGCATGAAGAGACCGGACTTGAACTGGCCCCGGGCCAGCTCCTCCCAGAAGTGGGGCTGTTCGCGCCAAAAGGCCTCGTCGCAGAAGATCCTGTGATGCTTGCCCACCAGCTCGCTCAACCGATAGCCCATGGTGTCCAGGAAGTTGGCATTGGCATCGAGGATCTCGCCGCCCGGGGTGAACTCGATGATCGCCTGAGAGCAGTCCAGTGCCTGGGCCAGCGCCTCCAGCCGTTGCAATTGATGATGGCGCGCCGTCACGTCGCGGGCAATCTTGAGTACCCGGGTCACCCTGCCCTGCTGCTGCACCGGGAAATAGCTTGCCTCGAGCCAGCGGGTCTCCCCTCGCTGGTTGACGCGCTCGAAGATACCGGACTGGGGCTGCCCCTGGGCGAGGCGGCGCCAGAACTGCTGCTCGTCGCCAGACTTGTCCATCCCTCTGGGACAAAGCAGGCTGTGGTGGCGCCCCGGCAGTTCGCCTGTGCCATACCCCATGAGCGCCAGGAAGGAGGGGCTCGCCTCCAGGATCTCCCCGTCCGGACTGAAGAGGATGGTCGCGGCGCCCCCCTGGATAGCCTCGACTATGCTCTGCGCCTCATCGAGTCGGGTCTGACAAGCCTGCAACTGTCCCTTGAGTTTGTGATTGAACATGACGCTTCTACCTCGTTGACGGTCCGGAGTGGCACCCAGCCCCCAGTGCTCCTGATGGCCCTGGCTCGGTGGTCAGAGCTCTTTGCAGGGTGCGGGCGCGCAGTGTATAGAAAAGCGACTGTGTCGCCAAGAGCGTCAGTACGAGGCAGGATCCCGTCGGGATCAGGGTGAAAAGCCGGCGTCGGGATCAGGGTGAAAAACCGGCGTCGGCATCAGGGGGTTAGGGAGCACTCCAGGCAGGCCGGGTTACCCGAAAAACCGAATGTTTCGTACAGTGCTCGTCCCTGGTCGCTGGCATGGAGCCACAGCTTGCCCAGCTGCTGTTCCCTGGCATGGGTCACCATGGCATGGAGCAGAGCCCTCGCCATGCCGCGCTTGCGCCAGGCCGGCCGGGTGTAGAGGTTGAGCAGATATCCCTCCCGCCCCGCCAGATTGCCCGGATAGGGTGGCCGCACGAAGAGGGCCAGGGTGGCGCACGCCACCGGTTCGCCCCCCTCTTCCACCAGCCAGGTGCGGGCGCTGCCCTCTTGCTGCGCCTGGATGAAATAGGCCTGCGTCGCCTGTCTGAGGGCGGGATCGGCATCCGGTTGCGCCAGCTCCCCCAGCTCGCAAAACAGCGCCATGCGCAGATCCGTCAGGGCTGGAATATCGGCGGCCAGGGCCTCGCGAACCATCATGCCTCTCTCCTTGGGTGCATCACCATGATGACAAGAGGGGCGCCATGGCCCCTTCATTTGGCCCCCACCTTAATGGCCGCCACGCCCCCTGGCAAGGCGCCAGCTGTCCAGCGCCAGGGGGCCTGCGCCCCACACCACCAGGGTCAGCAGCATCCAGCCCCACAGCTGGTGATCGTAAAAGCCCCCGGCCCAGAGGGTGGGATAGGAGATGACCGCCATGGCGTTGAAGCCGAACAACAGCAGGGCGGCGGGCCGGGTAAAGAGACCAGCCAGCAGGAAAAGCGGCAGCAGCAGCTCGGTCGCCGTGCCCAGATAGGCCGCCCACAACCAGGGCATCAGGGGCACCTGATACTCGAACTCGAACAGATAGAGGGTGCTGTCCCAGGCCGTGAACTTGAGCCAGCCGGCCCTCAGGAAGATGACGGCGACCCAGAGCCTGGCCAGCAGCAGCACCGCCCCCGCCAGAGTCCCTTGCCAACGTTCGGCCAGTTGCTGGCCCCGTGCGATCCATGCTCTCATCGACTCTCTCCTTGTGTGTCGGCGACCCCGGCATGACCGGGCCCAGTCTCGGCCAATGGCATGGCGGCAGATGGCCCAGCGGCGGGCTCATCCTCATCTTGTGAAAACCCCACCAGCAATCCCCGTCTCACCAGGGCTGGCAGCAGGGTTGCCAGCTCGGGCTCATCGTCGAGGGAGGCCAGGTTCGCCCCCCGCTGGCAGGCATGCAGCAGCCGATAGTGCCCCTCTTCCAGGGGCAGGGGCACCACGCTGAAATCCGGCTGTTTTTGCAGGGCGAGCCAGCAGGGGGCATCGGGATCCGCGGGGAGATCCCCTTGCGCCAGCGCCATGCGCCACAATCCGAGCACATCGGCGCGGCAATGGAGCAGGGTCAGGTTGTCGGCCAGCAGGAGTCGTACCCGCCCCCAGGCCTCAGGGGCCAGGGCCGCCAGCGCCTGTGCCGGCCAGCGCCGCGTCTCGGGCGGCAGCAGGGCGGTGCGCTCCAATTGCCACTCGAACATCGCCAACTCGGGCAACCAGGGCAGGTGCGCCGTGGTCGGCAACCCGCGAAGCCAGTCTGCAAACCCGGCGCCATAACCCATGACGTTCCCCTCCTGGAGGGGAGCGGCCAGGATGAAGCCGCGGGCGGCGGCATCGAAGAATGCCTCCCCGACCATGGCACGGGTCGCGCCATAGGTCGCGGCCAGCACCTCGGTGAGACTGAGGATGAAGTTGTTGCGATAGAGCTGCAGCAGGGCCTCGGCCGTGAAGCGGCCCGGCATCACCCGGGCAGCGACCTCATCGGAGATCCCCAGCTGGCTGGCGGCAAACGCCCGTTGCAGGCCGAGCAAATCCGGCTCATGGTCCAGGGAGTCAGACATGGCTCGGCTCCTTCCCCTCGGCCAGGGCCGCTTCCAGGATGAGGCTGGCCTTGTCCGCCTCGGCGATAAGCACGGGCAGGGCCGGGATCTCGCTGTCCCATTCGATCAGGGTCGGCCGGGGGCCCCAGGCACAGAGGGTGCGATAGAGGGCCCAGACGGGGTCGGCCACGGGGCAGCTGTGGGTGTCGATATAGAGGTGCCCTTCGGGGAGCACCTTGTCGGTAAAGCCGGCCAGATGGATCTCCTTGACCGTCGCCAGATCGATGGCGGCCAGATAGTCGGCGCAGGAGAAGCCCTGGTTGAAGGCACTGACATGAAGGTTGTTGAGGTCGAGCAGGATGCCGCAGTCACTCTCTTGTTGCAGCCGGGCCAGAAATTCCCACTCCGGCATCTCCCCCTCAAATTGCAGGTAGGAGGAGGGATTCTCGATGAGCAGCTCGCAGCCCAGCAGATCCTGCACCCGCCTCACCTTGTCGCTCATCCTGGCCAAGGCGGCCCGGGTGTAGGGCATGGGCAGGAGGTCATTGAAGTAACGGCCATCCACGCTGCCCCAGCTCAGGTGCTCCGAGACCCTTACCGGCTTGACACAGGCCACCAGGGCACGCAGCCGGGCCAGATGGCCAGGGTCGAGGGGATCACTTGACCCCAGCGACATGCCGATGCCGTGCAGACTGACGGGGTAATGTTCGGCCAGGGCCGCCAAGACGGCGAAGGCACGACCGTGGGGCTCGAAATAGTTCTCGCTGTGGACCTCAAGCCAGCCGACGGCGGGCCGGGTCGCCAGCATGACATCATAATGGGGCGGGCGCAGACCGATGCCGATGGCGCTGTGCATGGTTTCTCTCCTCATCTGACCCCTGGGGTGGCGTCATGACGGCGCCACCCCATGAGTGCTCACTTCGGCTGCAGGCTGCCACCGGCGAGTTTTTCGCACAGTCCCTTGGGCATGACCACGAAGGCGTCCCCTGCGGCATCCGTCTTGGCGGTACCGGCGCAGGAGCTGGTCTTGGTCGCGCAATCATTCTGGCCCGCCTTGACGACGCCATAGCACTTCTCTTTCTCCTCGGCCGCCTGGGCGGGTGCGGCCATAAACTGGCTACCCAGGGCCAGCAGGCCTGTCATGGCACAGGCGTGAGCGATCGATATCTTCATGTTCAGCTTCCTTATCAATAGAGAGGTCGACGGGTGGATGAACCGCGGCGCGGATCACTCTATAGAACCGGCCCCGGGCCACAACGCTTTCAGTCCGGCCCCTTCTCAAGGGCAAGCCCCTTGCTCTGCGCCCAAGGAAGTCACGCTAATCCGCTGTTTTTAAACATGAAAAAAAGAAATAAAAAAAGGCAGCCCATGCTGCCTTTTTTCGCTTTGTCGTTTGCGCGTCGCCCTCTTCTACCGGAGTCAGTAGAAGATGCGCTCGCCCCGCTCGCTCATCTTCAGCCAGACGGGTTTGGTGCTGGTCTTGCACCAGACCCGGTGCAGATAACTGTAAAAACGGGCCCGATCGCGACGAAACAGCATGACGGGAAACGCCAGCACGCCGACCAGGAGCACCAGGGTACGACGCACAAGGATGTGTATCAGGGAGAAGGGATGAAACATGATGGAACGCCTCACTGGTAAGACCACTGAACAAAGTTTACGCCAAACGTTGTTGGATTACTACACCATTTTCCCTTTCATGGTCAACCATCTCCATCCAAGGCTAAACATGAGTATAAATTACGTTTTTTAACGAAAATACAACACAACTTGTCAAGGCCGGATCCCTTGACCAGAGTTAGCATAGAGACGGCAGGGAGGTATGACGCATGAAGGTGGGCAACCTGATGATCCTGGTGCTGCTCGCCCTCCTGGCCCATGGCGAATGGCAAGAGTGGCGCGGCAATCTCGATGACAGGATAACCTTCGCTGACAAGGGGGTACCCAGCGTCAGCCTGTGGCAATGTGGCCTGCTCAAGCAGCAGATGGCCGAACTGGAGGAGAGACGGATGCCAGCGTCGTCCATGCCGCAGCAGGAGGCAGAATCATTGCAACGCTATCTGGCCGGCAAATGGCAGACGCTCGGGTGTGAATTCTTGCTGGAGCAGGGATAACGAAGGAGAGGACAAAGGGGACGTCTTGCAGAGATCGCAAGGGGATGGCAATAAACCGTCTTTGTTCTTGGAAGCACAGGGAAAAAGGAGGAAGAAGATGGAGGCACGTTCCGGAGTCGAACCGGACTAAACGGATTTGCAATCCGCTGCATAACCGCTTTGCTAACGCGCCACACGGTCAAGGGCAACCCTTGAATTGACATCTCATCCTTGGTGTCGATGAGATAATTTGGAGCGGGAAACGAGACTCGAACTCGCGACCCCGACCTTGGCAAGGTCGTGCTCTACCAACTGAGCTATTCCCGCCTGAACCATGCTGTCCGGTCTTGCCTGACAACGAGGCGCATTATACGTACCCCGAGACGCAGCACAACCCTTTTTTGCGGCTTTTCCCCCTCTCCCCCACCGTTTGCTCAGGCTTTATTCGCTTTGCGTAAAAAAAGTGCGCCCCCTGTGACCCCACAGGCGAAATTTGGATAAAGCCATTGAAATGACTACTCTTTGGCCCGAGACTGCCGTGGTTACTAACTGGCTTCTCAATTGAATGAACTGTTCACGATGAAATGGATCTTCAAGGCGCGCGGACTCAAGACCCAACTGATGCTGGCGTTTTTCATGCTGGGCATGGTGCCCTTTCTGGTGGTCGCCCTCTTCTTTCTTCATACCCATGGCAAGGACCTCACCGCCCAGACCTCCAATCACCTGGTGTCGGTGCGCAACATCAAGAAGAGTCAGCTGGAAGACTACTTCGCCAACCTCAAGGCCCAGATCCTCGCCTTCTCCCAGCAGGACTTTGCCGGCAACAGCATAGGGCGCTTCTACGGCTTCACCGGCGCCTTCGAAAAATTGGGCACCACGCCCCAGGCCGCCCGTCAGCGCGCCCAGCAACGCTATATCACGGGATCCTGGGATCAGCTGCGCAAGCCCGACAGCCAGAGCGCAGACATAGAACCCGCCATCAGCGCCCTCATACTGGCGGACGAGATGTATGGCCGGGTTCATCAGCGTTTTCACCGCGGCTATGCCGACATGGTGCGCAAGTCCAACTACAGCGACATCTTCCTCATCGACATCAACGGCGATGTGGTCTACTCGGTCACCAAGCGCGCCAACTTCGCCACCAACCTGCTGTCTGGCCCCTACCAGGGCAGCGGCCTTGGCCACACCTTCACCCGCATCAAACGCCGTCTCGACAGCGGCGAGGCGCCCCAGCAGATCTTCGAGTTCACCGACTTTGGCCGCAACGAGCTGACCGGCGAAGTGGTCGCCTACCTCGCCACCCCTGTGATGCAATATGACTATGTGCGCGGCGTGGTCATCTTCGAGCTGCGCCCGGACAAGCTCAACGAGATCATGGGGGAGCGGGAAGGACTGGGAGAGACAGGCGAAACCATCCTGATCGGCCCGGACAAGCGGATGCGCGCCGATGCCTGGCTGGCGCCGGATTTCAGCGTGGAGAAGAGCTTCTCCCCCGATTTTCGTCCCCCCGAGACCCCGCTGATCCTCAAGGCGCTCTCCGGGGAGCAGGGTGTGGGCCTGTTCGAATCTTACCAACGGGACGAGGTGCTGGCCGCCTACACCCAGGTCAAGGTATTCGACACCGAATGGGCCTTCATCGCCGAGATCTCGACCCGGGAGGCCTATGATCCCATTCGCAAGCTGGAGACCCTCTCCCTGCTGCTAGGGCTGAGCTCCCTGGTGCTGTTGATCCTCTTCTCCCGCTGGCTCTCCAACTCCATCACGGCCCCCCTGCGCTCCCTCACCGCCGCCGCCGAGCAGGTGGCCGATGGCGCCCTGGATCACCCCATCGCCATCCCCCGCACCGAGGATGACATAGACCGCCTCGCCCAGGCGTTTCGCCACATGCAGCGCTCGGTGAAGGAGAAGATAGAGCTGATCGAGCGTCAGACCCTGGAGCTGCAACAGCAGGTGAAGCTGACCCACAAGCAGAACCTCAGCCTGCAACAGGCGGACAAGCTCAAGGATGAGCTGCTGGCCAACACCTCCCACGAGCTGCGCACCCCCATCCATGGCATCAAGGGAATGGCGGAGGCCATGCTGGCAAGCCGCCAGCAGCTGACCGACGGCCAGCAGCAACAGCTCGGCCTCATCATCAAGAGTGCCGACGGCCTGGCGCGCCTGGTGGACGATCTGCTCGATTACCATCAGATGCGCTACGGCCAGCTGGAGATCCACTCCCGCCCGGTCAACCCCAAGGGGGTGGTGCGGCTGGTGCTGGATCTCTGCCAGCACCTGGTGCAGGCCAAGCCGCTGACCCTGGTGGACATCACCCCGGACGAGCTTCCCCCCGTGCTGGCGGACGAACAGCGGCTCGAACAGGTGCTCTACAACCTGGTGGGCAACGCCATCAAGTACACCCCCCAGGGCAAGGTGGTGCTGAGCGCCAGCCAGGATGCGCAGGGACTCTGGATCAAGGTGACGGATACCGGCATCGGCATAGCGCCGGACAACCTGGAGCACATCTTCGAGCCCCTGGTACAGATGAGCCACGAGGCAGGCAAGCAGGGGGCCGGCCTGGGCCTATCCATCACCCGCCAGCTGGTCGAGCTGATGGGGGGCAGGCTGACGGTGCAGAGCGAGCCCAGCGTCGGCTCCACCTTCAGCGTCTGCCTGCCCCTTTCCCATCAGGATGCCCTGCCCGCCCCCGGCGAGCCTCGCCCCAAGGAGCTGGCCCTGGTGCGCCACGTGCCCCTGAGCCTGCCCGAATGGGAGAGCGAAGATCTGCCGCCCCCCCCTCCTGGTGCCCCCCTGCTGCTGGTGGTGGATGATGAGCCCATCAATTTGCACATACTGCGCCACCTCCTGCAGCCCTGCGGCTATCGCATACTGCCGAGCAGCGACGGCCACGACGCCCTGGCCAAGCTGGCGAGCGAGCCGGTGGATCTGGTGCTGCTCGATGTCATGATGCCCACCCTGTCGGGGTTCGATGTCTGCCGGCGCCTGCGCCAGCAGAGCCCCAAGGATCAGCTGCCTGTGCTGCTGCTCACCGCCCTCAATCAACCCAAGGAGATAGAGGAGGGGTTCAATGCCGGCGCCAACGACTATCTGGTCAAACCCTTCTGCAAGGAGGAGCTGTTCGCCCGGGTACGGGCCCTGCTCGAGGCGAGACAGGGACGGGCCACCCTGGTGGAGAACCGTCTGCTCAAGCAGGAGATAGAGCACAGGCTGAGCCTGCAGGAGAGCCTGCGCCAGGATCAGCAGCGGCTGCTCGCCCTCATCAGCGAGGGAGGGGATGCCATGGCCTTCATCGACGAGCAGGGAGTAGTGCTGTTTGCCAGCCGCGCCCTGGCCACCCGCCTGGGCCAGGAGCCCGAGGCCATGGAGGGACTGCCGCTGGACGAGTGGCTCAGCCAGCCCCTGGCCGAGCAGTGGCCGGACATGGCAAGCCGCACCGAACAGAGCCTGGGATTCTGCGTGGCCGGCCAGAGCGAATCGACCCTGGTGCGGGCCCTGCCCATCCGCCTCAACGACCGTCATGCCTACGCCCTCATCTGCAATCAGATAGCGCCGGATGAATACAGGATCACCGCCCTGGAGAACGCCCTCAAGAGTCTGTCCCGTCAGGCCATCATTGAAGACGATCACCTGCTCGGTGAGCTGAGCCGGCTCGGGGGCGAGTTCCGCTCCCTGGCCGACAACCTGATCCGCCAGCAGGATGAGGATCCCCTGCGCCACGCCCTGGTCGATACCATGCGCCTCGCCCTCGATGCCTGGCAGCAGAGCACGGGCAAGGGCAAGATAGTGCTGGCCGAGAAGAGCAAGCTGTGGCGCGTCTACATGGACAGATCCAGTCCCCAGACCCGCACCCTGGACAAGTATCTGAGCCTGGATACCCTGCCCAAGGCGCCCCGCTGGAAGACGGTGATCGCCACAGCCGAGTACGTGCTCAAACAATGCCCACTCGGCGAGGCCCAGCGCCAGAGTCTGAGCCAGAGCGCCCAGCTGCTGCGCCAGCTCGCCCACCGCAAGGGGTGATCCCGAGCCGGGGCGGCTCCTGCCACGCCGCCCCGGCCCTGCCCTCCTCTCCACCAGGCTCCCTTATCCAGGCCCCTTCGGTGAGGTGCGGTGCATCAGGCCCACGGTGGTGGCCCAATTGGCCTGCCAGCCCAGCCTTCCCCTTGCCGCAGCCTCGTTGTCGCCCAGCCATGGCAATCGACGCCCCCGCCGCGCCCTGATCCTGCCCACCATCAGGACCTTGGCACCGCCGTGCTGCGCCTTGCCCACCATCAGTTTCAGCTTCCGCGTCGGCAATGGCTGTCATACCCGCTACCGCGCCATGATCCAGCCCACCATCAGGACCTTGGCGCCGCCGTGCTGCGCCTTGCCCACCATCAGCTTCGGCGTCGGCAATGACTGTCATACCCGCTACCGCGCCATGATCCAGCCCACCATCAGGACCTTGCCACCGCCGGGTTGCGCCTTGCCCACCATCAGTTTCAGCTTCAGCGTCGGCAATGGCTGTCATACCCGCTACCGCGCCATGATCCTGCTCACCATCAGGACCTTGGCACCGCCGTGCTGCGCCTTGCCCATCATCAGCTTCGGCGTCGGCAATGGCTTTCATACCCGCTGCGCCATCTGCGGCGGCGCGCTTGCCCTCACCCCCCTCCCTTTGCTGGCAAGCCCTTGACGGTCGGCGCCGCACCGGCTGGCACGCCGCCGTCATCGCCCGCCACCGGAGACGGAAGAGGAAGCGCCTCGCACGCCATCACGGCTCGCCAGAGAACAGGAACTCACAGGGTTTGTTCCCAGACAAAATGAAGATCCCGTGAACGAGGAAAAACCGTACGGATATCCGTCACATTATCGTCAAGATCCTATGCCTTCACTGCGCTTTTTACGCGAAAACAATTAACCTAATGCATTGATAATGAATGGATAAATTCATTATTTGACGATATTGACGTCGAAGGGAGGATTTTTACGATATCGACGTGACGATTGAATGTTTCTTTCTTGTTAAACCTGCTTAGCTAGAGGGGGGTCATACAGACCCCAGACTGAGGTCGGGTGCCCCTTGGCATCCCCTCACAGGGACGTTCACATAACAAGGAAACACTATGCTTGCCAACCTATCCCGGGTCGCCACCGCCTGCATGATGGGGAGCCTGATGCTCGCCGCCCCCCAGCTCCATGCCGCCGACGGCACCACAGACAACAAGACTGTGCTGACCCTGGTCGCCCAGCAGGAGACTGCCTGGGTCAAGAACTTCAACCCCTTCCTCCAGGCCGGGCTGCTGCATACCACCAAGGAGTTCATCTACGAACCCCTGGTCATCTTCAACGAGCTGCAGGGCGGTCGCCCCGAGTTTCGCCTCGCCACCCAGTACGAATTCAGCAAGGATCTCACCTCGGTCACCTTCGATCTGCGCCAGGGGGTCAAATGGTCCGATGGTGAAGGCTTCGATGCGGACGACGTGATCTTCTCCTTCAATCTGGTCAAGGCCCACAAGGCCCTGGATGAAAGGGCCATCTGGACCCAGATCTCCGGGGTCGAGAAGCTGGACCAGTACAAGGTCAAATTCGACCTGGTCCGGGTCAATACCGGGGTGGTCAACCAGATAGCCCTGGTGCCCCTGGTGCCGGAGCACCAATGGAAAACGGTGAAAGACCCGGTCGCCTTCACCAACGACCAGCCGGTCGGCACCGGCCCCTTCACCCAGGTGGACAACTTCTCCGCCCAGCTTTATACCCAGTGCCGCAACCCTCACTACTGGGACAACGCCAACCTGGCCATCGACTGCATCCGCATGCCGCAGATGGCCACCAACGACCAGGTGCTGGCCGCCGTCATGAAGGGGGATGTAGACTGGTTCGGCTCCTTCGTGCCGGATATCGAGCGTCTCTACGTCGGCAACGATCCCAAGCACAACAAATACTGGTTCCCCGCCTCCGGTACGGTCGCCTTCAACGTCAACTTCCAGACCAAGGATCCGGGCAACCACGAAGCCTTCAATGACATCAACTTCCGCCGCGCCTTCTCCATGGCCATGGACAGACAGTCCATGGTGGATATCGCCGGTTACGGCTATCCCACCATCAACGAATATCCCTCTGGCCTTGGCAAGCTGTTCGATAGCTGGAACAACCCAGAGGTGGATCAGAAGTACGGCAAGTTCAACAAGTTCGACATGGCCGCCGCCCAGGCGCTGCTCAAGCAGGCTGGCTACAAGGATTGTGACGGCGACAGCTTCCTCGATACCCCGAGCTGCAAGAAAATTGCGTTCAAGATCATAGTGCCCAACGGCTGGACCGACTGGGTCAACACAGTCCAGATCGGGGTGGAAGGACTCAAGGCCCTGGGGATAGATGCCAAGACGGCCACCCCGGAAGCCGCCGTCTGGACCGACAACCTGGTCACGGGTGACTTCGATGTGGCCCTGCAGGGTTACCTGACCGGCGCCAACCCCCAGAACTACTTCGAGACCGCCTTCCACTCCCGCAACATGGGTGAGCGCGGCAACCGCTTCGCGGCGCCCCGCTACCAGGATCCCGCCCTCGACAAGCTGATTGACGGCTTCAGCCAGACCGCGGATCTCGCCAAGCAGAAGGCCATCATGAACGAGATCCAGGAGCGGGTCGGGGCCAACCAGACCATCATCCCCGTCTACAACAACCCCACCTGGTATGAGTACAACACCAAGCGCTTCCATGGCTGGTTCAATGCCGACAACCCGGTCGCCAAGCCCCAGGTGCACAGCAACACCCCGGAGCGCCTGCTCCACGTGCTCGCCCTCAAGCCCAACGTCTGAGGCCGACTCTCCCTGCACACGGGCCCCTCACGGGGCCCGCTTTCATGGCGCCCGCCGCCATCCCGGATACGCCCGTGCCCCCCCTCCCCCTGGCGCTGCCATGGCCCCTGGTCCCGGCGTCGTGGGTCGCCGGAACCCCCGCCCTTGCTCGCAACACTCTTCCTGCCCATGGCACCTCCCTTGCCCGCGATGCTTGCCTTCCCGCCACACCCTGGTGGCGCCAGGCGCCACCAGGCCGGGACACGGCGACCGGCAAGCGGTGGCCATCGCCTACAGGCAAAAAGGCCTGGCCTGAGACGAAGGCCGAATCTGAATCTGAATCTGAATCTAAATCTGAGGCTGAGGCTGAGGCTGAGGCTGAGGCTGAGGCTGAGGCTGAGGCTGAGGCGATCAACCTGACACCCGCTTCCGGGGCAGCAAGGCCGGGCCTTGCTCTTAGGGCTCCCGACCCCAAGCTTCAACCTCACAAACCCCCTATTGCGCTCCCAGCCCTCCCCCCTCGTCAACACGCAGCGCCCCGCCCCGGCAGCCAACCGCCGCCATCAGCCCCTTTGTGTGAGCAGGAGCACAGAGTCAGAGGGTCTTTTGGCTCTTGTTTTTAGCGCCAAAAAAAGGGCGGCAAAGAGCAGAAAAAAGGGGGACGATCAGCTTCACACTATCGGCAGGCGTCGGGTTTTCCGCACCACTTGATGCTTGGCGTGAATAAATATAACTCTATAATTTAAAAGGATTTAAAAAACATTTTGACGAGAATGACGACGACTATTCAGTTTTTACGAAATCGACGAAATCAGCACTTGTTGTTCTTCTGTTAACTCTGCTTTGCTAGGGACGTTGGATGAGATAACGACAAGGGTGAAAAACCTGACCAACATCGAGGGCCGGTATCCAAGCATGGGATCCGGTGCTCCATTCCAAAACATGGAAGACCAATAAGAAAGGAAAAAATATGCTTGCCAAAGTATCCAAAATAGCCACCTCAGTCATGCTGGGAACCCTGATGATCGCTGGTGCCACCAGCAGCGCCATGGCCGCCGACAAGACTGTATTGACCCTGGTCGCCCAACAGGAGACCGCCTGGGTCAAGAACTTCAACCCCTTCCTGCAGGCGGGCCTGCTGCACACCACCCGTCACTTCATCTATGAGCCCCTGGTGATCTTCAACGACATGCAGGGCGGTAAGCCGGTGTTCCGTCTGGCCACCAACTATGCGTTCGCCGATGACCTGAAATCGGTCACCTTCGACCTGCGCGACGGGGTCAAGTGGTCCGATGGTGAAGCCTTCACCGCCGATGACGTCATCTACTCCTTCAACCTGGTCAAGGCCAACAAGGCCCTGGACGAACGCTCCATCTGGACCCAGATCAAGGGCATCGAGAAGCTGGGTGAGCACAAGATCAGGTTCGATCTGGCCGAAGTGAACACCAACGTGGTCAATGACCTGGTGCTGGTGCCCATCGTGCCCGAGCATCAGTGGAAAGCGGTGAAAGACCCGGTCGCCTTCACCAACGACAAGCCGGTCGGCACAGGTCCCTTCACCGAAGTGGACAACTTCTCCGCCCAGCTCTACACCCAGTGCCGCAACCCTCACTACTGGGACAACGCCAACCTGGCCATCGACTGTATCCGCATGCCGCAGATGGCCACCAACGACCAGGTACTGGCCGCCGTCATGAAGGGGGATGTGGACTGGTTCGGCTCCTTCGTGCCGGATATCGAGCGTCTCTACGTCGGCAACGATCCCAAGAACAACAAGTACTGGTTCCCCGCCTCCGGCACGGTCGCCTTCAACGTCAACTTCCAGAGCAAGGATCCGGGCAACAAGGAAGCCTTCAATGACGTGAACTTCCGCCGCGCCTTCTCCATGGCCATGGACAGACAGTCCATGGTGGACATCGCCGGCTACGGCTACCCCACGGTCAACGACTATCCGTCAGGTCTGGGCAAGGCATTCGCCTCCTGGGACAACCCGGACGTCGAGAAGAAATACGGCAAGTTCAGCAAGTTCGACATCGAGGGTGCCAAGGCGCTGCTCAAGCAGGCTGGCTACAAGGACTGTGACGGCGACAAGTTCCTCGATACCCCGAGCTGCAAGAAGATCGAGTTCAAGGTGCTGGTACCGAACGGCTGGACCGACTGGGTCAACACAGTCCAGATCGGCGTGGAAGGCCTGCAGGCCCTGGGTCTGAACGCCAAGACCTCCACCCCGGAAGCCACCGTCTGGACCGAAGCCCTGGTCACGGGTGACTTCGACGTCGCCCTGCAGGGCTACTTTGCCGGTGCCAACCCGCACAAGTACTTCGAGACCGCCTTCCACTCGCGCAACATGGGCGAGCGTGGCAACCGCTTCGCGGCCAACCGCTACAAGGATCCCGAGCTCGACAAGCTGATCGACGACTTCACCCAGACCGCCGATGCGGCCAAGCAGAAGGAGATCATGTTCGCCATCCAGGAAAAGGTAGGTGCTAACCAGACCATCATCCCGGTCTTCAACAACCCGACCTGGTATGAGTACAGCACCAAGCGCTTCAATGGCTGGTTCAGCGCCGACAACCCGGTCGCCAAGCCCCAGGTCCACCCGGACACCCCTGAGCGTCTGCTGCACGTGCTCTCCCTCAAGCCGAACAGCTAACCACCTCGGCCCCCTGCGGGGGGCCTTCTTCCCCGTCGCCCACCCATTGCCCGGATCTGCCGGGGTTGGGGTAGCTATGCCCGGCGCGGGGCAGGCTTGCAGTAAAAGGTATCATCATGGGATTTATACTAAGACGCTTCTCCTTCTATCTGGTCGCCTTCCTGGTGGCCGCCACCATTAACTTCCTGCTACCCAGAGCCATGCCGGGGGACCCCGTCTCCGTCATGTTTGCCCGGGCCGGCGCCATGATGGAACCCGCCGCCCTCGAGGCACTCAAGGCCACCTTCGGCTTTGTGGATGGCCCGATTGGCGCTCAATTTCTCACCTATGTGAAGAGTGTCTTCACCTGGGATCTCGGCACCTCGGTGCGTTACTACCCGCAGCAGGTTGCCGACGTGCTCGGTCGCGCCATCGGCTGGACCCTGTTCCTGGTGGGCACCTCCACCATCATCAGCTTTTCGCTCGGATCCATCGTCGGCATCTTCGCCGCCTGGTACCGGGGCGGTCGCATGGACAGCATCCTCTCCCCCCTCACCCTGGTGATGCAGGCCATCCCCCCCGTGGTGGTCTCCCTGCTCGCCCTCTTCCTGTTCGGCGTGAGCCTGGAGTGGCTGCCCATCGGCTACGCCTACAGCCCGGAGATCACTGCCGATTACGGCTGGGAGCACATCAAGAGCATCATGCTGCACGCCATCATGCCGGTGGGCACCCTGGCCATCGTCCAGATTGGCGGCTTCCTCATCACCATGCGCAACAACATGATCAACCTGCTGGGGGAGGATTACATCACCATGGCCAAGGCCAAGGGGCTCTCCAGCAACCGGGTCATCTTCAACTACGGCGCCCGCAACGCCATCCTGCCCAGCGTCACCGCCCTCTCCATGGCGCTCGGCTTCGTCATCGGCGGCTCCCTCATCACAGAGGTGATCTTCAACTACCCGGGCCTGGGCCTGACCCTCTATCAGGGCATACTGGCGCGCGACTACCCCCTCATCCAGGGGCAGCTGCTCATCATGACCATCACCATGCTCAGTTTCAACTTCCTGGCCGACATGCTCTACGTCTTCCTGGATCCCCGTCTGCGTACCGGAGGTAAATAAGATGCGTATGCCTACCATCCTCAAGATCCTGCTGGGCAACAAGAAGGCCGCCTTCGGTCTCGCCATCGTCGTCTCCTTCGTGTTGATGGCGCTGTTTGCCCCCCTGCTCGCCAGCAACGAGCCCACCAAGCGGGTCGCTCGCCCCCACCAGCCCCCCAGCGCCGAATACGTGATGGGCAGCACCCGCATGGGACACGACATCTGGGCCCAGTTCACCAACGGCGCCCGCATCTCCCTCATGGTGGGGTTCGGGGCCGGCCTGCTGGTCTGCGTCCTGGCCATCAGCATCGGCATCACCGCCGGCTACTTCGGCGGCCTCATCGACGAGTGCCTCACCTTCCTGATGAACGTCATGCTGGTGATCCCCGGGCTCCCTCTGCTGCTGGTGCTGGCCAGCTTCATCGGCGAAGCCTCCCCCCTGGTGATCGCCCTCATCATAGGGCTGACCTCCTGGGCCTATGGCGCCCGGGTCATCCGCGCCCAGACCCTGGCCCTGCGGGAGAAAGAGTTCGTCATCGCCGCCGAGGTGCTGGGGGAGCCGGCCTGGCGCATCATACTGGTGGAGATACTGCCCAACCTCATCTCTATCATCGGCGTGAGCTTCATCGGCTCCATCATCTACGCCATCGTCACCGAGGCGACCCTGGAGTTCCTGGGCCTGGGCGACCCCACAGTGGTGAGCTGGGGCATCATGCTCTACAACGCCCAGACCTCCAGCGCCATCCTGGTGGGCGCCTGGTGGGAAATTCTGGCCCCCTGCTTCGCCATCGCCACCCTGGGCGCAGGCCTGGCCATGCTCAACTTCGCCATCGACGAAATCGCCAACCCGCAACTGCGTTCCCACAAGGGTTTGAATCGCTGGAAGAAACTCTCAGCCCCGGCCCAGATCAACGTTCAGGAGAAGACAGCATGAAGCAGCAACCCCTGCTGTCGGTACGCAAGCTATGCGTCGACTACATCACGGAGAACGGCGACGTGCGCGCCGTCAATTCGGTCAGCTTTGACATCGCCCCCGGCGAAGTATTCGGCCTCGCCGGCGAGTCCGGCTGCGGCAAGTCCACGGTCGCCTTCTCGGTGGCCCGGCTGCACAAGCCGCCCGCCTACATCAGCGGCGGCGAGATCCTGTTCAAGGGAGAGAACATCCTCGCCTTCGACGACGAGCGGCTGCGCAGCTACCGCTGGCGCCAGGCGAGCGTGGTGTTCCAGTCCGCCATGAATGCCTTGAACCCGGTGCTGCGCATGGAGGAGCAGTTCTGCGACGTGCTGCAAGCCCACAATCCCGGCCTGACCCGCTACGAGGCGATCAAGCGCGCCCAGGAGCTGCTCGCCATCGTCGACATCCACCCGAGCCGGCTCAAGGATTACCCGCACCAGTTCTCCGGCGGCATGCGCCAGCGGCTGGTGATCGCCATCGCCATGGCCCTCAACCCCGAGCTGCTCATCATGGACGAGCCCACCACGGCGCTGGACGTGGTGGTGCAGCGGGAGATATTGCAGAAGGTCTATGCCCTGAAAGAGAAGTTCAACTTCTCCATCCTCTTCATCACCCATGACCTCTCCCTCATGGTCGAGTTCTGCGATCGCATCGGCATCATGTACGCAGGGGAGCTGGTGGAGGTGGCGCCGTCCAAGGCGATCCTGACCGCGCCCCTGCACCCCTACACCCGGGGGCTGGGCAACTCCTTCCCGCCCCTGCACGGCCCGAAAACCGTGCTGGAGGGGATCCCGGGCACCCCGCTCAACCTGCTGGAGGTGCCGGTGGGCTGCCGCTTCCAGGCCCGCTGCGCCAAGGTGCACGACCGTTGCCGCCAGGAGTACACCGCCCTGGCCGAGATCCGTCCCGGCCAGCAGACCGCCTGCCACCTCTATGCCGATGGCCTCGGCGACGAGCAGGCATCCGACCCTCTCATCTTCGCCAAGGCCGCTGGCTGTTAAGGAGTCTTCCATGCACATCGCCGATACCCAGGCTCCCATCATCCAGGTCGAGCACCTCTACAAGGACTTCGCGGTCAACTCCAACGCCATCAAGAGTGGCAAGATGCGGGCGCTGTCCGACATCACCTTCAACCTGCACCGGGGCCGCGCCCTGGCTGTGGTGGGGGAGTCGGGCTCGGGCAAGAGCACCATCGCCAAGATCATCGCCAAGATGTACAAGCTCTCCAGCGGCCGCATCCTCTATCGCGGCCGGGATCTGGAGGAGTTCAACAAGGGCACCGCCCTGCTGGACTACCGCCAGAGCGTGCAGATGGTGTGGCAGGATCCGTTCGGTTCGCTCAACCCGACCCACACCATCTATCACCACATCGCCCGCCCCCTGCTGCTGCACAGCAAGGTGCTGGACAAGCGGGATCTGCCGGACATGGTCCATGGTCTCCTTGAAAAGGTGGGGCTGACCCCGGCCAAGGCCACCGCCGCCAAGTACCCGCACCAGCTCTCCGGCGGCCAGCGCCAGCGGGTCAACATCGCCCGCAACCTGGCGGTGGAGGCCGAGGTGGTGCTGGCGGACGAGCCTACCTCCATGCTCGACGTCTCCATTCGCATCGGCATCCTCAACCTGATGGAGCAGATGAAGGATGAACTCGGGGTCTCCATGCTCTACATCACCCACGACATCGCCACCGCCCGCTACGTGGCCGAGGATCTGGCGGTGATGTACGTGGGCCACATGGTCGAATGGGGCGAGGTGGACGAGATACTGCACCACCCCCAGCACCCCTACACCCAGCTGCTCATCTCGGCGGTGCCCGACCCCGAGAAGAGCATCCACGCCGAGCTGGAGGGGGGGCGCAAGGGGGAGATCCCGCTCTGGACCCCGGAATCCCTCGGCTGCCCCTTCGCCGGGCGCTGCCTCCAGGCCATGGCCCGCTGCAAGGAGGCCATGCCGCCGGTCACCCGGCTCGCCGACAACCACTTCGTGCGCTGCTACCTGCACGAATAAGGGTGGCGGGCGGCCCGGCCGCCCGCGCCAGACTCCCGGGGGCTCCGTCATGCCCCCCTTTTCCCCGACGATAGAGGTATCGATGGAACTGCTTGTCAATCAGGTGGGTTACGAGTGTTCGGGCCCCAAGATAGCCCTGCTGCAGACCCGGCCCGGCCAGGTGCAGGAGGGGCTGGCCCGGCTGCTGCCCCTGACCGGTGGCCCCGCCCTGTTCGAGGCGCCGCTCACAGAGGAGATCAGGGTGCCCGGCTGGCGGGATCGCGCCTTCTGGTGCATCGACTTCGGCTCCCTGCGCCAGGAGGGAGACTACCGGCTCGAGGTGATCACCGCCCATGGCATAGTGCGCTCGGCGCGCTTTCACCTCGGCGAGCGGCTGCTGGTCCAGCGCTGCCTGTCCGATGTCATCCACTACTTCAAGGGTCAGCGTTGCAGCGGTCAGTATGACAAGGCGGACCGGGCCGCCCCCCTGTTTGGTCAGGATGGGCGCCGCGACGTGCACGGCGGCTGGTATGACGCCAGCGGCGACGTCAGCAAATACCTGAGCCACCTCTCCTACGCCAACTATCTCAATCCCCAGCAGACCCCCCTGGTGGTGTGGAGCCTGCTCAAGAGCCGGGCGCTGCTGGCCGGGGCAAGCGACATCGACAGCCTGAACCTCTGCAAGCGCCTCGAGGATGAGGGACTCCACGGCGCCGATTTCCTCTGCCGCATGCAAGATGAGAGCGGCTTCTTCTACATGACGCTGTTTGACAAGTGGAGCAAGGATCCCGCGCAGCGCGAGCTGTGCGCCTATGCCACCCAGCAGGGGATCAAGTCCGCCAGCTGGCAGGCGGGTTTTCGCCAGGGGGGCGGCATGGCCATCGCCGCCCTGGCCCGCGCCGCCCGGGCGGGCAGCTGCGGTGATTTCGACCAGCATCACTATGGCGAGGCGGCCAGGCGCGGCTACCTGCACCTGCGCGAGCACAACCTCGCCTATCTGGACGACGGGGTAGAGAACATCATCGACGACTACTGCGCCCTGCTGGCCGCGGTGGAACTGGGTCACACCTTCATGGCCAGGGGGGCAGACGACCAGCCACCCCAGGCCGCGGTCGAGCCGACCCACGGCGGCGGGGACGAGTGGCTGGCCGAGGCACGCCACTGGGCCGGGCGACTCTGCGCCCGGCTGCGCCCCCACGGGGAGCTCGGCCACTACTGGTCGGCCAACGACGACGGCTCTCGCCCCTACTACCACGCCGCCGAGGCCGGCCTGCCGGTGCTGGCCCTGCTCGAATACCTGGCCCTGGAGACGGACTCCGATCGCATCGCCGGGGTCGAACGCGTCGTGCGCCAGGCCCTGCTGGCCGAGCTGGCCCTGACCGCCCGCCCGCACAACCCCTTCGCCCTCGCCCGCCAGTATGTGAAGGGGGTCGGCGAAGAGGCGCGTATCAGCTTCTTCATGCCCCACCACAACGAGTCCGGCTACTGGTGGCAGGGGGAGAACGCCCGGCTCGCCTCCCTGGCCGCCGCCGCCTTCGCCGCCGCACAACGGCTGCCGGATATCGCCGCCCCCCTGCAGGCCCACGGCCAGCATCAGCTGGACTGGATCCTGGGGCGCAACCCCTTCGACGCCTGCATGCTGATGGGCCACGGCATCAAGAACCCCGCCTACACCGCCGGCTATCCCAATGCCCCAGGCGGCATCTGCAACGGCATCACCTCGGGATTCGAGGATGAGGCCGATGTCGCCTTCATCCCGGCAGAGTATAAGGACAGGCTGGATCAGAACTGGCGCTGGGGGGAGCAGTGGATCCCCCACGGCGCCTGGTTTGCCCTGGCCATCAGCTGGCAGGGGGTCCGTCATGGATAACCGGGATCAGGCCATCGCCTACTGGGTCGGCGTCGATGGCGGCGGCACCCATACCCGAGCCCGCATCCGGGATCGCAGTGGTGCGCTGCTCGGCGAGGGACGCGCCAGTGGCTCCAATCTGGAGCTGGGCATAGACGTGGCCCAGCGCCAGGTGCTGGCGGCGGTGCACGCCGCCATGGCGGCCGCCGGGCTGCCGGCGTCCGCCATGGGCCGGATGAGCGCTGGCCTCGCCATCGCCTCCGCCGAGCTGTACACCTGCTATCGCGACTTCCTGGCCCAGCCCCTGCCCTTCGCCGAGACCCGGCTCACATCGGATGCGTTCGGTGCCTGTCTGGGGGCCTTCGGCGGCGGCGAGGGGGCCATCCTCATCGCCGGTACCGGCTCGGTCGGGCTCCTGTTCCAGGGGGGCCTTATCCGCACCTGTTCCGGGCGCGGCTTCCCCATCTCGGATCTGGGCAGCGGCGCCTGGCTGGGGCTAAGGGCCATCCAGCAATCCCTGCTCTGCCATGACGGCATCCTGCCCCCCAGCCTGCTGGCGGTGCGCCTGCTGGATCACTTCAAGCGGGATCAGGCCGAGGTGGTGCGCTGGGCGGCCCGGGCGATCCCGGCCGATTACGGCCGCTTCGCCCCCTGGGTGTTCGAGGCGGCGAAGGACGAGGATCCCCTCGCCCTCGAGCTGCTGGCCCAGACCCAGGCCCAGCTCGACACCCTGATCCGCGGCATGCTGGCACAAGGCGCCAGTCGGGTCGCGCTGCTCGGTGGCATCGGGGAGCGGCTGCGACCGCGCCTGGGCCACCTTCCCCTTGTCACCCCGCAGGCGGACGCCCTGGAGGGCGCCATCCTCTTTGCAAAACAGAAGGAACTGCCATGTCTACACCCTTGATCACCATTGCCGTCCAGCGCCGCGATGAGGAGGATGTCTGGATCCTGTTGACCCTGGACAGGGTACCAAGCGAACCATGGCAGCTGCACTTCTGCCTCGGCCGTCACATCGATGCCAGCAGCCTGGAGGGGGGAGAGCTCATCCACCAGAGCGGCAGCTACAAGGTGATAGCGCCCCACCCGGGGAGCAGGGAGCTTGCCCTCTGCTGTCGCAAGACGGCGTTCAAGCGCCTCACCGACCTGCCCCAGGGCTTCTTTCTCAGCCTGCCCGAATCCAGGGAGGGAGCCCAGATCATGCCGGTCACCATAGCGGGCCAGGAGCTGGGTCTGGACTCCCCCGCCCCCGCCGGCAAGGAGCTGGCCGAGGTGGAGACCGAGCACGGCATAGTGCCGCAGCCCCGGCGCCTGGTGCGCCTCGAGGGCAACTTTCGCCTCGCCGAGCGGGCCCACGTCAGGGGGCCGGGCAACCTCGCGGCTCTGCTTGGCCACTTCAACGATCTGACCTCCCTCGCCCTGGAGCAGGACCATGACGCCGAGATAAGCCTGGTGCAGGGCGAGCTGCCCGCCGAAGGCTACCGGCTGCTGATCCGGCCCCAGGGCATAGAGATAGCGGCCGGGGATGTCGCCGGCTGGCGCCACGGCCTGGTGAGCCTGGCCCAGTGGTATCTGCAGCACGGGGAGAGCCTGCCCTGCATCGAGGTCGAGGATGCCCCCCGCTTTGGCCTGCGGGTCATTCACCTGGACTGCGGTCGCCACTTCCAGCCGATGGCGAGCCTCAAGCGCCTGCTCCGCCAGATGAGCCTCTACAAGTTCAACCGCTTCCACTGGCACCTGACCGATGACGAGGGCTGGCGCCTGGAGATCAAGGCCTTCCCGACCCTGACCGAGGTGGGCGCCTGGCGGGGCCATGGTCTGGCCATCGGTCCCCAGCTCAGCGGCGGCGCCGCGCGCTACGGCGGTTGCTACAGCCAGGCCGAGGCCCGCGAGCTGGTGGCATACGCCGCCAGCCTCGGCATAGAGGTGATCCCGGAGATCGACATTCCCGGCCACTGCCACGCCGCCATCAAGGCGCTGCCCGAGCTGCTCATCGAGCCTGAGGATCACTCCCGCTACCTGTCGGTGCAATATTTCGACGACAACGTGCTCAACCCGGCGCTGCCCGGCACCTATCACTTCCTCGAGCGCGTGATGGACGAGGTGTGCGAACTGTTCCCGAGCCCCTTGATCCACATGGGGGGGGACGAGGTGCCCCACGGGGTCTGGACCGACAGCCCCGCCTGCCAACGGCTGATGGTGCAGCAAGGTTACCAGGACATTCGCGAGTTGCAGGGGCACCTGCTGCGCCACTGCCAGGGCTATCTGGCCGCCAAGGGGCGCCGTATGGTGGGCTGGGAGGAGATATTGCAGGGGGACAAGGTGAGCCAGGAGGCCATCATCTGTGCCTGGACCAGCTTCCAGGCGGGGCTGGATGCCGCGGCGGCGGGCTACCCCGTGCTGATGGCCGCCGCCCAGTATCTCTACCTGGATCTGGCGTGCAGCGAAAACATAGAGGAGCCGGGACTCTACTGGGCCGGCACCCCCAACCTGGAGCAGGTCTACTCCTGCGATCCCGCTCCGGCCGATTTCCATGCCAACGATAACATCCTGGGGGTGCTGAGCCCCCTGTGGTCCGAGCTGGTACACACCCGTGACCGCCTCGACTATATGCTGTTCCCACGCATGCTGGCCACGGCGGAAGTCGCCTGGAGCCTGCCAGGTGACAAGGACTGGGGGCACTTCTGCGCCCGCCTGCCCGGTCAGCTGGCGATCCTCGACCAGCAGCAGGTGCGCTACCGCACGCCACAAAGGTAATGTTGTCACTCTCTTTGGCGGTCTGCGCGGCCGCCTTTTTTTATCCTGCCTCCAGCCTCCTGTTTACTTTTTTGCAGCAAAAGACATACACTCCGCGCGGCTTTTAACGTGCCATCTGGATACACTTTATCCGGCCCACCGTCACATCTCGTGCAAACAATCGTTAACATATTCCAATCGAAGCCGATATCCGTGACAGCGTTCGCCCCACATGAAAGGAGTTCACCCATGTCCCACCCGCAGATCCCCCAGCATGATCAGGAGGTGCTCTTCCCCGCCTCGGTCCAGCTCGTCTCCATCACGGACCTGAGTGGGGTGATCACCTACGCCAATCGCCATTTCTGCGAGGTGGCCGGGTATGGGCGCGACGAGCTCGTCGGACAGCATCACAACCTGGTGCGCCACCCCGACATGCCCAAGGCCGCCTTCGCCGATCTGTGGCGACAGCTCAAGGATGGCAAGCCGTGGCGCGGCGTGGTCAAGAACCGCTGCAAGGATGGCCGCTACTACTGGGTCGATGCCTATGTCACCCCCCTCTACCGGGACGGCAAGATCAGCGGCTACCAGTCGGTGCGCTGCAAGCCCACCCCGGCGCTGATCCAGCGGGCCAGCACCATCTACCGGACCCTGCGCCAGGCCGAGCAAGGCCAGGGATCGGCCCTTCCCGCCTTCACCACCCTGCGTCCCTGGCTCGCCGTGGCGGGGCTCGCCGCCCTGCTGGCCCTCGCCTGGCAGCTGGCCGGAGCCAAGGCCGCCCTGCTGATGCCCCTACCCCTGCTGCTGCTTGGCCTGCTCTACCGGGACGAGCTCATCGGCACTCGCCACTACCTGCAACGGCTGCACCAGGACTACGACAGCCTGACCCGCCAGGTCTACTCGGGCAGCGGGGCGGCGGCCATCGCCGATTTTCACCTCAAGATGGGCGAGGCGCGGCTCACCACTGTGCTTGGTCGGGTCAGTGATGCCACCGACCCCCTGCAACGGCTGGCCGGCGAGCTCAAGCTCGCCTCGAACCAGGCCTGCACCGCCATCGGCGAACAGGATGCCCAGACCCAGCAGATGGCGACGGCCATGACCCAGATGGCCAGCACGGCCCAGGAGATAGCCCGCAACATCCAGGAGTCCCATGGTCAGGTCGATGAAGTGCGCAGCCGCTGCCTGCAGACCGATGATCAGCTGACCCAGACCGAACGCCAGATCACCGCCCTCACCGGCCAGGCCGAGCAGGCCTATCAGACCGCGGTCAGCCTGGCCGAGGAGTCGGCGCGCATCGGCACCCTGATGAGCGAGATCCAGGGGATCGCCGATCAGACCAACCTGCTGGCCCTCAACGCCGCCATCGAGGCGGCCCGGGCCGGCGAGCAGGGCCGCGGCTTCGCCGTGGTGGCCGACGAGGTGCGCACCCTCTCCACCCGCACCCACAAGGCGACCGAGCAGATCCAGGGCAGCATAGGCCAGATCCAGCAGACCCTGAGCCAGTGGCAGACCATGATGCAGAGCAACCTGCACCAGACCCAGAGCTGCGCCGAGCTAACCCGCCAGGGTTCCTGCAGCCTGCAGCAGGTGCTCGCCCAGATGGATCAGGTCAGCGCCTACGGCGCCCAGATTGCCGCCGCCGCCGAGCAGCAGCAGGCCGGGGTGGAGGAGATGGGACGCAACATCCAGGCCATCTCGGCCCACTCGCAGCACAACAGCCACAAGATGCGCGAGGTCGATACCGTGAGTCAGGCCCTGTTCAACCAGGCCAGCCAGCTCAAGGGGCTGAGCCAGACCTTCGGCTGAATCTGCCCGCCCGCAGCAAGGGCGCTGTCGAGACAGCGCCTTTTTCGAACTTGCCCGCCCAACGACAAAGGCGCCACAATGGCGCTTTTGTCGTGACGGGATAGCAACAGCCATGAGGGAAACGCAAACCGGACAGAACAAGCAGGCCAGGATAGAAGCCATCCTGGCGCTGATACCAGAGGGCAAGGTGGTCAGCTATGGCCAGGTGGCGGATCTCGCCGGCCTGCCGGGCCGCGCCCGTCTGGTGGGCAAGGTGCTGCGCGAGACTGACAAGGTGCTGCCCTGGCACAGGGTGCTGGGGGCCGGTGGAAAGATCTCTCTGCCAAGGGGCTCAACGGGGTTTGATGAGCAGACGGGGCGCCTGCAACAGGAGGGGGTGCCGGTGATCAAGGGGCGGGTCAGGATGCAGGAGTGGCAGTGGCAGCCCGACCTGGCCGAGCTGCTGTTTCTGCTTCCCTTCTAGCCGAGGTGCTAGCCGAGGGAGAGGATCTCGTCGCTGCGCACCTGCACCGGGATGGTTTCCGCTTCGCGCTGGAGCAACACCAGCTGGTTCTGTCTGTCGACCTCCAGCACATAGGCGAGGCCCTCCCGGGTCTGGCAACTCATGCCAGGCCGGATCTCGCTGATATCCATAATCGACTCCTTGTCTTGCCTGCCGCTACCTTGCAGCGTTTGCAGTATATCCTCCGGCCATGAAAAAGGCCCTGCATTTGCAGGGCCCTGGTTACCTCGGGTTCACGCCTTCTTGGCCTTGGCCAGGCTCTCCTGCCACTTGCCATTGTCGTAATGGGCCGTCCAGCCTGTGGCCTTGCCGTTCACCTCCGTCATCACGTACTGCTCCTTGGTCTTGCGACTGAAGCGAACGATGGCGGCGTTTCCGTCAGGATCTGACGCCGGGGCGTCGGCCAGGTACTGGTGCTTGGGCGAGAGCCGCTCCTTGAAACGCTTGAGCTCCTCCACCAGAGGCGCACGGGTCTCCCGGGATTTGGGGAAGTTGCTGGCGGCCAGGAAGAGACCGGCGGCGCCATCCCGCAGCACGAAGTGGGCATCGGACTGGGTGCACTTGAGCTCGGGCAGGGGCACGGGATCTTCTTTCGGCGGCGCTATGTCGCCGTTTTTCAGGATCTTTCGGGTGTTCTTGCAGCTCTCGTTGGTGCAACCCATGTACTTGCCGAAGCGGCCGTTCTTGAGCTGCATTTCGCTGCCACAGCGATCGCACTCTATGCTGGGGCCTTCGTAGCCCTTGAGCTTGAACTGGCCCTGCTCTATCTCGTACCCCTCGCAGTCCGGGTTGCGGCCACAGACGTGGAGCTTGCGGGTCTCGTCGATGATGTAGGCGTCCATGGCGGTGCCGCAGATGCCGCAGCGATGCTTGGCTCGCAGCGCCTCGGTTTCGGCCTCTTCCCCGTCGATGGCGGAGACGAATTCATCGGCCGACACCAGGTTGATGGTCTTCTTGCAGCGCTCTTTGGGCGGCAGGGCATAGCCGGAGCAGCCGAGGAAGACCCCAGTGGTGGCGGTGCGGATCCCCATCTTGCGGCCGCAATCGGGGCAGTCGATATCGGTCAGCACCATCTGGTTGGCGCGCATGCCCCCCTCTTCCGCCGGCTTGTCGGCCTGGGCCAGCTCGGCGGTGAATTCGGCGAAGAAGGCATCGAGCACCGCCTTCCACTCCTGTTCCCCCTGCGCCACCTCATCGAGCTTGTCCTCCATCTTGGCGGTGAACTCGTAGTTCATCAGCTCGACGAAGTTTTCCACCAGGCGGTCGGTCACTATCTCCCCCATCTTCTCGGCGAAGAAGCGGCGGCTCTCGACCCGCACATAACCACGATCGACGATGGTGGAGATGATGGAGGCATAGGTGGACGGACGGCCGATGCCGCGTTTTTCCAGCTCGCGCACCAGGGCCGCTTCGGTGAAGCGGGCGGGGGGCTTGGTGAAGTGCTGACGGGGATCCAGCTTGACCAGCTTGAGGGTCTCGCCGACGCTCACCGCCGGCAGCTGGCTGTCGTCCCCCTTGCGCCCCATGGGGGGCAGCGCCTTGGTCCAACCGGCGAAGCGCAGAATGCGGCCGCGGGCCTTGAGCTCGAACTCCCCCGCCTTGACGGTGAGGGTGGTGGCATCGTACTGGGCCGGGGTCATCTGGCAGGCGACAAACTGGCGCCAGATGAGGTCATAGAGCCGCAGGGCATCCTGCTCCATCCCTTCCAGATCGGCGGTGGTCAGGGTGACGTTGGAGGGGCGGATCGCCTCGTGCGCCTCCTGGGCCCCGGCCTTGGAGCCATAGAGGTTCGGCTCGCGCGGCAGATAGGGGGCGCCATACTGGGTGGCGATGTAATCACGCACCGCCTCGACCGCCTCCTTGCTGAGGTTGGTGGAGTCGGTACGCATATAGGTGATGTAGCCCGCCTCGTACAGACGCTGGGCCATCATCATGGTCTTCTTCACCCCGAAGCCCAGCCGGGTGGAGGCCGCCTGCTGCAGGGTGGAGGTGATGAAGGGGGCGGACGGCTTGGAGCCGGTCGGCTTGTCTTCCCGGCTGACGACCCGATAGTCGACCCCGTCGAGGGCCGCCAGGGCCGCGTCGGTTTCTGCCTTGGTGACCGGCTTGAACTCGGCGCCATTGCGGCTGAGCACTTCCATGCGCAGGGACTCGTCCCCTGCCGTCATCAGATCCGCGTGCAGATCCCAGAACTCCACCGGCACGAACGCCTTGATCTCGCGCTCCTTGTCGACGATGAGGCGCACGGCCACGGATTGCACCCGGCCGGCGGAGAGACCGCGGGCCAGCTTCTTCCAGAGCAGCGGAGAGACCATGTAGCCCACCACCCGGTCGAGGAAACGACGGGCCTGCTGGGCATTGACCCTGTGCATGTTCAGCTCGGAGGGCTGGGAGAAGGCCTCCTGGATGGCGCTCTTGGTGATCTCGTTGAACACCACCCGCTTGTAGCGGCTGTCGTCACCGCCGATGATCTCCCGCAGGTGCCAGGCGATCGCCTCTCCTTCTCTATCCAAGTCGGTTGCGAGATAGATGGTGTCGGCCTTCTCGGCCAGGCTTTGCAGCTCGCTGACCACTTTTTCCTTGCCGGGCAAAATCTGGTAGTTGGCCTGCCAGCCATTGGTGGGGTTGATGCCCATGCGGGCAAACAGGGCATTGCGATCCTTGGCTGCCTTCTCGGATTCGCTGAGCTTGATGCCGCGAATGACGGGTTTCTTGGGTTCGCTGCTGGCACTGCCGCTGGTCGGCAGGTCGCGGATATGACCGACGCTGGATTTCACCACGTAGTCTTTACCCAGGTATTTATTGATGGTCTTGGCCTTGGCCGGAGACTCTACGATGACCAGTGATTTGCCCATGCTGTAACTTGTATCCTCGTTGCACCCGTCGGGGTTGGTGTGCGGTTTTGTGGGGCTGTATAAGAGATTTGACGCCAAAAAGCAATCTTGGCGACAAGTTTGCTTGTGGTTTCCAACCGCATCGCTTCTTTATTTATTAATGCGAAGCACAGGGGATGGACGCAACCGCTTTTTCATTTTTATGCCGCTCAGCCCCGTTTTTTATATCCGAAACGACATAACAAACCGCCCTCGCAACATAACAAAGCACTTTCGTTATCAGCTTGTTACAAAAGACAAAATCTCTTTATAATGGCCACATGCCGCAGCTTTGTGCGCGGAAGGAACCGCAACCCATATAAAAATCGAAAGGATGTACTCTGATGAAGCACTTCGAGGTTAACTTCGACGGCCTGGTCGGCCCCACTCACAACTATGCCGGCCTCTCCTATGGCAACGTGGCGTCCCAGAGCAACGCATCGGCGGCCTCCAATCCGAAGGAAGCGGCCAAGCAGGGGCTGCGCAAGATGAAGGCGCTGACGGATCTCGGCATGACCCAGGGGGTGCTGGCGCCCCAGGAGCGGCCCGATCTCGCCACCCTGCGCCGCCTGGGCTTCACCGGATCGGACGCCAGGGTGCTGGAGCAGGCCGCGAGACAGGCCCCCGCCGTGCTGGCCGCCTGCTATTCCGCCTCCAGCATGTGGACCGCCAACGCCGCCACCGTCTCCCCCAGTGCCGATACCCAGGATGGTCGCATCCACTTCACCCCGGCCAACCTGACCAACAAGTTTCACCGCTCCCTCGAACCCGAGGTGACCGGCCGCATCCTGCGCGCCGTCTTCCCGGGGGATCGCCACTTCTGCCACCACAGCCATCTGCCGGACAACGATCACTTCGGTGACGAAGGCGCCGCCAACCACACCCGGCTGTGCCGCGCCTATGGCGAGGCCGGGGTCGAGCTGTTCGTCTATGGCCGCAGTGCCTTCGACGTCTCCCAGCCCGCCCCCAAACGCTACCCGGCCCGTCAGACCCTGGAAGCGAGCCAGGCCATCGCCCGTCTCCATGGCCTGGGGGAAGAGAGCGCCGTCTTCATCCAGCAGAATCCGGACGTGATCGATCAGGGGGTGTTCCACAACGACGTGATCGCGGTGGGCAACCAGAACGTGCTCTTCTTCCACCAGCAGGCCTTCCTCAATACCGAAGCGGCGCTGGCCGAGGTGCGCACCAAGTTTGGCGAAGGGGAGCTGCATTTCATCGAGGTGCCGACCCATGAGGTGTCGGTGCAAGATGCGGTGAAATCCTATCTGTTCAACACCCAGATCCTGACCCTGCCCTCCGGCGAGATGGCCATCATCGCCCCCACCGAATGCCGTGACAACCCTGCGGTATCGGCCTACCTGGCTAGGCTGGTGACCCTGGGCACCCCCATCAAGGGCGTGCATTACATGGACGTGAAGCAGAGCATGCGCAATGGCGGCGGCCCCGCCTGTCTGCGGCTGCGGGTCGCCATGAACGACAGTGAGCTGGCGGCCGTCAACCCGGCCTGCCTCATCAATGACGGCCAGTTCGCCCGCCTCGACGCCTGGGTCGACAAACACTATCGCGACAGCCTGGCCCTGGACGACCTGCGCGATCCCGCCCTGGTGCAGGAGTCCCGCACCGCCCTGGACGAGCTGACCCAGATCCTCAAGCTGGGATCCGTCTACCCCTTCCAGCGCTGAGCCAAGCCCAGCCAGAAACGACAAGGCCGGACTCATGTCCGGCCTTGTGCATGGGGCGCCTCAGCGCCAGGGGCTCTGCTGCCAGAGCCGCTCCAGCCCCTGTAGCAGCCCCTGGGCCCCCTGCTGACCCAGCTTCTGGGTCAGCGACTTGGGCTTTTGGAAGCACAACCCCACCACCCGGCGCTCCTCGGCGCGGCGCAGCAGATAGTCATCGCTGGTGCAGAGCTCGTCCACCAGCCCCAGCTCCTTGGCCTGACCGGCGAGCCAGTGCTCCCCCGTGGTGACCTTGTCGATGTCCAGGGCCGGGCGATGGGCGGCCACGAAGTCCTTGAACTGCTCGTGGATGGCCCCCAGCTCCTCGCGAAACTTCTCCCGGCCCGACTCGTCATTCTCGCCGAACATGGTGATGGTGCGCTTGTACTGGCCCGCCGTGTGCATCTCGAACTCGATATCGTGCTTCTTGAGCAGCTTGTGGAAGTTCGGCAGCTGGGCGATCACCCCGATGGAGCCGACGATGGCGAAGGGGGCAGCCAGGATGCGATCCGCCACGCAGGCCATCATGTAGCCGCCACTCGCCGCCACCTTGTCGATGGCCACCGTCAGGGTGATCTGGCGATCCCGCAGACGCTGCAACTGGGACGCCGCCAGGCCATAGCCATGGACCACACCGCCACCGGACTCGAGCCGCAGCAGCACCTCGTCCCCCGGCTGGGCCACCCCGATCACCGCGCTCACCTCCTCGCGCAGGGAGGCCACCTCCCTGGCATCCATGCTGCCATGAAAGTCCATGACGAACAGGCGGCGCCGCTCATCCCCCTGCTTGCTGCGCTGCTTGTTGCGCTCCTTCTGCTGCTTCTCCAGCTGCTTGCGCTCCTGCTTGCCGGCCAGGGATTCCTGCAGCCGGGTGCGGGTCTGCTCCAGCTCGGCGGAGAGATCGCTTATCACCAGCTCTCCCTTGCGGGACTTGGGGTGACGGCTGCTGACCAGCATCAGGATCAGGGCGCCGAAGGCGAGCACCAGGGTGAGGGTCTTGGCCAGAAACAGGCCGTATTCGCTCAGAAATGCCACTGAAGACTCCGTTGAGAGTGAAAATTTTTCCCATTCTAGGGAGTTTGTTTCGGGGGCGCAAAGCCTCTGGCATCAAAGCCCACCCGGGGCAGATATGCGGCAAGCGCCTCGTTTCCTTCACATTTTTATCCGGCCGCGCTGGTCAAACGGCCGGGGGCCTCAGTACACTTGCCCCAACACGCCGGGGCAGGACCCTGGCCAATTCCATGAAATTCACAGGAGTCGTCATGCTCGATTATCAGGCCCCCGCCACCTTGCTCAGCAACAAAGTCATTCTGGTGACGGGGGCAGGTGACGGCATAGGCCGTGAAGCGGCGCTCACCTTCGCCGCCCACGGCGCCACCGTCATACTGCTGGGCCGCACCGTGGCCAAGCTGGAAGCCGTCTACGACCAGATCGAGGCCGCTGGCCACCCCCTGCCCGCCATCGCCCCGGTCGACCTGAAAGGGGCCACCGCCAGCCACTATCGCGGCATGGCCGAGACCTTCGCCGAACAGTTCGGCCGCCTCGACGGCGTCCTGTTCAACGCCGGCCTGCTGGGTTCCCTGTCGCCGTTCGAGCACATCCAGGAGAAGGAGTGGGACGAGGTGATGCAGGTCAACGTCAAGTCCGAATTCCTGCTGACCCAGGCGCTCTTGCCCCTCATCCGCCAGACCGCCAAGGCCCATGGCGAGGCCTCCATCCTCTACACCTCGTCGAGCGTGGGCCGCAAGGGGCGCGCCTACTGGGGCAGCTACGCCATCTCCAAGTTCGCGGTGGAGGGCATGATGGAGGTGCTGGCCGACGAGCTGGACAACACAGGGGTGCGGGTCAACAGCATCAATCCGGGCGGCACCCGCACCAAGATGCGCGCCAGCGCCTTCCCGGCCGAAGACCCCATGGCCCTGAAGACACCGGCGGATCTCATGCCCCTCTATCTCTACCTGATGGGGTCTGACAGCCGGGGCAAGACGGGCCAGACCTTCGTCGCCCAGCCCAGATAATCATAAAAAAACGGCTCGCGGCGGCCAGGACCATTAGAGTTATTGGAGTCCATTCACGCGAGCCCGGTGCCGAGCCAGCAGGTGAGTCATGTTTCGTCCCAAGAGTACCTTCGAGCAGTGGCGTATCTTTCAGGCGGTGGTCGACTGCGGCGGTTATGCCCAGGCGGCCGAGGCCCTGAACAAGAGCCAGTCCTCCCTCAACCATGCGGTGGCCAAGCTGCAGCAGAGTCTGGGGGTGGCACTGCTGGAGGTCCGTGGCCGCAAGGCGGTGCTGACCCCGGCCGGGGAGGCCTTCCTCAAGCGGGCCCGCCAGCTCAGCCAGCAGGTGGAGGAGCTCGAGAACCTGGCCGACAACCTGGAGCGCCAGTGGGAACCCCAGATCAACCTCTATGTCTCGGCGCTGCAACCCAGGACGCGGCTCTATCGCGCCCTGGCCCGCTTTCACCCCCGCAGCCGGGGCTGCCGCATCAATCTCCATGAGCGGATCCACTGCCACTTCAACGCGCTGCAACCGGGGGATCTGATGATCTCGGAACACCTGCCCGGGGATCGTACCGGCCTGCCCCTTGACGAGGTGAGCCTGCTGCCCCTGTGCGCCCCGAGCCACCCCCTGGCGGGGGCCCAGGCCCCCCTCTCCCTGGAGCGGCTGACCTCCCATAACCAGATTGGCCTGCATCCCCCCATCCACCGCTCGGTGGACTGGCACGATGCCGAGGACACCGGCTGGAAGGTGACCCATTACCAGGAGGTGATCGCCCTGCTGCAACAGGGGCTTGGCTACGGCTGGCTGCCGCGCCACCTGGCCAGCACGGCCCTGGCTGACGGCAGCCTGGTGCCCCTGACCCTGGAGGGGGGCAGCGAGCGCCACCTCTATACCTATCTGCTCACCCAGAGCCCGGACGCCCTGGGCCCGGCCAGCGAGCTGCTGCTGCGCTGCCTGCGGGACGAATACCAGGGCCGAAGCTAGCCCCCTGCCCACGCCCCTCTTCTTTTTCCATGACAAAAGACCCGCACCAGGCGGGTCTTTGCCTATGGCTCAAGGGGCGCCTCAGACGTTTGGCACCCGCCAGCAGGCGGCCAGGGCCAGCATGGCCAGGGTCAGGGCGACCAGGAAGACACCGTGAAAACTCCACAGCTCGGCGACGATACCGGCGATGGCCCCCGCCAGGATGGAGCCGGTGCGAATGCTGTTGGCGAACAGGGTGGTGGCGACCCCGGCGCGCCCCGGCATCAGGTCCTGAAAATAGGACATGCCGATGCCGGCGATGATGCCGATGAAGATGGCATTGAGCAGTTGCAGCGCGATGAGCGCCTGCTGGCTCGTCAGGGTCACCAGCCCGGCGTAGAAGCCGACCCCGGCCAGCACCGCCAGCAACATCATGGGTCGCTTGCCAAAGCGGCGGGTGTAGTAGCCCGCCAGCAGCATGAAGGGGATCTCGAGCGCCGCCGCCGTGCCCATCAGCACCCCGGCCAGGGTCTCATTCAATCCCAGCTCCCGGGTGACATAGAGCGGCATATTGATGAGGTACATGCTGTTGCAGGTCCACATCAGGGTGGAGGCGATGAAGAGCCCCCGCACGGCAGGGTCACGCCAGCTGCTGACCCTGGGCTGGTTCTCGTCCCTGGCCGGCAGCGGCAGGGAGGGCAGCCAGCGCCACACCACCAGGGCGCAGACCAGATAGGCGAAGGCGGACGCCAGGTACATGGCCTCGAAGCCGTAGCCGATGGCCAGGGCGAAGGCCATGGGAGGCCCCACCACCCAGGCCAGGGAGAACTGGGCCCGCATCACGGAGCTGAACATGTCGGCCCGCTTCTGCTGGCTGTCGGCATGCTCCCGGGCCAGGGCGAACAGCTGGGGGCTGGCGGTGGCCGCCAGACTCGCCAGCAAGACCCCCAGGCTCACCAGCAGCCAGTAGTTGCGGTTCCAGGCGAACAGCAGGGAGAGCACTATGCCCGCCGCGCAGCAGCGCAGGATCAGGCGTTTGCGATCGCCACTGTGGTCGGATCTGTGACCGAGCCACTGGCTGATGAGGATCCCCACCAGGGCGTTGACGGTATAGAAGAGGCCGACCAGGAAGGGGCGCACCTGCACCTCCTCGGCCAGAAACAGGCTCAAGGTGGGTACCTGCAAGGCCACCGCCACCCCGGTCATGAAGGTGACCGCCAGGAAGGACAGTGAGACGGGATCCGGACGCTTGATGACGGCGGTGAGGGATTTCATAGGGTTATCACCAGACTGGAGGAAGGGATGCGCCGGGAGGCGCAGGGACGATGGTCATCTTATGACACCATCTCGAACCAGCTCAAGGCTTGCGACGGCTCCGCCGACACCGTACATTGAAAGCCCAGATTGCCCCATGATGGCAGCAACCACCAAGATGGCCGGCCGACCGCCCTTGCCCGAGGGACGGGCAGCAGACACCAGCCCGTGGCACCCGGCTTGTCTGGCCAGTAAAAGGATTGAATATGTTTGATTTTGACAGGGAAATTGATCGCAGCGGCACCATGAGCCTGAAGTGGGACAAGTACAAGGAGCAGGACGTCCTGCCCATGTGGGTGGCCGACACCGACTTCGTTTCCCCCCCGGCCGTCATCGAGGCCCTGACCGAGCGGGTCGCCCACGGCGTCTTTGGTTACTCACGCCCCTCCCCCCGTCTCATCGAACTCATCGTTGCCCGCATGAAGGAGCGCTATGGCTGGCAGATAGAGGCCCAGTGGCTGGTGTTCCTGCCCGGCGTGGTGCCCGGTCTGAACCTCGCCTGCAAGGCCTGGAGCCAGCATGGCCGCGGCATCATTACCCCCAAGCCGGTCTACTACCCCTTCCTGCAGGCGCCGGGCTTCAATGACAGGCCCCTGCTCACCGTGCCCATGGTGGAGCAGGATGCGCGCTGGGTCCTGGACATAGCGGAGCTGGAGCGTCAGGCCCCCTCGGCGGATCTGCTGCTGCTGTGCAACCCCCACAACCCGGGCGGCACCATCTTCACCCGGGAGGAGCTGGAAGCCATCGACGCCATCGCCGAGCGCCACAACCTGGTGATCTGCTCCGACGAGATCCACTGCGATCTGCTGCTGGACCAAGGCGCCCGCCACATCCCCTACGGTGCCCTGAGCCCGGCAGCCGCCGAGCGCTCTGTCGTCATGATGGCACCGAGCAAGACCTTCAACATCGCCGGTCTGTGCTGCTCCTTCGCCGTGGTGGCCAATCCCAGGCTGCGCCTCAAGCTGCAACAGGCGATGCGCGGCATCAGCGCCGACGTCAACCTGCTGGGCTATGTGGCGGCCGAGGCGGCCTACGAGGGGGGCGATGCCTGGCTGGCGGCGCAGCTCGACTACCTGCGCGGCAACCTGGCCCTGATCGAGGCGGCCGTCGCCCGCTGGCCCGGGGTCACGCTGGCGCGCAACCAGGCCACCTATCTCGCCTGGATCGATGTCGCGGGCCTGACACTGGAAGACCCCATCGCCTTCTTCGAACAGGCCGGCGTCGGCCTCTCCCCGGGCGCCCAGTTCGGAGATGCGCAGTTCGTGCGCCTCAACTTCGGTTGCACCCGGGCGCGCCTGACCGAGGCCCTGGCTCGCATGGAGCGGGCCATCATGGCCCGGCTCAAATAAGCCATATGGGTCTCCCATCCCTGCTGACTGACTGGTTTCCTATGCGCCCACGAATACCTGCCCTGCTCGCCCCCCTGTTTGCCCTGCTCTGCTGGGGGACGAGCGCCCACGCCAGCGATTACCTCACCATCAGCACGGGGACGCTCACCGGCGTCTACTACCCGGTCGGTGGCGCCCTCTGCCGCCTGCTCAACGAACAGAGCGGGCCAGAGGGCCTGCGCTGCAGCGTGCGGAGCACCAAGGGATCCCTTGCCAACTTGCAGGATCTGCAAGAGGGCAAGAGCCAGCTCGCCCTGGTGCAATCCGATGTGCTCCACCACGCCGTCCATGGCACCGGCCCCTTCGCGGACCAGGGTCCCAACAGGGCGCTGCGCTCCCTCTATCGGCTCCATCACGAATCGGTGGCCCTGCTGGTCGGTGAACAGAGCCGGATCGGCAGCCTGGGGGATCTGCCGGGAAAACGGGTCGATCTTGGCAGCGTCAACGGCGGGGACAGGGTCACCATCATGGCGCTTGTCGAGGCCATGGGCTGGCAGGCCAAGGATTTTGCCCCCACCGCCGGGCTGGGGGCCGATCGGCTGCAAGGCCTGTGTGATGGCAGCCTGGACGCCGCCTTCGTGGTCGCGGGTCAACCCAATCAGGTGATTTCGGATCTGACCGGGCGCTGCAAGGCCCGTCTGCTCCCCATCGATGATGCCAGGATAACCGGGCTCATCGAGGGGTCGACCTATTACGAGCGAGGACGCATTCCGGCCAACCTCTACCCGGGCCAGACCATGGCGATCCCCACCCTGGGGGTGCGCGCGGACCTGGTGACCCTGGATACCCTGCCGGTCGAGACGGTCCATCGCCTGCGCCGGGTGATGGATGAACACCTCAAGCAATTTACCCGCCTGCATCCGTCCCTCATCACCCTCACCCAGGAGACCATGACGGCGCCAAGCCCGGCGCCATCCCATGCCGCCATGCAAGATGACCCCAGGGCGCCCGAGCCGCTCCCGCCCACCCTGATGCCAGAGTCCCTGCAACCCGGCAGCGCCCCCTCGGAGGCGCAGCCCACCCAGACTGTCTCTGGGGCTGAGGCCACCGAGGCGAGCGCCGCGCCAGAGGGAGAGACGGCGTCTGCCCAGGCCCCTTCTGACGCAGCCGCCACCGGCTCGGCGGCCACCCTCGAGGACGAGACGGCGCCTGCCCAGACCCCCTCTGGCGCAGCCGCCACCGGCTCGGCGGCAACCCCAGAGGCCGAGGCGGCGCCTGCCCAGACCCCCTCTGACGCAGCCGCCACCGGCTCGGCGGCAACCCTCGAGGGCGAGACGGCGTCTGCCCAGGCCCCTTCTGACGCAGCCGCCACCGGCTCGGCGGCCACCCTCGAGGAGGAGGCGGCGCCTGCCCAGACCCCCTCTGACGCAGCCGCCACCGAGCCCGCGGCCACACCCTGACTTTTTTCATCCAGACAGACAGCATCAGGGCCACCTCGCGGTGGCCCTGATGTTTTTCGTACTCGGCCCCTTGACGCCGCTACTCGCCCTCCCCGCTCTCCTTGCGCGTCTCCGGCGCCGGGTCAAGGTAGGGATGGGGGCGCTGGATCTCCTCCTCCACCCAGTGCAGCAGCTGCTTGATGGCCCGGGACAGCACCTGGTTCTGGCGCACCACGTACCCCAGACTGGTGCCGGGAAAATCATGGAGCTCGGTGACCGGCGCCGTCAGCTTGAGCCTGGGGTGGAGCGAGAAGTCCGGCACTATGGCGACCCCGAACCCCGCCTCGGCCCAGTCGAGCTGGGCGTCCACGCTGCCCACCTCCATGATGCGGCAGCTCGGCAGGGCGAGCAGGGGCAAGGAGGGGTCGATCAGCGCCCGGGTGCGGGTGTCATGACCCAGCAGGATCAGGGTGGGCTCGTCGAGGGGATCGCTCTCCCCTGCCCTGGCCCGCGCCTGCCAGCGGGTAAGCCCCTGCCCCAGGGCGCACCAGGTCACCTGTTGCAATTCGGTATAGAACAGCGGCTCGCTGCGCTTTTGCGCCATCACGAAGCCGAGATCCGCCTTGCCCCCCTTCACCAGCTCGGCCGCCTGATCCGAGGTGGTGTTGAACAGGGTGAGATCGATGCCGGGGAAGGCCTGCTTGAAGCGCTGAAACGGCTGGATCAGCAGCAGGCGCGAGATGATGTCACTGGCGGCGATGGCAAGCTTGCCCTGACTGAACTGGCCGAGGGCATTGAGATCGGCCTGGCACAGTTGCAGCTCGTTGAGGGCGCGCTCGGCGCTTTGCAGCAAGCGCTCCCCGGCCTGGGTCAGCCGGAACGGACTGCGCTCCACCAGCTTGACCCGGGTCGCCTGCTCCAGGTTCTTGAGGTGCAGGCTGACGTTGGGCTGGGTCATGTGCAATTCGGTGGCGGTCTGGCCGAAGTGCTGCAGGCGGGCCAGGGTGACGAAGGTATTGAGCCAGTGAATATCCAGCATGGAGCACTCCGAAGCGGGCCACGGGGCGCGGCCGTCGATAATATCGCCGCAATTATATGGTTTTGTTATCAGAACAATAAAGATAATTAATTTTTCTAATCCGCATCGGCCTCCTAGGATGGATGCCTAACGTCTTAGGAGAAAGTCACATGTCGTCTATCGTAGTCGTAGGTGCTAACTGGGGTGATGAAGGCAAGGGCCGCATCGTCGATTATCTGGCAGGCCAGTCCGCCGCCAGCATCCGTTTTCAGGGCGGCAACAACGCCGGCCACACCGTCGTCAACGACCTGGGCACCTTCAAGCTGCACCAGCTGCCGAGCGGCGTCTTCAACCCCGACTGCCTGGTCGTGCTCGGCCCCGGCATGGTCATCAGCCCGGAGCCGCTGACCCGCGAGCTGGCCGAAGTGAAGGCCGCCGGCGTGAATCCCAAGCTCGCCATCTCCGACAGGGCCACCTTCTGCCTGCCGATCCACGCCCTGGAGGACACCCTGGAAGAGGTGCGTCTGGGCGATGGCGCCTACGGCTCCACCCGTCAGGGCATTGCCCCGGCTTACGGTGATCGGGTCATGAAAAAGGCGATCCTGGTCGGCTGGCTGAAACAGCCGGACGTGCTGGTGGAGCGCATCCAGTTCTTCCTCGACTGGAAACTGCCCCAGCTCAAGGCCCTCTACCCCAGCTTCGAGTTCAGCCAGACCGCCCAGGAGATGGCCGACTGGCTGCTGGAAGTGTCCGAGCCGTGGCGCGATGCCATCTGCAACGTCAGCGAACCCCTCAAGGCCATCCAGGCCAAGGGCGAGACCCTGCTGTTCGAAGCCCAGCTGGGCGCCGGCCGTGACCTCATCTACGGCGAGTACCCCTGGGTGACCTCCTCCCACGTCTCTGGCGCCTACGCCGGGATCGGTGGCGGCCTGCCGGCCCTGCGTCCCGAGCGCGTGATCGCCGTGGCCAAGGCGTTCAGCACCTCGGTCGGTACCGGTACCCTGATCACCGCCATGGAGAACCAGGAAGAGTTCCGCAAGTTCGCCAACGAGTTCGGCGCCACCACAGGCCGTCCCCGTGACATCGGCTACTTCGATGCCGTCGCCACCAAGCAGGGTCTGGAAATCCAGGCCGCCAACGAAGTGGCCCTGACCAAGCTGGACTGCCTCTCCGGCATGCCGGATCTCAAGATCTGCGTCGCCTACGAGGGTGCCCACACCGAAAACCCGATCTGGCCGCAGACCGCCGGTCTCAAGGCCGTCTACGAATCCATGGAAGCCTGGAGCGAAGACATCTCCGGCTGCCGCAAGTTCGAAGAGCTGCCCCTGGCCGCCCAGCGCTACGTGCTGCGCATCGAGGAGCTGATGGGCGTTCCCGTGCCCATGGTCTCCGTCGGCCCGGGCCGCGAGCAGATGATACTGCGCTGAGTCCATCGGCCGCGATGCGGCCAGCGACACCCGCAGCAGACACCGGCGCCCCAGGGCGCCGGTGTTTTTTGTATCTGCCTCTAAACCCCTGAGCTGGTTGGCACATTCCGCCAGCAAGATAAAAAAAGGGCCTGCAATCGCAGGCCCTTTTTCGTCTCTTCACTCTTTATATCGTAGCGGCACGGCGCCGGCGCTCAGACAGGCGCTCTCAGCTTGCGGCTTCGCAGCAACAAAGGCAGCTGGTAGAGCACCAGGGCCCCCAGCACCAGGCCGGCGCCAGCCAGCTTGGCGGGGCCCAGGGGCTCGCCGTAGAAGAGGGTGCTCAAGATAAGCGTCCAGACCGGTTCCAGCAGCATCAGCAGGGCGGCGTGGGCCGTGGTCATCTTGCTCAGGGCGTGGGTGAGCAGCCAGTAACGCAGGGTGGTGGCGATGAGCACGCTGGCGGCAAACCAGCCCCAGATGCCAGAGCTGATGTCGGCGGGCCACTGCTCGGTCAGCAGGGAGAGCAGGGTGCCGAGCAGGCCGGTCACCGCCAGCTGGATGCAGGTGAGCCAGGTGGGGGGAATGGACTGGGCGAAGTGGCGGTGCACCGCAAGCTGGACCCCCAGGGTGGCGGCCGCCGCCAGAAACCAGAACAGGGAGAGGGACACGCCTGTCTGTCCGGGGTGAGACTCACCCCAGTGGGTGCTGCTGGAGAGCAGCAGCAGGCCGGCCACGGCGACGGGCAGGGTCAGCCAGTAGTGGCGGCCGGGTCTGGCCTTGAAGGCGGCCCAGGCGGCGAGCGGCGCCATCAGGGTAGCCACGCTCATGATGAAGGCGCCGCTGCCCAGGGCATCGCTCTGGCTGATGGCGGTCACCCAGCACAGCAGGCTGGTCCCGAGCAGGGTGCCGCAGCCGACGGCGCGCAACAATTGTGCGCCGCTGGGGGGCGGCTCGCGCAGCCAGGCCAGCGGCAAGAGCAGCAGGGCGGCCAGCAGGAAGCGGCTGCCGATAAAGGCGGCGGGCGGCAGTTCGCCAATGGCCTCTTTCGAGAAGAGCCAGCCGGCGGCGGCCAGCAGGGTAACCAGTATCATCAGCAACAGGGGGGCGCGGTTCATCGGGACATCACGGGGTCAGGGCAAAGGCCAGAGCATAAAGGAAAGGCGCCCCCATTGTCTGCGCCGATGTTGGCCAGCCCCTGTTCCTGCCCGCTCGACCCAGCGGCACGGGATCCGAGCCAGGAGCCGAGGTTCCATCGAGAGATAGCCCCCTCAAGGGGGCAAGGAGAGCCACGGCCTGCCTGCTCAGCGCAGCTCGCCCCGTCGGCGCGGCGCGGCTCGAAACGGCCAGGCCAGCAGGGCCCAGAGCAGATCCCCGAGCAGGGCCCCCAGCACCCCGGCCAACAGGCCGCAGACGATGGCCTCCTGTTTGAGGGGGACCACATAGCCGTAGTGGGCCAGGGTGTCCCCGACCAGATCGCGATTGGCGCCGCCCAGCAGATGCAGCGCCTGACGATACCAGGGGGCGACGGCCAGGGCTTGCTCCTGACGGAGCATGCGTTGCTGCTCGATCAGCTGGCGAATGCCCTCTGCATCGCCGCGTACCACGGGATCCTGGCTCTGCTGATAGTGGCCCAGCAGGGCGCCAAGATCCCCGGCGAAGTGGCGCTCGGCGTTGGCCCGAAACGGGGAGAGGCTGAGCTCGGCCTGTTGCAGCCGGGCATCGATCCGCTGGAAGTAGAGGTCGAGCAGACCCGGGAGCTGTACGCCGGCCAGCAGGCCAAGGGCGAACAGCACCATTCTCAGATAGCTGCGCATGGGGATCCTTGTCGAATAAGGGGCGAGGCATACTAGATCGGAACCGGCTTCTGCGCCAAGGCGGCATGTAACATCTGGAAACAGTTGACGGGTTGTTTTTCCCGGAATGGGCACTAAGATCCGTCTCCTTATGAATCTTGGGAGAGAAGACGCGAACATGAACAGACAGGCTGGACTCTACGTGGCCCCGCTCCTGGGGGCCCTGATCGCCCTGAGCTGGTCTCTGCTGCCAGGGCACGGCGCCTGGGCCCACTGGGACATGGGGATCTTCTCTGGTTTCAATGCCCTGATCGCCGAGCCCGGTCCCTGGCGACTGATCCTGGCCATCATCAACCATCGCCTGTTCGATCTCGTCTCCCTCTCCTGCATGCTGGCCATGCTGCTGACGCTGTTTGTGCGCAGCGACGCTCAGGGGCGCGCCCGCTGGGTGGCCATCGCCCTGCTGATGGTGGTCACCGCCCTGCTGCTCAACCGCATCGGCCACCTGATCCCCATCGAGCGGGCGAGCCCGACCCTCTCCATGCCTGGGGCCCTGCGTCTGACCACCCTGATCGATTTCCCGACCAAGGACGCAGCCGGTGACAGCTTCCCCGGCGATCACGGCCTGATGCTGATGATCTTCGCCGCCTTCATGCTGCGCTTCGCACCGCGCTGGATGGGGGCGCTCGCCTGTCTCATTGTGGTGATCTTTACCCTGCCCCGCATCATGGTGGGGGCCTACTGGTTCACCGACATCTATATGGGATCCCTCTCCCTGTGTCTCATCTTGCTGCCCTGGCTGCTGCTGACGCCACTCTGCGAGCGGGCCATGTCCTGGCTGACCCCGCCGATGGCCAGCCTGCTCGGACGCATCGAGCACCAAACCAGCTGACAGCAAGGCCGGGCCCCACCCAGCATCGCCTGCCGGTGACAGGCCACTGACAGGCGCTCACCCTGCGGGGGGCGACTCGCTGGCAGGGACAGGGGTCACAGCGGGGTGGCGCACTTGCGGTACTCGCTGGGGCTGACCCCCACCCGCTTTCGAAATACCCGCGAGAAGTAGAGCTGATCGTCATAGCCCACCTGCTGGCCTATGGTGGAGACCGACAGCGGCGTGGTCTGCAGCAGCAGCTTGGCCCGCATGATGCGCTGATCCTCGCGCCAGCGCACTATGCTCACCCCCACCTGCTCGCGAAACAGGTGCGCGAGGCGCGAGGGGGACAAGAACACCTGCTCCGCCAGCGCTTCCACCGAGATCTCGGCCGAGAGGGACTCGCTCAGGATCTGGCACGCCTCGTGGACCCGGTGATCGATGGCGGGATAGGCATTCTGGGACGATGCCTCGTAGCAGCGGATGAGCAACCGCTCCAAGAGGTTCATGGCCAGTTGCTCCGACATGGGCCGCAGCTGCTTGTGGGTCTCCTCGATGTCGAGGAAGAGGGCGTCGAATTCGGCGAGCAGCTGGCTGTCCGCCAGTTGCAATCGCCCCACCTGCTCCGTCACCTGGGGCCACTTGAGCCAGTCAGCCCAATAGGCCCGCGGCCTGAAGTAGACCCAGCGGTGATACCACTCCCTGGCATCCGGCGCCCGGCCGTAATGGTGCACGGCCGCGGGCGGAAACAGCAGCAGGTCCCCTGGCTCCACGGTGAAGGCCTGATCCCCCTGAAAGATCCGTCCCTTGCCCCTGATGGTCAGGTTGACGATGAAGCCTTTCATCCCCAGGGGCCGGTCGATAATGAAGTCCAGCGCGCTCCCCTGCTCGATGGGGGTCATGCCCGAGACCAGGAAGACGTCGAAGGCGTAGCCCGGCAACAGGGGATTGAGTTGTTTCGGCTTCTCTTTTTGCATCGAGGACATGGCGGAAAACAGCGCTTGGGTAAAAAAATCGGCTTGGGCCATTGTAGAGATCCGGCGTTGGAACAACATATTTTCGCAAGCGGCCTGATGTGAATTTATTGAACTGGCTCACAGCTTGCCTGAAGGGGGCACCAGGCCAGCCTGGTGCCGGAGGGGGCAACCGCTCAGACGCGCGCCTTGCGCACCTGCTTGTAGCGGTCGAACAGCACGGCGGCGAGCAGGATGAGGCCGCGCACCACGTACTGGGCAAACGGGGAGATGTTGAGCAGGTTCATGGCATTCTCCATCAACCCCAAAATCAACACCCCGGCGATGATGTAGGAGATCTTGCCGATCCCCCCCTTCATGGAGACCCCACCCAGCACGCAGGCGGAGATCACCACCAGCTCGAAGCCGATGGAGGTCATGGGCTGACCCGAGGTCATGCGGGACGCGAGTATGATGCCGGCGAGGGAGGCAATGAGCCCTGTCATGGTGAAGATGATGATCTTGGTGCGCACCACGTTGACCCCGGCCAGACGCGCTGCCTCCTCGTTGCCTCCCATGGCCAGGGTGTTGCGACCGAAGCTGGTCTTGTTGAGCAGCAGACCGAACAGCACGAAGCAGAGCGCCGTCAGCCAGATGGGCGTCGGGATGCCGAGCAGGGCGGAGTTGCCGAGCTCGAAGAAGCCCTCCTCCACTATGCCCACCGCCTTGCCGTCGGAGATGATGTAGCCCACCCCGCGCGCCATCTGCATGGTGGCCAGGGTGGTGATGAGGGCGTTGATCTTGAATTTGGCCACGACGATGCCGTTGATGAGGCCAAACAGCACCCCCACCGACATGCCGGCCAGGATGCCGAGGGGGATGCTCTCGGTGGCGTTGATGCCCACCGCGCAGGCAACCCCGGAGCAGGCCACCACCGAGCCCACCGACATGTCGAACTCGCCGGAGGCGAGGCAGAACAGCATGCCGCAGGCCACCATGCCCGACATGGAAACGGCGAGCCCGAGCCCCCGCATGTTGATCAGGCTGGCGAAGTTGGGGACCAGCACGCAGGCCAGCAGGAACAGGATGGCGAAGATCACCAGCATGCCGTACTGATCCCAGATGCGGGTCAGTTGCAGGCGGGTACCGCTCGCCACGGTGTCGTTGGCGACTTGGCCGACCGAGGTCGTTGTTGTCATGGTATTTCTCCTGAAAATTCCGGGTGCTATCTCGTTGTGGTCAGCGGGTCAACGGGCCGGCATGGCCAGATTGAGCGCCTTGACCTCGTTGGCCTCGTCGTGGGAAAGCTCGCCGGCGATCTCCCCCTCCCGCATGACCAGGATCCGATCCGCGATGCCCAGCACCTCCGGCAGCTCGCTCGAGACCACCACTACGGCGATACCCACCTTGGCCAGATCGTAAATCACGTTGTAAATCTCGTTCTTTGCCCCGACGTCTATGCCCCGGGTCGGCTCGTCGAGCAGGATCACCTTCATGTCTTCCGACAGCCAGCGCCCCAGAATGGCCTTCTGCTGGTTGCCGCCGGAGAGGTTCATGATGGCCTGCTGGGGAGACGGGGTCTTGACCCGCATGTCGCGGATCCGCAGCCTCGCGTTCTCGTCTTCCCACTTCTGGTTGATCCAGAAGCCTCCCCACGCGTGGTGGCGGCGGGCGCTGATGTTGATGTTCTCCTGCACCGAATGGATGGGGATGATGCCGAGCGCCTTCCTGTCTTCGGTGCAGAGCATGATGCCGCTGCGAATGGCGTCGATGGGGCTCTGAATGACCACCTGTTTGCCAAACACCGATATCTCGCCCCCTCGAGGTGTCTCGGCGCCGAAGATAAGCTTCATCAGCTCGCTGCGCCCGGCCCCCACCAGCCCGAAGATACCGAGGATTTCCCCTCTCTTTACCTCGAGCGACACCGGCGCCTTGAGGCCGGGCCCCATCAGGTGCTCCACCTTGAGGCCCGCCTCGCCTAGCGGCCTTGGGTTGTAGCCATAGATGTCGGTCAGCTCGCGCCCCACCATGGTCTTGACCAGCAGATCCCGGTCCACCTCGGCCATGGAAGCGAAGGTGCGCACGAACTGGCCATCCTTGAACACCGTGATGGCATCGCACAGGGCGAAGATCTCGTCCATGCGGTGGGAGACATAGAGAATGACCTTGCCCTCGTCCCGCAGCTGGCGGATGACCCGAAACAGCTGCTCAATTTCGCGCGACGACAGGCTGCTGGTCGGCTCGTCGAAGGCGATGACGCTGGCGTCCCGGGTCAGGGCCTTGGCGATCTCCACCATCTGCCATTGCCCCAGCGACAGGTACTTGAGCGGCGTCTCCGGCGACACATCCATGCCGAGGCGCGCCAGCTGCCTGGCCGCATCCTGATAGAGCTTCTCCCGATCGATGACGCCACGCCGGGTCGGCAGCTGGCCGAGGTAGATGTTCTCCGCCACGCTCATCTCGGGCACCAGATGCAGCTCCTGATAGATGATGGCGATCCCGCTCTCCAGGGCGTCGACCGTGTCTTGGAACACCTTCTCCTGGCCCGCCAGCTTCACCACCCCGCGGGTGGGCGCCTGAAAACCGCTCAGGATCTTGAGCAGGGTGGACTTGCCGGCCCCGTTCTCTCCCATCAGCGCGTGTACCGTGCCCTGCTGGCAGGCGAAGGAGACGTTCTGCAGCGCCTTGACGCCGGGAAACTCCTTGCTGATGCCGCAAAACTCCAGATATGGAACTTGATTCATGAGATGACTCCAGCCAGCCGGCACGGCGCACTCCGCCATGCCGGCATGGGTATCAAGGGAGGGGGATCACAGTCCTTTCTTTTGCAGCTCGGCCTTGAAGTTGTCGCGGGTGATGAGCACCACGTCGGTCACCTCGGTGAACTTGGCAGGCTCGGCGCCGTTGACCACCCAGTCGTGCAGCATCTGGATGCTCTTGTAGCCGTGCACGTCCGGGCTTGGCAGCAATGAGCCGAGGAAGCCGGTGGCGCTGGACTTGGAGAGCTCGTTCACCGCATCCACCCCGTTGATGCCGATGCCGATGACGTTGTCGGCCTTGAAGCCCTGCCCTTCGGTGGCGCGCACGCCGCCGAGCACAGTGTTGTCATTCATGCCGACGATGAGCCAGTTCTTCACCTCTGGGTGCTGCACCAGCATGGAGTTGGCGGCATCCAGCGCCCCCGGAATGTCGTTGCTCTTGGTGGGTGCGCGGTAGATCTGGCCCTCGGGGAAGCCGGCGGCCTTGAGCGCCCCCAGGGAGCCCTCGACCCGGCGACGGGCTGTGTCGAGCTCGTCGGCGGTGATGGCGAGCACCCCGGTACTCTTCACATCCCACTGACGTTTTTCCATCTCCTTGTAGAGCTCCTGGCCCTGACGCTCGCCAATCTTGGTGGCGGCCATCATCACCAGGGGCACCTGCTCCATGGGCTGGCCCTTGGCGTTGACGAACTGGTCATCCACCGTGATGACCTTGAGATCCATGCTGTTGGCCTTGGCCATGATGGCGGCACCGAGTTTGGGATCCGGGGTGCAGATGACGAAACCCTTGGCACCATTCGCCGCCAGACTGTCGATGGCATTGAGGGTCTTCTCCCCGTCGGGGACGGCTATCTTGATCACCTCGAAGCCCAGATCCTTGCCCGCCTTGTCGGCGAAGTTCCACTCGGTCTGGAACCAGGGCTCCTCGGGCTGCTTGACCAGGTAGCCCAGCTTCAGCGCCTCGGCCGCGAAAGCAGAATTTGCCATACCAAGGGCGAACCCCATCGCGATCATGCCTTTAACAATTTTGTTCATGCGAATGTCTCCAACGGTTCTATCAATCCATGTATCCACGCAGTTCTGCTCCTTGGGTCAATCAAGTCACAGCCATCTAAAAACATGCTTAAACAGGACGTTATTGTTGTTGCTGGTTGAGCGAACCAAGTTGTAATCGTTTTCACATGGAAAAATGGAGAGCAGGATCACGCCATGAGATTGCAGCCATTTTGTCTATATATTTAGCAAAATTGTTACATGTTGATTTTTAGAGAGCCGTCACCTTGTCGCACTGACAGCGTTAAAATCCATATTTCCAGCAGCCAATGGCTAACCGCCCCTCCTGCCCATCTCCTATGGTTCCCCCCAGTCACCCCCCATTGATGGTCAGGAGCACATATGTCTGAGCACCTCAGATCCGACCCCATAGTCATCGGACTCGATTTCGGCAGCGACTCGGTCAGGGCACTCGCCGTGCGCTGCCAGGACGGCGCCGAGCTGGCGACCCAGGTCGTCTATTACCCCCGCTGGCAGGCAGGCCACTACTGCCAGCCGGTCAACAACCAGTTCCGCCACCACCCCCTCGACTATCTGGAGTCCATGGAGCAGGCGGTGGTGGCTGTGGTGAGCCAGCTAACGCCGAGTCAGCGCACCGCCGTGCGCGGCATCGGGGTGGACAGCACAGGCTCCACACCGGCCCCCATCGACAGGGAGGGGCGCGTGCTGGCCCTGCGTCCGGAGTTTGCCGACAACCCCAACGCCATGTTCGTGCTGTGGAAGGATCACACCGCCATCGAGGAGGCGGAGGCCATCACCGCCCTGTGCCACGGCGGCCAGTTCCCCGACTACAGCCGTTACATCGGCGGCATCTACTCCTCCGAGTGGTTCTGGGCCAAGATACTGCACGTCTCCCGCGCCGATGCCGCCGTGCGCGCCGCCGCCTGCAACTGGGTCGAGCTGTGCGACTGGGTGCCCGCCATCCTGAGCGGCACCCAGGCCCCGGCCACCCTCAAGCGCGGGCGCTGCGCCGCCGGCCACAAGTCCCTCTGGCACCCGAGCTGGGGCGGCCTGCCCCCCGCCGACTTCCTCAATGCCCTGGATCCCCTGCTGACGGAGGATCTCGACTACCCGCTCTTTACCGACAGCTGGACCGCCGATCTGCCGGTCGGCACCCTGACACCGGAGTGGGCCGAGCGCCTGCACCTCTCCTGCGAGGTGGTGATAGCGGGCGGCGCCTTTGACTGCCATATGGGGGCGGTGGGAGCCGGGGCCGGCAACAATGCCCTGGTCAAGGTGATCGGCACCTCCACCTGCGACATCCTGATCGCCGACCAGGCCACCATAGGCGATCGGGCCATTGCCGGGATCTGCGGCCAGGTGGATGGCAGCGTGGTGCCGGGCATGGTGGGGCTGGAGGCGGGACAATCGGCGTTCGGCGACATCTATGCCTGGTATCAGCGCCAGCTCGGCTGGCCCCTGGAGAGCCTCGCCGCCCAGTATCCGGAGCTTCGCATCGCCATCGAGCGCCACAAGCAGGAGCTGCTGCCCAGCCTCGCCGCCGCCTGGGAGCAGCAGCGCGACCTGGCGCACCTGCCGGTGGTGCTCGACTGGTTCAACGGCCGGCGCACCCCCTATGCCAACCAGCGCCTGCAGGGCACCCTCACCGGGATCAACCTCGGCACCGATGCCCCCGATCTCTTCGGCGCCCTGGTGGCCTCCACCGCCTTCGGCGCCCGCAGCATCATGGAGTGCATGACCCAGCAGCAGGTGCCGGTGGAGCAGGTGATCGCCCTTGGCGGCATCGCCCGCAAGTCCGCCACCGTGATGCAGACCTGCAGCGATGTGATGAATCGCCCCATCCAGGTGGTGGCCTCGGATCAGTGCTGCGCCCTGGGGGCTGCCATCTTTGCCGCCGTGGCGGCCGGGATCCATCCCGATGTGGCCAAGGCCCAGCGCCACATGGCGAGCGCCGTGGAGCGCACCCACCAGCCACACCCAGAGCGGGTCGCCGAGTATGAACGCCTCTACCAGCGCTACCTCGCCTGGGGCGCCGCCGCCGAGCCGCTCTACAACCGGGGGGGGCCGGCATGAACCTCAAGATCCTCAAGGAGCAGGTGCTCGCCGCCAATCTGGATCTGCCGCGCCACGAGCTGGTGACCTTCACCTGGGGCAACGTGAGCGGCATCGACAGAGCGCGCAACCTGGTGGTGATAAAGCCAAGCGGCGTCAGCTACGAGCGGATGCGGGTCGAGGACATGGTGGTGCTGGATCTGGCGGGCACGCAGGTGGAGGGGGACCTTCGCCCCTCCTCCGACACCGCCACCCACCTGGTGCTCTATCGCGCCTATCCCGAGCTTGGCGGCGTGGTGCACACCCACTCCACCCATGCCACCGCCTGGGCCCAGGCGGGGCGCCCCATCCCCATTTTCGGCACCACCCAGGCCGACTACTTCCACGGCGAGATCCCCTGCTCCCGCCTGCTCACCCCGGGGGAGGTCGAGGAGGATTACGAGGGGCTGACCGGTCATCTCATCGTCGAGACCCTCAAGCAGACCCCCATCCTCACCATGCCGGGGGTGCTGGTGGCCAACCACGGCCCCTTCAGCTGGGGCAAGGACGCCGAGGACGCGGTACACAACGCCGTGGTGCTGGAAGAGGTGGCGCGCATGGCCTGGCTCACCGGCCAGATAAACCCCGGGGCCCGCCCCCTGCCCGATTACCTGCTGGAGAAGCACTACCAGCGCAAGCATGGCAAACACGCCTATTACGGCCAGACAAAAGCCTAAAAGAGGACAAACTCATGGAATTGATGAAACAGCTGGAAGTGTGGTTCCTGGTCGGCAGCCAGCACCTGTATGGCGCCACCACATTGAAGCAGGTGGCCGATCACGCCCACACCATCGCCAGCCAGCTCAACGAGGGGGCGAACCTGCCCCTCAAGATAGTGCTCAAACCCACCGGCACCACCCTGGATGAAATCAGTAGCGTCGCTCGCGATGCCAACCACGACCAGCGCTGCGCCGGGCTCATGGTGTGGATGCACACCTTCTCCCCCGCCAAGATGTGGATCCCGGCCCTCGGCCAGTTGCAAAAGCCCCTGCTGCAGTTCCACACCCAGTTCAACCGGGATCTCCCCTGGAGCGAGATCGACATGGACTTCATGAACCTGAACCAGACCGCCCACGGTGGGCGCGAATTCGGCTTCATGGGGGCCCGCCTGCGGCTGCCCCGCACCGTGGTGGTGGGTCACTGGCAGGATGAAGAGGCCAGACAGAAGATTGGCAACTGGATGCGCATCGCCGCCGCCATCCACGACAGCCGCCACCTCAAGATCGCCCGTTTTGGCGACAACATGCGCAACGTGGCGGTCACCGAGGGCGACAAGATTGAGGCCCAGATCCAGTTCGGCTATCAGGTGAACTACCACCCGGTCGGTGATCTGGTGAAGGTGATCGACGCCGTGCCCGAGAGCGACATCGAGGCGCTGCTGGCCGAATATGAGGCGACCTACACCCTGACCGAGGCGGTGCAGGCGGGTGGGGGGCTTCGTGCCTCCCTGTATGAGGCGGCGCGCCAGGAGCTGGGGATGAAGAAGTTCCTCACCGACGGCGGTTTCGGCGCCTTCACCACCACCTTCGAGGATCTCCACGGTCTGCACCAGCTGCCGGGCCTCGCCTGCCAGCGCCTGATGCAGCAAGGTTTTGGTTTTGGGGCGGAAGGGGACTGGAAGACGGCGGCCCTGCTGCGCACCCTGAAAGTGATGGGCTATGGCCTTACGGGGGGCGCCTCCTTCATGGAGGACTACACCTACCACCTGGAGGCGGGCAACAACCTGGTGCTGGGGGCTCACATGCTGGAGGTCTGCCCCTCCATCGCCGCAGGCAAACCCGTGCTGGACGCCCAGCACTTAGGCATAGGCAAGAAGGCCGATCCGGCCCGCCTGCTGTTTGCGGCCCCGGCGGGCAAGGCGGTCAATGCCAGCCTCATCGATCTCGGCAACCGCTTCCGGCTGGTGGTCAATCAGCTGGAGGTGGTGGACCTGCCAGAGGCCATGCCGAAACTCCCGGTGGCCAGCGCCCTGTGGAAACCCCTGCCCAGCCTGCAGACCAGCGCCGAGGCCTGGATCCTGGCGGGCGCCGCCCACCACTCGGTGTTCACCCAGGCGGTGGACATAGAGCAGCTGCGCACCTTCGCCGACATCATGGGTATCGAGTTTGTGGTCATCGACGAGCACACCCGCATCCCCGCGCTCAAGGAGACCCTGCGCTGGAACGAGGTGTATTACAAACTGTGCCACTGATTGACCGACAAGAAGGTTGAGCCTTTCGGCGACGGCCATGGGTGAACCGGTTTCAGGCCGGGTCATGCCAATGACACGGGGACTGCTTCGCCAGTCCCTGTTTCATTGATACTTTCGCAGGAGGATCGGGTGAGGCCCCTCCATCACAGTCGCCGGCTATCGGGCCACAAGGGATCAGGACGGGATGGCTCATCGCTGGCCTGACGGCTGGCCCACCACACACCGCAGACACGAAAAAGCCCAAGCGATTGAATCGCTTGGGCTATATAGATGGCGGAGGAGGTGGGATTTGAACCCACGGATGGTCGCCCATCGCCGGTTTTCAAGACCGGTGCATTCAGCCGCTCTGCCACCCCTCCGCAGCAGTGCGACGCATATTACCCATGCCCCTCTGCCTTGTAAATCCCCCCATCGACTGTTTGCTGCTTTATTGGGCTATCTGACGCAGATGGCAGACAAAAAGGCTATAAAGTGCGCTTTTTCAAGCGGATGGCTTGACTTGACTCATGAGTAAATCACTATAAGCGGCACTGTCACCCTGTCGGAAAGATGAAATGAAGACGATCAAGCATGCCCTGTTCTGCGCCCTGGCCGGCGCCGCCCTGTTCGTGGCCCCCGCCCAGGCCAGCGAGCTCACCAAGTCCGACGTCGAGCAGATAGTGCGGGACTATCTGGTCAAGAACCCGGAGATCCTGGTCGAGATGTCCAATGCCCTGCGCGCCAAGCAGGAGGGCCAGCAGGCCGAGAACGACAAGGCGATGATCAAGGCCCATGGCAAGGAGCTCTTCGCCGCCAAGGATCCCGAGGCAGGCAATCCCAAGGGCAAGCTGACCCTGGTCGAGTTCTTCGACTACAACTGCGGTTACTGCAAGCGGGCCCACCCCCTGATCCAGCAGCTGCTGGCCGCAGACAAGGATATTCGCTACATCTACAAGCAGTTCCCCATCCTGAGCCAGAGCTCCGCCTATGCCGCCCGCGCCGCCCTGGCGGTGCAACTGACCCAGCCGGAGAAGTATCAGGCGTTTCATGATGCCCTCTATGCCCACCAGGGTCCTCTGGCCGACGAGGCACAGATCAAGCAGATTGCCGAGGGCGCCGGTGTGAACTGGAGCAAGGCCGAAGCCAGGTTCAAAGATGCCAGCATCGACAAGGCTCTGGGCACCAACCGGGCACTGGCCGAGGCCATGGGTATCTCAGGCACCCCGGCCTTCATCATCGGCGACCAGATCCTGCGTGGGGCCCCCCGCGACATGGCCAGCCTGACCGGCGCCATCGAGGACGTGCGTGCCGGCAGGGCCATCCAGTAACGGCCTGCTCCCCCACATGAAAAAGCCCCGGCATCGCTACCGGGGCTTTTTTTCAGGGGCGGGTTCAGGATCAGGCCGGGTAGCCGTTCGGGTTTTCCCTCTGCCAGCGCCAGGTGTCGACCATCATCTGCTCCAGGCCGCGTTCGGCCTGCCAGCCCAGCTCCTCCCGGGCCAGGGTGGGCTCGGCCCAGCACTCGGCGATGTCGCCGGGGCGACGAGGCTTGATCTGATAGGGTATGGGGCGACCGCTGGCCGCCTCGAACGCCTTGATCATCTCCAGCACGGAATACCCCTGGCCTGTGCCCAGGTTGTAGGTGAAGACGCCGGTGTCGCCCTCGATGCGGGCCAGCGCCTTGAGGTGGCCGATGGCGAGATCCACCACATGGATGTAGTCGCGCACCCCGGTGCCGTCCGGAGTCGGGTAGTCGTTGCCAAACACCCCCAGTTCCTTGAGCTTGCCGACGCCGACCTGGCTGATGTAGGGCAGCAGGTTGTTGGGAATGCCGTTGGGATCTTCGCCGATGAGGCCGCTCTCGTGGGCACCGACCGGATTGAAGTAGCGCAGCAGCACTATGGCCCAGCGGGGATCGGACTTGGCCAGATCCCGCAAGATCTCTTCGACCATCAGCTTGGAGCGGCCGTAAGGATTGGTGGCACCTGTGGGAAAATCTTCCCGCAGGGGCACGGAGGCGGGATCCCCATAGACGGTGGCCGAGGAGCTGAATACCAGGCGGAACACCCCGGCCCTGGCCATCTCCTCGCACAGCACCAGGGTGCCAGTCACGTTGTTCTGATAGTAGGTAAGCGGGATCTGGCCGGACTCCCCCACCGCCTTGAGGCCGGCGAAGTGGATCACAGACTCGATCTTGTGGGCGGCGAACAGCCGTTGCAGGCACGCCCTGTCCAGGATGTCCCCTTCCACGAAGGTGACCGCCTTGCCGGTGATCCGCTCGACCCGCTTGAGGGACTCGGGGGAGGCGTTGGAGAGGTTGTCCAGCACCACCACCTGCTCCCCTTCGTTTAACAGCTCAACCAGGGTGTGAGAGCCGATGTAACCGGCGCCGCCCGTGACCAGTATTGTCATTTTTTTTCCCGTGTTCTGGTGAAACTGGGCAAAGTGTACTCGCCCGGCCCGCCCGGGAAAAGGCTGATATCTCAGTCATGTGAGCGCCTCCACCCATCAGCAATCCAGGCTCACATCCCCCCTGACGGTGCAGGAGCAGGCCAGCGCCACCCCGCGCTCGAGATCCTGCGCGCTGAGAGTCATCACGCTCTGGCGCTCGATATCCCCTTGTGTCGTGCAGCGGCAGCTGCCACATACCCCGGCGCGGCAGGCAGCCATCATGGTCTCCCCCGCCTCCTCGAGCGCCGCCAGCAGGGTCTGGCCCGGCAATATCTTCACCTTCTTGCCGCTCTTTGTCAGGGTCAGCCAGAAGTGATCCCCACTTGCGGGGGCGGGCGCCGCGCTCGATGCCGCCCCAGGCAGGCCGAACGACTCCTGATGCAGCTGCGCCGCCGGCAGGCCCAGCTCAACCAGCATGGCGCTCACCGCCGCCATGTAGGGGGCGGGCCCGCACAGATAGACGTGGCGGTTCAAGAGATCCGGCGCCAACTCCTGAAGCATGGCGGGGCTGAGCCGACCGACCCAGGGGTGAGTCTCGGGGGCTTGCTCCAATACCAGTCCGTGGCGCACTCCCGGATGCGCCTCGGCCAGGGCGGCCAGCTCGTCTGCGAAGATCACATCCTCAGGGGTTCTGGCGCTGTGAATGAAGCGGATATCCGCATCAGGCCGTCTGGCCAATTCGCCGCGTAGCATGGCCCACATGGGGGTGATGCCGGAGCCGGCGCTCAGCAGCAGCGGCCGCTCGCAGGGGAGCGCCGTCAGGTTGAAGTCGCCGAACGGGCCATCGACCCGGATCTCGTCCCCCACCTGCAAGCTCTGATGCAGATGGTGGGAGACCCGCCCCACATCCTTGATGGTCACCTGCCAGCCAGGATCCTGCGGGCTGGAGGAGAGGGTGTAGGCGCGGCACAAGGGTTCGCCGTCAATGTCGGTATGCAGGGTGACGCACTGGCCGGCCAGCACGGGGGGCAGGCTGCCCTTTGCGGCGGCAAACTGCCAGCTGGTCACGTCGTGGGTCTCTGCCTGGCGACCTATACAGCGCAGGCTCAAAGAGGTGGAGGTCATCGCAAGGCTCCTCTTCTTGAAAAGGGATCGTTGAACTGTGTCATGGAAAAAAGGCGAGCCATCGGGCTCGCCAAACGCTTACAACTTGCTGAGCGTGTAAGGCTGATATGGCGCCGCTCAGGCCGCCAGGATTTCGGCGAGATCCGCGTCTGCCGTGGTGGTTCCTTTCAGGCCGGACTATGTCTCCAGCACTCTGATCAGGCCGCCAGGATCTCGGCCAAGTCGGCCTCGGCCGTGGTAGTCCCTTTCAGGCCGAACTGCTCTTCCAGCACCTTGAGCAGGGCCGGGGTGAGGAAGGCCGGGGCGGTCGGGCCGGTGCGTATGTCCTTCACGCCGAGCGCAAGCAGGGTGAGCAGGATGACGATGGCTTTTTGCTCGAACCAGGAGAGCACCAGGGTCAGGGGCAGATCGTTGACGCCACATTCGAACGCGTCGGCGAGCGCCAGGGCGAGCTGGATGGCGGAGTAGGCATCGTTGCACTGGCCCACGTCCAGCAGGCGCGGAATGCCGCCTATGTCGCCGAAGTCGAGCTTGTTGAACTTGTACTTGCCGCAGCCCAGGGTGAGCAGCAGGCTGTCCTGGGGAATGGCCCTGGCAAATTCCGTGTAGTAGGCGCGCTCGGCGCGGTCACCGTCACAGCCCCCCACCAGGAAGAAGTGGCTGATTTCGCCAGCCTTCACCTTGTCGATCACCGCCGGGGCCGCCTGCATCAGGGCGTTGCGGGCAAAGCCGATGGTGATGAAGTGCTCCAGCTCAACGTGCTTGAAGCCCTCCAGCGCCTGGGCCTTCTCGATGACTGCGGAGAAATCCTCCCCTTCCAGATGGGTGACTCCGGGCCAGCCGACGATGGAGCGGGTGAAGATGCGATCGCTGTAGTTGCCCACGTTCGGGTCGATGATGCAGTTGGAGGTCATCACCACGGCGCCCGGGAAGTTGGCAAACTCTTTTTGCTGGTTCTGCCAGGCGGAGCCGTAGTTGCCCACCAGATGCGGGTACTGCTTGAAGAAGGGGTAGGCCAGGGCGGGCAGCATCTCGCCGTGGGTGTAGACATTGATGTCGGTCCCCTTGGTCTGCTCCAAAATCAGCTTGAGATCCACCATGTCGTGGCCTGAGACCAGGATGCACTTGCCCGGCACCGGGGTGACTCTTGCTTGAGTCGGCTCGGGGTGGCCGAAGGCGGTGGTTTCACCGAGATCCAGCATCTCCATGATGCGGAAGTTGAGCAGGCCGATATCCATGGCGCACTTGAACAGGGGATCCAGGTCGCTCGGATCCGTACCCAGCCAGCTCATGATGCGATGGAATTCAGCTGCCACCCCGGCATCCTGCTGATCCAGCACCCTGGCGTGCTCCATGTAGGCGGCAGCGCCCTTGAGGCCGTAGAGGCAGAGCAGGCGCAGCCCCATGATGTCTTCGTTTACCTCGTTCTTGCCGCGGTTGACCGCGGTCTGGGGCGCCTTGGCCAGCTGTGCCAGCAGCTCGCTGCCCGGCTCGAAGCGGGCGGCTGCGGGCAGCTCGTCGGCCTGCACGGCCAGGGGGGCCAGCTTGCCGGCCAGCTGCCGGCGATAGGCCAGCGCCTGGTTGACATAGGCGACGATGCGCTCGGAGTCGAAGTTGACGTTGGTGAGGGTGGCGAAGAAGGCCTTGGGCACGAAGGCATCTATCTCGTCATCGACGATGCCGTGTTCGCGGGCCGCCAGGGCCCAGGCACTGAGGCCTTGCAGGGTATAGATCAGCACATCCTGCAAATCCGAGGTTTCGGCCGTCTTGCCGCACATGCCTTGTGCATAGGCGCAGCCATTGCCTGCGGGGGTACGAATTGTCTGTTCACATTGCACACAAAACATCATGTCTCCCCTAATTGGACATTTCAGTTGTTTGTTTTGTGGCGATTCTATTCCTCCGGCGCAGAACTTAATAGGCATTCAATTTGCCAATTAATACTTCATTGATGCAGATCAAAAGAAAAAAGCCGCCCGAAGGGGCGGCAAATGGGTGGATAATCAGACAGGAACAGGAAGCTATTCAGGGTATTGGTAACTAAACACTCAATCCAGATAGGCCCGCAGCATCCAGACCAGTTTCTCCTGCTGCTGTATGTAGTCCGAGAGCTGGGAGGCCGTACCTTCGTCCCCCGCCTCGCTGGCCAGTTTCAGGATGCGGCGCTGGGCACCGAGCAGCTCACGGAATCCCTCCAGCAGGGAGCCGATGCAGCCGGGACCGTCGTGCAGGCCCTTGCTCTCCGCGATGGTGGAGACCTTGAGGTAGTCGCTGAAGCTGTGCAGGGGCACGCTATCCAGGGTCAGGATGCGCTCGGCCAGGGCATCGACTTTCAGCAGCAGGTCGTTGTAGATCTCCTCGAACTTCAGATGCAGCTCGAAGAAGTGGCTGCCGCGGATGTTCCAGTGGAAGCCGCGGACATTCATGTAGAGGATCTGGTAGCTGGCCAACAGTTGATTCAGCTCGGTTGCCAGGGCTTGAGATTGGGCGGCGTCTAGGCCGATCGGGTTCTTCATCATGCACCTCCAGATTGAAAACAGGGTCAGCTTAGCGCGTAAGAGACTCAAAAGGTAATAGTTGCTGGCTGAGTCATTGATAGCGATGGGCTATCAATCAAGGGGTGACGGCCTCAGGGGTGGCAAGGGGGGCGGTGCGTTCGATATAGAGGATCACCTCCCCCAGGTAGATGCCGAACTTGCTGATCTCGGCCCGGTTGATGAGGCGATCTTGATCCAGCAGGTACATCCAGTCATCGAAGCTGACCCGCACCACACTCTCATCCGGCAGGGCCAGATCGAGTTGATAGCGCCAGTTGAGGGCAAAGCCCGCCGTCTTGCCCACCGCCTCCCCCACCACGTCCGAGGCAGTGCCGCGCCAGTGCCCGTCCTCTCCCTTGCGCAGATACCAGGTGCGGGTCTGCTGGCGACCGTCGTCGAAATAGAACTGCTCGAACAACTCCCCCTTGCCCGCGCGCCAGCGCCCCTGCATCTCGACCCGAAAGCGACTGGTCACTTCGCCGCTACGGTCTGTCACCAGGCCATGGGCCACCAGCTTGCCGTCGAAGAAGCGGGCGAGATCCCAGGTCGGCCCCTGGTCACGATAGGCATCCAGGCTGGTGCCGCAGCCACCGAGCAGCAGCATCAGGGAAAGCATCAAGCCACGCCAGTGGCCACCAGACAAGGTCATATCAGACTCCTGATTGCAATAGGGGGAACGTCGCCCTGGCTGAGCATCAGCCCGGGCGGCTGGCCATGGTCGTCATCACCCGGTCGATACGAGGGAATTCCCCCATGGCTCAAGGCTGGCCACGCAGACGGCGGGTCAGCGCGGGATCCCGGCTGTTGTCGGCCAGCCAGATGGCGAGAAAGGCGGCGGAAAAACCGGGTTCCGCGATCCGACCAAGGGGGCGTTCTCGCAGCCAGAGCTCTCCCTGACCCTGCTCATCCACGTAAAACGTGAGCCTGTCCCCCGCCTTCACGTCGGGCAGCACCCCGGACAGCGCCGCCAGCCAGCGGGCCTGGGCCTGGCTGTCCCCTGGCGTCAGCCGCTGCCACTCCTGGGCGGTGGCCTCCAGGATATCCTGTCTGTCTATGTCCCTGGCATAGGTGAGGGAGAGGGCCTGGGGATAACGGCGCGGTGCATAGCGGCCATCCTGGCTGTAGAGGGTGGCGTCATAGAGCTTGAACCAGAGCCAGTGCATCTCCCCCTGTCCGACGGGGCGCAGCTGCTGCCAGGGGGCAGCCCAGCTCAAGGCGCTCCAGCAGAGCAGGCTAATGCCAACCCATGTGCCAACGAGTGGGATCTTCCAGTTCATGCCAATCCAGCTCCTGTTCTTGCAGGGTATTGATATCCTGCACCGTGACCCTGTCGAGCTCTCCCCTCTCGTCTTTATGGCAGGAGATCACCAGAAAATGGCGATCGGCCTGCTCGAACAGGGTCTCCCTGGTCCATTTGGAAAAAAGCAGCGTATCGGTCGAAAAGGTGTTCATCTCGGCTCACCCTCCAGCTTCACCGTTGCCCATACCAGTACGGGCAACCATCCCATCCAGATCACCGCCAGCAGCGCCGCGCTGATCCCGATGCCCCAGGGTAAGTGTACGGCCCCCATGGCCGCCCCCGCCACATAGGAGCTGGCGCCCCCCACCATGCCAAACAGCGCCTGCTGCCAGCGTGGCAAGGGCCGAAGCCAGCGCAGACCGTGGGAGAGGGTCAGGGCAAAACCGCACCAGAGCAGCAACAGCCAGAGGGGGAAGCCGGCCGGAAACTGGAACAGGCCTAGCCGCCAGAGCAGGATGTCGAGCAGACAGCCTGCCAGGGCGACGGGAATGAGGCGCCAGTCACCCAGGCGGCTCGGCGAGAAGAGGAAATGCAGCAGCAGCATCCCGAGCAGGGGGCCAGGTTGCTGCCATTTCACCGCCAGCAACCAGTAGAGGTTGAACCCCAGCAGGTGGGCCCACTGCCACATGGTCAGTGACCGCTCACTGGCAGGTCACCGCTCCAGCCGAGAGGGCCCGGCTTGGCCGCCTCCAGCTGCACCAGGCTGATGGCCCGCTCCCAGAAGCCCCCCTCGCAATAGGCAAAATAGAAGTGCCAGAGCCGGATGAAGTCCTGGCTGTAGCCGAGCCTCGGCAGCTCGGGGGCCAGCGCCAGGAAGCGCTCGCACCAGTGGGCCAGGGTGCGGGCATAGTGGTGGCCGTGATCGTGTAGCCGCACCAGCTGCATGTCGGTCTCCCGGGCGAGCAGCCCCGCCATCTGGGAGACGCTCGGCAGACAGCCGCCGGGGAAGATGTAGCGCTGGATGAAATCGACGCCACGCAGATACTGGGCGTGGCGCTGATCGGCAATGGTGATGGCCTGGATCAGCAGGCGACCGCCGGGCCTTAGCAGGCGCGACAACTGGCGGAAATAGTCCGGCAGGAAGGCGTGCCCCACCGCCTCTATCATCTCGATGGAGACCAGCTTGTCGAAGCGCCCCTCCAGCTTGCGGTAATCCTCCAGCAGCAATGTGATGCGATCCCCCAGCCCCTCCCGGGCAATCCACTCCTTGGCGTAGTCGTGCTGGGCCTGGGAGATGGTGGTGGTGGTGACCCGGCAGCCGTAATGGCGGGCGGCATAGACGGCGAGGCCGCCCCAGCCGGTGCCAATCTCCAGCAGGTGGTCGTCCGGCCCAAGCTCGAGCCGCTCGCAGATGGTGCGCAGCTTGGCCTGCTGCCCCTGCTCCAGGCTGGCCTCGGCGCTCGGGTAGAGGGCGCTCGAATACTGCATGTGGCTGTCGAGGAAGCCCTGATAGAGGGCGTTGCCGAGATCATAGTGGGCGGCGATGTTGGCCCTGGCGCCAGCCTGAGTGTTGCGGCTGCGCCAATGGCGCACCTTGTTGAACGGGAAGCTGAGCCAGCCCAGGCGCCGCTCCAATGAGTCGAGCAGCGGCAGGTTGCGGGCCAGCAGCCGCACCAGGGCCACCGGATCCGGGCTGGTCCAGAGTCCCTCCACCCAGGTCTCACCGGCGGCTATGCTGCCCCCCAGCAGCAGGCGGCGATAAAACGCCGGATCCTGCACCATCACCTCGGCGTGGAGATCCGTGCCCGCCACCCCGAAGCGGTGACGCTCGCTGCCGTCGTGCAGCAGCAGCTGGCCGTGTTCGAGACGTCCCAGCAGAGTGAGCAGCAGTTGTCTGGCCCCCTTGTCGATGAAAGAGGCAGAGAGGGTTGATTGAGCAAGTTCCATTAGCGGCTCTCCGGATGGGTAAAGATCGGGGTTCGTTTGATAAAAAGACGCAGGGCCTGCCAGTAGATACCGAGCAGCACCTTCAGGGTCATCCAGGGCCAGCGGACGAGCAAGGCCACCAGCCCCCGGCGCGACAGCGGCGCCCGGCGCAGCGCCAGGGTGGCATCGAACAGCTTGGCCTCGCCGGATGTGGGATGACTCTCGATATGGATCAGCGTCTCCTCTTCGGGCGGGCGGATGCGCCAGTGGTAGCGCATGGCCAGCCCCATGAAGGGAGAGACGTGAAAGTCCTTGTCATGGGGCGCCAGGGCCGCCAGATCCAGCAGGTAGTAGTGACGCTCGTTCCAGGGGGTGTTCGACACCTCCGCCAGCAGATAGCGCGCCTCTCCCGCCCGGTAGCAGAAGTAGAAGTTGACCGGGCTGAAGTAGAATCCCAGGCAGCGCACATTGCCAAGCAGCAGCACCCGCCCCTCGGGCTCGGCATCGCCACCCAGTTCGCTCACCTTGTCCCACGCCGCCTGCTTGAGGCTGCCCTCGCCACCGCCCAGATAGTCGTCGCGGCGAAACGAAAGCAGCCCCGCTCGCTCCAAGGCGAACCAGCGCCCCTGGCTAAGACCCGGCAGCTCGTCCAGATCCAGCCCCAGCATGAAGAGGCTGTATGAAAAGGCGTGGGGCCTGGGGGCGAAGCGGCGGTGGCGCACCGAGCCCTGCCAGATGGCGCTGATGGTGTCGCCGGCGGCCTTCACAGGCTGGCTCCGAAGCGCTTGGCCACGTCCAGGGCGCTGCGCACCCCGTCCTCGTGAAAGCCGTTGTACCAGTAGGCGCCGCAAAAGTGGGTGTGCTGCTGGCCGCAGATCTCGGCCCGGCGCTGCTGGGCGGCAATGGAAGCCTGATTGAAGACGGGATGGTGATAGACGAAGCGGCGCAGCACCTTGCTCTCGTCCACCCGCCCCTGGGGATTGAGGCTGACGCAGAAGGGCGCTGGCGAGCTTATCCCCTGCAAGATGTTCATGTTGTAGCTCACCAGGGGACGCGCCCCGTCGTCGTCCCCCAGCTGATAGTTCCAGCTGGCCCACGCCTTGCGGCGAGCGGGCAGGCAGCTCGCGTCGGTGTGCAGCCAGACGTCGTTGGCCTGATAGGCCATGGCGCCGAGAATGGCCTGCTCCCCTTCGCTTGCATCCACCAGCAGGGCCAGGGCCTGGTCGCTGTGGCAGGCGAAGATCACCTCGTCAAAGGGCTCTTCCCCGTGGCGGCTTCGGACCATCACCCCTTCGGCCGTGCGCCGAACCCCCTGTACCGGGCTGGCCAGCCGGATCCGCGCCTGCCAGCCTGCGGTGAGCGGGCCTATGTATTCCCGCGAGCCCCCCGGGATCACGTACCACTGGGGACGATTGACCACCTCGAGCAGGCCGTGGTTGGCAAAGAATCGCAGGAAGAAACCCAGGGGAAAGGCACGCATGTCCGCCAGGGTGGAGGACCAGATGGCCGCCCCCATGGGCAGGATATAGTGGCGGGCGAAGTAGTCGCTGAACCGTCCCCGTTGCAGAAAATCTCCCAGGGTCGGTTCGCTGCCATTTTCCGGGCGGGTCTTGTCCGCCAGCCAGGCGCGGGCCTCCCGGTTGAATCGCAGTATTTCGGCGACGAAGCGGTAGAAGCGCGGGCTCAGCAGGTTGCTGCGCTGGGCAAACAGGGTGTCCAGGTTGTGGCCGTTGTACTCCAGCCCCGCCGGGCTCTTGACCGAGAAGCTCATCTCGGTGGGCTGGCGCGCCACCCCGATCCGCTCCAGCAGTTTCAGGAAATTCGGATAGGTGCGATCGTTGAAGACAATGAAACCTGTGTCGATGGCATAGCTGCGACCGGCCTGAGTCACATCGACGGTGGCGGTGTGGCCCCCCAGGATGGGGGCCGCCTCGAACAGGGTGACGTCGTGCAGCTTGTGGAGCAGAAAACCGGCGCCAAGCCCCGAGATCCCGGAACCTATGATGGCAATCTTTTTCTTCATGAAGGGGATCCTTTCGAGGTGAGGGTGCGACCGAGGCGCAGCCAGAGCCCGGTCGGCAGGGCACCAAACAGGCGCAGCAACCAGATGAAGCGACGGGGGAAGTGGATCTGGTGGCGGCCGGCGGCAAGCCCGCTCATGATGGCGCGGGAAGCCGCTTCCACCGTCACCAGACAAGGCATGGGAAAATCGTTCTTCGCGGTGAGCGGCGTGCTGACAAAGCCCGGGCGGATAAGGCTCACCCCTATGCCCCGGGTCGCGAGATCCAGACGCAGGGTATGGGCCAGATAGTCGAGGCCCGCCTTGGAGGCGCCATAGGCCTCGGCCCGTGGCAGGGGCAGCCAGCTCACCGACGAGCTGACGATGGCGAGCCGAGACCCGGGCGCCAGTCGCGGCAGGAAGGCCGCCAGGGCATGGCCGGTGGCGATGAGGTTGGTTTCAATCACCCGGGCAAACAGGGCGCCGTCGAACCCCTCTGCCACATCCATGTATTCGCAGTTGCCAGCATTGAGGATCACCAGATCCAGGGCGGGCAGCGCGGCGGCAACCCGGGCCATGGCGGCGCTGTCCCTTGCATCGAACTGCAGGGGGGTGATCCCTGCATCGGCCAGCGCCTGCAAGCGCCCCTCATCGCGGCCACAGCCCCACACCTGCCAGCCGGCGCGCCTGTAATCCAGCGCCAGCTGGCGGCCGATGCCGGAGCTGGCTCCGGTGATCAGTACCCGTCCGCTCATGATCCCAGCCTCCCCTTGATGGCGCGCACCAGGGGGCCCAGCAGCGGCAACTGCTCGTAGAGCATGGCGCCCAGATCGAAGTAGTCCCGGTGCAGGCACACCTTGCCCTCTTGGTCGAACTCGAGGCGGGTGGCCCCTTCCAGCCGGATCGGCTCGCCGCCCCGCAGCCTGGGGTGGGAGAAGGTCATGGTCCAGCCGAGCCAGGCCCCCTGCCCCTGCAGCTGCTGGTCCGTTACCGCGAAGCGGCAATAGGCCAGGCGCTGATAGAGGGCGGCAAAATAGTCGGTGAGCGCCGCCAGTCCTTCGATGCGATGGGCCGGATCGATGAAGACCACCCGCTGCGCATAGACATCGGGCAGGCGGTGCAGTTGCTGCCTGTCCAGTTGCTGATAGAGGGCGATAAAGCGGGCCAGCGGGTCCTTCATCCTATTTCTCCAGGTTTCGAAACATCTCGATGGCCTTCACCCGTGCGAGGGCGTGATCCACCATGGGAGCCGGGTAATCACCTCCCCCTTTGAGTCTCAACCAGTCATGGGGTTGATGTATATAGGCAGGGGGGACATCGGCCAGTTCTTTCACCCAAGTACGGATAAAGTCTCCTTGTGGATCAAATCGTTGCCCCTGAGTTGTCGGGTTGAACACCCGAAAATAGGGGGCCGCATCGGCGCCAGTACCCGCCGCCCACTGCCAGCCGCCATTGTTGGCCGCCAGATCCCCGTCTATCAGTTTGCTCATGAAGTAATCCTCCCCCAGCCGCCAGTGGATGTGCAGATCCTTGGTGAGAAAGCTCGCCACTATCATCCGCAGCCGGTTGTGCATCCAGCCGGTGGCGTTGAGGCAGCGCATGGCGGCGTCGACCACGGGGTAGCCGGTGCGCCCTTCGCACCAGGCGGCGAAGGCATCCGGGTCCCAGCTCCACGGCAGGGCCGCGGTCTCGGGCTTGAAGGGACGGTTCATGGAGAGGCTTGGCACCCGCACCAGCAGGTGGCGATAGAACTCGCGCCAGATGAGCTCGTTGAGCCAGACGAAACCGGGCTGCGCCTTGGACTGGGGTCGGCCGCCGAGGCGCTGCTGCAGCGCGGCCACGCACTGACGCGCACTGAGGATCCCGGCCGCCAGGTAGGGGGAGAGCACGGAAGTGCCCGCCAGCGCCGGGAAGTCCCGGGTCTCGCCATAGTCCAGCACCCCCTGATCCAGAAAGGCGTGCAGCCGCCGCTGGGCCTCGGCCTCCCCCACGGGCCAGCGGGGATCCGGGGTCAGTTCACCCAGGGTCTCATCGGCAAAGGTCCTCTCGGCGAGCGGCTGCCAGGCAAGCGGCGCGGCGCGCGGCGCAGGAGCGCGATGAATGACGAAGCCCTCTTCGTCGAGAGCCTTGAGCCAGGCGCGGCCAAAGGGGGTGAACACCTTGAACATCTCCCCCGAGCCGGTCAGCACCCGCCCGGGCGGCAGCACGCAGCAGCCGTTGAACCAGTGGCAACTCACCCCCTGCGGTGCCAACGCGCGGGTGACGGCGCCATCGCGGCGCTGCTCGTCGATTTCGATGGCCTGATTGGCGTAGAGCTGGGTGACCCCAAGCTGGCGCGTCAGATCCGCCAGCGCCGCCGGCACCTCGGCAAAGGTCTCGACCCGCAGCAGATGCAGCGGGATGCCGAGGGCCGCCAGCTCGCGACCCAGCACATCCACCTGGGCCAGGATGAAGCGCTGGCGGACGGGGGCCATCTTGTGCGCCCGCCACTGGGCCGGGGAGATGACAAAGAGAGCCGCCACCGGCTCGTCAGCGGCGCTGGCATTCCCGCAGCACGAGCGCAGGGCCGGGTTGTCCGCCAGGCGCAGATCGTTTCGAAACCAGATCAGCCTCATGGTGTTTTCCTCCCGCGCCCGGCGCTCTGCTGCGCCATCCGCTCGGCCAGGCTCGCCCGCCAGTCCTGCTGGTTCAGCCAGTCGGCATCGTAGAGGCGCCCCAGCTCGCCAAAGAAGCGGGTACCGGCGGGCCAGGGGGTGGCCAGATCCTGCTTGCCAAGCCCGGCCCCCAGCAGCACCAGCCAGGGGGGAGTGGCGCGCCCCTCCAGCAGGGTGACATGGCGGGGCTCCACCGCCCCCAGCAGTTGCACCTCATAGCCCTGACCGATGAGCTCGTAGGCGGCCCAGACCAGATCGAGCGGCCCCACCTGGCCCCAGCTTGCCAGGGTGACCGGCACCCCCTTCTCCTGCTCGATGAGGTGGCGGGCGAAGCGGGTATGGAGCCAGCCCAGCCACACCTGTTGCAGCAGCTCGCCATCGGGGCGCTCGCGCCACAGCCCCAGCAGCTGCTCCACCAGGGGCTGCAACACCCGGCTGCGCACCAGCTCGAACGGATAGCTCGCCAGCAGGTCGTTAAGCTCGGCTTCCGCCTTGCGCTGGTTGAAGACGAGCAGCGCCTGGCCAAACTGATCCAGGGTCTGCTGCCAGTGATCGCTCACCGGCGCGGACTGGGGCTCGCTCAAGAGCCCCTTCACCTGGCCTATGCTCACCCCCCGCTCCAGCCAGCTCAGGATCTCGCCTATCTGGCGGATATCCTGCTCGCTGTAGAGGCGGTGCCCCTTCTCGGTACGGGCGGGTTGCACCAGGCCGTAGCGGCGCTGCCAGGCGCGCAGGGTGACGGCATTGACCCCGGTGAGGCGGGAGACCTCGCGGATGGGGTAGACGCCCTCGTCGGGGAGAGGCGCGGCTGCTTGTGGTTCATCAGACATGAGAGGGTCCATCAGACATTGGGAAAGAGGCCCCCCGGCCATCCGCCGGGGCCTGCACAGGGTGTTCAAAGCCCGTAACGCAGTTTGAGCGTATCGGGATGCGGGTTGAGATAGACCTGCTCGGACAAGTAGGCATTGGGGTACTCGCGCAGGTAATGGCGGATCAGGGTAAGGGGCACCAGCAGCGGGAAGACCCCGGTGCGGTACTTGTCGATGGTGTCACAGAGCTCCTGCTTCTGGGCCGGGGTCAGCACCCGCTTGAAGTAGCCCTGCAGGTGCATCAGCACATTGGTGTGGCTGCGACGGTTGGCACGAAGACGCAGGGCCGCCATCAGGCCCTGGATGTAACTGTCCGCCACCTGCTGCAGGTTGGCCTTGCCGAGGTTGCCCAGCAGCTTGCCGAGAGTGCGGTAGTGGCTGGTGGCGTGGGAGAGCACCAGATACTTGTAGCGGGAATGAAAGCGGATCAGGGCAGAGGCGGTGATCCCCCGGGCGCAGAGCTGCTGCCAGTCGTGATAGGCGAAGACCCGCAGCACGAAGTTCTCCCTCAGTATGGGGTCGCACAGGCGGCCGTCTTCTTCCACCGGCAGCAGGGGGTTGGCCTCCATCAGCGCCTTGGCAAACAGGCCAATCCCCTCCTTGGCGCTCCCCTCGTTGTTGGCGCCATAGATGCGCACCCGCTCCATGCCGCAGCTGGGGGATTTGGCGCAAAGAATGTAGCCGGAGAGGAAATCGAGCTGACGTACCTTCTGCTCGCTGAAGGCGATCAATTTCTCCGTGACGTCGAAGCTGCCGTTGCTCGCCTCGGCCCGCACCTCCCCCTGGCGTTTCACCAGGCGGATGGCGGCGCGGGGCGCGCCAAGGCCAATGGCCATCTCGGGGCAGACGGGGTGATAGTCGAAGTGAGCGCCGAGGTCCCGTTCGCAGAAGCTGGAGCGTTTGTGGCCCCCGTCGAACCGGACTTCCTGGCCCAGCAGACAGGCACTGATACCGACCTTGATCTTGTACATGATGGCGCTCCTTGTATAAGCATTGACTCAGTTATAGCAGTTATACAAAGAAATGGAAGTTGTATAACTATTGCCAACCGATACGATGCCGGAGCGAACACAGGATCACAGGAACATGAAAAAAGCCCATGACGGCGTCATGGGCAGGAGCAGGGGTATACAGGAAGGGGGCGGGGCTCAGAAGTTGTACTTCACCCCCAGGCTGGTGATGGAGCCTTGCTGCAGATCCCAGCGACGATAGGTGTAGTCGGCGGTCAGGGCCAGGTTCTGGGTCAGCTTGTAGGCGCCGCCCACCTTGAAGTCCTGCATGTCGTCGGTCATGTTGGCGTAGCGATAGGCGGTGGAGAGCTCGACCTGACCCAGGTCGTAACGCAGGCCCACTTCACCGTACAGGCTGCCGCTCTTCTTGCGCGCCACCGAGTCCCAGCCATCGACATCATGGCTCAGCTCGCGCTCCAGGCTGTAGCCCATCAGGCCGGTCTCACCGTACAGGTTCAGGCCGGTGCTGAGGGGCGTGAACACCCCCACCCCCAGGTTGGAGATGGCCATGCTGTCATTGCCGCTGTTGCGGGAGCTGTATTCTGAGCCGAGTCGGCCGTAGACGTTGGAGCCGAAGCTCTTGGAGAGATCCAGGCTCAGGCCACCGAAATCGCGGTTGTCGCTGTCCTTGCCACCGATGAAGTCGGACTGGGTATGGGTCCAGATAGCGGCACCCTTGGCATAGCTGAACGCATCCTGCGCCATGACGGAGGCGGAAGAGCAGGCGGCCAGGGCCATGATGGAAAGCGTGATTTTTTTCATTGTGATGACTCCTCGTTGAGATGGAGCCATTGTGCCGAGCCCCCCGAAAAATGCCGAGGGACAAGCTGTTGCCAAACCATGTCAGATGTAAGCAACTGTTTCTGTTTGCCGTAACCTACTGTTTAAATAAATAAAAAACCTCCCGTAGGAGGTTTGTCGACCCTTAGCGAAACACCACTTCCTCGATCTCGACCCGCACCAGGGGCCGCTCCTCCTGCCCGGCCGGTTTCGCCATCTCTACCTCGAGGGAGGGACGATCCTCCCCCTTGCGCAGATAGGTCTCCGGCAGGCGATTCTCTGCGACCCAGAAACGGGCCTCCTGGCGCGAGAGCTGGACTCCCTGCCGGTCGAACAGGCTGACATGACCGCGCACCCCCACCACGTTGCGGCTGCCGGTGTTGTGCACCATGAAGCGCAGCCGATAGGTGTCCCCCGTCTCCAGCCGGTCCAGACGAACCTGGACGCCATCCCGGGCGGCCTCGCTCAGCAAGGCGGGGTTGGCCAGGGCCTGCTCGGTCAAGACAGGGGCGGCCACCGTCCGTGGGGCGCTCTGCGCTTGCACGCCGACGGCCGTGCTGGCGACACTGGCCGGCTTGACCAGAAGATACTCCCAGCTGAAGTCATCATTGAGCTGCACCACCCGGCCATCGGCCAGGGTCACCTGGGTGAGCGGGGCGGCCTGGGCCAGCACGGGGCCGAGGGAGAGGAGCAGCAGCAGGGGAAGGGCTTTCATGGCATTCCTGTTGGGCAGAGACAAAAAGGGGCGTCAGTATAAACAGTCGCCCCCTCCTTGCCTATGATGCCGCTCACAGAGCCGCCCTCAACCCTTGATCTCGTGGCGCTGAGGCTGGACGAGATCCAGGGTCACATGGTCGAACGCCATCCCCTTGAGGGCGCGGTAGATATCCTGCTGACGATCGAAACCGTGGGCACGCTGATGCGCCGGCAGGCGGATGCGGGCCAGGACACCATGCTCTCCTCCCAGGGGATGGAAGAAGACCTGGGCCTCGTCAAACCCCATGTCGGCCAAAAGCTGCTCCGCCATGTCGATCATCTGCACCTGGTGGCTTTCGATCCCGCTGAGATCCTGGAAACGGCGATTGAGGTAACCGCCGCTGGTCTTGCCCCAGCGATCCAGCTCCCGGCGATGAAAACCGTAACGAAAGTCCCGGTGGGACATGCCTTGCTCGGCGAACGGCCAGAGGGTGTGGCCCGGCAGCGGCCCAAAGCGGCCGAGGTAGGCCTGCATCTCCTCGAACGAGGCCGGGATCAGCAGCGGCAGGGCGGCCCAGTCCGTCTGCTTGCCCCTGGCCTCCTCCAGCAGCTGCAGCGGATCCCGCGCCCCCGGGGGCAGCTGGCCCGCGTCGCAAAACAGCATCTCCTGGGTCTTGATGACCCTCTGTTCCAGGCCGTGGTGCAGACAGTAGCGGCGGGCCCGGGCCAGTTCCCGTCGGCTCAGCAACGGGTTGTCCAGGGTCAGGGCGCGCACGCGCACCCCGCCGGCACGGCACAGTTCCATGGCGTAGCAGGATTCCAACCGTCCCGAAAAAGAGATGACCAGCTCGCCGTGGCCGGCCAGGGTCTCGATGAGGCGCTGCTCCCTGGCCTGAAACGTCTGATCATATCCCTGATTCAGTACAACGATCTTGGTATCCATGGATGCCCCGATAGTGAATGCAGGGGCCCATCTTGCGACCAGCAAGCTGAACTGACCATAAATGAAACATGAGAAAACCAGCATTTCCATCGCCTACGGCTATTAATCATGATCCAGATCAATTCTTCCCGTTTCCCGGACAGAATGCCGGCAACCGGGAGGACCCGCCTCCCCGACTGACAACTTTTACTTGCATCAGGGCGGCAAATCCCTTAAAGCTAGGGCATTGACATTTCAGGGTTATTCCATGCTTTCACTATTCTTCTTTCGTTTCTCGTTTATCCGGCCCAGCTGAGGGAAGGCCCACTCGTCGTATAAACCGGAAACCAAAGACGAATCGAGCCTCCCTAGCGGAGGCTTTTTTACGCATATCATCAATGACATATCTGGACAGGTAAGTAACATGGCAACCCTAGACGACATCAGGCAGGACATCACCCAGTTGGATCAGGAGCTGCTGGCCCTGCTGGCCAAGCGCAAGACCCTGAGCATAGCGGTCGCCCGTGCCAAGCAGGCCAATCCCCGCCCCATCCGCGACCACCAGCGCGAGCAGGATCTGCTGGTCGCCCTGATCCAGAAAGGGCGCGCCCTGGGTCTGGATGCCCAATATGTCACCCGCCTCTATCACACCATCATCGAAGACTCCGTGCTCTCCCAGCAGGCCTACCTGCAAGGGCTGCTCAACCCGGAGCAGCAGGAGCCCATGACCAGCGTCGCCTACCTGGGACCGCGCGGCTCCTACTCGAGCCTGGCTGCCCGCAAGTATCTGGCCCGCTACAAGGATCAGGTGGTCGAGGTGAACTGCCAGAATTTTCGCGAGGTGCTCGACTCTGTCGAGTCGGGACGCGCCGCCTTCGGGGTGCTGCCCATCGAGAACACCAGCTCGGGCTCCATCAACGAGGTGTACGACGTGATGCAGCACACCAGCCTCTCCATCGTCGGTGAGCTGACTTATCCCATCGAGCACTGCGTGCTCACCGCGGTGCCGACCGACTTGTCTCGCATCAAGACCTTCTACGCCCATCCCCAGGTGTTCCAGCAGTGCTCCCATTACCTGAGCAAGCTGGAGGGGGCGCGCCACGAGATCTGCGACTCCTCTTCCAGCGCCATGATGAAGGTCAAGGAGCTGGGGAGCCCGGAGGCGGCCGCCATCGGCAGCGCGGACGGCGGCGAGCTGTACGGCCTGACGGTGCTGGCCGAGCAGCTCGCCAACCAGAAGGAGAACTACAGCCGCTTCATCGTGGTGGCGCGCAAGCCCATCGACGTGGCCCCCCAGATCCCGGCCAAGACCACTCTCATCATGTCCACCTCGCAAAAACCGGGCTCCCTGGTGGAGGCGCTGCTGGTGCTGCGCAACAACAGCATCAACATGACCAAGCTGGAATCCCGTCCGGTGCAGGGCAATCCCTGGGAGGAGATGTTCTACCTGGATGTCTCCGCCAACCTGCAGAGCGCCGAGATGCAGGCCGCCCTGGTGGAGCTGACCCAGATCACCCGCTATATCAAGGTGCTGGGCTGCTACCCGAGCGAGGATGTCAAACCCACCGCCGTGCCCCCCGTCATCCTGGGCTAGGTGGCGGGCGGCAATCCCCTGCCGCCGCTGGCGCGAGCCATCGACGCAAACAACAGCGGCGGCCCTGGGGCCGCCGCTGTTTTGCTGTATCCGGAGATCCCGGGAGCTAGAACTGCCCCGCCATCAGCTGGTTGAGGTGATAGAGGTTGCGGGTGTCGAGCTCGAGCTCGGTGGCATAGGTGTTGCCGCGAGGGTAACTCGCCACCACACGGGCGCCACGCACCATGCCGGCCACAGACACGTCCAGGGTGTTGGCGGTCTGGGTCAGATCCTTGTAGCTGCTGCGACCGCTCACCTGCTGGCCGTTGAGCTGCTCCGCCAGCTCCCGATAGGCATCCATCTTGGAGGCGCGGATGGCCTGCAGCATCTTCTCCGCCTGGGAGGGGCCGGGCTGGATGTCGATCACCCCATAGCCCACCGCCCTCAGCACGGGAAAGTCGTCCGGCTCGCTGGCACTGTTGCCATACTCCACCACGCGGTTGCCGCTGCAGCCGGTGAGCAGCAGGGCGAACAGGCATCCAAACAGGGTCTTCATCTTGTCTGCTTCCTCTCTGTGGGTCACGGGCGCCTGGGCGCTCAGGGGACCAGATTGACCAGATGGCCCTGGGGGCTGGCCCCGGAGCCGCGCTGCAACAAGCCACGGTTGACCGAGGCTCGTCCGAACGAATTATTGGCCCCCGTCAGGTACTGCTGGGGGATCAGGCTCTGGGCCGTGGTCTCCACCATCCTGGTACGCAGGTCTATGATACGGGCATTGACCAGGATCCCCTGCTTGTTGCGGCTGAAGGTGCCGGTCAGGATGCGGGAGATGGGCAGCCTGGCGGAGAGATCCTTGTAGTTGCGGCTCATCACGAAATCCCCCTGGGGGGTCACTTGGATGCTGCCCGTGGTCTTGAAGTCCACCACCACCTCGCCGCGCCGGTTCAGCTCGTAGATGAAGCTCTCCTCGATCTGCTGGCCCATCCAGTTGGTGTCTTTCAGGGTGTCGAGATCGACGAAGGAGGCGACGGCAATGGGTTCGGTCAGGGTGGAGAGGGACTTTCGCTCCATCAGCTGATCCGTCAGCCGGGCCACCAGCCAGTTCAACTCCATGCCGGGCGCGGCCTGGCGGGGATCCCCCACCTTGCGGTTGATGGGGTCGGAACCACAGGCAGACAAGGCCAGGGTAAGGGCCAATGCCGTGATCAATTTGTTCATGGATAAGGTTCCTGTCTCTGCGTCTCACCAGTTATCGGACGAGGCCGGCAAAGCTTGAGTGGGGAATAAGGCACGACTCTTGCTTTCTTCTCGGCAATATCCACACCCGAGTCGGCACGGGATCTCCCTGCCCCTGCAAGGTTCATGTTATGACACGCATCAAGATACCGCTGCTCATCGCCCTGCTGCTGGCCACCGGCGGCGCCCGGGCGGAACTGATCGAAGCCCAGGGCAGCGCCGCCATCCTGGGGGGTGACGAGGCCTATGCCCGCGAGCAGGCCACCCGGGATGCCCTGCGCCAGGCCCTGCTGGCCAGCGGCGCCGCCGTCTCCAGCGTGCAGCGCCTGGAAAACGGCAGCCTGAGATCCGAGCAGATCCAGATCCGCTCGGGCGGCGACATCCGCCAATACCGCCTCAAGCGGGAAGAGGTGCGCAACGGCCGCATGTACATCACGGTGCAGGCCGATATCCAGGCCGAGCGCCAGCTCTGCCAGAGCCAGCACTACGCCAAGGATTTGACGCTGGTACGGTTGCGGCTGCGCCACCCCGAGCAGGCCAGCTATGGCGCCCTCGACGATCTGCCGGCCAGCCTGTCACGCCGCCTGTTCGAGAAGCTGGCCGCCCTGCCCAAGGGGGTGCTGGCCCATCAATGGCTCGACGAGAACCTCGCCATCGACCCCCTGCACCTGCAGCAGGGGGATCGCAGCGCCCTCGAGGAGATCAAGGCCCTGAGCCTGCGCACCGACAGCCAGTACCTGGTGCTCGGCAGCCTGGACGATCTCTCCCTCGAGCCCCAGGGCAGCCGGCTGACCAGCTGGTATCAAGACCCGGTCCGCAGTTTTCGCATGCAGCTCTACCTGTTTGACGGCATCAACGGCACCCTGATGGGGCGCAAGGAGTATGAGGGACGGGCCGACTGGACCTTCGCCAAGCAGGAGCGGGTCGGCAGCGACAGCAGCCTGTTCTGGCACTCCAGCTACGGCCAGGAGGTGGACTATCAGCTCAAGGAGGCGGTGCAGGACATCCAGGCCCAGCTCGGCTGCGCCCCGGTCACCGCCCGCATCGTCGCCGTGGGCGAGCGCGGCCCCCACATCAACCTGGGGCGACGCAACGGGGTCAAGCTCGGGGATCAGTTCCGCATCCAGCACAGCGCCGACTTCACCGATCCCTACGGCAAGGCCCGCATGCAGCGCAATCCCGCCAGCGGCCTGTTCGAGGTGGTACAGCTGTTTGACGACGGCGCCATCATAGCGACACGGAACAAATATTCGCCATTTAACATCCAGGTGGGCGATTTTGCCCTATTGGAATAGAAATCAAGAGTTTAAAAGCGCGATTGTTTTTGTATAATGCACGCCACTCGCTCCCGTAGCTCAGCTGGATAGAGCGGTCCCCTCCTAAGGGACAGGCCACTGGTTCGAATCCAGTCGGGAGCACCATGATTATCAAGACCCCACCCTCGCAAGAGGCTGGGGTCTTGTGCTTTTGGGCTCTTACCGGGCGCCGCCATCGACCATGAAAAACGGCGCCTGATGGCGCCGTTTTATCCCTTCCCCAGAAACCGGGAGGATCAGCCGGTGTAGGCGGGCAGCAGCCCCGCCATGTTGAGCAGGTGGAAGGCTGCGGTCAGCACGCCAAACAGGATCACGCCACCAATCATGACCACGCCGCCCGGGGCACGAAAACCCTGGGGCTGGGCGTCGGCGTGGCCCTTGCCGGCACGCACCTTCCAGGCCAGCAGGGGCGGAATGATGCAGGTCCACAGGGTGGCGACTGCGCCCGCATAGCCGATGGCCACCAAAAAGCCGAACGGGAACAGCAAGGAGAGCAGCAGGGGCGGCAGGAAGGTAACCCCCCAGGACTTGGCACGGCCGGCGCGGCTGTTGTCGAACTTGAACAGGTCCGCCAGGTAGTCGAACACCCCCAGACCCACCCCGATGAAGGAGGAGAGAATGGCCGCCATGGAGAAGGCGTTGAGGGCATTGGCCACCGCCCTGGATTCGATGACAGAGCCGAGCGCCTTGAGCAGGGCATCCACATTGCCACCCTCTGCGATCACAGGGCCGAACTCGCTGCGGGGCAGGTTGCCGAACACGCTCACCAGCCAGATGAGGTAGAAGGTGAGCGCGATGACTGTGCCCCCCAGGATGGCGCGGCTGGCGCGGCGCTCCTCGCCGTAGTAGGCCCGCATGGACGAGACCGAGTGGTGATAGCCGAACGAGGTGAGCGCCACCGGCAGCATCACCAGGGCATAGGGAGCGTAGCTGACTTCACTGCCGACCCGATCGAGCAAGAGATCGAGACGAATGTTCAGCGACAGGCCCGAGATGCCGAACACGAAGCTCAGCCCCATCAGGATCACCAGCAGCACCGAGATGCGGTCCACCGCCCGGGTGGAGTGCCACACCAGCAGGGAGAAGATCAGGGTAAAGAGGATGGAGCCCAGCTGGCTGCCCATTCCCGTCATGCCGTCTATGATGAGGCCGGCCGAAGTGATGTAGGCGTAGAGCAGGATGCCGCCGACGAAATAGACGCTCAGGTTGTTGAGGGCATTGACCTTCTCCCCCAGCAGATCCCGAGTCACTGTATCGAAAGAGACCCGCAGCGGGTAGCCCTTGTAGGATTCGAGCAGCATCCAGCCCGACACCGTCATCACCACCATGGTCAGCACCACGGCGAGCACAGACCAGAGGGTCCAGGCCCCCGCCCCCGCACTCGGCAGCCCCAGCATGCCGGCCCCCACACAGACGCCGGCAATGATGCATGCCCCGCCCACCAATGATGGTTTCTGTTCCATTACTCCCCCAAACGGATTGTCGACTGGTCACGGCACACCGCCGTGCTTCTCCTGCGTTCGCCACTGCTGGCGCCGGGGGACTTTACCCTGCTCCCCTTCAGGTATCAAATCCGGAGGGAAAATGGGGGGAAACGAGCCGGATCCTGCGCCCCATCCGTGGAACATGTGCCGGACGGGGCCAGGTTCAGAGTGCCAGGATCATCCGGTGTAGACGGGCAGCAGACCGGACATGGCCATCAGGTGGAAGATGGCGGTGAGCACCCCGAAGACGATGACGGCCACCACCATGGGTTGGCCGCCGGGTGCCTTGAACCCCGCCTCCCGGGGGGCCAGCTCCCGGGACTTTTTCGCCAGCAGGGCCGGGATGATGCAGGCCCAGACGGTTGCCGCGGCCCCGGCATAGCCGATGGCCACCACGAAGCCGAACGGGAACATGAGCGACAGCGCCAACGGCGGCAGGAAGGTCACCCCCCAGGATTTGGCGCGGCCCAGGCGGCTGTTGTCGAACTTGAACAGATCCGCCAGATAGTCGAACACCCCGAGCCCCACCCCGATGAAGGAGGAGAGGATGGCCGCCATGGAGAAGAGGTTGATGGCGTTGGATACCCGCTTCGATTCGATCACCGAGGCCAGCGCCCCGAGCAGCACATCCACGTCGCCCCCCTTGGCGATGACGGGACCGAAGGCGGGGCGAGGCAGGTTGCCGAAGATGCTGAGCAGCCACAGCAGATAGAGCGCCAGGGCGATCAGGGTGCCCCCCAGGATCGCCTGCCTGGCTTTCTGCTCCTCGCCGTAATAGGCGCGCATCGACGCCACCGAGTGGTGATAGCCGAAGGAGGTGAGCGCCACCGGCAGCATGGCCAGGGCGTAGGGCGCGCGGCCCAGCTCCTCGGCAAAGGAGTGGAACAGCTTGGCGGTATCGACCTTGCTGGCAAGCCCTGAGACCCCGAACACGAAGCTCAGCACCATAAAGACGATCAGGACGACCGAAATCCGGTCCACCGCCCGGGTCGAATGCCAGACGAACCAGGAGAACACCAGCACGAACAGGACGGACGCCAGCTGGCTGTCGATGCCCAGCAGACCGCCCAGGATGAGACCCGACGAGGTGATGTAGGCATAGAGCAAAATGCCGCCCACGAAATAGACGGTGAGGTTGTTGAAAAGATTGATCCTGTGACCGAGCAGATCCCTGGTCACCGAGTTGAAGGAGGCGGTCAATGCGTAGGGTTTCAGGGCTTCCAGCAGCATCCAGCCTGAAATCGTCATGACGACCATGGTGAGAATGATGGCGAGGGTTGACCAGCTGGTCCAGGCCCCGGCTCCCGCGCTTGGCAGCCCCAGCATGCCGGCGCCGACACAGACGCTGGCAATGATACAGGCCCCTCCGATGACGGACGGTGTTGATGTCATGTGTGTTACTCCAGATCTTTCACAAAGCAGTGAAAAAAAGGGCACAGAAAAATCTGTGCCCCTGACTCGTTATGCTTCTATCAATTTTTTCTGCGTCTTGCCGGCTGACGGGTCGTTATGCTCGACCTCTTTCAGTCTGGCGGTGAAGTGGCGCAGCACCGCCGGCTCGTAGATGAAGTCCAGACCCTTCACCCGGTGGGCGTTCTTCTTCACCTCGCCGAAGGCCTCGATGACAAAGTCCATGTGGGTCTGGGTATAGGTGGCGCGCGGTATGGTCAGGCGCAGCAGCTCCGCCGGGCAGGGGTGCTGCTTGCCGGTGGCGGGGTCGCGCCCCAGCAGCAATGAGCCAATCTCCACCGCGCGGATGCCCGCCACCTTGTAGAGCTCGCAGGCCAGGGCGTGGGCCGGGAACTGATCCGCCGGGATGTGGGGCAGCAGCTTGCCCGCGTCCACGAAGGCCGCGTGGCCCCCCGCCTGCTGGCACACCACGCCGATGGCTTCCAGCCCGTCCACCAGGTACTGCACCTGGCCGATGCGATAGGCCAGCCAGTCCTGGCGCATGCCGTCGTGCAGTCCCACCGCGAGCCGCTCCATGGCGCCCCCTTCCAGACCGCCGTAGGTCGGGAAGCCCTCCTGCACCACGCACAGGGTGCGGCACTCGGTGTAGACGTCCAGCATGCTGTCGTCCTTGAAGCAGAGCAGGCCCCCCATCTGCACCATGGCATCCTTCTTCGCCGACATGGCGAGGCCGTCCGCGTACTTGTAGGACTCCTTGGTGATCTCTTCTATGGACCAGTTCGCGTAGCCGGGCTCCCGTTGCTGAATGAAGTAGGCGTTCTCGGCGAAGCGGGCGGAGTCCATGATGACGGGGATGTCGTACTTTTTGGCGATCTCGTACACCGCCTTCAGGTTGGCAATGGAGACCGGCTGCCCCCCGGCGGAGTTGCAGGTGATGGTGCTGACGATGTAGGGCACGTTGGCGGGGCCCGCCTCCAGGATGGCCTCCTCCAGCTTCACCAGATCGAAGTTGCCCTTGAAGTCGGCGGTGACCGAGGTATCGAACGCCTCCCTGGTGTAGACGTTCTTCGCCACGCAGCAGTTGATCTGGGTGTGGCCCTGGGTGGTGTCGAAGAAGTAGTTGGAGAGCGCCACCATCTTCTTGCGATCCAGCCCCTTCTCCTGCTCCCGCTTCTTGATGAGCACAGGGATGTAGATCTGCTCGGCGCCGCGCCCCTGGTGGGTGGGGATGGTCAGGGAATAGCCGAAGATCTCCTGCACCGCCTGTTGCAGGGCGTAGTAGCTGCGGCTGCCGCTGTAGGCCTCGTCACCGCGCAGCATGGCGGCCTGCATGTCCTGGGTGATGGCGCCGGTGCCGCTGTCGGTCAACAGGTCGATAAAGACGTCTTCGCTGTCCAGCAGGAAGGGGTTCATGCCCGCCCGGACAATGGCCTCTTCCCGATAGGCACGGGTGGTGCGCTTGACCGGCTCGATGACACGAATACGGAAGGGTTCGGGCAGATGCTTGAAGTTTTCCATAATATAAACACCCCAGATTTAAATATTCAGAATGAGTCTCTTCCCCCGCCGAAAATAGAATGTCCGGCAGGTGGGAAATATTGGGAAATGGGTGCACGACATCACCTCGCCGGAATAAACAGGCGAAGACGGGTGCAGCTATTTCAGTTCAGGAATGGAGGCGGGCTCGTGGCATGGCACGCATGCTGCGCCGCCGCGGGGTATTACAGCGGGAAGAAGAAAGCGATCTTGTGATCCAGGGTAAACCACTTGGGATAGCTGATCTTGATATTCATGTTGTTGCTCATCCAATTGAAATTAACAACGCCAAATAACAGCATCCATTATGGTGAGCCCTTGCATATGATCAATTCCAATATGAGCAAAGTGGGATGGCGCTAACAATTTAGCGGGGGATTTTTATACAGCTTATTATCGCCAATCCGAAAGATCCCCCCCATCACCCACCTTTTGCCCCTCAGTGGTTCAGCCAGGGCAGCCGTTGCAGCAACTCGTAGCGATCCGCCAGCGGCGTCTGGCTGACCCAGACCTCCAGCAGGCCGTAGGAGAGCAGCGGCAGCACCAGCAGCAACAGACAGAGCAGCCCCAGCAAGCGTGGAGGGCTTAGCCTTCGGCGTGTCGTGCCAAGATGCAGCGCATCGGCCCGCTTGGGGCAGGCGGCCACGCAGCTCAGGCAGCTGGTGCACTCGAGGCTCTGCACCGCGATCAGCTGATGCACCTGGATGCGGGAAGGACAGGCCCGGCTGCACTTGTCGCAGTCGTGGCCAGTACTTCGCAGGCAGCGCGCCGGATCCCGGCGAATGCGCAGCGGTGTCAGCAGGCCGAGTAAAGACAGCCAGGCGCCATAGGGGCAGAGGTAGCGGCAGAACCCCTGCCGGAAGCTGGCGGTGAGCAGCAGCACCCAGCCAAGACAGAGGCCCGAGACCAGGGTCAGGTTGAAGAAGAAGGCCCCCATCTTCATGTCCGCCGCCTGATGGTAGGGGCTGGCGAGGTAGCCGGGCAGGGCGGCGGCGGGCACCGCCAGCAGGATGATGAAGAGCAAGAAGCCGAGCACCAGAAACTTCTGGCCGCGCAACACGACATCGAGCCAGCGCGGCGGCGTCCACTCCCCCACTATCCATCGGCTGCGCAGGCCGTGCAGCCACTCACCCACCAGCCCAAGGGGGCAGAACCAGGCACAGAACCCCCGCCCCAGCAGCAGGGCCGACAGGGAGAGCACCAGCACGGTGACGGTGGCCGCCGGATGGTGGGGATCCACCAGACCCTGTCCGGGCCAGGCCCGCAGCCCGAGGCCGCCTGCGATGGGCAGAAAGCCGTCCACCACGTCAGGGCGTACCAGCCAGGGGGTCTCCCCCTGCCCCAGCTGCCAGATGTGCAGGCCGTATTGCAGCGTCACCAGCCCCCAACAGAGCAGCAGCAGCTGGCGCGTGCGTGCACGCAGCCACTGGCTGTCGAGTGCCTCGAGGGCGGGCAGCTGCCGCCGCTGGTGCCAGAGGGAAAGCGCGGCGGCCACCAGCCCCAAGCCGAGCCAGAGCAGGCTGTCTGCCGCCAGCAACCAGAACATGAGCAGCAGACCGAGGGCGAGGCGCCACGGCCAGCCGGTGCGCGCCTGCCACGCCAGCAGCACCAGATAGGCCAGGCCGGCCACCATGGTCATCGCTTCAATCAGGCTCATGCATCTCCCTCATAGCACTCATTCGGATAAGGGGGCAGGATAACGAACATCTGAATTGATTATTTTGATCTGCATGGGCAGAGGGGGACATTTGCGCCCAATGCCCCTCTCCATGGTTGAACCTTATGCCTTGCGGCTGTTGAACAGGGACTGATCGGATTCGGCCGGCTCGGCCCAGAAGTGGATGTTGAAGCGGGCATCCTCCGACAGCTCGACCCTGTGCCAGTACCGGGGCGGGCTGGTGGCAAACTCCCCGGCCCGGATCACCAGGCTCACCTCTGGTTCCTCGGCCTGTTCGTCGGCAAAGCCGTGATAGGTGACTGTGCCCTCCATCACGCAGAGCTGGCCTGCCGCTCTTCTCGGATCAGTCGCTGATCGGCGCTCTGACCATAGACGGCATGAACCCGACCCAGTTCGACGGCATCAGCGACGTGGAGCTGCGGCTGGTGGGCGCCCTGGCCGCCGTGCTGGCACGCGCCGAACAGGGCAGCCCCTCGCCGACCCTGGAACCCCACCACTTCAACCTGGGGACTACGGGCTCATCCCTGCCCGCGGGCACCGTCAGCCAGCCCGCCTCCCCGACCATTGCCGGCCTCGGCCTTCGCGCCGCCACCGATCTGTTCCAGCGCCAGCTCATCGAGCAGACCCTGGCCGCCCATGACGGCAACTGGGCCGCCAGCGCCCGGGCCGGCGGCAACCTGCACCGGCTCGCCAGACGGCTCGGCCTCAAGGCCTGACGCCCCCAGATACGAGAGGGGCCCAAAAACAAAAACCCCCTCGCTGGCGAGGGGGTTTCTTGTTCATGGCAACCGTGGCGCCGTCAGCGCCAAGGCGACAGAGTGGGGCAAACAAGAGGCCGTTTGGCACCGACGCTGTGACGAGAGAAGCGCCTCACAACACAAATAAAAACAATTATCATTTGTTGTCATGAAAAAAATCCTCGGATAGAATTCGGGCTCCTTTGCTCGAGAAGACTCTTGTGATCCCTTTTTTCCAGGGTGCCAGACCGGCGGCCGTCATACATTTAGCGCTGTTAATCAACATGTTATCCATGGGTAGCATGATGATGGTGATGCCCCTTGGCGCCGAACTGGTGCTCGCCTTCGCCATGGCCCCCGAGCAGACCGGCTACTTCAGCGGGGGCGCCACCCTGGGGGCGGCCCTGGTGGGACTCCTCGCCGCCCCCTGGCTCGATCGCTTCAACCGTCGCCCGGCCTTGCTGTTGCTGCTGACCCTGCGCTTCACCCTGCTGGTCGCCTGCGCCCTGGCCCAGAACAGCCAGCAGCTGCTCATCCTGTTTATCCTCTCCGGGTGCGTCGCCGGTCCCCTCTCCGCCATCCTGATGGCGGCCGTGCTGGATCTGGTGCCCCCGGCCGAGCGGGGCCGCAAGCTCGCCTATGTGGGCATGGCCTTCTCCCTTGCCGCCATCCTGATCGTGCCCATCGCCCTCACCCTCTCCCACTGGTTCGGCTGGCAGAGCCCCTTCCTGCTGCTCGGGGCCGCCGGACTCTTGCTGACCCTGGCCGCCGGGGTGCTCATCCCCTCCCTGCCGGTCAGGCAGGAGACGGGTCATGGCGGGATCTGGCGCCTGATGGCCTCTCCCCTGTGTCAGGGGGCCCTCGCCATTCTGGCGTTGCAGATGGCCGGTCACTTCCTGCTGATCCCGCACTTTGCCAACTACTTCCAGTTCAACCTCGGCTTCCCCCGCGAGCAGATTGCCAGCCTCTACCTGTGCGGCGGTCTGGCCAGCATGGCCACCATGCGCCTGTGCGGTGGCTGGATAGACAAGGGCCGCGCCCAGGGCGCCATCCTGATCACCAGCCTGCTGCTGGCCCTGGTCACCCTGCTCGGCTTTGCCACCCCGCTGGGGGTGCCCGTCTATCTGCTGTTTACCCTCTTCATGGCCCTGAGCTCGGCCCGCGCCAGCACCACGCTCGCGGTCACGGCGGCCATTCCGGCTCCCCAGCAGCGCGCCGCCTTCATGTCATTCCAGGGAACCGTCACCAATATTGCCGCCGGGCTCGCCAGCCTGGGGTCTGCCCGCTATCTGCAATCGGACGAACAGGCCCGTCTGCTGGGCTTTGCCGACCTGGCCTGGATCAACATCGCCTGCACCCTGCTCGCCTGTCTGGGCGTGGTGGTGCTGCTCAGGGCGCTGAGACACGTCCATAACAACAATGAGTCTGCCCCTTCGGTCAGGCAAGGAAGTTAGTGAGTCTAATTACCTGTTTTTCCTCAACAATAAACACGTTAAATGGAGTTTTGACCATGCAGTTCACCCCAGGTTTTCGCTTGAACCCGCTGCAAACCAGCCTGCTCTCCCTCGGTCTGCTGGCCATGCCGGCCCTGGCCCAGACTGACGCGCCCAAGGCCAACGAGACCATGGTGGTCACGGCCACCCAGACCAAGCACACCGAGCTGACGGCGCCGGCCAGCGTCTCCGTGGTGACCCGCGCCGATCTGGACAAGATGAACGTCAACAACATAGGCGATGCCCTCAAGCATGTGCCCGGCGTCAACATCATCGCCACCAACCCCACCGGTCGCAACGAGATCAAGATCCGCGGCATGGGTGGCGACTACACCCTGCTGCTGGTCAACGGCAAGCGGGTCAACGCCCGCGAAACCCTGGGCAGCTCCTTTGGCAACGACTTCGACCTGAGCTCCATCCCCATGGCCGCCATCGAGCGCATCGAGGTGATCCGGGGTCCCGTCTCTTCCCTGTACGGTGCCGATGCCCTGGGCGGCGTGGTCAACGTGATCCTGCGCCAGGCCAAGGATAAGACCGAAGCCGCCGTCGGTTACACCCGCACCATGCCCACCAAGGGCCAGGGTGGCGATGCCAACCAGGGCAGCGCCTTCGTCTCCGGCTCTCTCATCGACAACAAGCTGCTGGGCAGCGTGGTGGTGGAAGGCTATCAGCGTGACAACTGGAAGAGCGAGCAGTCCAACAACCCGGACGCCGACGCCCTGGAAAAACGCGAAGTGGTCAATGTGCTCTCCAGCCTGAAGTGGCTGGTGACCGACAACCAGGACATCGACTTCGATCTGGGTTACAACCAGAACGACATGGACAGCTACTTCAACAACGTGCCCCGCGCCCCGACCGCACCGGCCACCCCCCACAACGTGCAGGAGCTCGACCGCCTGAGCCTGGGGCTGACCCACAACGGTCGCTGGCAGCACTTCGACAGCCGGGTTCGCTACTACTTCGAACAGACCGACCTGATGGATGACTCCCAGCTCAATGGCGGCGCCGCCGATGTCACCCAGACCAACCACACGGTGGACGGTCAGGTCAGCGGCTACCTCGGCGATCACCTGCTCACCTCAGGGGCCGAGTTCCGCGATACCGAGCTCGAGCACAGCCGCAACATCGCCAATGGCAGCGTCAGCGCCAGCCAGAGCGCCGTCTACCTACAAGACGAGTTCAGCTTCGGCGATCTGGCCCTGACCCTCTCCGGCCGTCTGGATCACCACGAGACCTATGGCAACGAGTTCAGCCCCCGCGCCTACGCCCTCTACTCCCTGAGTGACGAATGGGTGCTCAAGGGCGGCATCGGCAAGGCATTCAAGGCGCCCACCCTGGCCCAGTCCAGCGAAGGCTTCTCCACCACCGCCTGCCGCGGCGCCTGCCAGGTGATCGGCAACCCGGATCTGAAACCGGAAACCGCCATCAGCTATGAGTTCGGTACCGCCTACGAGGCCGATCGCTTCGGCGCCGGCGTCACCGGCTTCCACAACGAGATCGAGGATCTGATCCAAAGCGATCAGTGGGGCCCGGGCTACCGTCCGAGCGTGATGACCTACCTCAACGTCAAGAAGGCCCGCATCAAGGGTCTGGAGCTGACCGGCTGGGTCGACGTGCTGGACAACGTCTCCCTGGCGGGTAACTGGACCCTGCTGGATTCCGAGGATCGCAGCACAGGCGACGATCTGGCCAAGACCCCGGATCACACCGGCAACCTCAGCCTGGACTGGAAGGCGAGCGACGTGGTCAGCGCCAATCTGGCCTGGCAGTATGTCGGCAGCCAGATCATCAAGGTCCCGGCCCGCAACGCCCAGGCGTTCAAGTCCAAGCACTACCAGACCCTGGACGTGAACACCAACTGGAGCGTGACACCGGCCCTGGACTTCAAGCTCGGCATCACCAACCTCACCAACACCCAGCGTGACGACGTCGCCACCGATGCCGACTTCATCCTGGAAGGTCGCACCGTCTACGCAGGGGTCGATTACAAGCTGTAATCCAACCTGTATGCGGGAGCCCCGGTAGCGGGGCTCCCTTTTTGCGTTTCTGCCGCCCCGTATTTAAGGAGTCATTGAGTGCTCAGATACCAAGCTCGGCTGTTCTGGCTCGGCGTGCTGCTCCTCTTCCTGCTGATTTGTCTGTCACTGGCCACCGGCGCCGGTGTCTATGGTGGCCGCGAGGTCGCCGGATTTCTGCTGGGCGATCCCGCCCTCATGGCCGATGACAAGCTCGCCATGATAGTCAATACCTTGCGTCTGCCCCGCACCCTGTGTGCCCTGGTGGTGGGCGTCTGCCTCGCGCTCGCGGCCTCCATGCTGCAAAGTGCCACCCGCAACCCTCTGGCCGAGCCCGGCCTGCTCGGGGTCAATGCCGGGGCCGTGTTCGCCCTGGTGATAGGGCTCACCTGGTTCGGGGTCGAATCCGCCTACGGTTATCTGCTCTGGTCCGGCATGGGGGCCCTGCTCGGCAACCTCATCGTGCTCGGCCTCGGCCTCATGGTGGGGCGCTCCAACCCCCTCAAGCTCATCCTGGTGGGGGTCGCCCTCTCCGCCACCTTCGGCGGCCTCTCCAACTTCCTGCTGCTCTCAAACAAGGTGGTGCTTGAGCAGTTCCGCTTCTGGAATCTGGGATCCCTTGCCGCCTCGGATCTCGATGCCGTACTCACCGTGGTCCCCTTCGCCCTGGCCGGTCTGCTGCTGACCCTGGCGCTGTCCCGCCCCCTCACCCTGATGCAGATGGGGGACACCCAGGCCCAGGCCCTCGGCATACGGCCGACCCGGGTGCGCATCGGCGTGCTCCTGGCCGCCACTCTCTTTACCGCCTGCGCCATCGCCATCGCCGGGCCCATCGGCTTCGTCGGCTTCCTGGCCGCCTACTGCGCCCGCTTGGTGGAGCCGGTGCGCCTCGCCATCCAGGTGCGCTTCTCCGCCCTGTTCGGCGTGCTGTTCCTGCTCGGCACCGACATACTGGCCCGCTGGCTGATCCAGCCGTTCGAGCTGCCCAACGGGGTGATCCTGGCGCTGGTCGGCGCCCCCGTGCTCATCCTGGTGGTGCGCGGCGGTGGCTTCCGCTCCCTGCTGGCCGTGAAATAAGGTTGCCCTGCCTGATGAGAAATTCCATGAACAAGACCCCGCTTTCCCTCCCCTCCGGCACCTTCTCCCTGCGGCTGGGGGGAGGCGCATTGCTGCTGGATCGCCGTGCCTGGCTCGTCACCCTGGCGCTGGTGCTGGCGCTGGGACTGCTCTCCCTGCTGGCCCTCACCCTGGGCTCCGGCAAGATCACCATGATGGGGGTCATACAGACACTGCTTGGCGAGGGGAGCCGGCTCGACCAGGTGACCGTCTTCAAGATCCGGCTGCCGCGCATCCTGGCGGTACTGGTGGCCGGCGCCGCCATGGGCCTCTCCGGCTGCCTGGTGCAGACCCTCATTCGCAACCGCCTCGCCACCCCGGACATGATAGGGGTCAACGAGGGGGCCTCCTTGGCCATCATCATCTTCTCCCTCTACCTGACCCTGGGCACCTGGCCCTGGTGGGCCGCGCCGCTCGGCGCCCTGTTTGCCGCCGCCGTGCTCTATGCCCTGTGCAACAAGCCGGGGGAGCAGGGTTATCTGTTCGTGGTGATCGGCATCGGCGTCTCCGAGCTGATGAGCGCCCTCGGCCAGTTCGTGATGTCCACCCAGTCCCTGGTGCACCTCACCAGCCTCTATCTCTGGAACATGGGCAACTTCGTCGGCCAGGGCTATGGCACTGTGCTGCCGGTGGGGATACTGATCCTGCTCATCTGCCCCTGGGTCGTCTACCTCTCCCGCGCCCTCGGCGTGCTGCGCCTGGGATCCGTCACCGCCCAGAGCCTGGGGATCAATGTGAACCGGGTGCAGATCGGGGTGCTGGCCCAGGCCATCATGGTCGCGGCCCTTGGCACCGCCATCGGCGGCCCCGTGGTCTTCATCGCCATGGCGGCCCCCATCCTCGCCTCCTGGCTCAGCCGGGATCGCATAGTGCCGCTCTGGATTGCGGCCCTGTGCGGCGCCCTGCTGCTGCTGGCCAGCGACACCCTGGTGCGGGTGCTGGCCAGCCCCCACGAGGTGGCCACCGGCATCATGACCCGTATTCTTGGCGGCATACTGCTGCTGTTCCTTCTCATCAAAGACAGACAGAGAACCGACTGATGACGCTCACCGTTAACCGCCTTCACTTCGGCTATCAGCAAAAGCCCGTCTTCAAGGACATCAACGTCACCATTCCCCAGGGCAAGCTGGTGGGGATCGTCGGCCCCAACGGCGGCGGCAAGTCCACCCTGCTCAAACTGCTGGCGGGCCAGGAGCTGCCCCAGGGCGGCGAGATACTGCTCAAGGGCAGGCCCCTTGGCAGCTATGACAAGAAGGCCCTGGCCCGGGAGCTCGCCTACCTGCCCCAGCGCCCCCTGGTGCCCGCCGGCATCCAGGTCGAGCAGCTGGTGCAGTATGGCCGCCACCCCCATCAGGGCTGGTTCAATCAGTGGAGCCAGGAGGACGCCCGCATGGTGCGCTGGGCCTGCGAGCGGATGCAGCTCGGGGAGATATTGCAGCAGAGCGCCAGTTCGCTGTCCGGTGGCCAGGCCCAGCGGGTCTGGCTCGCCATGGTGCTGGCCCAGGATGCGGACATCATACTGCTGGACGAACCCACCAGCGCCCTGGACATAGGCCACCAGACCGAGGTGATGGAAGCCATCCACCAGATCACCGCCGAGGGCAAGACGGTGCTGATCGTCATCCACGATCTCGCCACCGCCGCCCGCTACTGCGACGAACTGATCGCCATCGGCGAGGGGGGCATCCAGGCCATGGGGCCGGCCCGGGAGGTGGTGACCAAGCCCCTCATCGACCGCCTCTACCAGACAGACGTGGACATACTGCATGCCCCGGGCGACGGTGCCCCCATCATAGTGCCGCGCCGGCGCCAGGACAGGGCGGCGAGCAAGCAGTCGGCCTGAGATGGATAGCAAGAAACCGCCTGATGGCGGTTTCTTTGTCTGGGCAGTGGCTGGGCGCGAGAGCCCGGGCGCCGCTCACAACAACAAGGTGGTGAGCACGCCTCCCGGCAGCGGCTGCCAGTGCAGTGTGGCACGCCAACCGGCGGGCAGGGTCGGCGTCAGGGGGGCCTTCAGCTCGAGGGTGAGGGTCTGGGCCGTCATGGTGAGCCAGCGGGCATCAAGAAAATCAAAATAGCGCCCCACCCTGGGGTGGAGCGCCTTGAACAGGCTCTCCTTGGCGGAGAACACCAAGGTGAGTCCCTCCGCCCTGCTCAGACCAACGGCGCGGGCACCGGTCGCCAGTCGCCCCCACTCATCCTCATCGACGATACCGGGCCAGAGCTGACTCCCCTGCTCCGGCCCCAGCCAGGCCTCCAGATCCAGCCCCATCCCCCCCTTGGTGGGGCGCACCCCGCACAGGGCCAGCCCCTGCCCCGCCAGCACACTGTGGCTGATGCTCCCCTCCATTCCCGCGGGCCAGAGGGGCTCCCGGGCCGCTCCGATGGCCACAGTGCTCCCCGCAAGGCCGAAGGGACGCAGGGCCTCACGGGCCGCGAGGCGCCCCGCCAGAAACTCCCCCAGCCGCTTGGGGGCCGCCCGCTCTAGGCTGGCGGGCAGCGCCATGCCATGGGCCTCGACGCAACCTGGGGTAAAGGCGGCGGGATTGAAACAGACCCGGTGCAGGGACAGAGGACGGGACCCCGGCAGCGGCAGGCTGTCGACATGGAGGATGAAACCGGGGTCTGAGGGGAAAGCGGGCATAGCAGGCTCCTTGCCAGGAAGGAGCCATGGTAGCAAATCCTCCCCCCGCGAGGCGAGAAACACAAATGACAATTGTTATCACTTGGCTTTGTGGTAGCATGTTTCCGCCCGTTTGGGGCCCTGTCTCCCCCGATTTCACCAAGAAGGATGTAACAGATGAAGATCGCTTCTCCCCTGGCCGCCGTGCTGATGCTGGCCAGCCTGGTCGGCTTCCAGGCCAAGGCCGACACCGAGACCCGTCAGGTGACCGATGCCGACGGCAAGACACTGGCGGTGCCCGCCCAACCCAAGCGGGTCCTGGTGTTGAGCGAGATCGATCTCGACAGCGCCCTGACCCTGGGGGTGCAGCCGGTCGGCACCGTCAACGGTCGCGGTCAACCCACCCTGCCCCGCTATCTGCTGGACAAGGCGGGCAAGGAGATCGCCGTGGTCGGCGATCTGGACAACCCCAACCTGGAGAAGCTGATAGACCTCGAACCGGATCTCATCCTCACCGGCCAGACCAAGCCAGAGCTGCTGGCCCTGCTCAAGGAGATAGCCCCCACAGTCGTCACCGGCCACTGGGGTGAATCCTGGAAGACCATCTTCGAGCGCAGCGCCAACGCGATGAACCGTGAGGCCGAAGCCAAGGCCTTCCTCGCCCGCTATGACGCCCGCCTGGCCGAGGCCCGCAGCAAGCTCGCCAGCCACCAGGGGGAGCAGGTGAGCATAGTGCGCTGGAACCCCAAGGGACCCAGCTACATGCACGGCGGCACCTTCGCCAGCAGCGTGGTCACCGAGATGGGGCTGGCTCGCCCTGCCCATCAGATCGGCGACAAGACACCCCACTCCCCGGCCCTGAGCCTCGAGTCCCTCAACCTGCTGGACGGTGACTGGCTGGTGATCGGCACCCTGAGCACCAGCGGCGATGCGGTGGATGCCATGAAGCAGGCCGAGCAGACCCCGGCCTTCCAGCAGCTGACCGCCATCAAGGGCAAGCGCTTCGGCGCCGTGGACGGGTCTCTCTGGACCTCCACCGGCGGCCCCCAGGCGGCCCTCGAGGTGATCGACGACGTCGAGCGCCTGCTCGCCAAACCCGATGCGGCCCCCATCACCCAATAAGCCCGCCTGATTGGCGCCCACAAAGAAGCCCGCATGTGCGGGCTTCTTTTTATCTACTGCGCGGCACCTATTCCGGCAAAGGCAGCGCCTTTCTATCCAGTTTGCCGCTGCCGGTCTTGGGCAGGGCATCCAGCAGGATAAGCCGCGCCGGCACCATGTAGTGGGGCAGCGTCGCCTGCAACCCCTTGCGCAGGGCGAGCCGGTTGAGGGTCACCCCGCTTTTCGCCTCCACATAGCCCACCAGCATGGCCTCGTCCCCCTCGCCCACCAGGCGCACCGCCGCCTCCTGCACCCCGACCTGGCGGCGCAGCCCCGCCTCCACCTCGCCGAGCTCGATGCGAAAGCCCCGCAGCTTGACCTGATCATCGCGCCGCCCCAGATAGAGGAAGCGGTCCGCCCCAAGGAGGCGCACCCTATCCCCGGTGCGATAGAGGCGATGGGTGGCAAGGCGCAGGAAGGCGGCGCTGGTCAAGGCAGGCTTGCGCCAGTATCCCTCGCACAGGGCCGGGCTCTCGATACAGAGCTCGCCGCACTCCCCTTCCTGCACCGGCTGCCCCCCTTCGTCCAGCACCCAGTGCCGATAGCCGGGCAGGCTGTGGCTGATGATGATCTGGCCATCAGTCGGTGGCCAGCGCACCTCGCTCACCAGGGACCAGACGGTGGCCTCGGTGGGCCCGTAGCAGTTCCACAGTCGCCGGGTGCGGACGCAGAGCTGTTCGGCCAGCCCCATATCCAGCGCCTCGCCACCGCACAGGGCGGTGAGGGAATTGCTCCCCTGCCAGCCGGCCTTGAGCAGCATGCGCCAGCAGGCCGGGGTGGCCTGCAGGACGTTGATGGTGGGATCCGCCGCCAGCAGCGCCAGCATCCCCAGGGGGTCCTTGTTGTGCTCGCCGCCCGCCACCGTCAGCCGGCCCCCGCCCCAGAGCGGCCCCAGCATCTCCAGCAGGGAGATGTCGAAGGCCGGGGTGGTGATGAAGAGCCAGTGGCAGCTGGGTGAGAGCCCGAGCCGCTCGCGGATCCCGTCGAGGAAGCAGAGCAGGGCCCGCCGGCTGATGACCACCCCCTTGGGCTCGCCGGTGGAGCCCGAGGTGAACATCATGTAGGCGGCCAGGGCGTCATCCACCTGGGGCCAGGAAACGGGCCCTGCCGCTGCCGGCCCATCGAGGGTGCGCAGCGGACAGCCGAAGGCGGGAGCCGGCCTGTTGCCGTCGCAGATCACCGCTGACAGGCGCGCCTGACGGGCGATCCCCTGCAACCGCGCCAGGGGAAAATCCGGCTCAAGGGGCACGAAGGTGAGGCCAAGGCGCAGGCAGGCCAGCAGGCTGGCCACCAGATCCGGGCTGCGGGAGAGATAGAGGCCAACCCGCTCCCCTACCGCCAGCCCCTGCAATCGGGCGGCAATCTGGCCGACCCTTGCATTGAGGGCGCCATAGCTGAGCCACTGCGCATCTGATCCGCCCTCACCGGAGCCCGCCTCGCCCAAGCGGATGGCGGGGGCGAGCGGCGTGGCGGCCAGACAGGCGGCCAGCCGCGTGCCCAGATTGACCGCCCCCTCACGGGGGGCGGGGCGGGTCTGCACGAGTTGGACCTCATGGCTGATGGTCACCGTCATAGCGCGGCCTCCGTTTGGCGCACCAGCCAGTGCCCATAGAGCCGGCTGGGGGATGGATGGGCCTTGAGGGTCTGCAGGGTGAGCGGCGCCCGATCCTGTGCGAATGCCTCGTTGAGGGCCGCCAGCAGGGCGAGCTGCTGCACCGAATCCACCCCCAGATCCATCAAGGTCTGCTGCCAGATGCCGGGCATGCCGCACTGGCGCTCCCACAGGGCCACCAGCACGCGGGCCTCGGCCGGTGGCTGAGCCAGGCCGGGCTCAGCCCTGGTGGCGGCCACTTGTGTGACAGACGATGGTGTGGCTGCCCCTTGCGCCGGGGGCTGTGCCGCCGCCACTCTGGCTGGCTGGTTCAGATCCGCCTGCGCCAGCCAGTCGAGCTCGGCCAGCCAGGCAGCCAGCACCGCCTCGGCCCGGGCCTCGGGGATCTGATCCCCGTCGAACTCGAGGCGCAGCTGGAGCGTCTCGCCCCGGCTGCTGACCACGAGCGACAGAGGAAGCTCCACCTTCTCCACCACGGCGCCAAAGCGCGGCACCAGCTGATGGGGCTCGGGGACGGCAGGGGCCGCCGGCATGGGGTAGTTCTCGAACACGAACAGACTCTGGAACAGACGCGCCCGCCCTTTCGTCAGTGCCGCCAGCGACTGGGTGCCGTGCTCGTTGAGGGCCATCAGGTCGGTCTGCAACCGGGCGATATGCTGGGCCAGGGTCAGCTCGGTGCGCCACGCCAGCGCCAACGGCAGGCTGTTGATATAGAGCCCGACGCTCGCGGTGATCCCCTCGATGGGGTAATCCCGGCCCGGGGTCACGTTCCCCACCAGGGTGACGGCATCGCCAGAGCGGCGTGCCAGCAGACGGTGCCAGGCATATTGGGCCAACAGGCCAGCTGTCACACCAAGGTCACGGGCACGGCGCGCGAGCAAGGTCGCTACCTCGGTCGGCAGCGCCGTGGCGCACACCGCCGGTCGCTGCTGGGTATGGCGCCCGCTTGAGCGAGCGTCCAGGGTCACCCCGAACAGGCAGGCGAGATCGTTAGGTTTTGTTAGCAGCTCCTCCCGCCCCTGCCAGTAGGCGTCGGCGCTGAAGGCTTGACTGGCGATATGGCGGCCAAATTCGAGCCAGGCGGTATCCGGCTCGCCCTGGGGCAACAAACCGTTCATGAGAGATTGATAGGCGCGATGCAACGCCCCCAGCAACACTGGGCCGCTCCAACCATCCAGCACGCCGTGATGGGCGCTGAAGACAACCTTGTGGTGATCGGGGGCCAGTTTGAAGCAGGCAAGGCGCAGCAGGGGCGCCTGCTCCAGCGGGATCGGGCGGGCCAGATCCTGCTGGCGATAGGCCTGGATCCGTGCCTCTGCATTTGCCACCTCGGACAAGTCCTCATAGTGGAATGGCAGCTCGGCGCGCTTCATGATGCGCTGCAGCGCCACCCCGTCCGCCAGCACCAGTTCGCTGCGAAGGGCCGGCCAGCGGGCGATCTGCCCCTGCCAGGCCTGACGGTAAACCGCCACGTCCAGCGGCTGGTGATAGTCGATCTCGGTCTGCAGGTGATAGGCCGTGTCACCGGGCACCAGCGCCCTGTGATGGAACATGCTCTGCTGAAGCGAGGTCATGGGCAGCAGGGTCTCCACCTCGCGCCCGGCCAGCACCTGGTCCAGCGCAGACTGGGAGAGACCCAGCCCCGGGAAGTCGCTCGGGGTGTGGCGCGGAGCCTTCACGGTGCAGCAGTGCTCCACCAGCGCCGTCAGGTTGTCCACCAGCCGCGCCATCAGGGCGTCGCTCCCTTGCTGGTTGAGGGCGCCCACCTGGCGCAGGGTGAGGCGGCCATCAAACACGCCCCCGTGCAGGCTGATGAGCTCGCGCGGCAGGTTGTCCGGCGAAGAGGGAGCCCCCGGCGCCAGCGGCAGGGGCTGCCAGGGCTGAGCGGCCTCCCCCTGATGGCTGACCCCCAGATAGTTGAAGACAACCAGGGCTTGCGGTAACTCCTGCCCACGGGGATGGTGCAGCCGCAGGGCGTTGAAGCCCACCCCCTTGTCCGGCACGGCGCGCAGCTGCTCCTTGGTGGCGCAGACCAGCGAATCCCACTCCTTGGCATCCGCCAGCGCCAGCGGGTAGGTGCTGGTGAACCAACCCAGGGTACGGCTCACGTCGAGTTCCGCATCGATGACCTCACGGCCGTGTCCTTCCAGCATCACGCAGTGACGGCTGCCGTAACCCTGCTCGCTCAGGGTACGGGTCAGTGCCGCCAGCAGCAGGTCGGGCACCCGGGTGAAGTAGGCCTGGTTGGCGGTGTCGATAAGACGGGCTGTGGTCTCCTGACTCAGCTGCAGCAGGCTGGCGGCGGCGCGGCCATCGGTGGCGCGCGCAGCGATCAGCAGGTGACCCTGGCTGCCTTCCCCCTGAGCCAGCCAGAAGCCAAGCTGATCCTCTTCCCGTTTGGCGTAGGCCGCGAGCCCCTCGCCCCACTGGCGATAGCTGCTGCCCTTGGCGGGCAGCGGCTCACCCCTGCTCACCCGGGCCAGATCCTCGGCCAGGATGCGCCAGGAGACCGCATCGATGACCAGGTGATGGAAGGCGAGGAAGAGCCCCTCCACCGTCTCGCGCTCGCCCTCCCGCTCACCTTCCAGAGAGAGATTGCGCAGGCGGGCCCAGGCCAAAGTGTGGCCGCTGGCAGGGTCGAGACTTCCCTGCAGCTCGGTCAGGCGGGCTTGCAGCTCGGCCTCATCGAGATTGGCGGCATCCAGGGTCGGCAGCGGCGGCAATGGCAGTTCGGCCAGGTAGCGCTGGCCAGTCGGGGTCACCGCCAGGCGCAGGGCATCGTGGTGCTGGCGCAGGGCATTCAGCCAGCCGCGCAGGTCCTCATCGTCCACCCCGGCCGGCAGGCGCAGGATCACCCCCTGGTTCCAGTGACCGGATTTGGCAAAGCCCTGCTCGAAGAACCAGTGCTGGATGGGATGGAGCGGGAACTCGCCGGTCAGGCTGCCCTGCTCGCTCCTGTGGCTGACCGCCTGTTGCTGGCCGAGCTGGCGGCAGAGGCGGCGCACCGTCTTGGCTTCGAACACGTCCTTCACGCTGCAGTGCAGCCCTGCATCCCGCAACCGGGTGGTGAGCTGGATGCTGAGGATGGAGTCACCGCCTAAGCGGAAGAAGTCATCCTCCACCCCGAGCGGTTGCTTGAGCACCCCTTGCCAGATGGCGAGTACGGTCTGCTCCAGTTCGTTTTGCGGCTCGCCCTTGCTCTGCTGCCAGACGATGGCGGGCAGGCGGCGCAAATCCAGCTTGCCGTTGGGGGTGAGCGGCATCTCGGGCAGCCAGCAGAGGCGCGCCGGCACCATGTATTCGGGCAGGCACTCACCGGCCCGCTGCAGCAGGGCGTCGCCGTCGGGCTCCCTTGCCCCGGCCTGCAGACAGGCATACGCCAGCAGGCGCCCCTCCTGCACCACCACCTTGATCTGGCGAATGGCCGGGCACAATTCGGCAAGCCGGGTCTCTATCTCCCCCGGCTCGATACGATAGCCGCGCAGCTTGATCTGCTCGTCTATCCGGCCCAGATACTGGATGTTGCCGTCGCGGCGCAGCAGGGCCCGATCGCCGGTGCGATAGAGGCGATATGTGCGTTCCTCATTCGTTGCATCAAAGGCCAGCTCGATAAAGGCCTCCTGGGTACGCTGTGGCAGATTGAGGTAGCCGCGGGCCAGCCCCAGCCCTGCCAGGCAGAGCTCGCCTGGGACCCCCACCGGGCAGAGGTTGCCTGCCTCGTCCAGGATCAGCGCCTTCAGGTGGTTGACCGGTCGACCAATGGTGATGGGCTCCCCCGGGGTGAGCCGCGCGCAGAGCGCGGTGACGGTGCACTCGGTCGGGCCGTACATGTTGAACAGCGCCACCCGCTCTCCCCAGCGCTCCACCAGGCTGCTCGGGCACGCCTCGCCGCCAAAACCGATGGCCTTGAGGGAGCCGAGATCCGCCGGTGGCAACAGGTTCGCGAGCAGGGCGGTCGGCAAAATCATATGGCTGGCGCCACAAGCGATCGCGGCACTGATCACCCCCTCGCCCGGCTCGCCAAAGTGCAGGGCCGCGCCGCAGTACAGGGGCAGCAAGGCGGTCATGTTGCCGGCATCAAACGAGAGGGACATGCAGTTGAACATGGCCCCCCCCTTCCCAAGGGCGATGCGCTCACCGTGATCCGCCATCAGGTTGACCAGGCTGCCCTGCTCCACCATGACCCCCTTGGGCAGGCCGGTGCTGCCGGAGGTGTAGATGATCTGGGCCAGCATGGCGGCGTCCCGAGGCAGTGCGGGCGTGCTGGTTGGCATCTTGTCCAGCGCCAGCCCGTGCAGATCGTGATATTCGGCCGTCGTGCCCTTGATGGCCTCGGCAAGCCGCGGGTCCGGCTCTCCCCCAAGCACCAGTGCAATACTGGCGTCGCTCAGGATATGGGCCAGTCGCTCGGCGGGATAGGCAGGATCCAGCGGCACATAGGCCGCCCCCGCCTTCCAGCAGGCGAGCAGGGCGATGACGAAGGCGACATCGCGTCTGGCCTGGATGCCGATGGCGGCGCCCGGGGTAATGCCGCAGGATTGCAGCCAGTGGGCCAGTCGGTTGGCACGCACCTCCAGCTCGCCATAGGTCAACGATTGCGCACCGTCACTCACCGCCAGCGCGTCCGGCAACTGAATAGCCCGCCGCTCGATATGGCAGAGCAGGGTGTCACGGCTCGGGTAGTCCGGCGGCAAGTCGGCAAGCTCGGCGGCCAGCGCCGCCTGGTCGGTGCCCGCCTCCAGCGGCAGTTGCCAGATCTCGGTCTCGGGGGCCGCCACCACGGCGCGCATCAGGTGCAGCAGGCGATCGGCGTAGGCCTGGATGGTCTCTCGCTCGAACAGGGCGGTGGCGAACAGCCAGTCTACCCGGACAGAGTCCATCAGCTCGGTCACCTTGACCGAGATGTCGGTCTTGGCCGGCAGCACAGGCGAGGTCTCCTCCACCAGCTGGCAGCCGGGGATGAGATCGTTGAAGTCCACCTTGGCCTGATAGACCAGCATGATCTGGAAGATGGGGTTGATGGCGGTGGTGCGATCGGCGCCGATGGCCTCGGCCAGCGCCTCGAAACGGTAGAGCTGGTGATCGAAGGCCGCCAGATCCTCCTCCCGGCACTGCTGCAGATAGTCGACAAAGCTGGGCTTGCCGCTGAGTTGAGTGCGCAGTACCAGGGTATTGACGAAAAAGCCCACCAAGGATTCGATCTCGTGGCGCTCGCGATAGGCGAGCGGGGTGCCGATCACCACCTCCTTCTCACCGCTCTGGCGCACCATCAGCAGGGCAAACAGGGCGTGCAGGCCGATGAAGTTGGAGGTGCTGTGGCGCTGGCAGAGGCGCTTGAAGCTCTCCCACAGCGCGTTGTCGATGGTGGAGAAGACCAGCTCGCCGCCGCTGTCCTGATGGGCCGGGCGCGGCTTGTCGAGCGGCAGACCGTGCACCTCGGGGCTGCCACCGAGCCGGTCGACCCAGAACGGTTTGAACTCGGCGTGATAATCGAGAAAACGCGGCGAGTTGAACCAGCGGGCATAGTCGATGTAGGTGAGGGGCAGCTCGCTTACCTGCAGAGGCTCGCGGTTCTGATGGGCAAGAAAGGCGCGCTTGAGATCCGCGAACATGTTCTTGACCGACCAGCCGTCGGAAATGATGTGGTGCTGGGTGATCAGCAGCACGTGCTCGCGGCTGCCGAGCCGGATCAGGTGCACCCGGCTCAGATCCCCCTGGGTCAGGGAGAAGGGGCGGCCAATCTCCTCGCGCACCCGGCGGGCCACATAGGCCTCGCGCTCGGCAATGGGCTCTGCGCTCACGTCCTCAATCTGCAGTTTGAAGGGCGTGTGGGGCAGGATCTCCTGGGCCCCCCTGCCCGCCTCGTCCTTGATGAAGCGGGTACGCATGCTGGGGTGGCGGGCAAACAGGTGGTCGAAGGCAAACTCCAGCGCCGCCGTGTCCAGCTCTCCCTTGACGCGAAAATAGACCGGCATGTTGTAGAGGTGGGAGGCCTCCTCGTACTGCTCGATAAACCAGAGCCCGCTCTGGGACGAGGAGAGCGGCCCCTGCCGGGCGCCCTCGGCGGCGATAGGTTCTTCGAAGGCGGCACGGGCCGCCAGGCAGCGCACCAGCTCATCCTTGTGGGCCTTGATGGTGGCACCGATGGCCGGCGTCACCGCCTCCTTGCTCGACTGGGAGATAAGCTGGCCCTTGTCGTTCAGCGCAAGCTTCACTCCCTGCCGTTCCAGCTGTTTCAACAGCAAAATCATATTGTTCATCTGTTTCTCAAGCCTCAGGCACTCAGGGTGGCGCCGCCGTCGACGACCAGATCCTGCAGCGTGATGTGGCTGGCCAGATCCGAGGCCAGGAAGAGGACGGTATGGGCGATCTCCGCCGGGGTGGCTACCTTGCGCAGGGGGATGCCGAGCTTGAACTGCTCCGGCAACCCGGCGATGGTGCGGGCCATGGCCTCCTCGCTTGGCAGCATGCCGCGCAGCATGGGGGTATCCGTCGAGCCCGGCGACACCAGGTTGGCGCGCACGCCGAAGGGGGCCAGCTCCAGCCCCACCGTCTGGGTCAGGCTGGTGACCGCCGCCTTGGAGGCGCAATAGGCCGCCATCTGCATGCGCGGCACATGGGCGGCGTTGGAGCCGATGGTGACGATGGCACCGCGCTGCTGCTCCTTGAAGTGGGGCACCAGGGCCCGCAGCAAATAGAAGACGCCGCTGGCGTTGACCGTCATGCAGTCATGCCAGTCGTCATCGCTTAAGGTTTCGGTGGGGCCGAGGCGCAGCACCCCGGCCCCGTTCACCAGCACATCCAGCCCGCCTTCCGCCAGCAGTGCTGCGCAGCAGGCGTTGACCGCCTTCGAGTCGCCAATATCGAGCAGCCGGGTGGCATAGGGGTAGTCGGCTTCGGGAAACGCCAGATCCAGCCCCACCACGGCCGCGCCGGCCGCCACGAACTGCATTGCCACCTCGCGGCCGATGCCGCGCCCGGCCCCGGTCACCCAGACCCGCTTGCCAGTGAAATCAAACGCCATTTTTTGCTGATCCTTCGTCATCTTGCTCATCACCACACCATCTCCACGCTCTCTTCGTCTTCGGAAAGCAGGCCGTCGAGGAAACGGCAGAAGTCGTCGAGGCGCGGGTGATCGAACACGTCGGAGACCTTGACCTGCACCCCGAACTCGGCGCCGAGCCGGTTGACGATCTGGATGGTCTGCAGGGACTGGCCCCCCAGTTCGAAGAAGTTGTCGGTGGGCGCCATGGTGGCCAGCCCCAGGATCTGCTGCCAGATAGCGCCGACCCGGTTCTCGGTTTCGCTGCCCAGGGTCAGGGCTTCGCCGCCCGCCTGGTAGGCGGCCAGCAGGGCCTTGCGATCCAGCTTGTTGGAGCCGGTGCGGGGCAACTGGTCATAGTGGCGATAGTCGGTGGGGATCATGGCGGCAGGCAGCACCCTGGCCAGCTGCGCCTTGATGACCCGGCTGTCGCGCTCCGGCCCCGCCACGAAGGCCACCAGCCGGCGCACGCTGCCGATGTTCACCCCCTGCACGCAGGCCTCGTCCACCCCCGGCAGGGCCAGCAGCTGGGCTTCCACCTCGCCGGGCTGGATGCGATAGCCGCTTATCTTGAATTCGTTGTCGCGCCGGCCGAGGTAGACCAGCCGGCCAGCCACCAAGCGCACCCGATCGCCGGTGCGATAGACGGGCATCAGCTCCGCGCCAACCCGCAGGGTGCCAAAGCTCCCTTGCACGCCCCCCACATAGCCATTGGCCAGCTGCGGGCCGAGCAGCACCAGCTCCCCCTCGTTGGCGGGTTGCTCCCCTGCCCCCAGAATGAGCGCCTGCATGCCGGGCAGCGGCAGGCCGATGGGCAACTGGGCCTGGCTCGGGTCCTCCTGTTGCAGCTCCTGGGTGGTCACCACCACGGTCGTTTCGGTGGGGCCGTAGGTGTTGAACAGGCGCACATCGGAGCGGCCCTGGCGCTGCCACTGGGCCAGCTGCTCGGGGTAGACCGCCTCGCCACCGATGATGACGGTGGCCAGATTGGCAGGAATGTGGGCCTGACCCGCCGTCAGCGCCACCACCCATTCGTTCCAGAACGCGGTGGGCAGGTCGAGGTGGGTGACCCCCATCTGCGCCACCCCGGCCGCAAAGGCGGGCATGGATTCGAGCAGGGCGTCGGTGCGCAGCACCAGGGTGGCGCCGGCGCTCAAGGTAGCGAACACCTCCTCGATGCTGGCGTCGAAGTTGAAGGGGGCGAATTGCAGCATCCGCGCACTTTCATCCAGGTGATAACGGCAGCGGGCGGCGGCGGCGAAGTGATCCAGCGCGCCGTGGCTCACTGCCACCCCCTTGGGCAGACCGGTCGAGCCCGAGGTGAACATCAGATAGGCGACGGCGCGGCCGGCGGCCGGCTGGTTGAGCCGATCGCCACTCACCAGATCCCCCGCCAGCAGAGTGCGCCCCTCAAACAGGCTGGCCAGCTTGTGACGGTACTCGGCCTGGGTGATCAGGGTCTTGACCTCCCCCAGCCGCAGGATATGGCCCTGACGCTCCAGCGGCTGCTCGGGGTCGAGCGGCACGTAGACGGCACCCACCAGCAGCACCGCCAGCTGGGCGAAGATGGCCTGGGGGGTGCGGGCCAGCATGACCCCCACCTTGTCGCCGGGGGCGACGCCTTCGGCCTGCAGGGCGGCCGCCATCTGTTCGGCTCTGGCCAGCAGCGCCTCGTAGCTAAAGCGAACCTCTCCCTGCGCCGTGCTCTGAATCAAGGCAATCTTGTCCGGGGTCTGGGCGGCGAAGTGGCAGAGCGCCTCCAACACAGGACGCACCTGGAGAGCTTCATGGGCGGGGCCGGCGATCAGGGCGCTGGCTCGCTGCTCGGCCAGCCAGTCGGCCTTGAGCGTCCCCAGGGTCTGGGCAGGCTCGGCCAGCCAGCGTCCCAGCAGGGCAAACAGGGTATCGGCGATGGCCGCCAGATCCGCCTGACAGTAGCAGCCGGGGTTGGCGTCCAGATCCAGTCTGGGCTGGCCATCGACGCCGACCTGCACCTCGATGGTGAGATCCTCCACCGGGCCGGCGCTGATGTTGAGAATATGGGCAGATAGCGGCCCGAAACGGCGAGCGTGATCGAACGGCATGATGTTGACCAGCGGGCCGAACAGGCGCTTGTCGCCCCCCACCAGGCCAAGGTCGCGGCGCAGCAGCTCGTAGCGGTAGTGCTGGTGCTTGCGCACCCCGCGCTTGGCCTTGGCCACGGCGCCGGCGGCCTCCGCCAGACTCAGCCCCTCTTCGAGCTCCAGAGCAAGGGGGGTGATGTTCATCTGCATGCAGGGCACGGTCAACGATGCCGAGCCGATGCGGTTCATCATCATCAGGCCGAGCAGAGTCTGGCCCTGGCCGCTCGACAGCGACAGCTGGGCAGAGAGGCCGGCCAGCAGCAGATCGGGCCAGCCCAGCTTGTGCTCGTCGGCAAAGCCGGTCAGGGATTGCCAGAGCGCCGCCGGCAGCGGACGGCTCTCGCGGATAAATTCAGCGGCGATGGGGGCACGGGTCTCGCCAAAGGATTTAACTTCAGGCCAGCCTTGCAACTGCTCCTGCCAGAAGGCGCGGGCGGCAGCGTTCTTGCCACTCTGCTCGCGGCTCGCCTCTTCGGCCAACACCTCCGCCAACGAGCCAAAAGGCGATGGGGAGTTCATCTCACCGGCCAGCCCCTCTGCATACAGCTCGGCGATGCGCTGGAACAGCAAGGTGGTGCCAAAGCCGTCGAGGGCGATGTGGTGCACGCAGCTGTAGAGGTAATCGCGGCCGGGGCCGCGCAGCAGGGCGAAGCGACAGGGCGCCTCTTGGGTCAACTCGAACGGGCGGCGCAGATCGGCCCAAGCCCAGGCGCGAGCCAGCGTCTCGTCATCGCGCTCAAGGGAGACCTCTTCATAGGCCAGGGGCAGCTCGGCCGGGACGAAGCAGACCGTCTCCTTATCGTCTTCGAAGTGGCCCTTGAGCGCCTCGCACTCCCCCACCGCCTTGGCAAGGGCTGCGACCAGCACGGCCGCCTCGACCTTGCCATCGAAGGCGATGCACTCGGCGGTGTTGAACATCGCCTTGTCGTCGTTTAACAGATGTCCGGACCAGAGCCCCTGCTGGGGGATGGTCAAGGGGAAGCGGTTCATGGGGTCACCTCCAGCGCCTGGGCAGCCAGCTTGGCCTCGATGAGGCGCCACCAGCCGTTGAGGGTCGGCAGCTTGGCGAGATCCACGAAGCCCAGCTCCACCCCGGCGGCGCGCCACTCGGTGAGCAGGGCCATGATCCGCACCGAATCCAGACCGTAGTCGATGAGGTTCTCGTCGGGGTCAAATTCCCCCTCGTCCTCGTCGATATGGCTCAGCAGCCGCGCCTTGAGCCCCTCATACGTCAGCAACGGATTGGTCAGGAGCGGATTGCTCTGGGCGGCAGAAGCAGAAGCCGGTGCAAGGGCCAGCACCTCCTCGCAGCGGATCACCTTGCCGCAGCGGGTTGCCACGTAGTCCAGCGCCATCTGGTGATCGGCCAGGGAGAAGTCTGCCACCCCGTCCGCCAGGAAGAAGGGCTGGATGTCGCGCATGAAGGCGTCGCAGGCGGTCATCATGCAGCCGATATGGCCGTAGATCCCGCCGATGATCAGCTGATCCCGCCCCAGCGCTTTGAGCATCTGCTCGAGCTCGGAGCGCTGGAAGGCGCTGTAGCGCCACTTGACCAGCACGGTGTCGTCAGACTCCGGGCGCAGTGCTGCCACCACCTGCTGCTGCTCGGGCCGCTTGTTGAGCCCCGGGCCCCACATGTCGTTGAGCAGGGCGCGATCTTCGGGGGATTGCTCCTTGGGCTGGGCGGTGTAGAAGACCGGAATGCCGAGGGCCTTGCACTGCTTGCGCACGGCGGCCAGGCGCTCGGTGAGCGCCGCGATCAGCGGGCTGTTTTCACCATAGAAGGCGGTGAAGTACTCCTGCATGTCGTGGATCAGCAGGGCGGCGCGCTTGGGATCCAGAGACCAGTTGACCTTGTTGGCCTTCCACTGGCTGGGCATGGCGTAGTTGTTCAGGGTTGGGATAGCCATAACGTCATGATTCCTTTTTTAGTTTTATGCTGTTGTCAGGGGCTGGTTGGCGGCGATGGCGTGCGCAATGCGCGCCCGCAGCCCCTGCTTGTCAATCTTGCCCACCGCCGTCATGGGCAGGGCGTCCAGGGTTTCGAAACGGTCGGGCAGCTTGAAGTCCGCCACCCCGCGCTCGCGCAGAAACTTGCGCAAGGCCAGCGGCTTCAAGGCGGGATCCGTGCTGACGATAAAGGCGCAGCTCTTCTCACCCATGGCGCTGTCGGGCATGGAGACCAGGGCCGCATGGGTGATGGCCGGGTGGTGCAGCAGCTGGTTTTCCACCTCCTCCGCCGCGATCTTCTCGCCGCCCCGGTTGATCTGATCCTTCTGCCGCCCGACCACCGTCAGGTAACCATCGGCATCCTGTACCACCAGGTCGCCAGAGCAGTAGAAGCCCTCGGCATCGAACACCCGGGCGTTGTGGGCCGGGCTCTGGTAGTAGCCACGGAAGGTATAGGGGCCTCGGGTGTGCAGGGCGCCAGGCTCGCCGGGGGCGACCGGGTTGCCCGCCTCATCGAGGATGCGCACCTCGTCGTCCGGGCTCATGGGGCGACCCTGGGTGTGAATGATTTTCTCGTCGGGATCAGAGAGCCGGGTGTAGTTGACCAGCCCCTCCGCCATGCCGAACACCTGCTGCAACCGGCAGCCGAGCAGCGGCCCAATCTTGCTGGCCACAGCTTCCCCCAGCTTGGCGCCGCCCACTTGCAGCAAGTCGAGACTCTCGAGCTGAGTGCGCGCAGTGGGATCCGCTTCGGCGGCCTGCAGCCAGAGGGAGACCGCCGGCGGCACCAGCGAGGTGAGGTTGACCCGGTGGCGGGCGATCAGCGGGAAACAGCTGATGGGGCTGGGGTCGGGGGCGAGCACCACAGTGCCGCCCGCCTCGAATACACCGAGCGCCCCGGGGGAGCTCAGGGGGAAGTTGTGGGGCGCCGGCAGGGCGCACAGATAGCGGGTATGGGGGTCGAGGCCGCAAATTTCGTTGCTGCGGCGCACGCTGTACAGGTAATCGTCGTGGGTGCGGGGGATGAGCTTGGGGGTGCCGGTGCTGCCACCGGAGAGCTGGAAGAAGGCCACCTCGTCCGCCGGAGTCGGGCCATGGGCGGGGAGTGCCAACGCCTCGCTCCTGGCCAGATCACTCAGCCAGTGAGCCAGCCCCAGCTCTCCCGCGTCCCCATCCAGCAGCACCAGTTCGGCGCCGATGACGCGCAACAGGTCACTGTGGCGCTCCCCGCTGGCGAACAGGCCATGGGCGAGCGAGCCGATAAAGAGGCGGGGCTTGATCTGCTCGGCGTAGGACACCAACTCCAGCCGGTTGTGGCTAAAGAGCGCATTGACCGGCACTATGCCGGCTTTGAGCAGGGCGAAGAACACCAGATAGAACTCGGCCACGTTGGGGAGCTGCACCAGGGCGGTATCCCCCACCCCCAGGCCGTGGCGGGCCAGACGCCCGGCCAGCCGGCTCGAGGCGGCGTCCAGCTCCCGATAGCTGAAGCGGCGCTCGCCGCAGAGGATGGCCTCGGCATCGGGGGCCAGCTCGCACTGACGCGCCAGCATGGCGGTCAGGGGCTCGCCGCGCCAGTATCCCTTGGCACGGTATTGATTCGCCAGTTCCGCTGGCCAGCGGGTATAGGGCAGAAAACGGCGGCTATCGCTCATTGCGCCACCTCCGGACTCAGGCCAAGGGCTTTCAGATTTGGCTGCCCGCTCGGCCAGCCCAGGCATTGACGTTGGCTCATTGCGCCACCTCCAAATCCAGGCCAAGGGCCTTGAGCATGGTGCCCAGCTTGGTGCCGGTCTCGGCCCACTCCATGGCGGGATCCGAGCCCGCGACGATCCCGGCGCCAGCAAAGAGCTCCACCTGATGGCCATCGAGCACGCCGCAGCGGATCACCACGGCCCACTCGCCGTTGCCCTGGCTGTCGCACCAGCCGACGATGCCGCTGAACAGGGCTCGCCGAAAGGGCTCCTGCTCGCGGATGAACTGGCGCGCGAGATCCGTGGGATAACCGCACAGGGCCGGGGTGGGATGGAGCTGGCAGGCCAAGGAGAGCACCGATGCCTCGCTGCCGTGCAGCTGGCCGGCGATGGGGGTACCCAGATGCCAGAGGGTATCCGTGCTCATCAGGGAGGGATGGGCCGGAATGGCCAGCTCGCGGCAGTGGGGGGTCAGCACCCGGCGGATCTCGTCGATCACCAGGCGGTGCTCATGCTGATCCTTGTGGGAGGCCAGCAGATCCCGGGCCACCATTTCGTCCTGTTGAGGCTCGCTCGCCCGTCTGGCCGAGCCCGCCAGGGGGTGGGTGAACACCTCTCCCCCGCTGACCCGCAGCAGCAGCTCCGGGCTGGCGCCCAGCAGGCGACGCGTCCCATCCAGGGGCAGGGAGAAGTGGAAGGCGTGGGGGTTCTGGGTCATCAGCCGGGCCAGCACCTGCTCGGGATCGGCGGGCTTGTGCAGGGTAAGGATCAGCTTGCGCGACAGCACCACCTTGGCGAGTCGTCCCTGGGCGAACGCATCCAGGGCGGCGCTCACCGAGGCCTGAAATTCGGCGGCGGCCGGGGTGCTCTGCACCGAAATGGCCTGGTTCGCGGCCTGGGGGCCGGGTTCGCACTGGCGGCGCTCGCTGCGCTCAACCTGGCCGGGCACATAGAGGCAGGAGGGTTCGGCGGGATCGAAGGCGAAGGCGCCGATCAGCAGGGGATTGGCCTGGCCTGCGGCCCTGGCGGCCGCCATGGCCGCGTCTATCTGCCGTGCCAGCAAGGGCCATTCACTGGCTGGCGTTCGGATCGGCTGACCCAGATCATTGGCCCGGATCTCTCCCTGGTTCGACGTGAACAGGACGTCGGGGGTCGCAGCCTGACGCGGCGCGCGGGTTTCCATCACTTGAGTATCCATTTCACACCCATCGAATAAGACTATAAATGATAACTATTATCAGTCCGTTATCGTGCGGCGCTAAAATACTCGCTTTGAAATCCCCGGGTCAATGGAATTTGCATGGGACAAAACTGGAGCCTTTATGTGGGTATCACCTCGAGTGCAGGACCTTGCCACCCCATGGGGGCGGGCGTGGCCCCCGCTCCGGCCCCCGGGCTGCGACAGCCGATGACTGAGGCTTTCCCGTCACGGGAGGCCAATGGCCTGGATGATGGGCAGGTATCGGATGAATACCCATCCAGGGCTAGCAATTGATCATTACTTTCATTTGTCGGAGGAGGGGGACCGCCATCGTCAGTCAGGGCCGCAGGTGGCTGAGGCTTTCCCGTCACGGAGGCCAGTGGCCTGGATGATGGGCAGGTATCGGATGAATACCCATCCAGAGCTGGCAATTGCTCATTACTTTCATTTGTCGAAGAAGCGGGGACCGCCATCGTCAGTCAGGGCCGCAGGTGACTCAGGCTTTCCCGTCACGGAGGCCAGTGGCCTGGATGATGGGCAGGTATCGGATGAATACCCATCCAGGGCCAGCAATTGATAATTATTTGCATTTATCGGAGAATGGCCACCATCGTCAGTCAGGAGTCCTTTCATGTCCCAACCCGCCCCCGTCAATCGTCCCCGTCTGCTCAGCGTCAAGCGGGTTCAGGATCTCACCCCTCACCTGCGCCGCATCTGCCTGACCGGCCCCGATCTTGCCGACTACCCCTTCACCTGTGGCGGCGCCCACATCAAGATCATGCTGCCGCAGCCGGGCCAGGCCCATGCCGTCCTGCCCACCCCCACGCCCCAGGGGCCACGCTGGGAGGATCCGAGCCAGAGGCCCATCATGCGCACCTTCACCATTCGCGCCTTTCGCCCCGAGGCCCTGGAGCTGGATATCGACTTCGCGCTCCATGGCGAGACGGGGCCGGCCAGCCGCTTCGCCCTCAATGCCAAGCCGGGGGACAGGCTCGCCATCTCGGGTCCCGGTGGTCCCAACCCCATGCTGCAGGCGGCCGACCACTACTACATGGTGGGGGATCTCACCTCCCTGCCCGCCATCTGCGCCATGGCGGAGGTGATGGCGCCCCAGGCCAGGGGCCACATAGCCCTGCTGGTGCCCCATGAGCAAGACATACTGGACATCCCGCTGCCGGCCGGGGTCGAACTGCGCTGGTTTGTCGGCAGCCCGGAGCAGACAGAGCCCCTGATCAGCCATCTCACCAGCCAGCCCATGAGCGGCGACAACAGCTACTTCTGGTTCGGTGGCGAGGAGGGGCTGGTGGTTCCCATGCGCCGCCATGTCAGACGCACCCTGGAAGTGGATCGCAGCCGCGTCTATGCCGTCCCCTACTGGCGCCATGGCAAGGATGAAGAGGCCTATCACCACGCCCGCCACGACGTGATGGACAGCTGATCTCCCCCTGCCCCGCCCGGGCCCGTGGTCGCCATGCCCGGGCCCTTGCCGTTTGCCTCTCCCCCCTCTCCTGCCCTTCGCGTTAGTGCTTGCAAGTCACGGACAAAACAAGATAATGATAATCACTCTCAATAACTGCGATGGGAGCGTCCACCGACGGATGTCGCCACGGCATCGGCCCCATCGCCCCATTCCCTCACAAGGTAATCCAGATGGCAGTCTTGAATTCGGTCATGCGCGCCGCTACCGTGACGACGCTCCCCACCCCGGCAGACCTGCTGGCACAGCAACCCTGTCCTGCCCAGTTGCAGGCCCGGATTGCACAGCATCGACAACAGGCCAGCGACATTCTGGGCGGGGAGGATGACCGCCTGCTGGTGGTGATAGGCCCCTGCTCCCTGCACGATCCCCGGGCGGCCCTCGACTATGCCAGGCGCCTGGCCCCCCTGGCCGCCCAGTACCAGGATCGGCTGCAGATAGTGATGCGGGCCTACTTCGAGAAGCCGCGCACCACTGTGGGCTGGAAAGGGCTGGTGTTCGATCCCCATCTGGATGGCAGCCATGATCTTGCCCTGGGTCTGCGCCTGGCGCGCCAGCTGCTGATCGACATTGGCGAGCTGGGCCTGGCCACCGCCACCGAGTTTCTCGACACCACCAGCTTCCTCTATCTCGCCGACCTTATCAGCTGGGGAGCGATCGGCGCCCGCACCACAGAGTCCCAGGTTCATCGCCAGCTTGCCTCCGCCCTGCCCTGCCCGGTCGGTTTCAAGAACGGCACGGATGGCAATGTCCGGGTCGCCCTGGATGCCATCCAGGCGAGCCGGGCCCCCCACCTGTTCACGACGCCGGGCAGCGAAGGGGGCATGGTGGTGGTCCAGAGCCAGGGCAATGGGACAGGTCACATCATCCTTCGCGGCGGCACCAGCCCCAATTACCATGCGGCCGATGTGGACGCGGCGGCGCAGCGCCTGCGCGGCCAGGGGCTGGCACCCCGGCTCATGGTCGATTGCAGCCACGGCAACAGCCAGAAGCAGCACAAGAACCAACTCAGGGTCGCCGAATCCCTCGCCCACCAGCTGGCCCAGGGCAGCCAGGCCATCGCCGCCGTCATGGTCGAGAGCTTCCTGGTGGAGGGCGCTCAGGCTCCCGCCCCCCTGGGGGCCCTCACCTATGGCCAGTCGGTCACCGATGCCTGCCTCGGCTGGGATGACAGCCTGAGCCTGCTTGCCCTGCTGGCCGAGGCGGTCTCGGCGCGCCGTCGCCACCTTGCCTCGGCCCCGACGCCCTGCTGGGAGGCCCAGCTGGCCAGCTGACGCCGTCAGACGCGGCGCCAGGGCCCGGCGCGGATCCCGGCCACTATACTTGGCCGGTGTCATCCTTCACCCGGAGTGCCCCATGGTGCCGCGCCTCATCCTCTGCCTCCTGCTCTGCCTCACCCTGGCCCCCCTGCCCGGGGCCAGCCCCCTCAACGTCAGCCTACTGCACCGGGATCTGGCCCACCCCTGGGGGCTGGTGTTCCTGCCCGGTGGCGATCTGCTGGTGAGCGAGCGCCCCGGCCGCCTGCTGCGCCTGGGGGCCGACGGACGGCGCCATGCCGTGACCGGCCTGCCCGAGGTAGCGGCCCAGGGCCAGGGGGGCCTGCTCGATCTCGCCCTGGATGACGAAGGCTGGCTCTATTTCAGCTACAGCGAACCCGGGCCTGGGGGCAGCAGCACCGCCGTCGCCCGGGCCAGGCTGCAAGACGATCGCCTGGTCTCCCTGCAACCCCTGTTCAGCCAGCGCCCCAAGGTGTCGGGCGGCGCCCATTTCGGCTCCCGCCTGGTGCTGGGGGACGACGGCCTGCTCTACATCACGCTGGGGGATCGCTACCACCAGCGCGACCTGGCCCAGCGTCTGGACAACCACATCGGCAAGACGGTGCGCCTGCACCGGGATGGCAGCGTGCCGGCGGACAACCCTTTTCGCCACACCCAGGGAGCCCTGCCCGAGATCTGGAGCCTGGGCCATCGCAACATGCAGGGGGCGGCCTGGCGGCCTGCGGCCGACCAGTTCTGGGCCCACGAACACGGCCCCCAGGGCGGGGACGAGGTCAATCTCATCCAGGGAGGGCAAAATTATGGCTGGCCCAGGGTCAGCTTCGGCGAGGAGTATGTCGGCGGCAAGATTGGCGAGGGGACAGCGGCGCCAGGGCTGGTCCCTCCCCTCAAGGTCTGGGTGCCCTCCATCGCCCCCTCCGGCATGGTGTTTCACTCCGGGGCCCGCTACCCCCAGTGGCGGGACAAGCTGTTCGTCGGCGCCCTGCGCGGCCAGTCACTGCGGGAGCTGACCCTGGCCGGCGACACCATCGTCGGCGAACGCACCCTGCTCGGGGAGCGGGGGGAGCGGATCCGCACCGTCAAAGAGGGACCGGATGGCGCCCTCTATCTGCTCACCGACAGCGGGTCGGGCAAGGTGTTGCGGCTGACGCCCCAGTCCCTCGACTAGACTGAGAGGGCCCGTATCCCGGAGAGTCACAAGGAGCAACACCATGAGATCCCTCAAAACCCTGATCATTTTCCTCTGCTGCGGCCTGCTGATGGCCTGCAACACCATGAGCGGCGTGGGCAAGGATGTCGAAAAAGTCGGCGAGAGCATCCAGAAGAGCGCCGACAAGTGACCCCGGGGCCGGGTGCCCCCCGCCACCCGGCCCTGCTCCCCCCATAAAGCAGTGGCTCGCCGCGCCGCTCTGTAATAAGGTTTTTCCTGCTCTTTATTCTCGACCCTATCAGTTCGATCCCGGCCGACCCATATTGCGCAGGATCCCCACAGAGACCCGTTATGCCCCCTCAGCCCGTTCTTGACCCTCTTCCCGGCCCGGCCCCCGACCTTGTCTCCTTCGCCGCCCTCATGGGCCGCCACTTCCCGGGTGCCCGGGTGCTGATCGTCCCCGCCGCCCCCATGGCTCCTGCCGCCTTCGGCTTGACCCCGGCAGAGCAGGTCCCCCTCCTCGGCCTCGCCAGCCTGTTGGGGACCGAGGCCCATTTTTACCGGGATCGGCCGCCTGCGTCTGATCTCCCCCCCGGCGCCGACATCCCGGGGGCCTGCGCCCTGATCCCCCTGGCCGGCGGCGAGGGCCGCCCCCTCGGCTGGTTCGCAATCCTGCTGCCCGGCAGCCATGACTTCACCCCCTGGGAGCGCCAGGACCTGGACAGCTTCACCCACCAGCTCGAGTGCATGCTGCAAAGCGCTCCCGGCAGCCCGGGTTGCTACAGCCAGCTGTTCGAGCTCACCTTCAACCAGTCTTCGGTCGGCATGGCCCTCTCGGCCCCGGACGGTCGCTGGCTGCGGGCCAACCAGAGCCTGTGCCGGCTGCTGGGCTATCCCGAATCCCAGCTCATCGAGCGGGACTGGCAATCCATGACCCATGGCGCGGATCTCGCGGCCGAGGTACGGTTGTTCGAGCAGCTGCTGGCGGGGGAGCGGCAGAGCTACCGGCTGGAGAAGCGGCTGCTGCGCAGCGACGGCACACCCCACTGGGTCCAGCTCAGCGTGACCCTGTGCCGGGGTCGCGGCCCCCGGCAGACCCACCTGATCGCCGTGTTCACCGACATTGACGATCGCAAGCAGGCGGAGCAGCAGCTGCGCCAGCTGCAGTCCCGGCTGGAGCAGCAGGTGGCCGAACGCACCCAGGCCCTCTCCCGCGCCCTGGCGGAGCGGGACAGGGAGATGGCCGAGCGCGCCCAGGCGCAGGCGCGGCTGATAGAAGAGAAGAACCGTTTCCAGAACATGCTGGACAACAGCAGCGCCGCCTTCATCGAGGTGAACGAGCAGGGCCGCCTCTGCGGCTGGAACCCGGCGGCCAGCACCCTGTTTGGCTGGCAGGCAGAGGCCGTGCTGGGCCGGCCGCTCACGGCCCTGTTCGATCCTGACTCTCCCTTCTGCAAACTGCTGCTGAGCCAGGATCCCCAGCCCAGACGCCAGGAGGTGGACATTCGCGATCGGGATGCTCGCCTCGTCCAGGCGGAGGTGATGGCCGAGTCGAGCCAGCATGGGGGGCGGCCGAGCCGCTTCGCCTTCATCCATGACATCTCGGCCCGGCGCAGCGTGGCCCAGCAACTCAAGCAGAGCAAGAGCCGGCTCAAGGCCATCGCCGACAACATGCCGGCCCTGATCGCCCAGATCAACCCGCAGCAGCGTTATCTGTACGCCAACCGCGCCTATCAGGAGTGGTTCGGCGTCAGCAGCGAGCAGCTCTATACCATGTCGGTGGAGGATCTCATCGGCCCCAAGGCCTACGGGGTCGCGGCCCCTCACCTGGCCAGGGCCCTGGCCGGGGAGGAGCTCGCCTTCGACACGCCGTTTGACACCCTGCAAGGGGAGCGCATGGTGCACTCCCACTATGTGCCCAACCCGGAGCCCGGCACCGGCCTCTACATACTGGCCACCGACATCAGCGAGCTGACCGAGCTGCAACGGCGCCTCGAGCACGAGGCGGCCCACGATGCCCTCACCGGCCTGCCCAACCGGCGCGCCTTCAGCCTGCGTCTCGAACGCGAGCTGGCGCGCACCCGTCAGGGCAGCGGCCACCTGGCCCTGCTGTTTATCGATCTCGATGGTTTCAAGCAGCTCAACGACAACCTGGGTCACGACTTTGGCGACCGGGTGCTGCGTTACTTCGCCAAGCGGCTGCAGGCCTGCGTGCGACCGGGAGACATGGTGGCGCGCCTGGCGGGGGATGAATTTACCCTGCTGCTGCCGGATCTCGGGGATCCCCACAGGGAAGTGCATCAGGTGTGCGAGCGGCTGCTGGCAGATCTTGCCACCACGCGGGAGCTGGCAGGCCAGCCCCTGCGTCTGACCTGCAGCATAGGGGCGGCCCTGTGCCCGCCGGGCCGGGAGATGACCCTGGATACCCTGCTCAATCAGGCCGATGGCGCCATGTATCGCGCCAAGGCTGCGGGCAAGGGGCGTTACGCGCTGGCCTGAGCCTGGGTCAGGGGCACCAGGGAGAGCTGAACCCCGTGCTGGGCCAGCATCTCCCTGGCGTTCTGGGCGAGCCTGTCATCGCTGATCACCCTATCGATCGCCTCCCAGCCCACCACCTTGAAGGTGCCCACCTTGCCATATTTGGACGAGTCGCAGATGAGGATGCGGGTCGAGGCGGCGTCCACCACGGCCCGCTTGACCGGCACCTTCTCCTCGTTCGGGGTGGAGATGCCATGGCCATCCCAGGAGGAGGAGGAGAGAAAGGCGATATCCAGATGCAGGTTGCGCAGGAAGTGGGCGGTCGCCTCCCCGGCGCAGGACTGGTTGTCGCGGATCACCATGCCGCCGGTGTGATAGAGCCGCCCCAGGCCATGCTCGATCAGGTAGGCACACACCATGAAGTCGTTGGTCACTATCATGAGGTCATCACGCAGCGCCAGCTCCCGGGCCAGCTCCAGGGAGGTGGTGCCCGCATCCAGATAGACGGTACTGCCCGCCGTCACCTGCTCCGCGGCCAGGCGGGCGATGGCCAGCTTGGCCTCCTGCATCAGGCTGCGCTTGGCGGCGTGGGAGGGTTCGCTGGTGATGCGCTCGGCCAGACTGACCCCGCCGGAGACCGACAACACCCGCCCCTGCTGCTCCAGCTTCTGGATATCCCGGCGCACCGTCATGTGGGAAACATCGAGCCGCTCGGTGAGCTCCAGTATGCTGACCACGCCGCGCTCGGCCAGCAGGTGCAATATCTGTTGCTGTCGTTCTATGGGGATCATGGGGCCTCCTCCTGTCAGTGGCGTCGCCATTCTAGCCCAACGGCATGGTAAAAAATGATAAAAGTTCATCTCGGCCACTAAAATTAACATTAAGTCACATAGACTCCCCAGCCAACGCCCTTATGAAAGGGGCCAACTGAATCAAATCACAAAAAATAACAGCCATTTAGTTAAATTTTGTGATTTGCGCCCGATATTTCACCGCCATTAGCCCCTACTATGAGCCCATACGTCGTCGCATAGAGGAACTCAGCATGTCTCACCCTTATCAGGTTGCCGTCATCGGCCTTGGCGCCATGGGCATGGGCGCCGCCCTCTCCTGCCTGCGGGCAGGGTTGCAGACCCATGGCATAGACCTGGCCCCAGCCGCCCGCGAGCGACTCGCCGCCGCCGGCGCCGCCAGTGTCGGGGCGAATGCCCACGCCATCGCCGACCGGCTCGATGCCGTGCTGCTGCTGGTGGTCAATGCCGCCCAGGTGCGCCGCATCCTGCTCGGCGAAGAGGGGCTGGCCCGCCGCCTCAGGCCGGGCACGGCCGTGATGATCAGCGCCACCATCGCCAGCGAGGAGGCGAAAGCCATCGCCGCCGAACTCGAAGCCCAGGATCTGCTGGTGCTCGATGCCCCCGTCTCAGGCGGCGCGGTCAAGGCCGAGGCGGGAGAGATGGTGGTGATGGCCTCGGGCGCCAGGGCCGCCTTCGAGCGGCTGCAACCCGTGCTCGATGCGGTGGCGGGCCGGGTCTTCGTAATAGGCGAACAACCGGGCCAGGGCAGCACGGTCAAGATCATCCACCAGCTGCTGGCGGGGGTGCACATCGCGGTGGCCGCCGAGGCCATGGCACTGGCGAGCCGCGCCGGGGTGCCGCTCGATCTCATGTACGAGGTGGTCACCCAGGCCGCCGGCAACTCCTGGATGTTTGAAAACCGCATGCCCAGGGTCATCAGCGGCGACTACAGCCCCCGCTCCGCGGTGGACATCTTCGTCAAGGATCTCAACCTGGTGGCGGACACGGCCCGGGCCCTGAATTTCCCGCTGCCCCTGGCGAACGCCGCCCTGAACCAGTTCCTCAGCGCCAGCAACGCCGGTCACGGCCTGGAGGACGACAGCGCCGTCATCAAGGCCTATGCCGGGATCCAGCTGCCGGGAGACGCACAATGAGACTCGGGGTCATAGCGGACGATTTCACCGGCGCCACCGACATCGCCGGCTTCCTGGTGGAGAATGGTCTCTCCACCCTGCAACTGGCCGGAGTGCCGAGTGGGGGAGAACTGCCCCAAACGGATGCTCTTGTGGTGAGCCTCAAGAGCCGATCCTGCTCCGCCGAACAGGCGGTGGCGGACTCCCTCGCCGCCCTCACCTGGCTGCGGGAACAGGGTTGCGATCGCATCTATCAGAAGTACTGCTCCACCTTCGACAGCACACCCCTGGGCAACATAGGCCCGGTGGCCGATGCCCTGCTGGCGGCGCTTGACCACGACTTCACCCTGATCTGCCCCGCGCTGCCGGTCAATGGCCGCACCGTCTATCAGGGCAACCTGTTCGTCGGGCCCCAGCCCCTGGCCGAATCCGGCATGCGCCACCACCCCCTCACCCCCATGACCGACAGCAACCTGCTGCGGCTGATGGATGCCCAGGGGCGCGGACGCACCGGCCTGGTGCCACTGAATACCATTGCGGCGGGCCCAGATGCCATCGCCGCCGCCCTGGCCCGCCTCAGGGATGATGGCTATCGCTACGCCGTGGTCGACACCCTGACCGAGCAGCACCTGCTGGATATCGCCGCCGCCGTGCGCGACTGGCCCCTGGTCACCGGCGGCTCCGGCCTCGCCATCGGCCTGGCCCGCCAGCTGAGCCGGGGTCAGCCCCTGGCGGCGCGGGCCGCCGGTCGCCCGGTGCCCGGCCCCTGCGCCATCCTGTCAGGCTCCTGCTCCCAGATGACCAACCGTCAGGTCGCCCGCTATCGCACGCTGGCACCTAGCCTGGCCCTGTCGGTGGAGGCCTGCCTCACCGAACCGGACTACCCGGCCCGCCTCGCCGACTGGCTGCTGAGCCAGGGGGAGGGCCCGGCGCCCCTGCTCTATGCCACCACGGCTCCCGAGACCTTAAGTGAGATCCAGCGCCAGTACGGAGTCCAGGCCGCGAGCGAGGCGGTGGAAGCCTGCTTCGCCGCCGTGGCCCGCCTGCTGGTGGCGGCGGGGGTGAGTCGGCTCATCGTCGCCGGGGGCGAGACCTCGAGCCGGGTCACCCAGGCCCTTGCCATCCACGCCTTCCACATAGGTCCCCAGATAGCCCCCGGGGTGCCCTGGGTGCGGGCCACGGACAGGCCCCTCTCCCTGGCGCTCAAATCCGGCAATTTTGGCGACGAACACTTCTTCTCCACCGCCCAGGAGGCGTTTCATGACTGAACAGGCACTGCGCGACACCATGGTGATGCTGGGGGCCTCCCTGTTCGAGCGAGGCTATGCCACCGGCGGCGCGGGCAATCTCTCGGCCCGGCTCCCCGACGGCACCCTGATCGCCACCCCCACCGGCTCCTGCCTCGGCAGACTCGGCGCCCAGAGCCTCTCCCGCGTGAGCATGAGCGGCGAGCACCTGGGGGGGGATCGCCCCTCCAAGGAGGTGGCCTTCCACCTCGCGCTCTACCACAACAACCCGGATTGCCAGGCGGTGGTGCACCTGCACTGCACCCACCTGACCGCCCTCTCCTGCCTCGATGGGCTGGATCCGGCCAACGTGATCCGACCCTTCACCCCCTACTACGTGATGCGGGTCGGCAGCCTGCCCCTCATCCCCTACTACCGGCCGGGGGATGAGCGCATCGCCGAGGAGCTGGGTCGCCGCGCCCGAGACGCAGGCGCCTTCCTGCTCGCCAACCACGGCCCCGTGGTGATGGGCAAGAACCTGGTGGAGGCGGTCAACAACATGGAAGAGCTGGAGGAGACGGCCCGCCTAGCCCTGCTGCTCCATGGCCAGCCCATTCGCTACCTGAGCGAACCCGAGATCACCGAATTGAGGAGGATGAAGCCATGAGCCAGTCCTGGTACGCCCCTCTGACCCGACACGAGCACAACGCATTGAGGAAGATCACCCCATGAGCAAGTTTGCCGCCAACCTGACCATGCTGTTTACCGAGCTCCCCTTTATCGAGCGCTTCGCCGCGGCCCGCGCCGCCGGGTTCGAGGCGGTGGAGTGCCTGTTTCCCTACGAGTGGCCGGCTGCCGAACTGGCCCGCCAGCTGCGGGAGAATGGTCTCACCCAGGCCCTGTTCAACATGCCCCCCGGGGACTGGGCGGCCGGTGAGCGCGGCATGGCCGCCATCCCGGGGCGGGAGGCGGAGTTTCGTGCCCAGCTGCCCAAGGTGCGTGACTACGCCCTGGCGCTCGGCTGCACCAAGGTACATGCCATGAGCGGCCTGATTGACCCGGCCCACTCCCTGGCCGCCCACCGCCAGACCCTGGTGGAGAACATCCGCTTCGCCGCCGACTTCCTGGCCGCAGACGGCATCAAGGTGCTGCTCGAGCCTCTCAACAGCCGGGACGTGCCCGGCTACTTCCTGGCCCACCAGCGCGATGCCCTGGCATTGGTGGAAGAGATAGACAGGCCGAATGTAGGGGTGCAGCTCGATCTCTACCACGCCCAGATCATGGACGGGGATCTCACCCGTCTCATCGCCAAGTTGGGCCCTGCCATCGGCCATGTCCAGATAGCCTCTGTGCCGGATCGCCACGAGCCGGATCGGGGAGAGATCCACTATCCCCATCTGTTCGAGGCCCTGGCCCGGGCCGGCTACCAGGGCTGGATAGGCTGCGAATACCACCCCAGCGCCGGCACCCGGGAAGGGCTGGGCTGGCTGCGCCAATGGCAATCCACATCCCGATAACACAACAAGAACGACCTACACACGAACGAGTCTGAGGATAACAAGATGCAGATCATCATCACGGGGGGCGGCGGCTTTCTCGGCCAACGCCTGGCCCGCGCCCTGTTGCAAGGACCTCTCCCCTTCAGCGAACTGCTGCTGGTGGACATACAGATGCCGATGAGCCCGCAGCCCGACCCCAGGGTACGCTGCCTGCAAATGGATCTGACCGCCCCCGGGGTGGCCGAGACCCTGATCACCAAGGAGACGGGGATCGTCTATCACCTGGCCGCCATCGTCAGCAGCCACGCCGAGCAGGATTTCGATCTCGGCTGGCGTGTCAACCTGGACACCACCCGCACCCTGCTGGAGGCGTGCCGCCACGCCCGCCCCGGCATCCGCTTCATCTTCACCAGCTCGCTCGCGGTGTACGGCGGCCCCCTGCCCGAGCAGGTGGACGACGGCACGGCGCTCACCCCGACCTCTTCCTATGGCGCCCAGAAGGCCATGGGGGAGCTCTTGGTCAACGACTACAGCCGCAAGGGTTATGTGGATGGCCTGGTGCTGCGTCTGCCCACCATCTGCGTGCGGCCGGGCAAACCGAACCGCGCCGCCTCGTCGTTTGTCAGCAGCATCATCCGCGAGCCCCTGCAGGGGGAGACGACCTGCTGCCCGGTCGACCCGGCCCTGCGGCTCTGGCTGTCGAGCCCGGCCACCGTGGTGGCGAACTTCCTCACCGCCGCGACCCTGAGCCCGCCGACCGGCTGGCGCAGCATCAACCTGCCCGGCATCAGCGTCACGGTCGAGGAGATGCTGACCACCCTGACCCAGGCAGGCGGCCAGGCCGCCCGGGAGCGGGTCACCATGGCGCCGGATCCCGCCATCGAGCGCATCGTCGCCAGCTGGCCAGGGCGCATCGACAACATCCGGGCCTGTGAGCTTGGTTTCGTGGCGGACGGGACCTTCGCCGACATCATCGACAGCTTTATCACCCATGACATGCAGGAGGCATCATGATCGATATACCTACCCCCATCATTGGGCTCATCATCGCGGTCTTTGCCCTGGTCTTCCTGGTGCTGCGCACCCGGGTCCACGCCCTGATCGCCATGCTGGCCGCGGCCTGCATCGCCGGACTCACCGGCGGCATGACCATCGACAAGACCCTCGCCGTCATCACCCAGGGCTTTGGCTCCACCCTTGGCAGCATCGGCATCGTCATCGGCCTCGGGGTCATGATGGGCCGCCTGCTGGAGGTGTCGGGCGCGGCCGAGCAGATCGCCTACAGCTTCATCAAGTGGCTCGGCAAGCGCCGCGAGGAGTGGGCCCTGGCCATCACAGGCTATATCGTCAGCATCCCCATCTTCGTGGACTCCGCCTTCGTCATCCTGTTCCCGGTGGCCAAGGCGCTGGCAAAAAGCGGCAAACGCTCCCTGCTGACCCTGGGGGTAGCCCTGGCGGGCGGCCTGGTGGTGACCCACCATACGGTGCCGCCGACACCTGGGCCCCTGGGGGTTGCCGGTCTGTTCGGGGTCGACATCGGCGCCATGCTGCTGACCGGCATGTGCCTTGCGGTGCCCTGCGTCATCGGCATCGTGCTCTACGCCCAGTGGCTCGACAAGAAGTACCCGGAATTCGGCCAGCAGGGGATGAAGACCCCGGACGAGCTGCAAGCCAGCTATGAGCAGTACCTCAAGGAGAAGGCGGACAAGCCCCTGCCGAGCCTGACCCTCTCCCTGCTGCCCATCCTGGTGCCCATCGCCCTCATCTTCTGCAAGGCGATGCTGACCACTCTGGCCAGTTTCGAGGGGCTTGAATCCCTCGGCAGCAACCCGCTGGTGCAAGGAATCGGCTTTATCGGCACCCCCATCATAGCGCTGGCCATCAGCGTCTTGCTGGCGGTCTATACCCTGGTGCCCCACATGGACAGGCACGCCACCGCCGAGCGCCTCGAGGAGGGACTGCAATCGGCCGGCATCATACTGCTGGTGACCGGGGCCGGCGGCGCCCTGGGGGCCGTGCTGCGTGACAGCGGCGCCGGCAACCAGCTGGCCGAGCAGATTGCGGGACTGCCCATCTCCCCCATTCTGATCCCCTTCATCGTCGCGACCCTGGTGCGCCTCATTCAGGGGTCAGGCACGGTCGCCATGGTGACGGCGGCCTCCATCTCGGCCCCCATACTGGCCCAGATCCCCGGAGTCAACATGCTGCTGGCCGCCCAGGCCGCCACCATGGGTTCGCTCTTCTTCGGCTACTTCAACGACAGCCTGTTCTGGGTGGTGAACCGCATGATGGGGATCTCGGACGTCAAGCAGCAGATGGTGGTCTGGTCCATCCCCACCACCATCGCCTGGGCCATCGGCGGCACCGGGGTCGCCCTGCTCAACCTGCTGTTCGGCTCTGGCGGCACCTGGTTCGACCCCGTGCTGCCCCTGCTGGTGCTGGCCCTCATCATCTGGGGAGTACGCCGCCAGCCCCTGGGGATGACGGCCCCCGCGGCGGTGCGCCAGCCCTGAGTCGGCGCACCTGTGACATGCCCGGCGTTCGCCGCCGGGCATAGGGGCTCTCCTTGGAAAACAACACAAGGCGCCCGCCCGGGAAGGGACGGACATAGGACACAACGAGACACACCCGTCCTTGATCAGGACAGGCATAGGACACAACGAGAGGCACCCGTCCTCGATCAAGGCGGGCATAGGAAACGAGGGGACCCGTCTGCTAGACTGGCCCCCTCGTTGGCTTCTCTCACAAGGATTGGAAGATGTCTGGCTCGCCCCTGCGCGATCGCTCCACCGGTTTCGCCCTGCTCACCATCTTGCTGTGGGCCTCCCTGGCCGCTCTCACCTCCCGGGTGACCAGCGTCTCCTCCCTGGTGCTGGTAGGCTTGGTGCTCTTTTTCTGCGGTGCAGGCGCCTTGCCGTTCTGGCGCCAGTGGCGCGCCAGCCCCAAGACCTGGCTGGTCACCATCACGGCCCTGCTCTGCTATCACCTGCTGCTGTTCATGAGCTTTCGCCACGCCCCCGTGCTGGAGGCGAACCTCATCAACTACCTCTGGCCGCTGTTCATCATACTGTTCACCCCGTTGCTGCTGCCGGGCCACCCCCTGCAGGGGCGACACCTGCTGGCGGGGCTGCTCGGCCTGGCCGGCAGCGTGCTGGTGATGGTCGACGGCGAGCTGCAACTGCAATCGGCCCACCTGCCCGGCTACCTGCTGGCACTCGGGGCCGCCATCATCTGGGGCGGCTACTCTGTGCTGTCGCGCCGCCTGCCCCCCGCCCCCGCCGTGGTGACGGCGGCGGCCTGCCTGCCCGCAGGGCTCTTGGCCCTGCTGCTGGCCCGGGGGCTGGAGGGTCCCCTGCCCCTGGCGACCATCCCGAGCGGCGACTGGGGGCTCATCATGGGTCTGGCCCTCGGCCCCATGGGGGCGGCCTTCGTCACCTGGTATCTGGCGCTGCGGGACGGGGATCCGCGCCGCATCGGCGCCCTAGCCTACCTCACCCCCCTGCTCAGCACCCTGCTGCTGGTCTGGCTCAACGGGGAGACCCTGACCCTGCGCCACGTACTGGCAGGCAGCCTGATCCTGGGCGGCGCCCTGCTGGGTCTCAAGACTGGGTCGGCCAAGCTCAAGCCATCCGTCCCAAAGGCCGCAGCAAACGGCTGAGCCTGGGCGGCGCCCTGCCTGTCTCAAGGCTGGGTCGGCCAAAGCCAAGCCACCCGCCCCGGGAGCCGCGATGAAAGGCTGACCTCGGGGCCAGGGTTCCACGGCGCAGGCCGTTTTGGCCCCTGTCATGAAACTGCCATCAATCCTGCCTAAGCTGGCGCCGTTCGTCGTTCAAGCAGGACTCTTCTGGTGAATATCTCCCGTTACTCTTCCCTTGCCGCTCTGATCTTGTTGCTGCTTGCCTGCGTGCTCGCCACGGCCCTGGGCTATGGCTGGCGCCAGCTCGACCGCAGCGAATCCAGCCAGCGCCAGCACGAGCGACTGGAGCTGCGGCTCGCCACCACGTTGCAGGGGGCCCTGCGCGACTACCTCGCCAGCGGCGACCCAGTACGCCTGGCCAGTGCCGAGGGGGCGCGCCGCCTCGCCATCGGTCAGCTCGAACAGATGTCTGGCCCCTCCGTGGAGGCGCTCAAGGGGCAACTGGATCGAATGGGCAAGAAGATAGAGAGCGACTATCTGGCCGCCGGCAAGCTGTCGGGCAACAGCCAGGAGCTGCTGCAAAACGCCGAACGGGAGCTGACCGCCCAGGCCAAGGCGCTGCTGCGCTACGGCCAGGGGAGCGAGGCTCCCGCCGCCGCCGACTATCGCCAGGGGGCCGCCGACCTGCTCGCCGCCCTGCCCCACCTCATTCATCTGCGCCAGCAATACATGGCCCAGGGCAGCGCCAAGCAGCTCGAAGCCCTGCAATTCGAACTCGCCAGCCTGAGCCGTCAGGCCGATGCCCTCGCGGCCCTGCCGCTGCTGGGGCTGCTCGAACCCGCTCCCGCCCAGGATGAGTTCACCCTGGGAGAACCAGAGCGCCGGGACCTTGGCCAGCAGCCTCGCAACGAGCTGCAGAGCCTGCTGCGCCGCTATCCCCAGGAGCTGACCAACAGCCAGCAGGCCCTCACCCGCCAGCAGCAGGCCCGGGAAGCGGTCAACGGGGATCTCGAGCAGATGCTGGCGGCCATGACCCGGATGGGAGATGCCCTCGGCGCCGAGCGCCATCGGGTCAATCAGCATCTGGCGACCGTGCTCGGCAGCCTGGCCCTCGGCCTGGTGCTGACGGCGCTGCTGTTCGCCTGGTGTCAGCGCCGCTGGATAGTGCGCCCCCTGATCCGGCTGCGCGCCGCCTTCGCCCAGCTCGAGCAGACCGGCCTGGCCGAACCCCTGCCCCAGGGGCGCGAGCGCAACGAGCTGGCGGACATAGTGGCGAGCTACAACCGCCTGCTGGCCCACAAGCAGCAGGAGCAGGCCCACAAGGAGGGGCAGCTCGAGGCGGTCTCCCTCAGCCTGCAGGGCATGGTCAGCCAGGTGCAGGACATTCACCAGAGCACCCACACCACAGAGCAGGCGGTCGGAGAGGGGGAGCAGATGATGAGCGAGCTGAACCAGCTCGCCAGCGAGGTGCACCAGGTGGCCGCGGATATCGCCCTCCATGCCCAGCACAACGAGCAGTCCATGACCGACAGCGAGCGACTGGTAGGGGGCATGCTGCTGGCGACCGAGCAGACCGGCCTTGCCATCCATGAGAGCGGCGACGCCCTGGCCCAGCTGCGCCGCTCGGTGGAGGACGTCACCGCCATCGTCGACGTCATCAACCACATCGCCCAGCAGACCAACCTGCTGGCGCTCAATGCCGCCATCGAGGCGGCCCGGGCGGGGGAGCATGGCCGCGGGTTTGCCGTGGTGGCGGACGAGGTGCGTCATCTCTCCGCCGATACCCAGCGCTCCCTTGCGCAGATCACCGAGATCCTGCAGCGGCTCACCGGCTCGGGGGAGCAGATAACCTCGGTCCTCGGCCGCATTCGCAACGAATCGGCCCAGCAGCGCCAGCAGGCCGAGCAGCTGCGCCAGACCACCCAGCAGGTACGGGACATGGCGCGCAGCACGGCGGTCATCGCCTTGCAGGGGGCGGACAACGCCAAGAGCCAGGAGCACAAGCTCGCCACCTTCGCGGCGCTCATCGGCAAGATCAGCCAGCATGCCCACCAGGTCAGCCAGCTGGCGGTGCAGGTCTCGGGTCACATCCACCATCAGGCCCAGCAGATCCCCAGGATCCTCGGCCACCAGGGCTGAACCCCCGCCACCCCTGCCGTCGACAGACCGCCTCGCGCGGTCTTTTTTTGTAGCGCAAAATCAACTGTTAAATTCGCGTTAACAGAGAAAATTCGGCGCCTCCCCTCTCCCGCCGCATCCGACCACATAATTACCCATGAAAGCGTTATCAGGCCAGCGATGGCGCCCTCTCGGCGAATAACGGCTTAATGACACAATTATTTGCACTCTGTCATAGTTTTGAAATGAGCCTGGAACTTTTGATTGATATTTCGCACCGCGAACGTACTCTTGAAATCAACCGACACGCCAAGGTCGGTACACAAAAAATAAAGTTTGTATAGAGCCAAGCCTGTTCGTCATCGATGTGCCAAGTCATCGAGGCAGGACAGCGACAGAAACGTTTTTTTGCCCTTCGGGGTCTTGATTGCAATGCCAAAACCGCGCGGCGGCATCACGCCAGATCGCCGGATAAAAAAGCTAAGTCCATAAAATCAGGAGCAATTCGAAATGGAAAAAGTGATCTTCAAGCGTGCTGCCCTGAGCAGTGCGGTCATCGCCGCCCTGCTCGCCCCCGGTCTGGCATTCGCAGCCGACGAAACTGGCCCCGCCTATCAGGCCGCCGCCAGCAAATTCTATGAAGAGGGCAAACTCAACGGTGGCCTCTTCTACTTCCAGCGCGACCGTCAGCGCATCCAGGGTGGTGAAGACGGTGATGGCAAGTATCACTCCAACCTGAGCCATGCCACCACCCAGCTCGCCCTGAACTACAACTCCGGTTACGCCTGGGATGTGGTCGGTGTGGATGTCGGCGGTTTCGGCGCCTATGACCTCTCCGTCGACGAGAGCAACGGCGTCAACGAAGAGAACGAGTTCACCTTCATCGGCACCAAGTGGGGCGACAAGATGGACGGCGTGTCCGAGGGTGGCTTCAGCCTCTCCAACGCGGCCCTGAAACTCAAGTTCCTGGACGGTGCCATCACCGCCAAGGGTGGTCTGACCCAGCTCTACGTCCCGGGTATCCTGGGGGTCAACTGGTCCTATCAGCCCGGTACCTACCGCGGCGGCCAGATCGAGGGCAACTTCGGTGGCCTCTACCTGACCTACGCCATCGCCGACGAATACAAGGCGCCCTGGTTCAAGGAGACCGCAGGCTTCTCCAAGAAGACCATGTATGCCGGCAGCGATGTCGCCTTCAATGACGAGAACAAGATCGACTACATCCACGGTCTGGCTGCCCGCTATACCTTTGAGGGCGGCACCGCCATCACCGGCTCCTTCGGCCAGTCCGAAGGCTACATGGACAGCTACCACTTCAAGCTGGCCCACAAGTTTGACGTACTGGGCGGCCTGAACACCAGCTACCAGTTCTACGGCTCCACCACCGACAACGACGACTACGACGGTCTGGCATGGCAACAAGCCCTGACCGCCAGCTGGGCCATGGGTCCGTACGGTTTCCGTACCGAGGCGCTCTACACCAAGGCTGACGGTGACCTGGGCAACTACCTGCCCCGTCTGACCACAGGCTATGCCAACTCCCAGGGTGCGAACGAGATCTGGTGGGATTCCCGCTCCGACTGGAACGAGAACGGCGAGATCGCCCTGTTTGCCGGCGTGACCCGCTCCCTGGATGACCTGGTCGGCGCCCCCGGCTGGACCGTCGGTGTCTCCGGTGCCTATGGCTGGGGTGCCCAGAACGGCGACAAGAGCCTGCCCAAAGACGGTGAAGAGTGGGCCGCCAACTTCGACGTGATGTACACGGTGCAAGATGGCAAGCTCAAAGGCACCCTGTTCAAGCTCCACTACACCGACTACAACAACAAGCAGGACGAGAAGGGCAGCTGGTACTACCCGAACATGTTCACCTCAGAGCATGACGTCAAGTTCCACATCATCATGCCGTTTACCATTCTGTAAGCCGCTGACGATAAAGAAAAACCGGGCCAATTGGCCCGGTTTTGTTTTTTGGCGCTGCGCGCTACCATGTCCCCTTTCCCATCCGTTGAGGAGAGTGTCATGTCCCGTTTCGTGCTGATCACCGGCTGCTCCAGCGGCATAGGCCTTGCCGCCGCCCGGGCGCTTCAGGGCGCCGGTCTGACCGCCATCGCCTCGGCCAGACGCCCGGAGGACGTGGCCAGGCTCAAAGAGGAGGGGCTGCTCGCGGTACAGCTGGATCTCGATGACGAGGCCAGCATAGAGGCCGGCGCCCGGGCCGCCCTGACTCTGGCCGGCGGCCGCCTGTACGGCCTGTTCAACAACGGCGCCTACGGTCAGCCCGGTGCCCTGGAAGACGTGCCCACGGCCGCCCTGCGGGCCCAGTTCAATACCAATCTGTTTGGCTGGCACCATCTGATCCGCCAGATCCTGCCCGCCATGTTGGCCGCCGGCGAGGGTCGCATCGTGCAAAACAGCTCAGTGCTGGGGCTGGTCGCCATGAAGTATCGCGGCGCCTACAACGCCAGCAAGTTCGCCCTGGAGGGGTATACGGACACCCTGCGCCTGGAACTGGCCGGCAGCGGCGTCCACATCAGCCTGATAGAACCAGGCCCCATCGAAACCCAATTTCGGGCCAACGCCCGGGCCGCCTTCCTGCGCCATATCGACCCGGCCCTGAGCCGCCATCGTGCCGACTATGACCTGACCCTGGCTCGACTGGAGAAGGAGGGACCGAGCGGGCGCTTCACCCTGCCAAGCGAGGCCTGCATCCCGCCGCTGCTCCATGCGCTCACCAGCCGGCGCCCCAGGCACCGCTACCCGGTCACCTTCCCGACCCGGCTGTTTGCCTGGCTGCGTCGCCTCCTGCCAAGCCGCTGGCTGGATCTGATCCTCGGCAAGTCGGCCTGACCCGGGCTGGCACTCAGTTCCGGCATGCCGCCATCGCTGCTGCCCGGGGCTTCCCGGCTTGCACCAGCCGGATCAGATCACCCGATCAATAGTGCTCGCCATTGCTGTCGTACTAAGGGGGACCTTATCCCCTGGCCTGCCCGACATCGGCAAAGCGACGCACGGTCAATAGTGCTCGCCATTGCTGTCGTAATAAGGGGGACCTTATTACCTGGCCTGCCCGACATCGGCAAAACGACGCACGATCAATAGTGCTCGCCATTGCTGTCGTACTAAGGGGGACCTTATCCCCTGGTCCGCCCGACATCGACAAAGCGACGCACAATCAATAGTGCTCGCCATTGCTGTAGTAGGCGGACTTGTCGATGGCCATCACCTGCACCACCACATAGGTCTGCTCGCCGAGGGCCTGCTTGAGATGGCGGGTGATGAGGGCCGCCGCCTCGTCCTGCACTCCCTGGGGGCGGGCGAACCAGAGCAGCTCGACGAAGGGGTTGCCCGCCTCCGGCTGGCCGTCACGCACAAAGCGGCTCCCCAGAGATTCCAGGGTGACAAACTCCGGCTTGCCGCCGGTCAGGGCGCACAGATCCGCGACCAGGGGGGTGCTGATACGCTGCAAGACCTCGACGTCGACGGCGCGAAAACGCAGGTGGGGCATGGGAAACCTCTTGGCTGATATGGATGAGGCCTTATCATAGACCCAAGCCATTACCCGAATCATGTGCAAACTGCCATCTCCCAAGGAGTTCCATGTCCGCCTTTCGCCTGCTACTGCCCCTGCTGCTCTGGCTGCTGCTGCCGACCCGGCTGCTGGCCGAGCCCGCCTTCTATCACCTCAGTAAGGGGGATCGGCAGTTCTGGCTGCTGGGCTCCATCCATGCCGCCCAGGCGAGCATCTATCCCCTGCCGGACGCCATAGAGCGGGCCTGGGCCCAGAGCCGCGCCCTGGTGCTCGAGGTGGACATGGCGGCCATCCCGGCCGATGAATGGCAGCAGGTGGCAAGCCTGACCCGGTTGCCGCCGGGCCGGACCCTGGCCAACGAGATCCCCCCGGCGCTCTATCGACGCACCCAGGAGGCGGCGAGCCGCTTGGGCCTGCCTCCAGCCAGCCTGGACGGCCTGCAACCCTGGTTTGCCGCCATCAGTCTGACCCAGCGGGCCCTGGTGAAGAGCCCTTTTAGCGGCGAGTACGGCATCGATCAGCACTTCGCCAACCGCGCCGCCCAAGGAGGCAAACCGGTACAGGGGCTGGAGACCCTGACCGAACAGCTCGGCTACCTCGCCAGCGTGGCAGAGCATCAGGATCTGATGCTGGCCGCCACCCTGGACGAGCTGCCCGAGCTCGACACCAGCTTCGCCGCCATCCTGGCTGCCTGGCAGGACGGGGACGAGGCACGGCTCATCGCCCTGCTCAAGGAGGAGATGGCCCCCCCGGCGCTGCAACAGTGGCTGGAGCAGACCCTGCTGGCCCGGCGCAATCACGACTGGCTGCGCCGCCTGCCCGCCCTGCCCGCCGAGAGCTTCGTGGTGGTCGGCGCCCTGCACCTGTATGGGGAGCAGGGACTCCTGGCCTTGCTTGAAGGGGCAGGCTGGCGCATCGAGCCCCTGACCCGGCCCGAGTCTGTGCGCGCCGTCACAGGGTCAGCCAGCGATTAAATAAGCAGCATGGGAGTTGATCGAGATCATCTCTGCCCCATAAAGAGGTATCTATCATGCCTGTCATCGACGAACGGCAGGAGCGGATGAGATGGATTTTTGGTTGAACCTGATGTTTGGCCACCCCGTGGGGTGGATGTCCATGCTGGTCATACTGGTGACGGTGGCGCTGATCAGCTTCTACGCCGGTTACTTCATCTACAAGGTACACAAGGCGCAGCCGCCGGTGGAGGAGGGTCAGCCCTCCCCCAAGGCGCCCCATCACTGAGGCGCCAGCCCGGGGCTGCTCCCGCAGGGGCGCCCCGGCGCCCTTGGTCGGGGCCGGCCCGCGTCCCTCCTCCTCGGGGGGTGAGCTTCTCTCGCCCCACTGACCCTCTGCGTCGTCTGCGCTGACGATGTTCTCCCGGTGTTGCTGACGCTACACTGCAAGGCTCATTCCTACTCTCCGGGAGCCTGCCGTGTCCGATAACGACGAACGCTCACTCTTCCTGCAGGAAGTGGCCGATGTGAAACCCATTCGCCATGACCGCATCAGCCCCCAGCCCGGCACGGCCGGCGCGAGCGAGGCCCAGCTCGCCCGGCGTCACGCCGCCACCCATGGCACCAGCGACGAGCTGGACCTGCTCTCCCTAGATCCCGCTCCCGCCCTCGATCCCCACGCCATCGTCGGCTTCAAGCGCGACGGTGTGCAGGAGGGGGTCTACAAGAAGCTGCGCCTTGGCAAATATGTGCTGCAGGGCAGCCTGGATCTGCGCCGCCACAGTGTGCCGGAGGCGCGCCGAGCCCTGGTCGACTTCCTGCGTGACTGCGAGCGGCGCGACATCCGCTGCCTGCTGATCCTCCATGGCCGGGGCGAGGGCCCAGCGCAGTCGGCCCCCTCCTTGGAGGGCGCAAAGCGGGGGCGACTCAAGAGCCAGATCAGCGCCTGGCTGCCCTGCCTGCCGAGCGTGATGGCGGCCCACAGCGCCCAGCCGCACCACGGCGGCAGCGGCGCCCTCTATGTACTGCTGCGCAAGAGCGAGCAGAAGAAGGCCCAGAACCGGGAACGCCACCAGCAGCGCCTCGGCTGACCAGGCGGGTGCTGGCCCGTCGCCGCGGCCGGTGCTAGCATCGGGACGCCCGTCCTTGCCAGGAGCGGGCCTGCCGGACGGCAGCCAGGACCCAACCACAATAACAAGGACCCCTTATGTCATATCAACAATTGGAGCAACACCAGCAACGGCTCTACCGCCTCTCCCACCTTGGCGCCATCTGCGGCTGGGATCAGGCCGCCGTCATGCCTCAGGGGGGCAACGAAGCCCGCGCCGAGGCCATGGCTGAGCTGGATCTGCTGCTGCACACAGCGCGCACTGCGCCGCAGCTGGCCCAGTGGATCGCCGACGCCGAGGCCGAACCCCTGAGCGAGCTGCAACGGGCGAACCTGCACGAGATCAAGCGTCAGTGGCAGGATGCGACCCTGCTGCCGGGGGATCTGGTGGAGGCGCTGTCGTTGGCCGGCAGTCGCTGTGAACATGCCTGGCGTCGCCAGCGCAAGGAGAACGACTGGGCAGGCTTTGCGCCGAACCTCGAGGAGGTGGTGCGCCTGTCCCGGGAGGTGGCCACCTTGCGCGCCGAGGCGCTCTCGGTGCGCCCCTACGACGCCATGCTGGCACTGTACGAACCCGGCATGACGAGCGCGCGGCTGGACGTCATCTTCGGCGACCTCGGCCAGTGGTTGCCGGGCCTCATCCAGGACGTGACGACGCGCCAGCGCCAGACACAGCCCTTGCAGCCCAGGGGCCCCTTCCCCATCGCGAGCCAGCAGGCGCTCGGCCAGGAGGTGATGGGGCTGCTCGGCTTTGATTTTGCGCACGGCCGCCTCGACGTGAGCAGCCACCCGTTCTGCGGCGGCGTGCCGACGGACGTGCGCATCACCACGCGCTACAACGAGGACGAATTCGTCTCCAGCCTGATGGGCATAGTCCACGAGACGGGCCACGCGCGCTACGAGCAGGGGCTGCCGCGCCATCTGCTCGGCCAGCCGGTTGCCGAGGCGCGATCCATGGGCATTCACGAGAGCCAGAGCCTGTTTTGCGAGATGCAGCTCGGCCATGACCCTGCGTTCCTGAACCTGATAGCGCCGCACATAGCACGCCACTTCGGCACCCAGCCCGCCCTCGCCCCCGAGAACCTGGCGCGCCTGTATCTCGATGTGAAACCTGGCCTCATCCGGGTCGATGCCGACGAGGTGACGTACCCGGCCCACGTGATCCTGCGCTACGAGCTGGAGCGTGACCTCATCGAGGGGCGCATCGAGGTGGCGGACATCCCCGAACTGTGGGATGCGAAGATGCAGCAGTGGCTCGGATTGTCGACCAAGGGCAACTACCGGGATGGCTGCATGCAGGACATCCACTGGACGGACGGCTCGTTTGGCTACTTCCCGAGCTACACGCTCGGCGCCATGTACGCGGCGCAGCTGCGCTTCGCGCTGGAGCGTGCGCTCGGCGCGTCCCTCGGCACTTTGGTGGCACAGGGCAGACTCGCCGACGTGTTCGGCTGGTTGCAGCAAAACGTGTGGCAACACGGCAGCGCGTTCGACACGGACGAGCTGGTGCGCCGCGCGAGCGGCGAGGCGCTCAATCCCCAGTGGCTGCGTCAGCACCTCGAACAGCGCTACCTGAAATAACGGCTACCGGGCGCGCCCTTCGTCGCGCCCGCTTTCCCCCTGCCCGACTATTTTTGCTATCTCTGTCCGTTTTTGGCTAGTCACCCCTCTCGCACCCCCTTAGTCTCTGGGATATGCCCACTGAAACCCGAGCCATGCCATGACCACAGTGCCCCCACCTTCACCCCAAAGGGACGAGATCATCCCTGGCCTCACCCGGGAACAGTGCCACGCCGCCCGGCTCGCACGCGACGCGCGTTTCGATGGCCGCTTCTTCACCGGGGTGCTCTCCACCGGCATCTATTGCCGCCCCGTGTGTCCGGCGCGGGCACCGCACGAGCACAACGTGCAGTATTTTCGCTTCGCGGCGGCGGCGGAGCAGCACGGGCTGCGGCCCTGCCTGCGCTGTCGCCCCGAGCTGGCACCGGCGCAGTGCGGCGATCTGCCGCCGCTCGTCGCCCAGGTGCTGGCGCGCATCGAGCGCGGCGAGCTCGCGGAGCACAGCCTGGGCGCCCTTGCGGCCCAGGCCGGGATCACGGAGCGCACCCTGAGGCGCCAGTTCGAACAACACCTCGGCGCCTCGCCGAAACAGGTGGAGCAGACGCGCCGCCTGCTGCTCGCAAAACGGCTGCTGACGGAGACACGCCTGCCCATCACGGACGTGGCGTTTGCCGCAGGCTTTGCCAGCATTCGCCGCTTCAACGATGCCTGGCAACAGGCGTATGGCATGACGCCGGGGGCCCTGCGCAAGCAGGAAGGGGACGCACAGCAAGAGACGCCGCAATCGAGCCTGCAACTGCACCTGCCGTATCGCCCGCCGTTCGATGCCCGGGCCATGCTCGCGTTCTACCGGCTGCGCGCCATCCCCGGGCTGGAGCGGGTGGATGAGCACGGCTACGAGCGCCGTCACCGGGTCGGCGATCAGGAGGGGGTCGTTCGCATCGAGCCCGTCGAGGGGGAGAGGCTCAGGCTGACGGTGCGGGATCTGCCGCCGGGTGCGCTGCCGGACATCCTGTATCGCGTGCGCCGCATGTGGGATCTCGATGCCGACATGGGCCGCATCGGCGAGCACCTGGGGCAGGATTCACTGCTGGCGCGGATACAGGGGCGCTGGCCCGGGGTGCGGCTGCCGGGGGGCTGGGATGAATACGAGGTGATGCTGCGCGCCATCGTCGGCCAGCAGGTGTCGGTCAAGGGGGCCATCACCATCATGGGGCGCCTGGTGGCGCGCACCCTGGCGCAGTTCGGCACGGCGCAGCTGCCCACCCCGGCCCAGCTGTGCGAGCTCAATCTGGACGGCATCGGCATGCCGGGCAGCCGCATCCGCACCCTGCAAGGGCTGGCCTCGGCGCTCGCAAGCGGTGCGCTCACCCTCGCCACGGCAAGGGACGAGCAACTGCTCGCGCTGCCGGGCATAGGCCCCTGGACGGTCGCCTACTGGCGGCTGCGCTGCGGGCTGGACACGGATGCCTTCCCCGCCTCCGATCTCGTGCTGCAAAAGGCGCTGGGGGGCGGTGACAAGCTGCCGGTGAAAGAGGTGACAGTGCGCAGCGCCCCCTGGCAGCCGTGGCGCGCCTATGCCGCGAGCTGGCTATGGCATGCCATGAGCGAACAACCGGCGCTGCTCACCCAGCCCGACAACGAACAAGACGAGGAGAAAAGCCCATGATCCGCTACGATATTTTACCCACCCGCTGCGGCGATCTGCTGGTCGCCATCGATAAGCACGGTCTGGTCCACGTGGACTTCGTGGCCGGGCTGCGGCCGCTGCCCGACATGCAGGACTGGCAGCAGGACGGCGAGGCGCTCGCCCCCTTCCTTGCCGAGTTTCGGGACTACTTCGCGGGACGGTTGCAGCGCTTCACCCTGCCGCTCGCGGCGCGGGGCACGGCGTTTCAGCAAGCGGTGTGGCAGGCCCTGTGCGACATTCCCTACGGGGAGACCCGCAGCTACGGTGACATCGCCCGCGCCATCGGCAAGCCGAGCGCGGTGCGGGCGGTGGGGGCCGCGAATGGCCGCAATCCGCTCTCCATCATAGTGCCCTGCCATAGGGTGATAGGCCAGAACGGCAGCCTCACCGGCTATGCGGGGGGCCTGCCCATCAAGCAGGCGCTGCTGGCGCTGGAGGGGATCGACGGCTGAGGAAGCGACCTGCTCGCCCCGGCACTCGACTCAGGGGCGCGGCGGTTTGCGCCCCTGGATGACGCCACGGGCGGCGGCCCCCAGCAGGCGGCGAAAGGTGGGACAGCTCATATGGCTCGGCGCCGGGCAGATGGCGGCATGGCGCAGACCGTCGCGCATCGCAGTCAGCTGCACTATGGTGCGATCCAGCTCCTCGGCCTTGTGCAGCAGCTGCTCCCTGTCTATCTCGGGGCGCCCGTCGTCCCCGAACATACGTGCAATCTCGTCCAGCGAGAAACCCGCCGCCCGCCCCAGGGCGATGAGCGCCAGGCGCTCCAGCACGCTGGCCGCAAACTGGCGCCTGATGCCCTGACGGCCAAGGGCCTGGATCAGCCCCTTCTCCTCGTAGAAACGCAAGGTCGAGGCAGGCACCCCGGACCGCTTCACCACCTCGGATATATCCACACTCCCCCCTTGACCTCAAGTCGACTTGAAGTTGTACGCTAGCGTCAGTTTCAACTCAAGACAAGGAAGATGCCATGAACACTCTGCTCGCCGTGCTGCTTATCGGGGTCGGCGCAACGGCCTTGATGGATCTGTGGGGCGTGGCGCGAAAGCCGCTGCTGGGCATGCCGCTGCCGAGCTACGCCATGATGGGGCGCTGGCTCGGTCACATGCCCCGGGGCCGGTTCCGTCATGAGGCCATAGGGGCGGCCAACCCCATCCCGGGGGAAAGCCTCATCGGCTGGAGCGCTCACTACCTCATAGGTATCGCCTTCGCCGCCCTGCTGATTGCCATCCAGGGTCAAGACTGGCTGCTGGCGCCCACGCCGGGCCCGGCCCTCGCCCTGGGTCTGGTCACAGTGGCGGCCCCGTTTCTTGTGATGCAGCCCGGCATGGGGGCCGGCATCGCCGCCTCCCGCACACCGAATCCCGCCTCGGCCCGGGTTCACAGCCTGATCAACCATGCCGTGTTCGGCCTGGGGCTCTATCTCTCTGGCTGGGCGCTGCACGCCCTGTGAGGGGCGCGAGTGCCGCAGTGCCAGCCAGCCGTGAAAGCCCGGCGCCTGAAAAAACGCTGCGCCGCCGCAAAACCGGCGCCTTGCAAGAGGCGTCGGGTCTGTCCCTCGTCCAGGGAGGTGAAATCCTCCCCGAGGCGGCGCACCATCTGCTCGCAGGTGACAGCACCCCCGCTCCCCCATGCCCGCCTGCTCGGCCCGCATCCTGGCCTGGGCCAGCATGTCCGCCGAGATATCCTGGGCCACTAAGGCCCAGCGGGGGCAGAGACGGCCAAGCAGCAGCAACTCGCTGCCCGTGCCCACCCCCACCAGCAGCACCCGGGCCTGCTGGCCCAGCGCGGCCATCAGCCGGGAGGCGCAAAGCTGGTGCAGTAGTTCGTAGCCTGGCACCAGCAGGGGGATGCGACTGTCATAGGCCTTCGCCCCTTCTCCTTCGAATCGCTCCGTCATCTTTTGCTCCTTTGGTGTGAGCCCCCTTGATAGGGGCTGCCGCCGGGAGAAGGTCAAAGGCCACAGGGGCGAGCCAGTTGCCAGCCCAGCCCTTCCCATGAAGGGAGCGCCCTAGCCCCCCTTGCCCAGCGCCGCTTTCAGAGCCGGATTGAAGACGCGCTGGAGGGAGGCGGGGTTGTTCACCAGCTTGGCCGCCGGGCGGCGCGGGCGCCTGACCAGCTCGCCGCCGCAGTTGGGGCAGATCAGGTGCAGATACTGATCGTTGCACTCGGCGCAGAAGGTGCACTCGAAGGAGCAGATGTAGGCTGTCGCCGTGTCGGCGGGCAGATCCCGGTCACAGCACTCGCAGTTGGGTCTGAGTTCAAGCATGGCAAGATCCTGATGTACAAGGGGAAACGGGAAAGAGGGTGACTCAGTCGACGATAAAGAGGCGAGCGCCCAGTTCGGTGTAGGAGCGATGGGGTTCGGCATTGTCCGCCACCTGGTAGCTCATGCCCGGCGTCAGGGTGAAGACGCGGCCATCCTGCAACTCGGTGTGCAGCTCCCCTTCGAGGCAGAGCAGCACATGGCCCTTGCTGCACCAGTGATCCGCCAGATACCCGGGGGAGTACTCCACCATTCGCACCCGCAGATCCCCGAACTGCCGGGTGTGCCAGCGGGCGACGCCGTGCTCTCCCTTGTGTTCGGTCGGCGGGACCTCGGCCCAGTTCGTGGTGCAAAACGGCAGTGCATTGATGTTCATGACGGATCCTTTGTCAGAAGAAGGCTGGGGGCAGGCGCCTCACCAGGGGATATCCGTGACAAGGCCGCGCCCCATACTGCCATCAAATCCGCTCCAGCCCCATGCCCACACGGGCAATCATCCCCTCTTCAGGCTGCCCATCACCTGCATCTCGCAGCGGTGGCAGTCAAAGCGCAGGCGAAAGCTCTCCTTGCCCATCTTGAGCTCCAGGGGCTCGGCCTTGAGACCGGGCACCTCCTTGGGGCATAGCTGCTGGCTGTAGCGGATGCAGTGCTTCGTTGTCATCAGCACCACTTCCCGCTCCTCCTTGTTCGCCTCATAGGCGGGGGCGATGCTCCCCACCCCGTGTTCGCGAAAGAACTGCTCCGCCGCGCTGTTCAGCACGTTGCCGAGGTAGGAGAGCCGATGCTGGGGATAAACGGCGCCTCGCAGGGGAATGCGCCGCTCGGGTCGCCGGTAGGCAGCCAGACGGGCCGCCTCCAGGGCGGCGATCCCCTCCCGGCGCAAGCCGTTAAGCTGTGAAGCCGCAATAAACAGCGGCCTCGTTATTGCCAACTCAATCTGGCGAGCCACAAACAGGGTGTTGCCGAGTTTGCCGAGCTGATCCCTGGCCTGTTGCAGCGCCCGCGCCGGATTGTCGGCCAGCTGCTGGTCGCAGGGGAGCGTGACGGCGGCGCCGATGCCCTGCTCGTCCACAAGTTCGAGCCGCAATCCCTCGTCGCACTCCGATAGCCGCATATCGACCCGGATGCGGCGATCCGCGCTCCCCTTTTCGAGCTGCTTGCTGAAGGCCTGATCGTGGTTGCGAAAGATCTCGATGCCCACCTTGAGACCGGGCATGGGTTCCGACAGGAGTAACCGCTTGCCTTCCACCTTGTTCAGGCGCATCCCCACCAGCTCCCCACCCGGCTTGAAGAAGCCCAGACCATCGCCATTGTTGAGGGTGACGGCCTGGCCGTCGATCTCGATGCCATCGCGGGTCACTCTGGTGACGCGCCCGAGCGGCTCCCCGACGTATTTCGGGCTGCGCGGCGAGTCGATGCCAGGCTGTCGGCCATGGAGGAAGTAGTCGGTGCTGCCCCGGTTGAAACTCTTCTTGGGATCCGGCGTAAAGGTGTAACTGCAACGACCGGCGGAAGCGGCCACCAGATCGGGGCGGCTCGCCAGGATGGTGTCCAGCTTCTGGCGATACCAGGCGGTGACGTTCTTGACGTAGTCCAGACCCTTGAGGCGCCCTTCAATCTTGAAGGAGCGGATCCCAGCGGCGATCAGCGCCTCCAGGTTCGCGCTCTGATCCATGTCCTTGAGGGACAACAGGTGGCTGTTTTCCACCAGCACCTCACCCCCTGGCGTTTGCAGGGAACAGGGCAGTCGACAGAGCTGGGCGCACTCGCCGCGGTTCGCACTGCGCCCGGTGCGGGCGTGGCTGATGTTGCACTGGCCGCTGTAGGAGACGCACAGGGCGCCGTGAACAAAAAACTCCAGCTGCACGCTGGTGGCGGCGCTTATCTCGCGGATCTGCGCAAGGGAGAGCTCGCGGGCCAGCACCACCTGGGAGAAGCCCACGTCCTGCAGAAATTTCACCTTTTCCGGGGTGCGGTTGTCGGTCTGGGTGCTGGCGTGCAGCGCGATGGGGGGCAAATCGAGCGCCAGCAGCCCCATGTCCTGCACGATCAGCGCATCGGCTCCTGCCTCGTAGATCTGATGAGTCAGGCGCCGGGCCTGCTCCAGCTCGTGGTCGTGCAGCAGGGTGTTGAAGGCGACGAAGAGCTGGGCGCCGAAGCGGTGGGCATGGCGGGCCAGCGCCTCGATGTCTTCGATGCTGTTGCCCGCTGCGCTGCGGGCACCGAAGGCGGGGCCGCCCATATAGACGGCATCGGCGCCGTGGTTGATGGCTTCGATGCCATAGGCGAGGTTCCTGGCCGGGGCCAGCAGCTCGAGGCGGTGAGTCTGGGTGTGATCCTGCATGGGTCTGGTCTGAAAGCGGACGAGAAATGCCCGCCACTCTAGCCAGACTCCCCGCTCCCCGCCTTGATCCCGCTTAAGGTCACCGCAAAATGCAGGATTGACCCGGTACACGGACAAGCACATATGGTTGCCCCCTCATCCCCAACCCTTCTCCCGCCAAGGGAGAAGGGAGCAGAGAGAGGGTGCCGATCACGGTGGATTTGGCCTTGAACCAGGCCAGCCATGGACAGACCGCGGGAGAGTTCAGATCACCACCTTCAAGGCCAGCCCCAGCAGCACCAGACCGCTCACCTTGTCGATAACGGCGGATGTGGCCTTGAGCCAGGCCTGCCATGGACAGACCGCGGGAGAGCTCAGATCACCACCTTCAGCGCCAGCCCCAGCAGCACCAAGCCGCTCACCTTGTCGATAACGGTGGATTTGGCCTTGAGCCAGGCCAGCACGGGCCCCCGGGAGAGCACCAGGGCCACCAGCACATACCAGAGCGCGTCTATGCCGCCTGCGGTCAGCATCATGATGCTCCCCTCGCGCCAGCCGGTGTCGGCATGCACGAACTGGCTGAACAGGGCGATGAAGAAGATGGCGAGCTGGGGGTTCAAGAAGGCCACCATAAAGCCCTCGAACGCCCCCTGGCGGCCCCGGGGCGGATGCCCCTCTTCGCTGCCTGTCTCACCCCCTGCGGGCCTGGCCAGCAGCGCCTTGACCCCGAGCCAGGCGAGAAACGCGGCGCCGCCGTAACGGATGAGATCGAACAGCAGCGGGGTCTGGGTAAGCAGGATGGCGAGGCCGAGGGCCGTGATCAGCGCATAGATGCCGACCCCCAGACCGTGGCCCAGCGCCGTGGCCACACCGTGACCCTGCCCTCCCTGCACCGTATTGCGGATGATCAGCGCCAGGCTGGGCCCCGGGCTGATGGCCCCCATCACGCAGATGGCCACCAGGGCCAACCAGCTGCTCCACTCCATTTCATCTACTCCAGTCGATTATCTGAAAGCCAAGGTAGCGCCGGGCTGACCATGCCTGTAGTGAAAGTTATGAATAGATCCCATAACCCAGGATGATAGTGAAGCCGGGATCAGAGCCAGGCCCGGCTCGCCTTGAGGGTGCGTTGCAGATGGTCGCGCAGGAAGGGGAAGGCCAGCTCGCGAAACCAGAGATGGGCCGGATCCTGATGATGGCGCTGGTGCCACATCAGGTGGTACTGCTGGGAGCGGGTCGCAAACGGCAGGGCCACGAAGCAGAGTCCGTGTTGCTGACTCAGCTGCCAGGCGATATGGGCCGGTGTGGTCATCAGGCAGTCGGTGCGCAGCAAGACCTCGAGGGCCGCCTGGAAAAACGGCACCCGGGCAAACCAGCGCCGGGAGAGCCCCTGGGGCGCCAGTACCTGCTCCACCGGGCTGTCCTTGTCCCCGCCGCCGCTCACCTGCAGATGGGGCCAGGCCAGATAATCCGTCAGGGTCAGGGGGCGTCCGGCCAGGGGGTGGTGGCGCCCCATCAGCACCACCAGCCTGTCTTCCCCCTGGTGCAGGCCGCGGATCTGATCCGGCACCAGATCCGTGATGGTGGACACCAGATCCAGCTCGGATCGCCACAGTTCGGGCAACTGGCGCTTGTCCCACAGGCTGTACTCCAGCGCCGCCCCCGGCGCCTGACGCGCCAGCTCGGCGCAGATATCGGGCAGGATGTACTGGGCCACATAATCCGACGAGGCGAGCCGGAACACCCGTTCGCAGGTCCGGGGAACAAAGTTAACGGGGGCATAGAGCCGCTCGAGGGCGTCCAGGGCCTGTCCGAGTTCGGCGACCAGCGCCTCGGCCCTGGGTGTCAGCAGCCAGCGCTGCCCCTCCCGCACCAGCAGCTCGTCGCCAAAGGCCTCCCGCAGCTGCGCCAGCTGCTTGCTGATGGCCGGCTGGCTCAGGTGCAACTGCTCCGCCGCCCGGCTGAGGTTGCGGGTCGCCAGCAACACCTTGAGGGTGGGCAACAGATTCAGGTTCACATTCGGATTCAGGGTTGGGCTCACGGTGGACTCCTTGTCGTCGGCCCCATCTTAATCCAGCTCGTCCCCGGCCCCAACCCGAACCGGGTCCCTCCTTCATCCCCGACCCGCTCCCGACGCGCCGGATCCGGGCCTCGGGATGACAGATGGCAGCCGCTCCGTCATAATTGCGCGATTTTCCGCCCCATGCCGCACCTCGCCAGGGGCCCAGAGACAAGTGGTAACGCCATGACTTTTGCCAATATCACAGGGTGGGGCAAGTGCCTGCCCCCCGCCGTGCTGAGCAATGATCACCTCAGCACCATCATGGATACCTCGGATGAGTGGATCCACTCCCGCACCGGTATCAAGGCACGCCGGGTCTCCCACGTCAGCTGCTCGGCCCTGGCCACCCTGGCCGCCCGCCGCGCCCTGGCCTGCGCCGGCCTCGAGGCGAGCCAGCTCGACGGCATCATTCTCGCCACCGCCACCCCGGGCACGCTGGTCCCCAACGGTGCCTCCGCCGTGCAGCAGGCCCTGGGCGCCCACAAGGCGGCGGTGTTCGATCTCAATGCCGCCTGCACCGGCTTCGTCTACGGGCTCTCCGTCGGCACCGCCCTGGTGCAGACCGGCATGATGAAGAGGGTGCTGATCATTGGCGCCGAGCGACTGACCAAGCTGCTGGACTGGGCCAAGCGCGACACCGCCGTGCTGTTCGGCGATGGCGCCGGCGCCGTCATCATAGAGGCGAGCGAGCAGGAGAGCGGCCTGATAGCCAACAGGCTCGGCTGTGATGGTGAGGCGCGCGAGATCCTGCACATTCCAGACTTCGGCACAGATCGCGAGCGTTTCGCCGAAATTGACGGCCTCTTCACCTTCAACTTCGAGGGACAGGAGATCTTCAAGCGGGCGGTGAGAGGCATGGGCGAGGCCACGGGCGCCGTGCTGGCCCAGGCTGGCATCACCCCGGAGCAGATCGATCTCATCGTGCCCCATCAGGCCAATCTCAGGATCATCGAGACCCTGGCCAAGCGGATGGACGCCCCCATGGAGAAGGTGATGGTCAACATAGCCCAGTACGGCAACACCTCCGCCGCCACCGTGCCCATCGCCCTGTGCGAGGCGCTGGAACAGGGCCGGGTCAAACCGAACAGCTATCTGCTCAGCGCCGCTTTTGGCGCCGGTCTGACCTGGGGCGCCGCCCTCATCAAGTGGGGCGATCGGGTCACGCCGCTGGCTCTGTGTGACGACGAACTGCCCCCTTGCCAGCAGACGGGGCTCGAGCTCATCGCCAGCGCCGTCGCGGGCTGCCAGCAGGCCGATCGCCCCCGCTAAACAAGACCCGAAAGAGGATGGCGCAACGCCATCCTCCACTTGTCCCCCCTCGCCAGCCTCCTCCCCTCTCCCTTTATCTTGCTGATCCCTTGCCTTTTTTCTTTTTGGGCTACCATTACTGAGCGATCAGTAATTAATAACTACATAGTGCGCTAACCAGTCAGTGTCGATCGCCCACCCCGCGTTCACGGATGAGCTCATGTATGGCAAAACACAGCGCTGTATTACCCCATCGGGCCCCCCTCTTCTGGGTGCTCGCCCTGGCCGTCGCTAACGGCGTCCTGCTCTGTCTCGCAACCCAGGGCTGGCCCTATCCCTACCTGGCCATCAACCTGGTGCTGGCACTGGCGGTGGGCCTCTGGCTCGGCCGAGGCCAAAGCGCCGCCCCGCCGCCCCAGGCTCCGGAGCAGCAGGCCCAGACCAGTGGCGCCGCCCTGGCCGGCCTGGAGCAGGTCTGCGAACAGGCCGTTCCCATCTGGACCAAGCAGATAGAGAACTCCCGCCAGCAGAGCGAGGGGGCCATGATCAGCCTCACCGAACGCTTCGTCGGCATCTCCACCAAGCTGGAGGAGGCGGTGACCGCCTCCCACCATGCGGCCGGGGACCTGGCCGGGGAGAACTCGGAGGGAATGGCCGCCGTGCTGGCCGAGAGCCAGCGCCAGCTGGGCACGGTACTGGCCAGCATGCGGGCAACCCAGCAGAACAGAGACGCCATGCTGGCGGAGATCAAGGGGCTCACCGCCTACACCCAGGAGCTCAATGCCATGGCCCTGGACGTGGCCAAGATAGCATCCCAGACCAACCTGCTCGCCCTCAACGCCGCCATCGAGGCGGCCCGGGCCGGGGAGGCGGGCCGCGGTTTTGCCGTGGTGGCCGACGAGGTGCGCACTCTCTCGCGCCTCTCCAGCGAGACCGCCAAGAAGATGTCAGGCAAGGTCGATACCATCAATACCGGCATCGCCCAGGTGTTCCAGATTGCCGAATCGGCGGCGGCCCGGGATCACGAATCCGTCGCCCACTCGGAGCAGTCCATCGAGCAGGTGCTGACCCGCTTCCATGAGGCCACCGCCAGCCTGGCGGAGTCCGCCGCCCTCCTGCAGCACGAGAGCAGCGGTATTCATGCCGAGATCTCGGATCTCATCGTCTCACTCCAGTTCCAGGACAGGGTCAGCCAGATCCTGAGCCATGTCAGGCAGAACATGGAGAGCCTGTACGACCACCTCCTCCACGCCAAGAGCGCCCCCGCCCACGAGCGGCTCGCCATCGACGCCCAGCGCTGGCTGGCGGACATGGAACTCACCTACGCCACCGACGAGCAGCGGGACATTCACCACGGCAAGCAGACCCCTTCCCAAAAGACAGACACGGACATCACCTTTTTCTAGGAGAGCGTTATGGGCAAGACCATCTTAATCGTGGATGACTCGGCGACCATTCGTCAGGTCGTCGGCATGACCCTCAAGACCGCAGGCTACGATGTCATCGATGCCTGCGACGGGCGGGATGCCCTGAGCAAGCTCGATGGCAAGAAGATCAACCTCATCATCAGCGACGTCAACATGCCGAACATGGATGGCATCAGCTTCGTCAAGGAGGCCAAGAAGCTGGCCAGCTACAAGTTCACCCCCATCATCATGCTGACCACCGAATCCCAGGACAGCAAGAAGCAGGAGGGCCAGGCCGCCGGTGCCAAGGCCTGGGTGGTCAAGCCCTTCCAGCCGGAACAGATGCTGGCCGCCGTCGCCAAGCTCATCATGCCCTAGTCAGGAGGTCCTATGCCGCTGCACGCAACGTCACTGCCAGACAAGATTGCCATGAGGCTGGAAGGTGAGATGACCATCTATCACGCCGGCGAGCTCAAGGAGCAGATGAGCGAATGGCTCGAACACCCCAGGGAGATAGAGATGGATCTCTCCGGGGTCAGCGAGATCGACAGTGCCGGTCTGCAACTGCTGATCGCCGCCAAGCAGGAGGCCGGGCGCCGCGGGGGTAGCCTGCACCTGCTGTTTCACAGTCAGGTGGTGCTGGAGGCAATCGAGCTGTGCAACCTCTCGGGTTACTTCGGCGATCCCACCCTGCTGCTTTATACCCTCAATGACTAGGCGACAAGGAGCCCGAGCATGGATCTGGATCAGGCGCTACAAACCTACCTCGTCGAGGCGAGAGAGCTGCTGGTGGAGATGGAGTCCGCCCTGCTCAGCCTGGAATCGACACCAGGCGATGACGAGCTCATCGGCGCCGTGTTCCGGGCCGCTCACACCATCAAGGGATCCGCCGGCCTGTTCGGGCTGACCCCCATCATCGGCTTTACCCACATCGTCGAGGACATCCTCGATCAGGTGCGCAACCACAGGCTCGCCATCTCGGCCCCCCTCATCAAGGTGCTGCTGGAGAGCTGCGATCACATCAACCTGCTGGTCAGTACCGTGGTCGAGCAGGGGGAAGAGCCGACCCCCGGGGATCTCGCCAGGGAGGCGGCGCTGCGCGAGCGCCTGCTCGTCTGGCAGCCGCGGGAAGCCTCTCCCCTCCCCCAGACGCTCGGCGGCGAGCCGGTGCAAGTCGAGCGCGACCCCCCTCGGGGGACCAGCGGGCTCTGGCACATCTCCCTGCGCTTTGGCGCTGAGGTGTTCAAGAACGGCATGGAACCCACTTCCTTCCTGCGCTATCTCGCCACCCTGGGCAAGATAGTGACCATGGAGACCATCACGGGGGCCATTCCGCCCTGGCAGGAGTTCGATCCCGAACTCTGCCATCTCGGCTACGAGATCGACTTCGACTCCAGCGCCAGCAAGGAGAGCATCGCCGAGGTGTTCGAGTTTGTGCGCGATGACTGCCGGATAGTCATACTGCCGCCAGACAGCAAGGTTGAAGAGTACCTGGCCTTCATGGCAGCCCTGCCCGAGGAGAGCGAACTGCTTGGCCAGCTGCTGGTCAAGTCCGGGGCCCTTACCCAGGCCGAACTGGACACAGGTCTGTGTCAGCAGAGGGAAGAAGCCACCTCCCCCAGGCTCGGCGAGATCCTGGTCGCCCAGGGGGCGGTGGACGAGGTGGTGCTCGATGCCGCCCTCAAGAAACAGAACCAGGGCAAGGAACAGAAAAACAGGGAGCAGCGCTTCGTGCGTGTGCCCGCCGACAAGCTGGACGACCTCATCAACCTGGTCGGCGAGCTGGTGGTGGCCAGCTCTGGGGCCAACCTGCTGGCCCAGCGTTGCCGCGACAGCCAGTTGCAGGAGGCCACCTCCGTCATCGCCATGCTGGTCGAGGAGATCCGGGATGGCGCCCTGCACCTGCGCATGGTGCCCATCGGCGAAACCTTCAACCGCTTCCAGCGGGTGGTGCGAGACGTCAGCCAGGAGCTGGGCAAGGACATAGTGCTGCGCATCTCGGGGGCCGACACCGAGCTCGACAAGTCGGTGGTGGAGAAGATTGGCGATCCCCTGATGCACCTGGTGCGCAACGCCATGGATCACGGCATCGAATCGGCCGAGCGGCGCCGCCTGGCGGGCAAGCCGAGCCAGGGCACCCTGACCCTCAACGCCTTTCATGACTCGGGCAGCATAGTGCTCGAGATCCGGGATGATGGCGCCGGCCTCGACCGGGAGCGGATCCTGAAAAAGGCCCTGGAACGCGACATCCTGAGCCCGGGGCAACAGCTCAGCGACCAGGAGATATACCAGCTCATCTTCGAGCCTGGGTTCTCCACCGCCGAGGAGGTGACCAAGCTGTCGGGGCGCGGCGTCGGCATGGATGTGGTCAAGCGCAACATCCAGGCCCTGCGCGGCAGCGTCGAGCTGCACAGCGAGGCGGGCAAGGGCACCCTGGTGCGCATCCGCCTGCCCCTGACCCTGGCCATCATAGACGGCTTCCTGGTGCGGGTCGGCAGTGCCCACTACGTCATTCCCCTGGACATGGTCATCGAGTGCGTCGAGCTGACCGAGCTGGCGCTGCAAGACACCCAGGGCCGGGACTACATCAACCTGCGCGGCGAGGTACTGCCCTTCGTGCGGCTGCAACGCTATTTCGCGCTCTCGGGCCAGCCGGGACGCAGAGAGAACATAGTGGTGGTCAGCCACGGCGGCCAGAAGTCCGGACTGGTGGTGGACGAGCTGCTCGGCGAGCTGCAGACCGTCATCAAGCCCCTCGGCAAGCTCTACAACCAGCTGAGCGGCATCAGCGGCTCCACCATTCTGGGGGGAGGCGACATCGCCCTGATCCTGGACATCCCCGCCCTGCTCCAGTCGGCCATCCGGCGTGAGCTGCATCAGCTGAACCACACTGGCGCCGGGTCACCCCAGAGCCAACCCAGTATCAATTGAGTAGGAGCGAGCCATGTTCAAGGATGCCACCATCAAGACCCGCCTCTTCCTGCTGCTCGGCGCCCTCTGCGCCCTGCTGTTGCTGCTGAGCAGTCTGGGACTTTACGGGATGCAGCAGGGCAACCAGGGCCTGCTGCGGGTCTATCAGGACAGGGTCGTGCCCCTCAAGCAGCTCAAGGAGATAGCGGATCGCTACGCCGTCGCCATCATAGACAACGTCAACAAGGCGAATGCCGGCCTCATCAATGCCGATGTTGCCCTCAAGGAGATCCAGGCCGCCCAGCAACAGATAGCCCAGGAGTGGCAGACCTATCAGGCCACCAGCCTGACCCCGGACGAGCAGCGGCTCTCGGACCAGGCTCTGGCGCTGTTTGAGACGGCAAACCGGGAGATCAACCGGCTCACCGATCTGCTGGCCAACCGGCAGGGGCTGCTGACCGGCACCCTGAATGAGTTCGATGGCCCCCTCTATGAGGCCATCGACCCCATCAGCAGCAAGGTGACCGAGCTGGTCAACCTGCAGCTCGACGTCGCCAAGACGGAGTTCGAGCATGCCCAGTCCGCCTACCAGACCCTGCTGCCCACCGTGATGGCCGGCATCGGCATCGGGCTGATGGCGGCCATCTGGTTCGGCCTGCGTCTGATCCGCAGCATCACGGGCCCCATCAATCAGGCGCTCAAGGCCGCTCGCCAGCTGGCGGAGGGGGATCTGGACGTGCATCTGGAAGTCAGCTCCCGGGACGAAGCGGGCCAGCTGCTGGAGGCCATGCAATACATGGTCGACAAGCTGGGTGCCCTCATCAATGACATAGAGCAGCAGGTGAGCGCCGCCGTGGAGCAGGGCGACTTCAGCTACCGCATCAGTCTGGTGGAGCGCCAGGGCTATGTGAAACGGTTGAGCGAGCTGCTCAACCGCCTCTCCGAGGTGACGGACACCAGCCTGGGGGACGTGATGCGCATCGCCACCGCCCTCTCCAAGGGCGATCTGACCCAGCGCATCGAACAGCCCTACCCCGGGATCTTCGGTCGCACCAAGGATGGTCTGAACGACACCATCACCGCCCTCACCGGCATCATAGACGAGGTACGCAGCGCCACCGACAGCCTGAGCAATGCCTCCAATCAGGTGAGCGTCACCGCCCAGTCCCTGAGTCAGGCCACCAGCGAGCAGGCCGCCAGCGTCGAGCAGACCAGCACGGCGGTCGAACAGATGAGCGCCAGCATCAACCAGAACACGGACAACGCCCGCCAGACCGATGCCATGGCCAGCCAGGCGGCCCAGGAGGCCGGTGAGGGCGGCACCTCGGTGCAGCAGACGGTGAGCGCCATGCAGCAGATAGCGCGCAAGGTCAGCATCATAGATGACATCGCCTACCAGACGAACCTGCTGGCCCTCAACGCCGCCATCGAGGCGGCCAGGGCCGGGGAGCATGGCAAGGGCTTTGCCGTGGTCGCCGCCGAGGTGCGCAAGCTGGCTGAGCGCAGCCAGGTGGCGGCCCAGGAGATAGGGGAGCTCTCCAGCAGCAGCGTGGAGCAGGCGGAGCGCGCCGGCGAGCTGCTGGGGCGGATAGTCCCCTCCATTCGCAAGACCTCGGATCTGGTGCAGGAGATCAGCGCCGCCTCGGGCGAACAGGCGGGGGCCGTGACCCAGATCAGCCAGGCCATGAACCAGCTCAATCAGGTCACCCAGCAAAACGCCGCCAGCAGCGAAGAGCTGGCCGCCACCGCCGAGGAGATGAGCGGTCAGGCGGAGGAGCTGCAGCAGACCATGGACTTCTTCATCCTGGCCGCCAGAACGCCCGCGGGCCAGGGAGGCGCCAGTGTGGCGCGGGCCAAGCCGGCCCAGCCTCGCGGCCACTTCCTGACCTCATCCCAACCTGCGCAACCGGTCCACGGCGGGCCGGTTGATGACGCCGACTTTGTCCGTTTCTGACCGGAGGCCCCATGAATCCATCCACCGAACTGACCCTGGCGTCCACGCCTCTGCCCGCGGCGACCCAGGGCGATGCCCAATACCTCACCTTCCTCATCAAGGGGGAGATGTTTGCCATCAACATCCTGGGGGTCAAGGAGATCATCGAGTACGGCAACATCACCCCCATCCCCCTGATGCCTGACTTCATCAGGGGCGTCATCAACCTGAGGGGGGCCGTGGTCTCTGTGGTGGATCTCAACGCCCGCTTTGGCAATGCCGCCTCGACGGTCACCCGCCGCAGCTGCATCGTCATCATAGAGACCCAGGGTCAGGAGGGGGACCAGGAGGGAGGGTCCCAGGACATAGGGGTCGTGGTCGATGCCGTCTCCGAGGTGTTGACCATTCCCAGGCAGGAGATAGAGCCGCCCCCGAGTTTCGGAGCCAGGATCCGCGCCGATTTCATCAGCGGCATGGGCAAGGTCAATGGCAAGTTCGTCATCTTGCTCAACACCCAGAAGGTGCTCTCCATCGACGAGATGGCCCTGCTCCATGAAATCACCCATCACCCGGATGCGGCCATCGCCGTGACCCAATAGACAACAACAGACGTTTATCACTCGAGTATCAGCACAAGGATAAGGCTCATGACTCAATCATTTTTCGGCAAGTTGTTTGGCAACGACGACCACGAACGGCTGTTGTCCCAGCTCGATCACACCCTGACGGATGCCATGGCCGTCAACCTCGCCGCCGCCAGCGGCCAGTTCGAGCAAGGCATCCGCCTCGACGGGCTGGACGGCCCATTGCTGGCGCTGTGCCAGGAGTTCAACCAGCTGCTAGAGCGTCTCGGCCAGACGGTGCGCAGCAATCTGGCACAGACTCAGGCCAGCCAGCTCGCCCACACCGAGAACTTCCGGGTCCGCAAGGCCCTCGATGGCGCCACCACCAACTTGATGATCGCCGACACCGACCTCAACATCATCTACATGAACGAGGCCATCAGGGAGATGCTGACCCTGGCCGAGAGCGACATCAAGAAGGAGCTGACGGCGTTCGAGGTCAGCGGCCTCATGGGCAAGAACATCGACAGCTTTCACAAGAATCCCTCCCACCAGCGCGCCATGCTGGCCAAGCTCGACAAGACCTACCGCACCCAGATAACCCTGGGGGGACGCATCTTCTCCCTCATCGCCAGTCCAGTGGTCAATGACGAAGGGGAGCGACTCGGTACCGTGGTGGAGTGGAACGATCGCACCCGCGAGGTGGCCATCGAGAACGAGGTCAAGGCCGCCAATGCCGCCGCCAAACAGGCCTCGGATGAGAGCATGCGGGTCAAGAAGGCGCTCGACTGCGCCACCACCAACGTGATGATCGCCGACAACAACCTCGACATCATCTACATGAACGAATCGGTCAAGGCCATGCTGGTCGAGGCCGAGCATGACATCAAGAGCGAGCTGCCCCACTTCAATACCAGCCAGCTGATTGGCAGCAACATCGACAGCTTCCACAAGAATCCCGGCCATCAACGCAGCATGCTGGCCAAGCTCGCCAGCACCTACCGCACCCAGATCCTGCTCGGTGGCCGCACCTTCTCCCTGGTCGCCAACCCCGTCTTTGCCGATGACGGCGAACGCCTTGGCTCTGTGGTGGAGTGGAGCGATCGCACCAAGGAGGTCGCCATCGAGCGGGAGGTGTCCGAGATAGTCCAGGCGGTCATAGATGGCGAGCTGAGCAAGCGCATGGCCCTCGCCGACAAGGCGGGCTTCTTCAAGAACCTGGGAGAGGGGATCAACAAGATTGCCGACGTGATAGACACCAGCCTCAAGGACGTGATCCGGGTGGTGCAGGCCTTGGCCGAGGGGGATCTGACCCAGAAGATAGACGCCCACTATCCCGGGGTGTTCGGCACCACCAAGGATGCCCTGAACCAGACCATAGCGGCCCTCACCACCATAGTCACAGAGGTGCGCAGCGCCTCGGACAACCTCTCCAGCGCCTCGGAGCAGGTGAGCGCCACCGCCCAGAGCATCAGCCAGTCGAGCAGCGAGCAGGCGTCGAGCATGGAGGAGACCAGCGCCTCCATCGAGCAGATGAGCGCCAGCATCAATCAGAATACCGAGAACGCCCAGGTCACGGATGGCATGGCGAGCAAGGCGGCCAAGGAGGCCATCGAGGGGGGAGATGCGGTCAAGCAGACGGTGGATGCCATGAAGCAGATCGCCAAGCGCATCAGCATCATAGATGACATCGCCTATCAGACGAATCTGCTGGCCCTCAATGCAGCCATCGAGGCGGCCCGGGCCGGGGACCATGGCAAGGGGTTCGCCGTGGTCGCCGCCGAGGTGCGCAAGCTGGCCGAACGCAGCCAGGTGGCGGCCCAGGAGATAGGGGAGCTGGCCTCCAGCAGCGTCGACATGGCGGAGCGGGCGGGAGAGCTGCTCGATCAGATAGTGCCCTCCATCAACAAGACTTCGGATCTGGTGCAGGAGATCAGCGCCGCCTCCGCGGAACAATCCACCGGGGTCAGCCAGATCAACATGGCCATGAGCCAGCTCAGCCAGGTGACCCAGCAAAACGCCGCCAGCAGCGAGGAGCTGGCCGCCACCGCCGAGGAGATGAGCGGCCAGGCAGAGCAGCTGCAGCAATCCATGGAGTTCTTCACCCTGGTGCAGCACAAGACGGTGACCGAGCTCAGGCAACCGCCACAAAAGGGCACCAGTCGCAGCCGATACCTGGCCCAGGAGGGGGCCCCCCAGGAGCTCTCGGCCGCCCACGCCCAGGGGGAGAGCGACTTCGTGCGCTTCTGAGCCCGGAGCGGGGAGTCTCCTCCCCGCTCCCGTTCGACCAGCCCCATGAGAGAGGCGAGTGATGAACCATGGCCACCCAGCCACCACCCGCCAGCCCAGTCGACCCCGTCCCGGTGACGGGAGGAGAGCACCCGTGTTGGAACATGCCGTCCTGAGCGATCAGGAGTTCTGTCAATTTCAGCGCTGGCTGCATCAGACCGCCGGCATCGACCTCTCTCCGGCCAAGAAGACGCTGGTCAGCAGCCGTCTCGCCAAGCGGCTCTCCCATTACCAGTTGCCGAGTTTTGGCGATTACTTTCGCCTCATCATGCACGATGACGCCAAACAGGAGCTGCAGCTGGCCCTGGATCTGCTGACCACCAACGAGACCTACTTCTTTCGCGAACCCAAGCATTTCGAGTTTCTGAGCCAGCAGGTGCTGCCCGGTTTCCCCCAGGGACGACCCTTGCGCATCTGGAGCGCCGCCAGTTCCTCCGGGGAGGAGGCCTACAGCCTCGCCATGACCCTGGCCGAGCGGCGACCGTCTGCCCCCTGGGAGATCCTCGCCTCGGACATCAGCAGCCGGGTGCTGGCCCAGGCCAGGGCAGGCCTCTACGCCATGGATCGCGCCAACAACATCCCCCTCTCCTACCTGATGAAGTACTGCCTCAAGGGGATCGGCTTGCAGGAGGGCACCTTTCTCATCGATCGCACCCTCAGGGAGAGGGTGCAGTTTCGTCAGATAAACCTCAGCAAGCCGCTGCCGGAGCTGGGTCAGTTCGACCTCATCTTCATTCGCAACGTGATGATCTACTTCAACCGCGAGACCAAGGTGCAGGTGCTGGCCCGCCTGGAGCCCCTGCTGCGCCGGGGAGGCTATCTCATCATCAGCCATGCCGAGAGCCTTCATGGCATGCAGAGCGGCCTGCAGCTCGTCTCCCCGTCCATCTACCGCAAGCCCTGAACCTGGCCATGAAGACGCTGCTGCTGCAACCCGGTGAAACCCTGTTCAGCCAGGAGGCGCTGGTGATGCGCACCCAGCTGGGCTCATGCGTCAGCCTGACCCTCTGGCACCCTCATCACCACTGGGGCGGCATGTGTCACTTCATGCTGCCGGGACGCCACCCTGGCGGCCGACAACCAGCGGCGACGCCGGGCCGGGAGCCGCTGGATGGCAAGTATGCGGACGAGGCTCTGGCCCTGCTGCTGGCGGCGATAAGCGAGGCCGGGAGCGACCCCAGGGAGTATGTGACCAAGCTGTTTGGCGGCGGCAACATGTTCCCCCAGCTCTGCGATCGCCACCCCAGAGACATCGCCAGCCAGAATGTGGCGGCGGCCTGGGAGCTGGTCCGGCGCCATGGCCTGACGGTCAGCGCCCACGATCTGGGTGGCACAGGCCACAGATCCCTGATCTTCGAGCTGGATTCTGGCCATGTCTGGGTCAGACACTCTCCCCTGGCGCCGGCCCCCGGCCCCGGCGATCCGCCCTCTTACCGAACAAGGACAAGCCAATGAAACAGATCACCGTCATGCTGGTCGATGATTCCGCCGTGGTCAGGCAGGTGTTGCAGAGCGTGCTGGAGCGTGAGCCGGATATCAGCGTCATCGCCACCGCCTCGGATCCCCTGTTTGCCCTGGAGAAACTCAAGAAAGTCTGGCCGGATGTGCTGGTGCTGGATGTGGAGATGCCGCGCATGGACGGCATCACCTTCTTGCAAAAGATCATGGCCGAGCGGCCCACCCCCGTGGTGATCTGCTCCTCCCTCACCACCCGGGGAGCCGAGACCAGCCTGCAGGCCATGGCGGCCGGGGCGGTCAGCATCATCACCAAGCCCACCATGGGGCTGAAGGGCTTCCTGCAGGAGTCCGCTCACGAGCTGGCCATGGCGGTGCGCGGCGCGGCCATGGCCAATCTCAAGCGGCTGGGCAAACCGCCGCTCACCGTGCCCCCCAAGATAGACATGGATGGCTGGCTGCCCGCCCCCTCCCAGGCCATGGCCCAGACCACGGAGCGGATCGTGGCGCTGGGCACCTCCACCGGCGGCACCCAGGCCCTGGAGCGGGTGCTCACCGCCCTGCCCAGGGTCAGCCCAGGCATCGTCATCGTCCAGCACATGCCGGAAAAATTCACCGCCGCCTTCGCAGCCCGGCTCAACGGCCTGTGCCAGATAGAAGTACGCGAGGCGTGCCACAACGACAGGGTGATCCCCGGCCTCGCCCTGATAGCGCCGGGGGGCAAGCACATGCTGCTCAAGCGCAGCGGCGCCTACTATCACGTGGATGTGATGGATGGTCCCCTCATCAACCGTCATCGTCCCTCGGTCGATGTGCTGTTTCGCTCCGTCGCCAAGCACGCCGGCAAGAATGCCACCGGCATCATCATGACCGGCATGGGAGATGACGGCGCCCGCGGCCTCAAGGAGATGCTGGATGCGGGCGCCATGACCTATGCCCAGGACGAGGCCTCCTGCGTGGTGTTTGGCATGCCCAAAGAGGCGCTCAAGCTGGGGGCGGCCCGCCACACAGTGCCCCTCGACCAGATCCACCAGCTGATCGCCAGCTGATGGATATCGGGGCGGCGCCCCGGCTCAGGGCGCCATGGCGTCCAGCAGGGCGAACAGCCTGTCTATCTCCCCCAGGGTGTTGTAGTGCATGCAGCCGATGCGCAGCACCCCCCCCTCCCCGACGTCGAGCGCCGCTATCAGCCCCAGCGCATAGAAGTGACCCGCCCAGCTGCACACCTGATGCTCGCCGAGATGGACCGCCATCTCGGCCGGGGTGTGCCGCTGCGAGGTGAGGGCGAAGGTGGGGGTGCGCCCCGCCGTGCCCCGGATGCCATGCAGGGTGAACCAGGGACGCTCCGCCAGCTTGGCCAGCAGGTGCTCGGAAAGTTGCTGCTCATGGGCATGGCTGCGGGCGAAGCCGATATCAAGCCGCTCCTCCAGGGTCGCCTCCCGGGCCGTGAGGCCGGAGAGGGAGGCCAGGTACTCGATGGTGGCCTCAAGCCCCGCCAGGGCCTCCCAGCTCTGGGTTCCCGTCTCCCACTTGTAGGGGGAGACGTTCTTGGCCGGTTCCACCTTGTAGGGGGTCAGTCGCTCCAGATGGGCCAGCTTGCCATAAAGGATGCCCAGATGCGGCCCGAAGAACTTGTAGGCGGAGCAACCGAGGAAGTCGCAATCCCAGGCCTGCACGTCGATGCGCTCATGGGGGGCGAAATGCACCGCATCCACATAGAGCAGGGCGCCGACCTCGTGTACCGCGTCGGCGATGGCGGGAATGTCCACCAGGGTGCCCGTGGTATTGGAGGCCGCCGTCACCGCCACCAGCCGGGTACGCGGCCCGAGCAGACTCAGCAGGTGTGCCATGTCGAGTCCGCCTGTGCCGACATCGACCCGCGCCTGGTGGACGATGACACCGCGATCCTCTGCCGCCTGTTGCCAGCTGGAGACGTTGGAGTAGTGATCCAGGGCGGAGACGATTATCTCGTCCCCCGCCTGCCACTCCCGCGCCAGGGCGCGACTGAAGGCGAAGGTGAGGCTGGTGAAGTTGGCACCGAACACTATCTCCTGCCAATGCTCGGCCCCCAGCAGGGTCGCCGCCCCCTGACGGGCCCGCAGCGCCTGCTGCTCCGTCTCTCTGCCCGAGAAGAAGGTGCCACCCAGGTTGGCGTTGAAGCGTCCCAGGTAGTCCGTCATGGCGCCCAGCACGGCATGGGGCACCTGGGCACCACCTGGGCCGTCGAAGAAGAGGGGGGGCCTGCCATCGATCAACTGATTGAGGGCGGGAAACTGGCCGCGCAGGACGGCGACATCGAGAGGCTGCATAGGGTCACATTCCATGTTAACAGTTAGATAACATGGCGAGATTAAGATCAGGTAGCAGCAAAGTCCACACTCAAACCCATTCCCCATCACATTCACAGAAAAAAGAGCGCAATCCAGTATAAAACCCTAGCCCACACCATTCATATTGCGGGGCGCGGTCGGCCTGATCCGGGGGTGAGCCCTGGGTTCACTTGCGATCAATCCAACATGAAGCCTATGAAAAGATTGAATTTTGAACGTTAGATGTCAAAAAATAAGCGACTCGCATATTTTTCTGCATAGATTGCAAATCGGGGCTTCACAAAGCCGTGGGATCTGTTAGTATGCGCCTCGCACTTGAGGAGGGGTTCCCGAGTGGCCAAAGGGATCAGACTGTAAATCTGACGGCTCTGCCTTCGAAGGTTCGAATCCTTCTCCCTCCACCATTTCAAGTGCAAAAATCAGGAAAATACCCCGTGGAGGGGTTCCCGAGCGGCCAAAGGGATCAGACTGTAAATCTGACGGCTCTGCCTTCGAAGGTTCGAATCCTTCTCCCTCCACCATCTTCCTGATGAATATGAAAGGCCTGTAAAAGCAATGCCCCTGTGGAGGGGTTCCCGAGCGGCCAAAGGGATCAGACTGTAAATCTGACGGCTCTGCCTTCGAAGGTTCGAATCCTTCTCCCTCCACCATCCTTCAGAGAACCCGGCCCTGCGCCGGGTTTTCGCTTTTTCCGCCCCTGTCAGATCTGACAATTGCCCTGCCCCCGCTTTTTCGAAACAGTAAGCCCATAGCGTCGCATGGAGCGCCTTCATATGTTTGAAATCTGGGATGAAAGGGGACGGGAGCACGGGCTGACACTGCCCCAGCTGCAACAACGACTACGGGATTACCAGGGGGATGTGATGGTGCGTTATCTCAACCGCCTCGGTCTGCCGAGCACCCTGTTCCTGACCATACACCAGGGCCAGGTCTATCAGCGTTTCAAGGCAGATACGCCCAGACTCGACTGGTCCTGGCTGGCCCAGGCGATGCACCCGGGTCCGAGCCAGCAAGGCATCCAGGCCATGACGGCCTCCTGAGCCTCCCTCAGGGGCGAGGGAGGAGTGTCTTCAGCTCATCAGCTATCTGACCAAGCTGGGCCCTGAACTCCCCCAGTTCGACTTCGCACTCGCCCGCCCCTTGCCGGCGGATCTTCTCCTCCAGATGCCAGGCCCGCAGCGCCAGATCCTCGGCCTGCAGCATGGAAATGGTGCCCGCCTGGCGATGCACCCAGTCAGCCAGCGCCTTGTCGCTTTCCTGCACCTGTGCCAGCGATTGCACCAGCTCGTCGCGAAACTGGGTCAGCATCTGCGTGAAGGACTCACCTGTGCCGAATAATCGCTGCAGTGCGCCCAAGTCGAGCAGGCCACTGGCCGGCAGCATCTGCCATTTCGTCAGCATGGCGCTCAGCCCCTCCAGCAACACCGGCTTGCCCAGCACATCGTTCATCCCCGCCGCCAGACAACGCTGCCTCTGCTCCGGCATCACGTTGGCGGTCATGGCAATGATGAGGAGAGACTCCATGCCCCGGGTGGCGCGCACCGCACGGGTGAAGTCGTAGCCATCCATCACCGGCATCTGACAGTCGCACAGGATGAGATCATAACGACGCAGCGCCAGCATCTGCAGCGCCTGCCGACCATGCTCCGCCAGATCGCACTCTTGCTTCAGCTGCTTGAGCTGGCGCCGGATCAGGGTCTGGTTGAGGGGGTTGTCTTCCACCACCAGCACCCGGCCGGGCAACGGCAGGAGAGCCTCCGCCATAGGGGATGTGGCGGCCAGGGGGGTCGCCTCTCCCAGGCCAAGGTGGCGGTAGCAGACATCCCGCACCGCCTGCCAGGTAAGAGGGTTGCTGTTTAGCCAGTCGACGCCGTCTCGCCACTGATAGCCCAGCACGTTACCGAGGGGCGCGATGCAGATGGCGTTGTCCGGCCGATCCCGCACCTCGCCGAAGATGAGATCCGCCCCGCTCGCCTCATCGACAGTCTGCACCCCCAGGGCCAGCAGGTGCTGGCGCAGGGTATGGCGCAGCCGCTCATCGCCCAGCCCCATGAAGGCCCGCAATCCAGCCAGAAGAGGATCCCACTCCTTCTGCCGTTCGAGCCCCAGGGTGACGGAGAGGCCGATGAAGGTGCCCACCCCGGGGGCGCTTTCCAGCCTGAGTTCACCCCCCATCAGCTCGGCCAGGGTGTGGCTGATGCTGAGCCCAAGCCCGGTGCCGCCATGGTGACGGGTGGTGGCGCCGTCGGCCTGTTCGAACGCATTGAAGATGCGGGTCTGCGCCTCGGCGCTCATGCCGATGCCGGTATCCTGCACCCCAAGCAGCAGTCGCTGCTCGCCCGCCCCCTGCCACTCCAGGCCGACCGACAGCTCGACAAAACCACGTTCGGTGAACTTGACCGCGTTGCTGACCAGATTGAACAAGATCTGTTTGAGCCGCAGCGCATCCCCGTTGAAGCGCGCCCCCACCCCCTCGTCGGCACGCAGATAGATCTGCAACCCCTTGCGAGCCACCTCGCTGCTTGTCATGGTGAGCACGCTGTCGATCAGCTCCCGCAACAGGAAGGAGGTGGGGGCCAGCTGCATCTTGCCCGCATCCAGTTTGGCGTAGTCGAGCACATTGCCGATGAGTTGCAGCAACCCCTCAGCCCCCTGGTTGATGATGGCGACCATCTGGCGCTGCTCGAGATCCAGCGGGGTAAAACCCAGCTGCTCCGCCATGCCGAGGATGCCGTTCATGGGCGTGCGGATCTCGTGGCTCATGGTCGCCAGAAACTCGGCTTTCTTGCTGGCCGCCTGTTCGGCGAGCTCCTTGGCTCGGGCAAGCGCCGCCTCCACCTCGCGGCGGCGCAGGATCTCCCGATACAGGCGCCAGTAGGCGACGCTGAGGATGAGGATGCAGAGCAGGACCCCGGCCCCTATGGGGATCAGGGTGCGCAGCAATTTTTGCCACGGGATCCCTTCGCTGTAGTGCAAGGCCAGCCAGGTGTTGCGGATCTGCTGCCGTTCCTTGTCACTCATGCTTGCCAGCACCCGGTTGATCAGGGGCAGCAGGGGGGCATAGGATTCCCGCACCGCCACCACCAGCTCGTCCCGAAATGGCGTGGGCGCAACTATGTGCAGGTTGTCGTCGAAGCGCTCTTCAATGATGCGGGAGATCGCGGCCAAATTACCCACATAGGCATCCCCGCGGCCGTCTGCCACCATGGCCAGCCCGGCCTGCGGGCCCGTCACCACGGTGACGATGACATTGGGGATACGCGCCTTCAGCTCGGCCACCAGCATGCGATCGGTCACGATCAGGTGCTTGCCCGCCAGCTCGGCAAAGCCCCCGACGCTGTGGCTGCCCCGCGCCATGGCGATGACCACGGGGAAGGAGGCGATGGGCTGACTCGTCTGCCAGCCGGTGAGCCGCTGGCTGACGCGATGGGGTAGCACCACCAGATCCACCTCCTGATGGATCAGTCTCTGCAATAGGGCCGAGCGGCTTGGGTCCGTTCGATAGCGATAGGCCAGGCCCAGCCTCTCCTTGAACAGGCCGAGGTAGTCGCCGATGAGCCCGCTCACCTGGCCCTGGCTGCCCGAAAAGGAGAAGGGCGCCCACCCATCAAGCAGGCCGACTCGCAGCGGGGGCAAGTGTGCGAGCCACTCCCGCTCATCCGGCCTCAGCAGGAAGCCGCTATGCCCTTGAAAAATAAGACGACTATCTCCCAGCCAGCGCCGCTCAAGCTCGGTGCGTTCCTCCACCGTCAGGGCCTGGATGGCGGTGTCGAGCCGTACCCCCAGGCTGGGTTTACCCTTGCTGACCCCCAGGTGAAGACCCTCCATCAGAAAGGGAGACTGGGCCACCACGGCCAGTTCCGGGTGCTGCTTGATGAACTCGTTGGTGACATGCAGATTGCCAATGTAGGCATCTGCCTTCCCTTCCAGCACGGCGCGCAGGGCCGAGCCGGAATCGGGAAGCGGGATCCGGGAGACGGACGGATAGTGCAGCCGGACCAGCCTCTCGGTCAGAAAACCGGCTTCGACGGCAATCCTGGCCTGGCTCAACCCGCTGACATCTCGAAAGAGGGAGCTGTCGTGGCGCACCACCACCACGGTAGGAGACGCATAATAGGGGCGACTGTAGGAGATACACCTTCGCCCCTCGGCACGAAAGGCATCCAGTAAAATATCCACATCACCGCGGCAACTCGCCTTATATAGATGGCGCCAGTCCGGGTAGGATTGCCATTCTATTCGATAATCAAGGTTTTTGGCCAATAAGGACATCAGCTCCACACTGAAGCCACTGCCATGACGGCCATCCCATTGCTGAAACGGCCCCCAGCCCCTCTCCAGCAAACCAACCCTTATTATTTTCGAGGGCGAATCCTCTTTCGAAAAAACAGGTTGGCAGAGCATGGCGATATTTGATAATAGTAAGAGAAAACCACATCTAAATATGTACAACGGAAAGGCCATCACCTTGTCAGCAAGCTGGTAAATCACATTATTTATCACTCGAAAAAAATCGGCACACAAAGTATTATATAAATTACACCTTTAACACTAAAAATATTATCCGTTGATTTATATAGGGCTCAAACATGTCTTTCAATATCATCCTTGCCGACGACCATCCGCTGATACTGGCCGGGATCCGTAGCCTTATTACCCTCCATCAACCGGGTTGCAATATTGTTGCCGAATCCCATCAGGTCTCTGAATTATTAAAAACATTGCAGCAACATAGCTGCGACCTTCTCATCACAGATTTCAGCATGCCGGGGGATGAACGTTGCGATGGCCTGGCCATGATCCAGCAATTAAGACGGGATTATCCCGAGCTACCCATTATCGTGCTCACCCAGATACACAACGCCGGTATCTTGCAATCGCTGATCCAATCAGGGGTAAGCGGCATCATTCTCAAGAAGGCCGTCCTCAATGAATTGACCGACGCCATTCGTCAGGCAAAGACAGGCAAACACTATATCGGCAGCTCGGTCAAGGCCGTGCTGGCCGAGGCCGGGTTGTTGCATCAGCCCCCCGCGGTGCAGCTCACCCCCAGGGAGAGTGAAGTCGTACGCCTGCTGGCCAGCGGCATGTCGGTCACCCAGGTGGCGGAGTACCTCAAGCGCAGCGTCAAGACCATCAGCACCCAGAAAAAGAGCGCCATGCTGCGGCTCGGTCTGCAAAGCGACAGCGCCCTGTTTCACTACGCAAAAGAGATGGGGCTGTAATAAGGGTTAATTGATTGCCACATCGATGATGATGGTGATATCACCTCTATAGGTACTGCCAGGATATTTCATCATCTCTTTGACTGAACTGTTTTCCACGACAAATCTGAAGGGTCGATTACTGTCAGCCAATACTTTATGGTATGCGTATATATCCGTTTTTCCAGCATAGAGAGGCCATTCCTGATTTCGAATGCCGGTGCCATACACCTTGACGGGTACTTTATGGTTATTCTTGTCATTCTTTATTTGGCAACCATCCCCTCGCGCATTCAAATATTGGCAACTCAGGCTGACACGATAAGGCACCGCGACCCAGAAACGCGCCGGCAACACGGCATCGATATAGCTGGGTGCATCGTTTCTTCCCCTATATATCCAGTCGTGCCATCCCCCCGGGGGCTGCAAGACGACGCGATTCCCGCCGGCCGGAAAATCAACCTTGATCTGATGGCGCACCTTGATGGTGACATTCACCGTCAGCTGGGTATCCGTGTAGGTGCCGGCGCCGAAGTCAAAGTCTTGGTTATGCCCCATGGATAAGGTCAGCTTGCCGGTATAGGTGCCATTTTCCATGGCCAATGGATTGGGGGCTTTCAGCTTGTAGCCAAGGTAGATCGAACTGATGGTGAGATCCTTGCCCACAGCCCCTGCATTCTGCCCATAACAACGGCCACCGGATACGCTGGCGGACTCCTTGACGTTGCGATAGACGAACAGAGACGAGTTGTTCTTCCATGCACTGGCGTAAGCACAATCCCCTTTTTCCGAGATAGCGGTGTCTGCAGGCACCGAGCCCACATTCATCTCGGAGCCGACCGCCGTCACGATAAATTTGAGGGTGTAGGATGCGCCTCCGCCCTGCTTGACCAAGGTCACGTCACGGGCGCCCGGGAAACCGAGATAGTGCACTCCCTCCCGGCTGTCGCCGCCCGCTTTCACCGTTCGAGTGATGCTTGTATCGAAGCGAACGGCCTGGGGTGTATCGACTGTGGCCGTGGTACTGCACCAGAAACCCGTTGAGTTAGGGTACTGGGTACAGGGGGTGGTGTTGATAAACTTGGCCCCCTCCGCCTCATAGGTCGCCGGGTTATATTCCGCCGTCACATTCAGGGTGGCGCCCTGGGCGGCACCTGCCATCAGCAGGGCCAGCCACCAACCACCACGCATCATCTCTGCTCTCATCATCGACTCCTGTTCGAGGGCCTATTGGCTGGCCCAGACCTCGGGAATACACACCAGATCCCCCAGCAGCATCAGATCCTGCTGGCGCTCGGTTCTGGCCGTATCCAGTGCCAGATCGCACTGCTGCGCCCCCTGGTACTCCACCTGCAAGCTGGGGTTTCGCTCGCTCATCTCCACCGCAAAGAAACCATCGGCCTCGCTCACTGTCCGTCCCGCATGGTTGACCACCATGGCTCCCTTGAGCGGCGTTCCCTGCCCATCCAGCAGGCGACCTATCACTGTCACCGTCTTCATCGCCCTCACCCTGTGATAGGCCACTCCCCCCTTGTTGAGGTGATAAGGCAACAGGTTGGGGCGTATGGTCACCGACGGCGCCCCGGCACCCGCCATGTCCAGCTGCACGGCGCCGCTGCGATAGGCGGTGACCGGCACCAGGTTGCGGCCGGGCCGCAGCATCACATGCCCCCCCTGATCGTCATCCGCGCGCAGGGCCAGCTCGGGGATGTCGGACTCCAGATCCACTATCATGCCCGCCTCATACCCCTGGGATTGGCCGGTCAGGGTCAGGCTGCCCTCATCGCCAAAGGCCAGGGTGCTGTCTAGGTTGAGCCCGCCACTCAGGGCCCGGTTGTAGGAAGAAGAGAGCAGGTGAGCGTCGCCACTGGCGAGTGCCCCCTGGAAGCGGGCATGGCCCGCCACCCCGACCCCATAGCTGTCTGTGGTCAGGTTGGCCCCGACACTCTGCAAGGCGCCCCACTCCAGCCACTGCTGATAGCCGAGGGAGGCGTTGCGCTCCTGGCCGCCGGAGCGAGAGGTCCGGCTGCCAAGGCCGATGGCAAGCTGGCTGCGCTCTCCCCCGAGATTCATGCTCAGGGAGAGCATGCTGCCCCTGTCCCGCGCATGGTCGGTACTGGCGCTGCCCGGGCGGTCGAACACCGTCAGGTTCCAGCTCACCGTCTGGCCGAACAGATCACCGTTGTAACGCCAGCCCAGATCGCCCCCCAGCCCCTGCCCCTCCCGGTGCGTCAGATAGAGGTTGGCGGAATGACGCTCATCGAGGCGCTGCTGCAACGACAGGCTGCTCTGGGCATGATCGCGATCCTGAGCGTCCCCCAGTCCCCGATAACGCTGCTGCTGGTGGCTGAACACCAGGCTGCCGGCCCCATAGTGATAAAGTGCCTGCAGATCGAAGCCGGTGCCCACCCCCTGGCTCGCCATCAGGTTGCCAAACAGCCGCCACCGGTCACTCAGACTCCAGTCCGCCGAGAGACCATGCTGCCAGCGCTGGTCTATGTACTGGCTGGACGCCCCCAGGATCACAGAGGGAGTGAGCAGGTGGTTGAGCATGATGCCGCCGCTCGTGCTCTCGGGGCGCTCCTCTTCCCGGTTGCTGAGCAATCGGGTCTGCTGACCCAGAAACAGGTTGAAGCGCCAGGCCTCCTCCGGGTTTTGCCAGTTGCCCGGCTTGTAGATCATCTCCCGCCGCCGCTCGGTTACCTGGCCATCTTCCAGCACCCGCAGCGCCACCTCGTAGATGCCGGTGGGCAGCACCCGGGTATCCAGGGCCTGCAGCCCCGAGCCCACCTGCTGTGAATTGATGAGCAAGCCATCCTTGTAGATCTCCACCATGCCGGGCCGGCTCGGGGTGACATAGAGGGGCACTGTGCTGGCCTTGCCCTGCTCCACCAGCAGGGTGTCCGAATCCCCCAGCATGACCCCGAGCACGGTCGGCGTGCCGCCGCCAAACTGGGTGGGCTGGCGCACCAGCCCCTGGGTATAGGGGGAGAAATAGCCCAGCCGGTAGAAGCGCCCCTCCCCCTCATGCTCGGCGTAGAGCTGCTGCACATGGTACTGGGCAGGCTGACCGGAAGACTGGCTCAACTCCCCCTCCAGCAAGGGGGTCCACTGGCCGAAACTGCCCTGGGCCGTCAGGTTGTAACGACCGCTGCCTTGCTCCTCCTCCCCCAGAGTCAGATTCAGCTGATGGCGCATCAGGGCGCCATAGCTGCCCGCGGCAGGCAGCTGATGGTAGCGGGGTGTCTGCGACCCGCTCTCCACCCGGGAGGTCAGCACCAAGAGCTGGGAGTTCTCCAGGCTGTATTCCAGGGCCAGGATGCCATTGGCGCACTCGCCCTGGCAGGGGCCCAGCCGGTGGGGGGCTGCCAGCACCTCGACCCAACGCTGGCGCGCGCGCTCGTCCAGCTCGCTCTCCTGGGCATCCCTCAGGGTCAGCAGCTGTACGCTGGTGTCTTTGCCCAGCACTATCTCGCCCTCCCCCAGCAGTTGCCCATCCACCAGGATGCGCACCGCCAGCGGGACGTCGAAGAAGTGATCGGCAAAACCATCAGGCAGGTCCTGGGCTTGCTGCAATACATCGAGGGGCTGGGTGGCACGCCCCCCGGTTGCCCAGACAGGCTGACCCAGCACGGCCAGCGCCAGCAGAAAAGAGAAATAGGGCACGGAACATCTCACTCTTGGCATCAGCGCAAACAAAAAGGCTCCCCCGATACAGGGAGCCCATCTTCATCACCGTCATGGGTTACTGCGCCTTGGGCGCTGCCGATTCAAACACCATGTTCACCACGCCCTGATAGTTGCCGGGCTGATAGCCGGCCACGGGCGCATCGGCGGGGATCACTTCCAGCCCCAGCAATTTGCCGGTCTTGGCATCTTCCGCCTTCATCACCTCGGTGGAGGTGGTCGACAGGGCGACACCACCCACCTTGACGGTCAGGGGGATGTTGTTGTTGCCGCTGGCCATCACGGCCGGGTTGGTCAGGTAACCTGTGATGGCACCTATGGTGCTCTTGGCATCGAGCTGCTTGCTCAGCGTGTCCAGCTTCTGGGTGTAGGGGTTGTAGGCCAGCTTCTGCGGTGTGCTCATCCAGTTGTCGCCACCGGTCGGCTGCACGTAGAAGGCCTCGCTCGGGATCTGGGCGGTCACTGTGACCTGATGCTCAATGCGCTCTGCCGCCATCAGATGGGCCGATACCAGCATCGCCAGGGGGGCAACAATCCATACTTTCATTACTTTTCTCCTCTGTATAAACAAGAAACATCAGTGTCCAATCACCATGTTTCTACTCTGGTCACCCTCAATCAGCACGAAGCGATAAAGGTGATCTTTCTTTTTCATCAGTTGCTTTTTCATATTGGGCAATAGATGAATTTTCCCTGGTGTCGAACAGTTTTTTCCCCGTCCATCACACTCTTCAAAAAAGTCCAGCACTATGGTGGCATTGCCGTTATTCACCACAGTGGTCATGGTATCGGCCTCTATCATTCCGGTATCAAACCGGGTCTCTTTTGGCATGACGAAAATAATGGCGCCAAATCCGGTCAATATATTTACCCCGGCAGATATCTGTTGCTGGCCATCAATGCTCTGGTCATCCATGTCGAATCCATCCTCCTTCCTGGGCAACACGGGAATAAAACGGACCCTGAAATATCGCTCCTTGTCCCTCGCCCCCAGATAGAGCAAGCGGGTGGCCTGCATCCCTTTGGCGGGGATGATCATCCTTGACGGACTGGCGATCAGGGCCCGATTGCCCTCGGTCAGCTCAGGGGATTCGTGGGGCTGCCCCGCACCGTCATAGGTGATTTCGTGAATGGCCACCTTGACGAAGGCGGTCGCATCACCTTGATTCCTGATCCGTTTCAAATAAGTGCTCTGCTGACCAGACATATAATCATAGAGGGTGCCTATGCTGATTTCGGCCGATGCCAACACGTTGCCGCTGAGCATCAGCAACAAAATAAAAAATAGGTTTCTCATGGCTGTTCCAGGCTGACTCTTTATTTCTTTTCGTGAATTCCGTGGTTCATGGGTGAATTTACTTCTGGCTGCATTCACGCCACTCGCATATCAGTGGGGCCATTTTATTCAGCGCAAAGGGACAGGTTAATCGGAATAGTCCTATATTGGAGTGCAAGCCAATGCGAATAATCGGATTATTCCTACAGCACCTGGTCAGCCATTCTCGGTATTATGCGCGGCCATGTAGATCCATCAGGTGAGAGCCATGCTTGCGTTCAAAGAAGAGTATCCATTGAGTGCCATGGCAAGGGTGGCCATGGCGGATGTCGTCGTCCCTTTTTATCAGCCCATCATAGGGCGGGATCGTCAGGTCAGGGGGTATGAGGCGCTGGCCAGGCGCTGGGATGCGGTGACGCAATCGTATCAGGGCATCGACTTTGCCTCCCTCAGTCAGGACGAATCCCTGCATCTGGATATCGTCATGCTCAGGGCCATCATGGGGGACCTCCCTGTCCTGGCAAAGGGAGGCCCCTATGCGCTCTCCATCAACCTCAATCCGGTGCTCTCCAGTCCCATCTACCGCAACCTGCTGTTGCTGGTGCTGCTCCAGGCTCGCAAGGTGGGGATCACCATCTGGTTCGAGGTGTTGGAGCATGCCCGGCTGGAGCGCCAGTATCGGGCGCTGATAGAGGTGCTGCGCGCCCATGGCGCCCACATCGCCTGCGACGACTTCGGCTCCCTGGCGTGCAACTTCCCGCGGCTGATGGTGCAGCCCTACGACATCGTCAAGCTGGATCGCTCCCTGCTGCTTCAGGCTGAGCGCAGCACTCACGCCCTCAAGGTGCTGACGGGTCTGGTGATCTGCCTGCAAGGACTCGGCATGGCCGTGGTGTGCGAGGGGGTGGAGACCCAGACCCATGTCGAGCTGGCGAACCGGCTCGGCTGCGACTATCAGCAAGGCTACGCCTACGCCAGGCCCTCCCCCCTCTCCCGCTGGTGCTGAATGTATCCAGCTCGTCTCCCTAAGCCAAGGCCAGGCCAAATTGCATGATGGCCTGGGGACGAGTACAATCTCGCACCCTTATCGGGATGGCATTACCTCCATGGAGGACCATGCCAGCCTCATTACGGCGCCATCAGGTGGCGTCGTCCTGATTTGCAATCAGACCAGCGAGAAAATCATGTTCAGACCAGAATTGCTCTCCCCCGCCGGGACCCTCAAGAATATGCGTTACGCCTATGCCTATGGCGCCGACGCCGTCTATGCGGGCCAGCCGCGCTACAGCCTGCGGGTACGCAACAACGAATTCGATCACGCCAACCTGCAGCTCGGCATCAACGAGGCCCATGCCCTGGGCAAGCAGTTCTATGTGGTGGCCAACATCCAGCCCCACAACTCCAAGCTCAAGACCTTCGTGCGCGACATGCGCCCCGTGGTGGAGATGAAGCCGGATGCGATCATCATGTCCGACCCAGGTCTCATCATGATGATGCGCGAAGCCTTCCCGGACATGCCTATCCACCTCTCGGTGCAGGCCAATGCGGTCAACTGGGCCACGGTGAAATTCTGGCATCAGATGGGCCTGACCCGCGCCATCCTGTCCCGCGAGCTGTCGCTCGACGAGATCGAGGAGATCCGCATGCAGGTACCCGAGATGGAGCTGGAAGTGTTCGTCCACGGGGCGCTGTGCATGGCCTACTCCGGTCGCTGCCTGCTCTCCGGCTACATCAACAAGCGCGACCCCAACCAGGGCACCTGCACCAACTCCTGCCGCTGGGAGTACAAGGTGCACGAGGGCAAGGAAGACGAGGTGGGTCAGATAGTCCACCGCCAGGAGCCCATTGCCGTACAGAAGGTCGACCCCACCCTGGGCGCCGGCAAGCCGACCGATGCCCTGGTGCTGCTGGAAGAGTCCAACCGCCCGGGCGAGTACATGACGGCGTTCGAGGACGAGCACGGCACCTACATCATGAACTCCAAGGACCTGCGCGCCGTCGAGCACGTGGAGCGCCTGACCAAAATGGGTGTCCATTCCCTGAAAATCGAAGGCCGTACCAAGTCCTTCTACTACTGCGCCCGCACCGCCCAGGTCTATCGCAAGGCCATCGACGATGCGGTGGCCGGTCGTCCGTTCGATCCGACCCTGATGGGTACCCTCGAGAACCTGGCCCACCGCGGCTACACCGAGGGCTTCCTGCGCCGTCACAACCACAGCGAGTACCAGAACTACGACTACGGTTACTCCGTCTCCGACACCCAGCAGTTCGTCGGCGAGATCACCGGTCGCAACGGTGACATGGTGGAAGTGGAAGTGAAGAACAAGTTCCTGGTGGGCAACAGCCTGGAGCTGATGACACCGCAAGGCAACCTCAGCTTCAACCTGGAGCAGATGCAGAACCGCAAGGGGGAGCTTATCGATACCGCGCCGGGCAATGGTCACGTGGTCTATGTGCCGGTACCCAAAGAGGTCGACATCAACTACGGCATACTGCTGCGCAACCTGGGCGAACGTCAGGATACCCGCCAGCCCCACTCGGCGGCCTGAGATGGCGCTGCTCATCACCGACAAGTGCATCAACTGTGACATGTGCGATCCCGAGTGTCCGAACCAGGCCATCAGCCTGGGAGAGGCCATCTACGAGATCAATCCCGATCTGTGCACCGAATGCGTCGGCCACTATGAGAAGCCCACCTGCATCAGCGTCTGTCCTATCGACTGCATCATCTGGGATCCCGCGCATGTAGAGACTCAAGAGCAACTGATGGACAAGTTTGTGAAGCTGCACAGGCAGTAACACCGGCGCGTCTGTACCTTGTGGGCTGCATCCTCCGGGATCCCCGCGCATGTAGAGATGCAGGAGCCGCTGGTGGACAAGTTTATGAAGCTGCATCGCAGCTGAGCCATTCGCCATGGCATCGACAATCAGGCCGGGCTCATGCCCGGCCTGATTGTTATCTGCCGATGACCACAGATAGCTACGTCTACTTCCCCTTGGCCTCGACCAGGGCACGCAGGGCGCCATTGTGGATCAGCTCCTGCTGATACTTGGCCTGAGCCTCATCCAGCTTGCCCTGTTTCTTGGCAATCTTGTCCGGCTTGCCCGCCACCCTGGCGCTCTGCAACTCGCTGAGGCGCTCATCGACCTTGGCCTTGAGCTCAACCAGCTTCTCGTCGCTCTCCTCGAGCAGCCCGGCATCGGTGCAATGTGTCTCTATGTTGCGCAGCGCCCGCTCCAACCCAGCCACTTGCTCCCCGTTGCCGTGGGCACGGGCAGCGGCCAGTTGTTCCACTACCGCCTGTTGCCTGGCCTGACACCCCACCTCCTGGTTGCCATAAGCCTGGCCTGCCAACAGCAGCATGCTGATCCCCGCAAGCTTCCACATAACGACCTCACTCCTCTGTCATGTTTGATGGTCGCCTATCAGACCGTACTCACTCGTCAGGGTCAAGCCACGGGAAAAGTGCTACGACAGAGTTTGTGCGACATCACGTCAGGCCAAATACGGCCGGGCTACAATGGCGGTTTCCATCAAGGAGTCCCTGATGATCCAACGTATTGTCATCATTGCCAACGGCGCCCCCTACGGCAGCGAATCCCTGTTCAATGCCCTGCGCCTCGCCATCGCTCTGGGCGAGCAGGGCGGTGCCAGCCTGCAACTCTTCCTGATGTCCGACGCCGTCGGGGCCGCCCTCGCGGGCCAGGCCCCAGCCGAGGGCTACAACCTGCGCCAGATGCTGGAGATACTGCTGGCCCAGGGCTGCACCATCCGCCTGTGCAAGAGCTGCACCGATGCGCGCGGCATCACGGCCCTGCCCCTCATCGAGGACATAGAGATAGGTACGCTGCCCCTGCTGGCCCAATGGTCCCTGGCGGCGGACAAGGTTCTCACCTTCTGACGCAGCCCTTTGGCTTGTCTCAGGCAGGCAAGGCCGCCCGCTATCCCTCCCCGGGACAGGGGCTGGCCGCCTCGGGGCGAGCCACCCGGGCGCTGGCCTCGTACAGGATCAGGATGCCCAGGCAGAGCAGGGCCATGACCCCGTAGAGCCAGCCACCGCCCCAATGGGCTATCATCCAGCCCCCCAGCAAGGCCCCCATGGCCACGCCGAGCCCGGACAGGGAGGCCGCGCCGAAATAGCTGCCCTTGAGGTGCGCCGGCGCCATCTGATCGATCAGCACATTGAGCAAGGGAAAGAGGATGCACTCCCCCACGCTCAGCAGGATCACCGCCACTATCCAGTGCCACCAGATGGCGGTATTCCCGAGGGCGAACAGCAGCTGGGCACCGAGAAAGAGCGCCACCCCGAGCTGCAACCTGTGCTTGATGCGCCAGCGCGCGGTGAGATGGAGCAGCGGAAATTGCAGCAGCACTATGGTGAGCGCATTGGTGGTCACCAGCAGGCCGACCAGCCGCGCCACCTCAGGGGTGCCGGCCCGGGTCAGATACTGGATCAGTGGCGATTCGAACTGGGCGTAAACCAGCATCAGCAGGAGGTTGGCCAGGGTGAGCAGCAGGAAGGCACGATCTCGCCCCAGTACCCGCAGCACGGCGCGCATGCCGGGGCCCGAGGGGCTGATGCTCTGACAGGGGGAAAGCCTGAATCCCATGACAAAGAGTAGACCAAGCAGCAGATAGCTGGCCCCCAGCAGCAGGAAGGTCTCCTGGCGCGCGCTCAGGCCATAGCTGACCCCGATCAGAGGGCCGAGGGCCGCGCCCAGGTTGAGCAGAAAGTAGCGCAGGTGCAGGGCCAGCTCGCGGGCCTTGGGCTCGGCCAGGCTGTCGGCCATCAGCGCCTTGCCCGGCGAGTCGATGAGGCCGTAGGAGAGGCCGCTGCCGATCACCCCGAGCGCCAGCCAGCTCACCTGATGGGAGAGGCCAAGCAGGGCGAAACTCGCCGCCGACACCAGACAGCCGAACAGCAGTATGCTGCGTCGCCCCCACTTGTCCGAGAGCCAGCCACCATAGAAGCCGATCAGGGTCGAGAGCGCCGTCGTGGCCCCCAGGATGAGGCCGATCAGGGTCGCAGAGAGCCCATAGTCGCGATAGAGCAGGATGGAGAGAAAGGGCCACACCATGAAGAAGCTGGTGCGTACCATGAAGGTACCCAGAATGACGATCCAGACCAGGATGGGGAATTGCCTGAGATAGGCCCACGACATGAAGCATCTCCTTATGACGGCTGAGGGCGGTCGTCCCTTATAGCAATGAGCCTCAAAAGAAACAACCCATCCGGCAACAAGAAGACGTCAGCCATATCCGGGCAAAAAAAAGCCGACCCTGAGGTCGGCTTCTTCACCCTGGACTCGCCTTATTCGGCGGCAGGCTCTTCGGCGGCAACGGCCACGTCGGCAGCCGGTACGGCGGCCTCGGTCGGTGCATTCGCTTCCTTGATGGAGAGACGCACACGGCCCTGACGATCCACTTCCAGTACCTTCACCTTGACCAGGTCACCGATGGCCAGATGGTCGGCCACGTTCTGGACGCGGGCGTCGGTGATCTGGGAGATGTGCACCAGACCGTCTTTACCCGGCAGTATGTTGACGAAGGCGCCAAAGTCGGCCAGACGCACCACCTTGCCTTCATAGATGCGGTTCACTTCGATCTCGGCGGTGATGGCCTCGATGCGACGAATGGCTTCCATGGCGGCTTCGTTGGCCACGGCGGAGATGCGGACGGTACCGTCATCATCCAGCTCGATGTTGGTGCCGGTCTCTTCGGTCAGGGCACGGATCACGGAACCGCCCTTGCCGATGACATCCTTGATCTTCTCGGGATTGATCTTGATGGTGTGGATGCGCGGGGCGAAATCGGAGATTTCGGCACGGGGCGCCTGGATGGCTTCGTCCATCACCTTCAGGATGTGCAGGCGAGCACCACGGGCTTGCTTGAGGGCAATCTCCATGATCTCCTTGGTGATGCCTTCGATCTTGATGTCCATCTGCAGCGCGGTGATACCTTGAGTAGTACCGGCCACCTTGAAGTCCATGTCGCCCAGGTGATCTTCGTCACCCAGGATGTCGGACAGCACCACGAAACCTTCTTCTTCCTTCACCAGACCCATGGCGATACCGGCAACGGAGGCCTTGATCGGCACACCGGCATCCATCAGCGCCAGGGAGGAACCACAGACGGAAGCCATGGAGGAGGAGCCGTTGGATTCGGTGATTTCAGAGACCACACGCACCACGTACGGGAACTCGGCGGCGCTCGGCATCACGGCGGCCACGCCGCGCTTGGCCAGACGGCCGTGACCGATCTCGCGACGCTTGGGGCTGCCCATCATGCCGGTCTCGCCGACGCAGTACGGCGGGAAGTTGTAGTGCAGCATGAAGCGGTCGGCACGGTGGCCAGTCAGCTCGTCGATGTTCTGGGCGTCACGCTCGGTACCCAGGGTCGCGACTACCATGGCCTGAGTCTCGCCACGGGTGAACAGGGCGGAGCCGTGAGCGCGCGGCAGCACGCCGGTGCCCACGTGCAGGGCACGGATCATCTCGGGATCGCGACCATCGATACGCGGCTCGCCACGTACAACGCGGCCACGGACGATGCGGCTCTCCAAGCTGTGGAACTCTTCGCCGATCTTCTTGGCGTCTTCTTCCACGCCGGAGGCGATGACTTGCTCGACCACACGGGCCTTGATGGCGCCGATGGCGGCGTAACGCACGGCCTTCTCGGTGATGCGGTAGGCTTCACCCAGTTCGGTTGTGGCCAGCTCGGCAATCTTGGCTTTCAGGGCCTCGTTGACCGCAGGCGGGGTCCAATCCCACGGCTGGGTGCCCACGTCGGCGGCGAATTCGTTGATGGCGTTGATCACCACCTGCATCTGCTCGTGACCAAAGACCACGGCGCCCAGCATCACCTCTTCGGAGAGGATGGCCGCTTCGGATTCCACCATCAGCACCGCATTGGCGGTACCGGCAACCACCAGATCCAGATCGCTCTGGGGCAGTTCTGTGGTGGTCGGGTTCAGCACGTACTGGCCGTTCATGTAACCGACGCGGGCGGCGGCAATCGGGCCACCGAACGGGATGCCGGAGATGGCCAGCGCCGCGGAGGCACCGATCATGGCAACGATATCAGGGGACACGGCCGGGTTGACGGACATGACGGTGGCAACCACCTGAACCTCATTGAGGAAGCCTTCCGGGAACAGCGGGCGGATGGGGCGGTCGATCAGGCGGGAGATCAGGGTCTCGCCTTCGCTGGGACGGCCTTCACGACGGAAGAAACCACCCGGGATGCGACCAGCAGCATAGGTACGCTCCTGATAGTTGACGGTCAGCGGGAAGAAATCGCGGCCGTGGTCGGCCTCTTTCTTGCCAACAACGGTCACAAATACGCAGGTATCGTCCATGCTGACCATGACGGCCGCAGTGGCTTGACGGGCCATCACACCGGTTTCCAGTGTGACGGTGTGTTGACCGTACTGGAATGACTTTACAATAGGATTCACGTGAATTTCCTTTTGACAATTTGGCTCTTTAAATTCGCGAGCAAGTATACTTGATCCGAGCCAAAACGTAAGCGGTTACATGAATTGAGTGGCAAGACAACCACTTGGCAAGACCAAAAAAAGGGGAACCTCGCGGTTCCCCTTTTTCGCAAAATCTGATGGTCGATTAACGACGCAGACCCAGCTTGGCGATCAGAGCAGCGTAACGCTGAACGTCTTTACGCTTCAGGTAGTCCAGCAGCTTACGACGCTGGGAAACCATGCGCAGCAGACCGCGACGACCGTGGTGATCCTTGGAGTGCTCTTTGAAGTGACCTTGCAGATGGTTGATCTGGGCAGTCAGCAGGGCAACTTGCACTTCGGGGGAGCCGGTGTCGTTGGTGCCACGAGCGTTGTCAGCAACGATTTGAGCTTTGATCTCAGCATTTAGAGACATGGTATTACTCCGATAGAGTGTTTAAAGGTTCACAGCCAATCTCTAATTCAGCCGTGAAATGAGGGCGGTATCATAATCGCAGCGGGCGCGTAACGCAATGGCTAACTCGCCCGCCGCCCTGCCGCCATTACTCCTCGTCGTGATAGCGAACCAGACGCTTGGGGGCAACCCGCCCTTCGTCGTCGATCTCGCCCACGCCGATGAATTCGCGCTCGGGGCCGACCGTCATGCGGACCTGGCCGCTGGCGGGGACACCCGGCACCTGGACCGCCTGGCCCTGGTTCACATAGGCGGCGATCACCGCCATCATGTTCACCTCGGGCAGGGAGGCCACCGCCGTGTCCATCGGCAGCAGCAGGGGATCCAGCTGCTCCCGGGGCGGCACGCTCTCGGCCTTGGTCTGCTCGAAGATGCATTCGAGCTGCTCCAGGGTCAGCATCCGCTCGTAGGGATAGCTTGCCACCTGGGTGCGGCGCAGGGCGGTGACGTGGGCGCCACAGCCGAGCACTTCCCCCAGATCGTCCACCAGGGAGCGAATGTAGGTGCCCTTGCTGCAGTGCACCTCCAGTTTCACCTCGTCCCCCTCAAAGCTGATCAGCTTGAGTTCGAAGATGGTGATGGGGCGCGCTTCCCGCTCGATTTCGATGCCTTCGCGGGCATATTCGTAGAGGGGGCGACCATTGTGCTTGAGGGCCGAATACATGGACGGCACCTGCATGATGGGGCCGCGGAACTGGTCCAGGGCCTCGATCAGGGTGCCAACGGCCACATTCACCGGGCGGGTGGAGACCACTTCGCCGTCGGAATCGCTGGTATTGGTGCGCTCGCCCAGCTTGGCGGTCACCTCATAGCGCTTGTCCGCTTCCAGCAGGTACTGGGAGAACTTGGTGGCCTCGCCGAGGCAGATCGGCAACATGCCGGTCGCCAGGGGATCCAGGGCGCCGGTGTGGCCGGCCTTGGCGGCATTGTAGATGCGCTTGACCTTCTGCAACACATCGTTGGAGGTCAGCCCGGTCGGCTTGTCCAGCAGCAGGATGCCGTGTACGTCACGGCCCTTGAAACGACGTCTACGAGACATCTCAGGCGTTATCCTCTGTCTTGTCATCGGCGGCGGGCGCTTCGTCTTCACGGCCGGCTTCGGCCATGCGACGCTTGTCGTCACGCACTGTGTTGGTCACCAGGTTGGAGAGACGCATCCCCTCGACCAGGGTCTGGTCGTAGTAGAAATGCAGCTCGGGCACCACCCGCAGACGCATGGCACTGCCCAGCAGGCTGCGGATGTAACCGGCGGCCTCGGTCAGGCCCTTGAGCCCTTCCTTGATGCGATCGGCATCGCTGTCGAGCTGCAAGAAGGTGACGTAAACCTTGGCATAGTTGAGGTCCTTGGACACTTCCACGTCCGAGACGGTTACCATGCCGATACGCGGGTCTTTCACCTCGCGCTGCAGAATGAGCGCAATTTCGCGCTGGATCTGCTGGCCGACCCTGTTGGTCCGGCTGAATTCTCTGGCCATATTCTATCCTGCGATAAAAGGGGGCCTCAGCCCCCTATTCTGTCTTGCTCTCGGCTTACAGAGTCCGTTGGATTTCAACAGTCTCGTAAACTTCGATCTGGTCGCCTTCACGCACGTCATTGTAGTTCTTGACCGCAATGCCGCACTCGTAGCCGTTCTTGACTTCGTTGACGTCATCCTTGAAGCGACGCAGGGATTCCAGCTCGCCTTCATAGATGACCACGTTGTCACGCAGAACACGGATACGGTTGGAGCGCTTGACCACACCTTCGGTGACCATACAGCCTGCAACGGCGCCGAATTTCGGCGACTTGAACACGCTGCGGACCTGAGCCAGACCGATGATCTCCTGACGATACTCGGGAGCCAGCATGCCGCTCATGGCCTGCTTCACTTCGTCGATCAGGTCATAGATGACGGAGTAGTAGCGCAGATCCAGGTTCTCGGCCTCGATGACCTTGCGGGCAGAGGCGTCGGCACGGACGTTGAAGCCCACCAGGATACCGCTGGAGGCGGCAGCCAGGGTCGCGTCGGTTTCGGTGATGCCACCCACGCCGGAGCCCACGATCTTGACCTTGACCTCTTCGGTGGAGAGCTTGACCAGTGCATCGCAGATAGCTTCCACGGAGCCCTGTACGTCGGCCTTGATCACCACGTTCACTTCGGACACTTCGCCCTCGGTCATGTTGGCGAACATGTTCTCCAGCTTGGCCTTCTGCTGGCGAGCCAGCTTGACTTCGCGGAACTTGCCCTGACGATAGAGCGCCACTTCACGGGCCTTCTTCTCGTCACGCACGACAGTGGCTTCGTCACCAGCTGACGGCACCCCGGACAGACCCAGGATTTCCACCGGCAGGGACGGACCCGCTTCCTTGATCTCGCGACCCAGTTCGTCACGCATGGCGCGCACCCGGCCGTACTCGAGACCGCACAGCACGATGTCGCCCTGACGCAGGGTCCCTTCCTGTACCAGGACGGTGGCAACCGGGCCACGACCCTTGTCCAGGAAGGATTCGATCACGACGCCATTGGCCATGCCATCGACGACCGCTTTCAGCTCCAGAACTTCGGACTGGATCAGGATGGCTTCCAGCAGCTCGTCGATGCCTTCGCCGGATTTGGCGGAGACGTGGACGAACTGGCAATCGCCACCCCAGTCTTCGGACATGACGTTGTAACGGGCCAGCTCGGTCTTGACGCGATCCGGATCCGCTTCGGGCTTGTCGATCTTGTTGACCGCCACCACCAGGGGCACTTCCGCCGCCTTGGCGTGCTGGATGGCTTCGATGGTCTGCGGCATGACGCCGTCATCGGCAGCCACCACCAGAACAACGATGTCGGTCGCCTTGGCACCACGGGCACGCATGGAGGTGAACGCGGCGTGACCCGGGGTATCCAGGAAGGTGATCATGCCACTGTCGGTCTCGACGTGGTAAGCACCGATATGCTGGGTAATGCCACCGGCTTCGCCCGCGGCGACCTTGGCCTTGCGGATGTAGTCCAGCAGCGAGGTCTTGCCGTGGTCGACGTGACCCATGATGGTCACGACCGGCGCGCGCGGCTTGGCTTCGGAGGTCTCGTCACGATCGCTCAGTACCGCCTCTTCCAGCTCGTTCTCGCGGCGCAGTACCACCTTGTGGCCCATCTCCTCGGCAACCAGCTGAGCGGTTTCCTGGTCGATGACCTGGTTGATGGTGGCCATGGCGCCCATCTTCATCATCGCCTTGATGACTTCGACACCCTTGACGGCCATCTTGTTGGCGAGCTCCGCCACTGTGATGGTCTCGCCGATGACGACGTCACGGTTGACCACGGCGGCCGGCTTGTTGAAGCCGTGCTTCATGGCGTTGGGCATGGCCATCTTGCCACGCTTGCCCTTGCGGGCACGGGGATCGCGGGAGTTGCGATCGTCCTCGCGACGGCCCGGTTTCTTCGGACCCTTGGCGGCGGCGGCGGTGCGACGGCTGGTCTCTTCTTTGCGATCCAGTTCGTCTTCGGCTGCCTGAGCATGCTTGTTGGTGGTCAGGTGGTAGTCGCTGCTCTCTTTGGCGCGAGCGGCTTCTTCCTCGGCCCAGCGGGCCGCATTTTGTTCCGCCATCAGACGAGCCTCTTCGGCTTTCTGAGCGGCGAGTGCTTCAGCTTTTTGCAAAGCTGTCTGTTCCTGTTGGCGCTTCAGTTCTTCTGCTTCGCGCTTGGCCATCTTTTCTGCCTCTTGCTGAGCTGTGCTACCGGCTGCTTTGGCGGGCTGCTGAGCCTGCCTGGCCTTTGATTGTGCCTCGATGCGCGCCTTTTCCTCAGCTTCACGACGAGCCTGCTCAGCCGCCAGGCGAGCCTTCTCCTCAGCCTCACGACGAGCCTTCTCTTCGGCCTCGTGACGGGCTTTTTCTTCTGCTTCCAAACGCGCTTTTTCCTCGGCTTCCGCCTGACGCTGTTCATCTTCCAGCGCCGAACGTCTTACATAGGTGCGAGACTTGCGCACTTCTACCTGCACTTCCTTGTTCTTGCCGCCAGTGCCTTGAACACTCAGGGTGCTCTTGGTCTTGCGCTGCAAGGTCATGCGGGCAGGTGCGGTGACCTCGTCACCTCCATGCTGTTTCTTCAGATGGGCCAGCAGAGTCTGCTTCTCGGACTCGCTGACCAGATCGTCGGCCTTGTTCTTGCTGATACCGGCATCGACAAACTGCTGGAGAAGACGATCAACCGGTGTGTCGATGTCAGTGGCAAGTTGTTTGACTGATACTTCTGCCATTCATTTTCCTCCGTTTGATCTTAACTGGACTGCTCTTCCCCGAACCAACAGATATTGCGAGCAGCCATAATCAGCTCACCGGCTTTCTCAGCCGTCAGCCCTTCAATGTCTGCAAGGTCATCGATGCCTTGCTCTGCCAGATCTTCCAGGTTGCCGATACCGCGTGCAGCCAGGGCATAGGCCAGTTCGCGATCCAGGCCTTTGAGACCGAGCAGTTCTTCGGAAGGCTCGACGCCTTCGAACGATTCTTCTTTGGCCAGGGCCTTGGTGGTCAGGGCATCCTTGGCACGGGTGCGCAGCTCTTCGACCATGTCTTCATCCAGACCGTCGATGGCCAGCAGCTCGTTGACCGGGACGAAGGCGATCTCTTCCAGGGTAGAGAAGCCCTCTTCCATCAGCAGACCGGCGAAATCGTCGTCGATGTCCAGGGTGCTGGTGAACAGGTTCATGATGCGGTCGTTCTCGGCCTGGTGCTTGGCACGCATGTCCTCGACGGTCATCACGTTCAGCTCCCACCCGGTCAGCTGGGAAGCCAGACGCACGTTCTGGCCGTTGCGGCCGATGGCCTGGGCCAGGTTGGCGGCTTCCACGGCGATGTCCATGGTGTGGTTGTCTTCATCGACGATGATGGAGGCCACATCGGCCGGCGCCATGGCATTGATCACGTACTGGGCCGGGTTGTCATCGTACAGCACGATGTCGGCACGCTCACCGCTCAGCTCGGCGGAGACGGCTTGCACACGGGCGCCACGCATGCCGATGCAGGCACCGATCGGGTCGATACGACGATCGTTGGTCTTGACCGCGATCTTGGCGCGGGAACCCGGATCACGGGCGGCGCCCATGATTTCGATCATCTCTTCGCCGATCTCCGGCACTTCGATGCGAAACAGCTCTTTCAAGAAGTCCGGGCTGGAGCGGCTGACAAACAGCTGGGAGCCACGGGCTTCCGGACGCACGGCGTAGAGCAGACCACGGATGCGGTCACCCGGGCGGAAGGTCTCGCGCGGCAGCATGTCGTCACGGAAGATCACCGCCTCGGCGTTGCTGCCCAAATCCAGGATGACGTTGTCGCGGTTGCTCTTCTTGACCACACCGCTGATGATGGTGCCTTCCTTGTCCTTGAACTGGTCAACGACCTGGGAACGCTCGGCCTCGCGCACTTTCTGCACGATAACCTGCTTGGCGGTCTGGGTGGTGATGCGATCGAAGGTAACAGATTCAATCTGATCTTCTACATAGTCACCGACCTGGATCTCGGGGTCATCGATCTGAGCCGCTTCCAGGGTGATTTCACCGTAAGCGTTCTCCATGGAAGCCTGATCGGCGACCACGACCCAGCGGCGATAGGTGTCGTAATCACCGGTCTTGCGGTCGATTTCGACCCGCACTTCGATCTCGCCTTCGTATTTCTTCTTGGTCGCCGTCGCCAGCGCAGTTTCCAGCGCCTCGAAGATCTTCTCGCGGGGCACGGCTTTCTCGTTTGACACTGCGTCAACGACCAGCAAAATTTCTTTATTCATATCCGATAGCCTCGTTAACCAAAGTTCGGCACTATGTTCGCTTTTTGGATATTGGTGAAAGCGAACAGCTCGTCCTTACCGTCTACCGTCAGGGTGATGGTATCCCCCTGCACGGCTTTGATTACGCCTTTGAACTTGCGGCGGTTATTTGTTGCCATTCGAAGCTGCACCGCCGCCTCCTGGCCAACGTATTTTTCGAACTGGGCAACCTTGAACAGGGGACGATCCAGACCAGGCGAGGAGACTTCCAGGTAATACTCCTCGGTGATGGGATCTTCAACGTCCATGATGGCACCGACCTGACGGCTCACTTCGGCGCAATGCTCAACGGTCACACCCTGCTCGCTGTCGATGAAGACACGCAGGGTCGAGTGTTTACCCGCACGGATAAACTCCACACCCCAAAGTTCAAAACCCAAGGCTTTGACAGGCGCCTCGAGCAGATCGGTCAAACGCTGTTCCAACGTAGCCAAAGTTACCCTCCGAAAAAACAAAAAAAGGGCATATAGCCCAGATGAAGTACGAACTCAGAGTAAATTGCACATAACAAAAAGCCCCGATGTCAAATCGGGGCTTGGCGCTTTACCCTGATTGTCGCCTCGCAGCGACCGCTTTCCTGAGCGAAGGAAGGCGTGAAATTTGGTTGCGGGGGCCGGATTTGAACCGACGACCTTCGGGTTATGAGCCCGACGAGCTACCATGCTGCTCCACCCCGCGTCCGAAATCGTGCGAGATTATAGCCTTATCAAACTTTTCGTACAAGAATGAAGGGCCATAATATACCTGGTTACCCAGGCTCACTGCTTAATTGGTGCCGTGGGCGGGACTCGAACCCGCACACCCTAGAGCACTACCCCCTCAAGATAGCGTGTCTACCAATTCCACCACCACGGCAAAACTTACTCAGTTGGGAACGTCGGAATCTTTCTTCACCGGCGCTTCTACCTGCTCAACCTGTTGGGTTTGTTGCAGATTTTCCCACTCGCTCCCCTGTTTCACCTTGTTGCTGGACATAGAACCCAGCAGCAGGCTGATGACAAAAAACAGAGTTGCCAAAATCGCTGTTGTTCGGGTCAGGAAGTTCCCTGAACCACTGGAGCCGAATACGGTATTCGATGCCCCTGCGCCGAAGGAGGCGCCCATATCAGCCCCTTTACCTTGCTGAATCATCACCAGACCGATGAGGGTCAAGGAGACCAACAGATAAACGACTAAAAGAATCTCGTACATTTAACTTGCACCCTTTGCCGCTTCAACAATTCCTAAAAACGCCTGGTCATCGAGGCTTGCTCCACCAATCAGACCGCCGTCAACGTCGGGCTGGGCAAACAAATCTCTCGCATTGGCCGGTGTCAGGCTCCCACCATAGATGATTCTTACTTTCTCACCTATTACCGGAGTATCCTCCGCCAAGCGACCACGAATAAAGGAATGAACCTCTTGTGCCTGCTCGGGTGTGGCGCATTTACCTGTGCCTACTGCCCAAATCGGCTCGTAGGCGATGATAGCATTATCGAAAGCCATCGCGCCATTCTTCTCTATGACGATATCCAGCTCTTCGGCTATCACCTCGAAGGTGCGCCTCGCCTGCCTTGCAGCGCCTGACTCACCCAGACAAAGTATGGGTATCAGCCCTGCCGACCTGGCCGCAGCGAACTTCTCCGCCACGATGAAACTGGTCTCTCCAAAGAGACGCCTGCGCTCGGAATGCCCTACTATGACGTAACGACATCCTGCCTCAATCAACATCTCACACGAGACTTCCCCCGTATAAGCGCCAGATTGGTGCTGACTCATGTTCTGAGCCCCCAACTTCATCGCTCGCTGATCACTCAGCAGACGCGACACAAAGTCGAGATGCACATGGGACGGACACAACACAGTATCAATCTTGTCATCCAACCCCTTGAGGCAAGCGGTGGTGAACTGCTCTAACTGCGACCTGCTACCGTGTAACTTCCAGTTGGCTGCTACAAACGGCTTCCGATTTCCCATCGGCGAACTCCCTTGCGAAAGCGAGGCAGATAATATCCAGAGGACATTGAACTGACAAGCGCTATTTTTGATTTTTTGAATCGTTTGAACAAGATACAACCAGGGCGGTATAAATACCGCCCTGTTAGCTCATTAAAACGCCGACTTTACCCGTTGGGCGATACGCTCTGCCATGTCACGCACCTGGGCCTCATGTTCCCCTTCCACCATGACCCGGATCAGCGGCTCGGTTCCGGACTTGCGCAGCAAGACGCGACCACGGCCTGCCAGCTCCTGCTCCACTGCGGCCACCTCGGTCAACACGGCCTCTGATGTCAGGGGATCTTCCCCTTCTGAGAAACGCACATTGATCAGGATCTGGGGGAACTTGCTCATACCTGAACGCAGCTTGGCCAGCGGCATCTCGGCGCTGCGCATGGCGGTCAATACCTGCAGGGCGGCGACGATGCCATCCCCCGTGGTGGTCTGATCCAGGCAGATGATATGACCCGAGTTCTCGCCACCGATGCGCCAGCCTTTCTCGTTGAGCATTTCCAGCACGTAGCGATCCCCCACCTTGGCCCGGGCAAACGGAATACCGAGCGTCTGCAGTGCCAGCTCCAGGCCCATGTTGGCCATCAGGGTGCCGACAACGCCCCCCTTGAGGCGACCGTTGCGCAGGGCATCGCGGGCGATGATGTAGAGAATCTCGTCACCATCGATGATGTAGCCTGTGCTGTCCACCATCACCAGGCGATCACCGTCACCATCGAAGGCGATCCCCAGATCCGCCTTGCTCTCCAGAACCTTGGCCACCAGGGCATCGGGAGCGGTGGAGCCGACACCGTCATTGATGTTGAGACCATCAGGGCTGCAACCCATGGCGATCACCTCGGCCCCCAGCTCGCGAAAGACGGACGGGGCAATGTGATAGGTGGCGCCATGGCCGCAGTCCACCACCATTTTCAAGCCTTCCAGGCTCAAGTTGGAGGGGAAGGTGCTCTTGCAGAACTCGATGTAGCGCCCGGCGGCATCCTCGATGCGCACGGCCTTGCCAAGCTCGGCGGACTCCACGCACTTGAGCTCGTTGTCCAGCTCGGCCTCGATGGCGAGCTCCACTTCATCGGGCAGCTTGGTACCGTCGGCGGAGAAGAACTTGATGCCGTTGTCGTAATAGGGGTTATGGGAGGCGCTGATGACGATGCCGGCCTCGGCACGGAAGGTGCGCGTCAGATACGCCACCGCCGGGGTGGGCATGGGCCCCATCAGAATGGCCTTGAGCCCGGCGGCGGAGAGGCCCGCCTCCAGTGCCGACTCCAGCATGTAGCCTGAGATGCGGGTGTCCTTGCCGATCAGCACCTTCTTGGTCCCTTTCTTGGAGAGCACCTTGCCGGCGGCCCAACCCAGCTTCATCACGAAATCAGGAGTGATCGGGTATTCACCCACCTTGCCGCGGACACCATCGGTGCCAAAATACTTTCTTGCCATTGTCTGTTCTCGTTGTTATCTGGAAATGAAATCTTGTCCCGTCATGACCATCCAGCCGGCGCGCAGGGCATCCATAGTCTCTCGCACATCGTGCACCCTTATGATGCGGGCGCCATGCTGCATCCCGATGAGGGCACAGGCCAGGCTGCCGGCGAGGCGCTCATCGACACTGCGGCCGAGCAGGTGACCTATCATAGACTTTCGCGACATGCCGACCAAGAGCGGCATCCCGTAATCGAGCAACTTCTGCTGCCAGGCCAACAACTGGTAATTGTGGTTCACGGTCTTGCCAAAGCCATAACCAGGGTCCAGCAACAACCGCTCGCGGGAGATGCCGGCCGCGAGGCAGGCGGCAATCCGCTCGTCGAAGAAGGCTCTCACCTCCCCCAGCAAGTCGTCGTAGTGTGGCTCCACCTGCATGGTCCTCGGCTGCCCTTTCATGTGCATCAGGCAAACGGGGACACCCGCCGCAGCGGCGGCGTCGAGCGCCCCCGGCTCCTGCAAGGCCCGCACATCGTTGATGAGGTGGCCGCCGGCGGCGCAGGCCTCGCGCATCACCACTGCCTTGGAGGTATCGAGGGAGATCATCACCTCCAGCTCACGGGCGAGTCGCGCCACCACGGGCACCACACGATCCAGCTCCTCCTGCTCGCCAACATCCGGGGCACCGGGTCGGGTCGACTCCCCTCCCACATCGATCAGGGTGGCGCCATCGGCCACCATCTGGCGGGCATGAGCGAGCGCCTGTTCGACCTGATGGAAACGACCGCCGTCCGAGAAGGAGTCCGGGGTGACATTGAGGATCCCCATGACGTGGGGACGTTCTAGGGAGAGGCTGAGCCCCTTGCTGGTCAACTGCATGGTAGGGTCCATCTTGCATCAATGAAAAAAACCCCGGGCAAGCCCGGGGTTTGAGAGTGAATTATCTTATTTGGCCGGCACGTCGTTGGCTTTGTCGATATCGACGTTCGCCTCTTTCGGCTCCTCGACCTTCACCTCTTCAGGTTCGGTCTTGGTGGCACTGCCGCCACTTGGGGTGTCGCCGTGCTCGTCATGCCAGTTGCTCGGTGCACGCACCTCGCGACGGGCCATCAGATCGTCGATCTGCTTGGCGTCTATGGTCTCGTACTTCATCAGCGCGTCCTTCATGGAGTGCAGCACGTCCATGTTGTCCATCAGGATCTGCTTGGCACGATCATAGTTGCGGTCGATCACCAGCTTGACCTCGGCATCGATGACGCGGGCGGTATCGTCGGACATGTGCTTGGCCTTGGCCATGCTGCGACCGAGGAACACCTCGCCATCTTCTTCCGCATAGAGCATGGGACCGAGGCGCTCGGACATGCCCCACTGGGTCACCATCTTGCGGGCGATGTCGGTGGCACGCTCGATGTCATTGGAGGCACCGGTCGATACCTTCTCGGCACCGTAGATCAGCTCTTCCGCCAGACGACCGCCATACAGGCTGGAGATCATGGACTCCAGATGCTGCTTGGAGTGACTCCAGCGATCCTGCTCCGGCAGGTACATGGTCACCCCCAGAGCACGGCCACGGGGAATGATGGAGACCTTGTAGACGGGATCATGATCCGGCACCACACGACCAATGATGGCGTGACCCGCCTCATGGTACGCCGTCATCTCTTTCTCGGACTCCTGCATCACCATGGAGCGACGCTCCGACCCCATCATGATCTTGTCCTTGGCCCGTTCGAACTCGGACATGGAGACCACGCGGCGACTCTCGCGAGCGGAGAACAGGGCCGCCTCGTTGACCAGGTTGGCCAGATCGGCGCCGGAGAAACCCGGGGTACCACGGGCAATCACGGCAGCGTTGACGTCATCGGCCAAGGGAACCTTGCGCATGTGCACTTTCAGGATCTGCTCGCGACCGCGGACATCCGGCAGGCCGACCACGACCTGACGGTCGAAACGACCTGGACGCAGCAGAGCCGGATCCAGCACGTCGGGACGGTTGGTGGCGGCGATGACGATGACGCCTTCGTTGCCCTCGAAACCATCCATCTCGACCAGCATCTGGTTCAGGGTCTGCTCGCGCTCGTCATGACCACCGCCGAGACCGGCGCCACGCTGGCGACCGACCGCATCAATCTCATCGATGAAGATGATGCAGGGGGAGGACTTCTTGGCCTGCTCGAACATGTCGCGCACCCGGGAGGCACCGACACCCACGAACATCTCGACGAAGTCGGAACCCGAGATGGTGAAGAAAGGCACCTTGGCCTCGCCCGCGATGGCCTTGGCCAGCAGGGTCTTGCCTGTACCGGGCGGGCCGACCAGCAGCACGCCGGTGGGGATCCTGCCGCCCAGCTTCTGGAACTTGGTTGGATCACGCAGGTAATCCACCAGCTCTTTGACCTCTTCCTTCGCTTCGTCACAGCCTGCGACGTCACCGAACGTGGTCTTGATCTGCTCCTCGCTCATCAGACGAGCCTTGCTCTTGCCGAACGACATGGCACCCTTGCCACCGCCGCCCTGCATCTGACGCATGAAGAAGACCCAGACACCGATCAGCAGCAACATCGGGAACCAGGAGATGAAGATGGAGGTGATCAGGGAAGGCTCTTCCGGTTTGATCCCCTCAACCTTAACGTTGTGGTTGAGCATGTCGTTGAGCAGTTGAGGATCCTGCGCCGGGATGATCGTCTGGAAACGTTCACCGGTGCGTTTGACGCCATTGATGACCTTACCGTCCATCCGCACTTCGCGGATCTGCTCTTGGGTCACTTCTTTTACAAAGCTGGAGTAGTCCAGCTGGCGACTGGTGGTATCACTGGGGCTGAAGCTATTGAACACCGACATCAGCACGACGGCGATGACCAGCCACAGGATTAAGTTTTTCGCCATGTCACTCAAATCAGTAACCTCGCAGACTGACAGTTAACGCTAAAAGGTAGGGTACTACAGTTTAAAACCGGTAGCCACAATGTACACTTCGCGCGAGCGGGCTCTTGATGAGTCCGGCTTGCGTATCTTGACTGCTGTAAAAAGTTGTCTAATTTCATTGAGATAGGCATCAAAACCCTCCCCCTGAAACACCTTGGCCACGAAGCTGCCATTCGTACGCAGCACCTGGTTGCACATGTCCAGCGCCAGCTCGACCAGATACATGGCTCTCGCCTGATCCACCTGCTGGGTCCCGCTCATGTTGGGTGCCATGTCCGACATGACCACATCCACCTTGTTCGGTCCCACTCGCTCGAGCAGTGCGGCCAGAACAGTTTCCTCCCGAAAGTCCCCTTGCAGGAAATCGACCCCGGCGATGGAATCCATCGGCAGAATATCGCAGGCGATGACGCGACCGTTGTCACCGACCTGATCGATGGCAAACTGGGACCAGCCACCGGGGGCGGCACCGAGATCCACTACCGTCATGCCGGGCTTGAGCAGCTTGTCCTTGTCCTGGATTTCGTCGATCTTGAACACGGCGCGGGATCTCAGTCCAAGTTTCTGGGCTTTCTTGACATATTGATCGTCGAAATGCTCTTTCAACCAGCGAGTTGAACTGGGGGAACGTTTTTTCTGGGTCATGGTTATCGGCTTTAAAAAACCACAAGGGTTATTAGTATTAAGGGCTAAGTGGGGGTAGAATACGCCCCTTTCAACCCTGACTTATGAAGAATTTTGCCATGACGCTCAACAACAAACAGAAACAGTACCTCAAGGGCCTGGCCCACAGCCTGAAACCGGTCGTCCTGCTGGGACAACACGGCCTGACCGAAGGCGTACTGGCCGAGATCGACCTCGCTCTGGCTCATCACGAGCTGATCAAGGTGAAAGTCGCCGCCGAAGATCGCGAAATGAAGCAACTGGTCATGGATGCCATCGTCCGTGAGACCGGCGCCATCAAGGTGCAGAGCATGGGCCACGTGCTGACCATCTATCGCAAGGCCAACGAACCCAAGATCCAGCTGCCCCGCAAGTAAGAGAGAGCGCCGCTCTCTCCTTCCGTTTCCCCTCTTCCCAAGTCGCTTGCCAAAGTAGTCGTCAGGGCCTTAACCTGCGATGAATACTTGGAAATGTCGACCATGGACCATCAGCAGATACTCACCGACGAAGAACTGACCATGTTGCGGGAGCTGGGGAAAGACCAGGGCTCGGCCGCCGGGCAATCCCTGAGCGGCTACCTGGATACGCCCCTGCTCGGCCTGCTGCAACGGGCGGACATGCTCGCCCTGGAGGCACGCTTCGCCGGGCATCAGCTCAGCTTCCCCCTCTATTTCACCCAGGGGGACGATGGCTTTCTCGAACCTCGCATTGCCGCCCCCGTCATTCAGGAACTCAGCCACGATCATCCCAGAGCCTGGCGTCTGGCCACGGAGGGGACGCTGCAGCTGAAGGGGGGCGATTACCCGGTCACCAGCCTCTCCCTCAACGGCCTCATCGTCCAGTGTCTGCCCGATACCCTCAAGCGAGGAGATGTCCTCCATGCCAGCCTGCTGCTCGATGCACTGGCACCGCTCACCCTCAGCGGCATCCTCATCAGGGAAGTGCGCAAGGGGCAGACCGTCATCGGCTGGGCAATCCAGTTTCAGATGAGCGAGGCGGATCAGGAGCGGCTGCGGGGCTGGATGTTCCAGCATCATCAGAGCACCTTTACCCAGGCGTATGCTCCGCCCGAGGATTGATGCCCGAAAATGACAAGAGGGGAGCCAGGGCTCCCCTCTTCGTTGCCAGCCACCTGTTACAGGTAGTCGACGCTCAGCACTTCATATTCCACGTCACCGGCCGGGGTCTTGACGATGGCCACATCATCCACCTCCTTGCCGATCAGCGCACGGGCGATGGGGGAATTGACCGAGATAAGGTTCTGTTTGATATCGGCCTCGTCGTCACCCACGATACGATAGGTCACCTCTTCTTCCGTCTCGGACTTGAGCAGATTGACGGTGGCGCCGAAAATGACGCGGCCATTGTTGGCGATCTTGGTGACATCTATGACCTGGGCATTGGAGAGCTTGGCTTCAATCTCCTGGATGCGCCCTTCGCAAAAGCCTTGCTGCTCACGGGCGGCATGGTACTCGGCGTTCTCTTTCAGATCACCATGTTCACGGGCATCTGCAATCGCTTCGATAATCTGCGGACGCAGCTCGCTCTTCAGATAATCGAGCTCTTTGCGCAGCTTCTCGGCGCCGCGCACAGTCATCGGAGTTTGATTCATAGTCGAAACCTGGGTTGCTTTATAAAGAGAAGCTGCGGCAATCAAGGAGAGCCGCAGCTATCGGTTCGGATGGGGCATCTTAATATGAAGCCGGGGGAAAATCCATGGTACCCCCGCGATGCGGCCCCCTCCTCTGCGCCATCTATTGCGAGTCGTTCGGTACCCCTATGGGTTCGGATACGCTCGCCTTGCCCTGCATGATGGCGATCTCGACCCTGCGGTTGGCACGACGGTGCTCGGTCGAATCGTTCGGCATCAAGGGTTGGGAATCGGCCATGCCCTGTACCACGAGTCGGCTCTGGTCGAAGCCTTCCACCTTGATCATCTGATGGGCCACCGCCACCGCCCGCTGGGAGGAGAGCTCCCAGTTGGAGCGAAACAGTTCATTCTCGGTCGCGACATCATCGGTGTGGCCGGAGACGGTGATCTCCCCCGGCACATCCTTGAGCAAGCCGGCCACCTTGCGGATCACCGGCCAGAACTGGGGTTGCAAAAACGCGGATCCCGCCGGGAAGGAGGCCTTCTCGCGGATGCGGATGATGACCTGCTGGCCGAGAGATTCTATCTCGATGGCGCCGTCCTGGATCTGATCCTTGAGCTGCTCCGCCAGTTGTTTCGCCAGGGCGTTGGATTGGGCCTGCTGCTGCTGTTGCTGCTCCTCCTTCGCCTGTTCACTGGTCTTGCCCCCCGCCAGATCTCCCGCCTCCTTCTGTTGGCCTCCGGCCTGATCGGCATCCCCTGGCTGGAACTCCAGCTCGGTCTGGGTCATGTCGATGGTCTGCTGCATGATGGTGTCGATCGGCGTCGGCTCCGGCCGTCCCGGCCTGAACTCCTGGGCGATGACGGAGGTCCCCTTCGGAATATCCTTCACCTCCAGCAAATTCTGCACCCCGAAGGCGTACTTCATGGAGCCGGCAATCTGCTTGAACTTGAGCACGTCCATCTCGGCAAAGGAGAGCAAGAGCACGAAGAAGCACATCAACAGCGACATCAGGTCGGCAAAGGTTCCCATGTAAGAGGGCAGGCCCGGCGGCGGACACTTGCATTTGGACATGGCTATTCCTATTCGGCGCCGTCATTGCGCTTGGATTGGTTCAGGTAATTTTGCAGCATGGACTGGATCACGCGAGGGTTCTGACCGTCCTGAATGCCCATGATGGCATCCAGGATCAAGGCCCGGGAGAGGCGCTCCTCGCCACTGCGCAGCTCCAGCTTGTCGGCGATGGGAATGGCAAACATGTTGGCCTCGATGGCGCCATAGAGGGTAGTCAGCAAGGCGACCGCCATGGCCGGCCCGATGGACTTGGGATCGCTCATGTTCGACAGCATGGCCACCAGCCCCACGAGCGTACCTATCATCCCCATGGCGGGGCCGAGATCGCCGAGGGCGCGAAACACCTTGATCGCCATGACGTGTCGCTCCGAGGTGAGTTCCATGTCTTTTTCCATGACGGCGCGTACCACCTCGGCATCGTGACCATCCACCAGCATGTCTATTCCCTTCTTCATGAAGGTGTTGGGGATCTCCGCCGCCTCCAGGGCCAGGAAGCCCCCCTTGCGGGCCGCATCCGCCAGCTCGACGGCCTTCTGGATCAGGTCGTCGAGCTTGTCGCCCTTGTGCATGAAGGCCTTGCCTGCGATCTTGAACGCACCGAAGAACTGGCCAACGTTGAACTTCATCATGGCGATGAAGATGGAGCCCAGGATGGTGATGCAGATGGAGGGGACGTCGACAAACATGCTGAGGGAGCCCCCCAGGATCATGCCGTAGATCACCACCCCAAAACCCAACACTATGCCGATAAGACTACCTAGATCCACGCCGCTACTCCTGTCAGCCGATTCTTGAATTCATCATATTTCATTGAATTTTCTGCTATTGCATCCCGAGCGGCAAGCGCGAAAGTGCGCACTTGACCCCTGTCGGCTTATTTATCGGCCGTCACGGCCAGAGTTTGAGGCAATGACGCTTTCCCGCTCCCCCCCAAGGGGCGACGATGTTAAGATGAGCCGTTTTTTCAATCCCCGAGGATGAACATGGCCAGTAAAAAAATCGACCGACTGAGTTTTGATGCCACTCTGGAAGAGCTGGAAACCATAGTTCATCAACTCGAACAAGGCTCCCTCCCCCTCGAGGAGGCGCTCAAGCAGTTCGAACAGGGTATTCATCTGGTGCGCGCCGGCCAGCAGAAGCTGGAGCAGGCCGAGCAGAAGATCCAGATCCTGCTGACCCAGGCCGATGGCGGCGAGCAGGCCGTTCCTTTCCAACCCGAGCAAGGAGCCTGACCCGTGTCGCTGGATAGCTTCTCACGCCTGTATCGCCAGCGTATCGATGATCGGCTGTCACAACAGCTCGATGCCCTCCCCCCCATGGCGCCACGGCTGCGCGAGGCCATGAAGTATGGTCTGTTATTGGGAGGCAAGCGAGTACGTCCTTTCCTGGTCTATGCCGTCGGCGAGATGCTGGGAGTCGAGACGGACAGGCTCGATGGCCCCGCCGCCGCCGTGGAGTGCATCCACGCCTACTCCCTGCTCCATGACGACCTGCCCGCCATGGATGACGACGACCTGCGTCGTGGCCAGCCGACGGTGCACAAGGCGTTCGACGAGGGCACTGCCATCCTGGCCGGTGACGCCCTGCAGACCCTGGCATTCAGCATACTGGCCGATCACCCCATGCCCGATACCTTGATGGCCAACCGGGTGCGCATGCTGAGCACTTTGGCCCGCGCCTCGGGTTACCTTGGCATGTGCGGCGGCCAGGCGCTGGATCTGCAGGCAGAAGGTCGCCAGATCACCCTGGCAGAACTCGAACAAGTTCATCGCCACAAGACGGGGGCCCTCATCGAGTGTGCCGTCACCCTGGGCGCCCTGTGCAAGGCCGACATGGATGAGCAGACCCTGGGTGCGCTGCAGGCCTATGCGGCCGCCATCGGACTCGCCTTTCAGGTGCAGGACGACATCCTCGACATCACGGGGGATACCGCGACCCTGGGCAAGCCGCAGGGTTCGGATCTGGCGCTGGAAAAGAGCACCTACCCGGCCCTGCTCGGCCTGGATCAGGCCCGTGAGCTGGCTCGCGAACTGCACGGCAAAGCCTTAACAGCCCTGCGCCCTTTGCCCTACAATACCGATATTCTGGAAGCGTTTGCCGATTACATCATCGAGCGAACCCACTGAACGCTGGATAACAGTAACAATATGAGCGTTGATATAAGCAAGTTCCCCAACCTGGCCCTCGCTGACACCCCGGTTGAGTTGAGATCCCTGCCCAAGGAGAGACTGCCCGTCCTGTGCAACGAGTTACGTGAGTACTTGCTGCGCTCGGTGAGCCGCTCCAGCGGCCATCTCGCCTCCGGCCTCGGCACAGTCGAGCTGACGGTCGCCCTGCACTACGTCTACAACACCCCGTTCGATCGGCTGGTGTGGGACGTGGGTCATCAGGCCTATCCCCACAAGATCCTGACCGGACGGCGGGAGCGGATGCAGAGCATTCGCCAGAAGGATGGTCTGCACCCCTTCCCCTGGCGCGGCGAGAGCGAGTATGACGTGCTCTCGGTCGGCCACTCCAGCACCTCCATCGGCGCGGCGCTCGGCATGGCGGTTGCCGCCGAGCGCGAAGGGCTGGGTCGCAAGGTGGTCGCCGTCATCGGCGATGGCGCCATCACCGCCGGCATGGCATTTGAGGCCCTCAACCATGCCGGGGATGTCCACAAGGACATGCTGGTGGTGCTCAATGACAACGAGATGTCCATCTCCGAAAACGTCGGTGCGCTGAACAACCACCTGGCCCGGCTGATGTCCGGCAAGCTCTACACCACCATCCGCGAAGGCGGCAAGAAGGTGCTGGCGGGACTGCCGCCGGTCAAGGAACTGGCCAAGCGGGCCGAGGAACACCTCAAGGGCATGGTGGTCCCTGGCACCCTGTTCGAGGAGTTTGGCTTCAACTATATCGGCCCCATCGACGGCCATGACATCGAGGCCCTGGTCGAGACACTGCGCAACATGCGCAACCTCAAAGGGCCCCAGCTGCTGCACGTCAAGACCAAGAAGGGCAAGGGCTACGAGCCCGCCGAAAAGGATCCCATCGGTTATCACGGTGTGCCCAAGTTCAATCCGGACGACTGTGCCCTGCCCAAGTCTGCCGGCGGCAAGCCCACCTTCTCCGCCATCTTCGGCCAGTGGCTGTGCGACATGGCGGCCCGAGACGAGAAGCTGGTCGGCATCACCCCCGCCATGCGCGAAGGCTCTGGCCTGGTCAAGTTCAGCCAGCTGTATCCGGATCGCTACTTCGATGTGGCCATTGCCGAGCAACATGCGGTGACCTTCGCCGCCGGGCTCGCCATCTCGGGCCAAAAGCCCGTGGTCGCCATCTATTCGAGTTTCCTGCAACGGGCCTACGACCAGCTGATCCACGACGTGGCGCTGCAGGAGCTGCCCGTGCTGTTCGCCATCGACCGGGCCGGTCTGGTGGGGGCCGACGGCCCCACCCATCAGGGGGCGTTCGACATCAGCTTCCTGCGCACCGTGCCCAACATGGTGGTGATGACCCCATCCGACGAAAACGAGTGCCGCCAGATGCTCTACACCGGCTATCTGTGCGATCGGCCTGCGGCGGTGCGCTATCCTCGCGGCAGCGGCACCGGCATCCAGGTCGAGAGCGAGATGCAGGCGCTGGCCCTCGGCAAGGGGCGCATCATTCGTGAGAGAGAGGGACGCGAGGGCAAGGGCATCGCCATCCTGGCGTTCGGCACCCTGCTCCAGCAAGCCAAGGCCGCCGCCGAGGCGCTGGACGCCACCCTGGTGGACATGCGCTTCGTCAAGCCCATGGACGAGGCACTGGTGCTCGCACTTGCCGCCAACCACGATCAGTTTGTCACCCTGGAAGACAACGCCATCATGGGCGGGGCCGGCTCCGCGGTGAACGAGCTGTTGATGCGCGCCAGGCAGTGCAGGCCGGTACTCAATCTCGGCCTGCCGGATCGCTTCATCGAACAGGGCACCCAGGAAGAGATCTATGCCCTGCTGGGTCTGGATGCCGCAGGCATTCAGGCCAGCATCGAGGCCTGGCTGACAGCCTGATGCAAAAGCTGGCAGCAAGCCAGACCTGAAACCGCGAGCAATAAAGAAGGGCGCCATGATGGCGCCCTTCTTGTTTTACCGCTAACCCGAATTAACCCTTGTAGATCTTCGGGTTGAACACATCCCGCAGCCAGTCACCCAGGAGGTTGATGACCAGCACCAGCACCACCAGGCAGATGCCCGGGAAGGCGGTGATCCACCAGGAGCCGGAGAAGATGTAGTTGAAGCCCACGCTGATGAGCGAGCCCAGGGATGGCTGATCCACCGGCATGCCCAGCCCCAGGAAGGAGAGGGCCGCCTCGCTCATGATGGCGTTGGCCACCTGGACGGTGGAGATGACCAGGATGGGGGAGAGGCAGTTCGGCAGTATGTGGCGGAACATGATGCGCGGGGCACGGAACCCCATCACCTGGGCCGCCTCCACATACTCCTTCTTCTTCTCCGCCAGCACGGAGGCGCGCACAGTCCGGGCATATTGCGGCCACTCGGCGATGCCGATGATCACCACCAGCATGACGATGGCGAACTGCGAATAGAGCTCGGAGCCAAAGCTCGCCTGGAAGATGGCGGAGATGATGATGGCCACCATCATGGTGGAGAACGACAGCTGCACGTCGGCAAAGCGCATCAGCAGGCTGTCGATGCGGCCACCGTAATAACCGGCGATGAGGCCGATCACGATGCCGAGCACCAGCTGCAGGCCGACGGCGAACAGACCTATGGTGAGCGAGATACGGGCGCCATAGAGGATGGTGCTCCAGATGTCGCGACCCTGGTTGTCGGTGCCGAGCCAGAAGCGCGCCTCGCCCCCCTCGAGCCAGGAGGGCGGCAGCTCCGCATCCATCAGATCGAAGCTGGTCTGGTCATAGACGTTGTGGGGTGCAATCCAGGGGGCCAGCAGGGCCGCCAGCACGAATGCCACGAAGATGGCGAAGCTGAACATGGCTACCTTGTCCCGCAGGAAGTAGTAGACGATGTCAGAGTTCTTGAAACGAGCCCAACGGCTTGGGCTCACAGTCACAGCGTTAGTCATCTGTTACCCCTTGGCAGTCAGGTTGACGGTCGGGTTGATGAACCCGTAGAGCAGGTCGACCAGGGTGTTGGTCACCACGAAGATAAGACCCACGAAGATGACGTAAGCGGTGATGAGCGGCGTATCGACCCTGTGGATCGCCTCAAGGAACAGGAAACCCGTCCCCGGCCACTGGAACACGCTCTCGGTCAGTATGGTGTAGGCCACCATGGTGCCGATCTGCACGCCGCCGACTGTGATGACCGGCAGCATGGTGTTCTTGAGGGCGTGCTGGTAGTAGACCTTGTTGTTGTCCAGCCCCTTGGCGCGGGCGAACTTGACGTATTCGGAGGAGAGCTGCTCCAGCATCTCGGAGCGCACCAGCCGGATAAACAGCGGCAGCATGATGGAGGAGAGGGAGACCGCGGGCAGGATCAGGTGCAAGATGCCGTCCCAGGTAAAGAAGCCCGACTCCCAGCCCAGCAGGTTACGGGTCTCGCCCCGGCCATAGGCCGGCAGCCAGCCCAGCTGGATGGAGAAGAGATACATCAGCATGATGGCGGTCAGGAACACCGGGATCGAGATCCCTATGCTGCTCACGGCCATGATGATCTTGGTCAGTATGCTGCGCGGGCGAATGGCGGAATAAACCCCGAGCGGAATGGAGACCAGGACGATAATGAGGGCGGCGCCAAACACCAGTTCCAGTGTGGCGACGAGCTTGTCGAGAATGACCTCGAGGGCCGGGCGCTTGAAGAAGTAGGAAGTCCCCAGATCTCCTTGCACCGCATTCTTCAGGAAGCGACTGTACTTCACCAGGAAGGGATCGTTGAGCCCCATCTGATCGCGCAAGGCCTGACGCTGAGCCTCGGAGACGGATTGTCCCACCAACTCACGCAGGGGATCCCCCAGGTTGTCCTGGATGGAGAAGGCGACCAGGCTGATGACGAACATCACTATCACGGCCTGATAGAACCGTTTCAGCAGGAATGTAAACATGCTTGTCCTTGACTCTGGCCGATGTCTTGGCATCGGCTTCTGTTAATGGCGGGGGCACCGTCACGATGCCCCCGCCCGTCCTTCTTGCGGGGTAATTACTTGCCTACCACCAGGTCGCCAAAGTACGGGAAGTTCATCACGTTGACGATGGGCTTGATGTCGGCGTTTTTCTTGGCGCCGTAGGCCAGGTTTTCCCAGTGCAGGGGCACATAGGCGGCGTCGTCGATCAGCATGGCTTCGACTTTCTGCAGCATGGCGCTACGCTTGGCCGGATCGGTTTCCGCGTTCGCTTCCATCACCAGCTTGTCCGCTTCTGCGTTGGCATAACCGGCACAGTTGTACTGGCCCATGCCGGTCTCGGCGCTCTTGGTGAAGGTCAGGAACTCGAAGAAGTTCGCGGTATCTTCGGTGTCGGAGTGCCAGCCGATCAGCTGCATGTCTGCGGCGCACTTGTCAAACTCCGGCCAGTACTGGGCCACCGGCATGGTCTTCAGATCCACCTTGATGTTGATCTTGGAGAGCATGGCGGAGACGGCCTGGGCGATCTTGACGTCGTTGACATAACGCGCGGCCGGGGAGATGAAGCTCATCTTGAAGCCCTGCTCGTAACCCGCTTCCTTCATCAGGGCCTTGGCCTTGGTCAGATCATACTGGGGCACCAGGGCCTCGTTGTGACCGGCATAGCCTTTCGGGCTCAGCTGGCCGGCCGGGGTACCGAAGCCCTTGTTGATCTTGTCGACGATGCCCACCTGGTTGATGGCATAGTTGATCGCCTGGCGCACGCGCTTGTCTTTCAGGGCCGGGTTGGTGCTCTGGTTCAGCTCTATGATGATGGCGCGGGTACCGGACAGGGTCACCAGCTGGGTGTCCTTGCCCTTCTGGACCCGCTCCAGATCGTTGGGAGCGACCGGGTAGATCACGTCCACGTCCCCACCCAGCAGGGCGGCAACACGGGTCGCGTCTTCCTTGATGGGCACCAGGGTCAGGTTGTCGACGTTGCCCTTGGAGGATTTGTCCCAGTAGTTGGCGTTGCGGGTGTACTCCAGCTTGACGCCCTGCTCGCGGAACTTGACGCTGAACGGGCCGGTACCGGAGACGTGGGTGGAGGCGAAGGAGTCGCCGTTCTTGACGATCTCGCCCTTGTCCTTGCCCGCCTCTGTCTTGCCGGTGTAGAACTTGGAGTCCATCGGGAAGATGTAGGTCACGGTCTGCAGCACCAGGGGATAGGGCTTCTCGGTGACGAGATCCACTGTGAAATCATCCACCTTCTTGACGTCGGCGATGGGGTCGAAGATGGCCTTGAAGTCGACGGAATCTTTCAGACGCTTGACGGTCCACACCACGTCATCGGCGGTGAAGTCGTTGCCAGAGTGGAACTTGACGCCCTTGCGCAGGTGGAAACGCACCGTCTTGTCGTCGATGCGTTCAAATTTTTCGGCCAGACGGGGCTCGAACTGCAGGTCCTGCGTCCAGCGCATCAGGGGATCGAACACCAGGTGAGACATCTCCAGGGTCTGACCGGAGAGCTGCTCCTGGGGATCCAGCGAAGTGGGGTCAGAGGCGACGGCGACCTTGATGTCGGCGGCAGAGACATTGAAGGCCAAACCGGCCGCAAACAACGCCATTGCAATCTTGGATAATCCTTTCTTCATGTCTTTCTCCATGCTGTTAGCTTCTTATTGACACTCTTTTTCTAACAAAAACCGGCACGCCGGCACTTTCCTAGCTTGCGATTTCCAGCCCCTCGCGGGACATTCCCTTGAACTCCGGCATGAGGGAAATCAGCTTGCGGCTGTACTCATGCTCGGCATTGGTAAAGAGTTTCTCGGTCTGCGCCACTTCCACCAGATGACCGTGTTTCATCACGCCGATCCGATCGCACATCTGGCGGATCACCGGCAGATCGTGGCTGATGAACAGCATGGTGAGGCCAAGCTCTTTCTGCAAATCCTTGAGCAGGTTGAGGATCTGGGCCTGAACCGACACATCCAGCGCCGAGGTGGGCTCGTCACAGATGAGAAAGCGCGGCCGGGTCGCCAGGGCGCGGGCAATGGAGATGCGCTGACGCTGACCACCGGAGAACTCGTGAGGATACTTGACCCCGGCGCCGCGACCCAGGCCGACGTGATCCAGCAGATCGCTGACGATGCCATCGATCTGGTTCTCCTCGGCCAATCGATGGAAGCGGATCGGCTCGGCGATGATGTCGCGCACCTTCATGCGCGGGTTCATCGAGGAGTAAGGGTTCTGGAACACCATCTGCATCTGGCGACGCAGCGGGCGACGATCGCTCTCGCGCTTGATGGCGGTAAGATCGATCCCCTCGAAGAAGATCTTGCCGCTGTCGGGCGGATATAGCCCTGTGATGGCGCGGGCTATGGTGGACTTGCCGGACCCCGACTCCCCCACCAGGCCGAAGGTTTCACCCTCGAAGATCTCGAAGCTGATGTCGTTGCAGGCGCGCACGTATTCACGGCGGCTCGGGAAGAAGGAGTCCTTGGTGACGAACTTCAGATCCACGTTTTCCACCCGCAGCAGGGCCCCTTCATAGGCCCGCTCGTCCTGGCTCTGACCGAGCCAGTGGGTCTTCAGATCGATGCTGGTATCCGGCGCGCCGGCATCCTCGATGTAGGAGACCAGGGGGAAGCGCACCAGCTTGACGTCGGAGCGGGGCACCGCCGAGATGAGGCTGCGGGTATAGGGGTGATTGGGGCGCCCCAGCACCTGCTCCGTGGTACCAAATTCCACCAGATCGCCGCGATACATGACCGCCACCTTGTCGGTGACGTTGGAGACCACCCCCATGTCGTGGGTCACCAGCATGCAGCCCACGTCCCGCTCCTTGCACAGGGTGCGGATGAGCTGGAGGATCTGATCCTGAATGGAGACATCCAGCGCCGTGGTGGGCTCATCGGCGATGATGAGTTCGGGGTCGCACGAGAGCGCGATGGCGATGACCACCCGCTGGCGCATGCCGCCGGAGAACTGGTGCGGATACTGCTTGATGCGCAGCTCCGGGCTCGGGATCCCCACCGCCTGCATCAGCTCGAGGGCCTTGGCGACCGCCTGGCTGCGAGTGAGATCCGTGTTGGCGAGGATGGTCTCCACCAGCTGATGCTCCACGGTGAACAGCGGGTTCAGGGAGGTCATGGGATCCTGGAAGATGAACCCGATGCGGGAGCCACGAATGGCCCGCATCTCATCCTGGCTCTTGCCGGAGATGAGCTCACCGTTGAGATAGATGTCCCCCCGGGCGATATGACCCGGCGGACTCAGCAAATCGATGACGGCATTGCCGATGGTGGATTTGCCGGCGCCGGACTCACCGACGACACCGACGACCTCACCCTTCTCGATGGAGAAAGAGAGATCCTTGACCGCGGCCAGTACCCCGTAGCGGGAGGGATACTCGATCCGCAAGTTTTTGACTTCTAGCAAGGACATGTTTACCTCTGCGGGGGACATCCGTCCCAAACAATTCTTCCGTAAATCAGCCGCAGATGCCGGTTTGTGCCTTGGGCAATAGATGCTCAATCCATGGGGCAGGGAAACCAGCGATCCGGGCGGGTTTTTTGCATTTTTTTGGAATAACCCGCCAGTAACTTAGACGCTTTGACCGAAAGAGTAAATGACCTGGATATACAATTTCGCAATACTTTGCGGTGCGACCTGGGCGCCAGGTAGTCATAAAGCGTGATCTATCGCCTAAAAAATAGCTTTTTAAACTAATTTTGCATTAATAAACAAAGTTAACATGATACAAAACGTTAACATCTGGCAGATGTGACTGATGCAGACAGGAACGGTAGCGTCGAATGAGTAGTGAATATTTATGTGAAAAGGGTTTCTGATGGCAGCATCTGCCAATGAATGAAAATCAGGCAGTCATAAATAAAGGGCGCCCCAGGGGCGCCCTCCTTCCTGCCCGGCTCAGACGAGCCAATGGGCCAGCAATTGCATACAAAACAGGGCAAAGAATCCGGCAATCACGTCATCGAGCATGATGCCAAGGCCGCCATGGATGCGGCGATCGAACCAGCTGATGGGCCAGGGCTTGAGCACGTCGAACAGCCGAAACAGCGCAAAGCCCGCCAGCAGCCACTCCCAGCCCGCCGGCGCCGCTATCATGGTGATGCCAAACCCTATCACCTCGTCCCAGACGATGGCGCCGTGATCCGGCATGCCGATGGCGTCGGTGGCGCTCTGGCAGATACGAATACCCGCCAGAAAGCCCAGCACCAGCAGGGCGATGAACCAGGGGGTCGACAGGCCACTTGCCAGCAAGTAAAGCGGGATGGCGACCAGGGTGCCCATGGTGCCAGGGGCCCAGGGAGAGAAGCCGGCACCAAAGCCCACCGCCAGCAGGTGGAGGGGATTTTTCAGGTTCAGGCGTTTGAGCTCGGGCTTGATCATGCGAAGTGATCCCAACCTTTGAGGGAGAGCGCCACCGGCTGCTCCGCCCGAATGTAATCGATGCCGGGCTCCCCCGCCAGAATACGGCCGATCCGGCTGAACTTGACCCCGCTGTGGGCCAGGGCCGTATCCAGCGCGCCGCGATGATCTTCCGGCACTGTGAAGCAGAGCTCGTAGTCATCGCCACCGGCCAGGGCCAGCTGCCAGGCATCTTCCGGGAAGACGGCATCCTGCATCACGGGGGAGAGGGGCAGCAGGTCGAGATCGATCTGGGCCCGCACGCCGGAGGCTTTCAGGATATGGCCGAGATCCGAGGCCAGGCCGTCGGAGAGATCCAGGGCGCTGTTTGCCAACCCGCGCAGGGCCTGGCCAGCCAGAATGCGAGGATGGGGGTGCTCGAGACGCGGCAGGACGGCGGCCAGCTGGTTCTCGTTGAGGTTGCGCTTGCCCAGCAGATGGGAGAGCGCCAGGGCGGCATCCCCCAGGGTGCCGGTGACATAGATGCCGTCCCCGACCCTGGCGCCGCTGCGCAGCAGGGCGCGGCCCGACGGCACGGATCCCTTCACCGAGACGGTGATGGAGAGCGGCCCCCGGGTCATGTCGCCCCCCACCAGGGCCACGTTGTAGTATTCGGCAAGCTCGAGGAAACCCTCGGCAAAACCGGCCACCCAGCGCTCGTTGATGGCGGGCAGGGTCAGCGCCAGGGAGACCCAGCGCGGCTCGGCCCCCATGGCGGCGAGATCGGACAGATTGACCGCCAGCGCCTTGTAGCCGAGATCCACCGGATCCATGTCGGGCAGAAAGTGGACGCCGCTCACCAGGGTATCCGTGCTCACCGCCAGCTGGCTGTCGGCTGGCAGGGTCAGCAGGGCACAGTCGTCCCCCGGGCCCAGCACCACGTCCTTGCGGGCGTGGGGCACCTTGAAGTACTTCTCTATCAGTTCAAATTCACCCATACAGTAAAAAGCCAGCGGTTAGGCTGGCTCCTCTCTTAATGCTGTGGCACAGGGATTAACGCTTGTTCAGCGTCTTGATGACCTTGTCCAGCACACCGTTGACAAACTTGTGGCTGTCATCGGCGGCAAACGCCTTGGCCAGCTCGATCGCTTCGTTGATCACCACGCGGGGCGGCACATCATCACGACGGGTCAGCTCATAGGTCGCCAGGCGCAGGATCGCCTTGTCCACCATGTCCACTTCATCGAGCGGACGGGAGAGGAAAGGCGAGTACACCTTGTCCAGCTCGTTGCAATGCAGGGCAACCCCGAACAGCAGATCGCGGAAATAGTTCAGATCCACCCCTTTGGTGTCCTGATCTATCTTGAACTGCTCTTCGATGTCCCCCACGTTGGCCTGGGTCATCTGCCACTGGTAGATGGCCTGGGTGGCGCAATGGCGGGCCTTACGGCGCTCAGACGGTTTCAATCTACTTCTCCTCGTTACACGTCCAGTTGTTTCAGGACGTTGATCATTTCGAGCGCACTCAGTGCAGCCTCTGCACCCTTGTTACCCGCCTTGGTACCGGCGCGCTCGATGGCTTGTTCTATGTTCTCTGTGGTCAGCACGCCGAAGGCGACGGGAATTTCATGCTCCATCATCACCTGGGCCAGGCCCTTGCCATTCTCGCTGGCCACCAGTTCGAAGTGGTAGGTACCACCACGAATGACGGTGCCGAGGGCGACGATGGCGTCATACTTGCCACTCTTGGCCAGCTTCTTGGCCGCCAGAGGGATTTCGACGGCACCCGGCACACGTACCAGAGTGAGGTTGCTGTCTTGCACCTGACCCTGACGCTTGAGTACGTCAACGGCGCCCTCGATCAGGCTCTCGTTGATGAAGCTGTTGAAACGGGCAACGACAATTGCAACGCGCGCCTCAGGGGCGGCGATATTCCCTTCGATAACCTTCATTGGCAATCCTGTAGCTATGCAGTCAAATATGGCCGGGGTCAAAAGTGCGCACAGTCTAGCACAACAGACCCACGACAAAAACCATGGCCGCAACGGGCGGCCATGAGCGCGATTTCATTGGGGCGACACGCTTATTCGCCGACGTATTCCACGACTTCAAGGCCGAAACCGCCGAGGGCGTGATATTTTTTCGGCGAGCTCAGCAGGCGCATCTTGCCGACCCCCAGGGTCTTGAGGATCTGGGAGCCGACGCCGACCCGGCGCGAGGTGCCCTGCCACTTGGCCCCTTCCGGCGCCAATCCCTTGTCGGCGGCCTCGAACCCCTTGACCCTGGCCAGCAGCTCGGCGCCCTGGGCCTCGGCCCCCAGGATCACCAGCACACCCCCCTCTTCGGCGATGCGGGCCATGGATTTGGGCAAGGGCCAGCTGCGGGCCGCGTGGCGATCGGTCAGCAGCAGATCGCTCAGCACGTCGTGCAGATGGACCCGCACCAGGGTCGGCTGATCGGCTGTCACCTCGCCTTTCTTGAGGGCGAAATGCACCTGGTTGTCTATGGTATCGCGGAAGGTGATGAGGTCGAACTCGCCAAACTCGGTGGGCAGCTTGCACTCGGCCACCTTCTCCACCGTGGTCTCGTGCTGGTTGCGGTACTCGATGAGATCCGCAATGGTGCCAAGCTTGATGCCATGCTGCTCGGCGAAGACCTCAAGGTCGGGACGGCGCGCCATGGTGCCATCCTCGTTGAGGATCTCGACGATGACGGAGGCCGCCTCGTAACCGGCAAGACGCGCCAGATCGCAACCCGCTTCGGTGTGACCGGCCCGGGTCAGCACGCCGCCATCTTGCGCCATCAGCGGGAAGATGTGACCGGGCTGCACCAGATCGGCGGCCTTGGCATCAGGGGCCACGGCGGCCTGTACGGTGACGGCGCGATCGGCGGCGGAGATGCCCGTGGTCACCCCCTCGGCCGCCTCTATGGTCACGGTGAAGGCGGTGGAGAACTGGGCATTGTTGCGGTCAACCATGAGGGGCAGCGCCAGCTGCTTGCAGCGATCCCGGGTCAGGGTCAGGCAGATGAGGCCACGGCCGTAGCGGGCCATGAAGTTGATGTCCTCGGGCCGCACACAGGAGGCCGCCATGATGAGGTCCCCTTCGTTCTCCCTGTCTTCGTCATCCATCAGGATCACCATCTTGCCCGCCTTGATGTCGGCGATGATTTCCTGGGTTGTGCTAAGCGCCATGGGCTACTCCGTCAAAGGTGATAAATGCGTAAGGGCTAGATGGGGGCTGCTGGCCCCGTTTCAATCAGACCGGGCTCACAAAAAGCCCGATTGGGCCAACTTCGCCAGGGTCAGGGTGCTGCTCGGCGCCTGGGCTCCGGCCCCGCCTTGCAGCAACCGCTCCAGATAACGGGCTATCTGATCCACTTCCAGATTGACCCTGTGACCGGGCTTCCAGCGCGCGATCGTGGTCTCTTCTGCGGTATGGGGCACTATGGTGAGCAAGAACGCATCTCCCTTGACGGCGTTCACCGTCAGGCTGATGCCATCCACCGCAATCGAGCCCTTCTCGGCGATATAGCGGGACAGGTCCGCTGGCGCCTTGATCCAGTACTCGATGGCGCGGCCGCTGCTCTGTCTGCTCATCACCTGGCCCATGCCATCCACGTGGCCTGAGACCAGATGGCCGCCGAGGCGCGAACTCGGGGTCAGTGCTTTTTCCAGGTTCACCCTGTCCCCGACCTTGGCCTGGGCAAAGCCGGTGCGTGCCAAGGTTTCCAGCGACACATCGGCGCTGTAGCGTTTGTCCCCCAGGGCGATGACGGTGAGACAGACGCCATTGGTGGCGATGGAGTCGCCCAGCTTGACGTCGCTGAAGTCGAGGCCGGGAGCCTCCACGGTCAGCACCACATCCTCTCCCTGACGGCGCAGCTCGGTCAGGGTGCCCATGGCTTCGATAATTCCGGTAAACATCGTCTTGCCTCTCCTCGAGCTCAGGCTAGCCTGGCCGTGATCCTGATATCCTGGCCCACCAGGCGTACATCCTTGAGGGTCAACTTGGGCGCCTGGAACAGTCGCGCCAGACCGGGCAGCTGGAACATGCCCCTACCCTCATCCCCCAGCAGCTTGGGTGCCTGGTAGAGCACCAGCTCGTCCACCAGTCCCTTCTCCAGCAGGGCGCCACACAGGCGCGGCCCCGCCTCCACCAGCACTGAATTGACCCCCTGTTTGGCCAGCAGCATGAAGAGGCTGACCAGGTCGACCCGCTCCTCCAGCCGGGGCAGCACCATCTGCTGCACCGACTCGGGCCACGCGCCGTCGCTTTGCAGTCGCGCCAGCAGCACGGGGCCCGGGCTGGCAAACAGCGGCAAATCCGGGGTGAGTCGGTTTTGCGAGTCGATCACCACCCGCAGCGGCTGGCGCAGGCTCTCCCTGGGATAGGCGACCTTGACCGAAGGGGGCAGCTCGTCCCAGCGCACGGTCAGGGAGGCCTTGTCCGCCAGCACGGTTTCAGCGCTGGAGAGCACGGCGTCATGGCGCGCCCGCAGCCGCTGCACGTCCCGGCGCGCCTCGGGGGAGGTGATCCACTGGCTCTCGCCGCTCGCCATGGCGGTGCGACCATCCAGGCTGGCCCCCAGCTTGACCGTCACCTGCGGGAAACCGGTGCGCATCCGCTTGAAGAAGCCGGGATTGAGGGCTTCGGCCTCGGCGGCCAGCAGGCCGAAGTCGGTCTTGATGCCCGCCTCGGAGAGCATCCGCAGCCCACGCCCGCCCACCTGGGGATTGGGGTCGACCATGGCGGCCACCACCCGGGCCACGCCAGCCTCAATCAAGGCCTCGGCGCAGGGCGGGGTGCGGCCATGGTGGGAGCAGGGCTCCAGGGTCACATAGGCGGTGGCGCCCCGGGCGGCCTCACCGGCGCCATGGAGGGCATAGACCTCGGCATGGGGCTGACCGGCACGCTGGTGCCAGCCTTCGCCGACGACAACACCATCCTTGACCAGCACGCAACCGACGCAGGGATTGGGGGCCGTGGTATAGCGGCCGCGGCGGGCCAGTTCGAGGGCCCTGCTCATCCATTGGTAATCGTCTTGACTAAACATCTGGGCTCCCGTGTCAGGCGAGAAAAAGTGGGTCTGTGAAGCAACCGGGCAATGGGTCTACTTCTCAAGCTTGGCGATCTCTTCGTCCCTATCTGCCATCTGCCATAAAGAGGGCGAATATCCTCGAAGCTGCGATAGACGGGGGCGAAGCGGATGTCCGCTTGCCCACCCGATACCATTACTTCTCCAATTTGGCGATCTCTTCGCCGAATTCACGAATATCCTCGAAGCTGCGATAGACGGAGGCGAAGCGGATGTAGGCCACCTTGTCCAGGCCCTTGAGTTCGTCCATCACCAGGTTGCCCACCAGCTTGGAGGGCACCTCCCGCTCGCCGGTGGCGCGCAGGCGGGACTTGATGTGGTTCACCCCCTTCTCGATCGCCTCCATGCTCACCGGGCGCTTCTCCAGCGCCCGCAATATGCCGCCCCTCAGCTTCTCTTCGTTGAAGGGTTCGCGAGAGCCGTTGGACTTGATGACCCTTGGCATCACCAGCTCGGCCATCTCGAAGGTGGTGAAACGCTCGTGGCAGAGCAGGCACTCACGACGGCGACGCACCTGATGGCCTTCCGCCACCAGGCGGGAATCGATCACCTTGGTATCCACGGCACTACAGAAAGGGCAATGCATCACACCTCCGGCGCAAAGGATTCAAACATCCTGCCCTGGGGTCAGGAATGAGGTGGGCCAGTGTAACACGGCCCCCGGAAACCGGTAAAAGCCCATAAAAAACAATGCCGCCCCAGGCTGACCAGGGGCGGCATTTGGCACTTGTTTTCCCCAAAGGGAGAGCTATCAGGCGTAAACCGGCAGACGACGGCAGACGGCCAGCACTTTCTCGCGCACGGTGGCCAGCACTTCTTCGTTGTCGTGGTTGTCCAGCACGTCGCAAATCCAGTGGGTCAGCTCGATGGACTCGGCTTCCTTGAAACCGCGGCGGGTGATGGCCGGGGTACCGATCCGCACGCCGGAGGTGACAAACGGGGAGCGCGGGTCGTTCGGTACCGCGTTCTTGTTGACCGTGATGTTGGCCTTGCCCAGCGCGGCATCGGCTTCTTTACCGGTCAGCTCGCGGCCGATCAGATCAACCAGCATCAGATGGTTGTCGGTGCCACCGGAAACGATCTTGTAGCCACGCTCGATGAAGGTGGCGGCCATGGCCTTGGCGTTCTTGACCACTTGCGCCTGGTAGGTCTTGAACTCGGGCTCCAGGGCCTCTTTGAATGCCACTGCCTTGCCGGCGATGACGTGCATCAGCGGGCCGCCCTGGCCACCCGGGAAGACGGCGGAGTTCAGCTTCTTGTACAGATCTTCGTCGTCGGCGGCGGAGAGGATCAGACCACCACGGGGACCGGCCAGGGTCTTGTGGGTGGTGGAGGTGACCACGTGGGCGTGGGGCACCGGGTTGGGGTAGACGCCCGCAGCAATCAGACCGGCCACGTGGGCCATGTCGACGAACAGATAAGCACCGATCTTGTCGGCAATTTCGCGCATCTTGGCCCAGTCAACGATGCCCGAGTAGGCGGAGAAGCCACCTATCATCATCTTCGGCTTGTGCTCGAGGGCCAGACGCTCCATCTCGACATAGTCGATCTTGCCGGATTCATCGATGCCGTAGGGGATGATGTTGTAGAGCTTGCCGGAGAAGTTGACCGGGGCACCGTGGGTCAGGTGACCGCCGTGGGCCAGGTTCATGCCCAGCACGGTATCGCCCGGCTGCAGCAGTGCCATGTAGACGGCGCTGTTGGCCTGGGAGCCGGAGTGCGGCTGCACGTTGGCGTAGGTGGCGCCGAACAGTTCCTTGGCGCGCTCGATGGCCAGGGTCTCGACCACATCGACGTACTCGCAACCACCGTAGTAACGCTTGGCCGGGTAGCCTTCGGCGTACTTGTTGGTCAGCTGGGAGCCCTGGGCTTCCATGACGCGGGGGCTGGTGTAGTTCTCAGACGCGATCAGCTCGATGTGCTCTTCCTGACGACGGGTCTCGTCTGTGATGGCCTGCCACAGCTGGGGATCATAGCCTGCGATGGTCATGTCACGTTTCAACATCCGTTTATCTCCTGAAAATCGTTTGCGCATGGGCGATATGGGGCCCGCGCATTGTAACCGCAGCGACATCAAAGGGACAGTCCGACCACCCAAAAAAATGTTGAATAAATGTAATAAAACCAGAAATTATCGCCCTTCTCCCCGGATGGGGGGCCAGCCGGTCTCTCATCGGGCCGGGGAGCCCCCTCTCCTTTGAGTCACTCTTCCCTTTGCGTCATTCCTCTCTGTCCCATCCCTGCGCCCGCCGCCAGTGCGTCAGGATCCCCAGGGCCCTGGGCCACTCCTGCGCCAGGACGCCGGGCGCCACCCGCCCCGACTCCAGCCCCTCGCACACCTGGACCAGCCTCGCCAGCCCCAGGCTGGCGGCGCTGCCCTTGAGCTTGTGGGCGAGCTGGTGACGCTCCGGCCCGGCGTCACTCCCCTGCAAGTCGGCCACCAGCTCGCCCCCCTGCTGCTCGAACAGGGTCAGCATGGTGGCGAGGCGCCTGGCTCCCAGCAGTGCAAGATCCTCGTCCAGCTGCGCCCTCGTGGCGGCAAACTCGGCGGGATCCACTTCGAAGGAGGCAAGGGCGTCCCGAGGCGCAACCTCCCCCCTGGGCCCGGTCGGGGCCGCGGCAGGGAGCCCTGGCACCTGGCCCTCGTCGGCAAAGATCCCGGTAATGGCGTCGGCCAGCTCGGCCAGACGCACCGGCTTGCCGACGAAACCGGCAAAGCCGCTCGCCAGGCAGTGCTGTATGTCCTCCGGGTACATCTGGGCCGAGATGGCGATGGCAGGCAGGGGGCTGTCATGCTCTTCCTCGCTGATGGCCACCAGGTCCTCCCGCAGGCTCAGGCCATCTGTGTCCGGCAGATTGATGTCGAGCAGGGCCAGATCGAAAGGGCGCGCCGTGATGGCGGCCAGGGCGGCGCGGCCATCCTCGGCCATCACCACTCGATGACCGAGGCGCAGCAGCATCCCCTCGGCCACCAGCCGGTTTATCTCGTTGTCCTCTACCAGGAGAATGTCCCGCGGGGCATGGATGGATAGCCGCTCCCGCTGGCGCGGTTGCAGCAGGGCCGTGGGCTGCAACGCCAGACTGAACGAGAAGCGGCAGCCCAGGCCCGGCTCGCTGGCGAGGGCAAGCTCGCCCCCCATGGCCTCGACCAGACGGCGGCTGATGGCCAGTCCCAGACCGGTTCCGCCACTATGGCCCGCATCCCGCCGCCGCTGGCGAAACGCCTCGAACACCCTCTCCTGCTCGCCCGGGGGGATGCCGGGCCCGGTGTCGCTCACCGTGAAGGCGATGCAGGGCTGGGGGCAGGGGCCTCGACAGCCGAGGGGCGCCATGGTCAGCCGCACCTCCCCGCTGCGGGTGAACTTGATGCCGTTGCCAATCAGGTTGCTCAGCACCTGACGCAGCTTGCCGCCATCTCCCTCGACGGCGCGAGGCACCTCGGGCGCCAGTGACAGGCACAGGCTCAGCCCCTTGGCCTCTGCCCTGGGACGAAACAGCGCCAGCAGATCCCAGGCCAGGGCGTGCAGATCGAAGGGCGCCCGCCTCGCCTCCAGGTGGCCCGCCTCTATCTTGGAGTAGTCGAGGATGTCATTGAGGATCTCGAGCAGGGATTCACCGCTCTGGCTGATGGCGGCCAGATAGCGCTGCTGGCCGGGATCGAGCCCTGTGCCCTCCAGCAGGCTCAGGCCCCCTAGGATGCCGTTCATGGGGGTGCGGATCTCGTGGCTCATGGTGGCGAGGAAGACCGACTTGGCGCGATTGGCCTGCTCCGCCTCGGCCCTGGCCTGGGCTTGCTTGGCCACCTCCTCGTTGAGGCGGGCATTGACCAGGCTGAGCTGATCCGTGCGCTCCGCCACCCGGGATTCGAGCTCCTGCTGATAGCGGCGCAGCTCGATGGCGTTGTCGCGAAACACCGCCAGCGCCCGGGCCAACTGCGCCAGTTCGTCTCCCCCGCCGACGGGAGGCAGGGGCTGACCCAGATCCCCCTGGGCCAGGGCGCTCAGCCCCCGGGTGGTGCGCTGCAAGGGCCAGACGATGCGACCATAGACGAAGCGCCACATCAACAGGCCGAGGGCCAGCAGGGTCAAGGCCCCAATCAGCCCCAGGCCATGCTCGGTCAACGCCAGCCGCTCGCTCAGGCGGCTCTGGCTCTGGGCCAGGGAGCTGCGGGCATCATGAACCCCCTCGGCCACGCTGCCGTTGAGCCGCTCCATCAGTACCTGATTGCTGGCCGAGAGCGCGGCCAGGGCCTGCCCTACCCCCAGCCATTGGCGACGGATTTCGCCAAGCCGCTCCCCCCGGGCCAGCTGGTCCAGGGCGTCAGCCACTCGCAGGCGACGCCCGGGATCGGCGACGGCCCCGGCCCTGAGCCGGATCACCGCCAGATCCTGTTCATACTCCGCCATCAATCCATCGAGGCGAGCCCCGTTGTCGGCACGCCACAGCTCCTCGAGCCGCTGCTGCTGCATCAGGGTGCGATGGCGCAGCTCCGTCATCTGCTCCAGCCAGTCGAGATCCTGTTCGAGCAGGGTATCCAGGGCCGAGCGGGCGGCCTCCCCCCGCAGGGCATAGAGGCCGCTGATGTTGGCCACCGTGACCGTCTGGGCATTCTCCATCTGGCTGCGAGCCAGCTCGGCGACCCTGCCGGACGCCGCCACCAGCTCGCCGCGCAGCGCCTCCCCCTGCCCTTGCAGCGCCAGCCGCTCCCCCACCAGGCGCCCCTGCTGCCCCAGGTTGCCCAGAATGGCCAAGCCCAGCTGATCCAGGGATTGCCAGGCGACATCCTGCTCGCGCCCCTCCCCCAACTGGTCGAGCAGCCGTTGCAACTGCTGGCCCTGCAGGGTCAGCAACCGGCCCTGATGGCTTCGCTCCGCCTCGTTGGCCGCCATGGTGAGCAGGCGGGACGAGGCGAGGATGTCGCCGCTCACCTGGGCCAGTTCCCGGGCGCCGTCCAGGGTCAGCAGGGTATGTTGCAGCCGCCGCTCCAGCCCCCCCAGATGGCCCAGGCCAAGCCAGCCCACCAGGGAGGCGGTCAGGGTCAGCAGGGCCATCAGGGAGAAGGCGAGCAGCAGCTTGCCGCCAAGACCGGAGAGAGTGCGCACGACAGGGCCCCTTGGTTGTCACTGTGATTGTCGGGATAATATGGTCTCACACTGTAACAAAAGCTGCTCCCATGCGAAGCCTGATCCTCTGCCTGCTGCTCACCCTGCCCGCCGTCTGCGCCCGGGCGGCCTTCACCATTCAGCCCTGGCCCGAGACGGCGGACCCGTTGCAGTTGCCGCCCCCCTTGTCCTGGACCGGCCCGGTGCGCGCCGAGCGCCCCTTCGAGCTGTGCGCCCTCTATCCGCATCTGCGCGATGCCTACTGGCTCTCGGTCAATCAGGGCATGGTGGAGGAGGCAAGCCGGCTCGGCGTCGGCTTGCGGGTCCATGAGGCGGGGGGCTATGGCGCCAGCAGCGAGCAGGCACGCCAGCTCGCCGCGTGCGCCCGGGAGGGCAGTGACGCCATCTTGCTCGGCGCCGTCGATGGGCCTGCGCTGGCCGAGGCCATTGGCAAGAGTCCGCTGCCCGTGTTCGGCCTGGTCAACGCCCTGCCTCCCGCCCATGTGGTCGCCCAGGTCGGCGTGCCCTGGTATCAGATGGGGTGGCGCATCGGCCACTGGCTGGCCCTGCGTCATCCCGCCGGCAGCCCGCCGGTGCGGGTCGCCCTCTTGCCCGGGCCCGAAGGCCGGGGCGGCAACAGCGTGGTCGAGCCGGGCTTTTCCGCCGCCATCGCCGGCAGTGCCATCACCCTGGTGGACACGCTGCGCGGTGACAACAGCCGCGAGATCCAGCGCAGCCTGGTGCAACAGTTGCTGACCCGCCACCCGCACCTCGACTATCTGGTGGGGGGGGCCATGGCGGCCGAGGTGGCGGTGAACGAGCTGGCCCGCCGTGGGGATCAGGGCGCCGGACAAGGGCCCGCCGTGCTCGCCATCTACTTCAGTCACGGGGTGCAACGTGCCCTGCTGCGCGGCAGGCTGGCACTGGCCAACAGCGATCAGATGCGCGAACAGGGCCGCCTCGCCGTGGCCCAGGCCGTCTGTCTGTTGCAGCGCCCCGATGCCAGCGAGGCCCAGTGCCCTCGCCACATGGGGCCCGCCATCCTGACCCTGAGCGGCCCCCTGGCCGCGAGCGGCGACACCCTCTCGGACCCCGCCTTTCGTCCCGTCTATCGCCTCGCCCCCGGCGCTCCGCCTCCCCGCCAGTGAAGGCTGGCCACGGCTCCCGTGGCAGAGACGACAGAGAGGCGCGGCCCAAACCTGAACCCAGGCTGTACAGGGTGTCGATTGTCTACCTTCCTGCCCCAAAACCGGACGCCCGTCATGGTTCCCCCTGCCCGGCGGACCTATGATTCTCATGCGAAGCCTTTTTCCACTCCGGATGGCGCAAGACAGGAGACAGCCGATGACCAGCCTCATGCTCAAGCCCGTCAGCCAAGACCCCTATCCCGCCTTTACCCTGGCCTGTCACCGGGATGCCTGGCGCATCGGCCACGGCAGCGACGCAGGCTTTGACGAGCGCCAGACCCGGGCCTGGCTCCATGCCCTGGCCCGGCAGCGGCCCCATGGCCTGTTGCACCTCTGCCATCATCTGTGCCCCATTGGCCAGCTGGCCCTGGCGCCGGTCATGGTTCATCAGGATGGCAGCCGGCGTGGCCACATCCATCTGATCTACCTGGTGCCACAATGGCGAGGCCGGGGCCTGGGATGCTGGCTGCTGGCCCAGGCGCTGCAACGGATCCGCGCCGCCGGCTGCACCTCGGCCTCCCTGCGCTGCCTGTCCGCCAACCTGGCCGCCGAACGTTTCTGTCTGCGCCAGGGTTGGCGCAAGGAGGGGCTCCCTGATGCAGAGGGACAGTTGCTCATCACCCCCCTGTCCCCTCTTCCCTCTCACCACCCCCACCTCTCGGCATAAGGAGGCATCCCATGAACCATCTGCTGCTGTTGATCCTGCTGGGCTTTGCCCTGTTCTACTGGGTCTACTTCTGTCGCGGGCGCAAGGGGCGCCCGGTCGACTGGCAGTCCCTGCCCACCCGGGAGCAGTACCTGGCTCTCCATCCCGAGGCCAGAGGCGAGGACGGGATCGCCTGTCACCACTGCGGTCACCTTGGATTGCAGGCGCAGGGCAGGGTCCATCTGGCCGACTTTCGCCATCAGTACGCCTGCCCCCGCTGTCACCGGGTGCTGTTCAGGAGCCAATAGGCCCGGCCCCGGGCAAGCCCAGGCCAGGAGAGAGGGGAGGCAAGCAGAGGGATCGCCTCAGGATCAGGGCGCGGCCATGGCGAACCGGGCGCCCTGGCCGGGCACGGTGACGAGCCGCCGGGGAGCTGGCAGGGGGAGGTCTCGCCTCAGGGTTGCAGCTCGGCGGCGAACAGATAGCCCTCGCCGTGCACGGTGACGAACAGCTGGGGATCCCGGGGATCCGGCTCCATCTTGCCCCGCAGCCGCCGGATCAGCACGTCTATGGTGCGATCGCTCGGCCCGTCGCCGCGATGGCTGATGAGGGAGAGGATCCGCTCCCGGCTCAGCACCCGCCCGGGGTGGGCGACGAAGGCCACCAGCAGCTCGTACTCCGCCTTGGTCAGGCGCACGGGGACCCCATCCTTGCTGAGCTGGCGACGGGGAATGTCGAAACGCCAGGGGCCAAAGCGCACCGCATCGTCGCCCTCGTCGCTTTGAGTCTCGCTGCCCATCAGGGAGATGCGCCACAGCAGGTTCTTGACCCGCACCAGCAGCTCCCGCAGCTCGAACGGCTTGGTGACATAGTCATCGGCCCCCATCTCGAGGCCCACGATTCTGTCCACCGCATCGCTGCGCCCCGTCACCAAGATGATGCCCACCCTGCTTTGGGCCCTGAGCTCGCGGGTCAGCTGCAGACCATCCTCCCCGGGCAGGTTGATGTCGAGCATGATGAGGGAGACGCTCTCCCGCGCCAGCAGGGCCCGCATCTCCTTGCCATCTCCCGCCGCGCTCACCCGATAGCCTTCGCGCTCGAAATAGCCGACCAGTTTCTCGCGGGTCACGACATCGTCTTCAACAACCAGGATATGAGGGCGCATCGGCGGGCTCCGCAGCAGTAACAGGGTCATCATTCTATTCATATTTTGTCATAAATACCCCTATTTCATTAATTTCCCCCGCCAACCCTGTTCACAGCATCTCCCTATCATGGCCCCCATCAAAAGAGTCATAAGAGACGAACACTCATGAAAAAACTGTGGCAATACCTGCGCACCCCCAGTCGGCGCTGGTCGGTACTGGCCCTGGTACTGGTCGGGGTCGGCGTCACTCTGGCCGGCTCGATCGGTCTGCATTACGGCTTCGAGAAGACCAGCAGCCTCGAGTTCTGCATCTCCTGTCACACCATGGAGAGCACCGTCTACCCCGAGTACAAGGAGTCGGTGCACTTCAAGAATGCCTCCGGCGTCCAGGCCATCTGCACCGACTGCCACCAGCCGAAAGACTTCGTCGGCAAGGTGGCCCGCAAGATGGAGGCGGCCAACGATCTCTACCAGCAGTTCATCGGCCACAGCATCGACACCCAGGAGAAGTTCGAGGACAGGCGCCTGCACCTGGCCGAACGGGTCTGGGCCCGCATGAGCAGCCAGAACTCCAAGACCTGCAAGTCCTGTCACAGCTACGACAACATGGACCACGCCAAGCAGTCCCCCGCCGCGGCCCTGGCCATGAAGGATGCCGCCGCCAAGAACATGAACTGCATCGAGTGCCACAAGGGCATCGCCCACGAGCTGCCCAACATGGCCGGCGGTTTCAGGGCCAGTTTCGCCGCCCTGCAGGCCCAGGCGACCGAGGCCCCCGCCGCCGAGGTGCTCTACAGCCTGGGCGAGAAGGACCTGTTTGCCAGCCAGACGGCGAGCGAACCGGCCGGCCGCCTGCTGCCCGCGTCCCGCATCGAGGTGCTCGAGCGCGGCGACGATCGGCTCAGGGTCAGGATCCAGGGCTGGCGCGAGCAGGACGGCAAGGGTCGGGTGCTGAGCGAGTACATGGGCAAGCGGGTCTTCGTCGCCACGGTGCGCGATGAACTCAAGGCCGATGAGACAGTGCTGGAGCAGCAGACGGATCCGGCGACCCATATCCGCTGGCAGCAGGTTGCCGTCACCGCCTGGGTCGATGGCAAGGGGCTCGAACCCTCCCTCAAGCCCATCTGGGATTACGCCGGCGAGATGTACAAATCCACCTGCAACTCCTGCCACGGAGCGCCGGATCCGGCTCACTTCACCGCCAATGGCTGGATCTCGGGACTCAAGGCGATGTCGGCCTACTACCGCCTCAGCAAAGAGGAAGAGCGCACCCTGCTCAAATACCTGCAGAGCCACGCCGCCGATACCGGTGGCCAGGGCCAGCACTAACCCAGTCTCAGAGAGAGGACACACACAATGATCTCAGTTTCCCGACGTGGTTTTCTGGGGGGCATGCTGGCCGGTGGTGCGGCAGCCCTGATTGGCCCCTCCCTGCTGGGGCGCGCGGTACAGGCCGCCGAGGCCCAGGACAAGCTGGTGCTGTCAGGCTCCCACTGGGGCGCCTTCCGCGCCCGGGTGGTCGAGGGGCGCTGGGTCGAGACCCGCCCCTTCGAGCACGACAAGCACCCGACCGAGATGCTGCAAGGCTTGCGTGAGGTGGTCTACAACCCCTCCCGGGTCCGCTATCCCATGGTGCGCCTTGACTGGCTGCGCCAGGGGCACCTGTCCGACACCCGCGAGCGTGGCCAGAACCGCTTCGTGCGGGTGACCTGGTCCCAGGCCCTGGATTTCTTCTATCACGAGCTGGAGCGGGTGCAGAAAACCCATGGCCCGAGCGCCCTCTATGCCGGCCACTCCGGCTGGCAGTCGGTGGGCAAGTTCCACTCCGCCGGGGCCATGCTGGGGCGCGCCATGAACCTGCACGGCACCTATCTCGCCAAGGCGGGGGACTACTCCACCGGCGCCGCCCAGGTGATCCTGCCCCATGTGGCGGGCGCCATGGAGGTGTACGAGCAGCAGACCTCCTGGCCCCTGGTGCTGGAACACAGCAAGACCATCGTCATCTGGGGGTCCGACCCCATCAAGAACCTGCAGGTGGGCTGGCTGGTGCCGGATCACGGGGTCTACGACTACTGGGCGCAGCTCAAAGAGAAGGTGGCCAGGGGCGAGATCCGGGTGATCAGCGTCGATCCGGTCAAATCCAAGACCCAGAAGTTCCTCGGCTGCGAGCAGCTTGCCCTCAACCCCCAGACCGATCTGCCCTTGATGCTGGCACTGGCGCACACCCTGCACAGCGAGGGACTGCACGACGCCAGGTTCCTCAAGGAGTACACCACGGGCTACGACAAGTTCCTGCCCTACCTGCTGGGCACCAGCGACGGTCAACCCAAGAGCGCCGACTGGGCGGCGGCCATCTGCGGCGTGCCTGCCGACACCATACGCGAGCTGGCACGGACCATGGCCAGTGGCCGCACCCAGCTCATCGGCGGCTGGTGCGTGCAGCGCATGCACCATGGCGAGCAGTACGCCTGGATGCTGGTGGTGCTGGCGGCCATGCTGGGCCAGATCGGCCTGCCCGGCGGCGGATTTGGCTTCGGATGGCACTACAATGGCGCCGGCACCATCACCTCCAACGGCCCCGTCATGTCCGGTTTCAGCTCCGTCATTCCCGGCACCAAGCCGCTGCACGACGGCGACTTCAAGGGGTACTCCAAGTTCATCCCTGTGGCCCGCTTCGTCGACTGCATCCTCAATCCGGGCAAGACCATCGACTTCAACGGCCAGAAGATCACCTACCCGGCCATGAAGATGGCGGTGTTCTGCGGCAACAACCCCTTCCACCATCAGCAGGATCGCAACAAGATGATCGCCGCCTGGCGCAGGCTGGAAACCGTGGTCAGCATCGACCATCAGTGGACCGCCAGCTGCCGCTTCGCCGACATAGTGCTGCCCGCCACCACCACCTATGAGCGCGACGACTTGGAGCAGTGGGGTTCCCACGCCAACGCCGGCATCCTGGCCATGCACAAGATAGTGGAGCCCCTGTTCGAGGCGCGCGACGACTACGACATCTTCGCCGATCTCTGTCGTCGCTTCGGGCGCGAGGCCGAGTTCACCGGCGGCAAGAGCAAGCTGGAGTGGATCCAGAGCATCTATGACGATGCCCGCCTGCAGGGCCGTGGCATAGGGGTGCGCCTGCCCCGCTTCAGCCAGTTCTGGCATGGGGAAGGCTTCGTCAGCTTCCCGGCCGGGGAGCCCTGGGTGCGCCATGCCGCCTTCCGCCAGGAGCCGGATCTGGAACCGCTTGGCACACCTTCTGGCCTCATCGAGATCTACTCCAAGACCATCGCCGACTTCGGCTATGCCGATTGCCCCGGCCACCCGGTCTGGATTGAACCCTATGAGCGCTCCCACGGCGGCCCGGGCAGCCAGCAATTCCCGCTGCACCTGCAATCCTGCCATCCGGACAAGCGGCTGCACAGCCAGCTCTGCTCCTCGGACGACTACCGCGCCAGCTACACGGTGCAGGGGCGCGAGCCCCTCTACATGAGCCCGGCAGATGCCAGGGCGCGCGGCCTCAAGGACGGGGATCTGGTGCGGGTGTTCAACGGTCGCGGTCAGGTACTGGCGGGCCTGGTGGTGAGCGAGGACTACGCTCCTGGCGTGGTGCGCATCCATGAGGGCGCCTGGTACGGCCCCCAGGAAGGGGGCAAGGTCGGCACCCTGTGCACCTATGGCGATCCCAATGTGCTGACCGCCGACATAGGCGCCTCCAGCCTCTCCCAGGCCACCACGGCCCACACCGCCCTGGTGGAGGTCGCCAGGTTCGAAGGGGAGATACCGGCGGTCACCGCCTTCGGCGCACCCGAGTCGGCGGCAGGGATAGACCCCATGTTCCCGGCCCGGGAGGCAAGCCTGGGGGGCTAGTCCCGAGTCAAAAGGGACCCCATGGTTTCCTTTATTGCCAAAGTCGTTAGAATCGGGGGCCAACACGGCTCCCGACTGTCATCAACGGAGGAAAAATGCAGGAATTTCTGGCCACAAGCGAACGCAGGGCCGAACTCTACTGGTGGTTCGCCACCCTGTTTGCCGCCGAACTGTCTGATGAACAGATCGCCGAATACGACAGCTATGACGTACGCAGCTTCCTGAAGAGTCTCTCTACCCTGGACCCGATGCGCGACGCCGTGGCCGAACTCAATGACGCCATCGCCCGTCTGCTGGTGCGCCCCGATCGCCAGCTGGAACTGGCCGCCGATTTCGCCGGCCTCTTCCTTTGTGACCCCAAGCAGGGGGTGCCGCCTTACGAATCCCTCTATCGCGGGGAAGGGGGCCTGCTGATGCAAGCGCCCATGGCGCAGATGCAGGCGCGCCTCACCCGCCTTGGCATCAGCGTCAGCGACAAGTACAAGGAGCCCGAGGATCACCTGGCCATCGAGCTGGATCTGATGGGCAACCTCATCATTCGCGCCGCCGAGGCGCGCACTGCCGATGAGCGCGCCCGCTGGCTCGCCGAACAGGATGGGCTGCTGCACGAACAGCTGCTCGGCTGGTTCAGTCGCTTCGAACAGAGCTGCCGCGCCAAGGACAGCTTCGGCTTCTATGGCGCCTGCGCCCGCCTGCTCGGGGTCTTCCTGCTGATGGATGCCAACTACCTGAACCTGGTTCAGGCAGACCAGCCGGCCTCCTGAGCCATGCTGACGCTCCCTTGCTGCGCGCCAGCGGCGTCCTGACCCCATGAAGACGGCCCTGTTGCTCATCGCCTGCTGGCTGCTGGCCCTGATCCCGAGCGAGCAGGGCCTGACCCCCCTTGTCACACTGCTTTTTGACAGCAACCGCGAGCTCTATGGCAGCGCCCAGCTCACCGGCTTTGCCGGTGTGCTGCTGACCCTGTATCTCGCCAATCTGGGGGTGGAGGTGGTGCTCAGACGCCGCTTCCAGCTCGCCGGCATGCTGACCCTGCTGGTCGCCTGGGTCGCTTTCATCCATTGCGATGGGGGTGAGCCAAACTGGTGGCTGCTGTGGGCGCTGGCGCTGCCCTTTCATCTGCTCTCTCTGCTGGTGCTGGTGCGCGGCATCCAGGCCTTCGGCCGCCAGAAGGGCTAACCACTCGCCCAGGCGGCGTCGACCAGCTTGCCTCTTTCTTGCTCTTGCGCTGCTCGTCGGCCGCACACCTGCCCCTTCGTCCCCGACGCCCACCCTGTCTACGGGAAATGAGGGCTGGCGCACGGCTATCCAAAAGTCTAATTGCCCTCCCCCGGCAAAGGTATAAGTTGTTATCTAATTATTAAAAGGATGTATTCAAAGGAGTGAAAGATGAGCGAGCACAAGGTCTACCCGGTCAAGACCCACATCAGCCAGGGGGCTCTGCTGGATCAAGCGGGCTATGAGGCCATGTATCAGGCCTCGGTGCAGGATCCGGACGCCTTCTGGGCGGAGCAAGGCAAGATTGTCGACTGGATGACCCCCTACACCAAGGTCAAGAACAGCTCCTATGACCCCGGCCATGTCTCCATCAAGTGGTTCGAGGATGGCCAGCTCAACGTCTCCGCCAACTGCCTGGACAGACACCTGGCCCAGCGTGGCGACAAGGTCGCCATCATCTGGGAAGGGGACAACCCCGCCGAGGATCGCACCCTCACCTATCGCGAGCTGCATGCCGAGGTGTGCAAGTTTGCCAACGTACTCAAGGCGCAAGGGGTCAAGCGCGGTGACGTGGTCTGCCTCTACATGCCCATGGTGCCGGAAGCGGCCGTGGCCATGCTGGCCTGTACCCGCATCGGCGCCGTGCACAGCATCGTCTTCGGCGGCTTCTCCCCCGAGGCCCTGGCCGGGCGCATCATAGACTCGGGCTCTTCCATCGTCATCACGGCCGACGAGGGGCTGCGTGGCGGCCGTGCCGTCCCTCTCAAGAAGAACGTGGACGAAGCGCTCACCAACCCACAGACCCGCATCGAGAAGGTGATCGTGCTCAAACGCACCGGCGGCGACGTCGCCTGGCACGGTCACAGGGATATCTGGTGGCATGACGCCATGGCCACGGCGAGCGCCGACTGCGCCCCGGAGGCGATGAACGCCGAGGATCCCCTCTTCATCCTCTACACCTCGGGCTCCACCGGCAAACCCAAGGGGGTGCTGCACACCACCGGCGGCTACCTGGTCTATGCCGCCCTCACCTTCAAGTATGTGTTCGACTACCACGAGGAGGACATCTACTGGTGTACCGCCGACGTGGGCTGGGTCACCGGCCACTCCTACCTGGTCTACGGGCCGCTCGCCAACGGCGCCACCACCATCATGTTCGAAGGGGTACCCAACTACCCCGCCAGCAACCGCATGAGTCAGGTGGTGGACAAGCACAAGGTCAGCATTCTCTATACCGCGCCGACCGCCATTCGCGCCCTGATGGCCAAGGGCAACGAGGCCATCGAGGGTACCTCTCGCGCCAGCCTGCGCATCATGGGATCGGTGGGGGAACCCATCAACCCGGAAGCCTGGGAGTGGTACTACCGCACCATAGGGGACGAACGTTGCCCCATCGTCGATACCTGGTGGCAGACCGAGACCGGTGGCATCCTGATCAGCCCCCTGCCCGGCGTGACCGCCCTGAAACCGGGCTCAGCCACCCGTCCCTTCTTCGGGGTGCAGCCCGCCCTGGTGGACAACCTGGGTGAGCCCCTGGAGGGTGCCACCGAGGGCAACCTGGTGATCACCGACTCCTGGCCCGGCCAGATGCGCACCGTGTTCGGCGACCACGAGCGCTTCGAGCAGACCTACTTCTCCACCTTCCCCGGCCGCTACTTCACCGGCGACGGTGCCCGTCGCGACGAGGATGGCTACTACTGGATCACGGGTCGGGTCGATGATGTACTCAACGTCTCCGGCCACCGCATGGGCACAGCCGAAATAGAATCGGCCCTGGTGGCCCATCCCAAGATCGCCGAGGCGGCGGTGGTGGGCGTGCCCCACGAGATCAAGGGTCAGGGCATCTATGCCTATGTCACCCTGATCGCCGGGGAGGAGCCGAGCCGCGAGCTGCATAAAGAGGTGAAGGAGTGGGTGCGCAAGGAGATTGGCGCCATCGCCACCCCGGATGTGATCCACTGGGCCGAGGGGCTGCCCAAGACCCGCTCCGGCAAGATCATGCGCCGGATATTGCGCAAGATAGCCACCGGCGAGACCGACAGCCTGGGGGATATCTCCACCCTGGCGGATCCGGGTGTGGTCGACAAACTCATTCGCGAGAAGTCGGAAGCGGCCTGATCCCGTTTCGTTTGTTGCTCGACAAAGCCGGCCTTGCGCCGGCTTTGTCATATCTGACCTGTCTGAACAGGCGGACACGGCACCAGCGCAACTCTGGGCGCCAACATGGTCAATAAACAGACAGATGTAGAGATTAGACCAGTAAAATGCTGCTAATTTTCACGAAATCAATATAATTGCGAAATCTGTGTGCCAGTGCACACCGAATTGCGCAAAAAATGGCTAGATTTCTGGTCATCCGCAAGATAGCCGAACGTTATCGGCATTATCATCGAGGATGTACTCATTATGTCGCAACATCACCGCATTCTCCTGCTCAACGGGCCGAACCTGAACCTGCTGGGCAAACGGGAACCGGGCATCTACGGCAGCCAGACGCTCGATGAGATCGTCGCCACCTTGCAGCTGCAGGCCGGCGAACTCGGTGTCACACTGGAACACCTGCAATCCAACGCCGAACATCTGCTGCTGGAGCGCATCCATCAGGCCATGGGCCAGGTGGACTTTATCATCATCAATCCTGCCGCCTTCACTCACACCAGTGTCGCGCTGCGAGATGCCCTGCTGGGGGTGGCCATCCCCTTCATCGAGGTGCACCTCTCCAACGTCCATGCCAGAGAACCCTTCCGTCATCACTCCTATCTGTCCGATGTCGCGAAAGGGGTGATCTGCGGACTCGGGCCGGATGGTTATACCTTTGCTTTAACCGCGGCTGTGCGTCACTTGGCACGGCTTGATAATCACTGATCAGACAAAGAAGAAAGAGAATGCTAATGGATATCCGCAAAATCAAAAAGCTGATTGAACTGGTTGAAGAGTCCGGCATCGCCGAGCTGGAAATCTCCGAAGGGGAAGAGTCTGTTCGCATCAGCCGTAATTTCTCCGGCCAGGTTAGCGTCGCACCTCAGATGATGATGCAACCGGCCCAGGTACAACAAGCCGCCGCTGCCCCGGTGGCTGCCGCTCAGGCCGCTGCCCCGGCCGCCGATGCCGCCCCGAGCGGTCACCTGATGCGCTCCCCCATGGTGGGCTCCTTCTACCGCGCCTCCAGCCCGGATGCCAAGCCGTTCGCGGAAGTGGGTCAGCAGGTCAATGTCGGCGACACCCTGTGCATCGTCGAAGCCATGAAAATGATGAACCAGATCGAATCTGACAAGGCTGGCGTGATCAAGGCCATCCTGGTCGAGAATGGCCAGGCCGTCGAGTTCGACGAGCCGCTGTTCATCATCGAATAAGGGGATATTCACCCATGTTGGACAAAGTAGTCATCGCCAACCGCGGTGAAATTGCCCTGCGGATCCTACGCGCCTGCAAAGAGCTCGGGATCAAGACAGTGGCCGTTCACTCCACCGCCGACCGGGAGCTCAAACATGTGCTGCTGGCCGACGAATCCATCTGCATCGGCAAGCCCGCCAGTGGCGAGTCCTACCTCAACGTGCCGGCCATCATCGCCGCCGCCGAGGTGACCGGTGCCGTCGCCATCCACCCGGGTTACGGCTTCCTCTCCGAGAACGCCGATTTTGCCGAAGTGGTCGAGCAGTCCGGCTTCATCTTCATCGGCCCGCGCGCCGAGACCATTCGCCTCATGGGTGACAAGGTCTCCGCCATCGAGGCGATGAAGAAGGCGGGCGTCCCCTGCGTACCCGGCTCCGACGGCCCGGTGGACAACGATGCCAAGCGCAACGCCACCATCGCCAAGCGGATCGGTTACCCGGTGATCATCAAGGCCGCCGGTGGCGGCGGTGGACGCGGCATGCGCGTGGTGCGCAACGAGGCCGAGCTGGCCTCCGCCATCGCCCTGACCAAATCCGAAGCGGGCCAGTTCTTCAAGAACGACATGGTCTACATGGAGAAGTACCTGGAGAACCCGCGCCACATCGAGATCCAGGTGCTGGCTGACGGCCAGGGCACCGCCCTCTATCTGGGTGAGCGGGACTGCTCCATGCAGCGTCGCCACCAGAAGGTAGTGGAAGAGGCGCCGGCGCCGGGCATCACCGAGGAGATGCGCAAGTTCATCGGCGAACGCTGCGTGCGCGCCTGTCTCGAAATCGGCTACCGCGGTGCCGGTACGTTCGAGTTCCTGTACGAGAACGGCGAGTTCTACTTCATCGAGATGAACACCCGGATCCAGGTCGAGCACCCGGTTACCGAGATGGTCACCGGCGTGGATCTCATCAAGGAGCAGCTGCGCATCGCCGCCGGTCAGCCCCTGTCCATCACCCAGCAGGACATCCGCATCCGTGGCCATGCCATCGAGTGCCGGATCAACGCCGAAGATCCGTCCACCTTCATGCCCTCACCGGGCCTGATCCAGCGCTTCCACGCGCCGGGTGGCATGGGCGTACGCTGGGACTCCCACATCTATGCCGGTTACAAGGTACCGCCCTACTACGATTCGATGATCGGCAAGCTGATCTGCTACGGCGAGAACCGCGACATCGCCATCGCCCGCATGCGTCACTCCCTGGACGAGCTGGTGGTGGAAGGGATCAAGACCAACGTGGCCTTGCAAAAAGAGATCATGAAGGACGAAAACTTCCAGCACGGTGGCACCAACATCCACTATCTGCACAAGAAGCTGGGTCTGTAAGGGATTGCTGAGCCCGACCACGACGGTACTGTGGCTGCACAAGCCGTCGGGTCTGTGAGGGAGCCTCTTCGACATAACGCATCCGCACCATCAGGGGCGGCAGCATAAAAAGGGCCATGGCGACATGGCCCTTTTTTGTTATCCTTGCGCCCTTCCGATAGCTGGAGGCCGCCATCTTGTCTCGTTTTTCCCTCGCCCGCCGGGAAGCCGCGCTCTGTCTGCTGCTGACCCTGCTCTATTTCCTCGCCTGGTATGGCTGCGCCTACTTCATTCCCGAGTCCCTTCGGCTCTGGGGCATTCCCCTCTGGTTCCTGCTCAGCTGCATGCTGATGCCGCTGCTGTTCATGGGTCTGTGCGCCTTCATGGTCGGCAAGCTGTTTGTCCATATCCCTCTCGATCCCGAGTTGCCAGGTCAGCAGGAGGCCCCCTATGAACCTTGAGTTGCTGCTGCCCCTGCTCATCTATCTGCTGCTGGTGCTCGGCATCGGCTACTGGGCCAGCCGACGGCGCCGGGGGGGAGACTTCATGCAGGAGTACTTCATCGGCAACCGCAGCATGGGGGGCCTGGTGCTGGCCATGACGCTGGTGGCCACTTACACCTCTGCGTCCTCCTTTATCGGCGGGCCGGGGGCCGCCTACAAGATCGGCCTGGGCTGGGTCTTGCTGGCGATGATCCAGCTGCCCACCGTCTGGCTCACTCTGGGGGTGCTTGGCAAGAAGTTCGCCATCATAGCCCGCCGGGTCAATGCGGTGACCATCAACGACATGCTGTGGGCCCGCTACCAGAGCAAGGCGGTCGTGGTGCTGGGCTCGGTGACCATCATCCTCGCCTTCATCGCCACCATGGTGGTGCAGTTCATCGGCGGCGCCCGCCTGCTGGAGACGGCCACCGGCCTCAGCTACCAGCAGGGGCTATTGCTGTTTGCCAGCTGCGTGCTGCTCTACACCATCATCGGCGGTTTTCGCGCCGTGGTGATGACCGACGCCCTGCAAGGCATCATTATGCTGATCGGCACAGGTGCCCTGCTGGCCGGGGTCTTGATCGCCGGGGATGGCCTGCCAAACCTGCTCCACCGGCTCGAGGTGATCGATCCCAAACTGGTGAGCCCGCAGGGGGCCGGGGACATGCTGACCCAGCCCTTCATGCTGAGCTTCTGGATCCTGGTCTGTGTCGGTGTGGTGGGACTGCCCCATTCGGCCCTGCGCTGTTTCGGCTATCGCGACAGCAAGGCGCTCCATCGCGGCATCCTGATCGGCACCATCGTCAGCGCCCTGCTGATGTTCGGCATGCACCTGGCCGGGGCGCTGGGCCGCGCCCTGCTGCCCGCCATGGACAGCCCGGACAAGATCATGCCGGCCCTGATGATGGAGGTGCTGCCCCCCTGGCTGGCGGGGATCTTCCTCGCGGCCCCCATGGCGGCCATCATGTCCACCATCGACTCCCAGCTGATCCAGGCCTCGGCCACCCTGGTCAAGGATCTCTGGCTCAATTACCTGAGCCCGAAACAGAGCCAGGAGAAGCTGGAGGTGCGGGTGCCGCGCCTGTCGCTCATCACCACCCTGATCCTGGGCGCCCTGGTGCTGCTGGCGGCGCTGCAACCGCCGGAGATGATCATCTGGCTCAACCTGCTCGCCTTCGGCGGCCTGCAGGCGGTCTTCCTCTGGCCCCTGGTGCTCGGCCTCTACTGGCCCCGCGCCAACGGCCAGGGGGCCCTGGCCAGCATGGTGGCCGGCCTGCTCTGCTATGGCATCTTGAGCCAGTGGGGCATCAAGCTGGCCGGGCTGCACGCCATCGTGCCCAGCCTGGGGCTGGGGCTGGCCGTCTTCGTGCTGATCAGCCTGCTGACGCCAGCACCGGGGCAGACGGTGCGCCAGCTTTTTGATCGAGATTAACTTCTCGGCGATTAACCAAGGGCGATCTATCCCTTGAGAGAGGGAAGAGGTAAAGTGTGCGCCATGTCACATTTTCATCCTCTTCCATGACTGTCCAATCCCGTCGACAGCGGTTGATCCAGGCCATGCAGCGGCTGGGCTACGCCCTGCTGCTGCCCGTCTCCATCCTGCCTCTGGCCGCCCTGCTCCACCGGCTCGGCGAGCCCGATGCCCTCAACCTGCCCGTGCTGGTCCTGAGCGGCCAGGCCATCTTCGGCCAGATGCCCCTCATCTACGCGGTGGCCATCGCCTTTGGCATAGGCCGCACCGAACGGGGCAGCCTCGCCTTCTCGGGGGCGGTGAACTTCCTGCTGCTGAGTTCGGCGCTCTCGGCGCTGGCCCCGGGCCTGCATGCCGACCTGGTCTGCGGCATGCTGGCGGGCGTCACCACGGCCCTGGTCGCCCCCTGGTCCCCTGCCCCGGCCAAGGAGGGAGCCTTCTCGCCATCCGGCCCCTGGCAAGGCCCCCTGCTCAGCGCCCTTCTCTGCCTGCTGCTCGCCGTGCCCATGTCGTGGCTCTGGCCCGCCCTGGAGCAGGGGATCAGCCAGATCACCACGGATCTGGCGACGCCACTGGGCGCCTTCTGCTACGGGGTGCTCAATCGCCTGCTGCTGCCGTTCGGGCTGCACCAGCTGCTCGGCAACCTGGCCCTGCTGGGGGAGGTCAACCAGCTGGCGCTGGCCACGGCCCAGCCACTGCATCAGGGCTATGGAGCCGGTCTTTATCCCATCGTCATGTTCGGTCTGCCCGGCGCCTGTTTTGCCATCTGGCTGCACCGCCACCGGCTGCGCCAGGTGCCCCACGGCGCCCTGCTGCTGAGCCTGGCCCTCACCTCGGCCTGCATCGGCATCACAGAGCCCATCGAGTTTCTGTTTGCCTTCACGGCCCCCTGGCTGTTTCTGGCCCATGCCCTGCTCACCGGCCTGTCGTTCGCCATCTGCAGCGCCCTCGACATCGAGATCGGCAGCTACTTCTCCGCCGGCCTGCTGGATCTCAGCCTGAGCTATGGCCGCGGCCTGCACGCCTTCTGGGTCATTCCCCTCGGGATCATGTTCTTCGTCGGCTACGCCCTGCTGTTCTACCGCCTGCTGGGACGGGTCCCCCTCAGCCTGGACAACCAGCGCCAGGATATGGCCAACATACCCCCGGCCGATCCCCAGATGCTGGCCATCCAGTACCTCAAGCTGCTGGGGGGCATGGATAACCTGCAGGCCATCAGCGTCTGCCTGACCCGCCTCAGCGTGCGGGTGCGGGAGATGGCCCTGGTCGATACCTCACAACTGCTCAACCTCGGCTGCCTCTCCTGGATCGAGATCAACGAGCATCAGCTGGTGCTGGTACTCGGTCCCAACGCCGGCCTCATCGAGGGGCAGATCCGCATGCTGGCCGAGCGTCAGGCCGTGCCCCTCGGCCTCAAGCCCAATCATGACGCGAGGGATCAGGGCTCCTGGTGATCCCTGCGCCCATCCCCTGGCGCGGGGACAAAGGAGAGCCGCTCGGCGACAAAATCCATCAGGGTGCGCAGGGCCGGTGCCAGATGCTCCCGGCTCGGGTAGATGAGATAGAAGGGGTTCGCGGGAATGGGGTGCTCCGGCAGCAGGGTGCGCAGCCGCCCGCTCGCCAGATCCTCCTGACAGACATGATAGGGCAACAGGGCAATGCCTCCCTGGTGCAGTGCCAGCTCCCTCAGGGCCAGCAGGCTGTTGCTGACGCAGGCCCCCCGGGGGCGCCAGCCTCCTTCCTGCAGTGGCCACACCGGCAGAGCCGAATGCACCAGGCAGGCGTGCTGTGCCAGCTCGGCCAGGTGCCGGGGCGTACCCCGGGCCGCCAGATAGCCGGGGGCCGCCACCAGATGGCGCGTCACCTGACCGATGCGCCGACAGATGAGGCTCGAATCTTTCAGGGGCGCCGCCCGCAGCGCCAGATCGTATCCCTGCCCCACCAGATCCAGCTGCTCGTCGCACAGGGTCAGCTCGATCACCACCTCGGGGTAGAGGGCTTGAAACTCGGCCACTATCTTGCCGAGCAGCAGGGTGCCCGTGGCCTCGGGGGCCGTGACCCTCACCCGGCCCGCCGGGGCCTCCCGCAGCCTTGCCATGGCGAGATGGGCCCCCCGCGCCAGGGTCAGCAGAGCCCGGCAATGCTCCACATAGACCTCTCCTTGCGCCGTCAGACTGAGCCTGCGGGTGGTGCGCTGCAACAGCCGGACCCCGAGCAGTGACTCGAGGCGAGAGATCTTCTGGCTCACCGAGGATTTGGGCATGGCGAGCGCCTCTGCGGCGGCGGTGAAGCTGCCCTGATCCACCACGGTGGCAAATATCCCCATCAGTTCCAGTTCGGTATTGTTCATATATTCAAACAGTCTTTACCAATTACCCATCTTAATTCGAATAATTGACCAGACTAGACTGGCAGGCAATCCCAAACTGATCCTGAAGGAATTGCCATGAAAGCCATTGCACTCACCCACTATCTGCCGAGCACCCACCCCGACTGCTTTATCGCCGCCGACCTGCCCACCCCGACCCCGGGCCCGCGGGATCTGCTGGTGCGGATCAGGGCGACCTCCGTCAATCCGGTCGACACCAAGGTACGCGCCCCCAAGGCCAAGGTAGAGAGCAACCCGCGGGTGCTGGGCTGGGACGCCGTGGGCGAGGTGGTGGCCGTGGGCCAGGAGGTGACCCTGTTCAAGGCGGGTGACCGCGTCTGGTATGCGGGCGACATCAGCCGCCCCGGCAGCAACAGCGAGCTGCAGCTGGTGGATGAGCGCATCGCCGCCCTGGCCCCCGTCAGCCTCTCAGATGTGGAGGCCGCCGCCCTGCCCCTGACCGCCATCACCGCCTGGGAGGCGCTGTTCGAACGCATGGGCCTCACCCGGGAAAGCACGGGCCGACTGCTCATCATAGGCGGCGCCGGCGGGGTCGGCTCCATCGCCATCCAGCTGGCGCGCCAGCTCACCAGGATGGAGGTGATTGCCACTGCTTCCCGCCCCGAGACCCGCGACTGGTGCCTGGCAATGGGGGCCCACCAGGTGGTGAGCCATCACCAGCTGCAAGCCGACCTGGCCGAGCTCGACATCAGCCAGCTCGATGCCATCTTCTGTACCAATGCCACCGAACAGCACTGGGATGCCATGGCGAGCCTCATCCGTCCGTTTGGTCACATCTGCACCATCGCCGAATCGAGCGAACCCTGGGATCTTGGCCTGCTCAAACCCAAGAGCGTCACCTTCAGCCAGGAGTTCATGTTCACCCGCTCCCTGTTCCAGACCCCGGACATGATAGAGCAGCACCATCTGCTCGGCCGGGTGGCCGCCCTCATCGATCAGGGGGTGCTCAAGACGACCCTCACCCGCACCCTGCCGGAACTGACCCCGGCCACCCTGGCCCAGGCCCATGGCGAGCTGGAATCAGGCAGCATGATGGGCAAGCTGGTGATCGACATGGCCCGTTTCGCCAGCCAACCCTAAATGGGTAGAAAACGCACCATGATGGGGTGGTTTCACCAGAGACAAGCACCAAAAGCGCACACTGGGCCAGACCACGCCAACGAGATGGCGGACCCGGCGGGCCGCTCGGCGCAAGAAATATCCAAGATACTGTTTTTCAGGTAAAAAAATGGGCCATCCCGACCGGGATGACCCTAAATACCTGAACGTTGGGGGTAACAATCACACACACATCCTTTGCAGGACAACAAGGTTATTGCAGCTCCCATGCCAACTTCATCAAACGACCCGATCCGGGTCGTTTTCATTCGCCAAAGCGGCGACCCTTCCCACTCCAGACACTCTCTCACCATAAAAAAAAGCGCCACCCGAGGGTGGCGTGAAAGATGACGGAACTTTCCTAGAGCAAAGCAGTAAGGATGAATACATTAACCGTGCCAACCTTGTTAATGATCCCGCCTTCGATGCCAGATAGCGATGCCAGGCACCCCTGTCTGCCTCGGTGAGCCCCTTGCCTGCGGGCAAACCACGACAGCACAGGCCCGGGATGATAGAATCCCGCGGTTTCACATTTATGAAGAGTCGACCCCATGCCCTGGATACAAATTCGAATCAACGCCACCGCCAAGACGGCGGACAAGGTGAGCAACATGCTGCTGGGGCGTGGTGCCCAGGCCGTGACCTTTATGGATGCCAAGGATGTGCCCGTCTATGAGCCCATGCCGGGCGAGACCCCGCTCTGGGGCGAAACCGAGGTGATGGGACTGTTCGATGCCGAAACCGATCCCGCCCCCACCATCGCCTTCTTCCAGCAGATCTTCGGGGAAGACGTGGGCTACAAGGTGGAGCAGCTGGAAGACAAGGACTGGGTGCGCGAATGGATGGATCACTTCCACCCCATGCAGTTTGGCGAGCGGCTCTGGATCTGCCCGAGCTGGCGCGACGTCCCCAACCCGGATGCGGTCAACGTCATGCTGGATCCGGGCCTGGCCTTCGGTACCGGCACCCACCCCACCACGGCGCTCTGCCTGCAGTGGCTGGACGGGTTGGATCTGACCGGTAAAACCGTGGTCGACTTTGGTTGTGGCTCCGGCATCCTCGGCATCGCCGCGTTGAAACTGGGGGCCGCCCGGGTCATCGGCATCGACATAGACCCCCAGGCCATCCAGGCCAGCCATGACAACGCCGAGCGTAACGGTGTCGCCGGCCAGATAGAGCTCTACCTGCCGGCGGATCAACCACAAGACGTGGAAGCTGACGTGGTGGTGGCCAACATACTGGCCGGCCCGCTGCGCGAACTCGCCCCCCTCATCGCCGGACACGGCAAACCGGGCAGCCTGATGGCCCTCTCCGGCGTGCTGGAGAGCCAGGCCCCTGAGCTGGAGACCATCTACGGCCAGTGGTTCGAGATGGACCCGACCGCGGTGAAGGAAGAGTGGTGCCGCCTCTCGGGCCGCAAGCACGGCTGATAGAGAGCGGCCATTGCGGCGGCAAGCACGGCTGATAGAGAGCGTAATCCTTCTATGCAGACCAACAAGGGCACCCCAGGGTGCCCTTGTCGTTTCCCGGCGCTAGCTGCGCGCCCTTCTTCCCACTCTGGGGAGAGCCTCACGCTTCTATCCCCCTCGATGGCTTATGCTCTCCTCCTCCACCCCATTGAGACCCAGCCATGACCGAATACGAGAAGATGATCGCCAGTCAACCCTACGACTGCATGGCGCCGGAGCTGGATCTGCTGCGCCGGGAGGCGGCCCGCCGCTATCGCCGCTTCAATCGCGCAGACGAAGAGGATGAGCCGCTGGCGCAGCTCAAAGAGATGGTCGGCGAGCTGGCAGAAAACGCCTTTATCTGCCCGCCGTTTTATTGCAGCTATGGCCGCCACATCAGCCTGGGAGTCGGCTCCTTCATCAATCTGGGAGCCACCTTGCTGGATAATGCCCCTATCCGCATCGGCGCCGAGGTGATGATAGGGCCGAACGTGCAGATCTACACCGCCGCCCATGCCCTGGACGCCGATGAGCGCATCCAGGGGGTGGAGACGGCGCTGCCGGTCACCATAGAAGACAGGGTCTGGATCGGCGGCGGCGCCATCCTGCTGCCCGGGGTCACCATAGGGCGAGACGCTGTCGTCGGCGCGGGCGCCGTGGTAACCCGGGACGTCCCGGCCGGGGCCAGGGTGGTGGGCAACCCGGCCCGGATCCTGGCCCCGGCCTGACCAGGGCTCGCACTGGCCTTGCTCTCGAATGCGGCCAGCGGGATGGTGGGGAGCCGCCATAAAAATGAAGCCCAAGGTCACGAAGACGTTGGGCTATATAAAAAGGTGCTACGGAATTGCGACTCTCATCGCAGAAAATCAGAAGGCGAACCTTCTGAACTGGCGGGTGTGATAATAGCGGCGCGCAAACGTTTTACATAGTGAAAAATAGCGAGAGTGCGAACTTCCTCTCACTATTTAAAAAAGAGTCTGTCGCCGACAAAAACCGGGTATTCCCCCCCTTTTCTTCCCGGCGCCACTCTGGGTATTATCGCCAGCTGCATAGAAAAAGCCCTGACAGATCAGGGCTTTTCAATCAGGTCTCATGACCGCCTGCGCCGCTCATCAGAAGCGGCGGACAAACTCCCCAAGGGGTAGCTCGCGCAGCTTGCGCGCCTCCAGCATGGGTGTCCCCAGATAGAGAAAGCCCACCAGCTGATCCTCGGCGGCCAATCCCAGCCCCTGCCTGATGTGTTCATCGAAGATAAACCAGCCGGAACGCCAGATGCCGTTGAAGCCTTGCGCCTGGGCCGCCATCTGCATCGCCATCAGGGCGCAGCCGGCGGAGAGCTCCTGCTCCAGTTTCGGTACCTTGGGGTGTGCCTGATAGCGGCTCGCCACAGCCACCACCAGGGGCGCTCGCAGGGGCGCCTGCTCGCTCTTGGCGACGCTGTCGGCATCCTCTCCCCGCAGCCGGGCCGCCTCCCCCAGCAGGGTGCCCAGACGCTCACGCCCCTCCCCCTCGAACAGGATGAACTGCCAGGGAGTCAGGGTGCCATGATCCGGTGCCCGCAGCCCCGCCTTGAGGATATTGTCGAGCGCCTCGCCGCCCGGGGCGGGCTCGGTCAAGCGAGCGCAGGAGTGGCGATTGAGCAGCAGAGTGAGGGCATCCATGGGTAATTCCTAGTCAGGGCAATGATGGCGCTACCTTAGCACAGCACCGGATGAAGAAAACCCCTGGGGCTCAGGGGTTTATCGTCATATCCGCAGGCAGGGCCATCAGGATGCTGCGCTCGGTGAGTCCAGACTCAGATCACCGCGGCCAGCTCGGCTCCTTGCCGGATGGCGCGCTTGGCGTCCAGCTCGGCGGCCACGTCGGCACCGCCTATGATGTGCACCGGCTTGCCCGCCGCCTGCAGGCCCGCCTGCAGCTCTCGCAGCGGCTCCTGCCCGGCGCAGATGATGACATTATCCACCGGCAGGCACTGTCTGGCCTCGCCCACCTGGATGTGCAGCCCCTCGTCGTCGATGCCCAGGTACTGCACGCCGGAGAGCATCTTGACCTTGCGGTTTTTCAGCACTGTGCGGTGGATCCAGCCTGTGGTCTTGCCAAGGCCGTCGCCCACCTTGCTCTCCTTGCGCTGGAGCAGCCAGATCTGGCGCTCGGGAGCGTCGACCACGGGCGTCATCAGGCCGCCGCGCTGGGCGAGCTGGCGGTCTATGCCCCACTCCTTGAGCCAGTGATCGCGATGATGCTCGGCGTCCCTCTCCATCTTCTTCTCGACGAGATATTCGGCCACGTCGAAACCTATCCCCCCTGCCCCTATCACGGCCACCTTCTCGCCCACCGGCTTGTGGTCGCGCAGCACGTCGAGGTAGCTCAGTACCTTGGCATGCTCGATGCCCGGGATATTGGGGGTGCGCGGCCGTATGCCGGTGGCGAGGATCACCTCGTCAAAGCCGCCGCCGAGCAGGCTCTCGGCGCTCTGGCGCTGGCCGAGATAGAGCTCGACGCCGCACTTCTCCAGTCGTCTGGCGAAGTAGCGCAGGGTCTCGTGAAACTCCTCCTTGCCCGGGATCTGCTTGGCGAAGTTGAACTGGCCGCCAATCTCGCTGCCCTGATCGAACAGGCTCACCTGATGACCGCGCTCGGCGGCGTAGCAGGCGAATGCCAGCCCGGCAGGCCCCGCGCCCACCACCGCCAGCCGCTTGGGCTGGGGCACCCGGCCAAACGTCAGCTCGGTCTCGAAACAGGCCCTGGGATTGACCAGGCAGGAGGCGCGCTTTTGCTTGAACACATGGTCGAGGCAGGCCTGGTTGCAGGCGATGCAGGTGTTGATCTCGTCCGCCCGGTTCTCGGCGGCCTTGATGACAAACTCGGGATCAGCCAGGAAGGGGCGCGCCATGGAGACCATGTCCGCCTCCCCCCCCGCCAGAATACGCTCGGCCACCTCGGGGGTATTGATGCGGTTGGTGGTGATGAGCGGCACGGTGAGGTGCTTTTTCAGCTCGGCGGTCACCCAGCTGAAGGCGCCACGCGGCACGCTGGTGGCGATGGTGGGGATCCGCGCCTCGTGCCAGCCGATGCCAGTGTTGATCAGGGTCACCCCTGCCTGCTCCAGCGCCTTGCCAAGGGCGATCACCTCGGGCAGCGAGGAGCCCTGCTCCACCAGATCCAGCATGGAGAGACGGAAGATGATGATGAAATCGGGGCCGACCCGCTCGCGGATGGCGCGCACTATCTCCAGCGCAAAACGCATCCGCTTTTCGCTGCTGCCGCCCCAGTCATCCCTGCGCTGATTGGTGCGCTCGCAGATGAACTGGTTGATGAGATAGCCTTCCGACCCCATCACCTCGACACCGTCATACCCCGCATTGCGGGCAAGCTGGGCCGTGCTGGCAAAGTCGCGGATGGTGCCGCGGATCTGGCGCTCGCTCATGGCTCTGGGCTTGAACGGGGAGATGGGGGCCTTGAGGGGGCTCGGCGCCAGGCTGAAGGGATGATAGGCGTAACGACCCGCATGGAGGATCTGCAGCGCTATCTTGCCCCCCTCCCGGTGCACCGCCTCGGTCAGCTTGCGATGCTTGCCTACCTGCCAGGGGAAGCTGAGCTGGGAGCCGTGAGGCACCAGGCGCCCCCGCAGGTTGGGAGCGATGCCGCCGGTGACGATGAGGCCGACGCCACCGCGCGCCCGCTCGGCATAGAAGGCGGCCAGCTTGTCAAAGCCCCCCTTCTCCTCTTCGAGGCCGGTATGCATGGAGCCCATCAGCACGCGGTTCTTGAGCTGGGTAAAGCCGAGATCCAGGGGAGTCAGCAAGGTTGGATAGCGGCTCATGATGCACTCCTTTGCGAGGCCGGCACGCAGAGATCCAGACGTAGCAGCACCCGGATACACAACTGGGTAACGCCAAGGTCGAGGGGGGTCAGCAAGGTTGGATAGCGGCTCACGGGGCCTCCAGTTAATTTTTTGTTATCAAATTGAGGCTAGAGTAAAGAATCGAAAATGCTTTTTCAAACAAATGTTTGGACATTTTTTCGGCGAACAGCTGTAGCGCCAGCGCCCCCCGCGATGGAACATGGCAATCGGCGGGGCAACTGGTTAATAATGGCTCCTCTAACCCATTGACAGGGCGATACCGCGACTATGTCTATTTTCAAAGGCCTGGGCTGGCTCTTTCGCAGCCTGTGGCGCCTGCTCAACTTCACCCGGCTGATGCTGGTCAATCTGCTGTTCCTTGCCGTCGTCCTGACTCTGGTGTTCGTGCTGGGGATGCAACAAGAGGCGCCCCAGACTCCGATCGAGGGGGCCCTGACCCTGGATCTCGACGGCACCCTGGTAGAGCAGCTCACCCAGGTGAGCCCGAGCGAACAGCTGCTGCAACAGATGGGCAGCCGCGACGATCTGCCCCAGGAGCTGCTGCTGTCGGATCTGCTGTGGGCCATCCGCTCCGCCGGGGAGGATGACCGCATCCAGGCCCTGGTGCTCCAGCCTCAGGGGCTGCAGGGCAATCTCTCCAAGTTGCAGGAGGTGGCCGATGCCATCGACGACTTCAAGGAGAGTGGCAAGCCGGTCATCGCCATGGCGGACTACTACACCCAGGGCCAGTACCTGCTGGCGGCCCACGCCGATCACGTGCTGCTCAACCAGAGCGGGGCCGTGTTGCTCGAGGGGCTGGGGGTCTACCAGACCTACTTCAAGTCGGCGCTGGAGAAGCTCAACGTCACCCCCCATGTGTTCAAGGTCGGCACCTACAAGTCCTTCGTCGAACCCTACACCCGGGATGACATGTCTGCCGAGAGCCGGGAGGCGAACCAGCGCTGGCTGGATCAGCTGTGGCAGGCCTATGTCAGCGACGTGGCCAGCCAGCGGGAGGTCGAACCCGACGCCATCTCCCCGAGCAAGGAGCAGTTCCTCGAACGCCTGAAAAAAGCGCAGGGCAATGCCGCCGGGTATGCCCTCGACAACGGCCTGGTCGACGAGCTCGCCACCCGGGAGGAGATGAACCAGGCGGTGATCAAGGAGGTCGGCGAGCGCGAGGATCACAGCTGGCGCGGAGTCGGGCTCAAGGAGTATCTGGCCGCCATCCCGGATCAGTATCCCCAAAGCGGCAAGGATGAGGTGGGCCTCATCAAGGCCAGTGGCGCCATCATGGATGGCATCCAGCCTGCCGGCACCATAGGGGGCGACAGCCTGGCCAGCCTGCTGGCCGATGCCCGCCTGGATGACAAGGTGAAGGCCGTGGTGCTGCGGGTCGACAGCCCGGGCGGCAGCGCCTTCGCCGCCGAGCAGATCCGCGCCGAGCTGCTGGCGCTCAAGCAGGCGGGCAAACCCGTGGTGGTCTCCATGGGCAGCTATGCCGCCTCCGGGGGTTACTGGATCGCCGCCGATGCGGACAAGATCTTCGCCTCCCCCACCACCCTCACCGGCTCCATCGGCGTGTTCGGCCTGTTTGCCACCGTCGACCAGGCCCTCTCCCAGTTTGGCATCCACAGCGACGGGGTCGGCACCACCGACTTCGTCGGCCTGGGGGTGACCCGGGCCCTGCCGCCCCACGTGGGCGAAGCCATCCAGCTCAACGTCGAGAACACCTATCAGCGCTTCCTCGGCCTGGTCAGCAAGGGCCGTGGCCTGAGCATGACGGAGGCGGAAAAAGCGGCACAAGGCCGGGTCTGGACCGGACTGGATGCCAAGGAGCTGGGACTGGTGGACGAGTTTGGCAGTCAGGATGACGCCATCGCGGCGGCGGCCGAACTCGCCAATCTGAAGGAGTGGCAAGTGACCCCCATCCTGCCCGAGGAGTCCGCCAAGGAGAAGTTCCTGCGCGAGCTGCTGGGCAGCAGCGCCCGGGCACTGGCCCCCGCCCTCAAGGGCACCATCCCGGCCCCCCTCGGCGCTAGTCTCAGCGCCCTCAACCAGGCCCTGGATCCCCTGGTGCGTTTCAACGACCCCCAGGGCACCTATGCCTGGTGCCCGGTCTGCCGTTGAGCGACCCGCTGACTACCCACCATGACAAACCGCCCCTTTCCGGGGCGGTTTTCTTTTGCGTCCCAGGTCGTCACCCGGGGATCAGAGGGGGCCCAGCAGCCCCTCACTGTGCCAGCGGTGCAGCTGGGCCAGCACCCGGGTCTCGCGATGGGTCCACTGGGGACAGCGGCCGCCGAGCAGCCATTGATTGTTGTGGAGCGCCTCCTCCATGGCGTGCCAGTCTGCGCTGAAGCCGAGCCGCTGCTCGTAGGCTTGCAGCCTGGGCTGACTGCGGCTCTCTGCCACCTGGCACAGGTAGTAGAGGGAGCGGATGCAGTAGGCGTCATAGTCGGGCTCCCGGGCGCTGCGATACTCCCGGGTCTCGCCGAGCAGGGCTCCCTGAGCCAGCAACTCGGCGCCACACTCTTCGCGCAGCTCCCGGGCCAGGGCATCCCTGTGGCTCTCGCCGGGCTCGACGCCGCCCCCCGGGAACATGAAGTCCCCGTTGACGCGGGAGTGCACCAGCAGCAGTTCCTCGCCCCGCAGTACCACGGCCCGCACGGTGACACGCTCCAGCAGCCGCTCCAGCCGGGGAAAGTCCCCGTGCATCAGGCGCAGGGAGAAGGGGGACAGCTTCAGCGTATCCGGATCCTGGGTGCTCATGGACGGTAGGCCCCCGCCTTGATCTGCGCCACCAGCTCCTCGGCCCGGGCATCCAGGGTCGCCAGCTCCTCCTTGCCCAGGGTGTGATAGAGGCCAAAGCGCTTGACCGAGAGATCGCCCCCTTCCTGAAAGGCGGTGCTGACCTTGCCCCACAGGTAGGCCTCCTGATACTGCTTCTGGCCCATGTGCAGGGTGCTCAATGAGGTCAGCAGCCGCGGGTCCACCTCATCCCCCGCCCGGTAGAGGGAGAGACCGTGCTCCATCACCTGGATGGCTCGCCTGGGGTCCGTCTTGGCATAGATGCCCCCCAGGGCGAGCTGCAAGGCGGGCTCCTCCAGGGCCTGGGTTCCCGCCAGGGCCAGGAACTGCTGGCGCGCCTGCTCGTTGGTGTTGTTGGTCCAGTGCCAGATCAACAGATAGGGATCCTGGGAGCCGCGAGTCTGCTCGTCGAGCCGCTCCAGCTCGGCGCCGGCGGCCAGCATCCCCTCGACCCGGCTGCTCTTGCGCTCCTTGGCGTACTTGTACTCTATGTGGGTCGAGCGTTCGATGCAGCGCAGGTAATCTTCCAGCTTGCTCATCAGCTCGTACTTGTGGCGATCGCTCCCCTCCTGCTTGAGGTAGAAGCGGGCCCGGATCACATCGGTGCGCTCATAGCGGCACCAGCCATCGTCCACCAGGTCCTGACAGAGCTCGGGGTGATTGGCACAGATGTTATGGAGGCGATCATCGTTGCAGGCAACGAGGCTGAGCCCCATGGCGAGACCAACAACGGCCCGACGTAGTGGAAAATGGGTCATGGTTTACATCTGGTTGATAACATCGACAGCCTGCTTTCGCCACCCTTGGCTAGCAAACCACTCACATATCCATTACAATGCGCGCGCCAAAAGCTGGCCGCGATTGCAGAATAATATAACGAATTATACGCCCCTACAGTGATCTGCATTTGACGAATTTCTTTTTGCTTCAACAACGTGAATGACACGGTTACGTGAAATAAAGGATCTGGTTAATGACCCACGAGCACTACTTGCAAGCGTGGCAGGAGAGCCAGGAGCTCGCCGAAGCCATGCAACCCTTGATCGGTCGCCTCTACCGCCAGCAAGGGATCGAGATCACCGTCTACGGACGCCCCCTGCAAAACGCCTCCACCATCGATATCCTCAAAGCCCACCGGGTGGTTCGCCGCCACGAAGGCCAGTCCCTCCCCATCCAGCACAGTTTCCCCCTGCTTCGCGCCCTGTGCGAACTGGCCCCCAGCGCCGCCGAGATCGATCTGGGCAAACTGGCGGTCGGCTACTGGCGCGACCATGGTGACGAGGCGGGCATCGCGGATTACCTCAAGGCCAAGCTGGCCCCGGCCCTGGGCCAGGGTGCCCTGCCGGCGCCCACCGACGTGGTGCTCTACGGCTTTGGCCGCATCGGCCGCCTGCTGGCCCGGCTGCTGATCGAGCGCACCGGCGCCGCCAACGCCCTGCGCCTGCGTGCCATCGTGGTGCGGGGCGGGCGCGAGGGGGATCTGGAGAAGCGGGCCAGTCTGCTGCGCCGCGACTCGGTGCACGGCCCCTTCAACGGCTCCATCGAGGTGGACAGTGATCGCAGCGCCATCATCGCCAACGGCACCTTCATCCAGGTGATTTATGCAAACAGCCCGGCCGACATCGACTACACCGCCTACGGCATTCACGATGCGCTGATCGTCGACAACACCGGGGTCTGGCGTGACGAGGCGGGCCTGTCCGAACACCTCAAGGCCCGCGGCGCCGCCAAGGTGCTGCTGACCGCCCCGGGCAAGGGGGAGATGAAAAACGTGGTGTTCGGGGTCAACCACGCCGTGATAGGCCCGGATGACAGGATCATCTCCGCCGCCTCCTGCACCACCAACGCCATCACCCCGGTGCTCAAGGTGATGCAGGACAAATACGGCATCGTCCACGGTCACGTGGAGACGGTCCACTCCTACACCAACGATCAGAACCTCATCGACAACTACCACAAGGGGGAGCGGCGCGGTCGCAGCGCGGCCCTCAACATGGTGATGACCAGCACGGGCGCCGCCAAGGCGGTGGCCAAGGCCCTGCCCGCGCTCAAGGGCAAGCTGACCGGCAATGCCATCCGGGTGCCCACACCCAATGTGTCCCTGGCCATCATCAACCTGTCGCTGGAGCAGAGCACGGATCGGGAGAGCCTCAACGCCTATCTGCAGCAGGCGTCCCTGAGCTCCTCCCTGCATCGCCAGATCGACTTCAGCGCCAGCACGGAACTGGTTTCTTCCGACATGGTGGGTTCCCGTTTTGCGGGTATAGTGGACTCCCAGGCCACCATCGCCGAGGACGATCACTGCGTACTCTATGTCTGGTATGACAACGAGTTTGGCTACAGCTGCCAGGTGGTACGGGTGATGGAGAAGATGGCTGGCGTAGTCCGCCAGGATCTGCCCGCCTGAGTCAGGCATTCATTGTTTCGGGTTTGCGAGGAGAGAGAGCATGTCATTTCAACAGGTCATAGGACAGATGCCCCAGGAAGTCTACGAGCGGCTCAAGACCGCGGTTGAACTGGGCAAATGGCCCGATGGCAAGCCCCTCACCGAGGAGCAGAAGGCCACCTCGCTCCAGGCGGTGATGGCCTGGCAGGCGATGCACCTGACCAACCCGGAACACATGAATATCGGGGCGGATGGCGAAATCGTGATGAAGAGCAAGAGCGAGCTCAAGCGCCAGTATCGCGACGAGGAAGAGATCGTCCGTATCGAGATCAACCACTGAGGGCGAGCTCAAGCAACGAAGCATCGCGACGAGGAAGAGATCGTCCGTATCGATCTCAGTCACTAAGCCTTGCTGCGAACCCTGGTTCGCACACCATAGCAAAGAGGGGAGCCATGATGGCTCCCCTCTTTTTCCACTCTCCCCCATGGTGGGGAGGTCAGAAGCTGTTCACGACCTGTAGCGAGAAGGCGTCAGCAAGGTGAAGAGCTGCGCAGGAACCGGAGCGTATAGATATACGTGAGCCTCTGGTTCACAAACACGCGAGCAGCACATGAGCCTTGATCACGGCTTCGCAGTAAGATCGTGGGCAGTTTCTCAGGGGGTCAGCTCACCACGCAGGGACTGCTGCATCAGCTCGCGGATGCGCGGGGCCGGCAGATCCTGGCTCAGCAGGAAGTGCAGCTTGGTGAGCGCCGCCTCGGCTGTCATGTCGAAGCCCGAGATGACCCCGGCCCGGGAGAGGGCATTGCCGGTGGCATAGCCCCCCATGTTGACCTTGCCGTGCAGGCACTGGCTCAGGTTGACTATGATGACGCCCCGGGCAGATGCCTCGGAGAGCAGCGCCAGCATGGCCGGGTTCTGCGGCGCATTGCCCACCCCGAAGGAGAGCAGGATCAACGCCCGCACCGGCTGTTGCAGTATGTTGGCGATCACCTCGGCCGAGATGCCCGGATAGAGGGTCACCACGCCGATGGGCTGGGGGGTGATGTCGTGCAGCACCAGGGGAGCCTGGCAAGGGGTGCCCAGCTCGCCCGCCTCCACGGAGATGGCGATCCCGGCGTTGAGCAGGGGCGGATAATTGGGGGAGTCGAAGGCGTGGAAGCCGTCGGCGTGCACCTTCTTGCTGCGGTTGCCGCGATAGAGCTGGTTGTTGAAAAACAGCGTCACCTCGTGGATCGGGTAGTTGGCCGCGATGTAGAGGGCGTTGAGCAGGTTCTGCTGGCCGTCGGAGCGCAGCTCGGCGAGCGGGATCTGGGAGCCGGTGATGATCACAGGTTTGTGCAGATCTTCGAGCATGAAGGAGAGTGCCGAGGCGGTGAACGACATGGTGTCGGTGCCGTGCAGGATCACGAAGCCGTCGTACTTGTCGTAGTTGTTCTTGATGTCCTCGGCAATACGCTGCCAGTCCGCCGGCGTCATGTCGGAGGAGTCGATGAGCGGCGCATATTCGTGAATATGGTAATCCGGCATCTCGGGCCGGTGAAACTCGGGCATCCGCGCCAGACAATCTTCCATGAAGCCCGCCATCGGCACATAACCGTGGTCGGAGCGCTGCATCCCTATGGTGCCGCCTGTGTAGGCGATGTAGATAGACTTCTTCACACCCTCTCCTCATCTGGGCTGGAAACCGGCGAATTATAGAGTTTAGCGCCGACAAAGACAGCCCGAACGGGCGGAAATCGGGGATGTATCACCTAATTATCCGCCGGCAACAAACAGATAATAATGTCAACAAACCGTATCTTTTCGGTTACATAACCAAGAAATTTGGATGTTACTAGTGCTTTTTGCTAATATCGCCGCCGTTATCACAAAACCCACATCCGCTGCGCCCACCCAGCTGGGCCCGACAGACCCGTAATACCACCATCGGGTCGGGCAGATTTGCCCCTCTTTTTTTATGACGCCAGACCGGTATGGAGCACCTTCCATGCCCTGGCCATGCGGTTTCAATCCCGGCTGAATCTGTGCGTCTTCCCGCGGGGAGACACAGCCAATCACCATGGGAGTACTCAATGTTACAACTCGATGCCTATGCCACCCTGGTGGCCGCCACCCTGGTCCTGTTGCTCGGTCGCCTGCTGGTCAACCGGGTGGAAAGATTGCGCGCCTTCAACATTCCCAAACCGGTCGCAGGGGGCCTGCTGGTCGCCCTGGTGCTGCTGACGCTGCGCTCGGCGGCCGGACTCGAGGTGAAGTTCGACACCAGTTTGCAGACCCCCTTGATGCTGGCCTTCTTCGCCTCCATCGGTCTCTCCGCCGATCTCGCCAGCCTCAAGCGGGGTGGCCGGGCCGTGTTCACCTTCCTCGGGGTGGTGACTGGCCTGCTGCTGATGCAAAACGGGCTGGGGGTGGTGCTGGCCAGCCTGATGGGGCTGGATCTGCACATGGGGCTGCTGGCGGGCTCCATCACCCTCTCCGGCGGCCACGGCACGGGCGCAGCCTGGAGCGCCACCTTCACCGACAAGTACGGGGTCCAGTCCGCCGCCGAACTGGCCATCGCCTGCGCCACCTTCGGCCTGGTGCTGGGGGGGCTCATCGGCGGCCCGGTCGCCCGCTATCTGGTCAAGAAGGTGCAGGTGCCCGGTGAGGAGCACAATCTGGACGAGGTGCCCCAGGGCTTCGAGATGCCGGAGACGGAGCGGCGCATCACCACCTTCAGCCTGGTCGAGACCCTGGCGCTGATCGCCATCAGCCTCAAGGGGGGCGAACTGCTCTCCCAGGGGCTGCTCGGCTCCGCCTTCGAGCTGCCGGTGTTCGTCTGCGTGTTGTTTGTCGGGGTGCTGCTGCGCAACGTCCTGACCCTGCTCAACTGGCACGAGGTGAGCGATCGGGAGGTCTCTCTGCTCGGCAACGTCAGCCTGTCGCTCTTCCTGGCCATGGCGCTGATGAGCCTGAAACTGTGGGATCTGGCGAGCCTGGCCCTGCCCATCTTCGTGCTGCTGGTGACCCAGACCCTGGCCATGGCCCTCTACGCCATCTTCGTCACCTTCCGGGTGATGGGCCGCAATTACGACGCCGCCGTGCTGGCCGCCGGCCACTGCGGCTTCGGCCTGGGGGCCACCCCGACGGCGATTGCCAACATGCAGGCGGTCACCATGCGCTTTGGCCCCTCCCACCTGGCCTTCCTGGTGGTGCCCATGGTGGGGGCCTTCTTCATCGACATCATCAACGCCATGGTGATCAAGCTGTTCATGGCGATGCCCTTCCTCTCCTGAGGCCAGGGCCGCTGCGTCCACAAAAAAACCGCAAGCCAGAGGCTTGCGGTTTTTTGTTGTCCGGCACCGGGTGCCTGCTTATTTGCACGACTCGCTGGAGGCGGAGTTGAGGTAGCTCACCTCCCCCTTGGGCGCGTAGTCGGCCGCCTGGATCACCTGCTTGGCGGCGAGGAAATCCTTGAGCACGGCGGCATCCACCAGACCGGCATTGACGGTGTCTATCTTGGGATAACCATCGCCACCGGCGGCGCTGAAGCTCGGGATGGTGAAGCTGTACTGGGCGCCGGCATCGAACGGCTTGCCGCCGATGCTGGTGATGCTGACCGACTTGGCCTGGCAGTCCACCGCCATCTCTATCCCGCCAAACTGGGCATAGCCCCCGGTGTTGCCGGTTTTGGTGGCCACCTGACCCAGATAGCTCACCAGCTCGCTGCCCGGCATCACGGCCTTGTTGACCGTGTTGCCGAACGGATGCACGGTCAGCACGTCGCGATAGGAGATGTCCCCGGCCTGGATGGAGGCGCGCACCCCGCCCGAGTTGACGATGCCAAAGTCGGTGCGCAGGGTCTGCGCGGTGGCCGTGGTGATGAGGCGACCTAGGTTGGTCTGCCTGTTGCGCACATTGGCGCGCTCCCCATCGAGCAGGCCGTCGGTGGATGCGATCACCACTCCCAGCTCCTGGGCCCCCTTGTCCTGGTAGACCTGCAACACCCCTTCCAGGGCCGGATCCCGCACTATCTCCTCCTGGATGAAGGCACCTTGCTCGTCCTTGAGGTTGACCGGGATCAGCTCGTAGCTGGTGAGGGTGAAGTTGCCATCCTGGTAGTCAAACTGGGCGCGCCCCACATACTTGCCCCACTCGTGGGCCTGCATGATCCAGGTGCCATTTTGTTGATCAGGCTGGCAATCGTCACCGGGCTTGAAGTCGGCATACTGGTTCGCCACCCCGGGCTCCATGCAGACCGGATTCTGGGAGTGGCCGCCAATGATGGCATCCAGCTTGCCTGCGGGCAGCTGACGGGCCATCTCCACGTCCCCGGGGGCATTGCTGCCGTGGGCGCCATCGGCGTAGTGACCCATGTGGGTAATCGCGAAGATGACATCGGCCGAATTGCCCTGCTTGATGCCGTCTATTACCCGCTCCACTTCCACCTTGGGATCGCGAAATTCCAGGTTGAGCACATTATTGGGGTCCACCAGCTGGGCGGTATCTTCCGTGGTCAGGCCAATAACGGCAACCCGCAGACCATTTTTCAGTTTGAATATCTTGTAGGGATCGAAATAACGCTGGCCTGTCTTCTTGTCATATATGTTGGCCGAGACCATGGGGAATTTGGCCCATTGCCGCTGCAGTTCGAGAATATCGAGGGGATTATCGAATTCATGGTTGCCGACCGCCATGGCGTCATAACCGATATGGTTCATGGCAATAAAGTCCGGCTCGGCATTTTGCAGATCCGACTCGGGCACACCGGTATTCACGTCCCCGCCCGACAGCACCAGCACCTCGCTGTCGGCGGCCTTGGCTTCGGCTCTCAGCCGGTCGACCAGGGTCTTCTGGGCCGCCATGCCATATTCGCCATCCTCGTTGTGCCAGAAGCGACCATGGGTATCATTGGTATGCAGCACGGTGAGCTTGCACACATTCTCGACACAGGGCTCGCTCTCGTTCTTGGAGGTATTGCAGCCCGTCATCGCTGCCAACACGGCCAATGCCAGGGTTCCCTTTATCAAATTATGTTTCATTCCTTCACACCTTGATTTTGTTAGTATTCAGCCTGACCATTCCAGTCTTGGTCGCGGGCAATATATCAACCTTTGATATCCAATCGGCATCCTGGCTGAAAAAAATGACATAAGTGTGATCCGGCATTATTTCCCATTCGAACAATCGAGCGGGAAAACGTTTATCTTCGTTTGGTGCTATCCCCGGCCGATATAAGATGCTCTGCCCCGCTGGCCCTGAGTGTGCAATAATGCGGCCCCATCCCAGTGGAGCAACCCATGGCCAAATACGACAGACCCTCCCCCGAGACCCAGCAGGCGGCCCTCAAGGTGGCCCGCGCCAATCAGAAGCCGGGACAGACCAAGGAGCAGACCCAGCTCATCGCCCAGGGCATCCAGAAGGGGATCGAGGAGTACAAGAAGCAGATGAAGGCCCGTGCCCGGGAGGCCAATCGCCTGAAGAAGCAGCAGAGCCGCGGCGCACCATCCCCCCAGCCAGAGCAGGAGCAAGAGGTCGAGGTGATCGAGGTGAGTCGCCAGCATCCCCTGCCCTGGCTGCTGCTGGCCTTGAGCTGGCTGGGCTTCGCCGCCTGGCACTGGCTGGCCTGATCCATGGCGATGCGCAAACCTTTGCCTGGGATCCGCCTCACAGGGCCAAGCTGCCGGGCTGGTCAAGGCGCCATGGCACTGGTTAAATCCCGCCCCTCACCCAGACTCGTCCCCTTACTCATCCACAGGAGTGCACCATGAATCCGGCTCCCCTCTATCTGCTGGCCCCCCTGACGCTCTTTATCGTCACCATGGTGCTCTATCGCATCTCGCCGCTGCGCGCCGTGGCCTCGGGCAGCGCCCGCTGGTTCATCCTGCCCGCCTTCACCCTCTTCATCCTGCTCATCGTCATCAACAACGCCGCCAACCCGGCCCTGCGCAGCCCAGGATTTCACTGGCTGATGCCGGGACTCGGTTTCGCCCTGTGCCTCTTCCCCGCCCTGCCCAAGGCGCTGGTACCGCGCCTGGCGATCAAGGAGGGGGCCTTCGCAGCCCTTGGCCTGATGCTGATGAGCCTGGCCATGGTCTACTGACAGCATGGATTGACCCGTTTTTCATAGCGGAAGAGGCGCTCTGTGACGGGCGCCTCTTGTACAAACCCTGGCCGATGGGCATCTTGGTGAGAGGATCGCCAGCCAGGAGGCCAGATGCACAACCCGCCTGATTTCATGGCGCAGTGGGATTACCAGGATCCCGCCGCCAGCGCCCAGCGTTTTCAAGCTCTGCTGGCCGAGGCCCACACCGCCGACCTGCAGTACGAGCTGGAGCTGCTCACCCAGCTAGCCCGCACCCACTCCCTGCAACGCCAGTTTGCCCAGGCGCACCAGCTGCTCGACCAGATAGAGCCCCGCCTCACCGATGCCACCCCCCGCGCGCGCCTGCGCACCCTGCTGGAGCGCGGCCGCACCTTCAACTCCGCCGGCGACAAGGCCAGTGCCAGGACACTGTTTGAACAGGCCTGGCAACAGGGGCTCAGGCACAAGGAGCTTTATCTCGCCATCGATGCGGCCCACATGGTGGCCATCGCCGCCCCGCTGGAGGAGCAGAGCCGCTGGCACCAGCTGGCGATGGAGCTGGCGGAACGCAGTACCGATCCCAAGGTGCGCGGCTGGCTCGCCACCCTTTACAACAATCAGGGCTGGACCCTGTTCGAACTGGGCCGCCTGGAAGAGGCCAGCCAGTGCCAGCAAAAGTGCCTGGCCTGGCACCAGCTGCACAACAATCCGGCCAAGGCCTTCATCGCCCGCTGGAGTCTGGCCCGCATCCAGCGAGCCCGGGGCCTGCATCAGGAGGCGCTGACCGATCTGACCCAGTTGCAGGAGGACATGGCCGCAGCCGGTGCTCCCGAGGATGGCTATCTGTTCGAAGAGCTGGGGGAAAATGCGCTGGCACTCGATGATCCGGCCGCGGCCGAATACTTCGCCCGCGCCTGGTTTTTGCTGTCGCAAGATGGCTGGCTCAAGGCCAACGAAGCAGATCGGCTGAACCGGCTCAAGCGGCTGGGCAAGCTCTAAACCACGTTTACAGCAGCGGGGCGGCCAGTTGGCCGCCCCCGTTCACCTCTCCAGGATGACGAATCATGGCTGCCCTGGGGATATTGCCGTTACTTATACCCGGCTCGCCTCTTCCCAGCTCTGTTTCTTGCGATAAATGGTGGAGGGACTGATCTCCAGCAGAGCCGCCGCCTTGGGAATGTTGCCGTCGCAGCTGGCGATGGCCTGCTCTATGGTCTCCTTCTCCACCAGCCAGAGCGGGCGGATCGGGGCATTTGCCTGGGCGGGGGCAACGCCGCCGGTCGCGGTGGCCAGGGCGGCGCCGGCCTGCAGGCTGCGCCCTCCGTTGAGGGGGGGCGGTAGTATGGCCGAGCTCACCAGCTCGCTGTCGTTGAGCACCACTATGTTGCGCACCACGTTTTGCAGCTCGCGCACGTTGCCGGGCCAGGGATAATCGAGCAGCACCCGCGCCGCCTCGGCGTCGAAATCCTTGAAGCGCTTGTTCTCTTCCCTGGCGTAGTTCTGCAGCAGGTTGCGCGCCAGCAGCAGTATGTCCTCGCCACGCTCGCGCAGGGGGGGCAGGCTGAGGGGGATCACGTGGAGTCGATAGTAGAGATCCTCGCGAAAACGCCCCGCCTTCACCTCCGCCAGGGGATCCCGGTTGGTGGCGCAGACGAAGCGCACATCCACCGTCTCCAGCTTGCCGCTGCCGACCCGTTGCAGGGTGCCGGTCTGGATGAAGCGCAGCAGCTTGCTTTGCAAGTCGAGATCCATCTCGCAGATCTCATCCAGAAACAGGGTACCGCCATCGGCCAGGCTGGCGGCCCCCTTGCGATCCCCCTGGGCCCCGGTAAACGACCCCTTCACGTGGCCGAAGATCTCGCTCTCCATCAAGTCATGGGGAATGGCGGCACAGTTGAGGGCGATGAAGGGGCGCTCGCTGCGGGGGCTGCACTGGTGAATGGCCTCGGCGCACACCTCCTTGCCGGTGCCGCTCTCCCCGGTGATGAACACGGTCGCCTTGCTCGGCGCCGCGCTCTCTATGATGCGATAGACCGCCTGCATCGGCAGGGAAGCGCCGATGAAACCGGCGAAGGAGCTGCGCTCGAAGTTCTCCCGGTATTGGGCCACCAGGAAGCTGAGCTGCTGATGGTTGACGGCGTTGCGCACCGTGGCGCACAGTCGCTTGCCATCGAAGGGCTTGGTCAGAAAATCGAACGCCCCCAGCCGCATCGCCTCCACCGCCACGTCCACCGAGCCGTGCGCCGTGATCACCACCACGGCGCTGGGCAGCTGCTGCTCGGTGATCTGCTGCAAGATGTCCATCCCGGACATGTCCGGCAGCTCCAGATCGAGCAGCACCACGGTCGGCGGCTGGGCCAGCATCAACTCGATGGCTCGCTGCCCGCAGTCGGCGGACATGACTTCATACCCCTCCTGACGCAGGTACTGTTCGTAGACCACGGCCAGGCTGCGGGTGTCTTCCACCAGCAGTACGCGAGGTTTGTTTTCCGCCACGGCGATTCATCCTTGCGATTGATTTGCTTGTTTATTTTGCTGGGCTATCGCCATGGACTCAAGCCTGCGATCGCCTCTTTCTTGTACTCTGTCCGGCAAGCACCCGTAAAAACGGCTCCCGAAGGAGCCGTTTCACATCTCAGCCGTCGCCTTACTGCTTGGCAGCGGCGTCCGCCTTGGCGGCATCCCCTTCGGCGGCAGGCGCTTCGATGGCGAGCAGCTCGACATCGAATTCCAGCACGGCATTGGCCGGGATGGAGCCGGCACCATGCTCGCCATAGGCCAGCTTGGAGGGCAGGAAGAACTTGAACTTGGAGCCAACAGGCATCAGTTGAACGCCTTCGGTCCAGCCCGGGATCACCTGGTTGAGCGGGAAGGTGGCCGGCTCGCCACGATCGACGGAGCTGTCAAACTTGGTGCCGTCGATCAGGGTCCCCGTGTAGTGCACCTTGACCACGTCGGTGGCCTTGGGCTTGGCGCCGTCGCCCATCTTCTCGACCTGATACTGCAGGCCGGATTCGGTGCTCTTCACCCCTTCTTTCTTGGCGTTGGCGGCCAGGAACTCTTCACCCTTCTTCAGGTTCTCCTCGGCGTCCTTGTCGGCCTTGGCCTTGGTCAGCTCGTTGATCTTGGCATCATAGGCCTGCAGCACCTTCTGGATCTCTTCATCCTTCATGTCTGCCTTCTTGTCCAGACCGTCGGTCACCCCCTTGAGGATGACGGCGTTGTCCAGCTTGATACCGAGCTCTTGCTGACGCTCCAGGGTGTTGGCGATATAGCGACCCATGGAGAGGCCAATTGCATAACCAGATTGCTCTTCAAAGCTCTTGGCATCCGCCTTGGGCGCCTCTGCCGGCTGGCTGGCTTCTGCCTTGACCTCTGCGGTGTTGGTTGCAGCAGGTTTCTCATCTTTTTGGCAAGCAGTCAGACCTACGGCAACCGCCGCGGCCAGCAGGGACACCTTCAGAAAATTGTTCATCAGTTTCTCCAAAACTCTAAATACCGCTCTCGGTTCCTTCGTGAAATGAGAGGTTTATCGTGATAAGCGCCTTATACTAACGCCGGGATCCCAGGTAACGAAAGCATGAGACAGGAAAAATGATAAAAAGTGCCATTTATCTGATCGGGGTTTGTCTGATACTGACAGGCTGCAATTCCGAGTCTGCCTCGGATCGCCAGATCCCCCTCTCCAGCGCAGGTGCGGTGAGCGCCGATCTGAGCCAAGATGGCAAGCTGGCACTGGTCTCCAGCATAGAGCAGGGCACCCTGGCCTGGGATCTGGAACACGATCGGCAGTTGTGGCGCTGGCGCCTGTCGGACAAGCCGCAGGAGCAGGTCTTCATCACCCGCTTCGGCCCGGGGGCGAGCCATGCGGTGATCGCGAGCCTGGAGACCTTTGCCATTTGGCGACTGGATAATGGCCAGGCCGAGGGCTACTACTCCCTGCCCGAATCCAAACTGCGCGACATCGCCATCTCGAGCGACGGCCGCGCCGTGCTGATCGGCCGCGAGGATGGCAAGGCCGAGCTGGTGGACACCCAGAGCGGGCGCCGGATACAGTTTCTCGGCCACAGCGAGCAGGTCAACAGCGTGGATCTCTCCCCCAATGGCCGCTACGCCCTGACCGGCGGCAACGACTACAGCGCCTACCTGTGGGATACCCAGAGCGGCCAAGTGCTGCACCGCTTCAATCACCAGGGCCGGGTGGTGATGGTGCGCCTGGACGAGTCTGGCCGCTACGCCTTCACCGCCGACAGCCGCAGCGGCCGCATCTGGGATCTGGTCAGCGGCAAGGAGCTGAGCCGCCTCGACAAGTCATCCCGCTTCGAGGTCTACACCAGCGCCCGCTTCGCCAACCAGGGCAACTGGCTGATCACGGGCGCCCCGTCGCGCAAGCTCACCCTGTGGCGAGTCAAGGATGGCAAGGCCCTGGCCAACTGGCAGGTGGCCCCCCGCCCCGGGATCAAACCGCCTAGCGCAGTGGTGTACGCCGCCGCTTTGCGCGACAATGGCCACCTCGTCAGCGCCAGCTCCAGCGGCCTGGCGGAAATCTGGACCATCAAGTAAGGACCTAAAGGCCCATGAGTCAGCAACTTAACGATCGCATCGAGACCCTGGAAAGCCGCCTCGCCTTCGCCGAATACACGGTGGAGCAGCTCAATGACGAGGTCACCACCCAGGGCCGCGAGCTGGATCGACTCAAGCACCAGATCCAGCTGCTGGTAGATAAACTGCAGGGCGTGCAGCCAAGCCAGATCGCCAGCATGGCCGAAGAGACGCCGCCACCCCACTACTGAGCCCGTCCCTTCGCCCCATAAAAAAACCCGCGACAGTCGCGGGTTTTTTTATCATGGGGTCAGGCCCGGGGATCAGTGCTGGTGGCCCTTGCTGCCGCAGCCGCCACCACCGCAGCAACCGCCCTGCTCCTCGGCGTCATCATGGCTGTGGCCATGGTGACCGCCGCCACAGCAGCCGCCCTCGTGATCATGGTCGTGATCATGGTGATGACCGTGGTCATGGCCACAGCCACCGGCACCGTGCACATGGCCGTGCGCCAGCTCTTCTGCGGTCGCGGCACGCACCTCTTTGACTTCCACCTTGAACGCCAGGGTCACGCCGGCCAGCGGGTGGTTGCCATCGACCTTGACGAAGGATTCGGAGACTTCCACCACGGTCACCGGGCGGTGGCCATCGTCGGTCTCGGCGACGAACGTATCCCCTTCGGACACTTCCATGCCGTCGAACAGTTCACCCGGCACTTCTTGTACCAGGGTCTCGTCGTATTCACCGTAAGCCTGGGCCGGGGCCAGGGTCACTTCGAAGGCATCGCCCACACTGCGCCCTTCCAGCTCGGCCTCGAGGCCGGAGACCAGATAGCGAGTGCCATGCAGATAGACCAGAGGCTCCTTGCCGATGGTGCTGTCGATGACTTCACCGTGCTCGTCGGTGACCGTGTATTCCAGCGTAACTACGCTCAGGGGAGCTACTTTCATGTCAGTGATCCTGCGAATGAGAGAAAAAACCGCCCCAGAATACCCTAAAATGCGGGGCAAGCATATGGCGCGACCCGAGCCCGTCCCTGAGACGCACCGCCGGCAGCGTCATCATTCCGGCCGAAAGACGCCGATCACCTGCTCGGCCTGGCGGCTCGCCTCGGCCACCGCCTCCTGGGTCTGCACCTGGGTATCGCCACACTGGACGCAGGTCACCTTCTCGACTCCATGCTCCAGATACAGCATCATGGTGTCCATTTTGCCGCACGCCGGGCATGTCGCCCCGGCAATGAAGCGTTTTTTACGTCTGGTTTCCATTTTTGTTACCTCCGGGCAGCATCATATCAGGATTTACTCATGCATCACGCCATCGAATGTCAGCATTTTTCCCCCCGCTACCTGCACGCCGGTGCCCGCAAGCGAGCCCCCATGGGCCAGTTGCTGCATCTGGTTCAGGGTGCGGCCCTGCTGCGCCTTGGCCAGCATGAGCTGCTGCTCCCCGCCGGCAGCGCCTTCTGGCTGCCGGCCGAAGCACTGGCGGCCTTCACCCCCCTGGCCGGTTGCCGCTATGTCCGCGTACGCTGCTCCCTGCGTCTGCCCCAGCCGAGCCAGGCGGGCTGGCTGACGCCCGGCCCCCTGCTCAGCAGCCTGCTGGAGAGCCTGACCGACTGGCAGCGGCCACGGGAGTGGCACGGCCCCTATGGCCAGCGCCTGCAGGTGATCCACGATGAACTGCTGCACCATGCGCTCCAGCCTCAGGCCCATGACGCACTGCAGCTGGCCTGGCAGGCCCTGGCCCGGGGCGAGGAAGGGGCCGAGGCCACCTGGAACCGGCTGGGCGGCGCCCTGGTCGATGCCGATGCCCTCGTCAGCCAGTGGCAGCTGGTGCAGGCCCTGCGCCTGCTCAAGGGGGGCAACAAGGCTGACACCCTCCCCGGCAAGCTGGGTCTGACCCCGGCGGCGCTGGAGCAGGCCAGCCTGCGCTGGCTGGGCTGCCCCCTCGCCGACGGTCTGGCTGGATGAGGAGGATCCCTGGCCGCCACCAGGGAAGATTACAGATTTTCCGAGTGCGGTCGCTAACAGTGCAGGGCCGCCTTGAATGAACCCGGGTCCGCACCGTTTTGCCCTTATTCTCTCGACCACAGGATTTTTGCCATGAAAAGCAAGGCCAACCAATCCCAGGGGATGTTGCTGTTTCACCTCGCCGCCCGACAGTCATTCGCCATCGGTACCCTCAAGGTGAAGGAGATAGTGCCCTATACCCGATTGACCGCCCTGCCCCACGCACATCCGACCGTGCTCGGCGCCGCCAACATGCGCGGCACCACCATTCCCGTCATCGACATGGCGATGGCGGTGGGCTATCGACGCATCAGCGAAGAGGAGATGGCGAACTGCTTCATCATCATCACCGACTGCCGTCGTACCCTGGTGGGCTTTCTGGTCCGTGGCATCGACAAGATCACCGAGTGCAACTGGCGCGACATAGAACCCCCTCCCGCGGCCCTTGGCAGCAATGTGTTCGTGACCGGGGTGACCCGGGTGGGCGATCAGCTGATCCAGCTGCTCGATGTGGAACTGATCCTGTCGCGGGTCTATCCGGACGACCCCAGCCACCTCTATCCCGTGCTGACCGACGTGCAGCGCGAGCGCATCAAGCCGATGCGGATCCTGCTGGTGGACGACTCAGCGGTAGCCCGCAAGCAGCTCACCGCCGCCCTGGACTACATCAACATCCCCTATGAGGTGTGCACCAATGGCCGGGATGCCCTGACCCTGATGCAGGAGCGCGCCAGCCGGGGCACCCCCATCGACATTCTGGTGAGCGACATAGAGATGCCGGGACTCGATGGCTACGAACTGGCGTTCGAGGCCCAGAATGATGCCCGTCTGGCCCGGGCCTACATCATCCTGCATACCTCGCTGTCGAGCGAGATCAGCATCGAGCAGGCCCATCAGGTCGGTGCCCACGAGGCGCTCACCAAATTCGAGGCCAATGAACTGGTCCAGGCCATGTTGCGCGGTGCCGAGCATCATGACAGCCTGGTGAGCCAACCCTGAAGCGACCGGGATCAAGATGCTGACCGAGAGTCATTTTCGCGCCCCATGGTGGGCCCGCAACCCCCACCTGCAGACCATATTGCCCAAGTGGCTGCGCCGCCGGCCGGCGCGCTACGTCGCCGAGCGTTTCGAGCTGGCGGACGGCGACTTCGTCGATCTCGCCTGGAGCGGCCCCATCAGCCCGGACACTCGCCCGCTCATCGTGCTGTTTCACGGGCTGGAGGGCAGCGTGGAGTCCCACTATGCCCGCGGCATGCTGCAACACCTGCAACGTCGGGGCGACCAGGCGGTGCTGATGCACTTTCGCGGCTGCAGCGGCGAGCCCAACCGCCATCTGGGGGCGTATCACTCCGGCGCCATCGAAGATGCCCAGGCGCTGATCGCCGAGCTTGCCCGTCGCTTCCCGGGCAAACCGCTGCTGGCGGTGGGTTACTCCCTGGGGGGCAACATGCTGGTCAATCTGCTGGCCCGGGCCTGTCCCCCCGCCCTCAAGGCGGCGGCCGTGGTCTCGGCCCCCATGCGGCTCGATGCCTGCTCGCACCGGATCAATCAGGGCTTTTCCAGGGTCTATCAGCGCTACCTGCTCGGCACCATGCGCGCCCACCTGCTGCGCAAGCTGGCGTGCCATCCCCAGGCCGGCGCTCCGTTTCTTCCCCGAGACATCAAGGCCATTCGCACCCTGCACGAGTTCGACCAGAGGGTGACGGCTCCCCTGCACGGATTCGACAGCGCCGAGCACTACTATCAGAGCTGCTCCGGGCTGCCGCTGCTGGCCCGGATCCCGGTGCCGACCCTGATCCTCCACGCCGCCGATGATCCCTTCATGACCCGGGAAGTGATCCCGCGTCCGGAGCAGCTTTCACCCCAGGTACGCTATGAACTGAGCCAGCAAGGTGGTCATGTGGGCTTCGTCTATGGTCCCCCCTGGCGGCCGCGCTTCTGGCTGGAGGAGCGGCTCGGCCAGTGGCTCGACGAGCAGGGTCAGGCCGCCCCATAACCGTCTCGCCCCTGCTCCTTGACCCGATAGAGGACCTCGTCGGTGCGCTGCAGCAGCATGGTCAGCGTCTCTCCCGCTTGCCACTGGGCGATGCCCTGGCTCAGGGTGAGATGGGGCGCCACCTCTGACCCCACGTGGGGCAGTGCCCGGGCCGCCAGGGTCTCGCGGATGCGCCTTGCCACCTGCAGGCCGCCAGCCTTGTCCGTCTCCTGCAGCAGCACCACGAACTCCTCCCCCCCGTAGCGGGCCACCAGATCGCCGGGTTCCCGCACGCTCTCCTCCAGGCACTCGGCCACCAGGATCAGACACTCATCCCCGGCCTGATGGCCGTAGTGATCGTTGTAACGCTTGAAAAAATCCACATCGAGCAGGATCAGGGTCAGCGGCATCTCCAGGGTCACCCCCTGGGCGATGGCCCGTTTGCACACCTGATCGAAGTGACGGCGATTGGCCAGCCCGGTGAGGGGATCCTGGTGAGCCAGGGCATCGAGTCGCTGCAGCATCAGCCGCTGTTCATGCTCCCGGTTGACGGCCAGCACGAACCAGTTCTTGAGCATGCGCCGCCCCGTCTCCAGCACCACCAGCAACACCAACAAGGACGCGACGAATGCCAGGGGAGAGGCCACCGTCTTGAGCAGCAGCATGCTGGCGAAGCCGAGCAGGATAGGCAGGCAGAAGCCGTAGAGGGCCCGGCTCACGGGGTAGAGGGCGATGAGCCCCAGCAGCAGCAAGGTGGCCGCCAGGGCGGGTTCCAGCACACTCCTGCCCGGCAGCTCGCTCTTGAGCAGGGCGTAGATGACGCCCGCCCAGAGGCAGCCCCATATGAGCGCCAATAGGCCGACACTCTGGTGCCAGCGCGGCAAGGACAAGTGGCGCAACCAGAGCCAGATCGCGGGCTGCAACAACAGCAGCAACACCATCAGCCAGAGCTGGGCACTCAATTGCCAGGGCAGCGCATGCTCGACCAGCAGGTGCATCTCCTGCATCACCCGCACGTGAAAGAGCAGGAAGAGGGCGATGAGCAGCTGCACACCCCAGATCCAGAAGGTCCCCTTTCTCAACGCATCACGGCCGGCCTGCTCGAGCAGGCGTTGCAACTGAGGTGAATGACGACGACTGGACAATAGCGGCATAAGCCCTCCCCATGGACGAAAAACAGTTTGCAGCGCAGCCCCCCTGAATCGACAATGACGCATTCCCCTTCGAGAGCATACCCATGATCATTCCCTGGCAGAGCCTGGAGCCCGATACCCTGCAACGGCTTGTTGAGCAATTTGTGTTGATGGAGGGTACCGATTATGGCGAGCAGGAGTCCACTCTTGCCGACAAGGTTGAGACGGTTCTCACCCAATTGCGCCAGGGAGTGGCGGTGATCGTCTACAGCGAGCTGCACGAAAGCGTGAACATAGTGCCCGCCGATCGCTTCGATTCATCGTGGACAGAGCACCCTTAACCGGTACATTCTCCCTATCGATCCAGACGGACACCCCCTGCTGCGCGGGGGCAACAGCAAGGAAACAGACCCCAATGTCGGCCAAGCACCCCATCATAGCGGTCACCGGTTCATCCGGTGCAGGTACCTCCACCACCACCAACGCCTTTCGCTCCATGTTCCACCAGCTCGGCTACCAGGCGGCGGTGATCGAGGGCGACAGCTTTCATCGCTACACCCGTCCCGAGATGGACGTCGCCATTCGCAAGGCGCGGGAACAGGGGCGCCACATCAGCTATTTCGGCCCGGAGGCGAACGACTTCGCCCTGCTCGAATCCTTCTTCCAGCGCTACGGCCAGGATGGGACCGGCCAGTACCGCCGTTATCTGCACTCGTTCGATGAGGCCGTCCCCTTCAACCAGATGCCGGGCACCTTCACCCCCTGGCAGGATCTGGCCAGCGAGACGGACCTGATGTTCTACGAGGGGCTGCACGGCGGCGTGGTCACGGCGGATCACAACGTGGCCCGCCACGTCGACTTTCTCATCGGCGTGGTGCCCATCGTCAACCTGGAGTGGATCCAGAAACTCATCCGCGATACCTCGGAGCGCGGCCACTCCCGCGAGGCGGTGGCGGACTCCATCGTCCGTTCCATGGACGACTACATCAACTTCATCACCCCGCAGTTCTCGCGCACCCATATCAACTTCCAGCGGGTGCCGACCGTAGACACCTCCAACCCCTTCAGTGCCAAGGTGATACCCAGCCTGGACGAGAGCATGCTGGTGATCCGTTTTCGCGGCATCAAGAACGTCGATTTCCCCTATCTGCTGTCGATGATCGATGGCGCATTCATGTCCCGAATGAATACCATTGTAGTCCCCGGGGGCAAGATGGGCTTCGCGATGGAGCTGATCCTGCGCCCCCTCATCCAGCAACTGATCGAAACCGGCAAGATCACCTGACACGAGGCGACCCCCATGCGCACTATCTTGAAAACCCCCTGGCCACTCCTGCTGCTTGGACTGGTTGGCTTGCTCGGCGGCTGCAGCAGTGGCCACCAGGCCCCCGTGATCGACATGGGCACCCAGGTGACCCGTCCGGCCGAGCAGTGGCCCTTCCCGGCCCAGCCCCGCTACGCCCTGGCCGAGCAGTACCAGTATTCGGGGGCGAGCGCCGAAGGCTGGCTCGCTCCCCTACAACAGGCGGTGGCGCTATACCTCGATGGCAAGGGCTGGCGCAGCGCCCCCCTCGATGAGGCCGATATCTGGGTGGCGATCGGCGTCGCCGGCGCCCAGGACATCAGCGACGAGGCGCTGTTCGCCCGCCTCGGCATGAATCCTGGGGTACAGGCCAGGGCTGGCGCCCGCAAGGGGACCCTCGCCATCATCATGCTGGATCGCCAGCGGCAACAATCGGCCTGGAGCAGCGTCATCCAGCTCACCACGGATCAGGCCATTGCCGAATCACAGCGGGCGGCCTTCAGCCAGGAGCTGGTCGGCAAGATGCTCCGCACCCTGCCCTGAGCCCGCATCCGGCCCCCGCAAATGACAAAGGCCTGCATGATGCAGGCCTTTGTCCGTGCTGATGGCCGTTACAGCCGGGTACAGTTGAGCAGGGTAACCCCCTTCTGGGTCAGGGTCAGCTGATCCCCCTGGGTCCAGAACATGGTGACCCCGTCCGAGTAGCGGGCACTCTCTTTCTCGGATTCGACCCGACCCAGCTTCTGGTAGACCCCGTTCAGGGGAAATTGCACCATGTCGGCCTGGGGGTCATAGGTCACCGCCAACATCTCTTCACCACACTGATACTGGTTATATTGGTACTGGGTCGGTTGCGGCGAGCTACAGGCTGCCAGTCCCAATACGGGGATCAGAGCGACTAGTTTCTTCATTGCACTTTCCTTTTGTGATGACGAGAGAAGCGGGTTATCAGGCCTCAATGATTTGATAACTATGGGTAATTTCGACAGCTTTTTCCAGCATCAGGGAGACGGAGCAGTACTTCTCCATGGAGAGGGCGACGGCGCGAGCCACCTGTTTCTCGGCCAGCCCCTGGCCCGTGACCACGAAGTTCAAGTGGATCTTCTCAAACACCCTGGGCACAGTCTCGGCCCGCTCCCCCGAGAGATCCACATGGCAGGCGATCACGTTCTGGCGTGCCTTCTCCAGGATAGAGACCACATCGATGGAGCTGCACCCCCCCACCGCCAGCAGGATCAACTCCATCGGACTGGCCCCCTCACCCGGGTTGGCGCCGTCGAGGATCAGCTGGTGACCAGACTCGCTGTGACCCACAAACTTCATCCCTTCAACCCAGTTGACCTTGGCTTTCATCTTCATTACCTCATGCATGATACGAGTGTCCCGGCGGACGCGATGCCATAGCATACCCCAGCCGAGGCCGTCCCTGCACCCGGCCGAGGCGTCGACATCACCACAAGCCAGCGCAGGCTAGATCAAAATCAAGGTTTGTGGCGGCCAAGTTCCCTAGAATGCCCTGTCCAGTGCGGTAGCCAGCGCCCAAAGGAGGCCCTAAGCCTTGTCAGCACCGGCAAAGGCTCTTATCCTACTGCGACTGACACAAGGAATGGCAAGATTGGCAGCTTGCCCGGACGCACGAGTCCATAAAAAGACACTACAGAGGAAATCTCATGGTCATTGGCAAACCGCAAAGCGATCCCACCCTGGAATGGTTCTTGTCGCACTGCCACATTCATAAGTATCCCGCCAAGAGCACCCTTATCCATGCGGGTGAAAAAGCGGAGACCCTCTATTACATCGTCAAGGGTACGGTGGCCGTCCTCATCAAGGACGATGAAGGCAAAGAGATGATCCTCTCCTATCTCAACCAGGGGGACTTCCTCGGCGAGATGGGCATGTTTGAAGAGAACGACAACCCGGAGCGCAGCGCCTGGGTGCGCGCCAAGGGAGCCTGCGAAGTCGCCGAGATCTCCTACAAGAAGTTTCGTCAGCTGATCCAGGTCAACCCCGAGATCCTGATGCGCCTCTCCGGCCAGATGGCGCTGCGCCTGCAGCACACCAGCCAGAAGGTCGGCAACCTGGCCTTCCTCGACGTGACCGGCCGGATCGCCCAGACCCTGCTCAACCTGGCCAAGCAACCGGATGCCATGACGCACCCGGATGGCATGCAGATCAAGATCACCCGTCAGGAGATTGGCCAGATCGTCGGCTGCTCCCGGGAAACCGTCGGCCGCATTCTCAAGATGCTGGAAGAGCAGGAGCTCATCTCGGCCCACGGCAAGACCATAGTGGTGTTTGGCACCCGCTGACCGCGGTCAGCCCCAGGACAAAGGCTGCCGAGGCAGCCTTTTTCGATCCGGGCGCCGCACCTGCCCGGGTCGCGCCAAGATAAAACCCGTCGGGGCCGCCCTTTTCGGCGCAATCCCCCTATAATGCCCCCCAATCAGGCTCGGCACTCCCGTCAGCCTGCCAGCCCCCTTGATCGGAACGAGAAGCCATGCACCTGCAATGTCCCCGCTGCCGTCACCCCTTGCATCTTCACCAGGCCAGCAAGGGCCGCTACTGTGATAACAAGCACCACTTCGATCCGGCGCCAGAAGGCTACCTGGACCTGATCCCCGGCAAGAAGAATCCCAAGGACAGCGACAGCCGCGCCCTGATGCGCGCCAAGCGCCACTTCCTGGAGCAGGGCCACATGCAGCCCCTGGTCGACGCCATGGCCGGCCTGCTGACCCCCCTCGGCGAGCGTGAGCTGATCCACCTCGACTGCGGCGAAGGCTACTACTGCCGCGCCCTGGCCGAGCGTCTGCCCGGCTGGGGTTTCGCCGGGGTGGATCTGGCCAAGAATGCCGTCTTCGCCGCCAGTAAGGCGCAGCCCGAGGCCAGCTTCGTCATCGCCGATCCGGCCCGGGCGCCCATCATGCCGGGCACCGCCCAGCTGCTGCTGGTCAATGACCTCAGGGTCAAGACGGAGCAGCTGCATGAATGGCTGGCGCCGGGCGGTTATCTGCTCCATCTGCAGCCAGGCCCCCGCCACCAGTGGCAGCTGAGGGTCAGCCTCAATCCGGTCAGCATGGAGCATCCCCTGAGCTGGCCCGCCCTGGCCGGCTTCGACCAGCTGGCGCAGCAACGCTGCCAGTTCTCCCTGACCCTGGATCAGAAGCTGCGCGGCTTCGTGCTCGAGACCAGCCGTCTCGGCTGGCGCGCCGACGCCGAGCAGCGCCACAGGTTCATCCAGCAGGGCCCGGAGCAGCTCGAGCAGGATCTGCTGCTCAGCCTGTGGCAGAAGCCGCGCTGAGACGCCCAATAAAAAAAGGCCCGAAACGGGCCTTTTTTTATGGTCGTGGCATCCCTGCTGCTCCCAGCAGGGGCCCTTGCGGGGATCCCGCGCAACCGTCTGGATCAGTTGCAGCTGGCAGCCCCCTGATCCAGCCAGACGGCGGCCACACCGGGCTCATCCCCACGACTCCAGTACTGGGCTTTCCAGCTGCGGCCGTTATGGGTGGTGAGATCTCCCGCGTTGTAGGCCACGGCGGCATCCCAGCCCAGTTGCACATTGCTGACCAGCTTCCACTGATCGGCACTGCGGCTCGGCTCGTTGCCCTGGGTCCAGTACTTGGCCTGCCACACCAGCCCCTGATGGCTGACCTTGTCGCCGCCGTTATAGGTGGCACTGGCCTGCCATGCCGGCCAGTTGGCGGCATCCGGATCCGTGGCGCCACAGTCACCGCCACTCACCGGGGTCACGGTGAGACGGGTGCTGGCCTGGGTGTCCAGGGCACCGTCGGTGACGGTCAGGGTCAGGTCATAGGAGGTCGCCGCCTCCACCGCCGGGCCTGTCACCACCAGGGTGGCGCTGTCCTGACCGGTGGCGCTCAGGCCGGCGGGCAGGGTCCACTGATAGCTCAGGGCATCGCCGTTGGGATCGCTCGCCTGGGCCTGGATGCTCACCTGCTTGCCGGACTCGACGCTGACCGTGGCGGGCAGGGTCAGGGTCGGTGCCTGGTTGGGCTGCGGTGCCTTGTTGGTCACCACCACGCTGTCCTTGGCCGTCAATCCTTCACCATCGGTCACCGTCAATTCGAAGGTCAGGGTGACATCCGCACTGACGCCATCGAGATTGACGCTGGCCTTGGCCAGATCGGCACCGCTCAGTGTCACCTGAGGGCCGGAAAGCTGACGCCAGCCATAGGTGAGGGTGGTCCCTTCCGGATCCCGGGAGGCGGAACCATCCAGGGTCAGGCTGGCCGGGCCGGTCACGGTCAGATCGGCCCCGGCATTGGCAATGGGCGGCTTGTTGACGGGAGCCGTGCCATCTCCGTGACCCAGCCCTTCGTGCATGGCGTTGAGGATGTCGCCGTTATCCGAGTCGATCTCCCAGGCAAACAGGCCGCCGAGCTGATTGGCCTGCACGTACTGCCCCTTGGCCTTGACCGAACGGTCGTTGTCGAAGGTGATGAGATCCCCCGTGCTCGCCTTGAACACATAGGGGGCCTCGGCCACCTCGTCATAACCCTGCTCCCAGCCGGCGCCCATGTAGTCGTTCACTATCTGGCGATAGTCCACCACGCCGTTCTCCCAGGTGCCCTTGACCGGGCCGGTGGCGGTGCCGGTGAAGGGGTTGCCCGCCTGATAGCCGCTCACCCCGGTCCAGCCACGACCATACATGGCGGCGCCGACCACTATCTTGCCCGGGGTCACCCCCTGATCCAGCAGGGCCCTGACCCCCTTGTCCGTGGTGTACTTGGTGTCCGGATCCCAGCTGGCCGCAAACAGGTTGGTCTGGTGACCCAGCTCGGCATTGGTCCAGGCGCCATTGAAGTCGTAACTCATCAGGAAGATGTGGTCCATGTACTGCTGGGCCGCCTGATAATCGACCTTGGCTATCTTGTCGCCACCGGCGCTGATGGCCGAGGTGAGCTCGTACTGGCGACCCGTCTCGGCCTCCAGCTCGTCGAGCATGGCCCGCAGCTCCTGCATCAGGGTCACATAGGTGGCCCCATCGCTCGGGGCGCCGAGGTCGGGGTTGGCACCCGATCCCCCCGGGAATTCCCAGTCGATGTCTACCCCGTCGAAGAACTTCCAGGTCTGGAGGAACTCCTTGACCGAGGCGACGAAGGTGTCGCGCTTGGTCTTGTCACCGAGGAAATAGAAGGGGTCCGAGAGGGTCCAGCCGCCCACCGAGGGCAGGATCTTGAGGTCGGGGTGGGCCTGCTTCAATGCCATCAGGTTGCCGAAGTTGCCCTTGTAGGGCTCATCGAAGTCCTTGAGGTTGCCCTGGGGCATCTGGATGGCGGCCCAGGGATCGTGCATGGCCACCTTGAAGTCGGCGCGACCGGCGCAGGCGCGCTGCAGCGCCTCGAAGCTGCCCTCTATGCTCTTGAGGCCATCATTGATGCCATTGCCGCCGCAGATGGGGGTGAAGCCATAGAGGATGTGGGTCAGGTTCTGAGCCGGGATCTTGTCCACCGTGAACTTGCGGCCATAGACGCCCCACTCCACGTAGTAGGCCCCCACCACCTTGCCGGACTTGTTGACGTAGGGTTTGTTGTTCTCTTGCAGCGGGGCGTTGAGGGGCACCAGGTGGCTGCCATCTGTGTCGGCAACCACTATCTCCTTGGGATCGGAGCGGGTGCAGCCATCGGCGTTGCACAGCTCGATCTGCATCTGGTAGCGACCGCCCTTGGTCACCTTGAAGTTGGCGGTGCCGGAGGCGCCGGACGGGCCGCTCCACACCTCGACGCCGTCCAGCAGCACCTTGGCGGTCTGGCCCACGTCACCGGACCAGAGGTTCCAGCTCACGCTGACCGGCGCGCCGTCGGCATGGACGGTCACCAGCTTGTTGTAGGCGGTGGCGGCCTGATCCACCTCGACGATGGCAAACTTGGTCTCACCCCAGCCTATGGTGGGTTTGCCCGGGGCGGCAGCCTGCACCGAGGCGGCAAAACTGCCGGCGACCAGGAGGGCCAGCAGGGAAGGTTTTGGACTTAACATGTTGAATATCCTTATTTCGTTTCTCATTTTGGTCACGAAAAAGGCAACGCATGTCAGACAGGTAACACAGACAACATCCCCGCCCCGGCTTGGCGTCCGGTGGGAAACACAACCCTGTGGTGACCCCGCTATCTTAGGTACGACAGACCCTTAGACCGGAGGTTTTGCGTCCCGGCCTTTCGACCGGTTTGCCCTTTGGCACAACTTGATTCGCGATAAAAAAAATCGCCTGGGCAATATAGGCCACCCGGGGGGCTCAGGCAAACCCTCCCTGCGAGTCACCCCTTGTCGCAGGGATTCAAACAGCACAAAAAAGCGCCTTTTTACCGGCATTAAGCGCCATTTTTGTGGAGATCCTCTGCCAAGTTGCTTGCCCATTGCCAGAGGACTAATGTGTTAATTCGTGATCATCATCAAGTTTCCCGGTCCCCACCATGCTGTTCATCAACGCCCTGAGCTTGAGGGGCTTGACCGGCTTGCTGATGTAGCCATAGCCATGTTCGCGGATCTGGGCCTGCAATTCGCTCTTGCGATCCGCGCTGATGATGATGCCCCCCAGCTCCTTGCCAAGGGCGAGGCGCAGCATGTGCAGCGCCTGCAATCCTGTCTTGCCGTCGTCCAGGTGGTAATCGGACAGCACCAGGTCGGGCCTGAAGCTCGCCACCAGGATCTGGGCCTGGGCCAAATCCTGCACGCAGCGCACCTCGCAGCCCCAGCGCCCCAGCAGGGACGCCATGGCCACCAGGATCTCGGGCTCGTTGTCGAGGCAGAGCACCCTCACTCCCGCCAGCTGGCTGTCATGACGAAGCTGGGGCGCGGGCGTCGCCCTGGCCACCAGGGGACGACTGGCCAGGTTGAGGGTGATGGCAAACACTGAGCCGGCGCCGGGCCAGCTGCGCAGGGTCAGAGGATGCCCCAGCACCAGGGAGATGCCCCGGGCGATGGCGAGCCCCAGGCCAAGCCCCTGCTCGCGGGCGGTGCGGGAGTGATCCAGTCGCTGGAACTCCTCGAAGATGGCCTCCTGCTTGTCCTGGGGAATGCCGGGCCCCGTGTCCCACACCTCGATGCGCAGCTGCTGGCCCAGGCGGCGGCAACCGAGCAGGACCCGGCCCCCCGGGTTGTAGCGAAACGCATTGGTGAGAAAGTTTTGCAGCACACGGCGCAGCAGGCGGGCATCGCTGTGGACCGCCAGGCGGGTGTCCACCACGGCAAACTCGATGCCCCCCGCCCGGGCCAGCACCCCGAACTCCGCCTTGAGGTTGTCAAACACCTCCGCCAGGGCAAAGTCGAGCTTCCTGGCCTTGAACTTGCCCGCCTCGAGCCGGGAGATGTCCAGCAGATCCGTGATGAGATCCTCGGTGGCCCCCAGGGCATCGTCGATATGATGGGCGAGGCGAGCCGCCTCCCCCTCCCCGGGCAGCGTCTCGAGCAGGGAGGAGGTGAACAGCTTGGCGGCATTGAGCGGCTGGGTCAGATCATGGCTCACCGCAGCCAGGAAACGGCTCTTGGACTGGTTGGCCCGCTCCACTTGCTCGTTGACCGCCCGCAGCTGGCTGTTGAGGGCCGACAGCTCGCGGGTCCGTTCGGCCACCCGCGACTCCAGATGCTCGTTTGCCTCCCTCAGCACCCGCTCGGCGTCGCGAAACGGGGTGATGTCGGCGAAGGTCATCACGAAGCCGCCCCCCGGCATGGGGTTGCCCTGCAGCTCGATCACCCGGCCATCGGGCCGCTCACGGGAGGAGAGATGGGCGCTGCCACGGCGCATGAAGCCGACCCGGCGCGCCACATGGGCCTCGACCTCCCCCGGGCCGCACAGCCCCTTGACGGCGTTGTAGCGGATGATCTCCTCGATGGGGCGCCCCACCTGGATCAGCCCCACCGGGTATTGGAACAAGTCGATGTAACGCTGGTTCCAGGCCACCAGCCTCAGCTCCCTGTCCACCACAGAGATGCCGAGGCCGATATGTTCTATGGCCCCCTGCAGCAGGCCCCGGTTGAACCGCAGCACGTCCGAGGCCTCGTCCACTATGGTGGCGATCTCCTCGAGCTGCATGTCGCGCCCCTGCAGGGCCGAGGCCAGCACCAGCCTGGCCGACGAGGTGCCGAACACCCCGGCCAGCAGTCGCTCGGTGTGGGCGATGAGCCCGGCGCTGGCCTGCATCTGGGGCGCCAGGGTGCCGCCCGACTCGCCGGCGAAGCGGCCGAAGGAGCGCTTGACCCGGCTCGGGCCGACGAAGCGGGCCGCCAGCATCTCCAGCTCCTTGACCGTCACCTTGGCCTGATAGAGGGCCGTGGTATCCCGGCTGGCCTGGCCGACGAAGTTCGCCGCCTGCAATCGCTCGCTCACCGCGGCCCGGGTCAGCAGGGAGCCCGCCACATAACCGGTCAGGTTGAGCAACAGGCTCAGGAAGAGACACCAGGCCCCCAGGCTCAGGTCGCGAAAGGCGGGCCAGTCGGGGGGCGCCAACATGGCCTGCAAGGGGGATCCCGCCAGCAGGCCGCTTTCGGCCAGCAGGGTGATGAACCAGAGGCTGATCCCGAGGGCGAGCCCCAGGTAGACACCCTTGCGGTTGCCGTGACGCCAGTAGAGACCGAGCAGCAGGGCCGGGGCAAACTGGGCCACGGCGCCGAACGACAGGTAGCCGATGCGCGACAGGCTGGTGAGATCCCCGAGCCAGAGGTAGAGCCCCCAGGCGGCCAGCAAAATCAGCAAGATGGCGCCGCGGCGCACCTGCAGAAGCAGGTGCGCCAGCCGCTCGTCGCGTCCCCGTTGCCAGAAGCGGCGCAGCAGCACCGGCAGCACCAGATCGTTGCTCACCATGATGGCCAGGGCGATGGTGGAGACGATCACCATGCCGGTGGCGGCCGAGGTGCCGCCAAGAAACGCCAGCATGGCCATGCCCTGGTTGCCCAGCGCCATGGGCAGGCTGATGACATAGGTGTCCGAGGCCATGTCGGCCCCGACCCACTGCTGGCCCGCCAGGGCCAGGGGCCAGATGAAGAGCCCCATCAGAAACAGGTAGGCGGGAAACAGCCAGCGCGCCCAGTGCAGATCCTGCCCCTGGTTGTTCTCTACCACGGTCACGTGGAACTGGCGCGGCAGGCAGATCACCGCGCACATGGCGAGCAGGGTATAGATGGCGAGTTCGAGCAGGTTGCCCGGGCTCACATCGACCACGGCGCGGAAGAAGTCCCGGGTGACCAGATCCCGGCTCTCGTTGGACTGGCTCAGGATCAGCCAGAGGGCGAAGCCCCCCACCGCCATGAAGGCGAGCAGCTTCACCACGGACTCGAAGGCGATGGCCACCACCATGCCCCTGTGGTGCTCGGTGGCATCCAGGTTGCGGGTGCCGAACAGTATGCTGAACAGGGCCAGCAGCAGGGTGACACCGAGGGCCAGCTCCGCGGTATTGCCGGCGGGGCCCGCGGGCACGGCATTGGCCATCAGCAGGTCCAGCCCGGTGACGATGGCCTTGAGCTGCAACACCAGATAGGGCAGCACCCCTATGATGGCCACCAGGCTTACCAGCATGGCCAGACGCTGGGACTTGCCATAGCGGGCGGCGATGAAGTCGGCGATGGAGGTGATGTGCTCGCGCTTGGCCACCAGGATGAGCCTGGCCAGCAGGCGCCAGCCGAACAGGAACACCAGCATGGGCCCCAGATAGATGGGCACCGGGGACCAGGGGGACTCGCTGGCCTGACCGACGGTGCCAAAAAAGGTCCAGGAGGTGCAGTAGACGGCGAGGGACAGGCTGTAGAGCAGGGGCTGTCCCTTGAGGCGACGGCGCTTGTTCTTGTCCGCCCCGTAGGCGATGAGGAACAAGAGCCCAAGATATGCGAGTGACAACCCAATCAGCAGCCATCCCTGGTGCATCTGTAACCCCTTGTCCATGCTGAATATTTAAACGAAGCAGCCGCCAGTCTAGAGAGGAGTCGAAAGAATGTCATCCCCCGATGTCGGCACGTAATTTATCGTTTTTCAATAAAATACCCTTGACGGAATATCGAAAAACGATAAACATCAACACGACACCCTTGCCAAACAGCACCGGCAACCCATCCACATCGTCCACCATGAGGCCTATCATGACACCCAGCAAGCTCGCCCCCATGAGTACACTGATCGAATGGATCCTGTTGTTCGCCCTGGTGGCGACCCCGCTCATCACGGTAGCGGATACCTGGTCTCACCTGTTTGGCGGCGATGATCGACTGCAAGACGCCCTGCTCAAGGCCCTGGGACAACAAGGTGCCACTGGCCTGGCCAGCATGGGAGCCCCCTCCCTGAACGACTATCCCCTCACCCTCGGCAGCCGTCTGCTGGCCACCTTGATCCTGCTGCTGCCTGATCTCGTCTTCATGCTGATCCTGTGGCAGCTGCGCCAGCTGTTTCGTGGCTACCGCCACGCCATGCTGTTCACCTTCGACCAGATCCGCCGCTATCGCTGGCTTGGCTTGCTGTTGTGCGCCAGCTTCGTCACCGAGATCATCACCCTGCCCCTGGTAGACATAGCGCTCACCATGCAGGGCCCTTCACTGCACGGCACCATCAGCATAGGCTCGTCGGATTTCAGGTTGCTGCTGGCAGGGCTCATCGTCTCGGCGCTGGCACTGGTGATGTGGGAGGCCAAGCAACTGGCCGATGATCAGCAACTGACGGTGTGAGGAAACCATGCCCATCATCATCCGGCTCGATGCCCTGCTGGCCCAGCACAAGATGACCGCCCGAGAGCTGGCCCTGCGGGTTGGCATCACCGAAGCCAACCTCTCCATCCTCAAGAATGGTCACGCCAAGGCGATCCGCTTCTCCACCCTCGAGGCCATCTGCCGCGAGCTGCACTGCCAGCCGGGCGACCTGCTGGCCCACAGGCAAGCGGACGAGGCGTGATCCGGCCCGCCATCGATGAAAAAGGGGAGAGCCTTGGCTCTCCCCTTCTCGTTGCGTCCGTTTCAGTCTCTGCCAGAGAGACCCATATCGACATGTCGCCGCAGGAAGAACACCGGCAAGACCGCCAGCGCCATGAGGTAGAAGATGCCGCCCCCCAGGGGCCCGTAGAGCTGGCCGCTGAGGGTCATCAGGGCCGCCACCATGATGCCGAGGGAGAGGGCGGCGTAGAGCGCCTGGGCGCCGATCAGCTGCTCCGGGGGCAGATCCCGGGTCATGAAACGCACGGCACCCAGATGACTGATGCAGAAGGTGACCCCATGCAGCAGCTGCGCCAGCAGCAACAGGGTGAGGTCCGTGCTGGCCCCGAGCAGGCTCCAGCGCACCAGACAGCCGAGCGCCCCCACCAGGAACAGGGTCTGGGCCCCGAAGCGGCTGAAATAGCGTTTGTCGGCGGCGAACATGGCGATCTCCGCCACCACCCCCAGGGCCCACAGATAGCCGATGGCGGTGCCGCTATAGCCCGCCGCCTTCCAGTGAATGGCGCTGAAACCATAGTAGGCGCCATGGCTGCCCTGCAAGAGCGCCGTCACCAGCAGGAAGCGGCGCACGGCTGCACTCTTGAGGGTCTCTCTCAGGGAGGGGCGCGCCCGCTCGCCCACCACGTCCCGGGGGGCAGGATCCAGGGGCAGCCAGCTGAGCAGCACCATGAGCGCCAGCCCCAGCACCATGACATGCAGCACCCAGTCGCTGCCTAGATCGGTGATGAGGGTCCCCACCAGGGTGGAGGCGACGATGAAGGCGAAGGAGCCACACAGGCGCACCTTGCCATAGTCGAGCTGGGTCTGGATCACCATGCGGGTGGCGAGCGCCTCCCCCACCGGCATCAGGGTCGGGTAGATGAAGTTCGCCACCAGGGTCAGCACCACCAGCCACCAGAGGCTGTGGCCGAGATAGAAGCCGAGGAAGGCCAGCAGACTGAGCAGGCAGAGCAAGCGGGTGACCGGCAGCAGCTGGCCCGCCCCCTTGATGCGCCCCATCACCATAAGATTGCCGGCGAAGCGGATCCCCATGCCGACCCCCAGCAGCATGCCTATCTGCTCGGCGCTCACTCCCATCCCCTCGAGCCAGAGGGACCAGAACGGCAGATAGGCGCCATAGACGAAGTAGAAGGCACCAAAGAACAGGGCTAACCAAGAGAAGGCGGGCATAGGGCCTCAGGGGAGCGAAACGGGACGCAGATGATAACCGATTTTTGACCGGGGATCCTGTGACCAGGACGCCAGCCGAAATGAAAAACATCAATAAAATTGAACTATTGCCAGAGGACCCGTGTCTATTGAACAACACCTCCTCCTGGTTAGTGTTGCAATCCTTCCACCCGCTTCTGGCGGGTTTCTTTTTGGCGGCCCCACGGCCGGTCGCGCCCCACGAAAAAGGGGCCTTGCGGCCCCTGACTCATCGGATATCTGTGCACGGCTCGCGCCACTCAGAACTGGTACTTGACCCGCGCGCTCAGGTTGCGGCCAGGCTCGGTCTGGTTGCTGACGTTGGTGGTAGCGGAGAGACCCGTGATGCTCTCGTAGCTGACGTACTCCTTGTCAAACAGGTTGAAGACACCGACGTTGAGCTGCAGATCCTGCATCGGCTTGAACTGGGCGTAGAGATCCACCACGCCCCAGCCGGCGCTCTTGATGTTGTCGTTGCCCCTGGCATCCTTGCCCACCTTGTTCATGTCATCGGCAAAGCGCAGCGCCGTGTTGATGTTCCAGTTCGGCTGATCCAGACGCAGGCCCAGGCTGCCGTTGAGGGGGCTCAGGCTGTTGATGTAGTTGCCGTCACCGTCCTTGCCCTCGATGTAGGCCAGGTTGCCCCAGGCGTTGACCAGATCGCTGAGCCAGTAGTCCGCCCTGGCCTCGACCCCCTTGGTGGTCGCCTCGTCCAGGTTCCGGTACTGGTAGACGGCGGTACGGCCCTCGCTGCCGACCTGGCCCAGCTCGATGAAGTCGTCAAACTTGTTGTAGAAGGTGGCCACTTCATAGCTGAACCCACCGGCGCTGCCGCGCACCCCCAGATCGATGCCGTCGCTGCTCTCCGGGCTGAGATCCGGGTTCGGCTCGATACGATAGCCATAGGCCTGGTGATTCAGGGTGGAGAAGGCGTTGTCATACATGGGCGCCTTGAAGCCATGGCTGTACTGGGCGAACAGGTTAGCCGCCTCGTGTGCCTTGAACACCAGCCCCAGCTTGGGGGAGATCTCCCCTTCTGAGAAGGCCTTGAGCTTGTTTCCCGTGTAGGCGGGATCCTCGTCTGGGGTCATCTTGTAGTAGTCGTAACGCAGCCCTGGGGTCAGCACCCAGCGCTCGCCGAACTTCAGCTCGTCGAACGCCCAGAGGGCACCGTGTTCGCTGGTGGTGGAGGGGAAGCTCAGCTCGCTGTAGGAGACGAAGTCCCCCGCCGTGGCCGGCCCCTTGACACGGGTCCGCTCGTTGTCGGTGTGCTCATACTCCAGACCCCAGGCCAGACGCTGACTCGCCAGCGCCTTGCTGAACTTCACCTGGGCCCCCAGACTCTCCTGCTCGAAACCGTTGTGATCGAGGGAGTTCTTGGTCACATAGGGGTTGCGCGGATTGACCGGGTACTTGGAGGAGGCGTACTGATCCAGGGTCTGCTTGGTGCGGGCGTAGTAAAGCTTGCTGTCGATGCGATCGACCCAGGGGGCATTCAGGGCGATGCCGTGATCCAGCATCAGGGAGAGGTTGTCCGTCTCCTTGTCGGTGATCGGCTGATTGAAGACGGAGCCTGACTTGGTCAGGTCGACCGCATCCGGATCCTCATCTTCGGTGAAGTAGTCGACGGTCAGCTTGAGGAACTGCTCCTCGCTCATGTCCCACCGGCTCTTGAACAGCACCGCCTGGCTGGCGATGTCGAACTCGTTCTTGTCGCCGTCATAGTTCTGGGTCACACCGCCGTCGCGCCAGGTGTAGCGCAGCAGGTGCTCGAACTCGCCGCTGCGCAGAGCGCCGGTGAAACCGGCCATGTTCTGGTGGCTGCTGGAGGCATAGCCGGTGGTGGCATCCAGATAGCTGTCGCGCCCCTTGAGAAAGTCCCTCGCATCCTTGGTGGTGATGGCGATGACCCCACCCAGGGCATCGGAGCCGTAGGCGGCGGAAGCCGGTCCCTTGACCACTTCCACCTGCTTGATCATGTCGGTGTCGAAGTAGCTCTGGCCCACACCGCCGTTCTTGTAGGCGTCATTCTGGCGCACGCCGTCGCGCACCGTCTTGACCCGGTTCTCCCCCATGCCGCGCACCACGAAGGTCTGGGCATCGCCGGCGCCCCCCACCACTGTCACCCCGGGCTCGTAGCGGAACAGGTCGGCGACGTTGCTGACCAGCTGCTCTTCTATCTGTTCGGCCGTGATCACCGTGATGGGACCGGAGACATCTTCCAGCTTCTGCTCCATCCGGGAGCCGCTGACCACCATGACATCGTCATTGCCGCGGGAGTGAGTCGGCTGCGCTGCCTGAACCGGGAGGCTGAGGGCGGCCATGACCGCGATCGCAATCTGGGTGGGGGGAGTAATGTGAGCCACTGCATGTCCTTATTGAGAATAGTTATCAACGGCATGCATCTTACTCAGAGCCACGGAAAGATCAATGATAATGGTTATCATTTTTGTTGTGATTTATTTGCATCCCCCCAAGCCCCCCTGTCATCATGACGCCACCTCTGCCATGCTGACCCTGGCTGACCAACCTTGTCGTGAGAAACCATGATCCGATCCCTGACCTTGCTGACGCTGCCCCTGCTGCTCTGGGCCTGCGCGAGCCCCTCATCCCCCACCGCCCCCCTGACCGGCACCCTTTACGACTACCGATTGAGTTCGGCGCACGGCGAGACACTGACCCTGCAGCAAGCGCTGGACAGGGTCAGGGACGCCGACATAGTGCTGGTGGGAGAGCTGCACACCCATCCGGCCGCCCACCTGCTCGAGGCGCGGCTGCTGGCCGGCTTGCAGCACCAGAGCCGGGACCATGGCCGGGCCCTGGCGCTCTCCATGGAGCAGTTCGCGCGCGACGCCCAGCCGGTGCTCGATGCCTATCTCGCCGGGCGCATCGGTGAGGCGGCCCTCATCCGCGATGGCAACGCCTGGCCCAACTACCAGAGCGACTATCGCCCCCTGGTGGAATTTGCCAAGGCGCAGGGCATGACCGTCATCGCGGCCAACGCCCCCAAGCCCCTGGTGAGCTGCATCGGTCAGGAAGGCCCGGCATGGCTCGACCGGCTCGCTCCCGTTTATCGCGGCCAGCTGGCACGCACCCTCACCCTGGGCGATGACCCCTATCGCCAGAAGTTCATGGCCTCCATGCACCATGGGGATGCGGACGCCAATGCCCGCCGCTTTGCCGCCCAGACCAGCTGGGATGACACCATGGCCGAATCCATGGTGGACTACCTGGCCAGTCACCCGGGCAGGCGCATCATGCACATCGCCGGCAACTTCCACGTGGAGGGGGGGCTTGGCCTGGCCAGCCGCATCGCCAGTCGCAATCCGGCCCTCAAGATCAGCCTGGTGGTCCCCGTCACCACGGCTGAACCTGTGCCGGGACGCGCCCCCGAGGTGCAGGTCACCATGACTCCCTTGCCCAAACGCTGGCAAAGCGAGGGGGAAATGAAGCAAGATATGGGCACGCTGCATCGGTCCCGGCAACGGGACTGTACCCAGTGGCTGCAATCCCAGGCTGACTGAGCGGCGCGGGCAAGCCGGCACCCGCTCGCGCCATGACAGGGTGACCCCGTCTATCCCAGGGCCCGCAAGGGCCAACGATGAACAGCACGAGGAGTGCATATGGACGTGTTACTGGTTATCGATGTGCAACAGGGGCTGTTCGAGCAACCGCGTCACCAGGACGCGCAGGTGCTGGCCAATATCAATCGCCTGACCCAGGGGGTGCGCCAGGGCGGCGGACGCGTCATTTACGTGCAACATGACGAGCCGGGGGGCGAGCTTGAGCCCGGCAGCCCGGCCTGGCAGATCCACGCCGCCCTCTCCCCCAGGCCTGCCGACAGCCGGGTGCGCAAGCGCGCCTGCGACAGCTTCCTCGATACTGAGCTCGGCTTCCTGCTGGCGGAGCAGAGCGTCGACAGGTTGATCCTGTGCGGCTGCGCCACCGACTTCTGTGTCGACACCACGGTGCGCAGCGCCGCCTCCCACGGCTTCGAGGTCACTGTGGCCCGGGACGCCCACACCACGGCCGATCGCCCCCACCTGGGTGCGGACGACATCATCACCCATCACAACTGGATGTGGGAAAACCTGGCCCTGCCGGGGGATCGCCGCGTCCTGGTGCAACCCACGGATCAGATCATCTGAATGAGACTTCCCCTCCCCTGCGCCCTGCTGCTTGCCATGGTGCCGGTCCTGACCGGCTGTGGTTTCACGCCACCATCGGATCAGCCCGCGCCGCTGTTCAGCACCCATATCAACGAAGAGGGCAGCAAGCGCTTCCTGTTTGAAGCCGCGCCACTGGAGACGCTGCCCACCCGGCTGCAGGATGAGGATGGCGGCAAATTGCAGCGCCAGAAGAGCCTGCTGGAGCGGCGCACCGCCTTGCAGGATGCCCAGCTCCAGCACACCCTGGAGCAAAGGGGCTACTGCCATCAGGGCTTCATCGTGCTGAGCCAGACCTCCTGGCGCATCAGGGGGGAGTGCAACGAGACCGCCAGCGACGCCGACCGCCAGGCCTTCCCCAACCGGGGCAACTGGCAAGGCTAGTGGGCCCATCAATCAAAACGGACAGCCTGGGCTGTCCGTTTTTCATTTCATCTCCCCTCGTCAGACCGGTGCGTCTGTCTCGCGGGTCAGCTCGGCACCGTTGTCGATGCGCCTGTGGCCCTCCGCCAGATGGACGAAGTCCACCAGCTCGTCACCGGAGACCTGGAACGCCTGGCCGAAGCCCTTGACGAACAGCCCCTGCTCGGGCTTGAGGCGAAACAGCACGAAGTCCTTGAGGTTGGAGAGTCCCTTGACGATGTCGCCAAAGCGCCCTTCCAGCGCGGCAATCGCCTGGCCCCAGCGCTCGTCATCCCGCGCCACCACCTCGGCCAGCGCATCGAAGGTGAGACGCTTGCGGGCGAACAGCTCGCGGGCGCCGGTTTCGTCCTCGATCAGCATCAGGGAGACCCTGGGTACCTGCTGCAGATTGCGGGCATGGCGCGCAATCTCGGAGATGAGCACATAGTAGCCATCTTGCTGCAACACGAAGGGGGCGTAGCTGGCGTTGGGCCTGCCCTCGCTGTCCACAGTGGCGAGCTGCAGGGTGCGGCAACCATCGCGAAACTCGCGGATCTCCGGTTGCAGGCGGTTCTGCAGACGCTCCTGACGTTCACTCATGCTTTCACTTCCTCTTGATACTGGTGGCGCAAGGCCATGAAACGTTCCACCTGATCAGGCAGCAGCCGACGCTGCTCGTCCCGACCCAGATAGACCTTGAAGATGCAGCGGCCGCTGGCGCCAAAGAACTGGAAGGAGTGTCCCTCCTTGCCCATGAACAGCTTGCTGACCAGGGCAATGCCGACCACCTTGTCGAGCTTGAGGTGGCCGTGCATCTCGCCGTCTCGTCCCATCAGGTTGTAGTAGCCGCGGGCGCTCTTGCCCTTGGGGAAGGGGGCCTTCACCTCGAAGATGGATCCGTCTGATTCGACGATGGTGGTCACCTGGCCCCAACTGGCCAGGTCCGCCAGCAGGGCCTCGGCCTGCTCGGCGGGCACCCGGGTCACCAGCTCGGACGGCAGATGGCGCACCACCTCCCACTCGCTGACCGCCAGCTGGGTCGCCAGGCTGGATGGATGGGCGCCGGGATCTTGCTCCAGCAGCGCCTGGATGCGTTGTGCAATGCTCATGGGTTCTCCCTTGGGAGGGGTTTGCCACCCCTCGACTGTCATGGCGGATACTCTAATCAAGCCGCAAAACCAATGCAATTGATAATCAGTTTCATTATCAGTGCATTTTCTCCTTCGGCTTGATATTCTCGGCGCAAACCCAACTTCATTTACCCTCGGAGGTTAGCATGGGCCCTCGTCTTGCCCTCGCACTCACCCTGCTCGGCTGTTCGGTCATGGCCCTGCCAGCAGGCGCACAGGAACGTATCGTCAGCATAGGCCCGGCCACCACTGAACTCATACTGGCGCTCGGCGGCCAATCCAGCCTGATCGCCACCGACGTCAGCAGCCCGGAGCCCAAGGGGCTGCCCAGGGTCGGCTATCACCGCGCCCTGGCCGCGGAGGGGATCCTCAGTCTGGCCCCGACCCGGCTGATCGGCAGCGACGAGATGGGACCGGCCCCTGTGCTGGATCAGCTGCGCCGGGCCGGAGTCGAGGTGAAGGTGCTGGAGACGGCGCCGACCCTGGCCAACCTGAACGCGCGGATCGAGACCCTGGCCCGGCTGCTGGGGGATCCGGCCGCCGGTACCCGTTTGCAGGCCGAGATCCAGGCCCAGAGCGACGCCCTGGCCGCCCAGGCGAGCGGGAACCAGCCCCTCAAGGTCGCCTTCCTGCTGCTGCACAAGGGCCAGCCCACCAGCATCGCCGGGGGCAATACCACCGCCAGCGCCCTGCTCACCCTGGCGGGCGGCGTCAATCCGGTCGCCCAGTTGCGGGACTACAAGCCTGTGTCCGCCGAATCCCTGATCGAGTTGCAACCGGATCTGGTGCTGGTGAGCGGCCGCGACTGGCAGCTGTATCAGGATCCGGCCAGCGTGCTGGCCCAGGTGCCGGCCCTGGCCGCCACCCCGGCGGGCAGACGGGGCGCCATCCACGCCATCGACGGCCAGGCCCTGCAAGGGGGCCTCAGTCTGCGCTCCTTGCAGCAGGCGGCCCAGATAGCCCAGTGGATCAAGCAGGGGTCATGATGCGCCTGCCACTGCCCTGGCTCATCACCCTCAGCGGCGGCCTGCTGGCACTGCTGCTGGTCGGGTCGCTGGCCACCGGCCCCCTTGCCCTCTCCCTCGGCGAGAGCCTGCGCGCCCTGCTGGCCGGGCAGGAGAGTGGAATTGAAGCGCACAAGATCTTGATCGTGCAGGAGATCCGCCTGCCGCGCACCCTGCTCTGCATCGCGGTGGGGGGCATGCTCGGCCTCTGCGGCGCCGTGATGCAGGGGCTGTTTCGCAACCCCCTGGCCGACCCCGGCATCATTGGCGTCTCCGGCGGCGCGGCGCTGGGCGCCGCCCTGGCCATAGTGCTGCTGGCCCCCCTGGGCCAGCAGCTGCAGAGCCTGCTCGGCATCGGCCTGCTCCCCCTGTTTGCCTTCCTCGGCGGGGCGTTGACCACCACCCTGGTCTATTTGCTGGGCTCCCGGGAGGGGGGCTCCTCGGTCACCGTCATGTTGCTGGCGGGGGTCGCCATCACGGCCTTCTCCTTCGCGGTGATCGGCCTGCTCACCTATCTCGCCGACGATCAGATGCTGCGCGACCTCAGCCTCTGGCAGCTGGGCACCCTGGCGGCGGGCAAACCCGCCGATGTCGCCCTGTCACTGGCGGCCCTCGCCCTGCTGCTGCTGTTGTTCATGCGCGATGCCGGCCCCCTCAATGCCCTGCTGCTGGGCGAGTCAGAGGCCCGTCACCTGGGGGTCAACGTACAGGCCCTCAAGCGCCGACTGATACTGCTCACCGCCGTGGGGGTGGGGGTGGCCGTGGCGGTGGCCGGCATGATCGGCTTCGTCGGCCTGGTGGTGCCCCACCTGGTGCGGCTGCTGACCGGCCCCAACCATGTCAGGCTGCTGCCGCTCAGTGCCTTGGTGGGCGCCGCCCTGCTGCTGGGGGCCGACATGCTGGCCCGCACCCTGCTGGCGCCGGCCGAGCTGCCGGTGGGCATCATCACGGCACTGCTCGGTGCCCCCTTCTTCATCTGGCTGCTGATCAAGAGCCGCCGCACGCTGTAACCGGAGATCCCATCTTGTCAGCACTTCCTCCTCTGCTGCATTGCCGCCAGCTCAGCCTCACCCGAGGTGGCCGCCTCATTCTGGACGGGCTCGAGCTCACCCTGCACGGGGGCAGCCTCACCGCCCTGCTCGGCCCCAATGGCGCAGGCAAGAGCTCCCTGCTCAAATGCCTGACCGGCGAGCTGGACCATGAAGGAGAGACTCGCCTGTTTGGCCGAAAGCGCCAGGAGTGGGACGGCACCGAACTGGCCCACAGGGTCGGGGTATTGCCCCAGAGCTCCTCCCTGAGTTTCCCCTTCCTGTGCGAAGAGGTGGTGGCCATGGGGCGCCTGCCCCACAGCGAACCCGGCAGTCGGCGCGACGAGATAGTGAGAGCCGCCATGGCCCATGCCGGGGTGGAGCACCTGGCCAACCGCCTCTATCCGGGCCTCTCCGGCGGCGAGCGCCAACGGGTGCAGTTTGCCCGGGTGCTGGCCCAGATCTGGCAGGCCCCCGATGCCGATGCACCTCCCAGGCTGCTGCTGCTCGATGAGCCCACCTCGGCCCTGGATCTCAAGTACCAGCACCAGCTGCTCACCCTGGCCCGCGCCCTCACCTCCCGCAACACCGCCGTGCTGGTGGTGCTGCACGATCTGAATCTGGCGGCCCGCTACGCCGATCGGCTGCTGATGCTGGAGCGGGGCAGACTGATGGCCGATGGCCCCCCGGCAAGGGTGCTCACCCCCGAGCTGGTGACCCGCCTCTATGACTACCCGGCCCAGGTGATCCCTCACCCCGAGACCGGACTGCCCATGGTGGTGTGAATCCAGCCAGGATCCCGAATAGCAAAAGAGCGCCATCAGGCGCTCTGTTTGTTTGGGAAGTGAAGGGGTACTCAGGCTATCTGGTAGCGGCCCGGCTTGTGATTGAGTGTCAACACCAGGTTACAGATGATGGCCGCCACCACGGAGAGGGCCAGGATCCAGGGCTGCACCACGAAACAGGAGGCGACGACTATGGTGCAATCCAGCCCCATTTGCAGCTTGCCGGCGCGGATGCCGAACCGATCCTGGATAAACAGCGCCAGGATGTTGAAGCCCCCCAGGCTGGACTTGTGGCGAAACATGATGAGCAGCCCCATGCCGATCAGGGTGCCGCCGATCAGGGCCGCGTAGACCGGCTCTATCTTGCCGATTTGCAGCACGGCGTTGAGGTGATCCGTCATGAAGGAGACCGCTGCCACCGAGACGAAGGTATTGAAGGTGAAGCGCGGTCCCATCCTGAGCCAGGCCAGGGCGTAGAACGGCAGGTTCATGGCAAAGAACAGCAGACCAAAGCTCAGGCCCGTCACCTGCTGCAGCAGCAGTGCCAGCCCGGCAGTGCCGCCGGTGAGCAAGCCGACCTGATGAAACAGAAAGATGCCGAGGGAGACGAAACCCGCCGCGGTCAGCAGGGCGAGCACATCTTCATAGAGGGGGTGCGCAGAGCGAGCGGGCTGGGCCGCGTGGGGGGTGTTGTCCATAACCTGTATCCAATGGCGAAGTGAAAAGCGTGTCTTTAGTCCGCGCTGGCGGACGCGAGCCCTGTCCTCAGGGCTTCGTTATGGGGTCCAGTCTATTTTTTGCGACCATGATCACAATAGCCGTCCACCACGCCCCCTTTTGGTGCCTGTCAGCCTCCATTGACAGTCGTTGCACCAAGATGAGGCTCTTCCCCCGCCCTCCCGGCGACTCAGCAGAGCCAGGGCAGCGCCATGTCCGCCGGCTCCTCGGCCCTGGGCTCTTGCTGCAATCCCTCTATCATGATGGCGGCAATCTCGTCATAGGCGGCGGACCAGGCCTGGGCAAGGGTCGGAGTGAAGTGTTCGCCGAGCCGCTGGGCCATGACCCGGGTCATGGCGACCTTGACCAGGGCGAAGTGTTCCGGCTTCACCCCGTAGCGCCTGTGCTGCTGGCCGAGGTGGCGAATGATGAAGCGCAGCGCATCCAGCTGCTCCAGGCTGGTCAACACCGTGTTGAGGGTCTGGGCCACCTTGTTGATGAGGCGCTCATCCGTCATGGTGAACATGGGGAGCAATCCCGGGTCAAGGCGAAACAGCTCCCGGTAGATCTCCTTGACAAATTCATTGCTAAACAGCGAGATACGGCTCCATGCTCGCTGCACTATGTCTATATCGTCAGAGGTCATATGCCGTCCTTAGCCATGGCCGCTTCCCTGCCCGGCAGCAATTGCACACTGTAATAACAAAATAGTTATTAGCAGCAACTCTGCCAGCCTCCCGCCATTCCCACGCCGTGATCACTCCCTGACAGCCGTGTCAATCCGGGAGCTCGCTGTTAGTTCCAGATGATTTCGTTCTCGCGAGTCGCCCTGCCATAACCACAGGTTCCACCGTGCCACTGGCAGTGCGCGCCGATCTCCCCTATAGGTTCTGGACATTCGCTGGAGAATTGCCATGGTGAACTGGCCCGCAACCCTGCTGTTGATAATGCTGCCCCTGCTGCCCGCCGCCGCGGCCCAGGCGGCCGACAAGGGCCAGTTTCGTCAGGCACCGCGCGCCATCAATGCCCTGCAGCAGGGTCAGGCGGCCCAGAACCGGGGCAACATCAGCCAGGCCATACGCCACTACTGCGTGGCGGCCAGCACGGGCAACCCGGAAGGCTACTACCGCATCGGTCGCCTGCTTGCCCCCCGCAATCCCAAGCTTGCCAACGGCTATCTCGCCATGGCCATGCGCCTTGGCAGCCAGCAGGCCGCTCGCTACTACAACAGCCGGGTCGGCAACGCCCCCGTAGGGGACAACTGCGGCGCCCAGCTGGGCGGTGGCGGCGGCTTCACCATCCCCAGCACCCCCTTCAACCTCGACGCCTATCTCGCCCGCCAGTCTCCCGCCAAACGCAGGCTCGCCGCCCTGCTGCGCCAGGCCGCCGATCGCCATGAGATAGACCCCCGCCTGGTGCTGGCCATTGCCATCGCCGAGTCCAATCTGGAGACCCATGCCGTCTCCCCCAAGAATGCCCAGGGGGTGATGCAGCTCATCCCCGCCACCCAGGCGCGCTTCGGGGTGACCCGCCCCTTCGACCCGGAGCAGAACATCAGGGGGGCCCTGGCCTATCTCAAGTGGCTGGATCGGGAGTTCGACGGGGACTGGGTACTGATGTCGGCCGCCTACAACGCCGGCGAGGAATCCGTGACCCGCTATGGCGGCATCCCCCCCTATGCCGAGACCCAGCACTATGTGCGCAAGGTGCTCTATTTCGCCGGCCAGGATCCCCTGGCCAAGCAGGCCGGACGCCCGAACCGCTAGCGACTGCGCCCGCGCCTCGACTGGCGCCATGAGGCCATTCCCTCACGGCGCCATCGGCTTTCCCCCCGTCGGCCATTGGTTTACAATCGCCCCGTTATTCGGAACCGGCTGACCCCAGTCGTCAGCTGGCCCCACCACGGCATCAGCTCGTTGACAAAAACAAGTTAACCTGATGAAAAGGAAAGAGAATTAGCCAATGGCTCAATTTATTTACACCATGAACCGGGTCGGCAAGGTCGTGCCGCCCAAGCGTCATATTCTCAAGAACATCTCCCTCTCCTTCTTCCCGGGCGCCAAGATAGGCGTGCTGGGTCTGAACGGCGCCGGTAAATCCACCCTGCTGCGCATCATGGCGGGGCTGGATACCGAGATCGAAGGGGAAGCCCGTCCTCAGCCAGGCATCAAGATAGGCTACCTGCCCCAGGAGCCCAAGCTGGATCCGGAGCAGACAGTGCGCGAAGCGGTGGAAGAGGCTGTCGGCGAGGTCAAGCGCGCCATGGCCCGCCTGGATGAGGTCTATGCGGCCTACGCCGATCCGGATGCGGATTTCGACAAGCTGGCCCGGGAACAGGGCGAGCTGGAGGCCATCATCGAATCCCAGGGTGGCCACAACCTAGAGAACCAGCTGGAGCGCGCGGCCGATGCCCTGCGCCTGCCGGCCTGGGACGCCCAGATCAAGCACCTCTCCGGGGGTGAGCGCCGCCGGGTTGCCCTGTGCCGCCTGCTGCTGGAAAAACCGGACATGCTGCTGCTGGACGAACCGACCAACCACCTGGATGCGGAATCCGTGGCCTGGCTGGAGCGCTTCCTGCACGACTACGAAGGCACTGTGGTGGCCATCACCCACGACCGCTACTTCCTCGACAACGTGGCAGGCTGGATCCTGGAGCTGGACCGCGGCGAAGGCATCCCCTGGGAGGGCAACTACTCCTCCTGGCTGGAGCAAAAAGATGCCCGTCTGGCCCAGGAAGCGAGCTCGGAAGCGGCGCGCAAGAAGTCCATCGAGAAGGAGCTGGAGTGGGTTCGCCAGAATCCCAAGGGCCGTCAGGCCAAGTCCAAGGCCCGTATGGCCCGCTTCGAGGAGCTCAACACCAGCGACTACCAGAAGCGCAACGAGACCAACGAGCTGTTCATTCCGCCCGGACCCCGCCTCGGCGACAAGGTGCTGGAGGTGGCGAACCTCTGCAAGTCCTATGGTGACAGGCAGCTGATCGACGATCTCTCCTTCTCCATTCCCAAGGGTGCCATCGTCGGCATTATCGGCCCCAACGGCGCCGGTAAATCCACCCTGTTCCGCATGATGTCGGGCCAGGAGCAGCCGGATTCCGGTTCCATCACCCTGGGTGACACCGTGGTGCTGGCGTCGGTGGACCAGTTCCGCGACACCATGGATGACAAGAAGACGGTGTTCGAAGAGGTGGCCGACGGTCAGGACATACTGCGCATCGGCAACCACGAGTTCCCGAGCCGCGCCTATATCGGCCGCTTCAACTTCAAGGGCGCCGATCAGCAGAAGCGGGTGGGCGAGCTGTCCGGTGGTGAGCGGGGCCGTCTGCACCTGGCCAAGCTGCTGCAGACCGGCGGCAACGTCTTGCTGCTGGATGAACCGACCAACGATCTGGACATCGAAACCCTGCGCGCCCTCGAGAACGCCCTGCTGGAGTTCCCGGGTTGCGCCATGGTCATCTCCCACGATCGCTGGTTCCTCGACCGTATCGCCACCCACATCCTGGACTACCAGGACGAGGGCAAGATTGCCTTCTTCGAGGGCAACTTCACCGAATACGAAGAGTGGAAGAAGAAGACCTATGGCGCCGATGCGGTTCAGCCGCACCGTGCCAAGTACAAACGCATCACCAAGTGATGCGCCGCAGGGGGAGCCTTGGCTCCCCCTGCACTTATCCCTCATGCCCCCATTGTCCGCTGCCATACTGACGGCTGACCCAGGTCCGGATCCACACCATGACCCCACACCCTGCCCGACTCACCCTGCTGATGCGGATCGAGCCCGGTTGCCTCGGCCCGGACGGCAAGCTGCACATAGCGACCTTCTGCGCCGCCGCGACCCGGCTGTTTGCCGCCAGCGCGCCCCAGGGGCTCTGCTGGCAGCTGATCCCGCGCCACGACAAGCGCCTGCCCGAACTGAGTTTCCTGCTCCAGGATCAGACCCTGACCGATCCCCAGGCCGAGCGCTACCTGCAACGGCTGGGGCTGGCCCTGGCGCCACTGCGCGAACAGGCGGACGAGCGACTGGCCGAACTGGTGGATCGCTACCTCAAGACCCTGGGGAGCAGAAGCCCCTGACCCTGGCGCCAGGGCCCAGCAACAAGCGTCTATCGGCACCCTTTTCCAGCCCGACCCGGCAAACGTTTGAATTTTTGCTCTATTGATGGAGCAAACACCCGCTTCCCAGGTTTATGAATGGCGCCGCCTGTGTGAGAATGTGCGCGCTGTCACGGTATCAGGAGGGATCTGCTGGTTTGTCATCAGCTCCGGGTCATGCCCCGCATGGATGGGACCGACCCCGTGCCTGCCACCTATTTCACGTCACCTATGGAATCCAACATGAATCAAGCACCACAAACCGCTCAGCCTGCCCCGGGGCAAGGATGGCTCGAGCGTCTGTTCGCGCTCAAGAGCCATGGCACCAATGCCCGCACCGAGCTCATCGCCGGGGTCACCACCTTCCTGACCATGGTCTATATCGTGTTCGTCAACCCGCAGATCCTCTCCAATGCGGGCATGGACACCCAGGCGGTGTTCGTCACCACCTGTCTCATCGCCGGCATCGGCAGCATTCTGATGGGATTATTGGCCAACCTGCCCATCGCCCTGGCCCCCGCCATGGGGCTCAATGCCTTCTTCGCCTTCGTGGTGGTGGCGGGCATGGGCTACTCCTGGCAGGTGGGCATGGGCACCATCTTCTGGGGCGCGCTGGGCCTGCTGATCCTGACCCTGCTGCGGGTGCGCTACTGGCTGATTGCCAACATTCCCCTCACCCTGAGGGTCGGCATCACAGCCGGTATCGGTCTGCTCATCGCCCTGCTCGGCCTGCACAACGCCGGCATAGTGGTGGCGAGCCCGGCCACCATGGTGACCGTGGGCAACCTCACCTCCCTGCCCTGCCTGCTGGGGCTGCTGGGGTTCTTCCTCATCTGCATCTTCTCCGCCCGTGGCGTTCACTCCGCCGTGCTGATCGCCATCGTCGTCACCACGGCCCTGGGCTGGCTGTTTGGCGATGTCACCTTCAAGGGATTCGTCTCCCTGCCGCCGAGCATAGCGCCGGTATTCGGTCAGCTGGACCTGATGGGGTCGCTCGACATCGGCCTCGCCGGGATCATCTTCTCCTTCATGCTGGTCAACCTGTTTGACTCGTCCGGCACCCTGATCGGGGTCACCACCCGCGCCAAGCTGGCCGATGAGCAGGGCCGCTTCCCGCGCATGAAACAGGCCCTGGTGGTGGACAGCGTGAGCTCGGTCGGCGGCGCCTTCATGGGCACCTCCTCGGTCACTGCATATATCGAGAGCAGCTCAGGGGTGGCGGTCGGCGGCCGCACCGGCCTCACTGCCATCGTGGTCGGCGTGCTGTTCCTGCTGGCGATCTTCTTCTCCCCGGTTGCCGCCATGGTGCCGGCCTATGCCGCCGCCGGCGCCCTCATCTACGTGGGGGTGCTGATGTGCTCCGAGCTGACCCGGGTCAAGTGGGAAGACCTGACCGAGGCGGTGCCGGCCTTCATGACAGCGGTGATGATGCCGTTCAGCTTCTCCATCACCGAGGGGATCGCCGTGGGCTTCATCTCCTACTGCGTGATGAAGGCGGGCACGGGTCGCTGGCGCGAGATCAACCCCTGTGTGCTGGTGGTGGCCCTGCTGTTCGTGCTCAAGTTCGTCTGGGTCGATAGCCACTAAGCCTTTATTGCACAAACAAAAATGCCCGTCATCGACGGGCATTTTTTTATGGCTGGCGAAGGAGGGGCTCAGCGAATGCCGCGAGCCTCGCGGATCCACTCCCAGGCCTGCTGGATCTCCTGGGCCTTCTCCTTGGCCATCTCCATCATCTCGGGGGGCAACCCCTTGGCGGCCAGCTTGTCCGGGTGATGCTTGCTCATCTCCTTGCGATAGGCCTTCTTGACCTCGGCATCAGCCGCCTCCTCGCTCACCCCCAGCAGCTGGTAGGCATCCTTGAGCCTGTCACGACTCGGAGGCTGCTGCCCCGCAGACTGATGCCCGCCCTGGTACTGGCCGCCGTGGCGAAAGAAGTTCATCTGCGCCTCGGCCATGGCCAGGATCCGCGCCAGCTCTATCTGGCTGAAGCCCAGCTCCTCGGCGATGGTCTGCAAGATGACCCGCTCGGCCGCCTCCACCTGACCATCGGCGAAGGCCGCCTGCAGCTGCACCTCCAGGAAGAAGCGCAAGATGTCGCGCTGCCCCTGACTGGCACTGCGAAACCCGGCCAGGGTCTGGCGCAGGGGGAAATCGGCCTCCTTGCCCTCGCGAAACGAGCGCTGGGCACTGCTGCGCTGCTCGGGAGAGAGCCGCATCCTGTCCATCAGGTTGGAGGCGACCCGGATCTCCTGCTCCGTGACCTGGCCCCCCGCCTTGGCGATGTGACCCATGACGGCGAAGGTGGCGTGGAAGAAGATGGCCTGCTGCTCGGCGCTCGGGGTACGGCGAAACGCCCCCTGGATGCCGAGCCCGCGGTCAAACCGGTGACCGAGCCAGAGGCCGATCAGCAACCCGAAGACATTGCCGAGCAGAAAACCGAAGAAGGCGCCGAGCACCTTGCCCCAAATACGCATGACTCAAGACCTCATCTCAATTAGTGGAGCCTGCCAGCTCGTCATCCAGGGCGCGCAGACGCGCCACGGTACCGATATCACGCCACTCACCGACCAGACGCGAACCGCCGACCCGTCCCTGAGCCATCCAGTCGCGCAGCAGGGGCGCCAGCTTGCGGCTGCCCTGGGCGAGGAGGGCAAATGCCTCGGGCCGATAGAGGCCGATGCCGCTGAAGGTCAGGCCGGGCCTGTCTTGCACCCTGTCTGCGGCGAGGGAGAAGTCCCCCTCGGGATGCTGGGGCGGATTGGGCACCAGCCAGAGGTGAGCGAGATCCGTCCCCAGCGGCTGGTGCACCAGAGCGCCATAATCCGCATCGAGCCAGGTATCACCGTTGATCACCAGAAACGGGGCATCGCCGAGCAGGGGCAATGCCTGCACTATGCCCCCCGCCGTCTCCAGGGCGCTCTCCTCCGCCGACCAGGCTATCTGCACCCCGAACTGGCGGCCATCGCCGAGGGCCGCCACCAGCTTGTGGCCGAGCCAGGCGTGATTGATGACCAGCTCGCTTACCCCGGCCGCCTTGAGTTTTTCGATATGGTGCACGATGAGGGGCTTGCCCCCCACCGCCAAGAGCGGCTTGGGCAGGGTGTCGGTCAGCGGGCGCATCCGCTCGCCACGGCCGGCGGCCAGGATCATCGCCTTCATGCGCCCTCACCCGCTTGTCGTGGCGCAAAGCCGGGCAGCACCCGGCGCACCAGCCAGTCGCCAAATGCCTTCAGCACCGGATGGGCTTCGCCATGGAGACGGCACGCATCCACCACATAACCCAGGGTGCGGGGAATGTCCTTGAGATAGCCGGATTTGCCATCCCTGTGATAGAGGCGGGTGAAGAGCCCCGCCGCCTTCAGGTGACGCTGCATGCCGGTCAGATCTGCATGACGACGGAAACTGGCATAGTCGAGCCCGGCCAGCAGATTGGCGCGGCTCAGGGTCTCGAAGCCGTGGCGCATGCCCTGCTCCATCACCGCGTCCGGCCAGCGCACATAGCAGTCCTTGAGCAGGGAGACCAGGTCATAGCTCAGCGGCCCGATGACCATGTCCTGAAAATCTATGATGGCCAGCTCGCTCTCGTCCGGGGTGTCGCCACCACACACCATCAGGTTGCGGCTGTGGAAATCCCGGTGCATCACCCCCTGGGGCTGGGCCAGGTTGTTCTCGGTGAGGCAGGCGAAGGTGTCCTCGAGCAGTCGCCGTTCGTCCTCGTCCAGGGTCAGATTGAGGTGCTGACCCAGCAGCCATTCGGGGAAGATGGCGTTTTCCCGGGCCATGAAGGCGGCATCGAAGGGCTCAAGCGCCAGGGTCACGCCACCGAGCCGCGGCAGCAAGGCGATGGCTTTCTGATACCAGGCCAGCACGCAGGTCTCGTCCAGGCAACGGATGAGCTGGGTGTCGCCCAGATCCGTCACCGCCAGCAGCCCGAGAGCATAATCGACCGCCCGCACCTCGGGAGCCAGCAGGCCCCTTGCGTGCAGGGCCGAGGCATTGCGGACAAACTCTTGATTTTTCTCTGTTTGTGGATTGGCATCCACCCAGACAAGGCCGCCGCCCCGATAGTATCGACGGAAACTGGCGTCGCCGGAAATGAGAGACAGGGTCAGGGTGTGGTCGCCCGTGTGGTGGCGAGCGAACTGGAGCAAGGAGTCAAAACGATCTGGCATGGGTGAAGGACCAAGGTGGAAAGCAGCGCTTGGCTGTTAGCCCTGGCCGCAATAATGCTTTATCATTGCCGGCTAACATAAAGCAATGAGATGCAATGTCAACTCGATGAGTCCTGGCGTATTATGCATGCTCTTGAATCAGCCGTTTCGATACGGATTGCGCGAGTCTTCTACATGACAAAATGGACACTGGGGCGTGCCTGTCCCATCGCCCTGACCATTGGCCTTGCTCCGGCGCTGTTGAGCCCGGCATATCTCCAGGCTGCGCCAATGAGCGTACCCGCCGCCACGGGTCTGCTGGACGAGCTCTGCTATGACTATGTTCCCAAGATAGAAAAAGCCCCCGCCAGTCAGGATGCCAATGCCCTGCCGGTGGAGGTGGACGCCGACCGGCTCGAAGCCAAGCAGGGCGGCACCGCCGTCTATGAAGGCGACGTCAAGGTGCGTCAGGGCGTGCGCAAGTTTGACTCCGATTATGCCCAGCTCGACCAGAAGAGCCGGGATGTGATCGCCATCGGCAACATCTACTACAACGATGGCCAGATCACGGTCACCAGCGACAAAACCCTCAAGTCCAACCTGGATACCAAGGATTCAGAGCTCGAAGAGGGCAAGTATCAGGTCCATGGCTCTGCGGTGCGCGGCTCGGCCGATCGGGTCATCATGACCAACAACAACCAGAACATCACCCTGGAAGGGGCCCAGTACACCACCTGCCCACCGGGCCAGGAAGCCTGGACCCTGAAGGCGGGCAGCATCGACATCGACCAGAACGAGGTGTTCGGCGAAGCCTGGAACGCCAGCCTCTGGCTCTATGACTACCCGGTGTTCTACTTTCCCTATATCAACTTCCCCATCAAGGACGAGCGCAAGACGGGTCTGCTCTACCCCAGCTATGAGCAGAGTTCCAAGAACGGCATGGATATCAACCAGCCCTTCTACTGGAATATCGCCCCCAACTACGACGCCACCATCAGCTCCCGTTTCATGGACAGGCGCGGCCTGATGGAGCAGGTCGAGTTCCGCTACATGCCGGACCCGGCCCACAGCGGCACCCTCTACTTCGAGAACCTGGCGGACGACAAGCAGTATGACGACACGGCCAGCCTCAACGCCTATCTTGCCGATGGCCACCGTTACCTGCTGAGCGCCCGTCACACCTCTCTTTTCCTCGACAACGCCCTGGTGGTCTCCCTCGACTACACCAAGGTGCGGGACAACGACTACAACTATTTCAACGACTTTTCGCCGCCGGTCGGCACCCAGGTCGACAACCAGTTGCAACAGTCCCTCACCGCCGGCTACTACCAGCAGAACTGGAACCTGACCACGGAGGCGCGCACCTACCAGATCCTGCTGGCCGGTGCCCAGCAGCCCCACACCATGCTGCCGCGCATCAACCACAACTATTACCATCAGGGCCGCTGGTACGATCTGGCCTGGAACACAGAGCTGACCAATTTCGGCTATGACAATGACCAGTCCACCATAGGGGAGGCCTATACCGGCACCCGCCTCTACAGCGCGCCGACCCTGACGGTGCCGCTCATCGATGCGGACGGTTACTACCTCGACAGCCAGTACAAGCTGATGTACACCCAGTACAATCAGGATGTCCCGGATACCAGCAAGCTCACCAGCTACTACCGCAACAAGGGGCTGACCCACCTCGACGACAACGTCACCCGGGTGCTGCCCTCGTTTCGACTCAAGGGCGGCCTCACCTTCGATCGTCAGCAGGACTGGTTTGGCGAGCGTGCCAACCAGACCCTGGAGCCCGAGTTCCAGTACCTCTATATCCCCTACAAGGATCAGGACAACATAGGCATCTACGACTCGACCAGCATGCGCCAGGACTACTACAGCCTGTTCAGCGATCGCCGCTTCGCCGGGCTGGATCGGATCAGCGACTCCAACCGAGTCTCTGTCGGGGTCACCAGCCGGGTCTATGATGCCGTCGGTGACGAGCGCCTGCGCCTGGCCCTGGCCCAGGCATTCGACTTCGTCGCCCCCAGGGTCACCCTCTATCCCAGCGACGAGGCGAGCACCAACACCCGCTCACCCCTGTCATTCGAGGGGGATGCCAAGATAAGCGAGCAGTGGTTTGCCCACGTCGGAGCCCAGTATGACGTGCAGGAGAAGGAGTTCAGCTCCGCCAACAGCGCCCTGGAGTATCGCCACGAGAAGCTGCTGAGCCAGCTCAACTACCGCTTCGTGCGCGATGCCAACTACGACCTCTCCCGCAGTGGCGAGAGCGCCGACATCAACCAGGTCGGCATGTTGCTCGGAACCCCCCTCAACGACCGGTGGCACCTCTATGGCGGCTACTACTACGACCTGGATCAGAACGTGAATGTTGACCGCAAGGTGGGGATCAAATATGACTCCTGCTGCTGGAGCATCAACTTCAACCTGGAATGGGTCAACAGCCCGGATAACGTCACCTACCAGCCCACCTCGGAGCGTAGTTTCGGCATCCAGTTTGAGATGAAAGGATTGGGCAGTGTGGGTACGGGTGCCAAGGGCACCAGCCTGGATACCGATGCCCTGCCTTACATTCGTCCGTTTAACCTGCGGGACCAGTGAGTCATCGCAAAACGCCTTGAGAGATGGATATGAAGAAGACGTGGATTTCCCTGCTGACCGCAGGTCTGTTCGGAGTCATGAGCCAGAGCGCGTTTGCCTCCCCCGAGCTCATCGACAAGGTGCTGGCCGTGGTCAACAAGGATGTAGTACTCGCCAGCCAGCAGGATGCCCTGGTCAACAAGATCAAGTTCTCGGCCAAGGAGAGCGGCCAGGCGCTGCCCGATGACGCCACCCTGCGCAAACAGGCGCTGGATCGCCTGATCCAGGAGAGCCTGCAGCTGCAACTGGCGGACAGACAGGGCCTCAAGATCAGCGACACCCAGCTCGAGCAGGCCATCCGCAGCATAGCGGCGGACAACAAGATGAGCCTGGAGCAACTGCGGGCCCAGCTGGAGCGCGAGGGCATGAGCTATGCCCAGTACCGGGAAGAGGTACGCCGCGAGATCCTGATGAACGAGGTGCGCCGCAACCAGATCCGCCGCCGCATCAACATCTCCGATCAGGAGGTCAAGCAGGTGGTGCAGGCGTTGCAGGCCCAGGGCCAGCAGCAGCAGGAGTACCACGTCGGTCACATCCAGATCGCCCTGCCGGACAACCCGAGCGCCGAGCAGCTCAATGCCGCCAAGGCCAAGATAGAGAGCCTGCTGACCCGGCTGCGTGGCGGCGCCGACTTCCGTGAGCTGGCCATCGCCGAAAGCAACGGTCCCAAGGCCCTGGAAGGGGGTGACTGGGGCTGGATGAGCCCGCAAGGCATGCCCACCCTGATGGCCGAAGCGGTACAGGGTGCCAAGAAGGGGGACATCGTCGGCCCGCTGCGCTCCGGCGCCGGTCTGCACATCGTCAAGGTGTTCGATACCAAGGGTCTACAGCAGGTGGTGCAGACCGAGGTGAAGGCTCGCCACATCCTGATCAAGCCCTCCATCATACTGAGCGAAGAGAAGGCCAAGGGCATGCTGGACGGCTTCCTCCACGACATCAAAAGCGGCAAGGCCGACTTCGCCGCCCTGGCGGAGAAGTACTCCGAAGATCCCGGCTCTGCGGTGCAGGGCGGCGAGCTGGGCTGGTCCGATCCCAACGTCTATGTGCCTGAGTTCCGCGACATGGTCAACCGCCTGCAGCCCGGCCAGTACAGCGAGCCCTTCCGGACCAGCCACGGCTGGCACCTGGTGCAGCTGGAAGAGAGACGCAGCCAGGATGCCACCGACAAGGCCCAGGAGCAGCGCGCCTATCAGCTGATCTACAACCGTCGCTTCGTGGAAGAGTCCCAGGCATGGCTCGACGAGCTGCGTGACGAGGCCTATATCCGCATCGAAGGTGCCGGCAGTTGATCACCTGTCAGCGTCTTGCCATCACCCCGGGTGAGCCGGCCGGCATAGGGCCGGATCTGGTGCTCGACATCGCCCGGCGCGACTGGCCCCATCAATTGGTGGTGATTGCCTCCCCCGAGCTGATGCAGCGCAGGGCCAAGGCCCTCGGGCTTGAGATCGCGCTCCTGCCCTATGATCCCGCCCAGCCTGCCCGCCCCCAGCGGGCCGGTACCCTGACCCTGTGTCCGGTCGCCCTCGGCGCCCCCGAGCAGGCCGGTCAGCTCGACGAGGCCAATGGCGCCTATGTGCTGGCCACCTTGCAGCGTGCCTGCGACGGCAACATGAGCGGTGAATTTGCCGCCGTGGTGACCGGGCCCGTGCACAAGGGTATCATCAACCAGGCCGGGGTCTCCTTCAGCGGCCACACCGAATTCTTCGCCCAGCAGGCGGGGGTACCGGATGTGGTCATGCTGCTCGCCACCGACGGCCTGCGGGTGGCGCTGGCCACCACCCATATTCCCCTCGCCTGCGTCGCCCGCGCCATCACGGCGGAGCGTCTGGGCAAGGTGATCCGCATCCTCAATGCCGATCTCAGAGACAAGTTCGGCATCAGGGCCCCCAGGATCTATGTCTGCGGCCTCAATCCCCACGCCGGGGAAGGGGGTCACCTGGGCCGTGAAGAGATAGACGTGATCGAGCCCGCCCTGGACGCCCTGCGCCAGGAGGGGATCGATCTGGTTGGCCCCCTGCCAGCCGATACCCTGTTCCAGGAGAAGTACCTCAAGGATGCGGACGCGGTACTCACCATGTACCACGACCAGGGGCTGCCCGTGCTCAAATACAAGGGCTTCGGGCGCTCGGTCAATATCACCCTCGGACTCCCCTTCATCCGCACCTCGGTGGACCACGGCACCGCACTGGATCTGGCAGGCAAGGGCCTGGCAGACTCGGGCAGCCTGGTCACCGCGCTTAACCACGCCATCTTGATGGTAGAGAAAAAAATATGAGCAGTAAGATGCACATGGGCCACACGGCCCGTAAGCGTTTCGGTCAGAACTTCTTGCACGACAGCTATGTGATCGACCAGATCGTGGCCGCCATCAACCCCCAGCCGGGCCAGAACCTGGTGGAGATAGGCCCGGGCCTGGCCGCACTGACCGAGCCGGTCGCCGCCCAGATGGACAAGATGACCGTGGTCGAGCTGGACCGGGATCTGGCGGCGCGCCTGCGCGAACACCCCACCCTCAAGGACAAGCTGACCGTCATCGAAGCCGATGCCATGCGCTTCGACTTCAGCACCCTGATGGGAGAAGGCAAGGGGCCGCTGCGCATCTTCGGCAACCTGCCCTACAACATCTCCACCCCCCTCATCTTCCACCTGTGCGACTTCGCCGACCGGGTGGAAGACATGCACTTCATGCTGCAAAAAGAGGTGGTGCTGCGTCTGGCCGCCGGCCCCGGCAGCAAGGCCTATGGCCGCCTGAGCGTGATGACCCAGTACTACTGCCAGGTGATCCCCGTGCTGGAAGTGGGTCCAGGTGCCTTCAAGCCGGCGCCGAAGGTGGATTCCGCCGTGGTGCGCCTGGTGCCCCACAAGAACCCGACAATCGTCGCGAAAGACATTCGCTGCCTGAACCGGGTCTGCACCGAAGGCTTCGGTCAGCGCCGCAAGACCATCCGCAACAGCTTCGCGAACTTCATCACCGAAGCCCAGCTGGCCGAGCTTGGCATCGACGGCAACCTGCGCCCGGAGAACCTCTCCCTGGAGCAGTTCGTGACCGTGGCCAACTGGCTGGCCGATCAACAGCAGGGCTGACGCCATGGCGACACCGACCATACAGATCCGCCCCCACCCCAGCTATATCGAGGGCAGCCGGGACCCTTACCAGTTCCTCTATCTCATCGAGATCCAGAACCTGGGGCCGGGCAAGGCGCAGCTGCTCGCCCGCCGCTGGCTCATCACGGACGCCAACGGCAAGCGGGTCGAGGTAGAGGGACCCGGAGTGGTCGGTGAACAGCCCGTCATCGCCCCCGGCGAGACGTTCCGCTACCAGAGCGGGGTGCCCCTCGACACGCCGCTGGGGGTGATGGAGGGGAGTTATCTGATGCGTGACGAGGCGGGCCACGAGTTCGAGGCCCCCATCGCCCCCTTCACCCTGGCCGTCCCCCACATCATCAACTGAGGTCCCATGGCAAACTGTTTTGTCGGCGATGTGCAGGGTTGCTATGACGACCTGCGTCGCCTGCTCGATATGGCCGGTTTCGATCCCGCCCATGACACCCTCTGGCTGGCGGGGGATCTGGTGGCCAGGGGGCCGGACTCCCTCGCCGTGCTGCGCTATGCCCATTCCCTCGGCGAGCGCGCCGTCTGCATCCTGGGCAACCACGATCTGCACCTGCTGGCGGTGGCCGAAGGGGTGGCGCCGCTCAAGAAGAAAGACAGGCTGCATCCCCTGATGGAGGCGCCGGACAGGGATGCGCTGCTCGACTGGCTGCGCCATCGACCCCTGCTCGCCGAGAGCGAGCATCCGACCCGCCCCGTGCTGATGGTGCATGCCGGCCTGCCCCCCAGCTGGGACGTGGCGACCGCCCGGCGCTGCGCCCGGGAAGTGGAGACACTGCTGCGGGGGGATCAATACTCGTGGCTGCTGCACCACATGTATGGCGACCAGCCGGATGCCTGGCATGAAGGGCTGCTCGGCATAGAACGCTACCGCTACATCATCAACAGCTTCACCCGGATGCGGTTCTGCCACCTCGATGGCCGACTCGACTTCAAGTGCAAGCTGGGACCGGACGAATCCACCCCTGGGCTGCGTCCCTGGTTCGAGCTGCGGGCGCGTCGCGACGAGGATCCCATCCTGGTGTTCGGCCACTGGGCGGCCCTGATGGGCAACACGGGGCGAGACCACATCAAGGCCCTCGATACCGGCTGCGTCTGGGGCAACAGCCTCACCCTGTGGCGCCAGGAGGATGACGCCCTCTTCAGCACCCCCTGTCCCGCCTACGCCCGCTGAGGGACGCAGACAGCAAAAAGGCCCGTACCGGGCCTCTTTTCATGATGGGACGCCGGGGATCAACCGGCGATCCGCTCCAGGGTTTCGAAGCGGTAGGGATGGGGGTTGCGTGCATCGGGCTGATGGGTCTCCTGCTCGATACAGCGCCACTGCGGCCCCTCATACTCCGGGAAGCGGGTATCCCCCTCTGCCGCCAGATCGATGTGAGTCAGATAGAGGCGATCCGCCCGCGGCAACAGCTGGGCATAGAGATGACCACCGCCAATCACCATCAACTCCGCCGGCGCCTCCCCCTCGGTCAGGGTGGTCAATGCGTCCTCGATGGAGGAGAACACCTCGATACCCGGCGCCGTGAATCCGGCATTGCGGCTGATCACCAGGTTACGTCGTCCGGGCAGCGGGCGGCCAATGGACTCGAACGTCTTGCGTCCCATCAACACCGGCTTGCCCAGGGTGACCCGCTTGAAATGGGCCAGATCGGCGGGCAGGTGCCAGGGCATCTGGTTGTCCAGCCCTATCACCCTGTCCCGGGCCATGGCGGCAATCATGGAAATCTTCATCTCGCAGCGTCTCTCACACAATGGGGCGGTTACGGTACACGACCAGGGAGGGTATCGCCAGCCCGAAGCTCAGGGCGCCGACGATGAAGAGCGCCTTGAGCCCATTTTCCAGCGCGCTCTCGATAAGTGTCATGGTCACGCCATGAATGTTGAGCTCGACGATGGCGATCATCGCCTTGAACGCATAGCCGCCGGGGATCATGGGGATGATGGACGCCACGCTGAACACGGGCCGTGGCGCCAGCAGCCGTCGCGACCAATAGACACAAACGAAACCCACCATGGTGGATGCCGCCAGGGTGGCCCATTCGATGGGCACCCCCTGGTGGATCAGCAGGGTGCGCAGGCTGTGGGCCAGGGCGCCCCCCATGGCGCAATATTTCAGCATGCGCGGCGGCACATTGAACAGCATGGCAAAACCGACGGCCGGAATGGCCGACCAGAAGCCATCCCTGGCCAGCAGCCAGAACAGCTCCATCATGGCCTCCCCCTCACAGCCGACCGGGCAGGCAGGCGCCTCATGGGGCACTGACCCAGGCTCATATCAGTCTCCACCATACCTTGCCTCCCCAGACCTCGGCGATGGACATCGCCAGAATGATGCCGATGGCGGCGCTGATGGTGAGCAGGCTCGCCGTCCCCCAGCGGGCCAGCCCCATGTTGAAGTAGCCCTTCACCATGTCGGAGACGGCATTGATGAGGGGAAAGCCGGGCACCAGCAGCAACACGCTGGCCGCCATGGCGAGATAGGGTTGCTGACCCCAGCCGAAGAAGGTGGCGCTGGAGGCGAGCAGAGTGGCGATGAAGCCGGTCACGGCAAAGTTGATGAGGGGGCTGTGATGGTGGCGCGCCATCAGCTGACGTACCCGCATGGCGCAGGCGCTGGCGAGGAAGGTCACCAGGAAGATGGGCCAGTCGCCGCCAAACAGCAGGCTGAAGGCACCGCAGGAGAGGCCCACCATGGGCACCACCAGCCAGGGGTGATAGTGGAACGGCTTGATGGCATCGAGGCGATGCCGAACCTCCCGCGCCTCGATCAGTTGCTTCTCCGCCATGATGCACAGACGCTGGATCTCGCACACCACCTGCATGTTGATGCCGTGTTCGCGGACCCGGCGAGTGGTGGTGACGCAGTGCCCCCGATAGAGGCTGGTCAAGACGATGGCGCTCGAGGAGATGGCCATCTCGACGCTCTCCAGCCCCAGTGCCAGACCGAGCCGCGTCGTGGTCTGCTCGATAAGACGGCTCTCGGCACCGAACTGGGCCAGCATCTGCCCCGTCTTGACGACGATACGGGTGACGTCCGTCTGCTGTTCCCGGGACAGCTCCCTGCTTGGGCTCATACTTCTCATCTTCCCTTCGAGACATGGCGTGAAAGCCGTTATCTTAACCAAACCCGGCAGACCATTCATCCGGGAAGAGCGGGGGAAACAGGTGAGAAGATCAAGATGTTGGCAGATAACTCGTCCAGCGAGCGCCTCTGGCCGCCAACGCAGCGAAGGCGCCCCTTGATTTGGCGCCAAACGGAAAAGATGAAAGGATCATCGCCCCCAGCGGCGGATAAGGGCCCTGGCCCGCTATCCTCTGCCCTTATTTGGGGAGACGATCTTGCAGCGACACCACATTGTTATTTCGCCGGATCGGAGGAGGCGGCTCATCCTCGGGGGAGAGGGAGCAGAGCCGGTTCATCTCGCAATGCATCAGGAAGAAGGTCTCCTGCATCATGTTGACGATGCGAATGCAGCTGTCGATGGGGTTCTTGGCCAGGCGGCGCTGGCAATCGACCTGAAACTGCAACCCTCGCAACCTGCGCTGCTGATCCGGGCCTGCGCTGGCGATGACCGCCTCTATCTGTTCATAGAGCAGGGTTTCCAGCAATTGCGGCTCGCTGGCGGCGAGTCGTTTCAGGGTATCGAAGTCGGGTAATTCCATGGCTCCCTCCACTCTCGAGATGAGAGGGTGTGGTGCCAGTGCCCGACCGGGCCCGGCACCCTCTACTGGTTATATATGCCAGCGAGGGCGGGAGTTCAATTTGACGGCGACGGGGGCAAGGCTCCCATTGAAAACGTATTTTCATGATGCCTTCCTATTCCCCATTAGGGATCAACACCTTGAATATGGAGGGCGGCAAATAAGTCCTAACGCTATTACTTATACATTTTTCATGGCCATAGCCGCGTCATTATTCCCCTTTCTCGAAACATCCCCTGAAAATATATTTTCAAGCACAGGAACGCCTGTGGAAAATGACCGCCTCGAAAGAGAGGCGTCATATAGGGCGTTTAACACATCTATCTGATTATGCTATTTTATTTGCCTATTTACCGTCACGACAAGGGGTCGTATGAACAAGGCAAGAATCGGCATCGTCACCGTCAGCGACCGCGCCAGCGCAGGCATCTACGAGGATCTCTCCGGCAAGGCCATCATGGAGACCCTGGGCAGCTATCTCACCTCGCCCTGGGAGCCGGTCTACCGGCTGATCCCCGATGAGCAGGATCAGATAGAGGCGACCCTGGCCCGGCTGGCGGACGAGGAGGGGTGCTGCCTCATCGTCACCACGGGCGGCACAGGACCGGCCAGACGGGATGTCACCCCTGAAGCCACCGAGGCGGTGTGCGATCGCATGATGCCGGGCTTTGGCGAGCTGATGCGGGCCGAATCCCTCAAGTTCGTGCCCACCGCCATACTGTCGCGCCAGACCGCGGGCCTGCGGGGCAGCACCCTCATCGTCAACCTGCCTGGCAAGCCCAAGTCCATCCGCGAGTGTCTGGATGCGGTCTTCCCCGCCATCCCCTACTGCATCGATCTGATGGAGGGACCCTATCTCGAGTGCGACGAGCGCGTCATCAAGCCGTTTCGTCCCAAGAAATAGCCTGCCCCCCCTATGACAGAGGCGCCCCTGGCGCCTCTGTTCATTCAGGGACGCGCCTTCATGACCAGCGCTTGAAGATGAGCGAGGTGTTGATGCCGCCAAAGGCAAAATTGTTGGACATCAGGTAGCTGGCATCCAGCACCCGGCCACCACTACGGATATGGTCCAGGGGGGCGCAGGCGGGATCCGGCTCGCCGAGGTTGAGGGTGGGGGCAAACCAGCCCTCTGCCATCATCTCCAGGGAGAGCCAGGCCTCGACGGCGCCGCAGGCCCCCAGGGTGTGACCGAAATAGCTCTTGAGGGAGGAGATGGGGGTCTTGTCCCCGAACAGGGCCGAGGTGGCGTGGCTCTCGGCGATGTCCCCCCGCTCGGTGGCGGTGCCGTGGGCGCTGATGTAATCGATCTGCCCGGCCTCCAGGCCGGCGTCGGCCAGGGCCAGGGCCATGCAGAGCTGCATCGTCTCTTGCTGGGGCTGGGTGACATGGGCCGCATCGCAGTTGGTGGCAAAACCCACCAGCTCGGCGATGATGGGGGCGCCCCGTGCCTGGGCATGCTCCAGCTCCTCCAGGATCAGGGTGCCCGCCCCCTCCCCTATCACCAGACCGTCCCGTTGCCGATCGAAGGGCCTGGGGCTCAGCTCGGGGTGATCGTTCATCTGGCTGGTGGCAAACAGGGTGTCGAACACCACGGCCTCGGACGGGCAGAGCTCCTCCGCGCCCCCCGCCACCATGAGATCCTGGTAGCCGTGCTTGATCGCCTCATAGGCATAGCCGATGCCCTGGCTGCCGGAGGTACAGGCGCTGGAGGTGGGAATGACCCGACCCCGCAGGCCGAAGAAGAGGCCGGTATTGACCGCCGCCGTGTGAGGCATCATCTGCACATAGGTGGTGGCCGTGATGCTGGCCGTGGTCTTGTCGTTGAGCATGGCGCCAAAGGCGCTGATGGGTGCCGTGCTGCCGGTGGAGGAGCCATAGGCGATGCCGGTACGCCCGCCGGTCAGCACGGGGTGACCGAGAAGCCCGGCCCGGGCCAGGGCCAGCTCGGTCGCCACGGTCGCGAGCTCGGAGACCCGCCCCATGGCCCGGGTCTTCTTGCGGGGATAGTGCGCCGGCAGCGTAAAATCCGGAATGGGGGCCGCCAGCCGGGTGTTGAGACCGTCATAGACGGCCCACTCCGGCATCTGGCGCACCGCGTTGCGCTCCGCCTTGAGGCGGGGCCCCACGCTCTGCCAATCGTTGCCAAAGGCGGTCACCCCGGCCATGCCGGTTACCACGACCCGCTTCATATTCCCACTCCCTGCCATGTGTGACGCGTTTGAATCAAGAGACTGACTGCGTTCATATCAGCCCCCCGTTGATGGAGATCACCTGACGGGTGACATAGCCTGCGATGTCCGACATCAGATAGGAGACCAGGCCCGCCACCTCGTCCGCCTGCCCCATCCGCTTGAGGGGGATCATCTTCATCGCCTCGGCCTCCACCTCGGCGCTCACCATGCCGGTGTCGATGAGGCCGGGGGCGACACAGTTGACCGTGATCCTGCGCTTGGCCAGCTCCAGGGCCAGGGCCTTGCTCGCCCCTATGATCCCCGCCTTGGCGGCGCTGTAGTTGACCTGCCCCCGGTTGCCCATGATGCCGGAAACCGACGACAGGGTGACGATGCGCCCGCCCCGGCGCAGCCCTATCATGGGCATGATGCAGGGCTTGAGCAGGTTGTAGAAGCCGTCCAGGTTGGTGTGCAGCACCCCGTCCCACTCCTCGTCGGTCAGGGCCGGGAAGGCGCCATCGCGGATGACGCCGGCATTGCTGACCACGCCGTAGTAGGCGCCATGGGCCTCGATATCGGACTCGAGCCGGCTGCGGCACTGCTCCCGGTTCGAGATGTCGAACTGGATCAGCCGCCCCTGGCCTCCGGCCGCCACTATGGCGTCCAGGGTCATCTGGGCACCTGTCTCATCGCCGTGATAGTGCACCACTATGTGAAAGCCATCGGCGGCCAGTCTCAGGGCGATGGCGCGGCCTATACCCTTGCTGGCCCCGGTCACCAGTACGGTGGAATTCATCATCAATCCTTTCCTCACAGATTCATCAAATTCGGTCTTGCCGCCGGTCCGGCGCTCATGGCGATGACGGCGCCAGCAGCTGAGCCAGCTCTCCCTCGGCGGGGAGATAGGTACTGAGCCTGGCCTCGGCACACGGTTGCCCCTCGCGCAGGATCCGGCACTCGAAGCTGGCCATGGCACCATCCTCCAGCAGGCATTCGGCCTCGATCGTCAGGCGATCCCCAGGGGCGAAGGCGGCTACCCGGCTGCGATACTGGCGGCTGCCAAGCAGCATGCCGATGCGCACCGGCTCCCCCCGCTCCCGTCCCCGCATCCCGGCCCAGGCGGCGATGGTCTGGGCCATCAGCTCGATGCCGACCCAGCCCGGCAGGGCGCCATCGGCATCGAGCAGCAGGGCGTGACGCTCCCCCACCCGGGTCTCGCAGCAGACCCGGGGCCCCTGATAATCCAACAGGCGATCCAGCAGCAGCATGGGGGCCTGATGGGGCAAGAGCGCGTCGATGGCTATCTCATTCATGGGAGGCTCCCTCTTCTCGCGCCGGGACCCGTCCCAGCAGCAGGCTGACATTGTTGCCACCGAAGGCAAAGGAGTTGGACAGCACCCGGGCCAGCGGCCTTGCCGGCACATCCCCCCGGGCCAGCCGGATGGGGGCCAGGGCGGGATCCTGGGCCTCCCCCTGACGGGGCGGCGCCATCTCCCGGGCGAGCAACAGGCAGCAGATCGCCGCCTCTATGGCACCGGCCGCCCCCAGGGTATGGCCGGTCAGCATCTTGCTTGAGCTGGCGGGCGCGCTCTGCGCCGCCCCGAACAACCGGGCGAGGGCCAGGCTCTCCATCTCGTCGTTGAGCCGGGTCGCGGTGCCGTGGAGATTGATGTAATCCAGCTCGCCCGGCGTCACTCCCCCCTGGCGCAGCGCCATGCGCATGGCCGCCTCGGCCCCCAGCCCCTCTGGGTGGGGTGCCGAGACATGCCAGGCGTCGGAAGACTCGCCCGCCCCCAGCAGGGCGAGCACGGCCCGCTCCCGGGTCAGCAGGAAGAGGGCGGCCCCCTCCCCTATGTTGATGCCGCACCGCTCGGCCCCGAAGGGACGGCAGCGGCTGAGACTGAGGGACTCCAGGCTGTCGAAGCCGTTGAGGGTCAGGCCGCACAGGCTGTCGACGCCGCCGACGATGACGGCATCCGCCAGCCCGGTCGCCAGCAGCCGCTGGCCGCTGATAAAGGCGCGGGCGCTGGAGGAGCAGGCGGTGGAGAGGGTATAGGCCGGGCCGGTCAGGGCCAGGTGGCGGGCGAGAAAATCGCTCGGGGAGCCCAGCTCCTGCTGGCGATAGTCAAACCCGGCCGGGATCCCCTCCCCCCCCTGCCAGGCGGCGACCGCCCGCTCCGCCTCGGCGATCCCCGAGGTGCTGGTGCCGAGCACGATGGCGATGCGATCCTGAGCCAGTCGGGCCATGAGCGCATCCAGCCCGGGCCGGATCTGGGCCAGGGCCGCCAGCAGCAGGCGGTTGTTGCGCGAGTCGTAGGCCGACAGTGCCTGTGGCACGGACGGCAGAGCCCCTTTCACCCGGCCGACCGGGGTCAGCCTGCCGTCGCTCAGTGGCTGGCACTCGCCGTCCAGGGGGCTGATCCCGCTCTCCTGCCAGCGGCTCAGGGCCGCAGCGACCGCCGTCTTCCCCTCTCCCAGGGCGCAGATCAGGCCGTAATCCGCAATGAAGCAGGGAGAGACGCGAGTCATCACAGTGTTCATGGGGCCAGTTTCTCCATCTGCAGCTCGTAATCGAAGGCGTGCTGCACCAGGCGCACCGGCTCCCGCTCCCCGCCTATCTCCCGGTAGTGGATCTCGCTCACCAGGGTACCCGCAGGATCCCGCAGGCGACGCACCATGCCCTCGTCCTCCAGACGCCAGCCCCTGGGCAGCCTGGGCTGCCAGGCCGAGAGGGGCCAGTAGCCGAGCATGACGTCGGCCAGCACCTGGGCCACCGGCGGCAGCGCCGTGCCCCCCAGCAGGCTGGAGAGCTGCTCGCTGCGGATCGCCTCGCCGTCATAGCTCAGCCGAAACAGCCGGATCCCGCTCGGGGTCAGCCCCACCAGGGTGAGCTGGCGACCGTCTGCCTCCAGCACCGTCAGCAGCTGATGCTCGCCGCCCCGGGTCCGGGCACTGATCAGCTGCTGGCGATAGAGGGGCCTATCCCGCAGGGGAGCGGGCAGCACCAGGCTGACGGTCGGGGTCAGCAGGGCGCGGTTGTCCGGCGCCCCGGCGCCTGACCGATCGGCACAGGCCGTGAGCAGCAGCAGACCAAACAGCATCGCAATTCTCATGATTTCTCCAACACCAGGGGCGACAGCAGGAAGGCGGTAAAGATACCCCCGCTCAACACCAGGCCGAAGCCCGCGATGGCCGGGGTGTGACTCAGGGCCAGCAAACCGAACGCCAGCTGGGTGGTCAGGTTCGCCAGCAGGACCGCCAGCAGGGTCGCCCGCTGACGCCGGGGATCGGCGCCGCTGTGGGCGAAGAAGAGCCCATAGTCGATGCCGATGCCAAAGATCAGGGCGAGGGCCAGCACCCCGAACAGGGTGAGAGGCTGGTCGAAGGCGGCGAGCAGGGCCAGACCGGCCCCGAGCGCCAGGCCATTGACCAGCAGGATCCGCCCCCCCTTGCGCCAGCCGAGCCGGTACCAGAGCAGGCCGCCCACCAGGGCGACGGCCAGGGCCAGCAGCTCGGCCAGGGTGAGGCGGTAGTGGGCGAACAGCTGGCTCCACTGGCTGCGCTGATCCTGCCAGAACACCCCCTCCCGTCCCTCGGCCAGGGCCGCCAGGGCGGCGGGATCCGCCACGCCGTTCACCGGCAGCCAGAGGGCCACCCGGCCATCGGCCAATCCGTGCCACAGCAGGCGGCTCCCCTCGCTGACCGGACTGGCCAGCCACTGGGCCGCCGTAAGGGGGCGCAGTGCGGGGATGGAGGCCGTCACCGGCAACCCGGCACCATTGAGCCGCGCCACCACCTCGGGCAGCAGGCGCGCCAGGGCGTCGTGATCGGCCTGCTGGCGCGCCAGGGAGGGCAACCACCCGCTCAAGGAGACGAAACCCGCCAGCTGTCCCTGCGTCCTGGCACTGGCCAGGGCCGGGGTCAGGGCTTCGAGCCGTTGCAGCGCCGTCTCCCCATCCGGTCCCGTCACCAGAAAGCCCGCCATGCCTCCCTGCTGGCCGGTGAGGTGCTGCACCTGCCGCTCCTGGGCCTGTAGCAGGGTGGGCAGGGGTTGCAGGCGGGCGATGTCATCGTCCACCCGCAGCTGGCTGAGCCCCCAGACCACCAGCAGCAGGCAGAGCAGGGGCAGGCCGGTGCGCAGCCAGCGCCGCTCGCGCCAGAGGGCGAGCCAGGCTTCCAGCCACGTCACGACCCTGGGGGTGCCCAGGGGCAGAGGCCCCAGCCAGAGCGGGAACAGGCAGAGCACAGTCAGCAGGGCGGCCAGCAGGCCGACCAGGGCGCACAGGGCCAGCTGCTGCAAACCGGGGAAGGGGGCCAGCCAGAGCAGGCCATAGCCCACCAGGGTGGTGAGGAGCGCCAGCCAGAGGCTGGGCTGCAGCCGAGCCCGGGTCTGATGGGGGCTCTCATCCTGCCCGCAGAGACGGCGCTCGGTCAGAAAATGGATCCCGTAGTCGATGGCGATGCCGATGAGGCTGGTGCCGATCACCAGGGTGAACAGATGCACCTCGCCAAACCAGAGCAGCACGGCGAGCAGCCCCCAGCACAGACCCACGACGATGGGCAACAGGGAGAGCCAGAGCGCGCGCAGCGAGCGAAACGCCAGCCAGATGAGCAGCACCACCCCCAGCAGGGAGCCGAGCCCTATGGTGGAGATGTCCGCCTGGGCCAGCCGGCTGGCATGCTGGCTGTAAAACAGCGTGCCACGGCGCAGCAACTCCAGCCCGGGATAGGCGGCCTTGAGGGCCTGCTCCGCCTGGTCGAGGCGCCCGAGCAGGGCGTCGTTGCGGGAGAGGTCGAAGGCCGAGAGATTCAGTTCGGCCCGCAGCAGGAACCAGCGGCGCCCCTCCTCGTCCCGGCTCACCAGCCAGCCCTGATCCAGGGTCAGGGGGGTGGCTCCCTGCCCCTGCACCCCGGCCCGGGTCAGCAGCAGGGGATCTTGCTGCCACTCGGCGCGGGAGACGCCGCCGAAGGGGCTGTAGATCTGGCCGAGCACCCACTGGCTCCAGGCCTCTGGGCCCGCAGCCAGCCTGGTCCGGCTGGCCTCGTCGAGCCGCTGCCAGGCGTAATCGTGCTGATAGGCCTGCCAGGCACCGGCCAGCTCGGGCTGGGCACCGCGCACCGCGTCAAGCTCGGGCAGGGCGGCCAGGGCCTTAGCCCACTGCGCCGCCGCAGGGCGGCCATCCTGGCCCGGGGGCAGGCTCAGCATCCAGATCAGCTGACGGTCGAGCTGGCGCAGCAGCCCCTGTTGCAGGGCCGGATCCAGCGTGGCCCGCTCGCTGTGGGGCAGCAGATCCATCAGGCTGGTGTTGATGCGGCTCGTGCTCAGCTGCCAGCCGAGCAGGGCCAGGGCCAGCAGGCAGAGCAGCAGCCAGAGCCGGGCGAGCCGGCGCCAGTTACCCTCGCTCAGGCCCGCCGCTGAGTGCCGCGGGGAGTGATGGCCACGGCTGCGCTGATCAGGGAGCAAAATGGGCCTGCTCCTCGGCGTCGAGCGGCAGGGTCACCTCTTGCCAGTCAGAGAAGCGGATCCGGGTCTCATCCCCCTGGCGATCCGTTATCAGCAGCCAATCCAACCGATGGCCCCCCTTCAGCATCAGGCGGGAGAACACCTTGTCCAGGGGGGCCGCCAGCGGGGTCAGCCCCAGGCGCCAGCCCTGTTCATCTGAGGAGAAATCGAGGGCGAAGTAGCGGGCCAGGGCCTGCTCATCGGAACCGAACAGCGCCAGCAGCATGGTGCTGAACTCCAGCAGCTGGGGGCTGTCGATGATCTGCGCTGGCCCCTGACCCACCTGCTGGCGCATGCGCTGGGCCGTCAGGCTCAGTGCCAGCTCGAAGGGCTGTTGCTGATGCCACCAGAGCCCCTGGCCGCGCACCAGCAGCAGCTCGCCGCTGGCCTTCAGCGGCTGGGCCAGTCCTTCCACCTGTTTCTCCTGCTCAAAATGCGCCCGCTGGGCCGGCTCGGCGCTCAGCAGCTCCCGCACCTCGGCCTGGGTCATGGGCAAGGCCAGTGCAGCCAGCGGCAGCAGCAACAGGCAGGCACAGAGCCAGCCTTGTACTCCCTTCATCAAGACCCCCTTCATTCATCGACTCCCAGCCTGTCGAGCAGCACCCGGGGCGAGGCGAGGCACATCTCGCCGCTCTCCTTGCTCACCGCCACCTGGATGCTGTAACCCTTGCTGGTGCGCACGCCGCTCCCGGCATCGAACAGCTCGTACTCTATCTTGAGGCGGTTCTGATACTCCCGCAGCTGCGCCACCACCCGCACCTTCTGGCCAAAGCGCAGGGGCGCCATGTACTTGAGGCGCAAGTCGATGACGGGCCAGAGGTAGCCGGAGGCCTCCATCTGGGGGTAGTTGTAATCGATAGTCTCGAGCAGGGCGCAGCGGGCCAGCTCGATATAGCGCACGTAATGGCCATGCCAGGCCACCGCCATCATGTCCACGTCATGAAACGGGATCTCGATCTCGATGCTGTGGCTGATCATCCAGGACTCATGCTGCATCGGAAACCTCGATACCTTGGCTTGTCATCCAGAGTTCAGCTTGCATCGCGCGCCTCCTCATAGAGCGGATAGTGGCGCCCCTGCAACCGGACGATCAGGGCCCTGAGCTCCTGCTCCAGGGGCCTGTCTTCCACCAGGGCCGGATGATGCTCCCGCACCGCCAGCACCATCTCCCGCAGTGCCGGGCTCAGGGCGGCCAGGGAGCCCCCCATGGCCAGTCGCAGCTCCACCCCCTGCACCGCCGCCAGCAGGCAGGCGGCTCCCACCTGCTCGGTCAGGGTCAGCACCCGCAGGGCGTCCCGCGCCGCTATGGTGCCCATGCTCACCTTGTCCTGGTTGTGGCACTCGGTGGAGCGGGAGAAGACGCTGGCCGGCATGGTCAGCTTGAGGGCCTCGGCAGTCCAGGCGGAGACCCCGATCTGCACCGCCTTGAAGCCGTGGTTGATCATGCGCCGCTCGCCGCTGGCGCCGGAGAGGTTGCTCGGCAGGCCGCCGTTGAACTTGATGTCCACCAGCTGGGCCAGCTGGCGATCGAGCAGATCGGCCAGGTTGGCCACCGCCGTCTTCATGCTGTCCATGGCCATGGCGATGTGGCCGCCATAGAAGTGGCCGCCGTGCATCACATGCTCCCCCTCTCCGTCGATGAGGGGGTTGTCATTGGCGCTGTTGAGTTCGTTTTCGATGAGCTGGCGCCACCAGGGCAGGCTGTCGGCCACCACCCCGATGACGTGGGGGGCGCAGCGCAGGGAGTATCTGTCCTGCAGCCGGTCGCTGTGGCGGGGCAGCTCGCCCGCCACCAGATCCGCCCTCAGCCAGGCCGCGACCCCCTGCATGCCGGGATGGGGCTTGGCCGCAAACAGCCTCTCGTCGAAGTGGAAGGCATTACCCCCCATGGCGACGCTGACCAGGGCGGTGATCCGGGTCGCCAGCTTCATCAGATATTCGGTGCGGGCATAGGCGAGGCAGGCCAGCGCCGTCATCACCGAAGTGCCGTTCATCAGCGCCAGCCCCTCTTTTGGCCTCAGCACCAGAGGAGTGATGCCGAGGGCGTCATAGACCTCGGCCGTGCTCGCCAGCTGGCCATCCCGATAGAGTTCGCGCTCCCCCACCAGCACGGCGGCCACGTAGGAGAGCGGGGTAAGATCGCCACTGGCGCCGACAGAGCCCTCTTCGGGGATGCGGGGGACGAGATCCTGCTCCAGCAGCCAGCAGAGCCGGGCCAGCAAGGCCGGGCTCACCCCGGAGACCCCCTGGGCCAGGGAGCAGAGCCGGGTCGCCAGCACGGCGCGCCCCGCCTCCAGGCTCAGATTTTCCCCCAGGCCACAGCCGTGAAAACGGGTCAGGTGCAGGGGCAGCTCGGCCACCAGGGCCGGGGGCACGGCCCGGGTCACCGAGTCGCCATAGCCAGTGGTCACCCCATAGATGACCCCCTCGTCTGCCAGCAGCCTGTCGAGAAAATCGGCGCCCCGCTGGATGCGGGCGGTGAAGGCGGGATCCGGGTTGAGCTCGGGGCGGGCGCGGCGCCGGGCCAGGGCCACCACCTGCTCTATGGTGAGGGGGCCGGCGCCGAAGGTGACCTTGTGCAGGCCGTCATGGGCCTGGCGGGATGGGGTGGAATCACTGTTCATCATGAGTTAGCTGCCAGAAATCGAAGAAGTTGAACCAGTCCAGCGGCGCCTGCAGGCAATGGTGCTGCAACCTGTCCGCATAGGCCTGCACCCAGTGGCGCAGCGCCGCCTCCCGCTCGGCGCGCGGCAACCACAGCCGCTCGGCGAAGGGCTCGAAGTGGACCCGAAAATGCCCCTGCTCCTTGAGGCCAAACATCAGGTAGACGGGGCAGGCCAGCACGCTCGCCAGGGCGAAGGGGCCCAGGGGGAAGGGGGCCGGGGCGCCGAGAAAGTCGGCCCAGACCACCCGTTTCTCCCGGGTGACCGAGGTGCGATCGCCGACGATCACCACCCACTCCCCCGCCTCTATCTTCTCCTTGAGCAGGATGGCGGTGTCCGCCCCCATCTCCTGCACCTGGATAAGATTGAGACCTGATCCCGGGTTGATCTGCTGGAGCAGGGCGTTGAAGCGGGCCGCATGACGGGTGAACACCAGGGCGTTGATGCGCACCTGGCCAAGGCGGGTGCCGAGGGCGCGGCACAGTTCGAGATCCCCCAGGTGGGAGCCCAGCAGCAGCAGGCCCTGACCGTTTCGGATCGCCGCCTCGTGGTGCTCGCGCCCCACCAGCTCGACCCGCTCCGGGGCTATGTCCCCGCGCCAGCCCGCCAGCTTGTCCAGGGCCGCTTCGCCAAAGCGCAGGAAGTGGCGAAAGCTCGACCTTGGCTCCTCGGGCAGACGGACCCCCTCGGTCGCCGCGAAGGCTTCGAGCCGCGCCAGATACTGCTCGGAGGCCGCGCGCTGGCGGCGCCCGGTCAGCCAGAAATAGCCGATCACCGGATAGAGCAGGGCCCCAAAGCCCCGCCGCCCGAGCAGCCGATAGCTGGCCAGCATGATCTGCAAGCCCAGCAGGCTGCCCCGTTCCGGTGTGCGTGACCAGTGTCTCTGCCCCCACTGGAACCAGGTCTCTCTCGGCCGCCCCGGCAGGCTGCCACCCTCCTGTTCCGGCGTGCGTGACCCGTGTCTGCATGACCCAAGCGCCCGACCCTGCCGCCAGAGCCGGGCAGGCCATCCCAGCCCCTTGCCCACGAGATCCCACAGCAGGCGGCACACCAGCCGGGTGTGCATCCAGGAGATGGCCAGGTTGTCCTGCCAAAGCCGGAAGTGAGAGCTGCCATCGGCGGGATAGGTGACCCGGGTCGGCACGAAGCGCATGGGCACCCCGCGCCAATGGAGGCGCACCATCACCTCGGTGTCGAAATCCATCCGCCGGCCGAGTCGCACCTCGCCAAGCAGGGCGCAGCTGGCCGCCACCGGGTAGACCCGAAAGCCGCACATGCTGTCCTCGATGGCAAAGGAGAGGGTCTCTATCCAGACCCAGACATGGGTGACATAGCGACCATAGAGACGCCCCCTGGGCACGGAATCGTCATAGCGGGGGCGACCGGACACCAGGGCCTCGGGATGGGCCTTCGCCTCCTCGAGCAGGCGCGGCACGTCACCGAGATCGTGCTGACCATCCGCATCCAGTTGCAGGGCATGGCTGAACCCCGCCGCCCTCGCGGCCATGAGGCCGCTCATCACGGCGGCGCCCTTGCCCCGGTTCTCGGGGTGGCGCAGCAGGGTGAGCCAGTCCCCGTGCTCCCCCGCCAGGGCATCCAGGGCGGCGGCGGCGACGGGTTCGCTACCATCGTCGACCAGCAGGCAGGGCAGCCCCATGGGCTTGAGGCTGGCCAGCACCCCGGCCAGGGGGCGCGCATGGTTGTAACAGGGGATGATGATGCAGGGCGTCAGGGACATAGGGCCACCCGTCCGCTGCTGACGTGCTCGCCCGCCACCTTGTAGCCAAACAGCAACTGGCCCTTGTCGGCCAGCCAGCTGAGGTGCAGCTCGCACTCCTGGCCCGGGCGCAGGGGGCGCTGGAACTTGAGCTGGCTCATGCCGCCAAAGGCGCCATCAACCCCCGGCAGCAGGCGGCCATAGTGCATCGCCCAGTGTACCTGGGTCACCCCGGGCAGCAGGGGGGCGCCGGGAAAATGGCCGTGAAACCAGGGCAGCTCGGGGTCAAGGCGCAGGCGCAGCACCAGGCCATCCAGGGTCGGGGTCTGTTCCAGCAGGGTTGGCAGGGCACTCGGTGACATGGGGGCTCCGGTTTCGTGTCTCTCTTCCCGTTCGGGCTGGGTTCTGTCTGTCGGCGCCGTTGCGGCAACCGGGGCCTCGTCGAACAATGCCTTCAGCTCGGACCCGGGACGCTTGCCTTGACGGTTCGGGATGGGCAGGGCGGTGTCCGTCATGGGCTCGGCTCCCGTACCGGGCAACGGCAGCGGGGCCTCGTCGAACAATGCCTTCAGCTCGGACCAGGGACGCTTGCCTTGACGGTTCGGGATGGGCAAGGCGGTGTCCGTCATGGGCTCGGCTCCCGTACCGGGTAACGGCAGCGGGGCCTCGTCGAACAATGCCTTCAGCTCGGACCAGGGACGCTTGCCTTGACTGTTGAGGGGCAAGGTGTCCAGGCAGCGCACCCGGCGCGGCAGGGCCACCGGCTCGAGCCAGGGTCGCAGCTGCTCGCGCAGGGCGATGAGAAAGCGCCCGGGCCCAAGGGCCTGCCACTGGGCCCGCCCCTGCCGGCTCAGCACCAGCACGGCGCCAAGCTGCTGTCGGCGACCCAGTGTGAGGGGCAGCACGGCCGCCTCCGTCACCCAGGGCAGGGCCCGCAGTCGCCCCTCCACCTCATCGAGGGAGACCCGTTTCTCCTCGAGCTTCACCAGCCGATCCCCCCGCCCCAGCAGCGCAAAGCCCTGCCCAGTCAGGCGGATGCGATCGCCGCAGAGCAGCGGCTCGTCGTCGGGCAGGAAGGGGGAGCGCAGCAACAGGCGATCCTCGTCCGCCACAGACACCCGGATCCCCGGCATGGGCTGCCAGGGGGTGTCGGCCGTTTGGCTCTGACGCCAGGCGATGCCGCCGGTCTCGCTGCTGCCAAACACCTCCAGCGGCAGGACGCCAAACAGTTGCGCCGCCCGCCGGGCATGGTCCAGGGCCAGGGGCCCCCCCGAGGAGACCAGCAGGCAGCAGCCGGGCGCCTTGAGCCAGGGATCCAGCCGGCTGAGCAGGGCCGGGGAGGCAATCAGCGCCCACTTGCCCCCCTGGGCCGCCAGCTGCTCCGGATAGCGGGTCAGGGTGCGGCTGAAGGGCAGCCCCAGGACGAGGGGCAGCAGGATGCGAAACAACAGGCCATAGATGTGCTGATGGCTGACGCTCGCCAGCAGGCGCGCCCCCGCCAGCGTCTCGCCCCAGCGCGTCACCAGGACCCTGAGCTCGGCCTCGAGCTGATGCCAGGCCTTGGGGATCGCCTTGGGCTCCCCGGTGGAGCCCGAGGTAAACAGGGTCAGCGTCAGGGCACCGGGGGCCGGCCAGGGCTCTATGCTCTCTGGCATCTCGTCCAGGGGCAGTCGCAGCCAGGGGTGGTCGCTCCCCTCCCCCAGGGTCTCGCTGTCGGTCAGCACGGCATCGAACGCGGCGCCGAGCTCGGCCAGGGCGGCCGGGCGCTGGTGGCCGGGCAGCACGGCCTCGCGCCCCGTCAGGGCGCAGGCGAGCAGGGCCTGTGCAAACAGCAGGCTGTCCTCGAAACACAGGGCCCAGCGCCGGGCAGGCAGGGAGACCATCCGCTCGGCCAGGGCCTGGGCCCCCAGGCGCAGCTCGCCCAGCCCATGGCTCCCTTGCGGGCCGAAGGCCACCTCCTGATCGGGGTCCCGCCCCCAGATGAGGGCGAGCAGGCTGCCTTGGTCACTCATGGATAAAGCTCCGTTTGACCCGCAATCGCACCAGGTATTCCCCCCCCATCAGCAGCCCCATCAGCAGATAGCTGATGAGGCCGTTGTAGAGGCTCCAGAGCGCGAGATCCCCGTACCAGATGGTGGCGGCAGCCAGGGCGCCATTGACCAGGAAGAAGCCGCACCAGATCCGGGTAACCGTGCGGGTGTAGCGCACCCCGGCCGGGGGCAGTTCGGGATCGGTCAGGCGGGCGAGCCGCTCCACCAGGCTCATGGGCTGACCCAGGCTCCAGCCAAACAGGCCAAGCAGGGCCAGGGAGACGGCGAGGGGGTAATAGAGCAGCCAGTGCTGGGCGGAGAACAGGGCGCTCAGGGCGGTCAGCAACAGGCCGATGCAGGCGAGCAGGCGCCCGAGCAGCAGCCACTCACGGACAGGGGCGGCCCCGGGCAGCAGGCGCAGGGCGAAGGTGACCAGCAGGAGGACGAGCAGGGCAGAGCCGCCCCAGCGGGTCAGCCCCCAGTAGACGGCCAGGGGATAGGCCAGCAGCAGCCCCCCCGCCAGCAGGGATAACAGGCGCATCATGGCAGGCTCGGGCCCGCCGCCGCGCCCCTTGGGTGCGATTCAGGCATCGGCCAGCAGGCGTTCCACCGCCTCGACCACGTCGGCCACGGAGCGCACCGACTTGAACTCCTCGGGCTTGATCTTCTTGCCGGTGAGCTTTTGCAGGTGCACCACCAGATCGATGGCGTCTATGCTGTCGAGCTCCAGATCCTGATAGAGCTGGGCCTCTGGGGTCACCGCATCCTCGTCAACCTCGAACAGGTTCACCAGGGCGGCCTTCACCTGCGCAAAAATCTCGTCTCTGTTCATCTTCATCTCTCCGAAAGGGACTCAGGCCTGGGCCTGTACCAGGGCCACCAGGGCATCGACGCTGGCAAAGTGACGACGGGTATTCTCGTCATCGGCGGAGAGCACTATGCCAAAGCGGCTCTTGATGGCGAGCCCCAGCTCCAGCGCATCGATGGAGTCCAGCCCCAGGCCGTCGCCAAACAGGGGGGCCTGGCTGTCGATATCATCCAGGGTCAGCCCCTCCAGGTTGAGGCTGTCGATGATGAGTTGTTTTATCTCTTGTTGCAGGTCTTGCATGACGATTCCATATGCTGTCATTGGGTCCCGGGTTGCAGGACCCGGGTGAGAAATCGGGTTAACTGGCGGGCGGCCAGGGCGCTGCTTGCTTCCCCCTCGATCACCTCGGCGACGCTGACCTGTGGCAGAAATTCCAGGGTGAAGTGCGGCTTGTGCCGCGGCACCCGAAACCACTTGTCCTGTTTGGTCAGGAAGCGCTCGCTGCAGTGGATGCGCACCGGTTGTATCGGCACCTGGCTGCGCACCGCGAGCTGGGCCGCCCCCCGTTGCAGCCGGATAGGCTGACCCGGGGTGGTGCGGGTTCCCTCGGGGAACACCAGCAGCAGACCGCCGTGGCGCACCCGCTCGATACACAGGGGCAGCAGGCGCTCGGCCTCCACGTTGGCGATGTAATCGGCCGCGCGCACCACGCCGCCGAGGAAGGGATTATGCCACAGAGCCTGCTTGACGATGCAGTCGCATGCCGGCAGCTCGGCGGCCAGCATCACATAATCGAGCAGGCTGGGGTGATTGGCCACCACCAGAGCGCCCCGCAGCCCCCTTGGCATGCCGATCACCCGGTAGTCGAGCACCCCCAGTCCCTTGAGCAGCCCCATGAAGAGTCGAAAGCTCTGCTTGATGCTGGCCTGGGCCAGGGTGCGGCGTCTGGAGCCCCGCAGGCAGAGCGCCAGCAGCGGGAACCAGCAGAGGGTGAGCAGCAGGCCCCCCACGCCGAACAGGGCAAAGCCGAGCCCGGTGCCAAACAGGCGCCAGAGCCGGTTCAGTCGCGCCGCCATGACCACTCCTGACGTCCATCCCCCAGCAGGCACGCCTCCTGACTCAGCAGGTGGGCGCGCCAGAACGCCAGGGACTGGCTCAGCGCGGGGGGCTGGCTCGCCGCCCTCGCCCCCTCGCAGCGCCAGTGCGCAGCGGCGTCAGGGTCACCCTGCCCCCCCAGCACGAGCGCGACGGCATGGGGAGGCGTCTGGGCCAGCCAGGGGTGGTGAAAGGCCGGGATCTCCCCTTCGAAGGCGACCAGCAGCACCCGGCGCTGGCCGGCCCCCAGGTTCGCCACCGCCTCGGTCAGCCCCGCCATCAGGCTCGCCTCCCCCGCCGCCAGCGAGCTCATGGCCAGGGTCGCCTTGCCCTGGATGGAGCAGATCCCCGCCGCCGTGTTGTGTACCGACATGGAGAAATCCGTGGGCGAGAGGGCCTTGCCCGCCGCCAGCCCCTGGAGCAGGCTCATGGAGCGCGCCAGCTCGCCGTGACGGCTGACAAACACGGCGCTGTCGACGGGGTGGCGCGCCAGCATCGTCAGCCCCAGCTGCACCGCGAGACGGGATCCGGCGCTCAGGCGACGGGCCATCATCATGGGCAGCAAGGGGGTGGCTGGCAGGGGGGCGGCGCCGGGCCAGACCCCCGACTCGGCCCACTGGTGCCAAGACGCGGCCTCACTCAGGCCGGGAGCGAGCGCCTGCGCATCAAGGAGTGAAAATGAGAGCATGATGGCGACCTTCCGTCCTTGTTCGGCGCTATGGGTGATGAAAGGGGTCAATCCGGTTACCGGGCGTCAGCCGACGGGACAGGGCACGCGAATAACGAGGCCGCCACGGATGTCATAAATTCGGCGGGCATCATAGCATTATTTCCCCGGAATAATAGAAGGCAGATCATATAACTCATTGTCTACAGTCATCTTTTATTGAAAAACACCCAATAATGGTGTCTCATTGCCGCGCTTCATAAGAAACCTATGTAGGGAAACGACAATGCACAAGATGACCAAATCGGCGCTGCTGCTCGGCTGCTTCCTGCTCGCCGCCTGCTCCACCAGCCAGCCGGTCCGCAACCTGGCGGCCAATCAGGTCAATTTCACCCTCAATGAGGAGCAGGTCGGCAATGCCATTCTCAATGGCGGCCTGAGCAAGGGCTGGGTCATGAAAAAAGAACAGCCCGGCCTGATCCGCGGCCAATTGAACGTACGCCAGCACCAGGCGGTGATCAATATTCCCTATACCGCTCATGACTATTCCATCAATTATGTCAGCAGCATCAATCTCGATGATAACGGCAAGGGTGCCATCCACCGCAGCTATAACCGCTGGATCAACGGGCTGAATCAGGCCATCCAGATCGAACTCTCCCGCACCAGCCACCAATAAGAGCGAACCCGCCTCGTGAAACATTATCAGGGCGAGGCTCATGACGCCCTCGCCGCCATCAGTCAGGCCCAGCGCATCGCCTTCGGTCCCATGTTGTTTCAGGCGAGCTGGTGCCTGCGCGAAACCGGCGTGCTCGCCTATCTGGAGCGCTGTGGCCGCCAGGGTGCCACCACGGCCGAGATAGCCGGGGCCTGTTCCCTCAGTGAATACGGGGTCGGCGTGCTGCTCGACATGGGCCTCGGCGGCGGACTCTGTCACCTGGAAGGGGAACGCTATGTGCTCGGCCGGGTCGGTCGTTACCTGCAAAACGACCCCATGACCCGAGTCAACATGGATTTCACCCAGCACGTCTGCTATGCCCCCCTCGCCCACCTGCTCACCGCCATCCGGGAAGGCAGGCCTGAGGGGCTCAAGGTGTTCAGCCCCGACTGGGAGACCATCTATCCCCACCTGGATGACCTGCCGGAACCGGCGCGGGCCAGCTGGTTCGCCTTCGATCACTTCTACTCGGACTGGGCCTTCCAGCAGGCCCAGGACAAGGTCTTCGGCTACGAGCCCGCCACCCTCTATGACGTGGGCGGCAACACCGGCAAGTGGGCCATCTCCTGCGCGACCCGGGATCCCGCCCTGCGGGTCACCATCCTGGATCTGCCCGAGCAGCTCGCCCTGGCCCGTCCCAGGATTGCCCAGGCCGGGGTGGCGGACAGGGTCTGCGGCCATCCGGTCAACATGCTCGAGGCCGAGGGGCCCCTGCCCGGCGAGGCGGACATCTGGTGGATGAGCCAGTTCCTCGACTGCTTCAGTCACCCGCAGATCGTCGCCATCCTCACCCGTATCCGCCGCCACATGAAACCAGGCGCCAGGGTCTGCATCCTGGAGCTGTTCTGGGACAGGCAGAGCTTCGAGGCGGCGAGCTTCAGCCTCAATGCCACCTCCCTCTATTTCACCGCCATCGCCAACGGCAACAGCCGCTTCTACCACTCCAAGCAGATGTACCAGTGCCTGCGCGAGGCCGGTTTCCACGTGGAGGCCGAGCACGAGATCCCGGGCCCCGGCCACACCCTGCTGGTTGCCCGCCCCCTCCCCGGGGGGCAATAATGCCTCAGCCCTTAGCGAGGAGGTTGGAATGCGTCATTTATCCCTGAGTCACCCATCCCTGATGGCGCTGCTCGCCGGCCTGGTTCTGGCCGGTTGCGCCGACGTCAAGGAGGCGGGCCGCACCATAGGCCACACCACCAAGCAGGTGACCCGCGAAATTGGCCACACCACCCGGGATGTTACCCGTGAGATAGGTCACGGCACCCGGGATGCGGTCAAGCAGGTCGGCGAGGAACTGAGCGACTGACAACAGGAGCCCTGGCCCCTGTTGTCATGAGGACGCACTGAGCGGCAGCCATCATGGGCTCGACATCAGAGCGTGACGACACAGCCATGTTGAAAACACATGTTGAAAACACATGTTGAAAACACATGTTGAAAACAATGGATTGATACATTGCTGCCGATTCGCGCCGAGGCGATGGCAGTCAACCCAGCGCATTTGGTCTGGACGAATAACAAACCCATTCATCCACGGCAGCAGCCCATGAATTAGACTGCTGTCTTTGCATCCCGTAATCATTCAATATGCAGTGATGGTCGACCATTATGTAGATCCATTTCACATGGATCATAAATATCGTCGGCGATCACCCAGCCAATAATAAACATAGCGTCTGACCTTCTGTATCCCGCATTTCAGATGATGCCGTCCGTTATTTCCTCATCAATTGAAGGAAACGGATGGCCCTGCTTTTCAATCAAGATAAGGATGCATGATGAAAAAGTCCCTGCTGGCCGGCGCCCTGCTGCTCTGCCCCGCCGCCTTTGCCGCCACCCCGCACTGGGAATACAGCGGCGAGGCCGGCCCGGCGAAATGGGCCAGCCTGACCCCGGAATATGGCCAGTGCGCCGGCAGCAACCAGTCGCCGGTCAACCTCTCGGGTCTGGTGGAGGCCGAGCTGGCGCCGTTGCAGTTCCACTACCTGCCAGGCGGCAAGACGCTGGTCAACAACGGCCACACTGTGCAGGTCGACTATGCCCCCGGCAGCAGCCTGGAGCTCGATGGCATGCATTTTGAGCTCAAGCAGTTCCACTTCCACGCCCCCAGCGAAAACCTCATCGAGGGCAGATCCTATCCGCTTGAGGGACATCTGGTGCATGCCAACGCCAAGGGGGAGCTGGCGGTGGTCGCCGTGATGTTCGAGCCGGGTCAGGCCAACCCGGCCCTGAGTCAGGCCTGGCAGGACCTGCCAGCCAAGGCGGGGGAGCTGCGCCAACTCAAGGAAGCGGTCTCGGCAGAGCTACTGCTGCCCGCCCAGCGCGACTACTACCGCTTCAGCGGCTCCCTGACCACGCCGCCCTGCTCGGAAGGGGTGCGCTGGCTGGTGATGAAGCAGCCGGTGCAGGCAAGCCAGGCCCAGATCGACACCTTCAAGACGGTGATGCACCACCCCAACAACCGACCCGTCCAGCCCCTCAACGGACGATTGGTGCTGCAATGACCCTGCACCAGAAATCCATATGAAAAGAGGGCCCGTGGGCCCTCTTTTATGTTGCGACAGCGGATCACAGGCTGGCGGCTATGCGTGCCCCCAACGCTGCGTTGTTCAGTACCAACTGGATGTTCGCCGCCAGGGAGTCACCCCCGGTCAGCTCGCACACCCGGGCCAGCAGGAAGGGGGTGGACGCCTTGCCCTTGACCCCCTGATCGTCCGCTTCCCGCAGCGCCTGGGCAATGGCGGCGTCTATGTCTGCCTTGGGCATGGCAAATTGGGCCGGGATGGGGTTTGCCACCACGGCGCCGCCCGCCAGCCCCAGCTCCCACTTCAGACGCAGTGCCTGCGCGATCGCCGCCGGGGTGTCGAGGCGGTAATCCACCTTGAAGCCGCTCTCCCGGGTGTAGAAGGCGGGCAGCTCCTCGGTCTGGTAGCCGATGACCGGCACCCCCTGGGTCTCCAGGTACTCCAGGGTCAGACCGATGTCGAGGATGGACTTGGCACCGGCACAGACCACGGCCACCGGGGTCTGGGCAAATTCCTGCAGGTCGGCGGAGATATCGAAGGTCTCCTGGGCGCCGCGGTGCACGCCGCCGATGCCGCCGGTGGCGAACACCCGGATCCCCGCCATGGCGGCGATGATCATGGTGGAAGCGACCGTGGTCGCCCCCAGACCCTTGTTGGCCAGCACGAAGGGGATGTCGCGACGGCTGCACTTGGTGGCGGCATGACCGGCACGGCCCAGCGCCTCCAGGGCCCCCTCATCCAGCCCCACCTTGAGGCGGCCATCTATGATGGCGATGGTGGCCGGCACGGCGCCATTGTCCCGCACCACCTGCTCCACCTGGCGCGCCGTCTCCACGTTCTGCGGATAGGGCATGCCGTGGGAGATGATGGTGGACTCCAGGGCAACGACGGGTTTGCCGGCGGCCAGGGCTTCGGCGACGACAGGTTGGATATCGAGGTAAGGGTTCAACATGGGTACTCCTCCAGCATGCGTTCAACGGCGGCCTTGGATAGGCCGGAAAAGACGGTATCGGAACAATTGACGGTGAGGGCGGCGCAGCCGAGGGCGAACCGGGTCGCCTCCATGATGCCCTGCTCCAGCAACCAGGCGTGGGCCAGCCCTGCCATGAAGGCATCGCCGCCGCCGGTCACGTTGACGACCGGGCTGCCGAGCACGGGCAGATGGCCCTGGCAGGCCCCGTCGCTGTAGAAGATCCCCTGATCGCCGAGGCTCAGGAACAGCCGCTGCACCCCGGCGCGGTGGAACCAGGCCGCCGCCATGGGCCAGGTATCGGGCCCGGCGATGCGCAAGCCGCACAGCTGCTCCGCCTCGCTGCGGTTCGGCTTGAGGGTGTGGATGCGGTGCAGCCAGGGGCGGATCTTCTCCACCTTGGCCACAGAGACGGTGTCCACGAAGATGGTGTGCTCCCCCTGGCGCTCGAACAGCCAGTCCAGGGTGTGGGTGGCGAGGTTGGTGTCGAGGACCCAGAGCCGGGCCGCCCCGAGAAATCCGCTCAAGGGAGCGAGCCTGGCCGGGGTGAGCTGTTCGATGATCCCCATGTCGTTGACGGCGCAGCTCATCTCGCCGCTGCCATCGTGCAGGCTGAGGTAGCAGGAGGTGGCCTCGCCGTCCAGCACCAGTACCTGGCGCACGTCGACCCCGGCCCGCTGGCTCACCTCCAGCAGGTGGTGGCCGTACTGATCGTTGCCCACCGCGGTCAGCAGCCGGGTGTCGGTGCCAAGGCGCGCCAGGTTCTCGGCGATGTTGCGCCCCACCCCGCCGGCGGAGGTGCGCACCCGGCCCGGGTTGGAGTCGCCAATGCGCAGGTTGTCATGGCTGCTACCGCAGATATCCATGTTGGCGCCGCCGATCACCACGGCATAGGGGCCTTCGCGCAGCACATAGCCGCGCCCCTGCACATAGCCCTGGCGCATCAGGCTGGAGATGTGGCTCGCCAGCGCAGAGCGGCTGATGCCGAGCCTGTCCGCCAGCTCCTGCTGGGCAATCATAGGATCCTGGCGCAGCAGGGCGAGGATCTCTTGCTCACGTTCCGTCATAGACAAACATCCAATTACAAACGTTTGTCTATTATTTATGGAAAACGTTTTACCGCCATCCTCTCGTGCAAGAAATGTCGACTCAGCCACAAAAAAATCACCGGGCAAGCCCGGTGATCCCTGATGGCAATGTGCACAGTCCCCTCAGCTCAGTTGCACCCAGACCGCGCCACCCTCCAGCCGCACCGGCCAGCAGGTAACCCGCAGCGCAGGATCGTCCAGGCAGCGGCCATCCATCAGGGCGTAGCGCTGCTTGTAGAGGGGGGAGGCGACCACGGGCTCGCCGCCTATGTCCCCGAGGATGCCCCGGGAGAGCAGGGTCACACCGGAGGCGGGATCCCTGTCGTCGAGCACATAGACCCTCTCCCCAAGCAGGAAGACGGCAAGCTGGCGCTCCCCTATCCGGGCGCTGCGGCCCTGGCCGGGCAGCAGGCTGGTCAGGGGGCAGAGGGCTAACCAGGTGGCTTGTTGTGTCATATCAACTCCTTGATGGCGATCTCCGGGGTGAAGGGGACGGGGGCCTCCTCGCGGGGCGCCATGGCAGGCACCCACTGGCCGCGCTCCTCCCGTCTGGGCGGGGTGGTGGCGGGTTCTTCATCCAGGAAGGCCTTGAACAGCGCCACCTTGTCCGGGTCGGCCAATGTGCTCTTCCACTCGCACTGCCAGGTGCCGACGATGGCCGCCATCCGGGCTTCCAGCTCGGCCCCCAGTCCCAGGCTGTCCTCGATGATCACCGCCTTGAGGTAGTCGAGCCCCCCTTCCATGTTCTCCATCCAGACCGAGGTGCGCTGCAGCCTGTCCCCGGTGCGCACATAGAACATCAGCAGCCGGTCTATGTAGCGGATCAGGGTCGCCTCGTCGAGGTCGCTGGCGAACAGGTCGGCGTGACGGGGCCGCATGCCGCCGTTGCCGCACACATAGAGGTTCCAGCCCCGCTCGGTGGCGATGACCCCTATGTCCTTGCTCTGGGCCTCGGCGCACTCCCGGGTGCAGCCGGAGACAGCAAATTTCAGCTTGTGGGGGGCCCGCAGCCCCTTGTAGCGGTGCTCCAGGGTCTGGGTCAGGGCCATGGAGTCCTGCACCCCGTAGCGGCACCAGGTGGAGCCGACACAGGATTTCACGGTGCGCACCGACTTGCCATAGGCCTGGCCGGTCTCGAACCCCGCCGCGATGAGCTCGCCCCAGATATCCGGCAGCTGATCGACCCGGGCGCCGAACAAGTCGATGCGCTGGCCGCCGGTGATCTTGGTGTAGAGCCCGTATTTGCGCGCCACCTCCCCTATGGTGATGAGGCCGTCCGGGGTGATCTCCCCTCCCGGGATGCGCGGCACCACGGAATAGGTGCCGTCCTTTTGCAGGTTGGCGAGGAAGGCGTCGTTGGTGTCCTGCAAGGCCCGGTGGGGCTTCTCCAGCACGTGCTCGTTCCACAGCGACGCCAGGATGGAGGCCACCGTCGGCTTGCAGATGTCGCACCCCAGCCCCTGGCCATGCCTGTCCCTGAGCTCGTCGAAGGTGCGGATCTCCTCGACCCTGGCCAGGTGATAGAGCTGCTGGCGGTTGTAGGCGAAGTGCTCGCACAGGCTGTGATCCGCCTCTACCCCCATCTCGGCCAGGGCCTGGTCCACCACCTGCTTGAGCAGGTTGCCGCAGCCGCCGCAGCCGGTGCCCGCCTTGGTACAGGACTTGATAGCGGCCACATCCTGGTTGCCGGCCCGCACCGCCGCCACCACGGCCCCCTTGCTGACGTTGTGACAGGAACAGATGAGGGCGCTGTCCGGCAGCGCCATGGGGGCCGCGCTCTGGGCCCCCTCGGCCACCAGCAGCGAGAGGGCGGGCTCGGGCAGGGGCAGGGCGTTCTGGTAGTACTGGAGCAGGCGATCATAATCGGTGCCATCCCCCACCAGGATGGCGCCGAGCAGCCGCTTGCCCTCGCCATCGGTCACCAGCTTCTTGTAGATGCCGTTGACCCTGTCCAGCAGCAGCAGCTCCTGGGCCCCCTCGGTGCTGCCATGGCCATCGCCGATGGCCCCCACGTCCACCCCCATCAGCTTGAGCTTGGTGGACATGTCGGCCCCGGCGAAACGGGTCTCGCCGCCGCACAGGGTCGCCACCGCGGCCCGGGCCATCTGGTAGCCGGGGGCCACCAGGCCGAAGATGCGCCCCTGCCAGAGGGCGCACTCGCCGATGGCCAGGATGGCGGGATCCGAGCTGTGGCAGCCGTCGTCGATGCAGATGCCGCCGCGCTCGCCGACGGCCAGGCCGGATTGGCGGGCCAGGGCGTCGGCGGGGCGGATCCCCGCCGAGAAGAGGATCACGTCCGTCTCCAGGTGGCTGCCATCCTTGAAGCACAGGCGGTGGCGGGCCTGCTCGCCATCCTCGATGCACTCGGTGGCCTTCTCCACCAGCGCCTCGACGCCGAGGGCGCCAATCTTCTCCCGCAGCAGGGCGCCGCCGCTCTCGTCGAGCTGCACCGGCATCAGGCGCGGGGCGAACTCCACCACCCGGGTCTCGAGACCGAGCAGGCGCAGGGCGTTGGCCGCCTCAAGCCCCAGCAGGCCGCCCCCTATCACCACGCCGCTGCGGGCCTGGGCGCAGGCGTCGCGGATGGCATCCAGATCCCCCAGGGTGCGGTAGACGTAGCAGCCCGCCCGCTCGTTGCCCGGGATGGGGGGCACGAAGGGCACGGATCCCGTGGCCAGCACCAGACGGTCGTAACCGAGACGCTCGCCACTGGCCAGGGTCAGGGTGCGGCTCTCTCTGTCGATCGCCTCCACCTCGGCCCCCAGTCGCAGCGTCATGCCCTGCTCTTCATACCAGGCAGGATCCGCCAGGCGCAGGGCCTGGGGCGCCTTGCCACCAAACACCTCGGACAGATGGACCCTGTCGTAGGCCGGATCGGGCTCTGCCCCCAGCACTGTCACCTCGAAGCGTGCCAGGCCGCCGGCCGCCACCAGCTGCTCCACGAAGTGGTGGCCCACCATGCCGTTGCCCACCACCAGCAATTGCTGCTTTGCTGCCATGTTGATGGTTTGGTCGCTGACCTGATCGCCCGTCTCACCATCCATCCCCTTGCCCACCACCAGTAATGTCTCTTTGTTAGCCATATCTCTCTTCCTTGAATGCCGTGGGGCTCAGGCGCGCAGCTTGCTGCGCACCTGCCCGCTTGCCTTGAGGGGGGTCACCTTGCGCTGCTTCTCGTAAAGGAAATGCAGCACCTGCTGGCGCAGCCTGTGGTAGGCAGGGTCGTCCGCCAGGGCCACCCTGTCCCTGGGCCTGGCCAGGCGGACATCGAGGATCTCCCCTATGGTGGCCGCCGGGCCATTGGTCATCATGACGATGCGATCGGAGAGCAGCACCGCCTCGTCCACGTCGTGGGTGATCATGATGACGGTGTTGCCAAGCTCCGCCTGGATCGTCATCAGGGCATCCTGCAGATGGGCCCGGGTCAGGGCATCCAGGGCGCCGAACGGCTCGTCCATCAGCAGCACCTTGGGAGAAAGGGACAGGGCCCTCGCTATGCCGACCCGCTGCTTCATGCCCCCCGACAGCTCGTGGGGCAGCTTGTGGCTGGCGTGATCCATCTGCACCAGGGAGAGGAAGTAGTCCACCTGCTCGGCCACCTCTTCGCGCCCCGTCACCCGGCGCTTGACCGCCAGCTCGACGTTCTGGCGAACGCTGAGCCAGGGCAGCAGGGCATGGTTCTGGAACACCATGGCCCGCTCCGGGCCCGGGCCGTCCACCTCGCGGCCATCGAGGATGATGCCCCCCTGGCTCGGCTCCAGCAGGCCGGCCACCAGGTTGAGTACCGTGCTCTTGCCACAGCCGGAGTGGCCGATGAGGGAGACGAACTCCCCCTTGTCTATCTTCAGGTTTACCCCCACCAGCGCCTCGAAGCGCCCCTGTTCCGTGTCGAACGCCATGCCGACGTCACTCAAATCCAGATAGGTTTTCATCACGACTCCTTGCCCATCCGGGCGATTAACGCAGCTGCTGGCGCTTGTCCCAGGACAGCCACTGTTGCAGTGCCAGCATGAGGCGATCCAGGGCAAAACCGATGAGGCCTATGGTCACCACGGCCACCATGATCCGGGCCAGGGAGGCGGAGCTGCCGCTCTGGAACTCGTCCCAGACGAACTTGCCGAGCCCGGGGTTCTGGGCCAGCATCTCGGCGGCGATCAGCACCATCCAGGCCACCCCCAGGGATAGGCGCATGCCGGTGAAGATCATGGGCAGGGCGCTCGGCAGCACGATGCGCCCTATGTGGGTCAGGAAGGGCAGCCGCAGCACCCGGCTCACGTTGCGCAAGTCAGGGTCCACCGAGCTCACCCCGACCGCCGTGTTGAGCAGGGTCGGCCAGAGGGAGCAGAGGGTCACGGTCAGGGCCGAGTTGACGAAGGATTTCGCCAGCCAGGGATCCGGGCTCACGTAGACGGCGCTCACCACCATGGTGATCAGGGGCAGCCAGGCCAGGGGAGAGACCGGCTTGAGCAGCTGGATCACCGGGTTGGCGAGGCGATAGAGGGCCTGATTCATGCCGAGCAGCACCCCGATCGGGATGGCCAGCAGGGTCGCCAGGCCAAAACCGGCGGCCACTGTCAGCAAACTGGTGCCTATCTGATCGAAGAAGGTGGCGCGCCCCGGATAGGCCCGTACCTTGACGCTGGCCGCCGGGTCTGCGGCGAGGCGCTCGGCGTTGCGCGCCGCCTGGCGCGCCAGGAAGGCGGCTTCGCGCTCCCGCTCGGCCAGATGCTCCTCGGTCAGCTGCCACAGCTGGCTGGCGGTGGCCCCCGGCCCCGGCAGGGTGCCCAGGCTGGTATTGACCTGGCTCGCCCCCAACTGCCAGAAGAGCAGGAACAGCAGTATCCCCATGCAGGGCGCCAGCAGGCGCCCACTCGCGGTCGTTTTCATCATTGCCTCTCCCTATCCCGGGTTCATTGCACCTGCTCATCGCCCTTGAGGCCGATGGCAAGACGATTCAGATAGTCGTTGGGGTGGCGACCGTCATAGGCGACGCCATCGATAAAGCCCTGCTGGGGGCCGCGAAAGCCGCTCTCGTTGGCAAAATCGGGAAAATCCCCTGCCTTGAGCCTGCCCTCCTCGATGAGGGCCTGGGCCGCCTGGCGATAGACACCCGGCTGATAGACCGCCTTGGCCACCTGCTCGAACCAGGCGTCCGGCTTGGCCTCGGGGATCTGGCCCCAGCGCCGCATCTGGGTCAGGAACCAGATGGCGTCCGAGTAGTAGGGGTAGGTGGCGTGATGGCGGAAGAAGACGTTGAAGTCGGGCACCCTGCGCACATCCCCCTTGTTGTACTCGAAGGTGCCCGTCATGGAGGCGGCGATCACCTGCTCGTCGGCCCCCACATAGTCGGGACGGGCCAGCAGCCTGGCGGCCGCCAGCCGGTTGCCATTGTCGTTGGCGTCGAGCCAGTGGGCGGCGCGGATCAGGGCCTTGACCAGGCGGGCATGGGTGTTGGGATGGCGCTCGGCCCACCCTCTGCTGACCCCGAACACCTTCTCCGGGTTGTTGCGCCAGATCTCGTAGTCCGTGATGACGGGCACCCCTATCCCCTTGGCGATCGCCTGCTGGTTCCAGGGCTCCCCCACGCTGTAGCCCATGATGGTGCCCGCCTCCAGGGTGGCGGGCATCTGGGGTGGCGGCGTGACCGACAGCATCACCTCCCCCTCGCGCTGACCCGAGTCATCCCCCTTGAGGGGGGCATAGTAGCCAGGGTGTATGCCACCGGCGGCCAGCCAGTAGCGCAGCTCGTAGTTGTGGGTCGAGACGGGAAAGACCATGGCGAAGTTGAAGGGCTTGCCCCCCTGGCGATACTGAGCCAGCACCGGCTTGAGGCTGCTGGCGGAGACGGGACGCGCCACCTGGCCGTCGGCCTGTTTCGGCAGGTGCGGCAGCATGGCCTGCCACACAGCGTTGGCGACCGTGATGCCGTTGCCATTGAGATCCATGGAAAAAGCGGTCACCAGCTCGGCCCGGGTGCCGATGCCGACATGGGCCCCCAGGGGCTGGCCCGCCAGCATCTGGGCGCCGTCCAGCTCGCCGTCGATCACCCTGTCCAGCAGCACCTTCCAGTTGGCCTGGGCCTCCAGGGTGACGTAGAGCCCCTCATCCTCGAAATAGCCCTGCTCATAGGCCACCGCTAGGGGAGCCATGTCGGTCAGCTTGATGAAGCCGAGCCTGAGCTCTTCTTTCTCCGGCGCCCCTATGGGGCCAGCGCCCAGCTCCGTGGCCGCCAGGGCCGGCATGGCCAGCATGGCCAGCAGCGCCCCTTTCCATATCATCTTCGGCGTCATGTTCACCTCGTTACATCCTTGTCCGGATCGGGAGGAAGCGCGCCGTTGCGCCCCGCCTTCGCCGTGTAGCCAAAAAAAAAAGCCCCATCGACCGTCTGGTCGATGGGGCCACATTGCCCAATGTTGATGGTGGTCGGCCCCTGGGGGCCCGGCGGCTTGCCGCGGTGGCGGCGCCTGCCTGTTATTGCTCTTCTCTGTACGTTATTCAGGATGCGTGCCAGGTTGGCAAATCCCCTGGCAACGCCTATGCCCTCGCCCATCTCCCCCACCGGCTGCGCCAGCGCGGCGCAACTGCACCAAAATGGCCACCCAACACCTGATGATCCGGCCCCTAGCCGGGCAGGGCCTGCAACAGACGGCGGGCCAGCTCGGCCAGACTGTGATTCTGGGCCATGGCCGCGCTGCGCATCGCCTGGTAGGCGGCCTCCTCATCCAGCCCCTGGTGGCGCATCAGACGCCCCTTGGCCTGCTCTATCAGGCGCCGCTCCTCCAGCTTGAGTCGCAGGGCATCCTGGGCCTGCTGTTGCTGCTGCACCATGGCCAGCTGGGCCCGGGCCAGTCGCAACCACTGCTCGACCGGTTCCCGCTCGCCGCAGCCGTGGGGCACCATGAGGGCGCCCTGGGTCAGCAGATCCGCCTGCTGCTGCACCGTCAGCCGATCGCAGAACAGCACCCGCGGCAGATGCAACCCCTGGGCCATGGCCAGCCGGATCTCGGCGCTGAAGCGGCGGCAGCTGATCAGAAGCCCCTCCCCCTGCAGCCTGCCCGCCAGCAGACCGGCCTCGTCCAGGATGCGGGGGCTGTGGCCATAATGGCTGACCAGGGCCCCCAGCCGGTTGGCCTGCACCCTGTCATCGGCATGGATCAGCAAGATGGAGTGGCGGCCTTCCTGGCCACCGACTGGATGTGACATGCCCTTTCCTCTCATCAGTTCATTCCGTCGAACAGGATGGAACCGACGCAACTTGGAGGCCAAGTGTTTGAATCTACCCCCTATTTATCCATCTCTAGGTAGAAGGGGTAGACCCGGACTCCCTCTCCGTCTCCAGGCCCTGGCTCAACGCAAGAGGGGGCAGCCCAGGCTGCCCCCTCTCCCTGCCATCGTCGAGCCCGGGCAGCCATCAGGCGACCCGGCTCGCCAGGGCGCCGAGCAGACCCTTGAGCTCATCGCGCAGCGCCACCACCTGACCCAGGATGATCAGCACCGGGGTCTCCCCCTCCAGGGCCAGCGCCGCCCGGCTCAGGCCGTCGAGCTGGCAGCGCACCACCCGCTCCCGCTCGCTGCACCCCGCCACTATCAGGGCCACGGGCAGGGCAGCGTCGGCCCCCGCTCCCCGCAAGCCGGCCTCTATCCTGGCCGCCTGCTCCAGCCCCATGTAGCAGACCAGGGTGTGGCCGGCCGCCACCAGGGCGCCCCAGCCCCCGAACTGCTCTCCCCCCTGCAGGTGGCCGGTCAGCAGGGTCACGGAGCGGGCCAGCCCGCGCTGGGTCAGGGGAATGGCGCTGCTGGCGGCGCAGCCCAGGGCCGCCGTGATGCCGGGCACCAGCTCCGCCTCGAAGCCATGACGGGCCAGGTGCAGGGCCTCCTCGCCCCCCCGGCCGAAGATGAGGGGATCTCCCCCCTTGAGCCGCACCACCCGCTTGCCGGTACGGGCCAGGGCCAGCAACAGGGCGTTGATCTCCTGCTGACTCGGGCTGGGCTCGCCGCAGCGCTTGCCGACGTCGAACCGGGCAGCCCCGACCGGGATGCGGGCGAGGATCTCGGCCCCCACCAGGCGATCGTACACCACGGCCTCGGCCGCCTCGATGCGGCGCAGCGCCCGCAGGGTGAGCAGCTCGAGAGGGCCCGGGCCCGCCCCCACCAGGCTGATATGGCACTGCGCCATGGCGCTTCCCTCCCGCCTGGCTGCACCGAACAACGCGCTGCCCTGATCCCCTTGTCCCTTCCCCTCCGGGCGCCAGGGAGCGCCCTGGCTGCTGTGTTCATGTTTCATCATGCGGACTCCAGAAAGCGATGCTGTATCAATAATTTGTCTATCTCTGGCAGGCAGGTGCCGCAGTTGCTGCCGCACTTGAGCAGCCCCTGCAGCCCGGCCAGCTCGTTCACCCCCTGCTCGCGGATGGCGCTGACGATGCGCGCCTCCGTCACCCGAAAACAGGAGCAGACGAGGCGGGAATCCCCTGCGAAGGCGTCGCTCAGGGTCTGGCTGAGCCCACCCGCCTGCAGGGGCAGACTGAGCAGGCTCGCCAGCAGCTCCACCCTCAGGGCCGGCCAGCGCTCGGCCACCAGCAGCAGGCTCTGGATCCGGCCCTGGGCCAGGGAGATGGCGAGCCAGCCCCCCTTGAGGGGCAGGCGCAGCCAGTGACCCGAGCGGGCCAGCCGCTGCCAGCAGGCGCTCATCTCTTCCGACCAGGAGGCCAGCAGCCAGCACTCCCCCTCGGCCAGGGGGCGACGCGCCCACCAGTCTCCCCGCAAGGCCGGTGCCCCCTCCCCGAGCCAGATCCCCTGCCAGCGGGTCGGCTGGGCGGCCATCTGCACCCTGGCCTGCTTGAACATGGGCTGGCCCGAGAGGGGATCCGTGACCGGCGCCAGCAGGCGGTTGACCGCCCCCTGGCTGCACTGGCTGTCTGTCCAGTGCATGGGCAGGAAGGCCTCCCCCTCCCGCAGCCCCTCGTCCAGCCCCACCAGGGCCCGCACCTGGCCGCGATCGTTCTCCAGGCGGACCAGATCCCCCACCGCCAGTCCCTGGCTCAGCAGGCTGGCCGGGCCCACCAGCACCCTGGGCCAGGGTTCGGCCTCCAGCAGGCGGGGCACATGGCCGCTGCGGGTCATGGTGTGCCACTGATCCCGCAGCCGCCCCGAATTGAGCAGCAGGGGCGTCCCCTCCCCGCTCGCCATGGGGGCCAGCTCGGGGTCCCGCTGGCGCAGGGGCAGCAGGCGGGCCCTGCCGTCAGCCGTGGCGAAGCGGCCATCGCCGAACAGGCGATCGCAACCATGGGGGTGCGCCTCGTTGACCGGCCAGCGGATGGGGGCCAGATCCTCGAACTCGGCGGGGGTCAGCCGGGCCAGCCCCGAGATGTCAAACCGGCGCGATCCCCGGTTCTCGAAACCGGAGAGGGCGGCGTGCTCGCTGAAGATGGCGTGTTCGTCCGAAAAGGCGAACGCCTCCTCGAAGCCGAGCCGCCGCCCCAGGCTGGCCAGGGCCCACCAGTCGGGGCGCGCCTCGCCGGGGGGCGCCAGGAAGGCGCGCTGACGGCTGATGCAGCGCTCCGAATTGGTGACGGTGCCGCTCTTCTCGCCCCAGCCGAGGGCGGGCAGCAGCAGGCTGGCATGGCGGGCCGTGTCGGTCAGGGCGGTCAGATCCGAGACCACCAGGAACTCGCAGCGCGCCAGGGCTTCGCGCACCCTGTCTCCGTCGGGCAGGGAAGCGGCCGGGTTGCTCCCCAGCACCCAGAGGGCGCGGATCTGCCCGCTATGCACCGCCTCGAACAGGTCGACCGCCTTCAGGCCCGGGCCCGTCACCATGTGCGGGCTGCCCCAGAAACGCTGCAGGCGATCGCACTCGGCCTCGCCAAAGCCCATGTGGGCGGCCAGCTGGGTCGCCAGCCCCCCCACCTCGCGCCCGCCCATGGCATTGGGCTGCCCGGTGAGGGAGAAGGGGGAGGCCCCGGGCTTGCCGATCCGTCCGGTCAGCAGGTGGGCATTGATGATGGCATTGGCCTTGTCGCTCCCCTGGTTGGACTGGTTGATGCCCTGGCAGTAGAGACTGAGGGTGCGGGGATGGCGGGCAAACAGCCGGTAGAAGCCGAGCAGATCGGTCAGGGGCAGATCGCAGCACAGGGCCACCGCCTCCGGCGTCCAGGCGGGATCGGCCAGGGTCTCGGTCAGCTGCGCCATGCCGCTGACGTGGGCCGCCACATACTCCTTGTCCCAGAGCCCCTGATCGACCAGGTAGCGGCACAGGCCGTTCCACAGCGCCACGTCGCTGCCCGGACGCAGGGGCAGGTGCAGGTCGGCCTGTTCCGCCGTCATGGTGCGGCGGGGATCCATCACCACCAGCTTGAGTTCGGGGCGGCGACTGCGGGCCTGCTGGATGCGGCGAAACAGCACGGGGTGGGTCCAGGCCGTGTTGGCCCCCGTGATGACGATGAGATCCGCCAGCCCCAGATCCTCATAGCAGGCCGGCACCAGGTCCTCGCCGAAGGCGCGCTGCTGGGCCACCACGGCCGACGACATGCAGAGCCGGGAGTTGGTATCCACGTTGGCGCTGCCCAGATACCCCTTCATCAGCTTGTTGGCGACGTAATAGTCCTCCGTGGTGAGCTGACCCGAGAGGTAGATGCCGATGGCGTGCGGCCCGGACTCTGCCAACACCTTGCCAAACCGCTCCGCCATCAGATCGAGGGCCTGATCCCAGCCGATGCGCCGCCCCTGATGGCGGGGATAGAGCAGGCGCTCGGGAAAGGCCAGGCTCTCCAGCAGGCTAGCCCCCTTGACGCAGAGTGCGCCGCCATTGGCGGGATGGCTGTCGTCCCCGGCGAGCTGCCACTCCCCCGCCTGGTGCCTGATGCTGATGCCACAGCCGACGCCGCAGTATGCACATGTGGTCTTCATCCTTCCTCCTGCCTGCCGGCAATGAAAAAGGCGTCCGCCCCGGCAAAGGGGACGGACGCCTGTGTCCTGTCATCGATAAGAGTGATCTGCCCAAGGGCGATGCAAGTATCTTGCCAGCGCACCAAGGGCAGCGGAGCGAGGTCCGGGCCGCGCCAGAGGGGCCCGGGCGCCTCCCCCGCTCACCAATTCGGTGCAGCTGCCCCCAGCCGGGGCAAGGGAGGCGAGCACTCTCGCGAACACTAGGGCGAGCACTAGGGGGCCGACCCCCTTATAATGGCGCCCCAACCAGGAGAGCGAGATGAACGAAGAGATCAGCAAGCGCAGGGCCCCGTCGGCCGATGAACCCCAGGGCAACTATGTCGGCATCGGCCTGGTCAATCCCAAGTCACCGACCAATGTGGGGGCCGTGCTGAGGGCGGCGGGCTGCTATGGCGCCGACGAGGTGTGCTACACCGGCAGCCGCTTCGAGCTGGCGCGCCGCTTTGCCACCGACACCAAGCAGATGGCGGAGAAGATCCCCCTGCTCGGGGTGGACGATCTGCTCGCCCTGGTGCCACAGGGGGGAGAACCCGTGCTGGTGGACCTCATCCCGGGGGCGACCCCGCTCCCTGACTTCGTCCACCCGGCCCGGGCCTTTTACATCTTCGGTCCCGAGGATGGCACCCTGGATCCGGCGCTGTTCGCCGGGGTCAAGCGGGTGGTCTATGTGCCGACAACGGGTTGCATGAATCTCGCCGCCAGCGTCAACGTCATCCTCTATGATCGCCTCGCCAAGGCCCATAGAGCAGGAGCCGCAGCGTCATGATCCGCAGGTGAAAGCAGAGCCGAACAGGCGCCGCCAGCGTCAATCTCATTCCTCAACAGGATGATCGGCTCGCCAAGGCCCATCGAGCCGGGGGCCTAGCGGGCCGACTGCCCCTCCCCCTTGTGCCTGAGGCCGCGCAGAAAATCCCGGTAGTAGTCGAGCAGGCCATTCTCCCGGTAGAGGCGGGTCAGCTCGCCGCTGTGGATGAGGCGAGCCATGCCCTGATCCCACTGCTGCTGCAATTTGAGCCCGGCGGCGTCGCTGGCGAAGATGGGGTAGGTCGGCAGCCAGCGCAGAAAGACCCGGTTCAGCCCGGGCGGCAGCCGCTCATCGGTGTGGAGCACACCGGCGCTCAGATAGTAACGGTAACGCTCCTTTTGCAGCAGGCTCATGGCATCCTGATGGCTGTTGACCTCATACCAGCGCATGGGCACCCCGATATATTTGTCGAAGGCCCAGCCCCGCTGCCAGAGCACCCGCTGCTGGGCCAGACTCTGCTCCCCCTGCCAGCCCGCCCGCCACTTGTCGAGCATGAAGACGGTCACATCATCGGCGCCATCCGGGTAGTGGGGCCAGCGCACCCCCTCCACCTCATGGAGATAGACCCCCATGGTCATCCCCTGCCCCCCCTTGGTCACCATGGCCAGCGCCCGTTTGTAGGGCATGATCTGGGGCCGGATCCGATAGCCGAGGGGCTGGTAGATGTGACGCGCCAGATCCAGATAGAGGCCGCCCCCGTCCTGATGGCAAAAGCCTGGCCAGTCATCGCAATAGACCGGCAGCACCTCCCCCCGCGCCGTCAGGGAAAACAGGCCGCAGCACAGCAGCAGGGTGAATCTCGCTAATTGCATCCCATTACCTCGAATCCCTCTCCATGGCCCTGATTATGCGCCGATTTCCCATACGATCCCCCGCTTCCCGCCCCACCTTTGCCGCCTTTTTGTCAAACCATCGCCCCCATCACACGTTATTGCCCGGCAAGCTGGTATAACGGTAGACAAGATTCATTGGTAACCCATTACCCCAGGTTGCCCCCCGCGAAAGGAGCCTCTTATGTCTATCCGCACCCTGCTCTGCCCCGTCGATTTCTCCCAGATGTCCCAGCCGGTGCTGGACTATGCCGTCTTCATGGCCAAGAGCCACGATGCCAGCCTCAAGCTGGTGCACGTGGTCGACCAGCTGCACGGGTTTGACAGCTACAAGATACTGCACATGACCGCCCTGGAGATCACCCATGAGATGGAGCGCCAGGCCAGGGAGCAGCTGCAACAGCTGATCGACACCCTGCCGATCCCTGCCAGCTTCACGGTGCGCTTCGGCCGCGCCGCCGACGAGATCGTCGCCCAGGCCAAGGAAGACAAGGTGGATCTGGTGGTGATGGGCAGCCATGGCCGCTCCGGCCTCAGCCACCTGCTGGTGGGTAGCGTCGCGGAATCCGTGGTGCGCCACGCCCCCTGCCCCGTGCTGATCGTGCGCTGACGCCCAGACCTGGACACCCAGACCTGACATGAAAAAATGCCGACCCCGGGGTCGGCATTTTGCTGGGGGCAAGGGCTCAGGGACGGGAGAGATAGTCCGCCTGCCCCACCCATTTGTAGCTGGTCAGCTCGGTCAGCCCCATGGGGCCCCTTGCATGGAGCATCTGGGTGGAGACGGCCACCTCGGCCCCCAGGCCAAACTGGCCGCCATCGGTGAAGCGGGTCGAGGCGTTGACATAGACGGCCGCCGAACCTGCGCCGTTGACGAAGCACTCGGCGTTGTAGAGATCATTGGTCAGGATGGCGTCCGAGTGGCTGGCATTGTGCTCGCGCATGTGGGCCAGCGCCTCGTGGACATCTGCCACCAGCTTGACCCCCAATGTCAGACCGAGCCATTCGGTGTCGAAATCCTCGGCCCCGGCCTCACGCACTCCCTTGGCCCCCGTCAGGTGGGCCAGGGCGTTGCCATGGGCCACCAGGGTCACCCCTTGCTCGTTCATGCGCGCGACCAGTTGCGGCAGCAAGTCTGCGGCAATCCCTTCGTGGACCAGCAGGGTATCGAGGGCGTTGCAGGCTGAGGGGCGCTGCACCTTGGCGTTGTCGATGACGGCGAGGGAGCGGGCAAGATCCGCGCTCGCATCCACGAACACATGGCTGATGCCAAAACCGCCGATGATGACAGGGATGGAGCTGTTCTCCTTGCACATCTTGTGCAGCCCGGCGCCGCCACGGGGGATGATCATGTCCACGTAGCGATCGAGACGCAGCAGCTCGCCCACCAGGGCCCGGTCCGGGTTGTCTATGTACTGCACCGCCGCGATGGGCAGACCGGCGCTGGCCAGGGCGGCCTGGATCACCTTGACCAGCTCCAGGTTGGAGTGGAAGGTCTCGCGTCCGCCCCGCAAGATGCTGGCGTTGCCTGTCTTGAGGCAGAGGGTGGCGATGTCGATGGTGACATTGGGGCGCGCCTCATAGATGACCCCTATCACCCCGATGGGAACCCGGCGCCGGGAGAGGCGCAGGCCGTTCTCCAGCACCCGGCTGTCGAGTTCGGCACCGACCGGATCGTCCAGACTGACCACCTTGCGCACGTCCGCCACTATCCCGGCGAGCCGGGCGGGGTTGAGCAGCAGGCGATCCAGCATGGCGTCGGACAGGCCGGCCTCCCGCCCCGCTGCTATGTCCTTGGCGTTGGCAGCCAGGATGGCCCCCTGACGGGCTTCCAGCTCGCTGGCGATGGCCAGCAGCGCCCGATTCTTCTGGGCCGTGTCGATGGCGGCCAGCTGATAGGCAGCCCCGCGGGCCGCTTGTCCCAATGTCTCCAGACTCATTTCTTATCCTTTCATAGGGCGGGCTCGGCCCGCCGACTCGATTACAGCAGCACCATGTCGTCGCGATGGATGGCCACGGCGCCATAGCCGTAGCCCAGCAGTGCCTCGATTTGATCCGAGTGAACTCCGCGCAGGCGCGTCAGCTCATCGTGGTTGTAGCGGCAGATGCCGCGGGCCAGCTCGCTCCCCCTGGGATCCAGGATCCGCACCACGTCGCCCCGCACGAAGATGCCCCTCACCCCTGTGATCCCCTTGGGCAGCAGGCTGGAGCCCTTGTCGCGCATGGCGGCCACGGCCCCCAGGTCGACCTGGACCTCCCCAAGAGGAGGGGGGCCGGCCAGGATCCAGCTCTTGCGTCCCTCCAGGGGCGAGGCCAGGGCCGGGAAACGGGTGCCGATCCGCTCGCCGGCGGCCAGGCGACCCACCACTTCCGGCACCTGGCCGGTGGCGATCACCACCTCGACCCCGGCCCGACGCGCCACATCGGCCGCCTGCAGCTTGGTGGCCATGCCACCTGTGCCCAGGCCGCTGACGCTGCCGCCGGCCAGCTTGCGCAGGGTGTCGTCTATGGTCTGCACCTCCTCGATCAGCTGGGCATCGGGATTGGTGCGCGGATCCGCGGTGAAGAGGCCGGTCTGGTCGGTGAGCAGGATCAGCAGATCCGCATCGGCCAGGATGGCGGCGCGGGCGGAGAGGTTGTCATTGTCCCCCACCTTGATCTCGGCGGTGGCGACGGCGTCATTCTCGTTGATGACGGGGATGATGCGGTGGTCGAGCAGGGTGCGCAGGGTATCGCGGGCATTGAGATAGCGCTCCCTGTCCTCCAGATCGGCCCGGGTCAGCAGCATCTGGCCCACGTGCAGGTCATAGAGGTTGAACAGATCCTGCCAGATGCGGATCAGCTGGGTCTGACCCACGGCCGCCAGCATCTGCTTGTTGGTCAGGGTCGAGGCCAGGGGCGGGTGGCCCAGGTGGGCACGACCGGCGGCGATGGCCCCCGAGCTGACCAGCACCACTCTGTGGCCCTGGCGATGGAGCGCGGCGCACTGGCGAACCAGTTCGACCATGTGGGCACGATTGAGTTGAGACGAGCCCCCGGTGAGAACGCTGGTGCCCAGCTTGACGACGATGGTTTTGTTTTCCATGGAATTGACAAGGCAAAAAGGTAAGGATTCCCTTTATACCCACGGCCCTGCTGCCCTGCAAGGCAATTAACCCCGGCAGGGCAGTCGGGTCAGGCGGCGGTGACCGACAACTCGCAGGTCACCTGCTCGGCGGGGGCGAGCTGGCACTCCAGCTGGGTCAACTTGGCGCTGATCAGGCGGTAGAAGTGTTGCAGGGAACGCTCCACCTCGGCCTGGTGCTTCTTGGGCAGAGGTTTGTCTATCCAGTTGCCTTCGCCGTTGTAGAAGCCGAGCTGATAGTGGTAGCGGAAATGGTGGTCGTCCTGCTCCAGCACCAGCCACCAGCCCCAGAACTCCCGCTTGTCCGGCGCCGCCTTGGCGCTGACGCAAACCGACAGACAATCGAAGTAATAGCGCCCCTCCTCGCACAGATCTTCGCGCAGATAGGGGCCGATGGCGGCAAATTGCCGCAGCAGACGTTTGTAGGTGACTCTTTCTGACATGTTAACCTCCGTGTTGAACAAGCAGTGCCATCCATCAACCGAGATATGAATGGCGTAAAAAGAACGTATTCAAGAACATAGATGTTGCTTTAGCCAGGTTACCGTTTCGTTAAGTGCCTTGTCATATACCTCTCGCAGTGGTTGCTTGTCGAACACCACCGCCTTGCCGTTCCGGCTGGCCGCCGCCAGGGCCCGGATGTCGGACTCGGGGCAGATAAAGTCTCGCTTGTGACCGATGCTGAGGATGGGCACGGAAGTACGCGTGCTCATCAACCCCTGCTTTTTCAGGGAGAAGACCTGGCTCTTGGTGCGGATCAGCTCCCAGTCGGACGCATCTCCCCCCAGTCTGTTCGCCAGACTATCACGCATCATGCGCGGACACTTGGCAAAAAGCGACGGGTCGGTAAAGCACTGATTGACCCCGGCCCCGATACAGACCACGGTGCGCAACTTGAACGGCTCGATAAAGGCGAGGCGGGCCGCCACATTGCCGGCGAGGCGAAAACCCACCATGGCAATGCGCTGGTGATCGACCCAGGCCACGTCGGTCAGATACTGCAACACCGCCTGGTGCAGGCGGCTGGTGTCCTGTACCAGGGGCCAGTGCTCCGCATAGCCGATGCCGGGCATGTCCAGGGAGAGCATGCCGATGCCATTGGGTGCCAGGTGCTTGCGGTAGAAGTTGAGGTAATCGAGCTGGAGGGAGTCGATGCCGCCGCTCACCATCACCAGGGGCACCGGCTTGTCCGTGGTCGGCAGATGCAGATACCCCTGGATGTGCTTGCCGCGAAACGGCACCTGGATCTCCTTGAGCGGCACCTCGAACAGGCGGCCCGCCTCCCGGTAGGCCAGGTTGCCAAGCAGCTGGGCCTGATCCGCCAGCTCGTCGTACTTGAGGTGGGGATAGCTGGCGATGGAGTAATAACGTACCGCCTTGAGCAGGGTCTCGATCGCCTCGGCCTGTCGGCCCGCCTCGGCCAGGGCCCGTCCCTGCTTGAAGTAGCCCCCGGCCTGCTGGCTCCATTCGTAGACCCAATTGCCCGGCACATAGCCCTTGATGGTATCGAGCAGCTCGGGGTGACTGCGCTCCCCCTTGCCCATGGCGATCCGGGCCAGGATCTGTTCCACCTCGACCGGATCCGCCCCCTGCCAGGCCCAGGAGGGGCGACGCAGCAGGCGATACCAGCTGCGCACCGCGGAGCCATCGATGAAGTCCTCGCTCTCGCCCTGGGGATCCACCGGGCTGCTGTTGGAGATCTGCGAGGTTTCCAGCACCTGCTTGACCCGGGTAAACAGCTGCTCGGTCAGGTTAATATCGTCGTTTGGCTTCACCGCATTCTTCTCATGCCGTCCATCAATGGCCCATCTTACCCAGGTTTGGCCATGGCAAACCACCCCGGACTGAGTCCATGGGGAGGCCACAACGAAACGGGGCTCCCGAAGGAGCCCCGTTTTCATCTGGCTGCACCCTGGCAGCCTGGCCGATCACTGCTCTTCGCAGATGGGCGTGGTGAACTCCAGCGCCATGTCCCAGGGCTGTTCTATCCAGGTATCCTGCGGGATGGCGACTTCGAAGTCGTCCACCAGCGGCTCTCCCAGCGGCTTGGCGAAGATGGTGATGAACTTGGCCTTGGGGTAGAGCTCGCGGATGGCCTTGGCGGTACCGCCGGTATCCACCAGATCGTCCACCACCAGCCAGCCCTCGCCATCCCCTGCCGTGGTCGCGCCCTTGACCACCACCAGCTCGCGCTGGCTGTTGTGGTCATAACTGGAAATGCACAGGGTCTCGACGTTGCGAATGCCCAGTTCACGGGCCATCAGGGCTGCCGGTACCAGGCCACCGCGGCTGACGGCGATGATCCCTTTCCATTGGCTGACGGGCAGTTGACGACGAGCCAGACGACGGGCTTCCCGCTGCAGGTTATCCCATGACACGTAGAATTTTTTCGGCATGCTATCGATCTCGACAAGTGATTTTAAAACGGACGAACATATCAAATGCATTGCCTGCCAGGCGCGGCCCCGGCGATGCCCCATCATGCCTCCTGCGCCGAATTTGGCTTGCACGCCGCCCGCTCGGGATGGGGCGACCGGGCCGGAACACAGGCAACAGAGAGAGACGGGAACGGGCTCGCCATGGGGAACCATCGCACGCGATGGGGCATGGGCAGGCTATTGGGCGGCTATGATAGCACCATTTATTCGCGAGGGGATTGGCAAACGTATGCCTTTTTGCCTGCAAGCAGGGAGAAGCCGGCACCGCCATGGCCCCCATGACGTCAGGGCCGACGCCCGCAGCGCAGGCCTTGCCGGGATGGATAAGCAAAAAAAAAAAGCAGGTGGAGGATGACCTCGCGCCTGCTGTTTTCTCTATACCTGGCTCCAGATGAAATCGCCTGGACCCTGTCTTGCCTTAACGGCGAGAGACGAAGGCATTCGGATAGCTGAAGCCCTGGGTGTAGAGGGAGGGGGTAAACCAATAGGTTGCATTACTGCCAGACATATAAACTCCTGATTGCTTAACAAGTTACGTACCTTAATGCGGGCTTGAATCCTTAAGCTGACACTCGGTTCCATGGAGGCGCACTTGCTTTGCTTCGGTTCCCTGGAGGCACTGATCGTCATCCTGACGGTGGTGGATACCACGGCTGGCTAATTTACCAGCCTCGCCGTCTAATTCAAGTTTTTTGTGACTCATGTCACAAAAAATGAATCACTGTTCCCGGCAGGAGAGCCAGTGCAGCCGCCTGGCACAACCGGGCCTGAGCCATGATTTGTGCTGACCGCTCACAGTTTTGTGGAATTGACTGTATTATCTTTATCCTCTTTCCTCAGGCCCTGGTGGGCCCGGTCATTTCCCGTGCTGGTAAGGAGTCTGACGTGGCACAACTGAGTTCTCTATCTCCCAAGCTGATTTGGCACTTCTTCGAACAGATCTGCGCCATCCCCCACCCCTCCAAGCATGAAGCCAGGCTGAGCGCCTGGATCCGTGCATGGGCAGAGGGAGAGGGTCTGGCGGTCAAGCAGGATGCCGTGGGCAACCTCATCATCAAGAAACCGGCCACGCCGGGGATGGAAAATCGCAAGGGCGTGGTGCTTCAGGCCCACATGGACATGGTGCCCCAGGCCAATGCGGACACTCCGCATGATTTTACTACCGATCCCATCGACGCCTATATCGACGGTGACTGGGTGACCGCCCGCGGTACCACCCTCGGCGCCGACAACGGCATGGGCATGGCCGGCTGCCTGGCGGTGCTGGCCGACAAGACCATCAAGCACGGCCCGCTGGAAGTGCTGCTGACCACGGACGAGGAGACCGGCATGACCGGCGCCTTCGGCCTGGAAGCGGGCTGGCTGGAGGGGGAGATCCTGCTCAACACCGACTCAGAGGAGGATGGCGAGGTCTACATGGGCTGCGCCGGTGGCGTGGATGCCAACATCCGCTTCCCCCTGGAGCGGGTAGCCGCAACCGACGGGGTCGGCTTTGAGCTGCAGGTGAAGGGGCTGCGTGGCGGCCACTCCGGGGTGGACATCCACCGCGGCCGCGGCAACGCCAACAAGCTGCTGGTACGCCTGCTCAAGGCCGCCGAGCCCCTGGGCGTGCGCCTTGGCGATCTCAGCGGCGGCACCCTGCGTAACGCCATCCCCCGCGAGGCCCGCGCCAGCCTGCTGGTGCCCACCGCCAGCGTGAACGAGTTCAAGGCGCTGGTCGACCGTTATGCCGGCATCTATCAGAGCGAGCTGGCCGCCGTCGAGGCGAACCTGACCCTGTTGCTGCAGGAGCAGGATGCACCGACCCAGCTGATGAGCGACGATCTGCAGCGCCGCCTGCTCGACGCCCTGATGGCCTGCCCGAACGGGGTGATGCGCATGAGCGACGCAATCCCGGGCGTGACCGAGACCTCCACCAACCTCGGCGTCATCAAGACACTCGAGCACGAGGTCTATGTCCAGTGCCTGATCCGCTCCTTGCAGGATTCCGGCCGCGAGAGCGTGGAGCAGATGACCCGCTCCCTGTTCAGCCTGGCCGGCGCCAGCTGCGAATTCACCGGCGCCTATCCGGGCTGGGCACCGAACGTGGATTCCCCCGTGATGGCTCTGGTACGCAACAGCTACCAGACCCTGTTTGGCGAGATGCCCAATGTCATGGTGATCCACGCCGGCCTCGAGTGCGGTCTGTTCAAGAGCGCCTACCCCGAGTGGGACATGGTCTCCTTCGGTCCCACCATTCGCGGCGCCCACGCGCCGGGCGAGAAGGTACATATCCCGGCGGTCGAGCGTTTCTGGCAACTGCTGGTTCATGTGCTCGAGCAGATCCCGGCCAAATAAGGCGCCGATCGTCCCCTGCTCCCTGCCCCGCCCAGTGCGGGGCATCTTTTGTCTCCCCATCCCCCTTTACCCTGCCGGTACCGGCCATGCCGACTTCCCACCTTATCCCCCATGCCCGCCGCCCGGGTTGAAAACGTATCCATGAGCCAGATTGCACGGGAAAACCTTTTCCAGGAGTTTTGTTGTTTAATTACCTCGAAATTTGATCCACATCACATTTGTGGCTAGGATGCACATTGTGACTCGAGTCACAAAAAACCGAACAACTACCCAATCACGAGGTGAATCATGTTTGAGAACCTGGCCGTGCTGTTCCACCTGAAAGGTGCCACCAGCAAGCAAAACGAGCGTGTCGAGAAAGACGCATATGCCCCGTCAACCCGTCAGTACTACTTCCGTTACGGTGCCTGATCCTGGCGGCAATATTGTCGTAATAAACCAACAAAGCAATCACACCCTGTCTTATCGACAGCCGCCATGCCACCCGGCAGGCCGCCCCGCCCTGGCCTACCCAGCGCCACCTCGTTGCGCCGGGCCTCTTCAGGCCGAACCTGAACGCCAACCATGAAGATGGGGCCCACGGGCCCCATTTTTTTAATCCGCCGAGTCTGCGGCCCCTCTCCTGTTCGGGCCCTGGACACTCAGATCGCCTTTCCCAGTGGCACAGGATCCTGAGTCGGCGCCTCCTGCAGCGGCAGCGGGAAATGGCAGGCCACCTGATGCGCCCCCCCGCAGGATTCAAGCCGGGGTGACTGGCTGCGGCAACGATCCACCGCATAGGGGCAACGCTGATGAAAGTGGCAGCCGGACGGAGGCGAGATGGGGGACGGCACATCGCCGGTCAGCAGGATGCGCTGGCTGCGCCTGCGGGGATCCGGCACCGGAATGGCCGAGATCAGCGCCTGAGTATAGGGGTGGCGCGGGTTGAGATAGAGCTCCTGGGCCGGCGCCATCTCGACGATGCGCCCCAGGTACATGACGGCGACCCGATCCGAGATGTGCTTCACCACGGAGAGATCGTGGGCAATGAAGATGATGGCGAGATCCATCTCCCGCTGCAGGGTGAGCAGCAGGTTCACTATCTGGGATTGCACCGAGACATCCAGCGCCGACACCGCCTCGTCACACACCAGCAGCTTGGGCTGGAGGGCGATGGCCCGGGCGATGCCGATGCGCTGGCGCTGGCCCCCGGAGAACTCGTGGGGGAAGCGATCCGCCGCCGTCTCCGGTAGCCCCACCTTGCCCAGCAGCTCCCGTACCCAGGTCTGGCGCTCACTGCGACTGCCCTTGCCGTGGATGATGAAGGGCTCCTCCAGGATCTGGCCCACGGTATGGCGGCTGTTGAGGGATTCTGCAGGATCCTGAAACACGATTTGCATCTCCTGGCGCAGGGATCGCATCTCCTTGGGCGAGAGCTGGGTGATATCCCGCCCCTCGAAGCTTATCTGGCCCGCGGTCGGCTCGAACAGCTTGAGCAGGGATCGCCCCAGGGTCGACTTGCCGCAACCGGACTCCCCCACCAGGCCCAGGGTCTCCCCCCGTTTCAGATCGAAGCTGATGCCATCCACCGCATAGACGGTGTATTTCTTTCGCAGCAGGCCGCCCCCCATGGAGAAGTGCTGCTTGAGCCCCTTTATCTGCAGAAGTGGCGTCATAGAGAGATCTCCTTCCAGTGATGGCAGGCCACCGCATGTCGGTTGGCCAGCAACTCCACCGGTGGCACCTCGCTGACGCAGCGCGCGCTGGCGTGGGGGCAACGGTTGGAGAAGCGGCAGCCCGCCGGCATCTCGGACAGACTTGGCACCTGCCCCTTGATGGTGTTGAGCAGGGTCTTGGGCGCGTCTTCGAGCCGGGGGATGGAGCGCATCAGGCCATGGGTATAGGGGTGATGGGGTCGCTCGAACAGATCAAACACCTGGGCCCGCTCCACCGCGCGCCCCGCATACATGACCACCACCTCGTCGCACAGCTCGGCCACCACACCGAGATCATGGGTGATGAAGAGGATGGCCATGCCGGTCTGGGCCTGGAGCTCCTTCATCAACGCCAGGATCTGGGCCTGAATGGTGACATCCAGCGCCGTGGTCGGCTCGTCGCAGATGAGCAGGTCGGGCTCGCAGGCCAGCGCCATGGCGATCATCACCCGCTGGCGCATGCCACCGGAGAGATTGTGGGGATAGACGTCAAAGCGCGCCTCCGGCTCCGGCATGCCGACCTTGCGCAGCATGGCGATGGCCGCCTCCTTGCGATCCCGCTTGCTGTATTCGGGCCTGTGCAGGGCAAACACCTCCACCAGCTGGGCGCCTATGGTCTTGACCGGGTTGAGCGCCGTCATAGGCTCCTGGAAGATCATGGAGATACGGTTGCCGCGCACCTTGTACATCTGATCCGGGCTCAAGCCCAGGAGCGCCTCCCCCTGGAAGTCGATGGCCCCCGCCACCACCCGGCCGTGGGGCTGGGGCAGGAGCCCCATGATGGCCAGGGAGGTGACACTCTTGCCGCAACCGGATTCGCCGACGATCCCCAGGGTCTGACCCGGTGCCACCTGGAAGCTGACCCCGTCGAGCACCTTGATCTGGCCCTCATCGACACTGAACTCCACCTCGAGGTCGCGTACCTCCAGGATGGGTGCCTTGCTTATCGCCATCTGGCTGCCCCTCTCAACTGCGTGCATGGGTCTTGTCGACCATGTCCTGGGAGGGCAGGCTCTCGCCCGCGCCCCTTGCCTGCTCGGTCTGCTGCCGCACCTTGGGATCGAGCCAGAGCAGGCCGCCACTGCTATAAGGGTAACCGTCCATGGGCCAATAGAGCAGATCCGGCGAGTTCTTGGTGGCGGGCACCTCGGGCAGCATGACGTAACGCCAGGCGCTGGCCCGCACATAGTTGAGCTGGGCACCGGGCACGAAGATGGCCAGATCATAGATGCGCTGCTGGATCTGGCGGGAGAGGGAGGCCCGCGTCTCTATGTCGAACTCGCTGCCATAGCGGTCGATCAGCCCATCGAGCTGCTGGTCGGCCACATTGAAGAAGTTGTTGGTCTGGGGCTTGTTGGCGTTGTCCGAGTGGAAGAACTCCCAGTATTGGGGATAGAGACCGCCGCCGCCCCAGCCGAGCCAGGCCGCCTCATGCTTCTTCTCCAGCATCACCTTGAAGCCGGTGGCGCCATCCACCAGATTGAGCTCCAGATCCAGGCCCGCCTTCTTCGCCTCTTCTTTCAGCACGGTCAGACGCTTGGTGTGCTCCGCCGTGGCATAGGTGATGGCCAGGCTGAGCCGCTCTCCCCTGGCATTGCGCAAGATGCCGTCCGGCCCCGCCTGGTCAAAGCCTCCCTTGGCGAAGTAGTCACGGGCCTTGCTGATCTCATAGCCGCGGCCGGGGAGATCCACCTCGGTAAAGGGGCCAAAGCCTGAGTCGAAGGTGGTGGCGCGCTGGTAGTCGCCGTAGAGCACCGTCTTGATCATCTTGTCGATGTTGATGGCATGCTGGATGCCGAGGCGGACATTGAGGTCGGCCAGCTTGGGATTGGCGATGTTGAGGTGCAGCCCCTGGGCCCCCTGCTTGGTGTCCGTCATGGCCATCACCTTCTTGACCAGCCCCTGCTTGTATTCCTGGGTGTTGGCCTTCTCATGCCACCAGTTGGGCAGCAGCATCTCGAAGGTGTCGAACTCCCCCTTCAGGAAGTGGCGAAACGCGATGTTGCGATCCCGGATCACCTGCACCTTGATGGTATCCACGTTGAACCTGTGCTGGTTGTAGCGATCGTCTCTGGCCCACCACTCCTTCTGCTTGCTGAAGGTAACCGACTTGCCCTTCTTGACCTCTGTCATCACATAGGGACCCGTGGTGGGCACCAGGGCCCAGTTGTACTTCTTCACCCAGTTGGCATCGAGCTGGTAGAAGTGCCTGGGCTGGGGCCACAGCTCAGTGGTGTTGAGCAGATCCAGCTTGGCCTTGGGGTTGCCCGCCTTGACCAGGATGGTGTGGGGATCAATCTTGTCCACCGCCACCACCTCATTGGTGTAGTAGTTGTTGAACCAGGGACCCTTGATGTGTTTGGAGCGCATCATCTCGTAGCCGAAGGTGTAGTCATCGGCGGTGACCGGCTTGCCGTCCGACCACTTGGCACGGGGATCCAGCTTGAAGTAGACGGTCTGGTTGTCCTGCGCGATGGCCCAGTGGGTCGCCAGGGACGGAATGGGGTTGCCTGTGTTGGGATGGAAGCTGATGAGCCTCAGCTGATTATCCAGAATATAGGAGCGAAACGCGCCATTGGAGTCCGGCCCCACGGTGCGGAACGTCAGGGGAAAGCTGTCCACAAACATGTTGAGGGTGCCGCCGGGCAGCGCCTGGGGGGAGGCGAAGGTGGGATCCGTGTCATTGGTCTCCCACTTGAGATCCGCAGGCAAGCTGGCTGCCCAGACCCAGGATCCGTTCACCACGAGAAAAACAGCACCTATCCATTTGATTTTATTGTTCATATTTGACTTCCAAGTCTAGCCCCTGCTCTGGGGTCTCATTGATAAGGGAAAATACACAATCTTTTCGTTCTAGAGGCCAGGCCCTGGCCCCCGGCCGTCACTGATAACGGGTGAACTTGCGCGGATCGAACGCCTCGCGGATGGCCTCGCCGATGAAGGAGACCATGATGAGCACCAGGCTCACCGCCGCCACCACTGAGCTGACAATCCAGATGGCATCCAGGTTGTTGATCCCCTGGGAGAGCAGCTCCCCCCAGCTCGGGGTGGGCGGTGCCAGGCCAAAGCCCAGGTAATCCAGCGCCGTCAGGGTGGAGATATTGCCCACCACGGCGAACGGTGCCAGGGTCACTATCATCACCAGGGTATTGGGCAGTATGTGGTTGAAGATGATGCGCTTGGTGGTGGCCCCCTGGGCCCGCGCCGCCATCACATAGTCCCGTGCCCGCTCCTTGTAGGTGAGAGTGCGCATGTACCAGGTGATCCCCATCCAGCCAAACAGCACATTGATGAAGGCAAACAGGCCGAAGTTGGGCTTGGCCAGGGACACCAGGATCATGATGACGTAGAGAAACGGCACCTGGGACCAGATCTCGATGAAGCGCTGCAAGATGAGATCGAAGCGCCCCCCGAGAAAGCCCATCATGCAGCCGATGCTGACGCCGATGACATAGCTCGCCACCAGCACGATGAAGGCAAAGCCGATGGCGATGCGAAAGCCATAGATGAGGCGCGCCAGCACGTCGCGTCCGCTGGTATCTGTGCCGAGGAAGTGGCGCTCGGCCAGGCTGGGGGCATAAGGGGGATAGCTGTCTTGCTTGAAATCCTGCTCGTAGGGGTTCCAGGGCACGGGGGGCAGCAAGACCCAGTCCCCCTTCCCTTCCTCGGCAAACCTGGCCTTGAGCTGGCGATAGTTGGTCTCGTACTGGTAGTCGAGCCCGAACTGCTGGCCCGGGATCACGTCACCATAGGTGGGGAAATAGAGCTGGCCCCCGTGGCTCACAATCAGGGCGCGGCTGTTGACAATCAGCTCTGCCAGCAGCGCCAGCAGCACCAGGGCGGAGAAGATGATGAAGGAGTAGTAACCGCGCTTGATCGATTTGAAGCGCTTGAGTTTTTTCAATGTGACCGGATTGAGGTTCATGCTCACTCTCCAAACCGTACGCGGGGATCGACAGAGGATGCAACGCAGATATCGGAGACGATATGGGGTGACATCAGCATCGACATGGCAATAGAGATCTGACTCATGATTACTCTCCAAACCGGACGCGGGGATCGACCAGGGCGACGCAGATATCGGAGACGATGTTGCCTACCAGCATCAGCATGGAGGTGATGGCCAGTATCCCCATGACGGTGGGGTAGTCCCGCTCGACGATGGCCTCGTAACCGAGCAGGCCTATGCCGTCGATGTTGAAGATGGTCTCGATGAGAAAGGATCCGCCGAAGAAGACGGTGAGCACGCTGCCCAGATGGCTGGCGATGGGGATCAGGCTGTTGCGCATGGCGTGGTCGGTGACCGCCTTGCGAAACGGCAGCCCCTTGGCCACCGCGGTGCGCACGTAATCCGCCGACAGGTTCTCCATCAGGCTGTTTTTCATGGTCATGGTGAGGATGGCGAAATCCCCGATGGCATAGGCGATGAGGGGCAGCAGGGCGTGGGCGAAGAGGGTACGTATCTTGTCCCAGCTGCTCTCCATGTAGTCGAAGTCATCGCCGGGGAAGCCCCCCATGGGCAGCCACTCCAGGTGAAACGCAAAGACGGTGATGAGGAAGATCCCCACCACGTAGGCGGGCAGCGCATAGGCCATGTAGATGAACATGGAGCTGAGGGAATCGAAGCGACTGTTGTGCTTGAGCGCCTTGGCCACCCCGAGCGGGATCGAGACCAGATAGCTGAGCAGGAAGGTGGCCAGGCCGAAGAAGGCGGTGACCGGCAATCTCTCCTTGATGAGATCCCACACCGGCTCGTAGTAGCGGGTCGACTCGCCGAGATCCAGCACCACCAGCTTCTGCAGCCACTCCCAGTAAGCGATCAGCATGGGCTTGTCGAGACCGTAGAAGGCTTTGAGCTCCTCGATCTGTTCGTCCGAGAGGGCCTGCGCCCCCTTGCTGCCACTGGAGCGTCCGGACTCGCCTTGGGAGACCTGCGCCTGCAGCAGCATGCGTTCCACCGGGCCACCGGGCACGAAACGGGTAACGGTGAAGACCAGCAGCGTGATACCGAGAAACGTCGGGATGATCAAAAGCATCCGACGTAAGAAATACGACAGCATGGTGGGTTGAACCTCGTCCTTGTTGTTATTGTGTGGCCAGTCATTTCCTGTGACTCGCCTCTCCTTCCTGGCATTACTCGCTGGATTGACTGACTATTTGGCAGACAATCCGCTCGGCCACTGTAAAACCTCTGCAACAAAAATCAAGTAAAACGAAGCCCATACCATCCCTCCTTCCCCAAACTGTCGCCACAGCGTAATTCACTGAACTATTTTTTCTGAAAACCCCAATTCGAAATAAAAACCCAGCATTAAAAAAATATTAAATTTGCTCAAACAATGTTTATAGCCAGCAACAAAACAACATAAAAGCAATATTTTTCATTGTGTTAGCATGAAACCAAACCTCAGGTATATAGAGGGGCCTCTATTCATACTCATCAGACCAGACGAGATGACTATCGAACATCCGCCCCCACAGAATAGATAGAAATATCGTTTACCATTTGAATCATGGGATAAAAAATAGCGAGACCATGGCGGTAGTAATAAGTTCAGCATTAAGCAAATGATTTGCGTGAAGGTGATTTAACAAAACATTAACCGCCAGATGATTTGCATATCAGAATATCTCACCAAGAAAACGTCTTTCATTTGGCATCATGACCCTGCCAACCCCCATTCCCCCACTCTGGTGCGGCCAATTGACGCCCGCCGCCAAAACTTGATAAGCCTTACGCACCGCTCCAACGAGGGCGGTTCAGGAAGCAAACAATAAACAACCAGGAAGGATATAAGCGATGCTTAGGAAAAGCAGGATCTCTGCTGCCATCGCGTTCGCGTTGGCGAGCGCAGCAGTGGCGGCTCCCTCTGCCCATGCAGAAGAGGGACAGGAAGTCGAACAGCTGCAGAAAATCAAGGTCACTGGCTCACGCATCTCCCGCGTCGACGTCGAAGGCGCCACTCCGGTTGTCTCCGTCAGCAAGGCCAAGATAGAACAATCCGGCCAGCAAACGGTGGCCGACTACCTCAAGCAAGCCTCCTACAACTCCTTCGGTGGCGTCTCCCCCTCTTCGGGCAGCTCCTTCCAGTCCCAGGGCACAGTCGGCCTGCGCGGCCTGGGTTCCGAGCGAACCCTGGTGCTGCTCAACGGCAAGCGGGTCGCCGGCTCCCCCACCATGGGTGGCACCGCCATCAACCTCAACACCATCCCCATGGCCGCCGTTGAGCGGGTCGAAGTCAACCTGGACGGCGGCTCCGCCATTTACGGCTCCGACGCCATCGGCGGCGTGATCAACGTCATCTTGAAGCAGGACTACGAAGGGTTGCAGTTCCAGGGTCGCCTCGGCAGCCCGAGCGAAGAGGGCGGAGACGAGAAGAGCGGCTCCGTCATGGCCGGTATCACAGGGGAGAAGGGCTCCCTGATGGCCGTCTATGAGCACGACAAGAAAGACATCATCTACGCCCGGGATCGCGACTATCTCAGCAAGCAGGGCAAGGAGTCACCGAGCGCCTACGGTCGCAACGTCGAGGGGATCACCGGCGTCGATGGCAATGGCGATGCCCAGTGGAGCTACGGCCCCCTGGCCGGGGTGACCGATGCCAATGGCACCTGCAAAGAACCCTTCACCAATTTCGATGGCGGCTGTAACTATGACTACGGCAAGGTGGCCGCCACCACCGCCTCCCGCAGCCGCGACACCCTCTACCTCAACGGTCGCTACCACATCAGCGACAGCGTCGACTTCGTGCCGCAAATCGTTGCCTCCCGGGTCGAGAGTTTCGGTCGCTTCGCCCCGGCCGCCGGTTTCTTCACCGTGGATGCGGCCAACCCGAAAAATGCCGACTTCTACAACCAGAACGGCCTGGATGCCGCCGCCACCGAGAGCCTGGGGGAAGCCGCCTACGTCTACTACCGCTTCAACAACGTCGGCACCCGTGACAACCTGGTCACGGACACCACCGGCAGCCTGAACCTGGCCTTTGAGGGCACCCTGCCCACCGAAGCCGTCGGCGATCTCATCTGGAACGCCGGCTACATGTACTCCAAGACCGACAACAAGGAGAACGGCACCGGATACGTGCTGGCTTCGGCCGCCCAGCAGGCCGTGGCCGATGGCAAGTTCGTCAATGGTGAATTTGATGCCGGTACCACGGCCGCCATGGCCGCCGACACCAGCCGCCGCTCCACCATGGACTTCTACCAGTGGTACGCCGGGGTGCAGTGGGACATGGGCGAGCTGCCCGCAGGCCCGGTCAGCTGGTACGCCGGCGCCGAGTACAACGACTGGGTCTACACGGACAAATATGACGCCCAGTCCGAGGCAGGCAACATCATAGGCTCGTCCGGCAACTCCTCCGGCGGCGATCGCAACGTCACCGCCGTCTATCTGGAGACCCTGATCCCGGTACTGGACGAGGTCGAGCTGAGCGTCGCCGGTCGCTATGACAAATACAGCGACTTTGGCAGCGCCTTCTCGCCCAAGGCGAGCCTGCGCTATCAGCCCCTGGACAACCTGATGTTCCGCACCTCCTGGTCGCAATCCTTCCGCGCTCCCAGCCTGCAGGATCTCTACGCGGCAGACTCCTTCTCCGCGGATTGGGCCAAGGATTACGTCTACTGCCAGAACAACGGCATCTCGGCGGCCGACTGCCCGAACCAGCAGTACAACACCACCCGGACCTCCAACGAGGAGCTCAAGGAAGAGACGGCCAACACCTGGAACTTCGGTGCCAGCTACAGCCCCCTCGACAACCTGAACCTCTCCCTGGACTACTACATCATCAAGATCGAGGACGTCATCCAGCTCAACTCCACCCAGTCCATCATCTATGACGAGCTGAACAATGGCGGCTCCAGCCTGGTCGAGCGTCGCAGCGACGGCAAGATCCGCAATGTCACCTCTCCCATGGTCAACCTGGGGGATCTGAACACCAGCGGTCTGGACTTCAAGCTCGATTACAACTACGACTTGGACGTCGCCACCATCCGCTACGACTTCGGCAGCACCTATATCCTGGAGTACAAGGAAGGCCTGTATGCCGGCGGCCCCGAGGTCGACAAGATCGGCCAGAACGGCAAGCCGCAGCTGCGCTTCAACTCAGGGATCGGCGTGAACGTGCCCCAGTGGTGGAACATGGACACCTACCTGAGTGCGAACTACATCGACTCCCAGAGCCAGGACTATGTCGCCGACACGGGTGAGGAAGTGGGCCACATCGCCTCCAACACCACCTGGAACCTGAACGTCGGCGTGGATACCCCCTGGAACGGCAAGCTGCAGGCCGGTGTGAAGAACATGTTCAACCGCACCCCCTCCCTCGAGAGCGATGGCTTCACCTACGACGAAGACATCTACAGCATCGACGGTCGCATCTACTACCTCGATTACAGCCAGAAGTTCTGATCCCTTTGCTGACATGACCACAAGCCGGCCCCCGGGCCGGCTTTGCCCAAGATTCCAAGGAAGTAACGGAGATAGGGTAATCCTATGAAAACAAGGACTATGACAATGAAGAAAGCGCTCCTGGGCAGCCTGGTATCGGCCGCTCTGTTGACCAGCTTCAACCTGAGTGCCGCCACCGCCGGTCAGGCGGTAGACGCCCAGGCCGCCACCGACAATGCCTCGAAAGTGTCCCAGCAGAAGATCGACAACTACGCCGACACCGCGGAGTCCGCCCTGGCCCAGTACAAGGCGAGCCTGCGTCAGCTCGACAGCCTGCGCACCTACAACGAGCAGGTCGGCAAGATGGTGGAGTCCCAGAGCAGCGAGCTGGCCTCCATGGCGCGCCAGATAGCCCAGATAGACCAGACCAGCACCGAGGTGGTGCCGCTGATGCTCAAGATGATCGACGCCCTCGAGCAGTTCGTGGCGCTGGATCTGCCGTTCCAGCAGGTGGAGCGCGAAGACAGGGTCGCCGCCCTGACCGATCTCATGAACCGGGCCGATGTCACCATCTCGGAGAAGTACCGCAAGATCCTCGAAGCCTACCAGATAGAAGAGGGCTTCAGCCGCACCATCGAAGCCTACAAGGCCAGCCTGGACAAGGATGGCGCCCAGAAGACCTATGAATTCCTGCGGGTCGGTCGCATCGCCCTGCTCTACCAGTCCCCGGACGGCATGGAGACAGGGGTGTGGAACAAGCAGACCCGCCAGTGGGACACCCTGCCCCAGGAGTATCGCAGTGCGGTTGAACAAGGCCTTCGCATCGCCAAGAAGCAGGCCCCCCCTGCCCTGATCAAGCTGCCGGTTCACACTGCGGAGAAAGCATCATGAAAGGACTCAGACTCACGATCGCCTCGCTGATAGCGGGCGCCGCCCTGTTTACTCTGCCGGTCACCGCCGCCGAGAAGCCGGTGGATCTCAATGCCCTGCTCAGCCAGATCAAGGCCGACAGCCTGACCGAATCCCAGCTCAACAAGGAGCGGGAGGCCCGCTTCCTGGCCGACAAGAATGAGCAGGCCAACCTGCTGGCCAAGGCCAAGGCGGATCTCGCCGCCGAAACCGCCAGGGGCGATGAGCTCAAGGCCAGTTTCGACGCCAACGACAAGCAGCTGACCGAGCTGACCGAGACCCTGCGCCAGCGTTCCGGCAACATGGGGGAGATGTTCGGGGTGGTACGCCAGTTCGCCGGCGAGTTCAAGGGCATCTTCAACGCCTCGCCGCTGCGGGTCGAATACCCGGAACAAGGGCCGCTGCTCACCAAACTGGCCGAGAGCAAGGAGCTGCCCTCCAGCGGCGATCTCGAAGCGTTCTGGACCACCATCCTCAGCCGCATGATAGACGCAGGCAAGGTGAGCCGGATCCCGGCCACCGTCGTCTATGGCGAAGGAAGCCAGGCCGACAAGACCGTCACCCAGATAGGCGAGTTCAACACGGTCGCCGATGGCAAATACCTCAACTTCGTCCCCGAGACCGGCAAGTTCGAGGAGCTCTCCCGTCAGCCCGACGGCAAGATGACCTCCCTCATCGCCCCCTTCGAGCAGGGTGGCGCCGGGCTCGAGCCCATCTATGTGGATCCGTCGCGCGGCGTCATCCTCTCCCTGCTGGTGCAGTCCCCCACCCTGGCCGAGCGGATCGATCAGGGCGGCGTGGTCGGTTACGTCATCCTGGCCCTGGGGGCCGTTGGGGTGCTGATCGCCCTGTTCTGCGGTGCCCGCCTCTCCCTCATCGGCGGCGCCATGCGCAAGCAGATGAAGTCCGACGCCATCATCAAGGGCAATCCCCTGGGTGAAATGCTGGCCGCCTACCAGGGCCACAAGGGCGACAACATAGAGGATCTGGAATCCAAGCTCGACGAGGTGATACTGCGCAACGTGCCGACCCTGGAGAAGGGCGTGGGCATCATCAAGCTGATCGCCTCGGTCGCCCCCCTGCTGGGTCTGCTGGGTACCGTGGTCGGCATGATTGCCACCTTCCAGGCCATCACCCTGTTCGGTACCGGCGATCCCAAGCTGATGGCCGGCGGCATCTCCGAGGCCCTGGTCACCACCATGCAGGGTCTGGTGGTCGCCGTGCCCATGCTGTTCCTCTACACAGTGGTACAGACCCAGAGCCGTCGCCTGATCCAGGTGCTGGAAGAACAGAGCGCCGGGTTCGTGGCCCGTTATCAGGAAAACCTGCACGCCTCCAAAGCCGCAGCGTAAGGAGTCTTCCATGTGGTTCTGGTTGATTGAGGAAGTGGAATCCATCCGGCGCTTTCTGGGGATGGGGGGAGATGTGCTGGTCGCCATCTTCTTCCTCACCCTGGTGATGTGGGCCCTGTTGCTCGAGCGCTGGATCTATTTTCTGACCGTCTATCCCCAGCAGGCCAAGGGCACCCAGCAGAGCTGGCTGGCCCGCCGTGACCATCAATCCTGGTCTGCCAGGCAGATCCGGCGCGAGCTGGTCTCCCGGGTGGCCCTGGCGGTGGACAAGGGGATGCCAATCATCAAGGTGCTGATCGCCCTCTGTCCACTGATGGGGCTGCTAGGCACCGTCGTTGGCATGGTGCAGGTGTTTGACACCCTCGCCATCACGGGAACGGGATCGCCGCGGGCCATGGCCTCCGGCATCTCCAAGGCGACCATTCCGACCATGGCCGGCATGGTGGCCTCCCTCTCCGGCCTGTTCTTCGCCAGCCGTCTGGAGCACAAGGGCAGGTTGGCGGTGGACAAGCTGGAAGACAGCCTGAAGCACGGTTGAGTCAGGGAACGATGCGGTGGCCGGGCCAGACCCGGCCACCCGTTACAAGCAAGGAGTTTTTGCTATGAGAAAGCGTCACAGCGCGAGCAGCGCAGACGAGGCGGCGATCGATATGACCCCCATGCTGGACATTGTGTTCATCATGCTGATCTTCTTCATCGTCACCACCTCGTTCGTCAAGGAGGCCGGGGTGGAGATCAACCGCCCCAGCGCCAACACCGCCGAGACGGTCAAGAAGGGCAACATCATGGTGGCCGTGCGTGAGAACGGTCAGGTCTGGGTCGACAAGCGCCAGGTCGAAGTGGGCGCCGTGCGTGCCAACATCGAGCGGCTGCGTGCCGAGAACCCGGAAGGCGCCGTGGTGATCCAGGCCGATACCGAATCCAGGTCCGGTATCGTGGTGGAAGTCATGGATCAGATCCGCATGGCCGGGGTGCAGAACATCTCCATCGCCGCCAATAAAGAAGGCTGATGCCAGGGGTCACCAATGAGATACCTGATATCCTTCGCAGCCGCCTTCCTGGTGGTATTCGGCCTGTTCTGGGGAATGGACAAGCTGGTTAACCAGGAGCGCCGGGAGTTGCTGGAACAAGACGACGTCAGCATGGTCGACTTCATCCGCATCAAGCCCGAGGAGACGCTGCAAGAGAAACAGAGAGAACTGCCCAAACCGCCGCCGCCCAAGCGCCCGCCCCCCCCACCCGAGATGGAGGTGTCGAGCCCGGACAAGCCGCAGATGCAGACCATGGCCATGGACATGCCCAAGCTGGACCTGCCGGTCAACATCGCCGGCGGCAACGCCCTCGGTGCCTACAGCACAGGGGGTGGCGGCGGTGGCATGGGAGGCAACAATGGCGCCATCCCTCTGGCCACCTTCGAGCCCATGATGCCGCGCAAGGCCGCCCTCGCGGGTCTGGCCTCGGGCAAGGTATTGCTGGAGTTCACCGTCACCGAACGGGGCACGGTCAGCGACGTGCGCGTGGTCAAAGAGCAGCCCCGCAGCTATGACCTCGGCAAGGAGGCGCGCAAGACGGTGGCCAAGTGGACATTCAAACCCGCCATGGTCGATGGCAAGCCGCAGTCGAGTCGCATGCGGCAAGAGATCGAATTCGCGGTCAACTAAGGAAGGTGGCGATGAACAAGTTACACAAGGGGATATTGGCCCCGGTCGCCCTGGCCGTGTTGATGAGCACCGCCAGTTGGGCCGCCGAACAACCCTCCCTCTCCGACCGCGCCTACCGCGCGGTCAACAAGGCTCAGGAGCTGATCGCCGCCAAGAAGTACGGCGAGGCCAATGCCAAGTTGCAAGATGCCCTCTCGGGGGCCGGGGAGAAGGTCTATGACAAGGGGGTGATACTGCAAACCCTGGGCTTCGTCGCGGCGCAGCAGGAGCAATATGGCAAGGCGACCAAGTATTTCGCCGACGCCATTGCCACCGGCGGCCTGCCCCAGCCTGTGGCCCAGCAGGTGCGCTACAACCTGGCCCAGCTCTACATGGCGGAGGGCAACTTCAAGGGATCCATCAACACCATGAAGGAGTGGTTCGCCAGCCTCGGCAAGGAGGACAAGCCCACTCCCCATGCCTACATCACCCTGGCCAACGCCCATGTCCAGCTCAAGCAGTACCGGGAGGCCATCCCGGCGGTAGACAGTGCCATTCGTCTCTCCGCCGGCAAGGCCCCCGAATCCTGGTATCTGCTCAAGATGGGGGCACACTACGAGCTGAAGCAGTACAAACCGGCGACCGAGGTACTGACCACCCTGGTGGGCATGTTCCCGGAGAAGAAGAAGTACTGGACCCAGCTCTCGGCCATGTATATGCAGGCGGGCAACGATCCCAAGGCGCTGGCCGCCCTGGAGAGCGCCTACCGGCTGGGCATGCTGACCGAGCAGGCCGAGCTGCTGCGCCTGGCCAACTACCTCGCCTTCGCCGGCATTCCCCACCGCGGCGCCCGCGTGCTGGAGAAGGCCATGAAGGAGGGCCAGGTGGAGCGCAGCGTGGCCAACCTCAAGACCCTGGCCAACTACTGGCATCAGGCCAAGGAGCTCGACCCGGCCATCGATACCCTGATGACGGCCTACCGCCAGGCGCCCAACGCCGAGTTGCAGCTCAAGATGGCGCGCATGATGATCCAGAGCAAGCGCTATCAGGATCTGGTGGCCCTGGCGGGCAAGCCTGCAGGCAATGCCAGCGCGCTGCAGCGAGCCGATCTCAAGTTCCTGACCGGGGTGGCCTACTTCGAGCAGAACCGGCCCAAGGAGGCGCTCACCGCCTTCACCCAGGCCGCCCAGAACGGCCAGGTCAGCGGCCGTGCCACCCCCTGGATCAGCTTCCTCAAGGAGCAGAACCCGCAGGCACAGGACAGCCAGACCCAGTGAGACTCGGGGAAGCGCCGCCCCGGATCAGATGACCAGAACCGCTCCTCGGAGCGGTTTTTTTCATTGCCGGTTTTCGGCGCCGAACATCCGCATTTTTAGACGTCTAGACGTAAAAACACTCGTTGACATAGCCATCCAGACATCTTAGCATCATCAACCATGATGACAGAGCAAACCCAGTGTAACCTCTGCCCAACTTACCCGCCTGTAGCGCCCTGTGCTTTAAGGCTTTGGCACGGAAGAATCCATGATCAAGTTGAATGCCCTCAACAAAGTCTACGGTAAAGGCAGTGACGCCGTGCACGCCCTGCGTGATGTGAGCCTGCATGTACCCCAAGGCAAAATCTTCGGTGTGATCGGTGCCTCCGGCGCCGGCAAGAGCACCCTCATTCGCTGTGTCAACCTGCTCGAACGACCCACCGACGGCCAGGTGGTGGTGGATGGCCAGGACCTGACCGCCCTCGGCGAGGGCGAGCTGACCCAGGCCCGCCGCCAGATCGGCATGATCTTCCAGCACTTCAACCTGCTCTCTTCCCGCACCGTCTCCGCCAACATCGCCTTCCCCCTGGAGCTGGCGGGATGGGACAAGGCCCGCATCCAGGCCCGGGTGCGGGAGCTGCTGGTCCTGGTGGGCCTCGAGGCTCGCGCCCATGCCTATCCGTCCGAACTCTCCGGCGGCCAGAAGCAGCGGGTCGCCATCGCCCGCGCCCTGGCACCGGCCCCCAAGGTGCTGCTGTGCGACGAGGCCACCTCGGCCCTGGATCCCCAGACCACCCGCTCCATCCTGACCCTGCTCAAGGAGATCAACGTCAAGCTGGGGCTGACCATACTGCTCATCACCCACGAGATGGATGTGGTGAAGGGGATCTGTGACGAAGTGGCCATCATCAGCGATGGCCGCCTGATCGAACAGGGGGAAGTGGCCTGGTTCTTCAGCAACGCCAAGACCCAGCTGGCCCGCGACTTCATCCACTCCACCATCCACCTGGACGTGCCCCAGGAGTATCAGGACCGGATGACCCAAACCCGGGTTCCCGACAGCTATCCGCTGCTCAAGCTCGGCTTCACCGGCGCCAGCGTCGACAGCCCCCTCATCTCGGAGGCGAGCCGCCGTTTCGACATAGACGTCAGCATACTGGCGGCGGACATCGAATACGCGGGCGGGGTCAAGTTCGGCTTCCTGCTGGCCGAGGTGTTCGGCGACGAGGCCCAGTGCGAGGCCACGCAACAGTTCTTCATCGACAACCACATACAGCTGGAGGTAATGGGTTATGTCCGACGCCATGATTAATCTGCTCATCTCGGCGCTGGGTGACACCCTGATCATGGTGTCGGCCTCCGCCCTGTTCGGTTGCCTGCTCGGCCTGCCCCTGGGGGTCGCCCTCTATGTGACCAAACCGGGCCAGATCCTGGCCCATCCGGTGCTGAACCGCCTGCTCGGGGTCGTGGTCAACATAGGTCGCTCCGTGCCCTTCATCATTTTGCTGGTCGCCATCATACCGCTGACCCGACTCATCGTCGGCACCAGTATCGGCACCATAGCCGCCATAGTGCCGCTGACCATAGGCGCCGTCCCCTTCATCGCCCGCCTGGTGGAAGGGGCCCTGATGGAGGTGCCGGACGGCCTGCTCGAGGCCGCCAAGGCCATGGGTGCCAAGCCGCTGCAAATCATCACCAAGGTGCTGCTGCCAGAGGCCCTGCCCGGCATCCTCAACAGCGTCATCATCACGCTGGTGACCCTGGTCAACTACTCCGCCATGGCCGGTGCCATCGGAGGGGGCGGCCTGGGGGACGTGGGGATCCGTTACGGCTACCAGCGTTTCGACCCCACCGTCATGCTGGTGACAGTGGCCATTCTGGTGGTACTGGTTCAACTCATCCAGAGCGCAGGTGAGCGCCTGGTCAACAAATGCGATCATCGCTGAACGTCGATTTCTAACAGGAGGTTTTCATGAAATTAGCCATTAAATCCATCGCGGCGGCTCTGCTGGCTGGCTTGGTACTGGTCGGCTGCGGCCAGAAGGAAGAGAGCAAGACCCTGAAGATTGGCGCCATTGCCGGCCCCGAGACCGAACTGGTCGAAACCGCCGCCAAGGTTGCCAAGGACAAGTTTGGCCTGACCGTCGAGGTGGTGACCTTCTCCGACTATGTCACCCCCAACGTGGCTCTGAACGATGGCAGCATCGACATCAACGCCTTCCAGCACAAACCCTACCTGGATGCCCAGATCCGTGATCGCGGCTTCAAGCTGGTGCCGGTTGGCAACACCTTCGTCTACCCGATTGCCGGTTACTCCAAGAAGATCAAGGCCCTGAGCGAGCTGCAAGATGGCGCCCAGATAGCGGTGCCCAATGATCCGACCAACCTGGGTCGCTCCCTGATCCTGCTGGAGAAGCAGGGTCTGCTGACCCTGAAAGAGGGCGCCGGCCTGGAGGCAACCGTACTGGACATCGCCAGCAACCCGCGCAACTTCAAGATCGTCGAACTGGAAGCCGCCCAGCTGCCGCGCTCCCTGGAAGACGTGGATCTGGCCATCATCAACAACACCTTCGCCGGCCAGATTGGGCTGACCCCCACCGAGAACGGCCTGTTCGTCGAAGACAAGGAGTCCCCCTACGTCAACCTGATCGTCTCTCGTGAAGACAACAAGGATGACGAGAAGGTCAAGCAGTTCGTGCAGGCGTTCCAGACCGACGAGGTCTATCAAAAAGGCATGGCCCTGTTCAAAGAGGGGCTGGTCAAGGGCTGGTAAGCGGCTCTCATGTCAAAAAGGCCACGTCAGCGTGGCCTTTTTCGTCTCTGCCGCTATCATAGCCCTGAGCACGACGACAACAAGAAACAATCAGCATGAAACAATGGTATCTGGCCTACTGCAAGCCCAAGGAAGAGGCGCGTGCCCGAGTCCATTTGGCGGCTCAGGGCATTGAATCCTATTACCCCATGGTGGAGGTCGAGAAGCTGCGCCGTGGCAAGCGCGTTCCCGTCCGCGAACCCATGTTCCCGAACTACCTGTTCATCTTTGTGGATCTCGAGGAGGTGACCCCGGTGACCCTCAAGTCCACCCGGGGCATCAGCCGCATCATCCACTTCGGGCGGGAGTGGACCCCCATCTGCAGCCAGCTGGTGTACCAGCTGATGAGCAAGGATGACAGCGACGAGGCGAGAGCCAGCTATGCTTGCCTGCCGAGCCAGGGTGACAAGGTACTTATCGAATCTGGCCCCCTGGCCGGATTCGAGGCCATCTACCTGGAGCCGGATGGTGCTAAGCGGGCGATCCTGCTGGTCAACCTGCTCAACCAGGAGACCAGCAGCAGCTTCGATAACCAGGCGTTTCGCCGGCTGGATTGACCCGAAAACATTCCCATATGAACACGCCCCGCATCCTAAGGTTGCGGGGCGTTTTTCTGGCGCCGACAGGGGTCGCTCACTGCAGGGTGAAGCGGCTGATCGCCTGGCTGAGGCGGCCCGTCTCCTGGGCCAGGCGCGTCACGATCGCCTCTCCCTGCTGGCCATGGTGGCGGGATTGATGACTGAGTCCGGCAATCTCCTCCACGGCACCGGCCACTTCACGGGCGGTGCGTGACTGCTGCTCGGTGGCGGTGGCAATGGCCCCCAGCTGTTCGCTCAGCGCCTGCACCCGTTCGATGGCCCCCTGCAGGGTATGGCTGACGCTCTCCACCGCGCCGCGCCCCTCCTCCACCAGCCGGGTTCCCGTGCTCACGGTCGCCACCGTCTGCCGGGTCTGCTGCTGTATGCTGGCGATGGTCTGGCTGATCTCGGCGGTGGACTGGCTGGTGCGGCTGGCCAGCTGGCGTACCTCGTCGGCCACCACGGCAAAGCCACGCCCCTGTTCCCCGGCCCGCGCCGCTTCGATGGCGGCGTTGAGCGCCAGCAGATTGGTCTGCTCGGCGATGGTGGCGATCACCTCGGTGACACGGCCCACCTGCTCGCTCTGGGCGCTGAGGCGCGCCATGGCGCCATTGGCCTCCCCTATCATGGTGGAGATGGCCTGCATGGTACCCACCATCTGACCGAGGGCCTGCTCCCCCGCCCGGCTCTGGTTCTCTGCCTCCGTAGCGGCGCAGGCGGCCTGGGCTATGTTGCCGGCCACCTCCCGGCTGGTCACCGAGATCTGATCGATGGCCGACGCCACCTCATCCACCCGGTGGTGCTGACTGGCAAGATCCGAAACCAGGGTGCGAGTGGTGCCGCTCACCTCGCCGCTGACCCCCTCAACTTGCGCGACTGCCCCCTGAATGTCGGCCACCAGCTGACGTAGCTGGGCCGACATCTGGTTGAGGGAACCGGTCAACCGCCCCAGCTCGTCCCCGCGCCGCATCGGCAGGGGGTCTGCCGGCAGCCGGCCGGACGCCACCAGGCTGGCGCGATGCTCGAGCCGCTGGATGTCGCCGGTCAGATGGCGGCTGAGCCAGAGCGCCACCAGGGTACTGAGCAGCAGCACCCCCAGGGTGGAGGCGACCAGCATGGTGCGGATGCGGCGACTGGCGCGCTCCATCTGCTCGCCCATGCCGTCCACCTCGGCATGGGTCTGACGGACCTGATCCGCCAGCTGGCTGCCCAGGCGCAGCAACTCGGGCTCCACCTCATGGGCCATCAGATGGTTGGCCCGGTTCCAGTCCGGTGCCCGGCGCGCGGCGATCACCTGATCGACCAGCTCGCCGAAGGGGGTCGACATCTCCTCGAACAGGCCCCACAGCGTCTGCTGCGCCTCGGTGAAATGGGCGGCCTGTCCCGCTATCTCCTGCACCCGTTGCCGGTGGAACTGGTAATAATCGAGATACTTCTGGCGATAGTCATCCTCCCCCGAGATGAGGTAATCCCGCAGCGCGGAGAGGGCATTGGAGAGCCCGTTGTAGGCATCCCCTACCTGCTTGAGCAGACGGCGCCTGTCCCCAGAGAGTCCGATCTCCTCGGTCGCCACCTCCTCGTTGGTGAAAGATTGCAGCTGATCCAGGGCCGCCTCCGCCAGGGGGCCGGCCTCCTGCAACATCAGGGTATGGGCGGGCAGGTTGTCATCCGTGTGGGCCAGATCCCACACCCGCTGCTGGCTCGCCTTGAAGGCGGCCAGCGCCTCGGCCAATGGGGGAGCCATGGTCTGGCCCTCGATGCGCAGCCAGGCCTGCTGCCACTCCTGCTTGAGGCGCTCACCCTGGGCGGGATCCGCCCCCAGGATCAGATAGCCCCGCAGAGAGGAGACGGTGGCCACCAGGGCCTGCTGGCTCGCCTCGTCCCGCTGCAGGGCAGGCAGAGCCTGGCGCATCAGTGCCTGCTCGGAGTCGGCGATCTGATGCTGTTGATGGGAGATTAGCACGGCAAAGAGCAGGATCAGCAGGTTGACGAAGCCGAAGGCGAGCAACAGTTTGACGGCAATTTTCATAAACATCCTTGTTCCGAAGGGAATCCTGTGGCTCCGAATCGAGAGGCCCGGTCACCACGCGCCCGGGGGCGAGTGCGGGGAAGGCTCCATGCCCTCCCAGGCCGTGTCGGCACTCGAGCGTATCACACTGGCGATGCGGTGCCACGGCGGTGTGACCACCACGACACGGCACGCTTTTTCACTTATCGGACGACGAAGCAGCGTCATGAGAGAAAGTTGCTGCGGGAAAAGAAACGGCAAGGCGGGCCCAGCGGCCCGCCCAGTGTAAGCAATGAATCCCGGGATGGGGGCCAGACCCCCACCCATCAGGTTATTCGCGTCCCAAGCCGAAAGCCGGTCTGATATTCCCGCTCCCGCAGGTGGGAGACCTGCACCGCCTGCCCTTCCAGCCCGATATCCTTGAGCAGGGCCGGGGACAGATTGAGCAGGGTACGGCGCTGCTCGATGCGGGTAATACGATAGGCGATCAGGCGCGCGGCACCGCGCAGCAGGGTAAGCTCGATAGACATAAGATCTCTCCGTTTGAACCTTGCGGTCCTTCCGAAGAGCGGAGACATTCACCCGGCGGAAGAACCGCGGGTGATAAATAGTGACAGGGTTACCTGTTCACTCCACGCGGCAAAAGAGTACGAACGGACTCACGGCAGGCGCCGTGTTGAGTCGCAACGTTGAGCATTGAATGTTGCATATTCGTCTCCTTATGGGTGAAAAGTGGAACAAGTGTCGGAAGTGTAAAAAAGCACCGAATTCAATACAAGCGGGCCCTTGCCAGCCGCCCCCCATTTGGGGAGGGCGGCAAGGGGTCATCCTAGATCCCCGACAGCAGCCGGTACTCTTCCAGCACATAGGTATCCGTCATGCCGCTGACATAGTCGAGCAGCAGGCGCACCCTGTAATACCACTCCTGCTCGGCGCGGCACTGGAAGCGGGCATCCGGGCTGGCCACCGCCAGGCGGTATGCCTTGAGATGACGGGCGGAGAGGCGGTGAAACAGGCGACGGGCGAAGAAGAGCTCCGCCCCCCCCGCCCCCGCCAGCAGCCGGGAAAAGCGCTCCTCGGGCAGGGCCAGCAGGCAGGCGTAGGTCGACAGCACCCCCCGCAGGGCGGCGTAGCCTTCCAGCTCGAGAGCCTCCACCTCGGGACGCATGAACACCTGCTCGCGCGCCACCCGTTTGAGGGTGTCCAGCACCCGGGCCGCCGGCGCCTGGCCGCTGAGCAGGGCATGGGGATAGCGGCCCTGCAAGATGGCATCATGCTCGGCCAGATAGGTCCGGGCCGCCAGCGCCACCAGATCCTCGGTCAGTCGCTGGCGAAAGTGGGGGAAGAACCCCTCGCGGCCCTCTCTGGACTCCCCGAGCAGGGCCTGCATGTACTCCCCCTCGTCGGCACTGGCCAGAGCCTGGATCAGCTCACTCTGGCTCAGGATCCGCCGGTCCACCGCGTCCTCGAGATCCGCGATGCAGTAGGAGATGTCGTCCGCCGCCTCCATGATGTAAACCAGCGGATGACGGCAGCCCGGCGCCAGGCCCAGGCTCTGGCTCAGGCGGGCGTAGAGGGGTTGTTCGCTGAAGAAGATGCCTCCCTTGGCCGCCCAGCCGTGGTGCTGGGCCTGGCCCGCGGCGAGATCCTGCTGCTGGGGATACTTGCACAGGGCCGCCAGCTGGCCCAGGGTGAGGTTGAGCTCGTGCAGGCTGTGTACCAGCCGCAGGCTCTGGGCATTGCCATCGAAGCCGAGCAGATCGGCCCGCAGCCGAGGCCACTGCTCGCTCGCCGCCCCCACGGCGGCGGCAAACAGGGGATCGAGCTGCTCGCCGAGCCATTGCCCCATCACCTGCTCCCCAAAGTGTCCGAAGGGGGGGTTGCCCACGTCATGGAGCAGGCAGGCCATCTCCACCAGATTGATGAAGGACCAGGGGCAGACCGCCTCGGCGGGCAAGCGCCCCAGGATGCGACGGCTGATCTGGCGCCCCGTCTCCTGCACTTCCAGGGAGTGGGTCAGCCGGCTGCGCACCGAGGCCTTCACATCCAGCGGGAATACCTGGGTCTTTTGCTGCAAGCGGCGCACCGGGGCCGCCTGGACGATCCGGGCCCGATCGAATTCGGTCGCCGCCAGCAGGCTCTCCTCCCCTCTGGGGACGATGCGCAGGGGCGGGATCAGGGTCTGGTACATGGGCTCACTCCTCTGGCTTCCCTCGTCTGGGTCGCTGTCATGGCTTGGGGGTCACGTCTGCAACCAGGTGCGCAGGCGGGCGATGTCGCCCGGGTAGGCACGGCGCAGCGACTCAATCCAGTCTTCCACGTTCTCCCACCAGGCGGGCTGATCCGGGCTCTGGATAAGCTGGGCCAGCTGTTGCAGGCGCCGCAGACCGATGGAGCCGGCGGCCCCCTTGATCTTGTGCGCCTCCTCCACCACCCCGGCCTGATCCCTGGCCGTCATGTTCGAATCGAGCACCGCCATGTAGTCCGGCATCATCTGCTCGAACAAGTCCACGCTGGAGATCAGCACCCCCTTGCCGACCGTGTCCGCATAGTCGGTCAAGAAGCCCAGATCCAGCCAGTCGTTCTGCTCCGCCTGCTCGCTGGCAGCGTCGGCCTCCTCATCGGCCAGATCCGCGAACAGGTGGGCGATGACGGCGCGCACCGCCTGGGAGCGCAGCGGCTTGTTGATCACATCCTGCATGCCGCGTTCGAGGTAATAATCGCGATCGCCGGTGACGTTGGCCGTCAGCGCCACCATGGGCGGCAGGCTATCTCCGTAGCGTTCGAGCAGCCGGGCCGCCACGTCGAAGCCCGTCATGTCCGGCAGCTGGATATCGAGCAGGATGAGATCAAAATCATCCGGGTTGGCCATGGCGATGGCCTCGCCGCCGGTGCGCGCCACCCTGACCTGGTGCCCAAGCTTGTCCAGCAGGGCGCAGGCGACGGTGACGTTGAGCTCCACATCTTCCACCAGCAGGATATCGAGGCGCAGATCGCTGTCGGGCAGCTCGGGATCGGCAGCGGCCTCGACGCAGGCCACCTCCAGCTCGGCGGTGAAGCAGGCGCCCTCGCCGACATCGCTGTCCACATAGAGCTGGCCGCCCATGGCCTGCACCAGCTGGCGCGAGACCGCGAGGCCGATCCCGGTGCCGGTGGCGTGCTGCTTGCCCTGCACCTGATAGTACATGGCGAAGATCTTCTCCTGCTGGGCAGGCGGTATGCCGATACCGGTATCTTCCACCTCGAAGTGCAGGGCCAGCCTGCCCTGGGTCTCGGCCTCGTGGGCGAGGCAGCGGATGGTCACCCCCCCCTCGTCGGTGAACTTGACCGCGTTGCCCACCAGGTTCCACAGCACCTGGCGCAACCGGGTACCGTCCGCCATCACGAATTGCGGCATGTCGCCATCCCGATCGAAATGCAGGTAGAGCCCCTTCTGTTCCGCCTGGATGCGCGACAGCGTCTCCAGCTCGTCGAGGAAGGCGGGCAGATCCAGCGGGGCTGGCGCGATTTCCAGTCGACGCCGGTCGAGTTTGTCGAGATCTATGATGTCGTTGAAGATGTTGCCCAGCGTCACGGCGCTCAGGTGGATGGTGTTGAGCTGCTGGTGCTGGGCCGGGGTGAGCTGGGTATCCATCAACATGCGGCTCAAGCCCACGATGCCGTTCAAGGGGGTACGCAGCTCATGACTGATGGTGGAGATGAAGGTGGTCTTGTCCCGGCTCGCCTTCTCCAGCTTGTCCTGGTACTGCTTGCGCTCCGTGATGTCGCGGCCAAAGCCGAGCAGGCCGAGCCGCTTGCCGAAGCGGTCGAAGAAGGGCACCTTGCGCAGCTCGAAGTAGGCCTTGCGCCCATCCGGATACTCGAGCCACTGCTCATAGGTCATGGGTTCGTTGCTGGCAAACACCTGGCGATCCGTCTCGACCACCTTGTTGGCGATGTCCTGCTTGTAGACATCGAACGGGGTGAGACCGATGAGCTCAGCCTCCACCCGACCGGTGAGCTGCTCCATGGCGGTGTTGCAGCCGGAGAACTGCTCGTCCTCGTTGCGGTAATAGACCAGATCCGGGGAACAGTCGATGAAGGAGCGCAGCAGGGCGGTGCGCTCCCCCAGGTGCAGCTGGGCCTTCTCCCGCTGGAACACCTCGTTCTCCAGATCCTCGATCGCCTGCTGGCGCAGGGTCTCGGCCCGGTTGGTTTCGGCTATCTGGGCATTGAGGCGGCTGATGTTCTCCTGCAACTGGCTGTTGAGCTCCATGTCCCGCTCGCGCATCTCCTGCAGCTTGCGCACCATGCGGCTCAGCCGCTGACGGGAGTCCTCCAGCTGATCCACCACGATGGAGAGGAAATAGACGGCCCAGGGGGTCACCAGCAGGCCGAAGAAGACGGAGCGCACCAGATCGACCACATCGACAGTGCCGCGCAGAAACAGGGTCACCCCCATCTGGATGGAGACGGCCAACACTATGATGGCCGCGGCCAGGAACATGCTGAAACGCACCAGCCCCAGCTTGGTCATCAGATCCACATAATACTGGGCCCAGGATTTAATCTGCTTCATCTCGTTGTTTTCTCCCCACAAGTGCTCCCCAGAATACCAGCAGCCGTCCCGGAACTCTTGTCCCGACGCTGGATTTATTGCGTCCGCCCCACCCTTTGTGAGCTGGCCCTCACTGGTGCGGTGCAAGGTGTGGCGGGCCCCGTCGGGGCGGGCAAAACAAAAGAGGGGATCGCCCGCCCGGGTGCGACAGGGATGCCATGGAGGCAGACAGGGGCGGAACACCCCCTTATAATGCCGCAGGTCAATCTGTTTGAATCCTACTCGTTCGAGGAATGAGCAATGCGCAAGAGTCTGTTACTCGGCCTGGGTCTGCTGGTCGCCGGGCCCCTTCATGCCGAGATCATCGAGATCCCGAAACAGTCCGGCTTCTCCGGCTTCCTGTTGGGAGGCATCAACGCCAGCAGCTACGAGTCCAACTTCTACAAAGGCCATGACAGCCATGAGCGCATCGACAGCCTGGGCTCGGCCGAGCGTTCCGACGGTCTGACCCCTCTGATCAATGCGGATCTGCGCTACACCTTCGCCGACACCCGCACCCAGCTGTTCCTGGGCAACCTTATCCAGGACGCGGTGCGCTTCGACTTCACCCAGCAGCTGGGGGTGCGCCAGCAGGTGGGCGACAAGGGCATCATCGCCGGTTCCTATGTGTTCAGCGCCCTGCCCGGCGAGCAGTGGCAGGATCCCTTCGCCACCGGTGTCGATCGGGAGACCACGGACCGCAGCTCTCGCGGCATGCGCCTGAGCTGGGACAAGATCTGGGGTTCACACTTCAACGGCAAGGCCACCTTGCGCAAGATAGACATCGACAACGAACACAGCGGCGAACGCTATGGTCACGAGGTCGCCCACCAGCTCGATCGCAACGGCCGGGAATATACCTTCGAATTGGGTTACCTGTGGCAGCTGGCCCCGGGCCAACTGCTCGAGCCCTCCCTGATCTACCGCCAGGCCGACCTGGATGGCCGGGCCGAGCGTTATGACAGCACCGGCCTTCAGCTGAGCTACGGCCTCAAGCAAAGCCAGTGGTCCCTGGTGAGCAACCTCTATCTCGGCAAGCGCGACTATGACGCCATCCAGCCGATCTTTGGCCGACGGGCCGATGCCAACGAGTTCGCCATCGGCGGCTCCTTCTTCTGGCATCGCCTGTTCGGGGTCGCCCCCCTCTCCGCCGTGGTGAGCGCCAGCTACGCCAGGGCCGACTCCGACATCGCCTTCTACGACAGCAACGCCAGCTCCCTGAGCACCGGCCTGCTCTACACCTTCTGATGGCGCGTGGCGCCTGCTGAAAACAAGGAGGCCACCCTGGGGTGGCCTCTTTTTTATGCCATGACGGCGCTCAGATCCCGAGGGAGTCCAGCAGATCGTCGTGCTCGTTCGCACTGGCGACGGTCGCCGCCGGTTGCGGGGCCTGGGCCAGCTTGGTACGGGCGATCAGCTCGTCCGGGCTCAGCTCCTCCTGATCCCGCCCCTCGTCGTGCAACCGGATAAACTCGGTCTTGTCCATCGCCAGCTCCAGATAGAAGATGTTGTTGCGGGCGGTGAAGAAGGTGACCCGGCGCGACTCCGGGTTGTCGAGGTTGGTATCGACGCTCAGCATCACCTGCTTGTTCAGGGCCAGCATCTTGGGCTGGTTCTGGGTGATGTGGGTCTGCAGCTCGCGGCCGACCTTGTGGGTGAAGCTGCCGACGATCTGGTTCATCAGCTCTCCCATCACGTTGCTCACCTCGTCCGAGGTGTGGGAGATGGCGAGATCCTCCTTGGAGAGCCCCATGCTCAGCATGTAGTTCTCGTAGAGTTCCATGGCGGCGGCGGCGGAGAAGTTGATCACCACCAGGCCGGAGAAGCCGCCATCGAACAGCACGAAGCAGCCGATGTCGGGCTTGAGGCAGGTCTTGCTGATCTTCTGCACCATGCCGGAGAAGCGCACCTGGCTCTGGCTGGCCGCACTCAGCACCTTGGTGACCGAGTTACACAGGCTCAGCAGTACATCTTCCGTGGTCAGCACGGTATCGTCATCGGCTCTCGTTACTATCATGGGCTCTTCCTGAACGGCGAAAATGGGCTTATCTATAACACAAAGGGAGAGGCCTGGCCGGGCCCTTGTCATCGGGCTGGGAGCCAGCGCGCTCTTTCGTCACTCGTCGGCATAGATCGGGGCGAACCCGGGGACTGTGCCAAGGCGCGTCTGCCATGTATCGGCCTCCCGCGCCAAAACTTGCGGCCCATGGGGAATGACGGGATGAGCTCCCCAAATGGGCCCCGGCCAGGCCTTGTCGCCGACGAAGCGGGCCACATGGTGCAGATGCAGCTGGGGCACCAGGTTGCCCAGGGCCGCCACGTTGATCTTGTCAGGGGCGAGCGCCTGCTCCATCAGGGCGGCGACGGCGCAGGACTCCTGCATCAGTTGCTGCTGCTGAAGGGGGGCCAGATGGTGGATCTCGCGCAAACCGGCCACCCGTGGCACCAGGATGAGCCAGGGATACTGGCTCTCCTTGGCGAGCAGAACGCGGCACAGGGGCAGATCGCCAAGCACCCGGGTATCGGCGGCCAGGCGGGGATGCAGTTCGAACATGGGGACCTCATGCAAAAGGGTGGGCACGGCAGTGTGCCTACCTTACTGCAAGCTCCCTTGCAAGGAAAGCGGGAGGGCGGTGACGGCGCCCCCGACCCGGGCAGGTCAGAGCCGGGGCACGGCCCAGCCGATGAAGCGCTTGCGCAAGGCGGGATCTGCCTGCAGGAACAGTTGTTGCAACTGGGCCTCCAGACCGCTGGCTTCGACGGCTAGGGCCGGACCCTGGCTCGGCGCGGCAGCGACCGTCAGGGCCGCCACACCGCCATCCCGGTTGTAATCCGCCAGCCGATCGGGCCAGTCGATCCCCAGCTGCAGCCCCCTGCTGACCAGCTCGTCCTGGGCAAACGCGACCGATCGGCCCTGCTCATCAGCCAGGCCAAGCGTGGGCGCCCTGGCAAAGGCGGCCATCTGCTCGCCACTGCGCAGGGCGGCGGGAGCCGCAGCCGGCGTCAGGATCAGGGGACCGCCGCTGGCATCGAAGCGCACCACCTGGGGTTCGGATACATGGTGGGTATCGTTGTCGCTGCTGTTGCGGCTCTCCTCCACCCCGTCGTAACGCACCAGCAGCTGGGCTGTCCCCTCCCTGACGCTGGCGCTATGCTCGTCGAGCAATTTGCCCTCCTGCACCGCCAGCAGCTGGAACGGGGCCGGTACCGAGACTCGGACATCGGCCAGGGCCAGGCCACTCACACTCCCGCAGCCCAGTAACAGGGCCAGGCTCCACACTCGTTTCATCTCATCATCCGTTATCGGTGCCACACATGGCCCGCTACCTTAGCGGGCCTTTGTGACAGCCAGATAACAGTATGCTGGCGCTTCGCCTGCCCTCACATCAGATAGTGGGGATGCTCGCGAAACCAGGCCTGCAACAGCTGCTTGAACAGCTTGATCTTGCGCGGCACCCGGCGCTGCTGGGCATGTACTATGTGCAGCGGATGAAGCGAACCCTGCCACGCGGGCAGCAGCCACTGCAGTTCGCCCCGGGCCAGCAGGGGGTCGGCCAGCATCAGCGGACACTTGGTGGGCCCCATGCCGGCCACCGCCAGTCGCAGCAAAGTGCTGTAGTGGTTGGACCGCACCTTGCCTTGCACCAGGATCCTTGCCTCCTCCCCCTCTCTGGCGAGATGCCACTGCTCCCAGGCGGGGTTGTGATCCTGCAGCAGGCAGCTGTGGGCCGCCATCTCATAAGGGGTCGCCGGCAGGCCATGGCGCGCCACCCAGGCCGGACTGGCCACCACCACATCCCGCAGTCGCCCCAGAGGGAGGGCGACCAGGTTGTCCGGTATCTGGGTCATGGCGCGCAGGGCGATGTCGTGCTCCCCCTGGCTCATGTCGAGGGCAGCATTGGTAAAGTTGAACTCCAGGCTGACTCCGGGACAAAGAGCCGCGAAACGCTCGAGCAGTTCGGCGGCCAGTCGGTCTCCGATGCTGACCGGGCAGGTGAAGCGCAGCCGTCCGCTGTCCTCCTCGGTCAGCGCCTCTATGTCCTGCCGGGCCTGCTGGGCCAGGGCAAAGATCTCCCCCGCCTGCTGATAGAGGCTCTTGCCCGCCTCGGTCAGGCTGAGCCTGCGGGTGGTGCGCTGCAGCAACTGGGCATTGAGGTCCCGCTCCAGGGCACTGACATGGCGGCTGAGCATGCCTTTGCTCACCCCAAGGGCATCGGCGGCGGCGGAGAAACTGCCCCGCAGCACCACCTGATAGAAGCTCGACAGATGACCTAGCTCCACACCATTCACTCCAAAATGACAACAATGCGTTCATGTTAAGCGCTTTTTCTTCTTTTTTGTCCAGATATTATCGACATATCCCAACAAGGAGTGCAGCCATGAAAATCGTCATTGTCGGTGCCAGTGGCACCATAGGTTCCGCCGTCAGCACGCTGCTGGCGAGTCTGCACGAGATCGTTCGCGTCGGCCACCGCCAGGGAGATGCCAGGGTCGATATGACCGACAGCGCCTCCATCGCCGCCCTGTTTGACGCCACAGGTCCCTTCGATGCCCTGGTAGTCGCCAGCGGCAACCTCGCCTTCGGCCCCCTGGCCCAATTGAGCGACGAGCAGTGGCAGTTTGGCCTGGAGAGCAAGCTGATGGGACAGATCAAGCTGACCCGCGCCGCCATTCCCTATCTCAGGGAGGGCGGCTCCATCACCCTGACCAGCGGCATAGTGAGCGAGGTCCCCATCCAGGGTGGCGCCAGCGCCACCACCATCAACGGCGCCATCGAGCATTTTGCCAAGGCCGCGGCCTGCGAACTGCCCAAGGGGCTGCGCATCAATGTGGTGAGCCCGACCCTGTTGACCGAATCCCGGGAGGCGTACGGTCCCTTTTTCCCCGGTTTCGAGAGTGTGCCCGCCGCCCGGGTGGCCCTCGCCTACCAGAGAGCCGTGATGGGGGTGCAGAGCGGCCAGGTGTTCAAGGTCTTTGACTGAAACAGGCCAGTGACCGGCTCCGCCGAGGGTCATGCCCCCCAGATGGCGCGATGGCACAAAGAGGAACGGGCCCCGCAATGGGGCCCGTTCGCATATGCCGCCTGGTCACCCGAGGCGGCCCGCCAGGTAAACGTTTGTTTCCTGGCGGCAAAAAAAGACCATTCGCCTCAGTCGATCAGGCCGTACTGCTCCCGCAGCACCTCGATGATCTCCTGCTTGGGATGGGCGCTGCGCACCAGCGGCTGACCTATGATGGTCTCGGCGATGCCCACATAGGTGTGGGAGATGTCCATCATCACCTCGGTGGGCAGCTTGTTGTCCCGGGCCAGGGCGAACCGCTCCGGCATGCGGTGCTTGTTGAGCAGTATGTCCGGATCCGGGAAGTGGTTCAGCAGCCACTGGCGGAAGCCCTCTTTGGACTTCTCGACGATCTCGCCGTTGCGCAGGGCGGCTCCGTCCCAGATCCGCGAGCTGTCGGGGGTGCCGACTTCATCCATGTAGATGAGCTTCTCGTTGCCGGCGGCATCCTGGACGTAGCCAAACTCGAACTTGGTGTCGACGAACAGCTGGTCCCGCTCGGCCAGGGCCTCGCTGATGACGTTGAAGCCTTCCTTGAGCAGCGTCTCGTAGCGATCGATGTCCGCCGGGGAGCGGAAACCGAAGGCCTGATGGTGGCGCTCTATGTCGGCCCGGGAGACGTTGACGTCGTCCGCTTCCGGCACGCCGTCCAGTCCTTTCAGCACGCCCTTGGTAGAGGGAGTGATGAGGATCTCGGGCAGCTTCTGATCCTTTTGCAGACCTTCGGGCAGGGTGATGCCGCAGAACTCCCGCTCGCCATCCTGGTAGGCACGCCACATGGAGCCTGTGATGTATTGACGGGCGATGGCCTCGATCAGCACGGGGCGGGCCTTTTGCACGATCCAGACGAAGGGGTGCGGGATATCCAGGATATGGCTGTCCGCCAATCCCTTCTCCTTGAACAGCGTGAACCAGTGGCTGGAGATGGCATTGAGCGCCGCCCCCTTGCCCGGGACGCCGTTCAAGCCGTCCACCCCCTGCCAGATGCAGTCGAAGGCCGAGATGCGATCACTGATCACCATGATGGCCAGGGGCGCATCGGCCGGCACGTCATAGCCTTTCTCTCTGATGAGCCGGGCACTGTCTGCCGGGGTCAACCAGTAGACGCTGCGCACCTTGCCTGAATGGACAGGTTTATCGGTACGGATCGGCAAATCGTCATTCACCGCCAATACTTGATCTGCAAGACTCATGGCTTTTAACACTTCCTGTTGTGGGACTAATAAAACAGAGCAGCCACCCCGCGGCTCGGGAATGGGTGCGATCCAATCCGGGTAACCCCCCGCGTCACGCCGGGGGACTCATATAACGAAACAGGGGCGCCGGGCCCCTGTTTGTCATTGTGCTGCTGCCTGATCGGCCTGTGCCTTGGCGAATGCCTCGGACAGGCTGATGTACATCTGGGAGATGACACCGGACGATACCGGCTTCTTGTCCTTGTCGAACAGGGTGATGGAGGTCTTGCCACCCGCCATCTCGCCGAGCTGGAAGCGGTACTTCTCTTCTTCCAGCTTGAAGGGCTCGCCCCCCTTGCTCTGCCAGAAGTCGCTGCCCGGCTCGTCATACTCGACGTCGATCCAGCCCAGGGACTGCTGGGTATCCTTGATGATGAAACCGTAGCCGGGCAGGATCTGGTTGAGGCGACGCCACACCTGATCAAAGGAGCCATCGGCGATCCAGGCGCTCAGATCGTTGTTGTCAAGACCCAGTTGCAGACCCATGCCATCGCTGCTCCTGTGCTGCTCCCGCGCCTTGAGTTCCTTGTCGTAATAGAGGGAGAACTGGTTGAGGGCGCGCGTGGCGTAACGCTTCGCCTCGGCCGGGCTCAGGCTGGTGCTGGTGTCGCCGTCCAGCTTCTCCTCGTGGTCGATGACCCTGACCGACATGTTCATGGCATGGCGCTGGTTGTCCGGGCTCAGGGTGAAGAGGTAGCGCTGGCGGATCTGGTAGTCGTCATCTTCCTCGCCCCAGCCGTCTAGGGCCATGGTGTTGTCGAACCAACCGGTTTCCAGCACGCCGCCTTCGCGGTCAAGGCGCTCGGTGGTGACCTTGTACTTCGCCAGGAAATTCATCAGGAAGGCCCAGGTGTCGTCCTGCACGTTCTGCCCGGTACTCAGGGCATAGAAGGCGACGGTGGGCTCGGCCGCATTGGTCACCACCTGGCTGCCAGGAACCACGGTCAGCAGCTGGGCGGGAGGACGCACGTCCACATCGGCGCCGAGGGGGCCTTCGCGGCTGCTCTCGGGCAGGGCGGGAATATTGAACTCGCTGTTAAAGGCGGGGGTCTGCAACCCGGCGGGTATCAGGAATGCACGGCCTTCCAGGCGGGCGTCCTCATACTCAAAACCACGGTTGGCCATCTTGCGCTCCGCCGGTGAGCTGCAACCGGCCAACACGGCCAGGGTCACCACACTCATCGCCAGACGCACTGCACTTCCCTTTCCGTTTGTTTTAAACACTCGCCATCAACTCCGCAGTCATCAGAGCCTGCGTCATCGCCTGTTCGCCCTCTGGGGTGAGGTCGGTGAGCGGCAGACGCAGGGTCGCCGTCGCTATCAATCCCAGCCGGGCGCAGGCCCATTTGACCGGAATGGGGCTCGGTTCGCAGAACAGAGTCCGATGCAACGGCATCAATCGATTGTTGATGTCGTGGGCCAGACCGGCATCACCGGCCAGGGCAGCACGACACATGTCGGCCATCTGGGCCGCCGCAATATTGGTGGTGACGGAGATGACCCCATCGCCCCCTTGCAGCATAAAATCACATCCAGTCTCGTCATCGCCACTGTAGAGGGCGAAATCCGCACCACACAGCGCCCGCAGCAGCGGGGTGCGCGCCAGATCGCCGGTGGCCTCTTTCAAGCCGATGATCCCGGGCACCCTGGCCAGCCGGCCAACGGTCTCGGGTTTGAGATCACAGCAGGTACGACCCGGCACATTATAAAGAATTTGGGGCAGACCACTAGCCTCGGCGATCGCACAATAGTGACGATAGAGACCTTCCTGGGTCGGTTTGTTGTAGTAAGGGGTGACGGAGAGCCCGGCATCCACCCCCAGTTCGGCAAAGCGGCGGGACAGGGCGATGGCATGGCGGGTATCGTTGGAGCCGCAGCCGGCCACCACGGCGATGCGTCCCGCCGCCAGCTCCAGGGTCCTGGCCACGACGGCGATGTGCTCCTGCTCGCTCAGGGTCACCGACTCCCCCGTGGTGCCCACCGCGACGATGGCCGAGGTACCGGCGGCCACATGATACTCGACAAGGCGAGCCAGACTGGCCCAATCGACGTCCCCTGACGCCAGCATGGGGGTGACAAGAGCGACAAGACTACCGCGTAACATGGATATTTCTCCCGATTTTCAGGGGCGTAATGGTAAAGCTGCCCCCTTTGAAAAACAAGGGAGGCGGGGGACAAGCCGTGGTACCATCCGCCACAAAACGGCGCAATGCCCCACCCGGCTCCAGGCTCGCCCGAGTCGGCCTGCGCCAGCAAAATGAATGGACGAGAGAGGACTTATGACGCATTACCTGGTCGTAACGGCCATCGGCACGGACAGGCCTGGCATAGTGAACGAAGTGACCCGCCACGTGAGTGGCTGTGGCTGCAACATAGTCGACAGCCGCCTTGGCATCTTCGGCAACGAATTTACCTTCATCATGCTGCTGTCGGGCGACTGGAACAGCCTGATGCAACTCGAGATAAGCCTGCCCCTGCGCAGCCAGGAGTGGGATCTCATCACCATGATGAAGCGCACCGAGCGCCATCACTCCCTGCAATACGACATCAACGCCAGCGCCGAGATCCTGATCCGCGACGAGCCCGGCATCGTCAGCCAGTGCACCCAGTTTTTCAGCGACCATGGCTGGGACATCCAGGCCATGCAGACCCAGACCCGGGAGCAGGAGCCCTACAACCGCTTCAAGGCGAGTTTTCAGCTCAACCTGGCGCGCGCCGGCGAGGTGACCGACTCCGAGGCCGCCTTCGCCGCCTTCTGCCAAGCGCTCGGCGCCGAGTCGTTCGAGTTCATCATTCACCGCAAGCACCCTTGAGGTGCCCACCCCCAGTCGTCAGCCTGCCCGAGGGCAGCCACCGAGGAGTCAAGATGTCTACCATTGAACCCATCCAACCCTTGTCCGCCGGCGCCAACGCGCCCGATTTCACCCTGCCGGATCAGGATGGCCAGCCGGTCAGCCTGAGCGGACTGCGCGGCAAGAAGGTGCTCGTCTATTTCTATCCCAAGGCGATGACCCCGGGCTGCACCACCCAGGCCTGCGGCCTGCGGGACGTCAATGCCGAGCTGACCGCTCTCAATGTGACCGTGCTCGCCATCAGCCCGGACCCGGCCAAGCGCCTCAAGAAGTTCGAGGAGCGCGACAGCCTCAACTTCCGCCTGCTGAGCGATGAGGGTCACGCCGTGGCCGAAGCGTTCGGGGTCTGGGGTCCGAAGAAGTTCATGGGCAAGGAGTACGATGGCATCCATCGCCTGAGCTTCCTCATCGACGAGGCGGGCAAGATTGTCCACCGCTTCGACAAGTTCAAGACCAGCGATCACCATCAGGTGGTGCTCGACTTCATCAAGGGCTGATCCCGCCGGACCGGGCCTTGCCCGGAGTGAAACGCGAGGGGGCCGACGGCCCCCTCGCTCTTTGGCCACGCACCACGCGCCAGCGCCCGTTTTTGCGCGCAACTCCCCTGCCAGATCAAAAAATCCATCTGATATCTGGGTTAACTTGGTGCCAGTTTCATCTTGCAGCGAGAAATCCCATGAACATGAGCCACACAGAGCGCCTCATCCTCAGCAACCAGTACGAGATCCTGGCCAAGCTCAATCCGGAAAAGGCAGCGGATTACCAGCGCGCCAGCACCATCATAGAGAAGGGCTACTGTCTGCAGATCCTCGAGCTGGAGAAGCACTTCGGCCATCTGGATCTCGCCACCTGCCAGGAGGTGCTCGGCACCCTGGAGCTGCACCATGCCCTGGCCATCTCCTGGGGCAATCTGGCCCCCGCCCATCAGGCCGAGGTCGCGGCCAGCCGGCTGCGCTTCAATGGTTACAGCCGCAGCCAGGAGGCCGCCCTGGCCGATTATGTCTGCTTCCTGCTGGAGGTGGACAAGCGCTTCCCCGAGCTGGACTGCCCCTGCGACGAGCTCTCCAGCGACATCGCCATGCGCGACAAATACCAGCGGATGCTGGCGGTCTGGCACCAGTGTCCGCGCCAGTACAAGCTCTCGATCCAGGAGATCCGCAACATACTGGCGGCCTGACTCGGCCATAAGAAAAGGCGCCCCAAGGCGCCTTTTTCTCCCTTGCGGGGACTATTCGTAGAGAAAGGATTTATCGAGCTGCTTGAAGGCGGCATTCAGGGTGTCGGCCAGCTCTTCGTATCTCGGCTGGGCCACCAGCTGACGGCGACCGCCCTGCTCGTTCATCTTGCCGTTGATCTCCCGGTACCAGTTCGCCAATGAGGGGGGCAGCCGGGTCTCGGCACGCTGGCCGAGCCAGTAGTAACCCTGCAGCGGCAGGCTGAGCAGAAACAGCACGCTGGTCATCACCGAGGGCCAGTAGTGATCCTGACCCAGCTGAAACTGCAACATGATGCTGAGCACGGCCAGGGCCGGGATCACCTTGAGGGCGAACTCGGTGGCCCGGATGATACGGTTTTCAGGAAACAGTGGATTGAGCTCGGGACGGCGTGGCCAAATCGTCATATAATGTCGGCCTTGCTGTAACTTAGTTCCAAAAGAAGTCATGCTCATACTGCCTCCGAGCCAATTTTGACCGTATCAAGTGACAAAACCGCGTAAAAATTTGATGGAAGGTAACAAAGGTTTAGGATGACTTTGTTATTTTTCAACAATGAGGTTATCCTTTGTACGCCCATTTTTACCGCCGATGGCCCCTCCGGGCCCCATCGGAAGGCGTCAGGATGTCGGGCCTTGTATCACTATACAAGGGGCAAGCAACAGATTGCCAACCCTCATCAGGATAAGTTGAAGATATTGGGCGCCCTCGCGTCCGTGCAGTCCTCCTACACAACCCAATCTGCGATAGGATTTATTCATGAGTAAGCTGGTTCTTGTACTTAACTGTGGCAGCTCTTCCCTGAAGTTCGCCGTGATCGATGCCACCACAGGCGATGACCTGCTGTCCGGCCTGGCAGAGTGCTTCGGCCTCGACGACGCCCGCATCAAGTGGAAGCTCAACGGCGAGAAAGGCAATGCCGATCTGGGTGCCGGTGCCGCTCACCAGGAAGCGCTGGACTACATCGTCAACAAGATCCTGCCCCTGAATCCGGCCCTGGCCGAAAACCTGATCGCCATCGGTCACCGCGTGGTACATGGCGGTGAGAAGTTCACCTCCTCCGTGGTCATCACCGACGAAGTGGTCAAGGGCATCGAAGATTGCGCCACCCTGGCTCCCCTGCACAACCCGGCTCACCTGATCGGCATCCGTGCCGCGCTGAAGGTGTTCCCGCAGCTGGCCGACAAGAACGTGGCCGTGTTCGATACCGCCTTCCACCAGACCATGCCCCAGGAAGCCTTCCTGTACGCCCTGCCGTACAAGCTCTACAAAGAGAACGGCATCCGTCGCTACGGCATGCACGGCACCAGCCACTACTTCATCAGCCTGGAAGCCGCCAAGCAGCTGAATAAGCCGGTTTCCGAGCTCAACATCATCAACTGCCACCTGGGCAACGGCGGCTCCGTCTGCGCCATCAAGAACGGCCAGTCCGTCGATACCTCCATGGGCCTGACCCCCCTGGAAGGCCTGGTGATGGGTACCCGTTGCGGTGATATCGATCCGGCCATCATCTTCCACCTGCATGACAATCTGGGCATGAGCGTTGCCGAGATCAACACCATGCTGACCAAGGAATCCGGCCTGCAGGGTCTGACCGAAGTCACCTCCGACTGCCGTTTCGTCGAAGACAACTACGACAGCAAGGAAGAAGCCAAGCGTGCCATGGATGTTTACTGCTATCGCCTGGCCAAGTACATCGGCGCCTACGCCGCCGCCATGGACGGTCGTCTGGATGCCGTGGTCTTCACCGGTGGCATCGGTGAGAACTCGGCCCCGATCCGTGAGATGGCCCTGAACAAGCTGGGTCTGCTGGGCTTTGACATCGACCACGATGCCAACCTGGCCGCCCGCTTCGGCAAGGGTGGCGTGATCTCCAAGGCCGGTACCACCAAGGCCCTGGTGATCCCGACCAACGAAGAGTGGGTGATTGCCCACGACGCGCTGGACCTCGTCGGCGCCTGATCCGCAGTAACGTGAGGCCGCCCCAGGGCGGCCTTTTCCTGATCCCAAAAATGAACAAGGGGTATTAAGTGGCACGCACTATTATGCTTATCCCGGTTGGCACCGGTGTTGGTGTGACCTCAGTGAGCCTTGGCGTTGTTCGCGCAATGGAACGTCATGGCGTCAACGTCAGCTTCTTCAAACCGGTTGCCCAGCCGCGCCCGGGCGAGATAGGTGCCGAGCGCTCCACCGCCGTGATCCGCGCCGCCGCCAACATCAACCCGCCCGAGCCGTTCGCCCTCTCCTACGCCGAGAACATGATCACCACCAGCAACACCGACATCCTGCTGGAAGAGATAGTGGCTCGCTTCGAGGAGCACGTGAAGGCCAGCGGTGCCGAAGTTGTCGTGGTCGAGGGCATGGTCCCCACCGACAAGCAGCCGTTCGCCAACAAGCTGAACTACGACGTCGCCAAGGCGCTGGATGCCGACATGGTGTTCGTCACCCACCCGGGTCATGACTCCAGCCAGAAGCTCAAGGAGCGCATCGAACTGGCCTGCTCCAACTTCGGTGGCGTCAACAACCCGCGCATCGTCGGCTGCGTGATCAACAAGGTCGGCGCCCCGGTTGACGAGCACGGCGTGACCCGCCCCGATCTGACCGAGATGTTCGAGGCCCATCACCACACCACGGACGCCGCCCATAATCTGGAAGTGCTGCAGGTGTTCGGCAAGAGCCCGCTGCGCATCCTCGGCTGCATCCCCTGGAATACCCAGCTGATCGCCCCGCGCGCCAAGGATCTCGCCAAGCACCTGGCCGCCAAGATCCTGCACAAGGGTGAGCTGGACAGCCGTCGCCTGCAGACCGTGACCTTCTGTGCCCGCTCCATCCACAACATGATCGAGCACTTCCGTCCGGGCAGCCTGCTGGTTACCTCGGGCGATCGCTCCGACGTCATCGTCTCCGCCTGCCTCTCCGCCATGAACGGCGTCAAGCTGGGCGCCCTGCTGCTGACCGGCAACTATCATCCGGAACCCCAGGTGATGGCCCTGTGCCAGCAAGCCATGGCCACCGGCCTGCCGATCATGATCACCGGCACCAACACCTGGCAGACCGCCGTCAGCCTGCAGAACTTCAACGTCGACATCCCGGAAGATGACCGCGAGCGGATCGAACTGGTACAGGACTATGTGGCCGGCCACATCGACAAGCACTGGATCGAGTCCCTCTCCGCCAAGTCCACCCGCTCCCGTCGCCTGAGCCCGCCTGCGTTCCGTTATCAGCTGACCGAGCTGGCCCGCCAGGCCAACAAGCGCGTCGTGCTGCCGGAAGGGGAAGAGCCGCGCACCATCAAGGCGGCTGCCATCTGTGCCGAGCGTGGCATCGCCCGTCCGGTGCTGCTGGGCAACCCGGAGGAGATCCGCCGCGTCGCCGAACAGCAGGGCGTGATCCTGACCGACCGCGTCGAGATCATCGATCCCGTGGCCGTGCGCGAGCGTTATGTGGCCCGTCTGGTCGAGCTGCGCAAGAACAAGGGCATGACCGAAGTGGTCGCCCGCGAGCAGCTGGAAGACAACGTGGTGCTGGGCACCATGATGCTGGAACGCGGCGAAGTGGACGGTCTGGTTTCTGGCGCCGTACACACCACCGCCAACACCATCCGTCCGCCGATGCAGATCATCAAGACGGCCCCGGGGTCGTCCCTCATCTCCTCCATCTTCTTCATGCTGCTGCCGGATCAGGTGCTGGTCTACGGTGACTGCGCCATCAACCCGGATCCGAGTGCCGAACAGCTGGCCGAGATCGCCATCCAGTCCGCCGACTCCGCTGCCGCCTTCGGCATCGAGCCGCGCGTCGCCATGATCTCCTACTCCACCGGTACCTCTGGCGCCGGCGCGGACGTCGAGAAGGTGCGCGAAGCGACCGAACTGGCCAAGGCCAAGCGCCCCGACCTCATCATCGACGGCCCGCTGCAGTACGATGCGGCCATCATGGAGAACGTGGCCAAGTCCAAGGCACCGAACTCCCCGGTCGCGGGTAAAGCCACCGTGTTCGTGTTCCCGGATCTGAACACCGGCAACACCACCTACAAGGCGGTACAGCGCTCCGCCGAGCTGGTCTCCATCGGCCCCATGCTGCAAGGCATGCGCAAGCCGGTCAACGACCTCTCCCGTGGCGCCCTGGTGGACGACATCGTCTACACCATCGCCCTGACCGGGATCCAGGCAGCCCAGGCCGAGTAATCGGCCCTGCTGTCTGTCCCTGTGAAAAACCCGCCATTCGGCGGGTTTTTTTATGTCTCGGCGGCCGATGTTGATCCCCGAGATCAAATCCGGATCCCCTCGATTCGGCCCTGTCCATCCCAGCGCAGCGACCGGCCTGGCCCAACGCCAGAGCGAACACTCACATTCGCGCCAGGGGATTGCGCAATTGCACCCCAGTCGGGATCAGATGAAAATAGTCGTTTAAGATCAGCCAACTAACGCTAGAAACACCGCTAATCTACAGACTTTTCCACAGCTTTTGTGGATAGTTTCCGGATCATTTGAAAGAAAACAACAGATGCAGGAGGTGGCGCAGGGATCCGCCTCTCTCGGTCTCATGGCTTGTTCATCCCTTGCCGACTCACTAGAGTAGAGCCAGACATGGAGGGGACGAGATGAAGATTCTAATCACGGGCGGGACAGGGTTCATCGGCCGCAAGCTGGTGGCGCACCTCAAGGTGCAGCATCAGGTCGTGGTCCTGAGCCGCCAGGGCAGCCTGGCCTACCAGTTGCTGGGTCACGATGTGCAGGTGCTCGACTCCCTGGACAGGCTCGACGATCTCAACGACATAGATGCCGTGATCAACCTCGCCGGGGAACCCATCGCCCAGGGACGCTGGAACCTAGCCCGCAAGCAGCAGCTGTGCGACAGCCGCTGGCTGCTGACCGAGCAGCTGGTCGATCTCATCAAGCTCTCCAGCAATCCCCCCAAAGTGCTGCTCAGCGCCTCCGCCATCGGCTGGTACGGCCGCCAGGATGACAGACCCCTGGATGAGGGGTGCGATCACCCCAGCCAGGAGTTCACCCACCAGCTCTGCCACCGCTGGGAGTCTCTGGCCCTGGCGGCCAGCAGCGAGCAGACCCGGGTCTGCATACTGCGTATCGGCCTGGTGCTGGGACTCGATGGCGGTGCTCTGCCCAAGATGCTGCCCCCCTATCGGGTCGGATTTGGCGGCCCCATGGGCGAAGGGGGGCAGGTGGTCTCCTGGATCCACATCCAGGATCTGGTGCGGGCCTGGCTCTATCTGCTCGAACATGAGGAGTGCCGCGGCATCTATAACGGCACGGCCCCGACCCCGGTGAGCAATCGGGAGTTCAGCCAGCAGCTGGCCAGGGCACTCAAGCGTCCCCATCTGCTGCACATTCCCGCCTGGGCCCTGCGGCTCATGATGGGTGAGGCCGCCGATCTGGTGCTGACCGGGCAGAGGGTGCTGCCCAGGCGCCTGCAGGAGGCGGGTTTTCACTTCACCTTCCCGGCCCTGTCCCAGGCCTTCGTCAATCTGCTGGAGCGGCCCCAGCCCAGCAAGTAACCCAGGCGCCCTGCTAGAAAAGAGCGCCTCCCCGGGGGGAAGCGCTCGTGTCGTGACGGTATGCCATGCCGCAGCAAGGCAGGTTGACCCTAGAGCAGGCCCTGGCCCAGGCCCCGCAGTCGATCGCTCAGGGTGCCGGCCAGCAACTGGCGCTGCATCCCCTGCCCGGCCAGGGTGACCAGCAGGGCACCAAGGGCGGGCAGCCCCAGCCAGATGAACCAGTGGAACTGCCACTGCCCCTCGAACCAGGCCAGTTGCAGGCCCAGACTCGCCAGCTCCACCACGGCCGCGCCGCACAAGCCCGCCAGCAGGCCCGTCGCCACCAGCTCCCAGCGCAGCATCCGCTGCAACAGCTGGCTGCCGGCCCCCAGGGTGCGCATCAGCAACAGCTCGCGGCGGCGGCTCGCCATGCTGGCCTGGGTCTGGGTCAGCAGCACCAGCAGGGCCGCCACCGTCACCAGACCCAGCATCAGGGCCAGGGCGCGGCTCACCTGCTGGGAGACCTGGCTCAGCCGGGCGATGAGATCATCCACATCGATGAGGGAAACGGTGGGGTATTGGCGGATGAGCGCCACCTCCGCCGCCTTGCCTGTGACCGGCAGACGATAGCTGCCGAGCCAGGTGGGTGAGAAATCGGCCAGCAGATCCGGGGAGAAGATCATGTAGAAGTTGGGGCGCATATTGTCCCACTTGATGTGGCGCAAACTGGTGACTCTCGCCTCGAACTCGCGCCCCTCGATGTTGAATCCCAGGGTTTCACCTAGCTTGATATCCAGCCTCTCGGCCACCTCGTCATCCACCGACACCTCCCCCTTGCCCGCAAGCCAGCGCCCCTGGGTGATGCGGTTGTCGGCAGGCAGCTGCGCCGTGCTGGTGAAGTTCAGCTCCCGATCGATCCCCTCCCGGCCGTTGGGGCCCACCGCCTCGCCGGCGATGCTGCTCAGTCGACCGCGCACCATGGGGTAGAAGTCCGAGGTCACCGCCCCCGCCTCGCCGAGGGCGGCGAGGATGGGAAGGCGCTCCTCGCTGGCGATGTTGACCAGGAAGCGGTTCGGCGCGTCCGCCGGCAGGCGGGCGGAGAACTCGTCGAGCAGATCGACCCGGGCCGCCCAGAGCAGACCAAACAGCATGAGCGCCAGGGCAAAGCCCGCCAGCTGGAACAGCCCGGCCCCCCGTTCCCGGGAGAGATGGGCCAGGGCCAGGCGCAGCGCATGGGGCCCCTTGAGACGGCTACCCAGCCTGAGCAGCCCGGCCGCCATCAGTGCCAGCAGCGCCATCAACAGCCCCATACCGGCGACCAGCCCCAGGGCCAGCCCCCAGTCGGCGGTGAAGCCCCACACCAGACCAAACAGCCCCAGCAGGCCGACCGGCAGCGCCAGCCAGGTCGGCACGCTGGCGGAGAGCTCCCGGCGCAGCACCCGCAGTGGCGGTACCTTGAGCAGGCGCAGGAAGGGGATGAAGGCGAGCAGCAGGGTGATGAAGAGCGCGACCGCCAGCCCCAGGGCGAAGGGGCGCCAGGAGGGGGGCGGCAGATCCGGTGGCAGCAGGTTGCCAAGGAGCTGCAAGGTGAGCCACTGCATCAGGCTGCCTGCGGCCAGACCCAGCAGGGCGCCCACCAGGGTGAGGCTGAGCAGCAGTGTGCCCATCAGCCGCCACAGACTGCCCCTGGAGGCGCCGAGCGTCTTGAGCAGGGCCACCATGCTGGTCTGGCGCTCGGCGAAATGCCGCACGGCGATCCCCATGGCCAGGGCACCGAGCAGCACCCCGGCCAGGGAGGCGAGGCGGAAGAAGCGTTCGGCATTGGCCAGGGAACGACCGACCTGGGAGCCCTGATCGTCCGGGGTCACCCACTTCTGGCCCGCCACCAGCTTGGGCTTGATCCAGGCTTCGAAGCGACCTATGTCGGCCCGCTCCCCTTGAAAGAGGTAACGCCACTGCTGGCGGCTGGCGGGCAGCAGGGCGCCGGTCGCCTCTATGTCATCGCTGTGGATCAGCGCCCTGGGGGCCAGCAGGAAGGGGCTGAAGCCCTGATCCGGCTCCCGGCCGAGCAGACCCGCCACCTTGAGATGGGTGTTGCCCACCTCCAGCACCTCCCCAGCGCTGGCACCCAGCAGCTGCATCAGCCGGGCCGACAGCCAGATCTCCCCCGGCATGGGGGCGCGCTGGGGCTCCAGCTCCAGCTTGCCGTAGAAGGGGAAGCCATCGGGGACAGCGCGGATGGAGGCGAGCTGGAAGGCGTCGCCGTGAAACAGCATGCTGTTGAAGCTGACGGTGGCCTGCACCGCCACCTTCTCCTGCTGCGCCCGTGCCAGCCAGGCAGGATCCAGGGCCCGCCCGGTGCCAATGGCCCGATCCGCCCCGATAAAGTCGCGGCCCGAGGCCTTGAGGCCTGCATCCAGCCGATCCGCCACCAGGGCCACGCTCAGCACACAGGCGACACAGAGCGCCAGCGCCAGCACGAACCAGCGCAACTCGCCGCGGGCCCCTTCCCGGCGCAGCAATCGCAGCGCCAATCGTACATGAGTCATTCTTGCTCCCTATCGAACGGGCATGCCTGCCACCCCGGGTGTTTCATCGCGCGTCAGCGAACGGAGGCCGGGCTCGGCTGCACCCGGGCATCCACCCCGGCGTCATCCTGCAAGCGGCCGCCAGCCATGGTCAGCTGACGCTGACAGCGCTGGGCCAGGGCCAGATCGTGCGTGACCACCACCAGTGTGGTGCCATGGCGGCGATTGAGATCGAACAAGAGTTCGATGACGGTCTCGCCTGTCTTGCTGTCGAGGTTGCCGGTCGGCTCGTCCGCCAGCAGCAGACTGGGCCGGGTCATGAAGGCCCGGGCGATGGCGACCCGCTGCTGTTCACCGCCGGACAGGCGGGGCGGCAGGTGATCCACTCTCTCTTTCAGGCCCACCGCCGCCAGCAGCTCACGGGCCCTGGGCTCGCAATCCTGCTCGCCCCGCAGCTCGGCGGGCAACATGACGTTCTCTAAGGCACTCAGGGTCGGCAGCAGCAGAAAGGATTGGAACACGAAGCCGATATGGTCGGCCCGCAGCCGGGCACGCCCCTCTTCATCGAGCTCGCCGAGGGAGTGACCCTGGATGCGGATCTCGCCGCTGCTCGGCAAGTCCAACCCGGCCAAGAGGCCGAGCAGGGTCGACTTGCCCGAACCGGAGGCCCCGACCAGGGCCAGGGTCTCCCCCGCCTTGACTTGCAGCGAGATCCCCTCAAGGATGGTCAGATTGTCACTGCCGAGGCGCACCGACTTGCCGAGGTGATTAATCGAAATGATGGGAGTTGAAGTCATGGCGCGTATCCTGTTCGCCTTAATGTGGATGATGGCAACCGCTTCAGTGCAGGCGCAGACCCTGCTGGTGCTGGGCGACAGCCTGAGCGCCGGTTACCAGATGCCGGCCGACCAGAGTTGGCCTGCCCTGCTCGGACAGCAGTGGCAGGAGGCTGGCGGACAGCACCGGCTGATCAATGCCAGCATCAGCGGTGAAACCACTCAGGGGGCCCTCACCAGACTGCCCGTCTTGCTCGAGGAGCACAAGCCGGACTGGCTGCTGATCGAGCTGGGGGGCAACGATGGCCTGCGGGGTTTCCCCCCTGCACTCACCCGCCAAAACCTGGCGAAGATGCTTACGATGGCCGAACGAAAAGGGATCCGCACCATACTGACCCAGATCCAGCTGCCCCCCAACTATGGGGCCCGCTACCTGCGCCAGTTCGAGCAGATCTTCCCTGAGCTCGCCGCCGAGCAGGCGCGACCGCTGCTGCCCTTCTTCCTCGATGATATTGTCACCCGCCCTGAACTCATGCTGAATGATGGCATCCACCCCAAGGCCGAGGCGCAGCCGCTGATCCGCGACAAGGTTGCCCGCTTCGTCGAACCTTTGCTGAGCCAGTGATGGTCTCTTGCCAATGAACAGAGGGCCGGCGCAGGCCGACCCTCTGTGCGTCAATCTGTCTTGCTCCTCAGCCCAGCAACTGGCGCAGCCGCTCCTGTGCCACCCCCACCAGCAGGTCTGGCTGAAACTTGGAGATGAAGCGATCGCAGCCCACCTTCTTGACCATGGCCTCGTTGAAGTTGCCGCTCAGGGAGGTGTTGAGGGTGATGAAGAGCTCCCCCATGCGCGGATCGCTGCGCACCTCGTGGGTGAGGCGATAGCCGTCCATCTCGGGCATCTCGGCATCGGTGATCATCAGCAATAGCTCGTCGGTCACCTTCTTGCCTTCATCGCACCAGCGTTTGAGCAGGGTCAGGGCCTGCAGGCCATCCTGGCATTCGATCACCTCGAGCCCGAGCTGGGCCAGGGTGTCACGGATGAGGTTGCGTGCCGTGCTGGAGTCATCGACGATCAACACCTTGCGCCCCGCCATCTGAGGCAGCAATGCCCTGTCCAGCACGGACTCAGAGATGCGGATGTCGTAGGTGATGATCTCCGCCAGCACCTTCTCCACGTCGATGATCTCGACGATCTGCTCGCTCTCTCCCTCCCGCAACCGGGTGATGGCGGTGAGATAGTTGGCGCGCCCGGCCGAACGGGGCGGCGGCAGTATGTCCTTCCAGGTCATGTTGACTATGTTGGCCACCTGGCCGACCAGGAAGCCCTGTATGGTGCGGTTGTACTCTGTGATGATGAGATTGGCCTCCCCCTCGACACCCTGACCCCGCATGCCGATGGCGCTGCGCAGGTCGATGACGGGAATGGAGACCCCGCGGATGTTGGCCACGCCGCTGATGTTGTGGTGGGCCCCCGGCATCTTGTTCAGGCGGGGCAGTTTCACCACCTCCCGCACCTTGAACACATTGATGGCAAACAGCTGGCGGGAGCCGAGTCGAAACAGCAACAGCTCCAGGCGATTCTCCCCTACCAGCTGGGTACGTTGATCCACTGAATCCAATATGCTCGCCATGACTCCCCTTTCTCCCTATCAGAATGCTGGCCCAGTATAGGGACTCGCCGATCCCGCCACCATGGCTCTTGCTACGTTATGTCGGCCGGCCCATGGATTTTCTTGATAAAAAAACGGGGCCTGGGGCCCCGTTCGCGTTATCAATGCCAGTTTTCATGGTGGCAGACCCGCCGCCGTCGTTCGTTTCGTTCGCGCAGCAGGTCTACTCGCCGTGGCGACTCAGTAGTTGCAGACCTGCTTCCAGCTGCCGTCACCCGCCTTGGGCTCGCTGCTGGTCCACCAGTTGGCCTGCCACACCGCCTTGCCGTTGGTCATGCGGTCGTTGGCATTGGCGTGATCACCCCGCGGCCAGCTCGGATAGGCCGGATAGGCCGCCGGATCCACGCTCTGGCTGGCGCAGGTGGTGCCACCGCTGCCGCCGTCACCACCATTGCTGCCCCCCAGCACCGCCTCGGCCAGGGCCGGGAAGTCGGACTTCAGGCCTATGGTCTGGCTGCCGGCAATCAGGCGCACGCCGCTCGGCACACCGGCGGCCGGCAGGTAGTAGGTCATGGCCACTTCGACCTCGGTGCCCGGCGCCCAGGCCTTCCAGCCCGGCAGCGTCAGGGCCACCTTGTGGAAGTCCTTCTCATTGGCGATGCCGTCGGAGTTCTGGTTGCCGCCGCTCTCTACCACTTTCAGTCCCATGCCGCTCTGGTCGGTGATGGTATCGGAGGTGGAGGTGGGCATCAGGAACTCGATGCGGGTACCGCCTGGTATGGTCTGGGTCGAGTTGTTGGTGAGCTTGAGGGTCGGGTTGATGGGGTAGTTGGAGTCCCCTTCCTTGAAGCCGGAGAGGCTGACGCCTATGTCGAGCTGAGCGACCGGGGCCGGCAGATCGTTCTGCTGCAAGTTGGCCTTGCTCGCCGTGGCGAACTTGTCATATGCCAGGCTGGTCAGGGTGCTGCCCATCACGTACTCGTTCTTGGCGGGATCAAAGTCATAGTCCCCCGCCATCTCCCAGAACATGACGCCCCCCAGTCCCCGCTTGATGATGTAGTCGAGCTTGTGGCCCATGGACTCTTCATCTTCGGTGGAGAGGAACACCTTCTTCTGCTCGTTCCACAGCCAGGGCGAGTGCGCCTTGTCATCGTAGTAACGCACATACTGGCCCTGCATCACGTCGGCCGGGTTGTTGGGATCCAGGCCCCAGGCCGCGCCATAGCTCGGCATGCTGGTGATGCCGAGGCTGGCCGCGTGCTCCAGGTTCTTGGCGTGCCACATGGGGACGGCGCCACCGCCGATCTCGTTGCCGTTCTTGTCAAGATCATGCCAGATGTTGTCGATGCCGACCGCACCATTGCCGCAGGGGATGGTGCTGCCACCGGTGCCCGGCTGGCAGTCGCTCTGGCTCGGCAGCGCCGCCTTGCCACCCAGACCGTGGGTGCCACCGGTGACCCCCTGCCAGCCACGGGTGTAATAAGGCACCCCTATGTTGATCTTGCCCGCCGCCATGGCGCCACGGAAGTAGTGGGCCGCCCAGGCGGAGTTGAGATAGCCGATGCCGCCAAACTGGGCCTGGGTGTAGACACCCCACTGGGCCAGCTCGGGATCCGCCTTGTTGTCGAACAGGGCGGCGTTGTGGCCGACGAAGTGGTTCCAGGCACCGTGGAAGTCATAGGTCATCAGGTTGACGTAGTCCAGGTACTGGGTGACCTGGAAGTTTTCCATGCCGCGCAGCAGATAGGCCGACGCCGGCGAGGCGATGGTCAGCATGTATTTGCGACCGTCCTCGGTCCCGGCGCTGTCGAGCCGCTCGCGCAGTGTCTTCATCAGCACTTCATAGTTCGCAAACAACTTGCCGCGGCACTGGTTGGAGAGCGGGAAGTCGTTGGGGTTGCCCGCATCCTTCATGGAGGTCGGATACTCGTAATCCACATCCACCCCGTCGAAGCCGTACTGGCGGATGAAGTTCACCGCCGAATCGGCGAAGGCGTTGATGCCGGCGGTGTTGACCGAGCAGTCGCCCTTGGTGGTAGCGGTGTAGAAGCCGCGGGTATCGGCCCAGCCCCCGACCGAGATCAGGGTCTTCACGTCCGGATACTGCTTCTTGTACTTCGACAGCAGGTTGAAGTGGCCCTGGTAGGCAAATTCGGGGTCCATCTCGGCGCCCGGCACTCCGTCCCAGGTCATCTTGGTGGCGGAATCATCCACCTTGATGACATGGCTCTGCTCGTCCACCGCCGCGAAGGCATAGTTGATGTGGGTGATCTTGTCCCAGGGGATGTCGCCCACCAGATAGGAGGGCAGACCATTCTTGCCGGTGCGCCAGGAGGTGAAGTAACCGATGACGCGGCGGCCATGGTCATCCCCCATGCACTCGCTGCCGTCGGCGCGGTAGATCTGGCGCACGTCGCAGGAGAGATTGCCGCCGGTGGGCGGCAGGGCGGCCTCTTCGACGCTGACCGACACGGGAGCCGACTCGCCGGACAGGCTCTGGCTGTCCACGGCAACCAGGGTCAGGGCGGCGCTGCCCTTGGTTTGCGGGGTCCAGCCCAGCTGCCAGGGGGCGCTGCTGTCTTCAGATACCTTCTTGCCATCGACATACAGCTCGACCTTGGCCACATCGTCGTTGGCATCGGTGACATTGCCGGTCACGGTGACGGCGCGGCCCAGGGTCAGCTTGGCACCCGCGGCGGGGCTCGCAATGCTGACCTGAGGCGCCTCGGGGGCCACCACGGCGGTCACGGTCACGGCGACCTGGGCTTCATCCAGGCTGTTACCATCCTTGTCCAGGGCACGGGCCGTGACCTGATGGGGGCCGACGCCGCTGGCGGACCAGCTGGCGGACCAGGGGGCTGCCGTGGCCACGGCGACCTGGCTGCCATCCACCAGGTAGACCACCTGGGCGACCGCTGTGCTGCCACCGGTCAGGGTCACGGCCAGGGCCAGTTCGGCCCCTTCGCTCACCGAGCTGCCGGCGGCAGGGGAAGATAGGGTCAGCTCAGGCAGCTCAGGCCCGGGCGGGTTGGGGTCCTGAGACAGGGTCCAGGCATCGGTCCAGACGGCACCGACCCCGGGCTCGTAGTGGTAAGGGGAAGCCCCGCACCAGCCGGAATAGGGAAACGCCTTGCACTCATAGAGGTTGCCGACGTTGCTGACGATATCGCCAGCCTGATAGGCAGTCCCGGCCTGATAGGCGGGATAGGCGGCCTGCGCCCAGGCGGGCATGGCCGCAAGGGCAACCAGCATGGCGAGCCTGCTGGGCCTGAGGGTCTGTTGCATATTGTTATCATCCTTGTTTTGTCTTGGCGTTAAGACCGGGAAAGCGCAATCGCAACAGGGAGGAAAAAGGGAACGACAACAGGCCTTGGACGGGGCCACATACCCTCATGTCACCCCGGGAAACCCCGCTGTCTGGCTCAATGAGGCAGATCGGAGGCTTTGCGTCCCGGCATCACTGCCGGTTTGCCCTTTACCTGGGTTCCGTGAGGAACGGCTCGAGTATAGAAAGCCCGGCGCAAATGCTCAATCTTCATTCACAAGGAGAAATATGTTTGCTGGGCAACGAGGAAACCGGCTAACGGCGGCGATCGTGTCGCCAACGCCCGGCACATAGCCGCCTTGTCAGCCTGCCACTGCAAATTTTCCGCCATCATGAAGCAGGGGGTGATGACGCGAAATTGTGAGCCACCTCATGGCGCCATATGAATTTGGTGTTTGCCGGGAGTGTGCCGGCGAGCGCCGGATGCGGGTAGAGGCAGATCATGGGGCCGCGCTGACGCGCCCATGACAAAAAGGCCACCGCGATGCGGTGGCCTTTTAGCTTCTCGTGACGAGAATTTGGTGGAGCTACGCGGGATCGAACCGCGGACCTCTTGCATGCCATGCAAGCGCTCTCCCAGCTGAGCTATAACCCCAAGTTGTGGCTAATCAAGGTCAAGACCTTCACTCTGAATTTGGTGGAGCTACGCGGGATCGAACCGCGGACCTCTTGCATGCCATGCAAGCGCTCTCCCAGCTGAGCTATAGCCCCAAATTCTTTCTTCATTAGACAAGCGGTTCTGGCGGCCGTTTGCCTTTTACTGCAAATAGTGGTGGAGCTACGCGGGATCGAACCGCGGACCTCTTGCATGCCATGCAAGCGCTCTCCCAGCTGAGCTATAACCCCACAAAGGTCGGCATGGGTGATACACACCGCACTGCCCTGGGTACTTCATGTCAATCAGGAACCTGGTGGAGCTACGCGGGATCGAACCGCGGACCTCTTGCATGCCATGCAAGCGCTCTCCCAGCTGAGCTATAACCCCTTTGATTCCAGATTGTTCGAGGAGAATTTGGTGGAGCTACGCGGGATCGAACCGCGGACCTCTTGCATGCCATGCAAGCGCTCTCCCAGCTGAGCTATAACCCCAACTCACCTCGGCGCTACCAAAGTTATCTCTGGCAACGGAGGCGCATGATAGGCATCGACCGCTTTGCTGTCAACCCAAAATTCTCGCCTGTTGAATCGTTTAGTCAAAATTCAGGCAGTTAGCTGTTTTTAGCGCCAACCTCGTCGCTATGTCGCTGTTTTACGTCGCAAATCCGCTTGAGGCCAAAATACGAAGGGCCCCCGTCAGGAGGCCCTTTTCACGCCATGGCCGATGTTTATTCGGCGGCCATCCGCGCTTCGATGTAAGCCAGGGCACGGTCGATGCGGGCGAGCACCCGCTCCTTGCCCACCAGCGCCATCACGGCATCGATGCCGGGGGACTGACCCAGACCGGTGACGGCCACGCGCAGCGGCATACCGACCTTGCCCATGCCCTGACCCAGCTCGGCGGCAGTGGCTTCAATCAGCTCGTGCAGCGCTTCGGTGGTCCAGGTCTCCAGCGCCGCCAGCTTGGCTTTGGCCAGGGTCAGCGGCTCGGCCGCGACGCCGCGCAGGTGCTTCTTGGCGGCCGCTTCGTCGATGGCCTCAAAATCTTCGAACAGGTAGCGGCTCTGGGCGGCCACCTCCACTAGCGTGTTGCAGCGCTCGGCCAACAGGGTGACTACCGCAGGCAACGTCGGGCCCTTGCTGGTGTCGATGTTCTGGGCGGCCATGTGCCATTCCAGGTGCTTGGCCACATAGGCCGGGTCCAGGCTGCGCATGTAGTGGTTGTTCAGCCACAGCAGCTTGTCGGTGTTGAAGGCGGAGGCGGACTTGGAGATGGCATCCAGGCTGAACAGCTTGATCATCTCGTCGAGGCTGAAGATCTCCTGATCGCCGTGGGACCAGCCCAGACGCACCAGATAGTTCAGCAGGGCTTCCGGCAGGTAGCCATCGTCGCGGTACTGCATCACGGAAACCGCACCGTGGCGCTTGGAGAGCTTGGCTCCGTCGTCCCCCAGGATCATGGAGACGTGGGCGAACTCAGGCACAGGCGCGTTCAGGGCCTTGTAGATGTTGATCTGGCGCGGGGTGTTGTTGATGTGGTCTTCGCCACGCACCACGTGGGTGATCTCCATGTCCCAGTCATCGACCACCACGCAGAAGTTGTAGGTGGGGGCGCCGTCGGTGCGGCGGATGATGAGATCGTCAAGCTCGGTGTTGGCGAACTCGATGCGGCCACGGACGTGGTCATCGAACACCACTGAGCCTTCGGTGGGGTTGCGAAAGCGAATGACATGGGGCGCATCGGCCGGGTGATCGTGGGCAGCATCCCGGCACTTGCCGTCATAACGGGGCTTCTCGCCATTGGCCATCTGACCTTCCCGCAGCGCTTCCAGACGCTCCTTGGAGCAGAAGCACTTGTAGGCGCGGCCATCGGCCAGCATCTCGTCAATCAGGGCGTTGTAGCGGTCGAAGCGCTTGGTCTGGTAGTAGGGGCCCTCATCCCAGTTCAGCTCCAGCCATTCCATGCCCTCAATGATGGCGTCGATCGCCTCCTGAGTGGAACGTTCCAGGTCGGTATCCTCGATACGCAGCACGAACTCGCCGCCCTGGCTCTTTGCGAACAACCAGGAATAGAGTGCGGTACGGGCACCGCCGACATGCAGAAAGCCGGTCGGGCTGGGAGCAAAACGGGTTTTGACTTTCATCTTTAAGCCTTGTGTAGAGGGCCTTGGGCCAATGCGTTAGAAAAAACCGTCGCATTTTAGCACTCAGAATCACGGATGGGAAAATCCGCACATCTCGCACGCTGGATCCCGGATGGGAAAACCCTGGGATCGGGCCTTGCCCTCCCCCTTCCCCTCCCGGACATGAGGAGGATCGCAAAAATCACTGGCATTTTCGGCTCTACTTGCAACAAAGGCTGGAGATTTCATCTGCCAAGCCGATGTTTCAACCAACTTAACGCTTAAGACAAGGAAGGCATGATGCAGTTTCGCTCTATCGCACACCGCATCCTGGTGATGACCGGGATTGCCATGACCGCCGCCCTGGTGGTTCTGATCCTGCAGACCCAGTATTCGGGCCGCCAGACCCAGCAACTGACCGTAGACTCCAGCCGCGCCGCCTTGCAGGAGGAGGCGTGGCAGAAGGTGGGGGCCGAGGCCCGCGCCGAGGCGGCTGCCATCACCCAGTTGCTGCAAAAGGGGCTCTCCTATGCCCAGCAGATGGCCAGCGTCCTGGCCCTGCAACAGGAGGGCAAGCTGCCGCTGGATCGCCAGCAGGTCAATGAGCTGCTCAAGGCCCAGCTTGGCCTGGAGCCCCAGCTCTATGGCGCTTTCGCAGGCTTCGAACCCGACGGCTTCGACGGCCAGGACAGCGCCTTCGCAGGTCAGAGCGAATCCGGCAGCGATGCCAAGGGACGCTTCGTCCCCTACTTCTATCGGGACGGCGCCAACATAGGTTCGGATCTGCTGCTCTCCATCGAGAAGCGCGAGCCCGATGAGTTCGGCAATCCCGCCAACGACTACTATGCCTGCCCCAGGCAACAGGGCCAGGCTTGCCTCATCGACCCCTTCAAGGTGGACATCAACGGCCAGCAGGTGCTGGTGAGCACCATCACCAGCCCCATCCTGGTGGGCGGTCAGTTCAAGGGCATTGCCGCCCTGGATCTGGCGGTGGATGCCATCAATCAGCAGGCGAGACGGCTCAACGACAACATCTATGGCGGCAAGGGGGAGACACTGATCATCAGTGCCGCCGGCGTCATCACAGGCACCAGCGGCGATGCCGGCCTGCTCGGCACGCGCGCCGACAAGCTGCTGGGCGACGGCTGGCAGCAATACCTCAAACCCGAGCTGCAGCGCCAGGAGCTGGATGGCGCATTTCGCATCTCTGTGCCCATCGCAGTGCCCGGCATGGCCCGCAACTGGGCCATCATAGTCACCCTGCCCTATCAGGTGGTGCTGGCGGGGGCGGATCAGCTGGAAACCAGGCTCAACGAGATGAACCGGGCCGCCATGAGCCAGCAGCTCATCGGCGCCCTCATCGTGCTGGGCCTGGCCCTGCTCGCCATGCTGGTGATCGCCCGCACCATCACGGGCCCCATCCGCCAGATGGTCAGCCTGGTGGATGACATCGCCGATGGAGAGGGGGATCTCACCAAGCGGCTCGAGGTGAACTCGGCGGACGAGCTGGGCGCTCTGGCCCGCGGCATCAACCGCTTCATCGACAAGTTGCAGGGGCTGCTCGGCGATGTGCAGGGAACCGCCGGCGAGGTGAACCGCCACGCCGGAGATACCGACCGCATCGCGGGGCAGACGGATCGCAACCTGCAATCCCATCAGGCCGAGATGGAACAGATGCTGACCGCGGTGCAGGAGATGTCTTACGTCAGCCAGGAGGTCGCCACCCATGCCAACAACACCGCCGATTCCGCCAAGCAGGCCCAGAGTGCGGCGGACGAGGGCAAGGAGCGCTTCCAGCAGGTGATCCACTCCATGCACAAGGTGGCCGCCGAGGCGGGCAAGGGAGCCGAGGTGGTGGAGGGGCTGGCCCACGACAGCGAGCAGATCACCAGCATACTCGCCGTCATTCAGGGGATCGCCGATCAGACCAACCTGCTGGCCCTCAACGCCGCCATCGAGGCGGCCCGGGCCGGGGAACAGGGCCGTGGCTTCGCGGTGGTGGCCGACGAGGTGCGTCAGCTGGCCCGCAATACCCAGCAGGCGGTGCAGAGCACCCAGGACCTGATCGACAAGATACGTCACAGTTCGACCAATGCCGTCGGCGCCATCACCCTGAGCCAGCAGTTGACGCAGCAAGCCGTGAGCGAGGCGGATCTCGCCGAGGCGGCCCTCGCCAGCATCTATCAGGCCATCGCCACCATCAACGACATGACCTACCAGATAGCCTCCGCCGCCGAGGAGCAGAGCTCGGTCGCCGAGACGGTGTCTGGCAACCTGGCCAAGACCAACATGCTGGCGAACGACATTGCCAGGGACGCAACCGATACCGCCCAGGCCAGCCAGGCCCTGCGTCAGGGAGCGGAGCGATTGCAGCAGCTGCTGGGACAATTCCGGCTACGCTGATAAATTTCCTGCCAGGGACTCTCCCCCTCGGGGGCGAGTCCGTTTACCATAGGCGCCTGATTTGCCTGATGGCAGGCAATTGTAGTGAGAGGTAACTGCCGTGCCCACCCCGGATCGTCGCCCCCGTGGCCATAACAGACGAGCACAGCGTCATAGAGACGAGTCACAAGGATCCCTGCTTGAACGCATCAATGCAGCCACCCTGCCCCTGCGCCAGCAACTGGGTCAGACCCTGGCGCGGCTGAAAAACAGGGAGGCCCCCAAGGCCAGGGCGAGCGAGGGCCGCAAGTGGCAAAGTCCCCTACCCCGCAAACATGGCATCGCCCTGCTGATCCTGATCCCCCTCTGGCTGATCTTGCTGGCCTGGGAGCCTGCCCCCGGCGCGCCGCAGGCTGCCCCCTCTGGTTCCCTGAGCGTCCCCATCGCCCTCCCGGCCCAGAGCCAGGGCGAGCTGCGCCAACCCGAGACAGCTGCCGTGGCCGCGCCGGAACCCGAGCCAGTCAATGGCAAGTGGCTCAGCCACAAGGTCGCGGCGGGTGAGACCCTCTTCTCCCTCTTCCGCCAGTTCGAGCTGCCCGGGGTCGAGCTCAGTCGGCTCATCGCCATCGAGGGACCGGACCGGCCCCTGACCCGGATGCAGACCGGCAAGAGCGTCAACATTCTGGTCGGGGATGACAGGCGCATTCAACGCGTCGAGATCCGGGACGACTTCCAGGTGCTCTATCGCTACGATCGCCAGGGTGAGGGCTTCGCCCTCAAGGAGTGATCCCCCAGAGGGATCCCATCGAGACAAAGGAGGCGTCATGCCTCCTTTTTCATGGCGGCGCCCCATGGGCAACGGCTTGATCAGCCAATAGTTTTACCTTGCTCAAAGATTGAATGGCCGATGTTTGACAAGGATCGGCGCTCACGTACAATCGTTTTGCTTTTAACAGGGACCGTTGAGTAGGACTGAGACACATCAGCAGGTCAGTCATGGCTCTCCCCTGTCTTTTAGGCAAACCCTGCCTGTACCAGGCGTTAGTTTCATTTTGCAATAGATAGGACTTACACATGTCTGACATTCGCACCGGCCAAGTCAAATGGTTCAACGAAACCAAGGGTTTTGGCTTCATCGAACAAGCTCAGGGACCGGACGTTTTCGTTCACTTCTCCTCCATCCAGAGCACGGGCTTCAAAACCCTGGCCGAAGGCCAGAAGGTTCAGTTCACCGTGACTCAGGGTCAGAAAGGCCCGCAGGCTGAGAACGTCACCCTTCTCTAAGCCGCCGCCTTGCTAGGAGGAGTCCTCTCCTCCTATTTTTCCCCTTTGTTTGCTGCCCGCCAGCGCCCTCTCCAGACCCGGATCCGCAGCAGCCCCCGGCCTCCTTTCCCCCGACGGCCAACCCCTTAGTGTTTCGCTCTCTTGCCCATTCCTGCGCCCAAGGCGAGATCCGCACCAAGAAAAACGGTGGCCTGAGCCACCGTTTTTGCTGTGGATGCGTCGCACCCTTATTTGTCTATCTCCAGCATGTGATTGTTGAGCATGAAATCAATCACCTGGCTCGAGGTGGCACCGCTGTTGCCGGTCAGGGTATCGAAGCTGTGGTTCACCAGCACTATCTCCTGGGCCACCTCGCTGCTGGCCGATGTCTTGACCTGCAAGTGAACCCCTTCATCGTCCTGGAACACGGAGAGCAGGCTCTTCAGATCGTCCGGGTGCTGGGTGTCGTCCTGATCCAGCAGATCCCGCAGATCCAGCTTGTCTCGCTGTGACGCGTCATCACGGCTCGGGTTGAAGTCTGTGATGGTATCCACCGTCAGCTTGCCCTCCTCGATATCTCCCTTGCTCCAGACGAAGATGTCGGATCCGTCTGCGCCGGTCAGGATATCGTTGCCCAGCCCGCCGATGAGCCAATCGTCGCCGGTACCGCCATTGAGGATGTCATTGCCCTCCCCGCCATACAGGGTGTCTGTGCCGCTGCCACCATGGAGGCTGTCGTCCCCCAGGCCGCCGTACAGGGTGTCATTCCCGACTCCGCCAAACAGGATGTCATCCCCGCTGCCGCCGTCCAGGATGTCATTGCCCCCCTGGCCGTAGAGGATGTCGCTACCCTCGCCTCCCATCAGCACATCCGCCTTGTCATTGCCGGATGATTGATCGAACTCGCTGGCATGCTGCTGAATGTAACGGTGCACTTCGGCATCCAGGACGGCGTTCTGGTTCAACTTGTCCGCCACATACGCCTTGATGGCCGCGTACCCCTCTCCCGCGATGCCGTTGAAGTGCATCGCATCGCCAAACAGGATGTCATCGCCAGCCCCGCCATCAAACCGGTCGCTGCCCGGCAGGTTGCTGCTGGTGGCGCCCAGTATGGTGCTGGCCAGATCGCTGGCATCCACATTGGTATGGGTGATCCCATCCGAGTCATAGGACTTGAGATCGGCTTCGGAGATGTTCGCTCCCAAGCCGATGGCTTCAACAAGCACTCCTTTTGAGGTCAACAGCTGATAGCCCAGCAAGGCGTCGGTACGCACGTCATCGGTGCTGTTTCGGCCATCCCCACCCAGCAACTGGATCTGGTTCTGGCCGTTGCTGCCCTTGACGATGACCCCCACAGTGGTCGTGAACCAGCCACCCCACCCTTCGGACCACTTGATCACTTCCCCTTTGCTGTTGACCACTTCGACACCGCGGTAGGTCACGGTATTGCCGAGCACATAGTTGCCGAGGTTCAAAGAGGTGCTGTTGAGATAGTCGTCACTGCTATAAGCCCAATCGATGACCTTCACATCACTGAGCCTGGTGGTAGTGCCGAGGTCATAGAAGGTCGGCTTGCCATCGGTGATGAAGTAGGCCAGGTTCTTCGCATTCACATTGCTGGTCGCCGTGCTGCCGGCAAACCAGTTCGCCGCCTTGCTGAATGCGGCCTCGTAGTTGGTGCCGCCATCGGCAGACATCCCCTTGAGGGCATCGAGCAGGGTCTTCAATGCGCCACTATCGGCCAGGTTGACACTGACGCTGCCGCGGGTCGTGGTATCGAAATCCACGAGCAAGAGATTGACTGTGCCTGCGTTGTCGGTGCCCGCACTGGCCTTGAGGCTGGTAAAGACCTGCTCCAGCTGGGTGCGGATCGTCACCATCGCCTCGTCACCTATACTGCCGGAACTGTCGACGATGAAGGCGATGTTGTAGTTCTGACCCGACAGCACCACGCTGCCATCCAGATCTCCCACCACCAGGTTGTGCTCGCTGCCATAGTGGTGAGTCTGGTCTCCCTGCTCCCCTTCCGTGCCCTGGAAATAACTCAGCCGTATGCTGTCATCAGCACTGGCCGTATTGGTCTGATCCGTATGCAGCTCCCGCGTGGTCGCCTCCACCTTGAGATCCACCTGACCCGCCTGGGCACCTGGCACCCGCAGGGTGAGACCACTCAGGGAGACATCCAGGGCATTGCCGCTCCACAGGCCGCTGCTCGCAGGCAGGCTGAGTGTGCCATTCGCTCCGACCGTGCCGAGCAGGTCACTGCCCTGATAGAGCTTGCTCCCAGCCGGCAAACCGCTCAGCAACAGGCTGTCGAGCACTTCGCTGCCATCGCGGTCCGTGAGGGATACCTTGATGTCGACCGGGTAATCGACCTGGGTCGGCTGCACCATGGTCAGTTCACCCGTGGCCTGATTGATGGCGTAAATACCGTCATCGAACTGTACGTGCTCGATATCATGGAGTGCCTTGGTGACCCCTGTGCCCCCTTCATTCACGCTGAAATCAAACCAGGCATCATGGATCGAGTGACCGCTCCCTTTCTGAACCACATAATCGGCCCGGTTGCCGCGCAGCACGGCAATGTCATCGCCCGTGCCACCATAGAGGCCATCGTTGCCCAGACCGGCCACCAGGATGTCGTTGCCAGTTCCGCCATAGAGGGAGTCGCCCTGATCTGCGTTGCCGCCAACCAGCAGGTCATCCCCCCCTTTGCCGTAGAGCATATCGCCGCCGCCTTTGCTGCTCAGCAGGTAGTCATTCCTAGTGTTGGATCCGTCCACCTGATCCTGGCCTGTGCTGGTGTCGTGCTGCGGAGCACGTACCCCCAAAGCACTGCGATCGACAGTGCCTGACTGGAAGCTGTCGGTGCTGATGCCAAAGCTCGGGAACCCCTGATAGAGGGGGGTGCCATTGCTGCTCAGGGTCACCTCCACCACGGGCTTGTCGGCCACGGCCTCAATGTCGATCACCAAGGTGCCGCTGTTGCTGAGCTGGGTACCGTCACTCACCTTGAATTCGAAGCTGGCATAGTCCCCCTTGAGGTTGCCGCTGTCGTTGCCCTGCCCGTTGCTGTTGTCGGTGCTGGACTCATGACTGCCGGGCACCAGGCGCAATTGACCCGCCTCTATCTCGCCTGAGGTGATGCTGTCCCCCACCTTCACCACCACCCACTGACCCGCCGCATTGAGGTACTGCAGGGTGCCGTTTTGCGGCAAGGAGCCAATCACCACACTCAGCTCCCCGTCAGCCTGGTCATCACTGGCACCAAATTGATCCCAGGCCAGCACCAGGGGAGTATCTTCAAGACCAATGCCGTGACCCCCAATGGTCACCGGGGGAGCGTCGTGGTACATGGTGGCACTGTCGCTGCCCGGCTGGGAGACGTTGCCCGCCGCGTCCACCAGGGTGGCGGTCACCGTCAGGGTCGCGCCATCGGCCGGGCGATCAAACTCGTAGCCCACCTTGCCGGCAAGGATATCGGCTTCGCTCAGCTGACGATCCGTCTGGCCGCTCACCTTGAGGGTGTCACCGGCCTTGGCCTCGCCCGGCAGGGTCACTTCCACGTTCACGGGGCCGCTGATCTCGGTGCGATCGATGGTGCCGTCGTTGTCGGTGTCTTCGGTGATGACCACGGTCGGCGCCGCGGTGGCCTGGGTATCCACTGCCGCGCTGTCGCGCTCGCCGCTGCCCTGGTTGCCCGCCACATCGGTGTAGCTGTTGTCCTTGACGGTGACCGAGGCGGTCCCTTCAAAGTCCGGGGTCGGGGTGAAGGTGGCGCTCCAGGTCTTGCCGTCGTCGGACGTGGTCAGCCCGGTCACGGTGCCGCCCACCACGGTCAGATCAGCCAGCTCGAAGTCTTGCACCGGCTCGCTGAAGGTGAAGGTGACGACGCTGCTCTCGTTCGCCTTGAGATCGGTGGCGACGATATCGACCACCACGCTCGGGCCCTGGGTATCCACCGCCGCGCTGTCGCGCTCGCCGCTGCCCTGGTTGCCCGCCACATCGGTGTAGCTGTTGTCCTTGACGGTGACCGAGGCGGTCCCTTCAAAGTCCGGGGTCGGG